>PLZA01000043.1 GCA_003153505.1 Candidatus Dormiibacterota bacterium
ACGGCTTGATCCCGGAGTTCGTCGGCCGCCTCCCCATCACCGTCGCGCTCGACTATCTCGACGAAGAGGACATCATCCGGATCCTCACCGAACCGAAGAATGCATTCGTCAAGCAGTACCAGAAGTTCTTCGCGCTCGATGACGTCGAGTTGGTCTTCCACGAGGGTGCGTTGCGCGCGATCGCCGAGCGTGCGCTCGCGCGCGGTACCGGCGCTCGCGGACTGAAGTCGATCATCGAGGATGTGTTGCTCAACAGCATGTTCGAGGTGCCGAGCCGGCCAGACATCAAACGCTGCGTCATCACTGAGCAGGCGATCCTTGATGGCGTGGAGCCGCTGCTGCTCACCGAGGAGCCCACGCGCCGCGTCGGAGCGGCCGAGGAGGCAGCCCAGAATCGTACTGCCTGAGCGCGAGGCGCCGTGCCATCGCCTTCGCTGCGGTGGTTGTGGCGGCCTTCTTCGCTGTAACTCTGGTCACGCTGACGCTGTGGGTGCCGAGAATGCAATTCCGTCGTTCATGCTGCGATCTCGTACTCGTGGAGGAGGCCACCGAGCCGGTCCGCCGACGAACCGAGGTCAACTGAATCAGCGGCCCAAGGCTATGACGGTCGCGGGCGTCACACTGAAGGCGGCGAGGTGACTCGGGCGCGAGGAGCAGTCGAGGGGCTCTTTGTAGGACGAGAGTCGTCACGTGGATGACGCAGATAGCGGCGACACCGGGGCGACACGAGCACTACTCTTCGATCTCGGCGGGGTAGTTCTCGAGATCAACTTCGATAGGGTGTTTCACGCCTGGGGTACCCGCGCGTCCTGTGACCCTCACGCACTTCGTCGACGATTCGAGTTCGACGATGCATATGAGCAACACGAGCGAGGCGAGCTTGACGCTTCCGGTTACTTCGCATCCCTACGCCGCAGGTTGGGGCTACGTCTCTCTGACGCAGATTTCATCGCTGGGTGGAATAATCTGTACGTCGGTCCGGTGCCTGGGATGGTCGCCGTGTTGGCCGCGGCAACGGAACGCCTCCCGCTGTACGCACTCACGAACTCAAACCCGACGCACCAGGCCGTGTGGGCCACGCGCTATGCATGTGAGCGCTCGGTCTTCCGTTCGATCTTCGTCTCGTCGGCGCTTGGCGTTCGGAAGCCTGACCCCAATGCCTTCAGCGAAGTAGTCTGACGTACCGGTTTTCCGGCTTCAGCTTTCAGCTTCTTCGATGACACTCTCGAGAACGTCATGGGCGCTCGAAAAGCATGAATGCAGGCGATCCACGTTCAGTCGACCGATGATGTTTCGTGTCGCACTTCACGAGCTGACGTGTTCGCCGAACAGCGAGAGGCGGGGGACGTGACCGTGGCTCACTCCAGCGTGCAATTGACACACCAGACAGCGCACCGAACCGCAGAAGTCCTTGGGCGCTCCTCAGATCCTGAACGCCGGGGCGCGTGGCCTACGGGTGGTGCGAACCCCCGGTCCCTCGTCCACAAAGAAACGCTCCACATTGTGCGATGCGGAGCCTCGCGCTGCCCAACTTTGAGCGGGCCGAGGGAGGTAATGAACGTCCACCCCAGCGTGCAATTAACACACCATCGCGGATCGGGCAAAGGGCCACCTTCGGGTACGAACCACGTCCCACCCTTCGAACCCATGTAGCGCCTCTGGTTTCGGGCCTGGGTTTAGGCGAGTGACGAAACTGTCCCACTACCGGAATCTGAGGGTGTTGACGACGCGACTGCTGATTCATCAAACTAGCGCGCGAGTCAAGTAATGACTCGGTCAAGGGGGAAGCCATGCATCGGAGCATCATGCGTAGGCGAGTGGCGCTGCTGTCGTTGTCGTCGCTTCTGGTGGCGTTAGTCACGGCCTTCGGGGGAGCGGCGGCTACCGCGAGTGCGACCGGCGCCCGGGCAAGCGCGTTGACAACGTCCAGTCTGGGAAAGTTCTCGGCGACCTTCGCCGGCCCAGCCGCTACTGGCTGCGCAACCGGTTGCTCACTGCTGAGCGGCCCGCTCAACACTCCATCCACCGCAGGTGGCAATCAGGTGGCCACCGGTGCGCGAGCCGGGACACCGTCGCGCGCTCACGCCCTGGCGTTGCCCAATCCCCATCCCCTGCAGCTCTCCGCGGCCGCCAAGCGCCTTCTCGCCCAAGGCTCCTCCTTCCCCGTGCCGTCCGTGAGCTGCCAGCCTCTCGGCCCGGGCTGTGACCGCATCAGCACATCGGCGGGTGGCGCCACCGGCGTGAAAGGCCTGAAAGCGGTCGATAGCGCCGAACATACAGCCAACCCGAATAAGGACGTTGAGCCCCCAGACCAGGGCTTGTGTGCCGGCAACGGATCCGTGGTCGAGACCAACAACATCGGCGAGATCCTGGTCTTCAACACCGCCTTGCATCGCGAATCCCAGCCGATCTCGTTGGACACGATCATGGGGCTCGCTGGCCTGGGATGGAGCAGCGGCGGAGACCCCTCCTGCCTCTATGACTCCGCCAACGGCGGGCACTGGTTCTTCACCGAGATCGTCTCGGCTAGCCCCGAGTCGAGTGGCGGCGCGTTCGTCGGCTGCTTCGCTGCTGTGGCCAACTCCTGCTACGAGGGCATCGCGGTAACCGACGGCTCCAACCCGCTCGGCGCGTACCACGTGTACTTCGTGAACGCCAACTACAATCCGGGCGAGCCGGGCTCCCCATACCTGCTCAACGACTTCGCGAAGATCTCGGTGACCCGGGACGCCTTCCTGATGTTCTACGACGAGTTCCCGCTGAACGGGTCGGCGCCCGGTTTCGGTGGCGGCTTCTTCAACGGCGCGCAGGAGTTCGCCTTTAACAAGTCCGCCCTTGAGCAGGGCCTGCCTGTCAGGCTGTCCCATGGACAGCCGAACCCCCTGGTCACGGTGGCGAGGGAGAACATGGGCCTGATCCCCACCCCGGACGGGACCTGCGCCCGCGACAAGGTGCTCCACCAGGGCGGCATCACGTGCTGGGTTGCGGTCATCCCGGCACAGCCGGCCGACGCGGGTCAGTACGACAACAGCAATGGTGGCACCGGGTTCATGCTCGGCTCGCTGGACTTCTACGGCTTCGTACCCCTGCCGACTTCCGGTGACAACCGGATCGCGGCGTGGGCCTGGACCGGGCTTTCCGCCCTCAACAGCGCGGGCTGCGCAACGTGTGGAGCCATTCGCTTTAGCGGCCAACTCTTCTCCGGCGTCGATCGGTACTACGGGCCCGAGAACCTCGCCAGCCCGCAGCGGACCGGTCCGATACCGCTGGGCGATGAGTGCGGAGCGGCTGGCCTGAGCGTGGGCTCGCCAGCGCCGGCCTCCTGCCCGGAGGGCGGAATCGCCACCAACGGCGACTTCATGACGCAGGTTTCGCAGTCACAGGGTCAGCTCTGGGGAGCCACCAACACCGAGCTCGCCCAGACATACACCGGAGCCAACGCGGAGATCCACCAGTCCGCGGTGTACTGGGTGGTCGGCACCAGATCGTTCGACAGCACGGGCAGGTTCACGCTGACCAACCAGGGGTATGTCTCGGCGGCGCACGAAGACCTGGAAATGCCGGCCATGGCCGCGGAAGGCACCGGCGGTAACGGCAAGGCGATCATGTTGTTCACGCTGAACGGCAACGGCGGGCCGACCGGCGCCGACAATGGCGGTTTCTACCCGAGCACTGCGTTCGGGCGGCTCACCAGCACCTCCAACGGCCTGCTCACGTCAACGATCAACGTCGCGGATGCGGGCAAGTCCCCGCAGGACGGCTTCACCGAGTACCAGGGCTTCCCGGGCCCGACCCGCCCCCGCTGGGGAGACTACAGCTGGGGGATCTTCCTGCCGGGCTCCGGCGGGCGGATCTACTTCGCTAACGAGTACATCCAGTACCCGAACTGCACAGGTGCCGCGTTCACTCTGACGATCGGAACCTGCGGCGGGACCAGAGACGGTAACGCGAACTGGGGAACTTCGGTCAACTACGTGGTCCCCTAGCTCCGCGCGGCAGGATGAACCACAAGTCGTGACCTGACCGCCGCCCGCCCGGGTCGCTCAGCATGCCTGAGCCACCGGGCGGCGGGTGGGTCCGGGAGCCGTGCGGCCCCTTTCGACCTCTCCCGTCGGTCGGAGCGATCGCGGAGATCTTCGAGTCCAAGGGAGCTCTGGTCGCTCGCTGACCGCTGAGACGATTATTTTCCGTGGGTGGGTGCACCGGCCGAGTCACATTCCCAGGGGGAGCACGAGGAAGCATCGGGGTCAGTTCGAGTTGCGCTCGCGGGTTCCGAGAGACAGCCGCGTCGGACACCCCAGCGTGCAATTAACCCACTTGAACTGAGGCCAGCGGCGGGCTGTTAGCCCGGCTGGTTTCAGGTCAGGTCGAACACGCTCGAGTGTAACTTTGGGGTCAGAGCCAGGATCAAAAGGTGCCCCGCACCCGAACCTGTCCGGAGAGGAGGAGGAGCGCGGGGGCGCTAACGACGATCACTTCGAAGGTATCCTCGCTGCGAGCACGCGGGGCCGCGGCGACGAGACGCTCCCACCCCGGTTCCACCTTGCGTCGTCAAGGCCAAGAGGAGACACGATGTCCAGAGATTCGGTCACGACGGATGCGGCCCCGAAGTCCGCTTTGTACAGCCAAGCGGTGAAGGCCGCCGGACTCGTTTTTGTGTCCGGTCAAGCGGCCTTCGACACGGCGACCGGACAGCTTGTCGGGACTAACATCCAGGAGCAGACGCGCCAGTGTCTCGAGAACGTCTCAGCGATACTCTCTGCGGCAGGCAGCTCGCTCGAGAAGGTGGTGAGTGCGACCTTCATCCTTCGGGACCCCGAGGACCTCGCCGGTATGAACGAGGAGTGGCAGTCGTGGTTCCCTATCGACCCACCAGCTCGACAGGGCGCGAAGCTGCCAGTTGATGTGCCGGGTATGCGGGTGTCTATCGCTGTCATCGCGGAGGCCGCAACCGAAGCCTGTCTGTCGCAGTCGACCACGTCGGAGACGCGGAAAACAGCCCTCAGCGGCTGTGCAGGGCTCAGGCCGCTACAGGTACCCCCGCGAGCGCCACCACGACGCCGATCGCGGCGGCCAGGAGCAGGCCGCTGACGACGCCGCGCCGAATGGCGAAAAGCCAGAGCAGAGCAATGCCAAGTAGCGGAATCTGCCAGGCATGTTGCAGAGAAAGGCCGAGAGGGATCGCTGACCCTGCGATCGCACCGATGACCGCGGGACCGGCACCGATGAGAAAAGCCTGGATCGCGGTGTTGGCTCGGATCCGGTCGAATCGCGGCGCCCCGACAAGGATGAAAACAAACGACGGGCTGAACGCGATGGCCGCGGCGAGCAGTCCGCCGCCGATGCCGCCGGCGGCGTAACCTACCACCGCCACGGTCTGAACGACCGGACCCGGGGTGATCTGACCAAGAGCGACGGCGTTGAGAAACTGGGCGCCGCTCATCCACTGGTAGCTGACCACGGCGTCGTGCTGCATGAGGGGCACGATCACGAACCCGCCGCCGTAGGAGAGCGCCCCCACCTTGAACGCGACCCAAACGATCGCCCCGAGGCCGCCGAGGGCGACGGTGTGCGTGACCACCGAAGGAAGCAGGGCTAGAGCTGATCCTGATGGCGACCGCCGACCCCCTCGGCGGGCCGCGATCTCAATGAGCCCACAGGCGAGGAGCACGAGCACCAGGTACGGTCCGATGATGGCCGCGGCGCTCCCGCCCAGCAATGCATAGATGACCCAACGCATGCGCTGGGTGCGAGTAGTGCCGATGCGCTTCCAGCTGCCCGGGGCGAGTCCCCAGGCCGCGTTCAGCGCCACAGCGGGCACCGCGGCGCCGGCACCGGCCGCAGCGCCGAGAACCCAGGTTGGCGGATGACTCGCCAGAAAGACGGCTGCGAGGATGAGAATGAGGACGAGGCCCGGGATGATGAAACAGAGTCCGCCAAGCACGGCGCCGACCATTCCGCGCAGTCGCCAGGCACAGAAGATCGCCAATTGAGTCGATGCGGGCCCCGGCAGCAGGTTGGTAGCAGCGATGCCATCTTCGAATTCCTGGTCGTTCAGCCAGTGGCGTTCCTCGACACACATGCGTCGGAGGAGTGCGATGTGCGTGGGCGGACCACCGAACCCGATGCACCCGAGGCGCGTCCACTCACGAGCGATGGTGGTGAGCGATACCTTCTCGGACGGTATGCGCGCGACGGTCTTGTCATCGCTCATGGGAGCTCAGTTCCGACGATCTCGAGTGTGGGTCGAGCGACTGCAGGTCGTTTGCAGTCAACACCGTGCTGCGATGGGCCGATGATGCCGAAGCTCCTCGCCTCCGGCGACGGAGACGAGATTTCATCCAGAGCTGTCACGCGGCCATAGGACTTGCTGAGGTGAGTGATGGCGACAGTGATCTGCGCGCCGCTGCCGGCACAGTAGAGGAGCCGCCCGTTGGCCGTCCTTCCGCAGTCCCTGCTCGACCAATCTCAACGCGCAACGGTACGACGGCGAGCTCAACTTATCCATCCGGAACGAGACCACACATACATGTCTTTGACGCCTGCGTGTGCATGGTCACCGCTGACCAAGACGCTATCCGAAGCGCGCCGATCATGATGAGGAAGCGCACACGACCGCGCATGATCGCTCCTACGATGGCCGCAAGGACGCTTCCGGCAGAGTCGGTTGGAACAGCTCGATGGGGTTGCCGGAGGGATCTTCAAGCAGAGTCTGCCTACCGCCCACGCCGGTCGCGATCGCGTTGCGGAAACGGGCGCCGCCCCCGCGAAGTGTCTCCACGGTTGCATCAAGGTCAGTCACCTCGATCGTGAACCGGTTCCAGCCCCCCGGCTGCGGTAGGCTGCCGTCCGGCATTGCCTGGCCGCCGCCACCAGGCCCACCGCCCGGGGCGCTGAGGAGAAGACGAAGATCACCTCGGGAGAGCATCGCGAAGGTGGGTGCGGGATGCATCTCCTCGATGAAGCCGAGATGCTGGATGTAGAACGAGATTGCCTCGTCAACGTCATTCACGATGTAGCGAACACTCACAGTTGCCATAGGGATCCTCCTCGTTTCGGGTCGCCACTCCATCGTAGAAGTCGCGCGGTTTCTTAGCGCACCGAGCGTAGAAGCCTAGAATGCCCCACGTGCCTGTAGACGTGGATCTTGCGGCCTGGGGTTGAAATCGATACGTGGTGACGCTTGGGTCAACTTGCGTCCGTCGCCACGCCGACGGGGACCGCCGCGCGATCGCTGGTCGCGAGAGCCTTAGGAGGCGGCCCATCACGGACATGGTGCTTGGCGTAACCGTTTGGTCGACCGGGCGCGAGCGCGGGCGTGCCGGAGCGGCCTCCACGAGTGGCCAGGAAATTGAATACTCGGCACCGCTCTTGGTGCTTTCGGAGTAGCTATCGGTGCTCAGCATCTCCGGGCCGACACTCGTCCTCTGGCTGCACGTGGTTGCCGCGTGCATCTGGATAGGCGGCCAAGTGACTGTCGCCGCCGTCATTCCACTCCTGCGTGGACGCGACGCCCTGGCCCAGCTGGTGGGGCGTCGGTATCAGGCCGTTGCTTGGCCGGCTTTCGCGGTGCTCATCGTTACGGGCGTTCTCAATGTTGGCAATGCGGACTTGCGCTGGTCACAACTGCTAGACAGCCCGGCGGGCCGAACGCTGGCTCTCAAACTGGGTCTCGTGGGGCTCTCTGGGCTGGCTGCGGGAGTGCACTCCTTTCGTCAGGCGCCCCGCCCGGGCGGTGGAACGGTCGGCTCAGCGGTCGCTTCGACAGTGCTGGGATCCATCAGCCTGGTTGCCGCTCTTCTTGCCGCGCTCTATGGCGTCGCGATTGTCAGTGCGTGACTCGCGGGACCGGAAAAGGGCCGTTCGACGTGATTGGTAACCGCCACGACTCCGCCGCCATTGGCGGAGCACGGTGAGCGCACCTGGTAGCCGTCGTGGCGGCTGCCACTCAAGGCTTCCGTCAGCATCATCTTGAACAAACCCGCGGCGAGACCACACGGTGCGCGCCAGATGACGGATCATGAGGTCGAGGAAACGGTGATGAGGACGGTATTGGGAAATGCGACGGAGACGTCAATGACAGGCTGTCTGCGCGCCGTGCACCAAGCTAACTTCTTGAAAGCGTTGTGTCACGCGCTAACCGGCGCATTATCGAGGCAGGACCACTCGTGAGCTTCGATGAGGAGGATCGAGTTGATGCGGAGCTTCATGGTGATGGATGGCGCAGTCTCGCGCCGCCGCAGACGGTGCGATGTTACGTGGCAAGCACTTGGATCGACGCATCGGTAACAGAGGTGAATGATGAGACGCGGGATGTGCGAATCGCGTACCCGGTCGTGACCCGGGGGGTACGACATTTCATCCTCGACGCCTCACAATACCGACCTTCGGAAGGGCTGTTCCGACGTGATTGATTCCTTCCCGGCCAATCAAGACTGATTGAGCCATCCGCAGTAGACGCGGCCGGCATTGGTCGAACTGTCGCGATCGGCAGCATCAGTCCGCCTTTGCCCGACCCGCCACTGATGTGGAACTTGGCCAAGAGGGGTGCGAGCGACGAGCAGTTGTAGTAATGCGACCCGACCCCCCCACTGCGACCCTCACACGGCGCCGGTCCACTCCTCTCGCGGGCACACTGTCGAGGATGATCGGGATCTGGCGGATGCCGATGGCCGCCGGCGCTGACGCGTCATGCTCGCGCGCAGCGCGAGCCGCTCAACCGCATCCACCGCCTCGATCAGGTGCATCACCGCTGATCCGTAGACCACGATGAGACGGCTGTCCAGCGAACGATGTGGGGCGAAGCCGAGCGCCGTGATCGAGCCGTGCTCATGCACGCCATACAGTTCCCCGTCGCTGACCCAGGGTGCTGGCGTGGCCAGGCTATCGAGCTCCCTGATCTCCTCCCGGTAGGTCATCATCCTCGTCCCGACGAAGAACCGGGTTGGATCGCCTTGTCGCCATAGCCAGTCTTGGGCTTCACTCGGTACCGAGCCGGTACGTGGCTGCCTGACGAACGCTTGAGCGCTTGATGTGGGGCACGAACTTAGCGCTGACGGATGGAGTCGTCGACAGTCCTGGGAGTGGCGGCATATCCGCCACGCCAGACCCCAAGCCGGGCAGGAGCTTGGCATCTCCCGTTGCGGCGCGACGAGGTTTCACCCGGCGTCGACGAGAGTGAGGAGCATGACCGTCGGTTCGCGCGCAGTGAGACTATGAGGCGTCCCTGGCTCCATGTGGAGCCAAAAGCCCGGTCCCGCATCGAGTTGTTCGCCATCCGCGATGAACTCGAGTCGGCCTTTCGTGACCTGAACAATGGCCGCGCGAGATGCCTGATGCTCGCTCAGCCCCGCTCCTGCGTCGAAGCCAAAGACCGTGACCTCAATGCGGTTGTCGCTGAAGATCACGCGCGACACGACTGCGCCGGTCTGAATATCGATCGCGGAAGCGACGTCGGAACGTACGAAGCGTGGCATTGCGCTCTCCTTGGCTCTAAGAACACGGGCTGAAACAGCGAACGTGCTCGCACATGATGTGATAGGTCGTATTGGCGCGAGCCATGCGTTGTGGACGTTGCAGGTCATGCCGCCCCCTCATCGTGCGCTCCACCGATGGTCAACAGCACCGCACTCTCGTCGATGCCCGTGACGTGGTGCGGCATTCCGGCCGCAACTGTGAGCAGGCGCCCGGGTGTCAACACAACCGCTCGCTCACCCACGATGAACTCCACGTGACCGTGGACTCCCTGCACGGTGATCGCCCAGTCGGCGTGGTGCTCGTGCATGTGCCCGCCACGCTTGAGGGCAATCAGCACAACGCGGATTCCAGGCTGTTTGGCGATCGTCTTCGCCGCGTGGTCTGCCACTTGGTACGAGTCAGTGGCTCGCAGTGCCTCCAGTTCTGTGACCAGGTCGACCTCGACCAGTGAATCAGTGACGTGGTGCGCCTGCGCTCTCGCTGTCTCGCCAGCATCCGTTCCCATAGGCATGTCTCCTTTGTTGAGATCGTAATGTTCCACGGCGTCAAGAGGCAGCACCGTCGGCCAGGCGCCAGCATCCGGGAATGATGCTCCTATGCCGTGTCAAGCACTGATGCGCGTCGACGCTTGGGCGGTCGCCAGCAGCGCGTGGAATACCTCGCGTGCGACGTAGCGCTTGAGGCAACGGACGATGTCGCGCTTGGCCATTCCCTCTGTGGTGCGACGGGCAACGTAGGTCTTGGTACGCTGATCACAAGTGAGGCGCACCATGACGATGCGCCAGAGTGCGTTGTTGGCGATGCGATCGCCACCGCGGTTGAGTCGATGTCGGTTGGTCTTCCCGGACGAGGCGGGCACTGGTGACACGCCGCACAAGCTGGCGAACGCGGCGTCGGAACGGAGGCGCTCGGGATTGTCGCCGGCGGCCACCAGGAGAGCCCCGTCTCCAGGTTCTCCTGTACGACGCGAGCCGGGATAGCATCGTCGGCCGGGGAAGAACGATCCCGTTTCGATGGGACGGCACCCTTGAAGATCTTCCCGCAGGAATCGATGCGCTGGGGCTCCGCGCGATCGATGATCCCGAGCCGCCCACCGCCCTCTCGGCGCTCGCAGCCGAAGTCGCCGAGGACCAGCAAGGCAGGGGCCTCAGCGGTCTGATCATCACGTCGATGACGGCAGTCGCCCGGGGCGCCGGGCTGGCTCCGCTCGTCGCACCCGTCCGTCCGAGTTGGAAGGACCGATACCCGTTGACCCCGGCCCGACCTCGCGACCTTCAGCGCGCGACGGCGGCACATAACGTCGGGGAGTTGCCGCGGAGGGTCATTCCAACGCCGGTCTGCCCGATGTAAAGAAAAGCCCCACATCTTGCGACGCGGAGCCTTCAGTACGGGAGGCGGTGCCTTTCGGTGGCCCTCAGGCTCGACCCTCGTCCGGATTGATGGGCCACCATCTTTCCGGGCCGTCCACTCGCCATTGCTGACGGGTGGGCCCGCAACCAGTGACTCTACAGGCTCGCCCAACCGTTCGCAACATAGCCGTCGGTAGTGGGTCAGTTTGAATTGAGCGAGACCGGGCGTGCCGCCCGAGGACATCCGGGATGGGTTTCGCCGTCCGCCTCGGAGACTGAGAAAGGCGCACGTCCGGTCCGCCACGCAGCATCGGCCGACGGCACGCAGTCCGTTTGTGTGAAGCCGGGCAAAGCCCTGCGGGACGGCCTGACGGGGATCCGTGGCTCGTCAAGCCAGGGAAATGGTGGTTTGCCTTTGCCCGGCCCCGCCACGAGCATAAACAGTCAGGAGGGCCGTGCCGACGCATCTAAGAAGCCGGGACTGGGTGGCTGATGACTCGCAGTCCCGGCCCCGGACGAGCATACGGTCAATCTGGGACGAGCGCTCGGTGAGCGTTGGCGCTGACGTAGGTCCGCTCTCCGCAGTCCGCACACTTCGCGAGGGGCCGCCTCGGCAGATCGACGTTCTCCGTGCCCAGCGGTGGAACGAAAGTCAGCGGGATCAACCGATCGCATCCGCATTTGGGGCAAAGGATCAAGCGACGGATGCTGCCACCGCGATGACCCTCCCGTCCGTCCGCCAGGGGACTGTCATGGCTAGAGTCGTCAGGTGGCAGCCACGAATCGGGAAGGGCAAGGCAAGTGCGTCAGCTGAGGCTCCCCAGGGCGACCCGGTTGCGCACTGATCGAAGCGAGCTTGGCTCTACTGGAACGCCATATCTAATCGAGCCACGCATGCATTCGAACAGGCTGTGGTGAGAGAGGGGCTACCCGCCGCGAGGGAAGCAACGTCACCCAGGAGGGCCTTTCCCGCAGAAGCAGTGACCGGTGAGCTCAGCGTTGGCCACGCCAGCGTGCAATAAACACACCAGAAGCGTCGTCGCCATCGGCGGTGAGTCTGAGCCGAGACATCTTCGCCGGGCCAGCATAGCCGTCGATCCATGAGGACCTCGAGGGTATCGTCCACCACGACCTCCTACGTCATGCACTGTTCGCACCGGATTCGCTGGGAGGCCCGGTGGGATCAGTTGACGGCGCGCAGGGCGGACGAGACTGGGAGTGTGGCACGGACCGTCGTCCCACCCCCAGCGTCGATTCGATCTGGAGGGTGCCACCGAGCGCATCAAGCCGATCTTCCATATTCATCAAACCGGCACCTCGCGGGGCGTTGCTCACGTCAAATCCGCATCCATCGTCGGTGACCTCGACCCGAACATGACTCGCGTCTTGATGCAAGCACACAGTGACGTCAGACGCGGCCGCGTACTTCTCGTTGCTTTGCCTGCTTGCGAGCGTAGAGCTGCAGCGAGGCCCTTGTCGGCAAGCAATGGTGGATAGATGCCGCGGGCAAGGTCCCACAGGGTCTCAAGAGCCTCATCGGCGTCATGCTTGAGATCGACGATGGTTGCCGCGGCGTTTGCTGGATCTCGCACTGTCAGCATCTACGGCTGATAAAAGTACCGTGTCAAGCTGACGGGCGCTTCGTCGATCCATATCGCCGCACCGTCGGGTTGAGCCCTTTGGCTGAGCTGAAAAGGATCGTCAGCCCCAAGCCGGCCGCGGTGTTTCCCAACCAGCTCATCTACATCAGACCCGCCGACCGTGCGCCCCTCAAAGATGGCAGCCAAATCTACAGCGCTTCCATTGGCTCGCATCTTGAACCGGACGACCAGCCGGATTTCCTTTTTGACGTAGCGCTGGGCGAGCCGCGGGTTCTCAAGGGACAGACGGTTCTTGAAGCGTTCCCGCTGCTCTGAAACGCGGCGACGGAGATCATCAATCTCCTCTGGGCTGTAGCACGCCCGAGCACCTAGCCTTTCCAAGCGCGTTCAATTACACAGTCCGGGGATAGTTACCTCTGAAAGCCCTGGATGCGGTCAGCTCAACCGAGGACGCGCGGCACGAGCACGCTGGCGACGGTGTGCAGCACGAGGCACGCTCGACGTCCGGAACTCCGCGCTAAGCGGTCTAGTTCACCCTTGAGCCGACCGGGCACATGGCTCGGCGCACACAGAAGGGCGTGTCCAAGTGGAAGAAACAGCGGGCTCGCGCACCCCAGCGTGCAGATAACACTCTCGAGCGAGACACCGCTCCCTGCAACTCGATGGGCTCGCCTCGAGGGTAGTTAGCGTCGAGCCTTACGCTTCGCGGCGAGGATTGCTACGTCGCGCTCGCGCAGGATGTAGCGTTCGGCCGGCCTCCGGGCCCGAAGCTTTCCGGCATAGATGTAGTTGTATATCGTCTGCGTGGATACGCCCAATACGTCTGCGGCTTCAGCAACTGTCATGTCTTTGATACGCCTCTTCTTGGCGACGAGTTTGCAAGTATGTCATTTACCCATTCACCCGACGCCGGGTTGCTTTAGTTTGATCGCGAGGCCTCGAGTCGGTCTCCTGCGAGTGCTCTGGGATCATCAAGGCGGCGCTCGACCGGGTGGTGACCACCGCCGACTGACCCCTTGGCACATCTCGGCACCTTGACGCATCTCTGGTCGGTATCAGCGTAGGGGTTGCATTCCAGCTGGGCGGTCACTGAGCGCCTTGCTATGCGCGTAACGCCCGCGTAGGGTGAGCGGCGCGTATACGGTGTACACACAAGGAAGCTGGTGCTGGGACCGCTCAATATCTACGTGCGGGGCGAGGGCAAAGAAGTGTGGGATCGCGCCGAGAGGTTGGCGGGCGAGGCGTCGAGGTCTCAGGTCGTCACCCAGGCATTGCGGGCATATGTCTGCAGCCCGCACGGCAATCCCTTGGAAAGGCTGACCTTCGAGGTCGAGATCGCCGGCAAGACGACGACCAAGGCTTTCGTGGGGAGATGGCTCATCGAACCCGGTGAGGAGTACCGCTCCGAGCACGAGGCAGACGACCTCATGAGCGGCACGCAGGTGGCAGCTGGAACCACGTTCGCCGTTGCGGAAACGGCGAAAGGAAAGATCCTCATCCTCACCGACTTTGGAAGAGGGCAATCCTTCGAGGTCTTTGACGACTTCGACGCAGCCGGGGAAGCCGGCATTCCTGGTGATGTCTTAGCGGTGGCGGCGAAGTCGGCCGGCGTGGACCGCGCCGAGCTTCTCGACATCTGAGGAAACTTGCGGCGTCAGAGCCCAAGCGCTCGACCGAAGTTCGCCGGCGCGAAGTACGCGGACATCGCCTCAGACGAGCTCGTCTTCTGGTCACAGCAGCCCGGCCACGGAGGCCATGGAGCAGGGCGCATTCGACGTGCTCGAACGTTCGGCCACCCAGTAGTAGAAGGTTCGCCTCGCGTGTGCGTCACTCAGGCCAATCTGGCGCCGCCTCAGCCTGGAGTTTGCGCAGCGCCGAGTAGACGACGGCGGCGACCACGAAGCCCACGTAGAAGGAGAGATCGGCGCCGTGAAGGGCATTGGCCACCGGTCCGATGAAAAGCCCTGTATTCATGAACGGCACCATCGCAGCGAAGCCGACCAGGAGAGCGGCGAGCGCCGGCCAACCAGTGGGTAGGGTCGCGAAGCTCATGAGACGTGCGAGGCCTGCTCTGCTAATGCTGCCCCTGCGCTGGTACCAGTCGATCACGATGATCGCCAGGAAGGGGGCGATCCAGTAGGCCGTGAAGAGCAAGATGTTCTGAAACTTGCTGGACAGGTTCCCCGAGCTGAGCCAGAGGATGAGGATGAACGCAAGCAGTGTCCCCAGGACAGCACTCCAATCCCGCCTGATCCTGATGCCGGCTGCTTGGACGGCCAAGGATCCTGAGTAGTCGTTCATCGCGTTGCTGGTGACGGCGCCAAACATGACGGCGATCAACGCCAGGATCCCCAAGAAACCGCCGCCCACCAACGATTGCACTCCGCCCGCGGTTTGATCGACGAAGACCTTGGCGCCGGCCAATCCGATCGCATACATCCAGATAAAGGACACAGCCAGCCCCGAGAGCGTCCAGAAGAAGATGGGCGACGATCGTGTCTCTTTCCGCTGATAGCGGCTGTAGTCAGCGGCATAACTCGCCCAGCTGAACGCCCCACTGCAGGCGATGGTGGTCATCAGGATGAAGGCGCCGACCGCTGCAGCGCCCTGCACCGTGTTGTCGGTCGGGATGTTGCCATGCTCGAGGATCTTCACGGACAGCACAACAAAGAGCACCGCGAGAACGCCGCTCCCCCACTTCTCGAGCTGATGGATGAACTCGTATCCCAAGAAGCCGATGGCCCCCTCCGCGGCGAGCACGATGATGACGCCCACGAAGAAGGGGATGTGGAACAGTAGTTGCGCCGCCTGGGCACCGAAGAGCCCGACGAGCGCGTCCCAGGCCACGGAGCTCAGCCACTGCACTGCCGCAGGCAGGGCGATGGTCTTGCCGAAGGGCAGACGGGCCAGTGGCAGCTGACCCATCCCGGTCTTTGGTCCCCAGGTCGCCAGCAGCGCGACGGGGAGCGAGCCGAGGACAACTCCCAGTGCGATCGCAATGAAACCGAGCCAGAAGCCCAACCCGATGGTGAATGCCAGTGTCCCGGTGAAGATTCCGGACAGCTCCATGTTGGGGGCGAACCAGACGGTGAAGTTCCGCCACGACGCGCCATAGCGTTGCTCCTCCGGGATGGGCGCCATGCCATGGCTCTCGAGGACCATGTGGCCCTCGTGCCGAGGCCGCCTGCCATGAAAGGCCCCTGTCTCTTCACCGATGACGCTGCCCACGTCGGTCCGCTCGACCACGCGCTCCACCTCCCTACGCCGGCATGACCCGGATCAGGTTCGACGGTCGGCGGCCGGTGCCGCCCTCTCAGCCCCTCGGGCTCCCGTGTGCTTGCAACTATAGCGACGCACGCTGACGCGGCACGGCTTCAGCGGGCCATCGACGCACGCCCGACCTCGCTGAGGCGCGCGTGTCGGATGTACCCCGATCGCATCGGCGCCTGGTGACCTGCCGACGGCTGGGTCACCGGATCCCAGCGATGCCGGCCGCGTCGGCGCGGTCGACGGTGGTAGATTCCTC
>PLZA01000027.1 GCA_003153505.1 Candidatus Dormiibacterota bacterium
GCACTATGTGGTGAAACCACACACTTCCTCCCCAGCCAAACATCCCCAGCCAAACGTCCCGATGACATCAAAAGCCGTGGACCGCCAGCGCCCGGTAACGGCTCAGTCGCCGGCGAAAGGAACGGCGCAACAGTCATTGCGTCGTATCTGCGATGGACATGCGGTTTCCGGCGAGCACGGTGCTTGAGATGCTTCCGTCGAACCGCCGTGGCCGCCAATCCGTCCGGCGGCGCGTGACAGCGCTCGCGGTGTGCATCGGGGTATGCGCGCTCGCGTCCTGCGCTGCCAGTGGCCCCTGGAAGCCGGCGACGCAGGGTCCGCGGATAAGCGTCCTGGTGTCGCTCGGCTGTCCGTCAACCCTCGATGGTTACCAGGGTGTCAGCAACTCGGGATCGGACCTCGCCGATTCGCTTCTCCCGGCGAATCCGCTGTCGGGGCTGATCTGCCGCTACGGACCTGCCTATGGTCCGGGGCCGGCGGCGTCCAGGGAGAGGCTCTATCGGCATGCGCTGCTCGGACCTGTTGCAGCACACACCCTTGCGTCGGGGATCGACGCTATCAGCACGACCCCGCCGCAAGGCACGTTCAGCTGCCCGTCTGACAGCGGCTCGCACACCATCATCGCCTTCGCATACGCCTCGCGTTCGGACGTCGACCTCTGGTACGCGGACAGCGGATGCCGAACGCTGGACAACGGCCTGATCGGCGCATTTGAAGGAGGGAATCCTTCTTTCTACGGAGCCTTCGAGCCGCGTCTCGAGGAACTCTGCCCGCAGCAACCCTGAGCCTCAGTCCTGCTGCGTGCGCGACGGTATGGCGGCCGAGCCACACAGGCACGACGGCGAGATGAGCTTCGCAGCCAACGGGCCCGCCCCCGCCGGACGATCGTCACACTGACGAGCCGTGGACACGGCCGGGCTGTATCACGGACCGCTCGAGGACTTCGTCGCGCGACGCGCGGCGCTGGTCCGCGAACTCCGATCCGCTGATCCGGATGCCGCTGCAGCCGCCGGCAAGCTTCGCAAGCCGACCGTAGCGGTCTGGGCGATCGACCAGCTGGCGGTCGTCGACCCGACGCTGATCGCCGAGCTTCTGGCGGCCGGCGCCGACGCGCGCGAGGCTCAGGGGAACGTCGCGGCGGGGAGCGAGAGCCGGGAAGACCTCCTCACTGCCACCGCCCGGCTTCGCGACCGCGTCGATGCCGCGGCTCGGGCGTCGGCACATGTGCTCGAGCGCGACGGCCACGGCGCCGGCGAGGAGACGGCTCGACGCATCCGAGCGACTCTCCAGGCGGCGGCCACCGGAGGCGCCGCCGACCGCAGTGCGCTGTGGACCGGCACCCTCGATCGCGACCTCGATGTCGCCGGCTTTGGCACCGTGGGTGACCCGGAGGCGGACCCGGCCGAGCTGGCAACGTTGCTCGCTCCACTGCGGCGGCGGTCCCCGACGCCACCGGGTCCAGCGGCGCGCCGCCGGCCACCCGGGAACCTCGAGGTGCTCGCGCGACGCGATGACGAGCGTGATGCGGCTGATCTCGACGCGATCGCAGGACGCCTGCGAGCTTCGGCCGACGCGAAGCGACGTCAGGCTGACCATCTCGGGGAGGAAGCTGCGTTCGCCGCCCGGGAGGCGACCGCCGCCGAACTGGCGGCCGACGCTGCCGAGAAAGCCGCCGGCGACGCGCATCTCGCGCTGGATTCCTGACGGATTCCACAGTCCTCCCGATGGTGGTGCTGCCATCCGGATGAAAGGGGGTTGGCCCCCTCGCCTGCGGACACGGCCCAACGGGCGCCTGCTCAGCCCCCGATGGGCGTTGGTGGCGTGGCTGGGCGTGGTCGTGACCGCCGTCTCGCTGGCAATCACGCTGCCCGACCCCACGCCGATCACGCTGCTCGCGGGGATCCACTCCACCCCGAACCCGATCGGTGTGCCGGGCGATGTCTTCACGGCGAACAACATCCCGTTCCTCTGGCCGCTTGGGTTGGTGCTGCTGGTGATTGCCGCTGTCGGGCTCGTCATGCGCTACCGGCGCGCCGCTGGTGAGGAGCGGCAACAGATCAAATGGTTCGCCTTCGCAATCGCCGCGAGCATGGCCGCGATCGTCGTCGGCATCCCATTCAGCACCAGCACCGGCCAGTCCCCGGCGAACAACGTCCCGCTTGTTCTCGGCCTGGGAGTCGCCGTGCCTGCGGCCTGCGGCGTGGCGATTCTCAAGTACCGCCTCTACGGAATCGACGTCGTGATCAATCGCACGCTGGTCTATGGCACCCTCGCGGTGCTGATCACCGGTGTGTACGTCGGCATCGCCGTGGGGATCGGCACGCTCGTCGGCAGTGGCGGCAAACCCAACCTGGCGCTCTCCATCCTCGCAACAGCCATCGTCGCGGTGGGATTCCAGCCGGTTCGGGAGCGGATACAGCGAGTCGCCAACCGGCTCGTGTACGGCAACCGCGCCACCCCTTACGAAGTGCTGAGTCGGTTCTCGGAGCAGGGCGCCGAGACGTACTCGTCCGACGACGTGCTCCCGCGGATGGCCAGGGTGCTGCGCGACGGCACGGGTTCAGAGTCGGCGACCGTCTGGCTTCGTTCAGGAGACGAACTGCGCGCTGCGGTCACCGACCCGCCCGCGCTGAACGGCGACGCTCCTGCGCACGTCAACGCCGCGGCATCTACCCGCCGCTGCTCGCCGACAAGGGACTCGTCACCGCCATCGAATCGCAGGCGCGCAAGGCGACGCTCCCCGTGGAAGTCGAGAGCGCGCCCATTCGTCGTTACCCGCAAGAGATCGAAGCGGCGGCATATTTCTGCGTCCTCGAAGGCTTGCAGAACGTGCAGAAGTCTGCGGCGGCGTCGCGAGTGGTGGTCCGCCTGCGCGAGGATGACGGCGACCTGTACTTCGAGGTGCATGACGACGGCCGAGGCTTCGACCCGGCAACGGTGCAGCTCGGATCCGGTTTGAACAACATGCGCGATCGCCTCGAGGCCCTCGGCGGCCGTCTCGAGATCTTCGCGGCACCCGGTGCGGGGTGCCGCGTCAATGGGACTCTGAAGGCAGGCCTGCCCGCGGCCGTCGGAGCCGGCGCGACTGCGCGCGACATCCGGCGCTCCGGGCAGCCGCGGTCAGGTCGAGGTTTCGGCGGTCACCGTCAGAACAACGTTCCCGAGCTTCTCGTGCATCTCGACGTACTTGGTGGCTTCGACGACCTGCTCGAGCGGGTAGCGTCGATCGACGACCGCCCGGTACTTGCCGGCGGCCATGAGATCTCTCATGAAGACAACGTCTCGTTTCATGAATTTCGGCGGGAGGTCGAAGATCACCTTGCGATCTCCGATCCGGTCGGTCCACACGGCAAGTGCCATGTTGCGCAGCCCATCGGTTGGCAGATAGCGGCCGCCCGGATTCAGCGAGCTTTTGCAGGCGGCGAAGGAGTGCTTGCCAACCGCATCGAAAATGATGTCGTAGCTGCGTCCGTTCTTCGTGAAGTCGTCCTGCGTGTAGTCGATCACCGCATCGGCACCGAGCGATCGGACGACCTCGAGGTTCGCGGTATTGCAGACCGCGGTGACATTCGCGCCAAGGGCTTTGGCCAGCTGCACACCCGCGGTGCCGATCGACCCTGACGCCCCATAGACGAGCACTGACTGCCCGCTCCGGAGCTTTCCCGGCCGGAGGCAGTTCAACGCCAGGAGCGCGCCGTCACACACCGCGGCTGCCTCGTCGAACGCAACGCCTACGGGCATGTCGGCGAGCGCGGCGCGCTCGTGCATGCAGATGAGCTCAGCGTGCGCGCCGAATTTCCACGGTTTGATCCCGAAGACACGGTCACCTGGAGTGAACTCGCGGACACCCATGCCGACCTCGGTGACCTCGCCTGCGAAGTCGCTGCCGAGAACTCGCTGCCTGGGCCTGCGAACGCCGGTGATGAATCGGGAAAAGAACGGCTCTCCGGCGCGCAGCGCGCAATCGGTTCGGCTGACCGTGGTTGCATGGACCCTGATGAGAACCTCGTCGTCCTTGGGCACCGGCGGCTCAACGTCTTCGATGCGAAGAACGTCCGGGGGGCCGTAGCGGTCATGCACCACGGCTCTCACGGGAGACTGCCGCTCGAGGCCGGGCTTGTCCTGCTCGATGCGATCAGGATCCGCACCCCAGCATCATGGGCCGGAACCGCGCCTGATTCAAGAATTCAGCCCAAGCGATCGCTCGAGCTTGGCAATGGTCTCGGTCAGTCGCGCCGGCCGGGAGAGGGCCGCTACTGCCACGCGGGCAACTGTTGCAGTGCCCAGGTGTTGCCGTCCGGATCGCTGAAGGTGACGAACATCCCCCACGGTTGGACGTCGATCTCGCTCGCCGCAACGCCATGGCTGAGCAGCTGCTCGCGCGCTGCGGCGGCGTCCTCCACCACCATCTGCACCCCCTTCTGCGAGCCCGGCGGCATGTCGGTGATCCCGACGCCCATGACGATCGAGCACGCCGATCCGGGCGGGGTGAGTTGAACGAAGCGCAACGAGTCGCTGATCCGGTGGTCGTGGTCGGCGTTGAACCCGACCTGGTCGACGTAGAAGGCCTTTGCGCGGTCGACGTCCGTCACCGGGATTGCGACGAGTTCGATCTTCCAGTCCATGCGCGTAGTCTATCGGCACGCACACAAGGAGCTCACATGCACAAGCGACTGGTCACACGCTACGCGTCATCATCCACCGAGGCTGCGGATGAGAACCAACGCCGGGTTGAGGGCGTCTTCGCCGAGCTCGAGGCGAACAAACCCGGCAATGTGAGCTACATCGTCCTGCGTCTCGAGGACGGCTCATTCGTGCACGTGTCGTTCCACGATCATGGCGACGACGAGGTCAACCCCATCTCGTCGACTGCGGCCTTCGCGCACTTTCAGGATGGGCATGGTGAGCGCCGCGAGGGTGGCGTCGACCAGCAGAAGGCGACGCTTGTCGGGTCGTACATCACCAAGATCGAGTAGCCGCTCGGGGGCGACCTGCAGGGTGGACCGCTAGAGCGCGCGCATCCTGTTGTTGCGCGGGTTGTGCTCGACCTCGGCGAGCCCGAGGGCTTCCATCAGCGGCGGGACGTACATCCCGAAGCGCCCGCGCAAGCCCTTCTTCAGCCCGTACCACCCCCCCACCGGGTTGTCGGCCGAGCGGCCCCATGCCTCGACGGTTCCATCGGCAGCGGGTTTCTGCTCGTCCGCGCTGCCGAGCGGCACCCAGTCACCGCGCTCTTTGAGCATCTGATGAACGTCGTCGAGGCAGCGCAGCTGATAGCGGAGCTGGGTCGTCCCGACCGTGCAGACCAGCGCCGGTGGATCGAGCGTCTCATCCCGATACATCTCGTAGTTGGATGTCCCGCTCGGCGTCGTCAACTGCCATGGATCGTCTTTGGTCCCTGCGCCCTTGGCCACCCTCGCACCTCCTGTCGCCGGCGAACCGGCCACCGTCTCCCCAGCCCCACCGGTGGTGCTGGCGCTCTTGTCTCGCGACTCCTCGACCGCCCGGGCGATCTGATCAGCGTGGTCGTGACAGTGAGCGGCGTAGATCTCGAGCCACGTCTCCACCGAGTAGTGGCCGCTCTCGCCGTGCGTTCCGCTGCGGCCCCAGTCAGCGGGCGCGACGTGCTCGAGGATCGACGTGGACGTGAGACCGTGCACAGCAGCCTCGAGCCGATCAGGACCTTCCCGATACTGCTGGAGGAGTGCGTCTCGATCCATGACGAGCAATAGCGTAGCGACGTGCGGTGTCGATCAGTCGCGCTCGACCATGCGGAATTGGTTGCCGTCAGGGTCCCGAAACGTGAACATCGGCGGCACATAGTCGCCCATGCGCATCACCGCGGCGTCCGCGTCGACGCCGCCCGCGACAAGGGTTGCGTGGTCGCCGTCGGCGTCCTCGGTTGCAAGGCTGATAACGATCGGCGCGGTACCGTCATCCGGCGCCTGCACGAGAGCGATGGTCGTGGCCGCTCCCACGGGGGCGACCTCGATCCAGCGCCCACCCTGGCCGAAAGGC
This sequence comes from Candidatus Dormiibacterota bacterium, assembly GCA_003153505.1. Taxonomy (GTDB): domain Bacteria; phylum Chloroflexota; class Dormibacteria; order Aeolococcales; family Aeolococcaceae; genus Palsa-851. The sequence goes on from PLZA01000027.1 coordinate 6,019, forward strand.
GCGTCGAGGCGCTTCTCGAACCCAAGCGTCTCCACGTAGAAGGCGACCGCCCGCTCCTGGTCGCTGACCGGGACGATCACGGTCCCGATGCGGGTGATTCGGGTGGTCTTTGTCATCCTGTTCCTCCTTGCTGGATGGCGCTCCGGTCCAATGCCCGGAGCGCCGGTCTCACAGACGATGTCGAAGTCACGCGCCCAGAGTCGACATCCCAACGAACAAACCTGCGGCCACCCCGAGGAGGACATGGATGAAATACCTGATCCTTATCTATAGCAATCCGGAGTCGAGGGAGATCTGGAACGCGTTCTCACGCGATCAGCGCGCGGCCGGTCTTCGTCAATACGAAGCCCTGCACGAGAGCATGGTGGCCTCGGGCGAGTTGATCGTCTCCGAGGCCCTTGCGGACTCGTCACTCGCAAAGCGTGTGACATCGCGGGACGGGCAGGCCATCGTCACCGACGGGCCCTACGCCGAGGTGAAGGAGTACCTGGCCGGCTTCTTTCTCCTGGAGTGCGACAGCATGGAACGCGCGGTCAAACAGGCTGCCCGGATACCCGAAGCGGCTCTGGGGCTCGTCGAGGTGCGTCCGATCATGGCACTCGACGGGTGGGACATCTGATCGCACCGGGCGAGGGCGAGGACCTCCTGCGCACGCTCGCGCCGCAGGTTCTGGGCGCGCTTGCCCGCCGCTTCGGTGACTTCGACATCTGCGAAGACGCGGTGCAGGAGGCGTTGCTGGCCGCCGCGCTGCAGTGGCCGGTGGACGGTCTGCCCGCGAACCCGAGGGGCTGGCTCACTGTGGTCGCGTCGCGCCGGAGAGCCGAGATGTGGCGAAGCGACTCCGCCCGCCGGCGGCGAGAAGAGGCCTCGTTCGCCGCAGCGGTGCCCGACGTCGAGCCTGCCACCGACGACTCGCTGACCCTCCTCCTCCTCTGCTGCCACCCATCACTGACACCGGCGTCGCAGGTCGCGCTCACGTTGCGCGCGGTGGGCGGACTCGCCACCGCCGAGATCGCTCGCGCACTCCTCGTCCCGGAGACAACCGTGGCACAGCGCATCAGCCGTGCCAAGCAGCGGATCAGGGCCAGTGGCGCTCGGTTCCAAATGCCGCCGGATGGCGAGCGTTCCGCTCGACTGACCTCCGTCCTACAGGTTCTCTACCTCGTCTTCAACGAGGGCTCGACAGCAAGCTCCGGCGCCCACCTCCACCGGGTCGATCTCATCACCGAGGCGATTCGCATCACCCGCCAGTTGCATGAACGTCTGCCGGATGACGGTGAGGTCGCCGGACTGCTCGCCCTCATGCTCCTCACCGACGCGCGCCGTCCGGCCCGCGTCGCTCCAGACGGCGCGCTGATCCCCCTCGCCGACCAGGATCGCGCCCTCTGGGACACTGCTGCGATTCGCGAAGGGATCGACCTGATCACCCGGGCGCTGTCGTCGGCACCGCCGGGGCCGTTCCAGCTCCAGGCCGCGCTTGCGGCGGTTCACGACGAAGCAGTCCGCGCCGAGGACACCGACTGGCGGCAGATCCTCGGCCTGTACGACCTGCTCAGAACGATCGCGCCCGGGGCGATCGTCACCCTTAACCGGATCGTCGCCGTCGCGATGGTCCACGGAGCGACGGTTGCGCTGCGCGAGCTCGCCGACAGCGATGACGATCCAGCGCTCGCCGGCAATCACCGAATCGACGCCGTGCGAGCACACCTCCTCGAGATGGCCGGTGACCTTGACGCGGCTCGAGCTTCATACCTGGTCGCTGCGCGGCGCACGCTCAGCATCCCCGAGCGGCGGTACCTCGAATCGCGTGCCGCACGCCTCGGACCGCCGGGTCCCTTGTAACGTCCGGCATCGCGTTGTCGATATGAGTGGCGGCTGTTCGTCGTGTGAGTAGGTCCATAGACAAGAGGAGAACCGCCATGACCGACACCACCTATCCCGCGGACGCCGGCGCCGCGACGCACCTGCTCACTGTGCGAGGCGCCACCGTGCCCTCGTCGCTGGACGAGACAAGGGACATTCACAACTCGACCGCGGGGGCGCCGCAGAGTGCCGCCGGCGCGCGGGCCCTCGGAGATCTCAGCCACAACGTCTACGCGCCGATCGGCAAGGATCTCGACGGCCAGCTGCTGTTCATCGACCTCTGGAACAGCGTCTCCGGGTTGAACATGTTCTTCTCGAATCCGCAGGTGCAGGCCGCGGCCGGCCAGCTCTTCTCGAATCGAGATGGCATCGTCTGGTCGCGGCTCGAAGGCTTCGGTGCATTTCAGCTTTCGCTACCGAGCGGCCGTTCCATCGGCGCCGTCGGCTTGATCCAGGTCCCGGTCACATCGGTCGAGCAGGCGGCCGAGGCGTTCAGCGCCTATGCCGCCACGACGATCAACACGGCACGGAGCTACGGCATCGTCAGCCACAGCACCTGGCTGCGTGTCCCGAACCCCGGCGAAGCGCCAACCAAGGAGCTGATCGGCGTCGACTTCTGGATGGACGCGGACCGCATGAACGAGTACTACGACCTCTCGCTCGGCTTCGAGCACTTCGGGCCGGTGTTCGCCGGGCCGCCGGACACATCGGTGTGGCGCGCGGCTCCTGGCGAATGGGTCGAGTGGTAGCTCGCATCTGACCAACCGGCGTCGCGGGCTGTGAGGGCTCGCGACGCCGGCGTTCGGCGATGATGCGCGGATGACGGTTGTCGCGTGGATCGGTGCCGCACTCGGGCTGGCAATCGTTCTGTCGACGCTGATGAGCGTGGTGACCTCGCTGGTGCTGCCCCGGCTCGGTTCATCCAGGGTGCAGAAGTACGCGGGGAGGGGCATGATCAAGCTCTTCTCGCGCATCTCCCACCGCTTCGACACGTACGAAGCCCGCGACCGCTTTCTCGCCCTCCAGGCGCCGCTGTACCTCATCGTCCTCCTGGTGATCTGGCTGGGGGCATTGCTCATCGGCTTCGCGCTGATGCTCTGGCCGTTCATGCGGGCGGGCGGCCTCATCCACGCGGTCACGGTGAGCGGATCGTCACTCTTCACCCTGGGATTCGCGGCCGAATCGGGCGTCGCCCCGCGCCTGCTCGTCTTCGCCGCGGCGGCGGCGGGTCTGTGGATCGTCGCCCTTCAGATCGCATACCTGCCGGTCCTCTACGGCGCATTCAACCGGCGTGAGGTGCTGGTGACGATGCTGGACAGCCGAGCAGGCTCGCCGGCCTGGGGGCCCGAGCTGCTGGCCCGCAGTGAATTGGTCGATAATGTCCAGAACCTGGCACGGCTCTACCAGCGCTGGGAGGAGTGGGCGGCAGACGTCGCCGAGACCCACGCGTCGTATCCCGTGCTCCTCTGGTTCCGCTCACCCCACCCGTACCGGTCGTGGGTCATCGGACTGCTCGCGGTGATGGACGCCGCCGCGATGCAGCTCGCCACCCAGCCGCTGGCGGCGCCGTCCGAGGCACGCGCCTTCCTGCGCATGGGTTACATGTGCCTGCGCGACCTCGCGACGGTGGTCGGCCTCCCCTATGACCCTGACCCGAAACCCGGCGACCCCATTCAGCTGACCGAGGACAACTACCAGGACGCCCTCCATCATCTCGAGCACGTTGACTGGAAGATGCAGCGCGGTGCGGCGGAGTCGTGGATTCATTTCCGCGGCTGGCGCGTCAACTACGAGTCACTGGCCTACGGGATTGCCGATGCGGTGAACGCACCGCCGGCGCTCTGGGCGGGTCCGCGCCGAAACCTGCCGCCGAGCTTGCAGCCTCCGGATCGCCCGCCGCATCGCGAGCCATCGGCGGAGATGCAGCGCATTCGCAAGCTCACCGCGAAGCGTCGCTCCGCTCGCGAGACGTGATTCCTGTCAGCGCCGCGACGCAGGCTCGATCGTGCCCCGGAAGGATCAGGTGAGGCGCACGTAGCGCACCTTGGCGAGCGGGTCCAGGATCCACTCCGGGGCAAGGCTGTCCCAGAACGAGCGGGCGGAGCCGTCGTCGCGGATCACGAACGCGTCGATGCGCCGCGCGCCCAGTTCGCTGAGCCGTTTGGCGGCTGCGTCGAGCAGCGATCGCCCGACCCCGAAGCGGCGATGCGACGGCGCAACCGCGATCCGGTAGATGCTCCCCCGCCAGCCGTTCCAGGCCGCGATCACCGAGCCGACCACGGTAACGCCGTCGACCGCGACGAGCAGCGCACCCGGCGCGTCGGTGAGGAGCGCCGTCACGCCGGCGGTGTCGTCGGTGATCGTCGGATGGGTTCCGGACTGCCCCCAGAGCCGGAGCACGGCATCAATATCCAACAAGGTCGCGGCCCGAATCTCGACCGCCCGCGAGTGATTCGCTGACATCGCGCGAGGATAACCGTTCGTTACAGGCTTGCCACACGCAGCGCCGAGCGGCACCTAGCATGGGTCGACACCGAGCAAGCCGCTCGATCCATGCAGGTCAAGAAATGCTGAGGTGGCGAACAGGGACGGCTGAGCAGCGCGACGCTGACGGCCGGAAGGACACCGCGCGCCGCCCGGAGACCGCAGCCGGTAATCAGCCATGCTCGGCGCTCCGCTGTTCATCGCTGGTCGGCATGCCCTGCAGCTACGTCGACCGTCGAGGACGCCGCTGCAAGACGGCGTGGTGCCCGGCGGACCGGAGCGTGGTGGATGGCAAGATCTATTGCGCGCTGCACGCCCACGCGATGCAAGCGTTGGAGTGGGAGTTCGGGGCGGCGTCGCATCCTGACATCGACAGCCGCACCGTCCCGGTGCTCCAGTGGATCTCGTCGGCTGCAGCTGACGAGGTCATCGCGACTCTCAACGTGTTCTGCGCGCTGAACGGCGAGATGCTCGTCGCCGAGCCGGTGCGCCGGCGCTTCAACCCTGTGTCCCACACAAGGGTCTGGGAGAAGCAGTGGAAGACGCTCTCGCCGACGAGCGTGACCATCCGCGTCTCGATCAGCTCTGACGAGGACCGGCCCACCGAGATCCACATCACGGTGAATGGGCACGACGTGAACGTCGTCCCCCCACCGTTCAATCGCGAGCTGAGCGCGCCGACCGAAGCTGACATGCGCTGGCTCGACCAGGAGGTGCTCTCGCCCATCAGCGCTGCTGTCGCTCGCTGGATGATGCAGGCGGCGGAGACCAAGGACCTCGGCTACATCCCCGTCGGCGGGGGCATCGACGACGCCGATGCCCGTCTGCTGGCGCGCCCCGCGACCGCGGGTCGGGAGGCCGCCCCCGCGCCGAGGAACAACGTCGACGAGGCAGCGCTCGACGAGGTCCGTCGCGCACATTTTCTGTACGGGCTCGAGGAGATCCAGGCGGTCGCGGAGCGCAACGCCGAGAGCGGCTGACCGGCGCTCGGGTCGCGCGGGTACGCTCGTGGCGTGACCGGTGCAGCGCAGCATGGCTCCGAGCTCCGCGTGGCAGGCTCCGCCACGCCGGAGATCAGCGCTGCAATCATCGAAGAAGTTGCCGCGTGGGGCGCATCGGTGGGATTCCCCAGCTGGATGCCCGGGTCGTTCACCGGTCCGGAGAGCATCGGCATGTCCCGGCTGCGCGGCGACATCGCGGCCGGCGGCCTCCATCTCGTGTGGCAGGGTTCCCATGCGCTGGCAACGTTCTCGCTGCTGGAACGCGATCTGCTCTACTGGCCGGCAGCTGGAGCTGACGCGCTCTATCTGCACCGATTCGCCGTGCGCCGTGTGGCTGCCGGCGCCGGGCGCCACGCAGTGCTCTGGTCCCTGCGCGAGGCGCATCGCCGGGGACGCCCGTTCGTGCGCCTGGACTGTCTAGCGGAGAACCCAGGAATCCGCCGCTACTACGAACGCTTCGGGTTCACCGAAGTCGGCGAGCGGACGATTGACGGCACCCGCTACAGCCTGTACGAGGTCGCCGTAGCCGAGGCTCCGTAAGGCCTCACTGCTGCATGGCGCGAGCGATGATGGTTGCCACCGCCGCCGTCTTCGCGTCCGCGTACTCCTGCACGTAGCTCCAGCGCTGCGCGCCGAGCTCGCGCTTGGTCCGCGCGTAAAGATCGCGGTCGTCCGGACTCGACCGAAGGTGATCGTGGAAGCTCAGCATCCTGTCGATCTCGAAGCAGCCCTCGACGCCGTAGTGCGTCGGCCACGCGGTGTCGTACGGCAGCAGCTCGATTGACCCATCGAGGCGTTGTGGTTCGCCGATCGTCGCCGCACGGATGCGACGCTCGCTCTCACTCGGCGCGCCCGGGGGCGCCGCCGCACCGTCAGAATCTGACATTGTCGGCCCAAACCTGCAGCAGGCTGTCGTCGCCGGAGACTGTGATGCCGTCGGTACCCTGCCGGTTCATCGACCAGAGATACAAATCCGAGGCCTTGCCTCGCAGCTCGCAGTGTCCCCTCCCCCGGTCGGTGGTCACTTCAACCCGGTCACCGATGATGAGGTTCCAGGTTGCGCCACCATCGACCGCCACCAGGCGCAGGATGCGGCCGCCACCGTCTGGAGCTCTGGCCCGTCGCACCATGAGGCCGAACCATTCGTCGAGGGCGTCGAGCGCGTCGACGGTGGTCAGCGGCGTGATCGTCCCGCGCGCGGACTCGGCGTCACAGCGATGCGCGGCTGTCTCGTTGGCCTGACGCCGTGCCCAGAAGGCCAGCGCGTTCGGCGCCGGTCCCCAGAACCAGAAGTCGTCCTGAGGCGAGCCCGCTTCGAGCGTCTCGATCAGTGCGGCGCAGCCCTCGCGATACCAGGCCAGCAGTTCGTCGCGGCCGGCCGGACCCTCGAAGTCACGCTGCAGCCGTTCCGTCAACCGCTCTCGGACGATCGTCGCCGCCCACCGGTGCACGTCGCCGATGTGAAGCAGCAGCCTCTCGACATCCCAGCCGGGGCAACCGGGCACCGGTGCGTCGAGCGGCCCTGATTCGGCGGCTCGAGCGAGCGCCTCGCCGTCAGCGCGGACCCTCGCGATCTGCTGGTCGATGTCCACGCCGGCGAGTCTCGCATCACCGGCTCGGTGCCGGATGCCGACCCAAATTGACACGCACCGGAGGCCGGCGGAAGATTGAGCCCTGGACGGTTCGCCCGCATTGCCCCCGGCGTCGGGCCATCGTCGCACCGGAGGAGTTCTGCCGTGAACGGTGACGTTGTGCGATCGCTGATTCCTGAGCAGGTGACCCCGGGCAAGCGGCTCGGACGGCACATCGTCCACGACCCGCGCTCACGGGACTTCCCCGCGGAGGGAGCACCCGCGATCACAAGCGTCATCCACAACGCGACCGGCCTCCCGCTCAACCAAGGCGACATCGGCTCGTGCACAGCGAACGCACTGTGCGGTGCTCTGAACTCGGCACCCGACTTCAAGGGCGGCGCGCCGAGGACCGAGACGGACGCCATCACGGTCTACGAACTCGAGACCAAGCTGGAAGGCGATCCGTACCCAGCGAACGACCCGGGCGGCAGCGGTCTCGAGGTGTGCAAGGCTGGCGTCCAACTCGGCTGGATCTCCTCGTACCAGCACGCGTTCGGCCTCGACAGTGCGCTGCTCGCGCTCGTCCTCCGCCCGGTCATCACGGGGATCGGCTGGTACACGAGCTTTGACACACCTTCTGGATCCGGGCTCGTCGTGATCGCACCAGGAGCGACCGTCAGAGGCGGCCACGAGGTGGTCGCCGACCAGATCGACGCCCCCAACCAGCTGGTCTGGTTCTGGAACAGCTGGGGGTCCGACCTTCGGCGTCGGAGGTCGCTTCTGCATGTCGTTCGACACGTGGCAGCAGCTCCTCGAGCAGAGCGGGGACGTGACCGTTCCGATTCCCTAGCGCCTGCTGATCTTTCCCCACCCGGGCTGTGGATAACCGGCGAGATCGCGTGGCGGCCAGAGAGGCGCCGCTGATCGGGGTGTGGAAAACTCGGTGCTAGGGAGGCCTCAGGGCACGAGGTCGCGAGCCGGCCCGGCCACGTGGAGCGGATCGATGAGATCGGAAAATTCACGGGCCAGCCCGCTGCTCCGAGCCTCGCTGCTGACAGCGGCCGCGACCGCCGGCGCCACGTCGCGGTTGAAGACGGACGGGATGATGTACTCCGGGTTGAGATCCTCGCCGACGACATCGGCGATGGCGTGCGCAGCCGCCAGCTTCATGGCGGCGCTGATCTGGCCCGCACCGCTATCCAGCAGGCCGCGGAAGAAGCCGGGAAAGCAGAGGACGTTGTTGATCTGGTTCGGGTAGTCGCTTCGGCCCGTCGCGATCACCGCGGCTGAGCCCTCGATCGCCTCCGGCTGCACCTCCGGTTCCGGGTTGGCCAGCGCGAACACGATGGGGCTCGGTGCCATGAGGCGTACGAGGTCGGCATCGAGAGCGCCACCGACGCTGGTGCCGATGAAGACGTCCGCATCGATCAGCGCCTCACGCAGGCCACCGGTCACGCGGCGGCGGTTGGTGGTGGTGGCGTAGCTCACCTGCGCAGGGCTCAGGTCGGCAGCGCCCTCACTCAGGATCCCGCCACGATCAACTCCGATGATGTGGCCGACACCCGCGGTGATGAGCAGCCGGGACACTGCGGTTCCTGCGGCCCCAACGCCGAGACAGACGACGCGAACGTCCTCCAACCGCTTGCCGACGATCTTGAGTGCGTTGAGGAGCGCGGCGGTAACGACGATCGCGGTCCCGTGCTGATCGTCGTGGAAGACGGGGATGTCGAGCAGTTCGGTCAATCGCTGCTCGATCTCGAAGCATCGCGGTGCGGCGATGTCCTCGAGATTGATACCGCCAAAAATCGGCGCGATATTGACCACCGTTTGGATGATCTGGTCGACGTCCTGCGTTGCAAGACAGATCGGGAAGGCGTCGACGCTGCCGAACTCCTTGAAGAGCATCGACTTGCCCTCCATGACCGGGATCGCCGCTTCCGGGCCGATGTTGCCCAGGCCGAGGACGGCGCTGCCGTCGGTCACGATGGCAACCGCATTGCGTTTGATGGTGAGGTTGCGCACCCGGCGCGGATCCTCGGCGATGGCAAGACAGATCCGCGCGACCCCAGGCGTGTACACCATCGACAGGTCGTCGCGCGTCCGGATCGTGTGGCGCGGGGTCACCTCGATCTTGCCGCCGAGATGCGCGAGGAAGGTGCGATCCGAGTACTCGAGCACCTCGACACCGGGCACTTGCGACATCCGTTGGATCAGCTTCTGGGCGTGGTCGGCGTTGCCGGCGAGCACGGTGATGTCGCGGACGATCCCATTGCCCTCGACGCGGACGATGTCGAGGGCACGGATGTCGCCGCCGACGCTCCCGATGGCCGAGGTGAGCTGGCCGAGCATGCCCGGCCTGTTCACGATGCGGCACCTGGCGGTGAAGGCAAAGCTCGCGGAGGGGTGCTGGATCACGGCGCGCACCATCTTGACCGTATCGAGAGCGCGCGCAGACGTGCGTGGCGCTCGCTCTCGATCAACGGGTCACAAGATCCCTCGCAAAATTACTTCATGCGATGTATTATCTCTGGCATGAAGGACCGCGCGGTGCTGCTCGAGCGGCTGATGACGGCTCAGGCTGCCCTCCGGCGCCGTTTCCTCGATGTCGCCTCGCCGGCGTTGCAGGCGGAGTTCGCCGAGGTGGGCGGCACCACCGTCCACCAGATGGAGGTGGTGCGGCGTCTGCTCCTCGGGGATGGCATGAGCATGCGCGAGGTGGCCGAGGCGCAGGGGATCGGTCTCAGCGGTGCCACTCAGCTGGTCGATCGGTTGGAGCGGCGCGGGCTCGTGACCCGCGTTCGTGACGCGCGGGACCGGAGGGTGCAACACGTTGTCCCGACCGAGCGCGCAAAGGATCTCGCCGCGCGCTTCAAAGACGGCATGCGCCGAGCATCGGCGGAAGTGTTCACCGCCCTGGATGACGACGAGTTGCGGACCTATCTCGAACTGACCGAGCGCATTGCGGCAACCGTCCACGACGATGCCGCGGAGCCTCTACGGAGGGCAACAGCGTGACCCAGCGCCAGATCTACGCGGTGCTCGGCGCCCTGATGCTGGGGATGCTCCTCGCCGCCCTCGATCAGACGATCGTCGCCACCTCGCTGCCGACGATCGTCGGCGACCTCGGTGGTCTGAACCAGCTGTCGTGGGTGGTCACCTCCTACCTGCTCGCCTCGACAGTCTCCACTCCGCTCTACGGAAAGCTCGGCGACCTGTACGGGCGCAAGTTCCTCTTCCAGGCCGCGATCGTCATCTTCATCGTCGGATCGATGCTCGCCGGTCTCTCCCAGAACATGCTGGAGCTCATCGGTTTCCGGGCCATCCAGGGCATCGGCGCCGGCGGGCTCATGGTCGGCGCGCAGGCGATCATCGGCGACGTCGTTCCGCCCCGCGAGCGCGGCAAGTACCAGGGATGGATGGGCGGCGTGTTCGCGCTGGCCAGCGTCGCCGGACCGCTCATCGGAGGATTCCTCACCGACGACGTGTCGTGGCGCTGGATCTTCTACATCAACGTCCCGATCGCGGGTGTGGCGCTCTTCGTCACCGCGACCGTGTTGAAGACTCACACACGCCGCATCTCGCACAGCATCGACTGGCTCGGAGCATTCTTCCTGGCCGCCGGCGCCTCGGCACTCATCCTGATGACCACCTGGGGCGGCACGCAGTACGCGTGGCTGTCACTGCCGATCTTCGCCCTCGGGATCATCGGCGTGGTGATGCTTGCCTGCTTCATCGTCGTCGAGCGGCGCGTCAGGGAGCCAATCCTCCCCTTCCGCCTCTTCCGCATCCAGGTGTTCAACGTCGCCAGCGGCGTCGGCTTCGTGATCGGGTTCGCGATGTTCGGGGCGATCACATTCCTCCCCGTCTTCCTCCAGCTCGTCGACGGCGCGAGTGCGACGAGCTCGGGGCTCAACATCCTTCCGCTGATGGCGGGGCTGCTCACGGCGTCGATCACGAGCGGTCAGCTGATCAGCCGTCGGGGGCGCTACAAGATCTTCCCGGTGGTGGGCACCGCGCTGGCTGCGATCGGCGTCTTCCTGCTGTCGACCATCGACCCGCAGACCCCGCGCTTCCTCCTCTCGGTGTACATGGTGGTGCTCGGCCTCGGGCTCGGCTGCGTCATGCAGGTTCTAGTCATTGCCGTCCAAAACGCGGTCGAGCAGCGCGACCTCGGCGTCGGGACCAGCTCGGCCACCTTCCTGCGCTCGATGGGGGCTTCGTTCGGCGTGGCGATCTTCGGCGCCATCTTCAGCAACGAGCTCGCCGCCAACCTCAAGCGGAACCTGCCCGCCAGCGCCCTACACTCGGGCATCAATCCCGCCTCCCTGGAGGGCAACCCGGCACAGCTTGCCAAACTGCCGGCGGCGATCCACACCGGGCTCATCAACGCGGTGTCTGAGTCGCTGCACGTGGTGTTCCTCACCGCAGTACCGATCCTGGTGGTGGCGTTCTTCCTCACCCTGCTGATCAAGGAGATCCCTCTGCGGACCAAGGCTCGTGGCATCCCGGCTGCCGACGAGCCCGCCGGACTGGATCTGGCAACGGACCTCGGCGGTGCAGCGCCCGTAGAGGCGGGCGTGGGCTCCGAGCTGATCTAGCGTCTAGCGTCGGGCGCGACCCACCCGGCGAGCAGCCCGTCCTCGGCGACGAGCACCACGCGCTTGGTTCGGGCTGTGGGAGGCGTCGCCTGCTCCGGCGCACGCAGCGGCATCGGGTCCATGGTCATCGCGTGCGTGATTCTCACGCAATGCGAGGGACGGTGACGACCGGGCTAGACTGACTGCGATGACGGTGGAGCGCAGGCGGAGGATCGTGATCGCGGCAGGTATCGGCCTGCTCGCGACCATCACCGCCACCCGCGTCCTCGCACTCCGTCGCGAGCTCTCCAAGGATGTCGAGGAGCCGGATCCGAGTGCCGGCAGCGTGCTCACGAGCAACAGCGTGGCCGTCGCCGGCAGCGCGCTCACCGTCGAGAGCTCGGCTGTCGCGGGCAGCGTCGCGACGCGCCGCTCGACCGCTGTGGCCGGATCCGCCGCGACCTCATATTCGTCGGCAGTGGCCGGTTCCGCGTTGACCCGGGGATCCGCCGCCGTGGCGGGGAGCGCCGCGACGGGTTTCAGCGCAGCGGTCATCCGAAGCACCGGCACCTTCGCGAGCGCCGCGGTGGCGGGCAGCGTGCTGACGTTCTTCAGCGCCGCGATACGGCGCTCCGTGTTGACGATCGGATGCCTTCGCTGCACGCGATGCATCGCGTGCGTCGCCTGTTCCGACTGCATCGACTGCACCGGCTGCGTCGGATGCCGCGGCCTCCGTGGCGCAGTGGGAAAGGTCGGGGTCAGCGCCCGGTGACCGCCCCCAGGCTCGCGGACGAAACGGTGGCCGCGTACTTGGCGAAAACGCCGGTCGTATAGCGCCTGACCGGCGGCGCCCACGTCGCGAGGCGTGTGGCAATCTCCGAGTCATCCACCTCGACATCGATGCGACGGGCGGGGACATCGATGTTCACGATGTCACCATCCCGGACAGCGGCGAGCGCACCGCCGAGCGCCGCCTCCGGGGCGATATGGGCGACCATGAAGCCATGGGTTGCCCCTGAGAACCGGCCGTCGGTGATCAGCGCCACCGAGTCGCTCAGTCCCGCGCCGACGATGGCTCCGGTCACCCCGAGCATCTCGCGCATGCCGGGCCCTCCGACCGGGCCCTCGTAGCGGATCACGACCACGTCGCCGGCGTGCACAGCACCATCGCGCACCGCCGCGAACGCCTCCTCTTCCGAATCGAAGACGCGGGCCGGCCCACGATGCGAGTCGCGGTCGTTGCCGGCGAGCTTGACCACGCAGCCGTCAGCAGCGATATTGCCGCGCAGAACTGCGATCCCGCCGTGCTTGCGCAGCGGTGCGTCGGCCGCTCGAATCACCTGCTGGCCGGGCGTCTCCACTGCGGCGGCAGCCACTTCGGCGATCGTCCGTCCGTCGACAGTGAGAGCGTCGCCATGGAGCAGCCCCAGCGCGAGCAGGCGTTGCATGAGGACGCTGAGCCCACCCGCCGCGAAGACGTCGGTGGCGACGAACCGACCGCCTGGACGGAGATCGGCGAGGATCGGCGTCCGTGCGCAGATGACATCGAAATCGTCGATCTCGAGGGCGACGCCGGCCTCCGCAGCGATCGCAAGCAGGTGGAGCACCGCGTTGGTCGATCCGCCACTTGCGGAGAACGACGCAATGGCGTTCTCGAAGGCGGCACGAGTGACAATCGACCGAGCATTTGTGCCCGCCTCGACAAGCTGCACCGCCAGCCGGCCCGCGGCCTCCGCGACCACCGGTTTATCGGGATGAGTCGCCGGGACTGCGTTGGCGCCGGCGGGCGACAGCCCGAGGAACTCGAGCGCAGTGCTCATCGTGTTCGCGGTGTACTGGCCAGCACACGCGCCCGCCCCAGGACAGGCGTGCTCCTCCACCGCGCGAAGCTCATCGGCGTCGATCCGGCCGGCGTTGTATGCGCCGACAGCCTCGAAGACATCCTGGACGGTGAGGTCACGGCCGTGCAGGTGTCCAGGCTGGATCGTGCCGCCGTAGAGCACAAGGCCCGGGATGTCCAGGCGGCTCAGCGCCATCGCTGCCGCGGGGATTGTCTTGTCACAACCGACGATGAGCACGAGCCCATCGAAGCTGTGCCCCCGAGTGACCAGCTCGATCGAGTCCGCGATCAAGTCACGGGACACCAGCGATGCCTTCATCCCCTGCGTTCCCATGGTCACGCCATCGCTGACCGCGATGGTGTTGAACTCCATGGGCGTGCCGCCGGCAGCACGGACACCCTCCTTGACCCGCTCGGCGAGGGTGCGGTGGTTCCAGTTGCAGGGCATGGTCTCGATCCAGGAATGACCGACGCCGATGATCGGCTTCTCGAGGTCCTCTCGGCTGAAACCGATCGCGCGGAGCATCGCACGGGCAGGCGCGCGGTCCGGACCCTGCAGCATCACAGAGCTGGGGCGCGTCGACGGTGTCTCAGGCATCCGGGGAAGCATACGGTGCAACCGTCACAGCTCCGTGTATTGACGCCGGGAACCTTCAGGTCGTATTCTCTGCGCCGAGATGTCGTACGGCTTCGCGCTGGTCCTGCTGGTAGGCCTGCTCCTGATTAGGAGCGGGGCTTTCATGCTTCAGGGCAGGCGCGTGCGCAGGTAGGCACAGCACCAAGCCGGAACCAAGCAAAAGGCCCCCTCCCAGGAGGGGGCCTTTTTTCGTCCCGGCACAACCCGATTGGAGGAACAGTCATGGCTACCCCCGGACAGGCGCCCGCCCCCTATGACGGCATGGGTACACCGACTCGCCGGGATGCGAGCACCCACGACGACGGCAACCAGGCCGAACGCCTCGACTCCGCGCGCGCGGATCGTTTCGCTCCTGGCACCCCCCGGCACGACGAGAGCGAAGAGTTCGTGCGCCGATCGCTCAATCGCTACTACCAATGATCACCACCCGAACGGATCAACGCTCGAGTGCGGCTCCGGCGACAGCAGCAAGCCCCGACGGCCTGGCCGAGCCGCCTCGCATGCTCACCGGTGCGCAGGTCGCCCTCGAATCGCTCATCCGCGAGGGTGTCGACACGATCTTTGGATATCCAGGCGGCGCCAACCTGTGGCTGTACCGGTACCTTCCCGACTACCCGGCGCTGCATCACGTCCTCGTGCGCCACGAGCAGGGCGGAGCCCATGCCGCTGACGGCTATGCGCGCAGCAAGCGGGGATCGGTCGGCGTCGTCTTCGCGACCAGCGGCCCCGGGGCACTGAATCTCGTCACCGGGCTCGCCACCGCCTACATGGACTCGGTTCCCGTGGTCGCGATCACCGGTCAGGTGCCGTCGACCGCAATCGGCACCGACAGCTTCCAGGAGTCCGATGTCATCGGCTCGACCATGTCGGTCGTGAAGCACTCCTACCTCATCACGCGAGCCGAGGACATCGCGCCAACGATCAAGGAGGCGTTCCACATCGCTCGGACCGGACGTCCGGGACCGGTGCTGATCGACTTCCCGAAGGATCTCCAGGCAGCGGTCACCGCCTTCAACTACCCGGACGCTCCGGTGCGGCGCCGGTCCTACCCGGCACCACCGCGGCCCGACCCCGCGAAGCTCCGCCATATCGCTGAGCTGATCAAGGGCGCGAAGCGCCCGGTGATCCTCGCCGGGCGCGGGGTGCTCATCGCCCGCGCCGAGGAGGAGCTTGCGGAGCTGGCGCACCAAGCGCACATCCCCGTCGGCTGGACGCTGCTCGGCACCGGCGCCTTCCCGGTGACCGACCCGCTGGCTCTGCAGATGGTGGGGTTCATGGGAGCCGGATACACGAACAAGGCGGTCTGCGAGGCTGACGTGCTGATCATGGTGGGGATGCGCTGTGACGACCGGGTGACCACCCGGCTCGACTCATTCGCACCGCGCGTCGAGCACCTCGTGCACATCGACATCGACCCTGCGGAGATCGGCAAGAACGTCATCCCGCACGTGAGCGTCGTCGCCGACGCGAAGGTGGCGCTGCGCGAGCTCAACCTGCTCGTCGAGCCCAAGCGTGAGCATCAGTGGCTCACCCAGGTCGACCAGTGGAAGGAAGAGCATCCGGTGCGCTTCACCACCCACACGGGACTGCTCCAGCCCCAGCAAGTCCTCGAGGCGATGTACGCGCGCTGCGAGGACGAGGCGATCGTGCTCGCAGACGTCGGCCAGAACCAGATCTGGGCGGCGCTCTGGTTCAACTACAGCAAGCCGGGCCTGTTCCTCAACTCGGGCGGGACCGGAACCATGGGGTACGCGTTTCCGGCGTCCATGGGCGCGAAGCTTGCCAACCCCGGCAAGACGGTGTTCTGCGTCACCGGCGAGGGCGGTTTTGTCATGAACATGCAGGAGATGGCGACGATGGTCGAGAACAACATCGACGTCAACGTCATCATCCTCAACAACTCCTCGCTGGGCATGGTCCGTCAGTTCCAAGACGACTTCTACGACGGGGTCCGATCTGCTGTCGATCTGACGTTCACCCCCGACTTCGTCAAGCTCGGCGACGCCTTCGGGATGAAGGCGATGTCGACCGACCGCCTCGAGGACGTCGGGCGCCTGCTGGACGAAGCGATGGCGCACAAGGGCCCGGTGCTGCTCAACTTCAACATCGACCCCAACGCGAACGTCTACCCCATCGTGCCCCTCGGCATGGGCATGCTCGACTTCGTCGAGGCGAGCTGATGACCCAGAGCCGGCTGCTCTCGGTGCTGGTCGACAACAAGCCCGGCGTTCTCCAGCGGGTCGCGTCGATGATCCGGCGGCGTGGCTTCAACATCGACTCGCTCTCGGTCGGCCCAACCGACGACGACACGATCTCCCGGATGACCATCACCGTCCACGTCGGCCGTCAGCAGGCGGAGCAGGCCACCAAACAGCTGGCCAAGCTCATCGACGTCATCACCATCGACGACATCACGGGACTGCGCAACGTTGCGCACGAACTGGTCCTGATCCGCATGCAAGCGCCCCCGGGCGAGCGCACGGAGCTGCTGAACCTGGTCGGTATCTTCCGGGGGCGGATCGTCGACGTCGCCGCCAGCTCGGTGATCATCGAAGTGACCGGCAGCGCCGAGAAGATCGACAACTTCATCGAGCTGATGCGGCCCTACGGGATCAAGGAGCTCGCACGCAGTGGCGTCGTCGCGCTCGTGCGCGGGGACCAGGCGCGCATCCGTCTCATGGACTTCGCGATCGACGGCGATGAGCCGCAGACAGAGCCGGCGCGCCTGCAGGGCGTGGCCGGCGACACCACCGGCACCGTGTGATCAAGCGTAGAGGAGGCAGCGATCAATGACCGCTCGGATGTACTACGACGGAGATGCCGATCCAGCGGCTCTGTCAGGCCGGCCCATCGCCGTGCTCGGCTACGGGTCGCAGGGCCATGCTCACGCGCTCAATCTGCGTGACTCGGGATTCGACGTGCGAGTCGGGCTGCCCGAGTCGAGCCGGAGCCGCGCGGCCGCGCTGGCGGAAGACCTGCGCGTGCTCACGCCAGCGGAGGCCTGCGCGGAAGCCGATGTGATCATGGTGCTCACCCCCGACACGGGTCAGCGCGCGCTGTACGACGAGGCGATCGCGCCGCATCTGCACGCGGACAAGATGCTGATGTTCGCCCACGGCTTCAACATCCGCTACGCGCTCATCGATCCGCCCGTCGGTGTCGACGTCAGCATGGTCGCGCCCAAGGGACCAGGCCACTTGGTACGCAGCACCTTCGTCGCCGGACAGGGTGTCCCCTGTCTCTTCGCGGTACACCAGAACGCCACCGGGCTCGCCCGCGAGCGCACCCTCGCATACGCGCGTGGTATCGGTGGCACCCGCGCCGGCGTGCTCGAGACCACATTCGCGGAGGAGACCGAGACCGACCTCTTCGGCGAGCAGGCGGTGCTCTGCGGCGGCATCACGTCGCTCGTCAAGGCTGGGTTCGACACGCTCACCGAGGCGGGATATCAGCCCGAGCTGGCGTATTTCGAGGTCATGCACGAGCTCAAGCTCATCGTCGACCTCATGTACCAGGGTGGGCTGTCCTGGATGCGCTACTCGGTGAGCGACACTGCCGAGTACGGCGACTATGTGAGCGGTCCGAAGGTCGTCGATCAGCGGACGCGCGAGACCATGCGCAAGCTCCTCAGCGACATCCAGGACGGCAGCTTCGCCAAGCGCTGGATCGAGGAGAGCGAGTCCGGGCGCCCCAACTTCGTCGAGTATCGCGACGAGGAGATGCACCTTCCCATCGAGCGCGTCGGCGCCGAGCTGCGCTCGAAGATGGGATGGCTCGACACGAAGACGGCACCCGGTATGGAGAAGGTGCTCGCCGAGCCCGGTCGTGAGGAGGCGACGGTATGACCGAGTCGCTCACGATTCTCGACACGACGCTGCGCGACGGCGAGCAGTCCCCTGGGGTCGCGCTCAACGCCGAGGACAAGCTCCAGATCGCGCACCAGCTGGCGCGTCTCAAGGTCGACGTCATCGAGGCGGGTTTCCCGCACAGCTCACCGGGCGACTTCGCGGCGGTGAAGGCGATCGCCGAGCAGGTCGACGGCGCGGTGATCGCCGGACTCTCACGCTGCTTCGAAGACGACGTGCGTGCCTGTGCCGCAGCGCTCGCACCGGCGGCGCGCGCGCGCATCCACGTGTTCATCGGCACCTCGCCGATCCATCGTGAGGGCCAGTTGCGCATGACCCAGCGCGAGGTGCACGACAGAGCTGTCGCGATGACGGCGCTGGCAAAGACATTCCGTGAGGACGTCGAGTTCTCCCCCATGGATGCGAGTCGCACCGAGCGCGAGTACCTCGCGGAGGTGGTGAACAGCTGTATCGAGGCAGGCGCGACCACGATCAACCTGCCCGACACCGTCGGCTACGCGACACCCGATGAATGGCGCGGCCTCATTGCATGGATGTACGAGCAGGTGCCGGCGCTCCGGGATGTCGTGCTCTCGGTGCACTGCCACAATGACCTCGGCCTGGCAACCGCCAACTCACTGGTCAGCGTGCTCGGTGGCGCGCGCCAGATCGAGACGTGTGTCAACGGTATCGGCGAGCGAGCCGGCAATGCGGCCCTCGAGGAGGTGGCCATGGCCACCCGCCTGCATCCGGAGGTGTATGGCGTGACAACCCAGCTCGACCACACCCAGCTCTATCGCACGTCGCGCCTCGTCTCGCAGCTCACGGGCATGCTCGTACAGCCCAACAAGTCGGTGGTCGGGGCCAATGCCTTCGCGCATCACTCCGGCATCCACCAGGACGGGATGCTCAAGGACCGGCGGACGTTCGAGATCATGGAACCTGGGCAGGTTGGCGCCGGCTCGACCCTCGTGCTCGGCAAGTTGAGCGGGCGTCACGCCCTGCGTGACCGGCTCGAACAGCTGGGCTACCGTCTGGACGGCGACGAGTTGCAACGTGCCTTCGTGCGCTTCAAGGGCCTCGCCGATCGCAAACGCGATGTGACGGATCGAGACCTCGAGGCGATCGTCGCCGACGAGCGCCAGGGCGCGACGGAGACGTTCCGCCTCGAACATCTGCAGGTCAGCTGTGGCACCAACCTGCGCCCGACGGCCACCGTCCGCATGATGCTGAGCGACGGCCTCAGCCACGAAGCCGTCTCGACCGGGGACGGCCCTGTCGACGCCACGTACCGCGCCATCGACATGCTCGTCCAGGTCAGGGCCGAGCTCGAGGAGTTTGCGATCCAGGCGATCACCGAGGGCATGGATGCCGTCGGTGAGGTGAGCGTGCGGCTGCGTCAGGATGGCGCGCTCAGCGCCGGCCACGGCGCCGACACGGACATCCTCGTCGCCGCCGCGAAAGCGTACGTGCACGCGCTGAACCGGCTGACCACCCGGCTGGCGGACGGCCCGAGGATCACCCCGGAACAGATGGTGATCAGCGGCGCGCCGATCGGCGCACCGACGGCGGTGTCATGACGCCGCAAACCCTCTTCGACAAGATCTGGGACTCGCACATCGTGGCCGAGCGGCCCGGAGAGCCATCCCTGGTCTACGTTGACCTGCACCTGGTCCACGAGGTCACGTCCCCGCAGGCATTCGAGGGCCTGCGGCTCGAAGGCCGGACGGTGCGCAGGCCGGGCCTGGTTGTTGCCACGATGGACCACAACGTCCCCACCGACGGCGACGGGATCAGTGGTGCCGACGCGATGAGCGTGGCGCAGATGGACGCGCTGCGCGCCAACTGCGACCAGTACGGGATCTCCTGCTTCGGGGCCGGACACCGCTGGCAGGGCATCGTCCACGTGATCGGACCGGAGCTCGGGCTGACCATTCCGGGGACGATCGTGGTGTGCGGCGACTCGCATACGGCCACGCACGGGGCCTTCGGGGCATTCGCACTGGGAATCGGAACGTCCGAGGTGGAGCATGTGCTGGCAACACAGTGTCTGCGCCAGTCCCGCCCGCTCACGATGCAGGTGCGCATCGAGGGGACCCTGCCGGTCGGCGTCACCGCGAAGGATGCGGCGCTGGGGGTCCTCAACGCCATCGGCACTGCGGGCGCCGCGGGTCACGTTGTCGAGTACACCGGCCCGGTCGTGCGTGGATTCTCGATGGAACAGCGAATGACCTTGTGCAACCTCACCATCGAGGGCGGCGGCCGCGCCGGGATGATCGCGCCGGACGCGACCACCTTCGCGTACATCAAGCACCGGCCCTATGCGCCCACCGGAGCCGATTGGGACGATGCGGTGGCGGCGTGGAGCGACCTGCACAGCGATGAGGGCGCGGCATTCGACCGCGTGGTCACCATCGATGCAGCGACGCTGGAACCGACCGTGACGTGGGGGACGACGCCGGCGCAATCGGTCCCGGTGACCGGGCGAGTTCCGGACCCGGCGTCGTTCGAGGATGCCGCCGAGCGCGAGTCGGCCGTGCGCGCACTCGCCTACATGGGACTCGAAGCGGGCATGGCCATCGAGGACATCAAGCTGGACACGGTCTTCATCGGCTCGTGCACCAACGGCCGCATCGAGGATCTGCGCGCCGCGGCGGCGATGCTCGATGGCAGGCGCGTGCACGACGGCATTCG
Organism: Candidatus Dormiibacterota bacterium; assembly: GCA_003153505.1. Lineage (GTDB taxonomy): Bacteria > Chloroflexota > Dormibacteria > Aeolococcales > Aeolococcaceae > Palsa-851. The sequence goes on from PLZA01000027.1 coordinate 26,534, forward strand.
CGTCCTCGTGGTGCCGGGATCGGCCCAGGTGAAGGTGCAGGCGGAGGCCGAGGGTCTCGATGCGATCTTCACCGGCGCCGGCGCCGAGTGGCGCAACCCGGGGTGCTCCATGTGCCTCGGGATGAACCCGGACATCCTCCAACCCGGGGAGCGGTGCGCCAGCACGAGCAACCGGAATTTCGAAGGCCGTCAGGGACGCGGGGGCCGCACCCACCTGGTGTCGCCCGCCATGGCCGCGGCTGCCGCAGTCGAAGGCCGTTTTGTCGATGTTCGCCGCCTGTCGATACCGGCGGGACGGGGATGAAGCCGTTTCACCGCGAGGACGGCGTGCTCATCCCCCTCGATCGCGCGGATGTCGACACCGACCAGATCATCCCGAAGCAATTCCTCAAGCGCATCGAGCGAACGGGGTACGGCGAGTACCTGTTCAATGACTGGCGTCGCGATCCGTCCGGAACGGCTCGCCCGGACTTCGTCCTCAATCAGCAGGCGTATGCGCCCGGAACCGTGATGGTCGCAGGACGCAACTTCGGGTGCGGATCCTCACGCGAGCATGCCGTCTGGGCGCTCTCCGACTATGGCATCAGAGCGATCATCGCCGAGTCCTTCGCTGACATCTTCAGGGCCAACGTGCTCGGCAGCGGGATGCTCCCGGTGACGTTGCCGGAGCATGAGGTGCGGGCGCTGCTCGACCTCGCGGCGGAGCAACCGGGGATCACCGTCGCCGTCGACCTCGAAACCCAGACCGTGACGTGCGGCGACCTGCGTTTCACCTTCACCCTCGACGCCTTCGAACGCCGCAGGCTTCTCGAGGGCCTGGATGACATCGGCCTCACCCTCGAACACGAGGCGGAGATCACCGCCTTCGAGGCACGGCGACCGGCCTGGATGCCAGACCTGGCGCGGGCCGGGGCGGGCTCGTGAAGGCAAACGTTGTCGTCCTTCCAGGCGACGGCGTCGGCCCCGAGGTCGTGAATGCCGGCCTGAGCGTGCTCGCGACGGTCTGCGACGCCGCCGACATCCGCGTGAGCATTGACGTGCATCCGATCGGTGGCCGGGCGATCGACGAATTCGGCACACCGCTGCCCGACGAAACCCTTGAAGCATGCAAGGCCGCCGACGCGGTGCTGCTCGGTGCCGTGGGGGGGCCGGCATGGGATCACCTGCGCGGCGAGCAGCGATGCGAAGCCGGGCTGCTCCGCTTGCGCCGCGAGTTGGACGTCTTCGCCAATCTCCGTCCGGTGAAGGTGCATCCCCACCTCGCGGATCGCACGGCACTGCGTCCCGAGGTCACCCGGGGAACCGACCTCGTCATCGTCCGCGAGCTGACCGGTGGCGCCTACTTTGGTTTGCCTCGAGGCCGGTCCGGCAGCGGTCCCGACGAGATCGCCCGCGACAGCATCGTCTACAGCGCTGCCGAGGTCGAACGAGTCGCGCGAGTCGCTTTCAAACTCGCGCAGTCGCGGCGCGGGCAGCTGATCTCGATCGACAAAGCGAACGTGCTCATCACGAGCCAGCTCTGGCGCGAGGTCGTCAGTGGACTCGGCGCCGAGTACCCCGACGTGACCCTCACCCACGAGCTCGTCGACTCGTTCGCGATGCGCCTGGTACGCGAACCGGCCACGATCGATGTCGTGGTCGCGGAGAACCTTTTCGGCGACATCCTCAGTGATGAGGCCGCCGTGCTCGCGGGTTCACTCGGCCTGCTACCGTCGGCCAGCCTCGGTGCCTCCGACCAGGGCGTGTACGAACCGATTCACGGGAGCGCGCCGGCCCTCGCTGGACACGGCGTGGCCAATCCCTACGGGACCATTCTCTCGGTCGCGATGCTGCTCCGTCATTCGCTCCACCGCGATGACCTGGCGGTGGCAATCGAGTCCGCCGTCGACGTGTGCATCAGCGAGGACGTGCTGACCGCGGACCTTGGCGGGGCAGTCGGAACCGACGCTGTCGCCGACGCCGTTGCGCGCGAGGCGCTGCGCCAGCTCGGCGCGCGCAGCGGAGCTGCATGGTGAGTCTCGAGATCTACGACACGACGCTGCGCGACGGTGCGCAGGGTGTCGGCATCAACTTCTCGGTGTCCGACAAACTGCGCATCGCGGATCACCTCGACACCCTCGGTGTCACCGTCATCGAGGGCGGCTGGCCCGGCGCGAATCCCACCGACACCGAGTTCTTCGCCGCCATGCAGAATCATCACCTCCGCAACGCAACCCTCGCGGCCTTCGGTGCGACCCGACGGCCCGGGATGCGAGCGCAGGACGATCTGCAGCTCCGAACCCTGCTCGATGCGATGGCGCCGATCATCACCCTGGTCGGCAAGGCGTGGGATCGCCAGGTCGTCGATGTCCTGCGCACCACCACCGACGAGAACCTCGCGATGATCGACGACTCGGTTCGCTGGTTCGTCGACCACGGTCGCCGCGTCGTCTACGACGCCGAACACTTCTTCGACGGCTACACGAGCGACCCTGACTACGCCCTGCGCTGCCTCGACGCGGCCATCGGTGCCGGCGCCGAGCGGATCACCCTGTGCGACACCAACGGCGGGACGCTGCCCGACCGCGTCGAGTCGGTGGTGCGGGAGATCACCGCTCGGTTCGGCAGTGTCGCGGGCATCCACTGTCACGACGACTCCGGGTGTGCCGTGGCGGCCACCCTCGCCGCGGTTCGCGCCGGCGCCGTGCAGGTCCAGGGATGCATCAACGGCTACGGCGAGCGCACCGGCAACGCGAACCTGTGCACGCTCATTCCCAACCTGCAGATCAAGATGGGCATCCATGTCATCGACGATGATCAGCTCGCGCGCCTGACCGAGGTGGCACGCGATGTTGCCGAGATCGCCAACATCGCTCCGCCGCTCTCGGCCCCGTACATCGGTCAGGCGGCGTTCACCCACAAGGGTGGCCAGCACATCGATGCGATGAGCAAGGCCGCTTACGCGTATCAGCACATCGACCCAGCCCGGGTCGGGAACGAGCGCCACTCGGTGATCACCCAGCAATCCGGACGGGGCACGGTGCTCGAGAAGGCCGCCGCATTCGGCGTTGATCTCACCCAGGACCGTGCCCTCGCGCGGCGGGTGGCGGATGAGGTCAAGCAGCTCGAGTTCAGCGGTCACTCATTCGAAGGTGCCGAGGCATCGTTCGAGCTGCTCGTGCACCGCGCGCGCGGCAACCCGGCACCGTTCAAGCTGATCGATTACATCGCCCTCGTGGAGCAACGCGAGGGGCGCTCGCTGGTCTGCGAGGCGACCATCAAGGTGCAGGTCGCAGACACGGTGGTGCACACCGCGGCGGAGGGCAACGGGCCGGTGAACGCTCTTGATGCGGCCCTGCGCAAGGCGCTCACACCGAGCTATCCGGAGATCGGTGCAACCCAGCTCTTCGACTACAAGGTGCGCGTGCTCGATGGCCGGGACGGCACCGCCGCGGTGGTCCGGGTGCTCGTGGAGAGCGGCGATCACCACCGTCGCTGGAGCACCGTGGGTTGCAACACGAACATCATCGAGGCGTCCTGGAGCGCGCTCGCCGACGCCTTCGAATACGCGATCATCGCGAACCGCGAACGATCAGGCCTTCCGGGCGAGCACCTGGAGGTAGTCTGACTCGAGCGTCAGGCCGCCTCCCGACACCTGGTTGAGCTCGGCGAAGAGCTTCTTGCCATCTTCACGGAGTGACGCCGCCTGGTCGGCGTCGATCATGGTCAGCATCGCCTTCATCGGCGGGTTGGTCCGCTCCCAGAAATCCCAGCCGGCATCGAGTGAAACGAATTCGAACGTCAGTGCCTGTGGGTAGACCTCGATCGACGAGGTCAGACCCTTGAAACGGCGATGGACCTCATCGGTGTTCCCCCACTCGAATGGGGAGTGCATCCCGGGCGGAGGTGCCGGCCCGCGTTCGGCCATCAGCGCCGTGAAGCGGGAGAGAAATCCCTTCGGCGCGTAATTGGCCATCGCCACCAGGCCACCTCGTTTTGCGACCCGGAACAGCTCGCGTGCAACGACCTCCGGGTTGGGAGCGAACATGGCCCCGAAGACCGACGCCACGACATCGAAACGCTCGGCGGGAAACGGAAGATCCTCGGCATCGGCCTCGAGCCATTCGATCGGAAGGCCGAGCGATCGTGTGCGGGACCGGCCGAGGTCGACCATGGCCGGGGTCAGATCCGTTGCCACGACGCTCGCGCCGAGCCGTGCGGCTGCGATGGCGAAATTCCCGTTGCCGGCGGCGACGTCGAGCACCTCCGACCCGGCCTGAAGGCGGCTGCGCTGGGCAAGCTCGATGGCATGCGGCTCGAGGTGAACGGCAAGCTCACCGTAGTCGCCGAGGGACCACATCCAGCGGATCGCATCCTTCATCCTCGCGTCGTCCGCCACGCACAACCTCCTATGCGGCGACGTCGCGCCGCGCCAGCACCACGCCGGCGGATCCGAACCCCACGGCCGCAATGGCCAGCATCGCAATCAGCCCACCGACGAACACCGGGGTGATCAAGGGTGTGCCGTAGAGCTGAAACACTGACAGGTTGTCCGCCCAGTTCGGCCATTTGAAGAGCGGGCCCAGTTCGAAGACGAGATATGAGATCACCGTGATGGTCGAGAGCGTGACCACCGCGACCCGCGGCCGCCAGCCGGCGAGCAGTGCTCCGACCGCGGCGAAGGTGAGTCCGAACGGCACCAGCAATGCCGTCGAGCTGACCATCTTCCCGACATCGAGGGGGATCCCCTCCGCGGGCGACAGGGCAAGGATCACCGCCATCGCCACGAACGCCATGGCTGTCACGGTGACGGTGAGCTCGGCGGCGCGCTCGCCGAGCACACCCCAGCGTGGGATTGGCTCAGCCAGCTGCATCTCGAGGACCCCGGATGAGTCGTCGCTCGACCAGCGGGAGACGTAGGTGATCGCGAAGATGGCGACGAGCGCCTGCGCGAAACTGAGCCAGATCAGCGCGAGCAACACCGTGTGCACGTTTCCGGGCAGGCCGCGGAGATACGGGCTGAGAGTCGGCGTCGACGCGAAGAAGGTTGCGGTGATGTTGACGAGGAGGACAACCGACGCCGCGGTGACGGCCATGCCCGCGGTCCAGCCGAGCGCGCCGACGCGGCGTATCCACAGCCCACGGATGACCGCAAGACGCAGCAAGGGATTCACCGACGGCTCGTGCACCTCCGCCTTGGGCCGCTGCCTCGGATGGATCAACCCAGCCCCGACGTCGCGCCGGACGAATCCCACCGATGCTGCAACGGTCGCGGCTGCTGCGACCACGAAGAGCAGGACCGTCGCGGCGGGATCGAACACGCCGCCGGGAGCCACGGCGTTGGATTGGTTGAAGAGAAAGAACACCGAGATGTCCGTGAACGGCGCCCGATGGACGCTTGACCTCCCGATGCTGTCGAGCAGAAACATCACGACGAGCAACACGCTCCCCGCCGAAGCGGCCGCGCGGAAGTTGGCGACGATCTGCGACACCAGGAGCCCGAGTCCGAAGCACGCGAGGGTCAGCGCCCACAACGCTGCGCTCTCCCCGACCAGCCCCGAAACAGCCGGCGGGGTGCCCGCGATCACGCAGCCCAACCAGCCCGCTGCTCCCGTCAAGGTGACGATCTCCGCGCTCACCGCGGCGAAGAAGAGGGTTCGCGTGGAGAGCAGGCGGAGCCGCGAGATACCCGCCGAGAGCCATGACTCGACGAGACCACGATCCTCGTCTCGGCGCACGGCGCCGGATGCGCTGAACAGTCCCCACGCAGCGAAGAGGATCGCGAAGAAACCGTAGCCGCGCCATTGCAGGTACCCGGCGGCGGTGTCCGGCCGGATCGGCGAGGGCAGGAGCCAGCTGAACTGCGCGCCCAACAGGGTGATCGACTGCCCGAATGCCTCCTGCAACGCTCGCGTCTTGCCGGCGATGAGTGGAAATGCAGCGCTGTTCACCGCCACGTAGAAGATGCCGAAGTACGCCATCGCGACCAGCCCGATGCGATGCAGACGGAGCAGGAGGCGAGCCGACATCACTTGCTGTAGTAGCTGAGGAAGATGGATTCGAGGCTGGGCTCCCTGCTCACCATCTCGGTCACCGCATGTCCGCTGATGGCCGCGAGCAGCGAGTCGAATCGACCGTGCACCGTGCAGGCCAGCCGCGTGCCGTTCACTGAGACATCCTCCACGCCTGCGGCCGCACGCACCCCGGCCTCGGGGACGCTGTCGCTGAATTCGATGACGACTTCGTGGAAGCGCAGCTCGTGCACCTTGTCCATGGTCATGTCGGAGACGAGCCGGCCCTCGCGAATGATGCCGACTCTCGAACACGTCTCCTCGACCTCGGAGAGCACGTGCGAGGAAAGGAACACGGTACCGCCCGCGGTTCTGGCCTCAGTCACGAGACGCTGGAAGGTCTGCTGGTTGAGTGGATCAAGACCGCTGGTCGGCTCATCCAGGATGAGCAGGCGCGGACGGTGCATGAACGCCAGCACCAGCCCTAACTTCTGTTTGTTGCCGCGCGAGTATTCCCGAAAGCGTCTGCCGAGGTCGAGCTCGAGCTGCTCCGACAGCTCCGTCACCCGTGCGCGGTCGACGCCTCCGCGCATGCCGCCGAGGTAGGTGACGACCTCATTCCCGCGCATCCCACCGAACTGCGGCAACTCGCCGGGCAGGTAGCCCACCTCGCGTTTGACCGCAACCGATTCCCGGTCGCAATCGAGGCCGAAGATGGTCGCGGTGCCGGCCGACGCATGGATGACTCCCATGAGCAGCCTGATGGTCGTGGTCTTGCCCGCGCCGTTCGGTCCGAGGAAGCCGAACACCTCGCCTTCGGCAACCTCCAGGTCGAGGTCGAAGAGGCCATGGCCGGAGCCGTAGTCCTTGGTGAGCCCGTGCATCACTACTGCGCTGGTCATTTGCTCCTCCGCTTCTCGAGGCGTCGCATCACGATCGGAAACTGCTTCGTCCACTCCTCGCACCAGTCGGCCATCGCCTGCATCCGCTGGCGTCCCTGACCGCCGGACGCGGCGCGTGCGCCCTGGCGCAGGCGCGCCACCAGGTCGTTCATCTGTGCGGTGCGCGCCGCGATGATCGAATCGATGTTGTAGAGCGCCTCGTAGAGCACGCGCCGGCTGCCGGGCTGGCCGACCGCACGCGCAAGCCCAAGCTGCGCCAGTTGCCGCGCCCCGACGCTGGCGCCACTCTTGGCGATGTTGAGATCCGCGGAGATGTCATCGAGCGTCGCCAGCTCGCGCTGGAGCAGCAGATACGCGTAGATGCGGCCCGTGTTGCGCGGAATCCCCCAGCCGGCCATGAGCTGACCCATGTCCTCGATGAAGGTTGTCTGGGCGCCGGTCACGGGTGCCGTCTCATGTTCAGTATATTCAGAATATCACGATCGCCCAGGCCGCGCGTCGCGCGGCGGACAGCCGGGAAGCTAGGCTGTGCGCCATGACCGAGGTGCAACGCATTCTCGATGCGATCTTCGCGATCTCCTCGGATCTGGAGCTGCCCGCTGTCCTCCAGCGGATCGTCGAGGTCGCGTGCGACCAGACGGGGGCTCGGTACGGCGCCGTCGGCGTCCTTGCGGCTTCGGCGGAGGGCGGGATCCGGCTGTCCGAATTCGTCTCCGAGGGCATCGACGCCACCACCGCGCGCCGGATCGGGCATCCCCCGAGGGGGCTCGGCATCCTCGGCCACCTGATCCGCGATCCCCGGCCGCTGCGCCTCGACGACCTGGGCAAACACCCGGACTCGGTCGGATTCCCTCCCGGGCACCCGGCCATGCGCTCGTTTCTCGGTGTGCCCATGCGGATTCGCAATGAGGTCTTCGGAAATCTGTACCTCACCGAGAAGCATGGTGGTCCCTTCACTGCGGCTGATGAGACCGTCGCTGTCGCGCTGGCGAGCGCCGCCGGCGTCGCGATCGAGAACGCTCGGCTCCACGAGCACGTCCAAGAGCTCGCGGTCCTCCACGATCGTGAGCGCATCGCGCGAGACCTGCACGACACGGTGATCCAGCGGATCTTCGCGACGGCCCTCGGTCTTCAGGCCCTCTCCCGTGTGGTGGGCGACGTCAGCGTCGCCGACAAAGTCCAGGCGGCCGTCGATGATCTCGACGCAACCATCCGCGAGATCCGCGGCGTGATCTTCGAGTTGAATTCGGGCGAGCGCGGGCTTGCGGGCTGCAGAGCGCGGGTCCTCGCACTCGTGGCTGAGATGGCGCCGGCGCTGGGGTTCGAACCGCGGGTCAGTTTTGACGGCCCGGTCGACACCATTGTCGGAGCGGAGCTCGCCGACCATCTCCTCGCCGCGCTCCGTGAGCTCCTCAGCAACGTCATCCGCCACGCGGGCTCGACCGCCGTCGAGATCCGTGTTCAGGCGGGACTCGAGGTCATCCTCACCGTCGAGGACGACGGCATCGGCATGCGGGGCGCACGCGGCAGCGGGCTCGGGCTCGCGAACCTGCTCGAGCGGGCTCGCGAGCTCGGCGGCGACTTCACGCTGGACGCCGAGCGCTCCCAGGGTGTCCGAGCTGAGTGGTCGGTCCCCCGCGAGGCACCGCGGAGCGGCTGATCAGACTCCTGCGGGGATTGGCGCATCGCGTACCGGCCGTTCGAGATTGCGGCTCACGCGCACCAGGAACGACCGGATGCTCGCCTCGGCGATGCGGTGGAGCAGCAGGACGTCGGCACGCCTCCCAACAAAGCCGAAGGGCGGGTCGTAGCTGCCCATCAGCGTGATCTGACTCGTCCTCGCACCGAGTGGTGCGAACTCGAGATCACCGTCGAGGTGCGGAAACAGGCGCGTGGCACCGGGCGCCCACCAGTGCATCGGGACCACCAGCCGGTCCTCGCGCTCATACGGCGCAGCCAGATCCACATCGATCGTTTTGCCGATGTGGGGCACGCCGAGCAGCGGCGTCAGGCGGAGGGACAGCCGTTCGCCTTCCCGGTACGCAGCACCGGCGCTGGGGGCAATCAGGGCGTGCAAGTCCGAGCGCACAAGCGCCCTGATCTCGTCGAAGTCCCGGTCGATCTGCACGAAGTCCTGGATGAGCATGTCATCAGCATCGGACCCGTCGGCGTCGCGGGACAGAGCATCAGGGCGGTGATGCATGTGACCAAGGACCCACCTACACTGAAGCAATGGGGCCGACTCGAGTTCGCGTGCTGCTCTGCGACGACCATGAACTGGTGCGCCGCGGGCTCCGGGCGTTGATGGAATCCGACCTGACCGTCGAGGTCATCGGCGAGGCAGGCTCGGCCGACGAGGCCGTGAGGGTCGCGGCGGCGACCAGCCCGGACGTCGTGGTCATGGACGTGCGCATGCCCGGGCGCTCCGGTATCGAGGCCTGCCGGGACATCCGCGCCCATCGCGACCAGACGCGGGTGCTCATCCTCACGTCGTTCGCCGATGACGAGGCGCTGTTCAGCGCGATCATGGCCGGCGCCTCCGGGTACGTCCTGAAGCAGATCCACGGCAATGACCTGCTGGATGCGATCCACCGTGTTGCCCTGGGGGAGTCACTCCTCGACCCAACCGTCACCGGCCGGGTGCTTGCCCGGATCCGGGGCGACGTCGTGACGGGCGGCGAGGACGGCGGCGTTGAGCAGCTGACTCCGCAGGAGCGGCGCATCATCGGGCTCGTTGCGGAAGGGATGACCAACCGGCAGATCGGTGAGCGGGTCCATCTCGCCGAGAAGACCGTCAAGAACTACGTCAGCAACATCCTCATGAAGCTCGATCTCTCACGCCGCGCGGAGGTGGCCGCATTCATGGCCAGACGCAAGCGCGATGGCGACGCGCAGAACTGGTCCTAACCCTCTTTCGGGACCTTTGCCCCCCGCTCCTCGCGCGAATGGATCACGGGTTGATGTCTTGTGGCACTGGCTTGTGGATGCGCATCCGGCGACTATGAGGTCCAGGTCTAATCAAATAAGGAGACACCCACCATGACCAGTGGACTTCGTTGGCGCATCTTCGTTCTGCAGATCGGACTGATCGGCATTCTTGGTTTCGTGAGTGGGTTCGCCTTCTGGGGAAGCAACTTCGCGACGTCGACCGTGCACGACCAGCTGGCCGCACAGCAGATCTACTTCCCGGCAGCGGGCTCGCCGGAGATCACCGCTCTTCCGAAGGCGGATGCGACGGCAATGACCCAGTACGCCGGCCAGGAGCTTCTCACCGGTCAGCAGGCCGAGGTTTACGCGAACAACTTCATCAACGTCCATCTCGCCGAGATCGCCGGCGGCAAGACCTACTCACAGCTGAGCACTGCCGCACAGGCTGCGCCCAACGACACCAAGCTTGCCGGTGAAGTGGCAACGATCTTCAAGGGCACCACGCTTCGCAGCATGCTGCTGAACGCCTACGGCTGGGGACAGATCGGCCAGTTCGCGGGCTACGCGGCCATCGGACTCTTGGTTGCGACCATCGCGGTCCTCGGCGCCTTCGTCTTCGAAGTCTTCAGCTTCGCGACATCGAGAAAGAAGGAATCCACGACACGCGTGACTGCCGCACCCGCGACCCAGGCGCGGGGTATCGCGTAACCCCGATTCCCGGACGACTGACTCGACGACCCATCGGCACCCGCCGGTGGGTCGTCTGCGTGGTGCGCGCTTGCGCTCGCCCGTCATGGAAATGACATCGCGCGCTCGTATGATGGGATCGTGCATATGTTCTACGTCTACGGTGGACCGTACTGGCTTGGATGGATCGTCTGGATGCTGGTGCTCATCGCCATCATCACCACCGTCGTTCTCGTCGTACGCTCATCGCGTCGCCACCCCATAACCCCGAACCAGTGGCATAGCGGGCCGTGGCAGGGGTACGGGCAGGGCTGGCCGAGCCCCGGCCTGCATGAGCTCGATATTCGCTACGCGCGCGGGGAGATCACGCGTGAGGAATATCTGCAGCGGCGCGCCGACATGCTCTCGCAACCCGTACCGCCGCCCGGCGGACCGCCTCCAGGCACGCCAGGTCCTGGTTCCCCGGCCTAGCGCATTCCCACGGGCACGCCGCCGAAACTGCGAACCGCCCACGCCACCGCGCCGATCAAACCGGCATCGGTGCCGAGGGCTGCGGTCACGATCTTGCAGCGGCGATAGGGGATCTCGAAAGCGATCTCGGTCGCGGCGAGACGCGCTGGTTTGAGGAGCAGATCACCCGCATGGATCAACCCTCCGCCGATGACGATCACGTCAGGTGCGAGCACGTTGATGAAGCCCCCGATCGCCCGCCCCAGCGCGTGGCCCGCGTCGTTGAACACCTGGAGGGCCAGAGCATCGCCCGCGTTGGCAGCGGTGACGATGGCACGAGCGTCGATCGTGGCGGGGTCGAGGCTCCGGAGTGATGACGGCGTCCCGTTGGAGAGCTCCGCGCGTGCGCGGGCGGCAATCGCGGTGCCGGATGATGCACCCTCGAGGCACCCGGGGTGGCCCTGCCCGCACGCTGGGCCGTCATCGCTGATGGGGGTGTGGCCGACCTCGCCGGCCGATCCGGTCGCCCCGTCGTAGAGGTCTCCGTCGATGAAGAGAGCGCCGCCGATGCCGGTGCTGACCGTGATGAACAGAAGATGCCGTGCGCCGCGTCCGGCACCCGCCTTGAGCTCCGCATAGCCGGCGGCCGCGGCGTCATGGCAGATGACCACCGGACACTCGACCCGCTCCGAGAGCATCGCCGCAGCGGGGACCTCGTTCCAGCCGGTCATGTTGGGCGCGTCGTGCACGACGCCGGCACCGGGATCGATCGGACCAGGGATGCCGATGGCGAGTCCGCGAATGTGGGAGTCGCCGGCGGCCTGACGGGCACAGTCGGCCACGGCATCGAGCACGGCAGCGGGACCCTCCTGCGAAGGCGTATCGCGATGCACGGGCTCGCCATGGGTGACGTCACCGATTGCGACGGCGGCGCGGATGCTGGTGCCGCCGAGATCGACGCCGATCAGCGCCGCGGTCATACGGGCGCGACCGAATCGTCCCAATGACTCGGGCTCGCGATCCGTCCCGCGTCGGCGGGCCCCCAGGTGCCCGCCGCGTAGAAGGTGATCGGCGGCGGCGCCTCGATAACCGGCTCGACAGCGGCCCACCCCTGCTCGACTTCGTCCTCGCGAATGAACAGGGTGTGGTCACCCTCGAGCGCGTCGTGGAGCAGACGCTCGTACGCCTCGGGCGGAGACGTCTTGAACGAATCGCCGTAGTTGAAATTCATATCGACCGACTGAGCAGTGACCTCCGGACCCGGTTGTTTGGCCACAAACGAGAGGGCGATGCCCTCGTCCGGCTGGATACGCACCACCAGGCGGTTGCGGTGCAGCGTATGCACGCCCGCCGTCTTGAACAGATGCAGCGGAACATCGTGAAAGGTGATCACCACGCGCGTGTCACGGGTGGGCAGGCGCTTGCCGGTGCGCAGCAGAAAGGGCACGCCGGACCACCGCCATGACTCGAGATGCAGGCGCAGCGCCGCATACGTCTCGGTCGTCGACTTGGGGGAAACGCCCGGCTCCTTGCGATATGCGACCACCTGCTCGCCGTCGACGGTTCCAGCCGTGTACTGACCGCGGACGACGTCATGCGGTCGGATCGGCTGTATGGATTGCAGCACCTTCACCTTCTCGTTGCGGATCGCCTCGGCGTCAAAGGACAGCGGGGGGTCCATCGCAACCAGCGAGAGCACCTGGAACATGTGGTTCTGGACGATGTCACGAATCGCGCCGATCTCCTCGTACAGCTTGCCGCGCTGTTCGACGCCGAGCGACTCGGCAACAGTGATCTCCACTCGCGATATGGCTTCGCGACTCCAGATCCGCTCGAAGAGTGAGTTGCCGAAACGAAAGACGAGGAGGTTCTGCACCGTCTCCTTGCCCATGTAGTGGTCGATGCGGAAGATGCGTTGTTCCGGCACGACGTCGTGGAGCGTCCGATTGAGCTGCTCCGCGGACTCCAGGTCATGGCCGAAGGGCTTCTCGATGATGATCGAGGTGCCCTCGACGAGCCCCGCGGTCTTGATGCCCTCGATGAGTGAGGTGAATGCCGAGGGCGGAACAGCGAGGTACGCGATACGACGGTCGAGCGTCGTCGCTGAGCGGATCCCAGTGAGCGCGCCGTCCGCCGGGAGGGGCACGAAGTGCAGGCGCCGCGCGAACGCGGCGAACGCCGTCTTCTGCAGTGGGGTCCTGGAATACTGCTTGACTGCCGATTCAGCCAGGTCCCGGAAGCGCTGATCGTCCCAGGCGAATGGCGCCGCGCCGATGATCTGACCCTTGGCGGGCAGCAGCTTCTGCTGGTGCAGGTTGTACAGCGCCGGAATCAGCTTGCGTTGGGCGAGATCGCCGGTGGCGCCGACGATGACGATGTCCTGATCGGGCGGCGCGTGGAGCGGCATGGACTCCCGACAGCGGGTCCGCTACCTGCCGCTGAAGTGACGCACGGTGGCGTCCACAACCTTGATCATCGCCGCGATGATGCCGCACGAGAAACTGATGACAACAACAGGGAACTCGGCGCCCGGTGTCGAGTACGTGTACGTTGCAAGCACGGCACTCGCGAAGAGACCCATGACGCACAGCACGAGCAGCGTCACCACCGTGCGCGTCGCCGCATCCAGCTCCGGCGTGCCACGCATCGCTTCGGCCACGCTGGGGCTGAGCTGCTCGGCGGGAGCAAAGTGCCGGATGGCAAGGACGATCAAGCGCAGCGCCAGGACCCCGACGAAGATGACGACAAGGCTGAGCGCGAGCGGCAACTCGACGCTCGGCGTGCTGTACGACAGCGCGGCAAAGAGCCCGGCAAGCAGGAGTCCCACGAGCACGGCGACCATGCCCAGCACCGTGATCCAGGTGATGGCGTCCCATGCCGGGAGCGTCACGGTCGGGAACTGGATCGGCCGGACGATCGACTCGCCACCGGTGAGCTGATCGATGAATGCCGGCTGCGCGGTCAGGCCGGAAACCCGCGCCTGCATGCCGAAGTGCACTCGTTCGGTGGCGATCGGCGATGCCGCAGCGAGCAACCCCGGTTGTGGTCCTGGGAAAAGGCGGCGCTCCTCGGTGCGGCCGTCCGGATAGCTCAATCGCAGCAGCCCGCACTGCTCACAGTGCCAGGCGCGGATGGGCAGGCCACCGACGATCGGGCCGTAGTACGTGACCGTACGGCGAAGACCCTCCGGGCCGATCGCGCCCTCGTAGTGCGCGAACTCGTGCGCCATGATTCCGGTGACCGGCGCGGGGTGGTCGCAGGTGTCCGGCGTCGGCGTCGTGACGGAGGGTGCATCGGCGACAGCCACTGAGGATCGGATTGTAGTGCGGTGGGCGTCAGCCAACGGTGCGGCAGGCGCGCGCGTCGAACCCCGCTGCACGCATGGCCAGCGCCAGTTGCTCGGCGTCCTCGCGACGCCGGGTGACCGTGAACACCGCGCCGCCGCTTCCGGTGAGCCACCAGTCGACGCCGGCGACAACACCCCGTGCTCGCTCCAGGGCGTGGGCGAGCGCAGGGTTGGCCCGGCACGCCGCTGGCTCGAGCGCGCTCCCGAGGAGCTCGAGTTGGGGCGCCTGCCCGGAGCTGAGGAGCTTCGCGAGCCGATCGGAGCGACTGTCGTCGCGAATCTCCGCTGGAGTCACGGCGGCATAGGTGTCGGCTGTGGAGCTCGGCGTTGTCGACGCGATCGCCAGATGGAGGGCAGGTATGGAGAGGGCGGTGAGGCGCTCGCCGCGGCCGCGGACGCGCTGCGCCGTCAGTGAGAGCAGCGCCGGCACGTCGCTGCCGATGCTCAGCGCCGCAGCGGCGATGCGCTCGGGACCGATCACCACCCCAAGACTAGCGAGCCTGTTCACCCCCGCGCGCAGAACGGCAGCGGCGTCTGCGGAGCCGCCCCCGAGCCCCGCGCCGTGCGGAACGATCTTCGACAGCCAGACCCGGATCGCCAGCGGCCTGCCCGCCAGGGCGCGCAGGGCCTGCGCGGCGCGGAACGTGAGGTTGCCCTCGCCGGAGGGGACCCCGGCAGCGGCGGGCCCGTCCACGGTGAGGGACATCGTGTCGGCCTGGGCGAGGTCGATGCTGAGGCCGACCAGGTCATGCCAGTCGACCGGCACCAGCACGCTGTCGATGTCGTGCCAGCCGTCGGGGCGGCGCGCGACGACCTCGAGCGAGAGATTGAGCTTTGCGTATGCGGGGACAACCCACGTGGAGAGGCGAGACACAGTCGCTGATATACTGCTGGCTTCGTGCGTCCCTGGCTCGGAACTGCCTGGGGGGCGCGCCCAGTTATCGAGTGATCTAGAAGAGCGAGCATGGCCAACTCCCGATCGGCGCGCAAGCGCATCAGGTCCAGCGAACGGAAGCACATCCGCAATCGGGCGGTGAAGTCCGCGGTCCGCACCAAGGTGATCAAGGCGCGCCATGCACTCCTTGAAGAGGGCGGCGCAACCGGTGATGCCGAGTTGCACGCTGCCATCCGCGCGCTCGATCGCGCCGCTGAGAAGGGCGTCCTCCATCGCAACAACGTTCGCCGCCGCAAGTCTCGTTTGGCGTCGATGGCAGCGCGTCTCGCCAACGTCGCCGAAGGTGCTGAGGGGGCTGCGGTCCGCTCGGCGGCTGCCGGCGGCGCCAAGGGCCGAAGTGCCAAGCAGCCGGCCCGCGCCGCGGCCGCGAAACCATCGGCCAAGCCGGCCGGCAAGGCCCCTGCTGCGAAGGCCAGCGCATCCAAGGCTGTGACTCCCAAGGCTGTGACTCCCAAGGCGGCGGCACCCGCCAAACCAGCGGCCAAGACGGCCAAGGCCAAATAGCGCCTCCAGGACTGAGCTAGTGCCGGCGCGCGCGCTCTGCGGTCACGTCAGCGGCTGCACGAAGCACGGCGAGGCGCAGTCCGTCCGTCTCCGCGATCTCGCCGGTCTTGAGCTTGCGATCGACATCGTGGAGCGCGGCCAGCCATCCAGCGGTGGTCGACGACGAGACGCTTCTTGCCTGGCGGCTGAGGCGATCCGCCTGCCAGTCCGGCTTTCCCAGCGCTGCCGCGAGGCCGGAGCCCGAGCCATGAGCCTGGAGATAGGCCTGCGCGAGCACGAGGTCGCGGATCTGACCAGCAAGGATAGCCAGCAGATACTGGCCGGCTCGCCCCTCCGAGAGCAGCCGGTCGATTGACTCGGCTCCCTTCGCGGGGGTCGCTCCGAGCAGATCTCCGAGTGTTTCGTAGAGACCTGCGGCCTCGTCGCCCGCGACCGCCTGGCGCACATCAGTAATCGAAAGCGGTTTGCCGTTCGCGAAGGCCACGAGCTTGTCGAGCTCCGACGCGATGCTCCCGAGGTCCGGGCCGGCGACGCGTACCAGGTGCTCGACGGACCCGGAACCGAGCCACAGTCCCCTGATACCGATCTCGCGTTCGATCCACGCGCGGAGATCGCGGCCCTTGACTGCGGCGTGAAAGATGATGGAGCCGCCTCGCGCCTTCACCGCAGCGATCACCGGGTTCCGATCCGGCACCTTGGCATGCGCAACCAGACAGAGAACCGTTGTGGGTGCGAGTTCGCCGAGAATCGCCACCAAGCGGTCTGGAGGATCGACGCCACCTCGCTTGGCTGATCCTGTCAATTGGGGTGGATCTCGGAGGATCAGTGCCCGCTCGGGGTCGAAGAGCGGCATCTCGGCCACCGCGTGACGGAACTCGTTGAGCCGACCCGGGGCATCGAACACTTCAACGTCGAGCTGGGGCGGGCGGGCGCGGGCGCGCCACTCCTTCACCGAGCGATCGACGAGGAAACGCTCCTCGCCATGAATGAGCGTCAGCTGGTTCACCGGCGGACTCGCGGCCACCGATGCAGTATCGCAAGGCGCACTCCTGGCATTGCCGACCCTCCGGCTCACGTGCCTGGCCGCAGCCCGCTCGACCCCCCTGTGTAGCTCAGGTCGCCGTCCGTGCTCGTCCGGTCGATGGGGTATCCCTGAGGAGCCGGGGCAGCGGGGGAACCCTGGACGATCGGCACCGCCAGCTCGAGAGGGCGGGCCGTCGCGAGCAGCAGCGGTGAAACCGCCCCGCCCGGTGGGGTCACCAGCAGGTCGGCGGCGAGGGCGCTGCCGTAGACCGCGCACAAGGTCTCCTGATCCGCGGTCCCCGTGTCACCGAGGACGAGGAGACGCCCAGTCGAATCGTGAACCGTGAGCGCGCACATCTGGCGTGCGGTGGCGAGGGCGATGAATCCAAGACAGCGCCATCTGGCGCCGCCGAATGACCATGCTCCGCCGCCTGCTTCGAGCACGTCGGCGCCCTGACTCTCCAGCGCGCCGACGATCGCATTGCCGCCGGGGTTGAGGACACCCTGGGTCACCACCATTCCAACGCTGTAGTGGCCAGGCAGTCCACCCAAACCGTTGACCGCGGCCCGCTCTCCCCCCGTGACCACGACCATGTCGAGGCGGGTCGTGGCGGGAGGCAGCACGCGCCCGAGGGCAGCGAGGAGCTGCGCCGGCGACGCGCCCCCGTCGACCAGGACCGTGCTCCCGTCGTCGGTGCGGATCAGGACGGCCGGAGAGGAGCTCGTATTCAACACAATGACGTGGAGACGGCCGTCCGGTCTCGACGCAATGACCCAGGCCAGTCCGGGAGCGATGACCCCTGCCATCGCAGCAGCGAGCAGTGCCCGCAGGTTCATCGAATCGGCGCTGAGCGACGCGTCATCAGCGCGACGGTGGCGAGCGCCGTGACCACCCCCACGGCCTCGGCGGTGGACCACGCCGGCGGCCAGTTGCCGACCTGAATCGCTGCCCCGGGAACGGCGGCCATGCCGCTCGCCAGCGCGGTGACGGCCGAGGCCCCGGTGCCCGCAAGCTGGAGCAGGGCCCACCCGAGCACCGGGCTCAGCGCGCTCAGGATGGCGCCGGTGGCGCCGGTGACGATCATCACCGGGAGCATTGGTAACACCAGCGCGTTGGCCACCGGGCCGGCCATCGAGATCACCCCGAAGGTGCCCGCCATGATCGGTATCGTGGCCACCTGCGCGGCCACGGTCACGGCGAATGGCTCGATGGCCACCCGAGGTCCGGGAATTCGCCTGGCGATCGGGGCGGCGAGGAGCAGGATCCCAGCTGTTCCCAGAAATGAAAGCTGGAAGCCAGGGTCTTCAATCAGGTTCGGCCCGAGGCCGAGCATCAGCGCCGCAGCGAGCGCCAGCATCGGAATCGGGTTTGTGCGTCGCGCCCCCGTTGCGGCCAGCATCGCCGCCCCGGCCATCAGTGCGCTGCGAATCGCGGCCGGTCCTGCTCCGCTGATCAGCACGTAGACGGCAACCGTCGGGAGAGAGACCACCAAAGTTCGACGGCGCGACCACTCGAAGGCTCGAGCGATCGCGCCGACCAGACCGATGATCAACACGACCTTCAATCCGCTGATCACCACAATGTGGATCAAGCCGGCGTCCTGCAGCGGGGCTCGCACACCGGCGGTGAGCGGCTCGTGAATCCCGAAGGCAATCCCGAGCGTCAGCGCCGCCGCCGGCTCGGGGAGGGCTCGGTCGACAGCGGTGCGCAACTGCCCCTGAGCCCACGCGATCGCGCGAGGCAACGACGGGCCGCCGGCGAGCAGGACGAAGACCTGGGGTGAGACGGCGAGCGCCTCCACGTCGCCGCGTTCGAGCGTTTGCGCCGAATCGGCACCCGGTCGGCGGTCCAGGGGACGGAGACCGGATGCGTCGATCTCGACTTCGTCCCCGGGCAGCACCGCGGGTACGAGTGGACCGCTGACCAAAACGCCGCCGCTGACATGCCCGTCGGTGTCCGCGTCGGACAGGTGCGCAGCGTCGACGATGGCGGTGGATCCCGGGCCGGGGTCAGCGCTGCGCACGTATCCCACGATCACCAACGGGCGAGTCCCGAGGTGACCGCTGAGTGTTCCCGGCCCGGGGACGATGACCGCGGAGAGTCCCCGAAGTGCGCCGAGAACGATCGCCACGGTCACCATCGCGACCGTGACCAGCCGCCTCGGGGCCACAGACACGCAGATCAGCAGCGCCGCGGCGCCGAGGCACGCCAGCACAAGGATCGCGGAGTCGGGAGGCGAGGCTTCGTATGCGACACCGCAACTGAGAGCGAAAGCTCCCCAGATCGCAGACGCCCGACGCCCGGCGGACGAGCCGACGAGACGGCTCACTGCTGAGGCAGCACAACCCTGAGGTAGTGCTCGAGCCCGGTGACGGTGGCGAAGTCAACGCCAAGGTCCGAGTGGAGCTGACTCATCGAGGTGAACGGGCCCCACTCGTCGCGATATTGGACGATCTCTCCACCGAGCCCCGGAGGCATGCCCGGGACCGAGTCGAGTTCGGGCTGCGCGGCCGAGTTGATGTCGAGCTTGGCTGCGGTAGTGCCGCTCTTCATGAAGGGAACGTTGATCTGGCGGCCGTCGTTGACTCGCTGCGCCATGTCAGGGAGGTGGCCGGGATCGGCAAGCGTCGTGACGCCGCCCGCCGCCGCAATCGCGTCGGCGATGCGCGCGTCCGGGCTCAGCTCGTAAAGGCCCGGATGCGCCACCGCACCGCTGACAAACACGAGGACTGTGGGAGGTGCCGGCGGATCGACCGTCTCGCCAGCCGGCACCGGCGCCGCTGCCGATGCCTGGTGCAGCAACGACCAACCTGCGATGCCGGCGAGGACGAGCGCCCCGGCAAGCGCGAGTGCTAGACGTCGATGACTGACTTGTTTATTGGTGTTCGCAACCATGCGCGATAGTGTAACTTACGCGAGTGTTCGCCGTAGGGCGCCCAGAAACCCCCCACAGCGCCCGGCTTGCTCCCGCATCCCCTCTGGCAGCAATACTGCCCGTCGCATGGAGACGCTTGGTTGAAGAGCCTTGGCGAGGCGCCGCGACGAGTGAGCTGCGATGGCCCGCCAGCCGCGCCTTCGGATCAGGCGGGGATTGGCAGAGTTGACGATGCCTGAATACCGCACGGTCACGACGCTGATTCCTCGAATCGCGCTGGGCACGATCGTCATTCTCGTCGTGGGGACGGTTGCGACAGGCAACAACAACAACGTGACGACGAACGTCAACAAACCGATCTACCTCGGCGTCCTCGTCCTTGCCCTTGCCGTGACGATCATCTTTCTTCGCAATCGGCACTCTCCACGGTTCGATTCAGCCGTGGCCCTGTTGGCATCCGGTGGCCTCGCCTGGGGGGTCTGGACGATCGAGCGGCCTCAGCTGGTCAACAGCTACTGGGAGGGTTTCGGTGATCGCGTCGCGATAGCCGCGCTCATCCTCGTGCTGCTCTTTGGCACCGTCCTGCGGCCCCAGTGGTTTACCAGGCCTGTCCGTCTCGCCCTGGGATTGATCGTGGTGCTTTGCTGTGTCTGCGACGTACTCGGCGCGATTCGGACTCTTGACTTCATGGCGTCCGTGAACAACAACCAGAATGAGATCAACGACATGCTCGGCCCGGTGGCCGGAAGGATTCCGGATGCCACGTACATCCCGCAATACACCAATCTGTATGGCTGGCTATTCTGGCCTCTGAAATCCGCCTTATCGGCAACCGCGCTGGTGGGTGTCATGTCGATATTCCTGACGGTCATGGGCTTCGCAACCGTCGTGCTGGCGACAAGGATCGTGAAGCGCGCTCTCGGGATGAGGGGCTACCTCCTGGCCCTTGCAATCGTCGTTCCGCTCACATATGTGACCTCGCGTCAGCTGGGTGCCACGTCGATCGCAAGCTTGTTTCAGGAACTTCCGATTCGCCTGTTTTCAGGGTTTCTTGTCATGGTGATCGGCCTGACCGATCTCGTTCTTCTTTACCGGGGCACTGCGCGCGCCGGGCACTTGTTGCTCATCGGTTTGGTGTGCGGGGTGATCACGTGGAATTCGCAGGACTTCGGGCTCGCTGCGACCATCGTGTATGGCTTGATGATCCTGTTCGGTGCCGCGCCGTCTGTTCGGAGGCGAGCCAGCGGAGCGTGGCTGACGGGGTTGATCCTGGGTGTCGCATCCTATCCAATCTTTCTGCTGGCCATCGGCTCTCCGCTGAACCTGAGTTTCGTCGGAGCTTTTATCAAACTCTTCGGATCAGGACTGGGGACGGCCCCGATGCAGGTGCCCGGCCCAGTGCTCGTTGTGATGCCAATCGTCGTTTGCTCCGCTGCCGCCGGCTGGGCTCTGATGAGAAGCCGTCGTCGAGAAGGGATGCCGAGCGATCCTGTCCTGGACCGGGCGACTGTCACGCTCACGTTCGCGGGAACCTGGTCCGTCCTCGGCCTCCTCTACTACGTGAACCGCGCCTATGCGGACGCCCAGTTGCAGACCATGCTCCTGCCATGTGCTGTGTGCATCGGCGCCCTGCTGTCGATCGTGATTCACGCCGACGATATCCGTGGCCTGTGGCAGGAGAAGCTGGAGCTGACCAGGGCTCGGTTATCCGCAAAGGTAAAGCTGATTCCAGTCGGTCTCCTCGTATGCCTTTCCTTCTCCTCCGCTTTGCTCACGGCGGATCCAGTTCTGGCGGCGAAGAGCCTGCTCAACCCGCCGTTCTCGGAGGGATACGCCAACTCGGACCTCCCGCCGATCATCCAAGCTGTCCACACCGCGCAGGCCTACACCGCGCACCAATCCGGGGAACTGACCTACCTCGGCGAGAACTTCAACTATGTGTCACTCGCAACCCACGTTCAGAGCAACACAGCGCTCTTCCCACAACCGCCGGACGGGTTGGTCATCGCGGTGATCCAGATTGACTGTCAATACCTCGGTAGTCATCACTCGCGGTGGATGGTCCTCTCGTCGTTCGGGGTCGCCGTCTTCGGTCCCAGCGCGTGCGGTCTGTACCAGTCGGTCGCTGTTTCGGGTTTGCTCTACGGCCAGCTTCAGGAACTGAAGTGACGCGAGGCGTCGAAGCTTCCGCCGAAGTGTCTCGAGACCAGCCGTTACTGAAGCCGGGGCGGCGTCGCCGGCAGACGGTAGCGGAGCTGGCCGTCTTCGCCCACGGCGGTCGCGGCACCAGCCCGTTCGGCGAGCCAGCGGACGGCGCGGCCTGACACCGGGTCACCGAGGCCGCTCAGCTCTTTGGCGATCTCCGAAGCCGATGCTGACCCGAGCTTGCCGATCGTCGCCAGCACGATGTCCGGGGTCACCGACGCGGGCGTCGCCCTCCCCTTCGGTCCCCTGCCGCGGCGCCTGCCCTTGGTGTGCTTCGGGGTCGCAGCCGGGGTCCGTCGCGTCGCTCGAGGCGGCGCCGCCGCTTCGCCCGCACGATCGATCAAGGCAAGCGCCTCGCGCACCTCGCGGCGGAGCGTCGCGTTGTCGGCCTTGAGCTCGGCAACCTGGTTGACGAGAGCCTCTATCCGGGACACAAGCCGCTCTGCCGCCTGGACGACCGGCGAATTGGCGCCCGAGGCAGGATGGCGGTCGAGGGCGGCTGCGTCGGGCATGAGGCCTCCTGGAGTGGATGGGCCGGGTGCAGTCGCCGCCGTCGAGATTGCGGCAACGCACTGGCAGAGTCATTGTCCGATACCGAGCGGCGCAGCCGCAATCGGCTCTATTCGGGGACTGCAATCCACGGCTGTTCCGCCCGCCGCGG
This sequence comes from Candidatus Dormiibacterota bacterium, assembly GCA_003153505.1. Classification (GTDB taxonomy): domain Bacteria; phylum Chloroflexota; class Dormibacteria; order Aeolococcales; family Aeolococcaceae; genus Palsa-851. The sequence goes on from PLZA01000027.1 coordinate 49,061, forward strand.
CCTGCGTGGTCCCGGTACCATGGCCTGGGGCCATAGCTCAGTTGGAAGAGCGCTTGCATGGCATGCAAGAGGTCGGGGGTTCGAGCCCCCCTGGCTCCACCGGTCCGCTTTGGGCCCGCGCCGGCTCGGTCGCACCGCCGGCATCCCCCAACGGTAGGAATTCGCCGCCGAATAGTCCCCCAACGGGATGAAAAACGCCGGCTCGCACCGCAGGCATTACCGCAACTGGATATGATCCGCACGCCTCACCCGATGTGAGGGCGGTTCAGGACAACGGCCAACACCTGAGCCGGGGCGGCTTTCATCCATCACGGGAGGATCGCGTGTTGCGAGTCAACAAATTCACCATCGGCGGGATCGGGTTGGGCGTGCTCGGCCTGCTCACCGCTGCCGCGTGCGGGAGTACGAGCAGTACTCCCTCGACGAATGCCCTGGCGAGCTCCCAGGTCCTCCACTTCCCGGTCTTCCAGGACCCAGGGACGTGGGATCCCGGTGAAATGGACGCAGAGGTCGACACCGAGCTCATGCAGAACGTGTTCGACAACCTCTGGCGGTTCGACGACAAGCTGAACATCGTGCCGGACATCGCGACGGCGATCCCGACCCAGGCAAACGGTGGCATCTCGGCTGATGGCGTGACGTACACCATCCACCTGAACCCCGCCGCGAAGTTCTCCAACGGGGATCCGGTCACCTCCAAGGACGTCCTCTACTCCTGGAACCGCGGCGCTGACCTCCACGGTGCCTACTCCTCGATCCTGAGCGCAATTGCGGGCTACGGCGCGGTGCAGACGGCGGCCGGCAACCCGCCGTCGTCGGGTACCCCGACCACGTTCCAGGGCAACATCGAGAAGCAACTCGCAGCCGGCAACTCGGCTTTCATGATGAGCGGGCTGACCGCCCCAGACGCTGAGACCGTGCAGGTCAAGCTGAGCAGCGCGTGCGGCTGGTGCCTCACCGCGTGGACTCTCGAAGGTACCGTCGGCGCGATCGTTGATGAGAAGGTCATCAATGGCCCGGGTGTCGATCCGGTGACGTGGTGGCAGACCCCCACCAATCTTGTCGGCACCGGTGCCTACAAGCTCACCGCCTACACCCCCAAGCAGTCGCTCACGTTCTCCGCAGTGCCGAACTATTGGGGTTCTCCGAAGCCCACGGTGAAGACGGTCAACATCGACATCAAGGATCCGTCGGCTGCCGCGACCACCGTCGACAACTTCTTCCAGAAGGGCTACGACATCATCGGGTACGGTGGTAACAGCGCGAACATCCCTCTGGCCAACATCCTCGCGATCCAGGCCAACTCGCGCGAGAAGCCTGATCTGCTGACCCAGCCCAAGGGGCGCACCACGTGGGTGAGCTTCAGCGTCGGCTATCCCACCGGCGGCCCGTTCACGGGTGAGTCGGCAGCCGCAAAGGGCTTGCGCTTGGCGTTCGACCTTGCGATCGACAAGAACGGGCTCGCCACGACCGTTTGCCACAACGTCATCTGCTCGGCGGCGACCGGTGGCCTCATCACCACCGGCCTGGTCGGCAACGGCGGTCCGAATACCGACCCGCTCGCCAAGTTCGACGCGACCCAGGCCAAGTCGCTGCTGGCGCAGTACGACCCCAATGGAACGCTGACCAAGAACCTCACCTACTCGTACAACGCGGGCAGCCTCAACGAGGGCGTCGCGACCTTCCTGCAGAACGAGTGGCAGACCAACCTCGGCGTCCACGTCAACCTGAACGCGGTCTCCGATGCGTCGATCTTCATCAGCAACCGGCTTTCGGGCAAGTACCAGATGGACCGTGACGGATGGCAGTTCGACTACAACCATCCTCAGGACTGGTACGACAACCTTTGGGGTGTCTATGCCACGTCGGCCGGCGCAAACACGAGCGGTTTCGACGATCCGACCTACGACAGCACCCTGAAGACGGCCGACGCCGAGCCGCTGACCCAGGCGCTGCCGCTGTACAACCAGCTCGCGCAGATCCTCCAGTCGGATGTCGTCTACATCCCGCTCTACTACTCGGTCGGCAACTTCCTGATTCAGCCCTACGTGAGCGGCGCCGGTTCGAACACGGCCTTCGACCACTACTGGAACGAGATCAAGATCCTCTCTCACTGAGAGGCTCTCACCACAACGTAATCAAAGGCGCCCGGCACTGAGCCGGGCGCCTTTCGCCTTTCCCGTCGGAGGGAGGACCAGGAGATGCCGACCCGGGGAACCCTCATCTACATCGCCCAGCGATTGCTGCTGATCGTCTTCACGCTGCTGGCGGTGTCGTTCCTGGTGTTCATCACCGTCCACAGCCTGCCGGGCAGCGCATTCGAGAGCGAACGTGTCCATGGCAAGGCACTGCAACTGGTCCTCCACCAGTACGGGCTCGACAGGCCGATCCTGGTGCAGTACTGGAGCTTCCTGACCAGCGCGATCCAGGGCAATCTCGGCGTCTCCTTTCAGATCCGCGGACTCCCGATCACTCCGCTGGTGATGCGGGAGCTGAGTGTGAGCGCCGAGCTCGGCGGCACTGCGCTGCTGATCACGATCGGCATCGGCACGACGTTTGGCGTTCTCGCCGCGATGCGTCAGAACACCTGGGTCGACTACACGCTGACGTCAATCGCCGTCGTCGGGTACAGCGTGCCGAGCTTCGTGCTCGCCGGGCTCGGCGAGCTGATCTTCGCCTACTGGCTGCCCACGGTCACCAACGGAGCGATCCAGTATCCCGCCAACTGGACGGGCACCTACGGAACGCTCGTCGAGCTCTCGCTGCCGGCGATCATCCTGGGGTTCTACACCTCGGGCCAGGTCACCAGGATCACCCGAGCGGCGATGCTCGAGGTGCTCCAGCAGGATTACATCAGGACCGCCCGAGCCAAGGGGCTGAAGACCCGCGTCGTCACCGTCCGGCATGCCCTGCGCAATGCGCTGATCCCGGTGATCAGCATCCTGGGACCGCTGGTCATCAGCATCATCACGGGCAGCGTCATCATCGAGAATATCTTCGGTATTCCAGGGCTGGGCAAGGAGTTCGTGGAAAGCATCCTGGGAGCCGACTACAACGTCACCGTGGCAGTGTTCACCGTATACGCGCTCCTGATCGGCATCGCCAACCTCATCGTCGACCTGCTGTATACCGTCGTTGATCCAAGGATTCGATACTGATGGCCACCGTCACTACCCCAATCCTCGAGGAGTACGCGGGCGGTACGATCGCCCGAGCCCAGGTGGGACTCTGGCGAGACGGATTCCGCCGCCTGCGCCGCAACCGGCTCGCTCTCGCGGCGCTGATCTACTTGACGGTCCTGGTTCTCGTCGCGATCATCGCGATCTTCTGGACGCCGTACAACCCCGCCACCATCCTGCCGAACACGCTCACCTTCCTCGGACCCTCGGCGGGGCATCCACTGGGCACCGACGACCTGGGGCGCGACCTCCTGAGCCGGATGATGCAGGGAGCGCAGATCTCGCTCATCGTCGGTGTCGGGACCTCGGCAATCGTGCTGACAGTCGGCGTGGTGGTCGGTCTGATCGCGGGCTACTTCCGGGGCTGGATTGACAACGTGATCAGCGTCTTCATCAACATCTTCTATGGGATCCCCGGCATCCTGGTCGCGATCATCCTGTACCTCATCCTCGGACACGGTCTCGGCAATATCATGATCGCCATCTCCGCGACGGCCTGGATGGACATGGCCAGGCTGGTCCGCGGCCAGGCGTTCAGCATCCGCGAGCGTGAGTACATCGAGGCGGCTCGGGCCAGTGGCGCCCGCTCGGGCAAGATCCTCTTCGGACACATCCTGCCCAACTCGCTCGGACCGATCATCGTGCAGGCGACATTCGTCATTCCGATTGCCATCCTCACCGAGGCTTTCCTCAGCTATCTCGGGCTCGGGATCCCGAGCCCGCTCGCCTCCTGGGGATCGATCGCATCCGAGGGGTATGCTGCACTCCCCTTGGAGCCATACATGATGCTCTGGCCGGCGGTTGCGCTTTCGCTGACGCTGCTCGCATTCAATTTCCTTGGTGACGGTCTCCGAGACGCCTTCGACCCACGACAGCGTCGGTGACGGATCCGATCCTCGAGGTCCGCAACCTCAGCACCCACTTCTTCACCGACGATGGCGAGGTCAAGGCCGTTCGGGGGGTCAGCTTCAGCGTGGCTCCGGGCGAGACACTCGGGATCGTCGGCGAGTCCGGCTGCGGCAAGAGCGTCACCGCCATGTCCGTCCTGGGCCTCGTGCAGCGGCCGGGCAAGGTCGTCAGCGGCGAGATCATGTTCAGGGGGCACGATCTGCTCAAACTGACCCGGGAAGAGCTGCGCAACATCCGCGGACGCGACATCGCGATGATCTTCCAGGACCCGCTCAGCTCACTGAACCCGGTGCTCCGTGTCGGATATCAGATCGACGAGGCGATGTACGCTCACGACAAGATCGCGTCGAATGCTGTCGAGCGCCGGGGCATCGACCTGCTCAAGCAAGTGCGCGTCTCGGATGCGGAGCGGCGTATCAAGGACTTCCCCCACCAGTTCAGTGGCGGGATGCGACAGCGCGCCATGATCGCCATGGGGCTGTCGAACAAGCCCGACCTCCTGATCGCCGACGAGCCCACCACGGCGCTGGACGTCACCGTTCAGGCGCAGATCCTGGAGCTGCTCCGGGACCTCAACGAGCAGACCGGTGCCGCGATCATTCTCATCACCCACAACCTCGGCGTCGTCGCCGGCCTCTGCAAGCGCGTGCTCGTCATGTACGCGGGTGAGATCGTCGAGGAGGGTACCGTCGAGCAGATCTTCGAGTCACCGCAGCACCCGTACACGTGGTCGCTGCTGCGCTCAGTGCCCCGGATCGACGCCAACCGAGGACATCGTCTGCTCTCCATCGAGGGCCTGCCGCCGGACCTCATCGATCTGCCCCAGGGCTGCAAGTTCAACCCGCGCTGCCCGTTCCGTGTAGAACGCTGTTTCACGGAATCGCCGCCCATCGAGCAGGTGGCGCCCGCACAGCACGCGGCGTGCTGGGTGACCATGGAGCGCGCGTACGCCGAGATGGGCGCCGGAACGATCACGGACACGAGCCCGGGCGCAGCAAGCGGTGTGCACCCCGCCGGGCGCTCGCTTCCGCCCGCCGAGGTTCCCGCCGCCATCGCCGAGCCCGTCAGTGACTGACACGATCGTGGCGCCGGCTCCGAAGGTCCTGCCATCCGTGGAACCCATCCTCCGTGTGGTCAATGTGGTCAAGCACTTCGGTGCAGGGGTCGGCTCGTCGGTGAAGGCGGTGGACGGCGTGAGCTTCGACGTTCTTCCGGGCGAGACCGTCGGCCTCGTCGGCGAATCCGGATGCGGCAAGTCGACGCTCGGGCGGCTGATCACCCAGCTCATCCCGGTGACCTCGGGCGAGGTATACCTCAACGGTGTCGACATCACCAAGCTGCGTGGCGAGAAGCTCCGCCAGCAGCGCAAGCAGCTGCAGATGATCTTCCAGGATCCGTATGCGTCACTCGACCCGCGCATGACCGTCGGCGACATCATCGCCGAGCCCCTGGTCAACTTCAAGATGATCAGGGGGCGCGCGAAGGACGCACGAGTACAAGAACTGCTGCGCACGGTTGGGCTGAACCCCTATTTCAACAACCGATATCCGCACGAGTTCAGCGGTGGCCAGCGGCAGCGCATCGGGATCGCCCGTGCCCTCGCACTCAACCCGAAATTGATCATCTGCGATGAGCCGGTCTCTGCACTTGATGTCTCGATTCAGGCGCAGATCATCAATCTGCTCGAGGATCTGCAGCGCGAGTTCGAGCTCACCTATCTCTTTATCGCGCATGACCTTTCGGTCGTCCGGCACATCAGCAACCGCGTGATGGTGATGTACCTCGGGAAGATCTGCGAGGTGGCGCCGAGCGAGGATCTCTACACCTCACAGGAGCATCCGTATACCCGGGCACTGCTCTCCTCCATCCCGGTTCCGGACCCACGGATCGAATCGCGGCGGAGGCTCGTGGAGCTGTCGGGCGAGATCCCATCGCCACTGAATCCGCCGTCGGGCTGTCGCTTTCACACCCGCTGTCCGATTGCGCAGGTTCCGGGCGTCTGCGCGGATGTCGAACCGCCGCTCGAGCTCAAGGGCGAAGGCCACCTCGCGGCGTGTCATTTCTCCGAGCAGGTGCGCACCAAGATCGCCGTCACGAACTGAGCGATCCGCCGTGGCTCGGATCGCGGTAGCCGGTCGCGAGGATGCCGAAGGTGTTCCGAAGCCGCAGGCGGGTGCCAAGCCACTGCACCGCTGCTGACTGATTAGACCAGTAGGGCAGAACCCGCACATCCCCAAATTTCTCCAGCAATAGGTCGCGTATGGCACTTTCATCCACGCCATTGCGCACAACGTGGTACTCGACCATGTCGGACGGGTTGTCCTCGTCCAGGGTTCCTCGTGTCCGACGCACCACGGAGCCCACGCCGCGTTTCCAGTTGCCTCGTGGCAGCCGCCAAGCGTAGTAACCGACCCGGTAGAGTCCGCGGCTCACCTTGCTCTGGCGCGGATACCAGATCGGGTCCTGCAGAGTGAGCAACGCTCCACCCGGCCCCAGTCGGCTGCTCGCTTGCGTGAGAGCCGCCAGGTAGTCGGGAATATGGTGCAGGACTGCGACGCACAGAATGAGCGAGAAGCCGCTTCCAACCTCTGACAGCGTGCCGTCCGCGTCGAAGACGCCGTTGAAGTTGGGGTTCGCACCGAACTTCTCCGCAAGCCGGGCAAGCGATGGTCGGGACATCTCGACGGCGGTAACCTGACATCCAGCCGCCAGTGCAGGCTCGGTGTATCCGCCATGTCCGGCGCCGATTTCCAGAACGGAAAGGGGCAGACCAGCAGCTTTCAAGTCCCTCAAAGTCTTGCGCAATATGCCGACCAGCCGATCGTAGAGGACGTGGTGCGCGAGATGAGGGCTCTCGGCGCGGTAGTCTGCCTCTGCCGAATAGACGAATTCTTGTTTCTCTTGCATGACGCCCTCGTACCGGACCCAGTAGAGCGGTAGATGTTAGGCGTTGCAACTTGGCGCTGGATTCACGACGCGCCTTCCCCGGCACACGGGGCACAGGATCTAGCCGCGCATGGACGCTCGGCGTCGAGAAGGGCGAAGGTCTCCTCGACCTTTCAGACGTGATCTGTCACGCCAGCGGTTTCTTGGCCTTGCGGCTGAACGCGTTGGTGCGCCGGGTGCCTCCGGCGTCCCGACCGCCGCCCATAAGATGGATCCTGCAACCGGCCGGCGGCCTTCGGAGGAGTCATGAGCGACAGCGACCAGCGTCCACGGATTCTCTACACCGCTGAGGCGACCGTCAAAGGCGGGCGCCGAGGTCATGGCGTCACCTCCGACGGCGTGGTCGAAGTCGACTTCACGTCGCCCAAGGAGCTGGGTGGCGACGGCGCCCGCGGGACGAATCCCGAGCAGCTCTTCGCGCTCGGGTTCGCAGCGTGCTGGGAGAACGCGATGCTGGGTATCGCCCGCCGAAAGGGCGTCGACGTCGAGGATGCCACCGTGACCGCCCGGGTCGGTATCGGGCGGATCGAATCCGGACGCCTGGGCCTGGCTGTCGAACTCCTGATCACACTGCCCTCGCTGCCCGATCGCGCGGCGGCGCAAGCCCTGATCGACGAGGCCGAGCAACGGTGCCCCTACTCGAACGCGGTGCGGGGCAACGTCGAGGTGACCTTGACGCTGCTCTGATCGGGTGGAACTGCACCGGTGGAGCGGGCGGTCGGCTAACGTCGACGCGTGAAGCGGCTCTGGGCGCCCTGGCGGATGGCCTACGTCTCGAGCTCACCGGCTGATACCGGCGATGAATGCTTTCTCTGCGCCGCCGCGAGCGGCGGTGGCGATCAATCGCTCGTCGTCGGGCGGGGGAGGCTGGCCTACCTCCTGATGAACCGCTTCCCATACACGAGCGGGCACCTGATGGCCGTTCCGGTCCGGCACACTCCAGGCGTGCTCACACTGACCGAGGAGGAGGGAGCTGCGGTCTTTGCCGCGACCCAGCGCGCGGTTCGGGTGCTCACCGATGCGCTGCATCCCGACGGTTTCAACATCGGAGTGAACCAGGGCAGCGCAGCCGGCGCGAGCGCGGAGCACGTCCACGTCCACGTCGTTCCCCGCTGGGCGGGGGACACCAACTTCATGCCCGTGCTGGGCGACGTCAAGGTGCTCCCCCAGGATCTCGAAACCACAGCCGCCAATCTGCGCGAGGCCTTCACGCGCCTCGGACCGCTATAGTCGTTTGCAGATGGGTTCTGTAATCAAGAAGCGGCGCAAGAAGATGCGCAAGCACAAGCATAAGAAGATGCTGAAGAAGACGAGGTGGGCGCGCCGCACGTAGTCGCGACGCTGTCTCCTCCACTTCGCCGTGCGCTGGTCGTCCCTGGTCGAATGTGCGAACGCGCGGTTCTCGCCGGCGAACCCGTCCTCGCTGACAGCACGCGCTGACACGTCGAGACAACTCCAAGAGCATCCTGAATCCGGGCGGGTGGCGACCCGTCAGGCGCGGGCGTACGAGTGCAGCCCAGCGATCCAGAGATTGACGGCGTAGAGCGTGAAGAGGATGGCGGCGAACCCGAAGACGGTGATGATCGCAGCACGCTTCTCCTTCCAGCCGTAGGTCACGCGGGCGTGGAGGTAGATGGCGAAGATCACCCAGGTGATGAAGGCGAATGTCTCCTTCGGATCCCAGCCCCAGTACCGCCCCCAGGCGTGCTCGCCCCAGATGGCTCCACAGATCACCCCGAACGTCCAGATCGGGAAGCCGATCATCACGAAGCGATAGCTCCAGCCGTCGAGCATCCCCGCCCTCGGCAGCGCACGCTGGACCCACGCCGCAACAGGGCGCCTGGCACCACCGCTGGAGAAGCCGCCTCCAGAGCCGCCGCCACCGCCCATCGTCATCGTTGCCACGCCGCCACTGCTCACGCTCGCGGCCACGGCCGCCGGCGCCACGGCCAGCAGGCGGTTGTCGGCCCAGCGCCGGGCCAGATAGGCCATCCCGAAGAAGAACGAGAAGCTCAGCACCGCTGACGAGGTGGCCATCGAGGTCACGTGGATGGTCAGCCAATAGCTGTGCAGCGCGGGCACGAGCTGGCCGGGCGGAACGTACAGCATGTACGCGACGCCCATGAGCGCGACCGTCACGATCATCGCGGGCAGACCGATGAGACGCATCCGGGCACGCAACATGAGGATCACAGACAGCGTGACGACGACGAACGCGATCCCGGTCGAGTACTCGTACATATTGCCGAGCGGCCAATGCCCGGCCTCGAGCGCACGGGTGAAGATCGACGCGAAGTGGAGCGGCCAGCCGACGAGCACCAGCGCCATCCCGATATCGCCGAGCACCCGCTTGCGGAAGGCCAGGTGGAGTACAAAAGCGACCACCGCGAGCGTGTACGCGGCGACTGCTATCCCGAAGAGAACCAGGGACGCCGGAGTGCTCGACATGCCTGCGGCGGAGTATAGCCACCGGTCGCATGCCGAGCGCCCCGGCCGCCTGTCGCCCCGACGTGAATCCGGGCTGTAAAGGAATGGACGCGGGGCGTCCGTTTGGACGGCGCCTCCTTACCATGGGGGCAATGTCCCGGCCGCGCGTTTTACTCGCCGACGACGACCCGCGCGTGCTCTCGGTCGTCTCCCGCTACCTCGACCTCGAGGGCTACGAGATGTCGACGGTCTCCGACGGCGAGGCTGCCGTGAGGATCGCCGCGGCCGACCGTCCGGACCTCATCATCCTCGACATCATGATGCCGGGCATCGACGGCATCGAGGCCTGCCGGCGGATCAGGGCGAATGCCGCGACCGCGCAGACCCCGGTGCTGATGTTCAGCGCCCTGTCCGAGGAGGCCGAGGCGGCCCGGCTCGCGGGCGCCGACGGCATGCTCCCGAAGCCGTTCAACCTGCCGGCGCTGGCCGAGGCGGTCAAAACCTTCTTCGCGACCCGGACTGCCTCGTAAGCGGTTCGAGCCCCAGCCCTATACTGCAAAACGCCTCGGCGTGATCCTCGCCTCGGGGCGGTAGCTCAGCTGGGAG
>PLZA01000064.1 GCA_003153505.1 Candidatus Dormiibacterota bacterium
GAGAGCTGCGGGTCGGCAGCGATGAGACGCGTCGCCTCCAGTCCGTCGAGGACCGGCATGCGTATGTCCATGACCACCACATCGGGTCGCTGCTCGCGCACGACGCGCAGCGCTTCCTCACCGTCCGAAGCCTCTCCCACAACCTCGATGTCCGGTTCGGCGTCGATGAGCGCACGGAGACCGACTCTGATCAAGGCTTGGTCGTCGGCGAGCACCACGCGGACGCTCATGGCGTCCCCAGCGGAAGCGAAGCCCATACCCGGAACCCGCCCTCGGGACGACCGTGTGCCGAGAAGCCGCCTGCCAAGGCTGTGACGCGCTCGCGCATTCCCTGGAGCCCGCCTCCTTCGCTCGGCGGATCACCCACACCGCTGCCGTCATCGACGATCTCCAACTCCAGACGGTCAGGCTCGAGAACGGCTCGCACCATCGCCCGCGCCTCGCTGCCGGCATGCCTGGCGACGTTGGTCAGCGACTCCTGCACGATCCGATACGCCGCGGTCGAGACGATCTCTGGGATTTGATAATCGCCCTTGGGAAGGACTAGGTCGACGCGAAGTCCAGCGTCGCGCATCTGCGACGCCAGCGCAGGGACCGCTGAAAGCCCCGGCGTGGGCCTGCGGTCGGCGTCTGCGAGCCCGTCTCCTCGCAGTGCTGCCAGCTCGGTGCGCAACTCGGTTAGCGCCTGTTTGCTCACGCCGCGGATGGCGGTGACCGCTTTGCGCGCCTCTTCGGGCCGGCTGGCGAGGAGATGCTCGGCCACTCCGGCCTGCAGGGTGATGACCGCAAGGCTGTGGCCGATCACGTCGTGCATCTCTCGCGCGATCCGCAGCCGTTCTTCGACCGTGCGCCGCCGCGCCTCCTCTTCGCGGCTGCGTTGCGTCCACTCGGCGCGTGCCCGCGATTCCCTGAGAAAGCGCCGCCGAGCGTCCAGAGCAACGCCCGCCGCCGCGGCGAGACACAACCAGATGCCCGCGAAGACCGCGACCGGCCAGGACCATCCGTTGACGGCTCCGTGGACCGCCGACAGCAGGGCAGCACCACCGACGGCCGACGTGATCCAGATTGGCAGTGATCTCTTCGCACCCAGGAGGGCGACGAGTCCAAGAAATGGGGCGAGCAGGATCGGCCCGGGTGGATCGCCGATGAGCAGGTAGGCGCCCGCGCAAGCAAGCGAGCCGGCATATGCGAGCAGTGGCAACTGTCGCCGGAGCGCCAGCGCCATCGCGGCGCCAACCACTAGCAGATAGCCTCCAACGCCAATCCGGTGCGCGCCACCCGCGAAGTGCGCCTGGGCCGTGGTCACCGCGAGCAGGAATCCAGTCAAGATAAGCGGAGGGGCCAGGTCGGCGAGAACGGGCCAACGTCGCGCCATCTCCGCCCAGATCGCACGTGGCGACGCGATCGCGGTGAGATCCTCGCCGTGGGGCCCCAATGGACGTGGGAGGTCGGTCACGCCTCGGCCAGGATGCGCTGAAAGGCTTCCAGGTAGCGGGGATCGCCCGTCCGCTCGCGGAGTAGCCAGTACTCGGCGCCCCAAAAAAGATAGGCGTCCAACGCCATGTGCGCCTGCCGGACCCAGGTCATACAGCTGTTGTAGTTGTTGACGAGGTCGGCCGGCGTGCAGCTGCTCGGGAATCGTCCGGCGGGGTTCGGCGGCACTGTCGAGGTCTCCCACGGCTCAGCCTGCCCCTCAGTCACCATCAGCCGTCGGTCGTACAGATGGGCCCGCGCCGCCACCCGGCCCAGCGCCCGCTGCCCACCTCGGCCGGCCCCGCTCGTGAGGTACACCGACCAGCCACGGGCACCGAGTACCCCTTGGCGTGGGTAGTGGTCGATGCCGACGATGTCCGCCAACCGGTTCGCCACGGCGAACGACTCTCCCTGATCGCGGGTGCGCCACCACTGATGAGCCCGCACGGGCAGTGACCCAGCCAGAAAGCCGTTCATCACGATAGGCCGCGAGGGGTCGGCGGCACGGACGGCTTGCACTTCCTCCTCGACGAAGCTGGTAGCGAGACGCCACGAGTGTTCGAGTCCCAGCGGGTCGACCGCTTCGTGCTCGACCTGCCATGCCACCACCGACCTTCTCTGCTTATAGCGGTCGACAACGCGGGTGACTTGCGCCAGCGCGGCGTCCAGAAGGCGGGGATGCGTGTCGCGGCTGACGAGCTGACCCTCGGGCAGCGGAGCCTTCAGGTGATGCGCAGGCACGAAGCATTCGGGGTAACCAAAGGCCTTGACCGCGCCGACGCAGATGATGATCTGCTTGCGAGCGCGCTCCGCCGCGCCAATTTGCCCGTCGAGCTCGAGGGGATCGAAGCAACCGGCGTGAGGCTCGAGGCGGCTCCAGTATGCGGGCACTCGCAGCAGTTGAAACGGTTGCTGCAGCAAAGTGTCGAGCGCGGCCTGCGGATCGAGGCCAAGCGCTACCGCTTGGAGGGGGCGGAAGCTGATACCGAGCTTCGTTGGACCTCGGGGTGCGATCGTCGCGCACTCATTGCCCGATACTGCTCGCGCTTGTTTCGCGAGGACGATCATCACCGTGACGCGCGTGATCCGGGCCGGTTCCTCAGGATCCACGCCACCGGTGCGATGAGGGCTCCCAGGAGGCGGCCGGCGATGCCCGGCGTGCCGACCTCCTGGCGATATTCGTGCAGGATGACGATGAGTTCGGTCAACCTCGGCAGTCCGCCGAAACGTGTGTGCGCTCCCATCGCTGCGGTCGCAGCGAACATCTCCTCGAGCCGCAGCGCCGGCCGAGCCTCCACGCGCGCATGAGCGACGCCGTCGCAGGCATTGCCGAACCAGTGCTGGGTTCGAGGAGGCACCACGACCGTGTCCCCGGGGCCTGCCTCGAAATGCCGGCGTCCAAAGCGGAACTGCATGCGGCCTTCGAGCACCGTGAAGCGCTCTTCCTGACCAGGATGGACGTGCCCGGCGGGAACATGTGCGCCCGGGGGAAGATAGAGATCGAACTCGAGAATCTGTCCGCCGGTGTCGCAAGCGTGCCTGCGGATCACGATGCGCTCGCCGCTGAACGGGTTCGCGATCACGGCTCCGTGCGATTCGATCATCGGATCGAACTTTGTCGCCATCTTGGTGCGGCTCTTCCGAGAATGAGCACGACGAGGCTCAGCGCAACCACGCCGAGCACGGTGCGGTGGTACACGAAGTTGAGCTCCGTGGTCCCGCCTCGCGTCGCATAGACGCCCAGCATCACGCCCGCAGTGGCGACACCATTGGCCACCACGCCCCACCTCCATGCCGAAGCTGCACGGGTGAATGTGGCAACGAACGCGACGAGGGCGCACACACCGAGGATTGCCTCAGCGATGCCTCCGTCCAGAATGTGGACGTCGCTGAGCGGGCCGATGCTCACTCCGAGATGGAGCAGCGAGAAGAGAAGGAATGTCGCCGCGACCGCGGCGAGTTCGGCACGCAGGAGGGTGATCTGGGGACGGCTGGTCATGCACTAGACCGTAGCCGACGGGGTCGGCGCCGTCATCCGCCCGGGGGCGGCTCCCGACGTACGCCGCCAGGCGTATCCGTCGTACGTCCAGCGTTGAGCTGTCCGCTCGCTCAAAACTCACCAAAGGAAGGGGACGAGCCGCCGCCGTTTCCTCGCGAACTCGTCGTACTCGCTGCCGAAGCGTGCACCGAGTACGCGCTCCTCGTGAAGGATGCGAGGAAGATGGGCGATGGCAAAAGCGTTCACCACAACGACGAGGCTCAGCCAGCTGCCGAGTATGAGACCGAAGCCCAGCATGATCAGCCCGGTCCCCGTGTATGAGGGGTGGCGGAGCACACGGTATGGGCCACCAGAAACCACGATATGCGCCTCGCGAATCATGACGTCGCGCGTGAAGAGCTCGCCGAGCGTACGAATCGCCCAAGCGCGGAGGCCGGCACCTATTAGCGCTACGAACACTCCTGACCAGAACCAAGCTGCCTCCGGTGCCGGAAGCCGCGTGGCTGGTATGTAGAGTGCGATCGCGATGGCTGCGGCAAGTCCTGCATAGAGCGTGAGGACAAGGAAGCGCTTTGTTCCGCCGTCCTGCAGCGCATCGCGTTGCCGGGTACCACCACGGGCGGCATAGGCCTCGACACCGATCCACGCCAACACAACGACAACGGTCACCGCTCCCGGGACAGGCTGTGCCAGATAGAGCACAGTCGCACTCGCCGCTAGACTGGGCATGGGTAGCAGCATCGCATCCCGTCCAGCGCCTCCCGTTTCCGGAGATCATCAAATGGCACTAATTAGACCAGTCCTGCTCACCGCAGACGGCCAAGCCGCGCTCATCGCCGAAATGCGCGAGCTCATCGATACCAAGCGTCCTGAAATCGTCCAGCGGGTTGCCACCGCCCGCGCCGAAGGTGATCTGCGCGAGAACTTCGCCTACCACGATGCCAGGCGCGAGCTGGGTCTCCTCGACGGCCGCGTACAGACCATCGAAGGGATGCTCCGACATGCACTGATCGTCGAGGCCGCTCCGTATGACGGTACCGTGGGCTTAGGCGCGACTGTCGTGGTGCGGGATGATTTCGGCGACTCCGAGTACACCATCGTTGTGCCAGCTGAGGCAGACATCGCCCGTCAGCGGATCTCGCTGGA
>PLZA01000047.1 GCA_003153505.1 Candidatus Dormiibacterota bacterium
CCTGTCGAACGCCTCACCTATCGGATCATCGGCGTCGACGAGGACCACGAGCAGGGCTGGATCGGCTACCTGGTTTCGATTCTCGCCGTGACCTTCGTGAGCATCGTGTTCACATATCTCATCCTTCGATTCCAGGATCACCTCCCCCTCAACCCGCAGAACCTCCCAGGCGTTCCCGCACCGCTCGCGTTCAACACCGCGATCAGCTTTGCCACCAACACCAACTGGCAGAACTACACGGGCGAGACCACGATGAGCTACTTCTCGCAGATGGTCGCCCTGGTGCTGCACAACTTCCTCAGCGCCGCGATGGGCATGGCCATCGCCATCGTGATCATCCGATCGATCGCGCGCCGAACCATGACCACGCTCGGGAACTTCTGGGTCGACACGGTCCGCGGCTTTCTCTACATTCTTGTGCCGATCAGCGTCCTCGTTGCCCTCATCCTGGTGGCCAACGGTGCCATCCAGAACTTCAGTGGCTACTCGGTGGTGCACACGCTCACCAACGGTTTGCAGACGATCGCTCAGGGACCCGTCGCGTCGCAGGAGGCGATCAAGGATCTGGGGACCAATGGCGGCGGTTTCTTCAATGCCAACAGCGCGCACCCGTTCGAGAACCCGAACGGGTTCACCAACGCACTCGAGATCTTCACCGTGCTGCTCATTCCCTTTGGCCTGGTGATCACCTTCGGCAAATGGGTTGGGAACGTCAAGCAGGGGATCGCGCTCGGCGCGGTCATGGGAATCATTCTCATCGGCGGATTCGGCGTCGCCGCCTGGCAGGAACAGCAGGGCAACCCCGCGCTCGTTGGTACAGGAGCGACCCAGGTTGCGTCGGCGCAGTCTGCCGGCGGCAACATGGAAGGGAAGGAGGTTCGCTTCGGCCCAATTCAGACGGCACAGTTCGGCACTGCCACCACTGGCACAAGCACAGGAGCGGTCGATTCCTCGCACGACAGCTGGACGGCGATCGGCGGGTTGATCCCACTGGTGCTCATCAAGCTCGGCGAGATCACTCCGGGAGGTGTTGGTTCCGGGCTCTACGGGATGGTCGTGTTCGCCATCGTTGCGGTGTTCATCGCCGGACTGATGGTCGGACGAACACCGGAATATGTGGGCAAAAAGATCGAGGCGCGTGATGTCAAGTACGCGGCGATCGCGATCCTCGTCCTGCCTGCATCGATCCTCGGCTTCTCCGCCATCGCGGTGCTCACCGCGGGAGGGCAGGCCGGACCAATCGCCACGCAGGGAACCCCACACCAGCTCACGGAGATCCTGTATGCATTCGCCTCGACGACCGGCAACAACGGCAGCGCATTCGCCGGGCTGACGGGCAACACCCTCTACTACAACCTGATGCTGTCCGGCGCCATGTGGATGGGGCGTTTCCTGTTCATTATCCCGGTGATGGCGATGGCGGGGAACCTCGTCAAGAAGAAGATCGTCCCAGCCAGCGCGGGCACCTTCCCCACCGATGGACCGCTCTTCGTCGCACTCCTCGTGGGAACGATCCTCGTCGTCGCGGCGCTGACGTTCTTCCCCGCAGTCTCGCTCGGGCCGATCCTCGAGCACTTCAAGCTCATCGCGGTGCATTGATATGGCCCTCGCAGCCGCTCATCATCCCCGACGCCGCCGCAGCAGCGTCACCGACCCGGAGTTGCTCTTCCCCGCGATCGGTCAGAGCTTCGTCAAGCTGGATCCACGCACCATGGTGCGAAATCCGGTGATGTTCGTCGTCGAGATCGGCGCGCTGATGACCACGTACGTGTTCATCGCGGACATCGTGGGGAACGCCGTCGACACCAGCTTCGTCGGGCAGATCGCACTCTGGCTGTGGTTCACGGTCCTTTTCGCGAACTTCGCCGAGGCAATCGCCGAGGGCCGCGGCAAGGCGCAGGCGCAGGCGCTGCGCCGCACTCGCACCGAGACGATCGCGCGCAAGCTGCAGGGCGGCGTCGGCGGCAAGGAAACGCCGGTTCCCGCTCCCGACCTGCGCAAGGGCGACGTCGTCGTCTGCGAGGCGGGCGACGTGATCCCCAGTGACGGCACGATCATCGAAGGCATCGCCAGCGTCGACGAGTCCGCGATCACCGGCGAATCTGCTCCGGTCATTCGCGAGGGCGGCGGCGACCGCAGTGCAGTCACCGGCGGAACCCGGGTGCTCAGTGACCGCATCGTCATCGAGATCACGCAGAACCCAGGCGAGACCTTCCTCGACCGCATGATCTCGCTCGTGGAGAGCGCGTCGAGGCAGAAGACGCCGAACGAGATCGCGCTCAACATTCTGCTGGCGAGCCTGACCCTCATCTTCCTCATTGCGGTGGTCACGCTGCAGCCGTACGCCGTCTTCTCGGGCGCCTCCATCGAAGTCACCGTGCTCGTCGCGTTGCTGGTCTGCCTCATCCCCACGACGATCGGTGGTCTGCTCAGCGCCATCGGCATCGCCGGGATCGATCGTCTGCTCCAGAAGAACGTGCTGGCCATGTCCGGCCGCGCGGTGGAAGCGGCAGGTGACGTCGACACGCTATTGCTCGACAAGACGGGCACGATCACACTCGGCAATCGCCAGGCCACCGAGTTCCTCCCTGCACCGGGTGTGGCGATGGAACAACTGGTCCGCGCCGCTGACCTGGCCAGCCGCGCTGATGAGACGCCTGAGGGGCGCTCGATCGTGGCCCTGGCGCGGCGGTTCGGAGCGCCGGAGGACGAGGGAGGCGTCGAATGGACTTTCGTGCCATTCACGGCAGAAACGCGCATGAGTGGTGTCGACAACGCCAAGGACAGCATCCGCAAGGGTGCGGGCGACGCCGTCGCCAGGTGGTGTGGACTGGGCAAGACCGGCGATGGTGTCGTGCCCCAGGGCGTGACCGACCAGGTCGAGGTCATCGCCCGCAGTGGCGGCACGCCGCTGCTCGTCGCGCAGAACCATGTCGTCCTCGGCACCATCCACCTGAAGGACATCGTGAAGCCGGGCATCGCGGAACGGTTTGCCGAGCTGCGCAGGATGGGTCTGCGCACCGTGATGATCACCGGAGACAATCCGCTCACCGCTGCGGCCATCGCCGCGGAGGCGGGTGTCGACGACTTCCTCGCCGAGGCAACGCCTGAGAACAAGCTCGACCTCATCCGTCAGGAGCAGGCGGGCGGGAAGCTCGNNTCGATCTCGATAGCGATCCGACCAAGCTGATCGAGATCGTCGAGACGGGCAAGCAGATGCTCATCACGCGCGGAGCGCTGACCACGTTCAGCATCGCCAACGACGTCGCCAAGTACTTCGCGATCATCCCGGCGATGTTCACCGCTTACGTGGCACTCAAGCCGCTCGCGGTGCTGAACATCATGCACCTGCAATCGGCGCACAGTGCCATCCTCAGCGCGGTCATCTTCAACGCGCTGATCATCATTGCGCTCGTCCCACTTGCGCTGCGCGGCGTGCGTTTCCGGGCGGTCGGCGCCAGCTCGCTGCTGCGCCGCAACCTGCTCATCTATGGCGTCGGTGGGGTCATCGCGCCGTTCATCGGCATCAAGCTCATCGACGTGATCATCAACGCGGTACACCTGGTCTAAATGTCATGAATCCACGTAGCTGGCCCAAAGAACTCCTCATCGGGCTCCGCCTCACCGTCGCCTTCGCCGTCATGGTGATCGTCTACACCTTCGTCGTCACGGGCATCTCGCAGGCCGCTTTCAATGGCAACGCCAACGGCAGTCTCCTCACCGTCAATGGCAAGGTGGTCGGGTCGACCATGATCGGTCAGAGCTGCCCGCAGGAGAAGCTCGCCTCGGATGGCAGTCTGAAGATCACCATCGATCCCAAGTACTTCCAGGGGCGCCTCTCCTACACGACCAACCCGAACACCGGGGCGCTGGAACCGTGCAATGCGGCGAACTCGGTAGGCAGCAACCTCGGACCGTCCAACCCGTTGCTCCTCGAGACGACCAAGGCGGCGGTCGCGGCGTACGTGGCCGCCGGCGTCTCCGCGCCGATCCCGATCGACCTCGTCACCTCCGACTTCACTGGCTTCGATCCGAACATCAGCGAGGAGGCGGCGCTGGCCCAGGTGAATATGGTGGCGAGCGCCCGCGGCCTCAACCCGGACAAGGTGCACGCGCTCGTCGAGTCCAATGTGCAGGGCCGGATCCTCTGGGTCTTCGGTGAGCCGGTCGTCAACGTCCTGCAGCTCAACCTTGCGCTCGACGCTCAGCAGTCCAGCCTCGCCGGCTGACACGTTTACGGGGCGCCGGTGCGCGCATCATGAGCCGTATGACCGACACGATCGCGACGGGCGCGGTGCCGGTCCCGGCGACCAGGGTCGGGCGCGGCCACCTCCGGGTGTTCCTCGGCGCTACGCCGGGAAGCGGCAAGACGTTCGCGATGCTTCGCGAGGCACACGACCGCCGCTCCCAGGGGGAGGACATTGTCGTCGGTTACGTGGAGACCCACGGCCGCAAGCTCACCGAGCAGGCAATCGGCAGCCTCGAGGTCATCCCCCGGCTGGAGGTGGACTACCGCGGGAAGGTCATGGAGGAGATGGACCTCGACAGCGTCCTCGCGCGACACCCCCAGGTCGTGCTGGTCGACGAGCTCGCCCACACCAACGTGCCCGGTGTCCGCCACGTCAAGCGGTACGAGGACGTGGAGGACATCCTCGACGCCGGCATCGACGTGATCACCACGGTCAATGTCCAGCACCTCGAATCGGTGAAGGACCTCGCTGAGCACATCACCGGCATCCCGGTTCGGGAGACGCTCCCCGACCATGTTCTGGACAACGCTGACGAGATCCAGTTCATCGACATCTCCCCTGAGGCGCTGCGCAAGCGCATGCGTCACGGCAACATCTACGCACCCGAGAAGGTCGACACGGCGCTCGCCAACTTCTTCCGCCCCGGCAACCTCGCCGCGCTGCGGGAGATTGCGCTTCGGCTCGTGGCACAGACAGTGGGTCGCGCCCGAGGCGCCATCCGGCCGGCACCAGAGTCCGTCCTTGTCGCCGTGAACGGCCGGCAGCACAGCGGGACGTTGATCCGTCGCGCCAGCCGGCTTGCGCGGCGGTTCGGTGGTTTCTGCACAGTCCTCGTGGTGATGGGGCGCCACGATGACGCGGCCGACGCTGGCCGCACGAAGTCGAAAGAGCTCGCCGAACTGCTCCAGTGCGGGTACATCGAGCGCGAGGGCAGGGTGCCCGACACGGTCATTGCGGTCGCGCAGGAGCTTGCGGTGCAGCACGTGGTGATCGGCCAGACCTCGCATCCCGGCGTGCGCGGCCGGCTCCACCGTGGTCTCGTCGACCGGTTGATCACGCAACTCCCAGACGTCAGCGTCCACGTCATCGCGCGACCGGCGGCGTTGCACCGGGACCTGCCAATCGCGGCCAACGACCAGCGCCCAGACTCCGACATGCTGCTCCGGGCACTGCACGCAAGCGCGATCCGGTCCGGGCTTCGCGTCTACCTCGGCTACGCGCGGGGCTGCGGCACCACGGTGGCCATGCTCGACGAGGCGAACCGTCGCCGCCAACGAGGCACCGACGTGGTCGTGGCGGCGGTGAAGACCGACGGCCGCGCCCGCTGCGAAGTCGCCCTCGGGGAGCTCGAGGTCCTCGGTGGACCGAACGCTCCCGCACGCGACGGGATCGTCGATGTCGAGGCGCTGCTGCGACGCAACCCGGAGGTTGCATGCCTCGACGACCTGGCCGGCGTCGACACCCAGGGACGCCCGATCACGGACGCGGTGCCGCGATTGCTGCGCGCCGGCATGATGCTGGTCGGCACGCTGCACCTGACCGATCTGCGCAGCACCGTCGACGGCATGGGCGCGATGCTCGGCGCACGGCCCGCGAACGTCGTCGATGATGCGTTCCTCGACGAGGTGACCGAGCTCGAGATCGTCGACATCACTCCCTCCCTCCTCGATGAGCGTCTCCGCCGCGGCGAGATCATTCCCGCGAGCGAGGCTGCACTTGCTCGTGCCCAGGCGTTCCGGCCGGAGGTACTGGCCTCGCTCCGCGAGATGGCGTTCCGGATCCTCGCCGAGCATACCGACCGACGCCTGGTCGCGTACATGCGCGACCGGGGGATCGAGTCGCCGTGGGAGGTCAAGCCACGGGTCATGCTCGGCGTCCCGCCACGCCCGGGTATGGAGGACGTCATCGCAAGCACCGCCGCACTTGCCGCCCGGCTCGACGGCAAGATGACCGCGGTCACGGTGCGCGACCGAAAACGGTCGGCACAGGAGATGCAACTCCTCGGAGCGTACGCAGCGCTCACCCATCAGGCTGACGGCACGTTCGTGACGCTGTACGAGCGCGACCCGGCGAGCGCGCTGACGCACTGCGCTCGGAAGATCCTCGCCACCGAGATCGTGGTCACGCGCGGACGCGGGCGTCGCGGGACTCTCCGCAAAATGATCCGGCTGCTCACCGACGTGGACATCCACGTGCTCCCGACCCCGCACGACGACACTCTCGGGTGAACGACGGATCCCGCCGATCGGCTAGGCAACCGTGGCAGTGCCGCCGGCAACGGGCTCGGTGTGGGTCTGTACCGCTGGAGCCGCGGGGAGGGTGAATGCGAGCACGGCCCCGCCGCCGGCCTCCGGGTCATCCGACCAGATGCGTCCGGCGTGCGCTTCGATGATGCCGCGGACGATGGCCAGACCAAGGCCGGTGCCCTCCCCTCCCGACTGCTCGTCGCGAACGAATCGATCGAAGATGCGTTCCCGCATGTCCTCCGGGACGCCTGGACCATGGTCGATCACACGCGTCACGATGGTGCCGCGGGCGCCAGGTGCGACCTGGATCTCGATGGGAGATGCCGGCGGCGCGTAGCGGTCCGCGTTGGCGAGGAGATTGTCAAGCACCTGCCCAAGCCGGTCCCAATCGGCGACTGCCTCCAGGGATCCCGGCTCGGTGTCGACGCGCACGGTGCGGGTGGGATGCAGCTGGCGCAGCCGTTCCGCGGCCGACTGAACAGCCGCACCGACATCGGTCGGTTCGAGGCGCAGCTCCAGGGCATGCCCTTCGATGCGCGCCAGGTCGAGCATGTCACCCACCAGCCGGTCGAGCCGGCGCGACTGGGCGACGATGCCGGTCAGGCCGTCGTGAACCGGCCCGGTGATGTCCCTGCGGCCGAGCAGCACGCTGGCCCCGGTGAGGATGCTCGAGAGCGGCGTGCGCAGCTCGTGGCTGACGTTCTGGAGGAGCTCACGCCGCACGCGGTCGGCGTCGCGCAACGCGGAGATCTGTTGCTGGGTTTGAGCGAGCCGGACGGCAGTGCGCGCCGACGCAGCCTGCTCATGGTACAGGCGCTCGAGCTCCGCGTTCGCGCTTCCCAGACTTCGTGAGAGCCCTCGCGCCTCGATGATCGATCGGCGTCGAAGAGCGGCCACGCCCCCGAGGGCCGATGCGGTCACGAAGAAGATGACGAGGTAGAGGATGTCGCTGGGGTTGGCCAGGCTGAGGCTGTCGACCGGCGGAAGGAAGAAGTAGTCGCCGAGAACTGATGACATAGCGGCCGCGACGAGCGCGGGCACGAGCCCGGTCATCAGACCCAGTGAGGCGACGATTCCCAGATAGAGGAAGACGTACGCACGGGCTTCCGACGTGGGGAGTTGCGCCAGGATCACGGTCAGCACGGGCGGGCAGACCACCGCGATGGCGATGCCGATGAGGAGCACACGATCGGTGCGCGGCCGTGTCATCTCACGACCCACGCAACTCGTCGTTGAGCGCTTCGACGAGCCGGCTGGAGGCCGCCTGAAGCCCGTGCTCGGCCATCAGCGTATTGAGCGCCGATGGGTCGTCCGGGTAGCGGTCCCGTCGCCCGCGCGGCAGGTCGATGGAGAGGTCGGACACGGGAGGCACCACACGCAGCGCCCGGCTCAGGTAGTCCTGGTCGTGCTCGCTCAGTCGGTGTGCCTCGAGGATGGCCGGTACGCCGCCGTGCTGACGGATCATGGACGCCGCCGCCACCGCACCCACGCCCTTCAGGCCCGGCAGCCCATCGGACGGATCACCCCGGAGCATGGCGAAGTCCGCATAGCGGCGCCCGGGTATCGAGTACCGCCGCGTCACCTCTGCCTCGTCAACGACAGCCCATGCCCCCTTCTCCGGGTAGAGCACGGTAACCCGTTGGTCCTCGACCAGCGCGAAGAGGTCGCGGTCACCACTCACGATCTCGACGGACCCGGTCGCTCTGGCCGTCCAGGTTGCAATCACGTCCTCCGCCTCGTAGTCCGCGACTCCCAGCGCGTCGATGCCGATCGCAGCGAGGAAGGCGTCGATGACCGGCATCTGCGGGATCAGGGCCGGGGGAACCGGTTCCGCGACCCGTTGTGCCTTGTAGCCCGGGATCAGGGCGACACGCCAGTCGGGACGCCAGTCGGCGTCGCCGGCAACGGCGATATGCCCCGGGTGCCTGGTTCCCAGCAACCGGGTCAGGGTTTCGAGGAAACCGCGTCCGGCGTTGATGAGCCGCCCGTCAGGAGATCTGACCGTCTTCGGGACGCCGTAGAAGGCGCGAAAGATGAGGCTCGACCCGTCGACGAACAGCCAGTCGCAGGGCATCGATCGGTTACCGGCACACGTTCATGAACGCGGCCATCGTAGCGTCACCCGGCGAGCGCCCCCGTCGACCTGGCTGGAAGCCTCGATCAGTCCCCGATCAGAGGATCGAAAGCCACCGACCGGTCGGGACTGTGCATCGCCAGCAGCAGATGACGCAGCTGGCGCCGGGGCAAACTGATCTGGGCGATGAGGGTGGCCAGCACCAGGACCGATTGGTTGGCGGTAGCCCAGGGTCCGGTCGAACCGGTGACATGAAAGATCACCGCGATCACGGCTACGAGCGCAGCCACCGGGAAGTACCTGGAGAAAAACCCCGCACCGCTCGAGGTCCGGCTCTCGACGAACCCGTCGACTGACTGACTGACCACGCCCCCTGCCATGCAGGGCATCGTAACGAAACGGTTGCCCCCACCACAACGGCGCGGTTTCACTGGATTCCTCGCTCCTTGGGCCGCCTTAGCCGTCCGTTCCCCACAGCACAAGACGGACTTAACCGTGGCTTCCGCATGGTGGGCCCTCGAAGACGGCCCGGGTTCGTTGAGGAGGAGCCATGACCAGACGTCCATTGATCACCCTGGCGTTGGCGGGCGCGGCGACGGTCGCCAGCGCGTCGCTCGCCACGACGACGAGTGCCGCCGCGGCTCCGTCGGTGGGCAACAGCGCCAAGACGACGTCGCCGATCAAGCACGTTGTCGTCATCTACCAGGAGAACGTCTCCTTCGACCACTACTTCGGCACGTATCCGCATGCGACCAACACCGACGGCAAGCCCTTCACAGCCAAGCCGGGGACGCCGACGGTGAACGGCCTGACCCCGGAGCTGCTCAACTTCAACCCGAACGGGGTGAACCCGCAGCGGCTCGGCGCGGCCAACGTCCTGACGTGCGACCAGAACCACGACTACACGCCCGAGCAGCAGGCGCTCGACGGCGGATTGATGGACAGGTTCCCGACGTACACGCAGGTCGAGAGTTGCTCGCCGCCCGACACCGCACCTCCCGGATTGGTCAT
Organism: Candidatus Dormiibacterota bacterium; assembly: GCA_003153505.1. Classification (GTDB taxonomy): domain Bacteria; phylum Chloroflexota; class Dormibacteria; order Aeolococcales; family Aeolococcaceae; genus Palsa-851. Next base: position 9,582 of record PLZA01000047.1, read on the forward strand.
GGACTACTACGACGGGAACACGGTCACGGCGCTCTGGAACTACGCGCAGCGATTCGCCATGAGCGACAACAACTTCGACACGACATTCGGTCCGTCGACCCCGGGAGTGCTCAACCTGGTCTCGGGTCAGACTCACGGCGCGGTTCCGACAGTGCTCGCGGGGGTGACCGACAATGGGACCGACTACGGGGACGCTGATCCGACTTACGACGAGTGCTCGGCCGGTTCGACGATCGCCATGACCGGCACCAACATCGGCGACGCGCTCAATGCCCGGCATGTCACCTGGGGATGGTTCCAGGGAGGCTTCACGCCAACCGGACAGAGCAACGGCACCGTCGTGTGCGGCTCGAGCCACACGAACGTCGGCGGGGCGGTCGTTGCCGATTACAGCGCGCATCACGAGCCCTTCCAGTACTACGCGAGCACCGCCAATCCCGCGCACCTGCCGCCCGCAACAGAGGCGGAGATTGGTCACAACGGACAGGCGAACCATCAGTACGACTTGAGCTACTTCTCTCAGAGCCTGACCGACGGCAATCTCCCTGCCGTGAGCTTCGTCAAGGCGGCGAAGTACCAGGATGGGCACGCCGGCTACTCGGATCCGATCGACGAGCAGGCTTTCCTGGTCAACACGATCAATGCGGTCGAGCAGTCCAAGTTCTGGAAGTCGACGGCGATCATCGTCACGTACGACGACTCCGACGGCTGGTACGACCAGGTGATGCCGCCGATCGTCAACTCCTCGACATCCACCGAGGACGCTCTCAGTGGAACGGGCCATTGCGGTAGCGGCACGCCGGCCGGCGGATTCGAAGATCGGTGCGGCTACGGTCAGCGCCTCCCGCTCCTGGTGATCTCGCCCTATGCGCGCGAGAACTCGGTCGACAATGCCATCACCGACACGACCTCCATCCTCCGGTTCATCGAGGACAACTGGTCCGTGCCGCGTATTGGTGGCGGGTCATTCGACGCCCTGGCCGGAAGCATCGACGGCATGTTCAATTTCTCCCACCGGATTGGGGCTCCCTTGATCCTGAATCCGTCGACGGGGGAACCCGCAGTCTAACCACAGTCGACTCGTCCTCCTGCGAGAGCGGGGCGCGTCGGGCGTCCCGCTCTCGTCGCGTGCACCATCCTTTCCTCGCGAGAGGTTCGCTGATCGTCTCTCGTGACCTACGGCCCGTTCGAATGTGGCCTTCGCCCCTTCCGTAGTTCGGTTGCGGTTGCGATCGTGGAGATACACCGGATGACTGGAGGTGCACGATGGCGTTGGGTCAGAGAACGTTGAACTCGGGCCGCCGCACGGGCGGCGTCCTTGTCCTGATCATCGGATCGATCTGCGCGTTGATCACGATCGGACTCCTCGCGGGCGGTGGCTTCCTGATGTGGGCAGATCGCACGCAACGCGACGCGAGCGGATACCTCGCGAGTGGCTCGACTCGCCTGGCATCGGCGTCATACGCAGTCGTCGCAACAGACGTCAACATCGCGCTGTCCGCTCCGGATTGGCCGGTGGCACAGGATGCGCTCGGCACGGTGCGGATCCGGGCGACATCAGTTGATCCCGGTAACCCCGTCTTCATCGGTATCGCGAGCCGGAGCGACGTGACCCGGTATTTGCAGGGCACCGGGTGGGATCAACTGACGAACCTCCGGTTCGCCCCGTTCGGAGTCACGTATCAGAACCACCCGGGTGGGGCGCCTGCGTCACCTCAGGCGCAGTCGTTCTGGGTCGCACGCGCATCCGGAGCCGGAACCGAGACACTGGCGTGGAAGGCAGCTTCCGGGCAATGGGCCATCGTGCTGATGAACGCGGGCGCGACGCCCGCCGTCAGTGCTGACGTGGCGGTTGGGGCCACGGCACCGATGCTCTTCGGCCTCTCGCTCGGCCTGCTGATCGCCGGGGGCGTTGCCCTGTTGGTCGCCGCTCTGTTGCTCGTCGCCGGTGCGCGGTTGCTCCACTCCGGCCCCATGTCAGCCGCTGGTGCGTCCAGCGCGGGATGGCTGCCGGCTCCGCCGCCGCCCCCTCCGCCGCTGGGTCCGCTGTCCTACCCGCTTCGGATCGAGGGAACGCCGGCAGCCACTCCAAGTCGCTGGCTCTGGCTCGTCAAGTGGTTCCTCCTGATACCGCACTTCATCGTGCTGATCTTCCTGATCCCCGCAATGGTGGTGCTCACCCTCGTCGCCGGCGTCGCCATCCTCTGCACCGGCCACTATCCCCGCTCGATCTTCGACTTCAACGTCGCTGTGATGCGCTGGTGGTGGCGGGTCGGGTACTACGGATACAGCGCGCTCGGAACCGATCAGTACCCGCCTTTTTCGTTCAGCGCTGACGCCGCCTACCCTGCCACACTCGACGTGCCGTACCCGGAGCGTCTCTCGCGCGGGTTGGTGCTCGTGAAGTGGCTGCTCGCCATCCCACACTACGTGGTCCTTGCGCTGTTGCTCGGTGGCACCGCGGTCGCAGTTCGGGAAGGGATCGCCTACTCCGTTCCGTACACGGGATTGATCACCGTCCTCGTTGTCATCGCGGGGTTCGCGATGCTCTTCACCACACGATATCCGGCTGGAATCTTCGACTTGGTCATGGGCTTGAATCGCTGGGTGTACCGGGTGATGGCATACGTGCTGCTCATGCGTGATGAATACCCGCCGTTCCGGCTGGACCTCGGCGGTGTCGAACGCCCGCGAGCTGCGGAGTCGCAGGTCCCCGCATCTCCACCGCCACTCACCCAGCCGGGCGTTGCAAGAGGATGAGGGGGACGTCGAGCGAGCACTGATCGCCGCGCGGATTGCTGCTCATCCGACGCGGAAGTTCAGCAGCGGCACTGTCGATGGCCGGCCCGCAATCGTCCGTGCCCTTGCGGTCGTAACCCGTGCCGCAAGAGTGAGGCATGTCCTCGGGGTCAGAAACGTGCTCGGGCACGCGAATGCCATGGTTGCGCGTCACGGAAACCCTGCCTACTGCGGAGCACTTTCGTCAGGGTGGCGGCTCCACTACGGCAACTCCGTCAGCGCTGTGGATGCGCCAACCCTGCTCGTGCACTGCGCGATGGTGCGGCCGGCACAGCGAGACCAGGTTCGCGAGCTCGGTGGGACCGCCGTCCGACCAGTGGATGATGTGGTGGCCATCGGTCCACCCGGGCGGTCGGTCGCACCCCGGGAAGCGGCACCCCTGGTCACGGACGTGCAGCGCGGTGCGGATGTGTGCCGGGATGGTTCGCGTGGCGCGTCCAACCGAGAGTGGCATCACTCGCGTGCCGGCCATCGCGACCGAATCATCAGCAGGCGGCGCTACCGTTACGACGGTCCGGACCGCGTCGCAGG
>PLZA01000005.1 GCA_003153505.1 Candidatus Dormiibacterota bacterium
ATTCGTCAGGTCGAGAGCAAGGCGCTGCGCAAGCTGCGTCACCCGTCTCGCAGCAAGCGGTTGATCGACTTCCTCGAATAGCTGGCATGGCGCTGTCGGGTGCGATTTCGCTGCTGCACACGAGCGTCCTGTCACCTGACGCTGGATGTTTGGCGAGCGTAATCTCGAAAGGGCCGTTCGCGTGGGAACTCCACCGTCTTCCTGTACCGCAATGGAGACCGACGCCGGTTCCTTCGCTTGCCTCGTGTGTAATCAGGGGCGGCACCGCAGGTTCACGTAAAGGGTGCGGCGGAGTGTCCATCCAGAGCCCGCGGGTGATGCCAACGCCGATGCCAATTGGGAGTCAGAGCCAGTCCGGTTGCTGTCGGTCCGATGGGCCGGAGCGTATTCAGGAGACGGTCCCAGACGGGGCCAGTCAGGCTTCGTACGCTTTATGGAGATGCGGTTGGTGGGGTAACCCGCCACGAGGGTTCGAATCCCTCTCGCTCCGCGTTTCGCTTATAGAGTAAGGGATTTCTGCGCTGGCTGCCGCATCGCCAGAGAGCAGCAGATGCAGCATCCGCGGCGCAAACCCAACGTAGACCCAACGGTCCGTGGCGCACTACGAGATCGGCGGTGCGAGGACTGTGAGGCGGGAGCGGGTGAGGATCAACCCGAAGATGCACACGCGGCTCTGTCTCGAGCGAGGTGGGTAGAGCGTAGGACACCCGAGCGGAGATCGATGTCCCATGAGGCTGGTGGGCCAATTGCCGGGTGCCGCGCCGGTCGGCAGTCTAGTCGCATTCCACGCCGGGTCACGCTCGAAGCAGCTGAACACTGGTCGTCAGTTGTTCTACGAGATCCTGACGGACGTCAACCCCGATCCCGGGACCTTGGGGGACCTTCAGACACCCGTCGTGCAGCACGAACGGTTCGGTGATGTCCTCAGCGAAGTAGCGGTCCGAAGCCGACGTATCACCGGGCAACTTGAAGTTGGGCAACGCCGCAAGGGCCAGATTGGGGGCGCGCCCCACGCCGGTCTCCAGCATGCCGCCGCACCAGACCGGCACCCCGAGGCTCGCACAGACGTCGTGTATCCGCACCGCCTCGATGTAGCCGCCGACCCGACCCGCCTTGATGTTCACGATGCTACAAGCCCCGCGGTTTACCGCGTCCGCGGCGATGCTCGCGGAGACAATCGACTCGTCCAGACAAATCGGGGTCGACATGCTCCGGGCAAGCGCAGCATGGCCAGCAATGTCCTCCTCGACGAAGGGCTGTTCAATGAGGAGGAGGCCGAACGCGTCGAGTCGTCGTAGCCGCGGTGCGGAGGCCGCGTCGTACGCAGTGTTGGCGTCGACCTGAAGCATTAGATCGTCGCCGAATGCAGCGCGAACGGCAGTCACCGGCTCCCAGTCCCATCCCGGCTCGATCTTGAGCTTGATCCGGCGATATCCTTGCGCGAGATATCCGGAAACTTCCTCGACGAGGGCATCGATCGTCGCCGCAATTCCGATGGACACACCGCACTCGACTCTGTCGCGCACACCACCGAGGTAGCGCGCGAGCGAGACGCCGTAGCCGCGCAGCTCAGCATCGAGCACGGCGGTCTCTAACGCCGCTTTGGCCATTCGATGTCCTATCACTCCGGCAAGGGCCGGTTGGACACCGCGTCCGGACAGATCGCGGACAGCGAACAGGCGCGGCGCGAGGTGGTCGGCAATGACGGATTGCGCTGCGGCGACATACTCGCTGCTGTAGACAGGCTCGGCTAGTGCGACGCACTCGCCAAGTCCCTCGCCGTCATCCGTCACGACCCGGACGAGTAACACGTCGCGCTCGGACTGAGTGCCAAACGATGTCCGGAAGGGCCGTACCAGCGGTACTGCGAGACGGCGTAACTCTATGGCGCGAAGTTTCACGTTGGGTCCTCACGTGCGGTGGCCACCTCTTCATCGAGTCCGCCAATGTGCGCCCCTGCGACGATCCGCTCCAGAAGAGCGCGGAGCAGCGCGACGCGTCCCGGCATCGTAGCGACCTCGACGTACTCGCCCTCGGCGTGGGCACCGTCGCCGACCGCGCCGAGCCCGTCGAGGGTGGGGACACCCAGAGCCGCCGTGAAGTTGCCGTCGGATGCACCCCCCACCCGCGAGGTGCCCAGCGGTACACCACCGGTGGCGATGGAGCAGTCCTCAGCCAGCTGAACCAGGGTCAGCGAGCGCCGGTCCTCGAGTGGAGGTCGGTTCACGCCGCCGACGACGTCGAGCCCTGCGCCAGCGGTGATGGGGCTCAGTCGGTGCATCGCTTGGTCGACTCGACGCTGTTCGTCAACGGTCCAGGCCCGGACGTCGATATCCACTTCAGCGGCGGCCGGCACGGTGTTGATCGTGGTTCCCGCACGCGCCAGCGTCGGCGTCACGGTCGTGCCCTGTGCGGCGGCCCCCAACGCGACGATTGCGGCCAGGTGCGCGGCCAGCTCGAGAAGAGCGTTGACACCGCGCTCGGGATCAAGACCCGCGTGAGCTGCTCGGCCGGTGAAGGTGAGGTGATAGAGCGAAATTCCCTTGCGTGCCACTTTAAGTCGTCCACCAAGGCTTGGTTCTAGCACCAGCACCGCCCGCGCCCGGCGGGCCTCTTCTTCGATCAAGCTACGCGACGTTGGTGAGCCGATCTCCTCGTCCGAGGTGATCAGCAGCGTGACCGCCGGCGCGCAAGCGAGCCCGCGAAGGGCGAAGAGAGCCTGGACGATCCCAGCTTTCATGTCGAAGACACCTGGGCCGGTGGCACGCCCATCGTTCACAGAGAATGGCCACCGGGACGACGTCCCCTCCGGCCAGACCGTGTCGAGATGACAGAGCACCAGGACGCCGTCATCGTGGCCGCGCACTCGGAGGTGCGGTCGCCCTTCGACGTCGAGCATTTCTGGGGCGAGACCAGCAGTCGCTTCGACCATCTCGGCGGCAATGCGCATCCCCGCATGGATCAACGGGAGGTTGTTGCTCGGCGTCTCCGCCGTCACCAGCTGCGCGAGCGCGGCGACCAGTTCGGCGTCAGCCACAGGTCTCTGCTGCCGAGGAACTATGGCCCTCGGCCAAGGCGCGGCGTGTGAACCGATATGCACCGTCGTCCCACTCAATTGCCAGGCGCTCATTTTGAGCCGCAAGGAGTCCTGCCCGTGCTGCCAGGCGTACCTCCCGCGCCGCAGCGGGGTCTGAGCGAGAAAGTGCTGTGTAGTCCTTGGGAATCTCGTGCGACCGCACGACGTCAGTCGGCAGGTGAGGGTGTCCGGAAAGCGCCGCCAGCACCCGCGAAGAGTCTAGCCACCAGGACACCTCGAAGCGGTCGCTCTCGTCACCAGCGTTGACCGTGTCAACCATAGTGCCGTAGAAGTTGGCACGGAGCGACTCCACCACCGCACCGAGCTTGACCAGGTTGAAGTACGCATTTCGTGCGACCAATGGATCATAGGTCCAGCGAATCTCGCGTATTCCTTCGCGCAGACAGACGGCTCGCTGCCACAGTTTGAGCGCGTAGCCGACTCCGGTCGAGCGGTGAGCGGGCACCACGGCCGTCATGTGCGAGTGCAGGTGTATGCCGCCCTTCCATCCCAGGAATCCAAGCGTCACCCCGATGGGTTGCCCTTCGAGCACGGCACCGAGCAACGTGCAGCCAGCGTGCGCGAGGGCACGGAGGAGGACTTGCTGGGGGATCAACTGGGGTCCCCACACCTGGCCGATGACCTCTTGGGCCAGCGTCACGTCGGTGCCGTGCAACTCGCGGATGTCAACACCCGCGGCAGCCGCTGCGTCGGTGGCAACTGCCCACGCGGCGAGACTTGTACTCAACGTGCCGCCGGACGTTGCAGGAGACATGTGGTCAGGGCCTCGTGTTATCGCGAAAGCCGACCTCGAGACGACGTGGCCGGCCACGGCACGCTACGGCACCCTTGTGCGTCACAGAGCCGATTCTAAGACAGCCGATCACCGGACACCGCGGTCCTCAGATTCACAAGGAAGCGTGACGTGCCCCGCAAGCCCGTAGTCACGGTCCCTGTGCCCTCAGCGATCGGAATCTGAATGCAGGTGCCCCCCCGTGGCCGGCGCTGCCCTCTGCTCCCGAGACGTGGAAATGCGGTTGGTGGGGCAGTCCGCCACGAGGGTTCGGATCCCTCTGCTTCGGATTTCCTTATAGAGCATGGGATATCGACGTTGAGTGCGAGCGAGACTGAATCAGCCTAAACGCTGCCTAGGGACCAGGCGTCGACCCGGAACAGGCATGATCACGCTCCTCCTCGACGACGAGTTATACGTCGATTCGCTCTGGGAGTCGTTCTCCTCGAGTGCTTCCCGGCTCCAGCGCCTGGGCGCGGATCCGGCCGCCGTCAGAGCCCGGTGGGGGCGACGAGGCCGCCGGATGACCCTCTCCTGCACCCGGGAACGTGGCGCCACGCCGTCGCGGCATACGGCCGACATCGCGGCCGCGACGCGCTTCTGCCTGACCACGGCCGGAGCGCATTTCCGCTGCCCAAGTGACCCGGGTTCGGGTGCCCCAACCGCGTGGCGCCGGAGGCGGTCGACGCCCACGCTTCGCGTCGGCCACCGCTACCGAGGGGCGAGCCGCGGAGTTGACACCGATGTAGCCGGTCTTGCGATCATCAGCATGTGAACGAGGGACCCGACCGAGTGATCTCGCGACACGTTCCTGCACCACCGGCCGAGACCGCGTTCCATGGGCTGACGGCGCTGTCTGGTGTCGTTGTGCTCGCTCAGGAGTAGCGACGAGCCAACCCGCGTCGCGACGTCTCCACGTCGACGCTTTCGGTACGGCGTTGATGGCCGCCGCATCGGTGCAACTTGGGGCTATCGTCATCATCGCCAAGCTCCTGACCAACACGGCGCTGCCGGTGCCCTTTCTGCTGGCGTTTCGGTTTGTCATGGCGGCGCTCGTGATGGCGGCGGTTCTGGTGTGGCGACATGAACCGCTGCTCGCGGCCCACCGGGAGCGCCTCGCGCTCATCGGCATCGGCACGCTTGGCTATGGGCTTGCCGCGCTGTTGTTCTTTCTGTCGTTGCGCTACGGGCCGACATCGACGCTGGCGCTCATCGTGTACTCATACCCGATCTTCGTGGTGATCGCTTCACTGCTTCTGGGGCAAGGGCTCCCGGCGCGCCTTGTGGTCGCTGCCGTCGTCGTCGGCTTCTGCGGTGTCGCTTTCATCGTGTGGACGCCGGGCGGCGCTGCGCTTCGTCCACTCGGCGTCCTGTTGGCGCTGCTTGCGGCCATCGCGTATGCGGGGTACCTGACCGGCGGCGGTCGCCTCGTTCACCGGACGGGGTACATGACAGCATCGCTCTGGACGAGCGGATCGGCAGGCGTCGCGCTGGTCGTGTTCACACTCTCGACCGGCACCACACGCATGCCCGGCGGCGGGCAGTGGGCGATGCTCTTCGGCATCAGCCTGCTGACGGCCTCGGCCTTCTACTGCCTGTTTCGGGGTCTGCGCCGGCTTGGTTCCGTGAAAGTCTCCGCCCTCGGCACCATTGAACCGCTGTCGACCGCGGCGCTGGCCATCATCGTCCTGCACGACCACCCGTCTCTCGGGTTCGCAATCGGCACGCCACTTATCGTCGCGGGTGCGGTCACGGCTTCATTTGCCCGGGCTCGGCCGCACCGCCAGAAGGTGTCGACGCAACCACTCGACGCGCGCACGCCGTAGGTGGGGACTGCTGGCACCGGCTGCTTGGCGTGGCCGTCACGCTCCACCGCAGGCCCGCTCCACCCGTAGATCCAGGCCCAACGGAATCCCAACGACGGTGCCTTTGCCTGCCTCGTGGTGCCCTCAACCACTGGAATCTCAATACGCGGTGCCCGCCTATGCCCGTGCCTGCACCTCCCTCCCGAGACCTGGAGATGCGGTTGGCGGGGAAACGCCACGAGGGGTTGAATCCCTATCGCTCCGGTTTCCTCTGCCGTGCCACAGTTGTGGATCAGGGCCGCTCGTGATCGGACGATGATGCGAGCGTAGATCCGCTCTCCGCATGCGGAGCACTTGGCCATCGGGCGGCGCACGACGACCTCAGGTCCGGACTCACGCCGATAGGCGGGGAAGGTGAGCGGGATGAGCCGGTCGGCTCCGCACGCGGGGCAAAGGATCAAGGCAGGTACGAACCGCTCTCGGGCGAACCTATCGCCTGTCCGCAAGTGGACCGGTCGCGGCGCTCACGCCGTAACAGGAAAATCAGTGTCGCGGGGTTCGCCTCGGACTCCGTACGATCCGTCTCCGCGCCGTCTCCTTCTGTGTTCTCGCAGCAGTGTTGGCGATGATCAAACGCGAGATGAGTTCGTCTAAGTCGACGTCAGGCCCCAGTGGTGCTTCAATACGTCTGCAATATGTCTGCGCATCCCTCGCCCCAGTTCCTCACGCGCAGGCGGTTCCTCGACTTCGGGCTGATCTGCACCTGCGCCTGTAGCTGAGCCTGGGCCGGCCGCGAAGGCCCGTTCCCAGGGTCAGGGGATTTCTCTCTTGTCCCCATGTCGGCCCTGCCCGGTATCCATCTCGCATCAGGAGCAACCATGGCCGCGATACTTGAAGCGCGCAATCCGCCCGAACCTGACTCGAACGACCCCCATGAGCTCGATCGCGCCTTCGCTGAGACGCTGATCCGGCACCGCCGGTCTGAGCCTGCCGCTCTGCCCTCCAAGCACCACGTGGAAGGCTTCGTCGACAACGCCCTGGCGCTGCTCTTCCCGCAGCACGCGGAGGACGTAGCTGCGACCGAGGACCAGATCCGCGCGCAGCTGACCCTGCTGCGCGCCGACCTCGGCCGTGTCCTGTGCGCGGTCGTCTCGGGCGAGCGCTCCCAAGGCCTGACCGGGCGCTTTACTGAGCTACTGCCCGGGATGTACGAGCGCCTCCGCGCCGACGCCAAAGCGATCCTGGCCGGCGACCCGGCGGCCGAGAGCATCGACGAGGTGGTGGTCGCCTACCCCGGCTTCCTCGCCATCGCCATCCACCGCATCGCGCACGGGCTTCACTCGCTGGGCGTGCCGATCCTGCCCCGCCTGCTCGCCGAGGTGGCGCATGCCCGCACCGGCATCGACATCCACCCCGGCGCCACCATCGGGCGCTCGTTTTGCATCGACCATGGCACCGGGATCGTGATCGGCGAGACCGCCGTGATCGGCGAGGAAGTCAAGATCTACCAGGGCGTCACCCTGGGCGCGCTGAGCGTGTCCAAGAGCGCCGCCGGTACCAAACGCCACCCGACCATCGAGGACCGGGTGGTGCTCTACGCCAACGCCACCGTGCTCGGCGGCGACACCACCGTCGGGCACGACAGCGTGATCGGCGGCAATGTCTGGCTCACGACGAGCGTGCCGCCCCGGTCTTTCGTCTACCACAGCAGCCAGGTCCGGGTGCGGAGCGTGTCGGATGCGCTCGACTACGCGGACTACTCGATCTGAGAGGGAGGATTCCGTGCCCTACGACAGCATCCTGGGAACCATTGGCGGCACGCCGCACGTCCGCATCAACCGGCTCTACGATCCCCGCGTCAGCGTCTGGTTCAAGCAGGAGCGAGCCAATCCCGGCGGCAGCATCAAAGATCGCATCGCGCTGGGGATGATCGAAGATGCCGAGAAGGAGGGGCTGATCGGGCCGGGGTCGGTCATCATCGAGGCGACCTCAGGCAACACCGGCATTGGTCTCGCCCTGGTCTGCGCCGTCAAGAGCTACCGGCTGATCCTGTGCATGCCGGAGTCGTTCTCCATCGAGCGCCGCCGGCTGATGAAGGCGTACGGCGCTGAGCTGGAGCTGACCCCCCGCGAACTGGGCATGAAGGGCGCGATCGCGCGCGCCAACGAGCTCCAGGCGGACATCCCCAAGGCCTGGATCCCGATGCAGTTTGAGAACCTATCAAACGTCGAGGTCCACCGGCGCACCACCGCCGCGGAGATTGCGCGCGATTTCCCGGACGGGCTCGACTACCTGATCACCGGCGTCGGGACCGGGGGGCACATCACTGGCTGCGCCGAGGTCCTGAAGCCGCTCTGGCCCGGGCTCAAAGTGTTCGCAGTGGAGCCGACGCTGTCGCCCGTGCTCTCCGGCGGAACCCACTCGCCCCACCCCATCCAGGGAATCGGGGCAGGCTTCATCCCTGGCGTGATGCGCACCGACATCCTCGACGGCGTGATCCAAGTCTCGCCGGAGGACGCCGCAGAATACACGCGGCGCTGCGCGCGCGAGGAAGGCGTCCTGGTCGGCGTGTCCTCGGGGGCGGCGCTGGCCGCAGTCGCCCAGAAACTTCCCGACATGGCCGACGGCGCCCGAGCGCTCACCTTCACCTATGACACCGGAGAGCGCTACCTCTCGGCTGAAGGCCTGTTTCCCTGACTCACGGAGCGGCCATTGAGGCCATTCGGCGATGCAGCTGAGACGCATCGCCAAGACATCAGTGACGATGCGGTAGATTTGTTTCCATGTAACGAAGCAGATCGGCCCGGGCCGATCTGCACGGACGACTCCCGCAGTGCAGACTCCAATCCGCGCGGTCAGGTCAGCTATCCAACGCGTTGCTATGGCAGATGCGGAATTGGGGGCCCATCTTGAAGTGACGGTGCACACCGGAACTGTGTGCGTCTACACGCCGGATCCCCGAGTGCCCCTTGTCTGGCGGGTCGCGATCGGACATGCTCCACGCGGCTGAAGATTCGTAGAGGTCCTGATGCGCCACCCTGGGTGGCCCCGTGCCTGTCTCCTTGGAGGTCTAGGGACTTTTCAAGAAGCACCCGACGACGTCTCTAATTGCCCACTTTGCGGAGTCGGCCACCCGTCTTTCCGACACTCGATGGGATGCAAGCTCCCGATGCCAACGCCGATGCCAATTGGGAGTCGGAGCCTGTCGCTTGGTGTCGGTGAAACCGTCCGAATCGTAGTCAGGAGGCGGTCCCACGCGGGGCCAGTCGGGCTAGGTACGCTTTCTGGAAATGCGGTTGGTGGGGTAACCCGCCACGAGGGTTCGAATCCCTCTCGCTCCGGATTTCTCATACAGGATAAGGGATTTCTCGTCCGGCTGCGACCGCAGCACGGCAGCGTTGCCGGGCCATTCTGACCAGGCCCGTATACACGGTCGGCGCGAGTAGGAGGTGCTCGACACGGTGCTGCTGACCAGCAATGCAATCCGGCGGCTTATCGAGCCGGAGGACGTCGCGCGGGCCGTTGCCTACCTGTGCACAGCAGAATCGTGGTAGATGACCGGTACGGCCATGACCCTCGCCGCCGGTTGGCTCGCTCATTAGTGCGGGACTGGCGGTGTCGCTCACGCCCATCGCCGCAGCCGCGGCTCCAAAGAGCAGCGACTAGTGCAACGCGTTCGCCACGCTGACCGGCGACAATAGAACTCGTGGCCAGACAAGAGCCTGCTACGAGTGGCCGGAAGCCGTTTGTCGGCCTGCGAGGCCGCCGCAGTAGCTACAAGTGGCGTGCATTCCCGGACGATGTACTCTCAGCGTTCGTCGCCGAGACGGCGCGAGCGCGTGGAGGCCGTTGCGTCGCGCCTCCTCCTCAGCGAGCCTCCTCGCCGCTCGCCCGTAGCCGTGGCCGCTGAGCGCTTCGTCAATCGTGATGTCATAGATGAAAAGACGTCGAGCCCTCTTTGAAAAGGAGAACTGTGACACCGACAGAGTTGCCCGCGACGCTACCGTTTGGGCTTAGCCCCCTCGAGGAGGGGCTGTACCGTCATCTCAGCGAGCACGTTTCCTCGGAGGCCGACCTCCTTGCCAGCTACCGGGAACTGGCCGAGGCGCCGGATACTCCCGAAGCGGCGCGGTATCTGATCCGCCTCATCGTCGAGGATGAGGAGCGGCATCACCGCCTCTTCCACGAGATGACCGCTGCCCTAGGCAACCAGTGGGCGCCCTCCTCTGATGCGGCTCCTGACCTGCCGTCCGGGCCACGGTCCCAGGCCCTCGAGGAGGTGACCATCCGGTTCCTTGCCGCCGAACGGGAGGATCAAAAGCAGCTGCGTGCTCTGCGTCGGGAGATGCGCCCGTTTCGCAATACGACCCTGTGGACACTCCTCGTCGAGCTCATGGAGCACGACACGGCCAAGCACATCCATCTGCTCACGTTCGTCCGCGACCATGCCGCCCGAAGTAACAGAGTGCCACCGCCTCCCTCCAGCTCGCCGCCCACCTAGGCGTTGTAGACCATCCGAGGCCAGGGCTGTCGCCGCGGCCGGGGACAGTCGACCTGAATCGTAGGGCAGCGGGGGGGCGTGGGGACCCGCTCACAAAAGGCGCACGAAAGGTCGGCGCAGAGCCCCGTGAGCAACCATGGCGGTAGTCGTCTCTACGGGTTGTGCTCCGCCTTGCCCGGTCCAGACCAGGCAGCAGAGGCCGATCGCAGCCGGTCAGTTGGCACGCGTAAGACCGGGCAGGGCGTCGGGACATCTCATCACCTTTCGCCGAGGGAAGGGTTCCCACTGAGACTCCTCCCACAAGACCACCCTTGTAGTCGTACTGTTCGTCGCAGGTCAACACAGGGGGGGCAAATATGGACCCGACCACTAGGTTCTACCTCGTGCTCACGGCGGCGATGGCCGCACTCGGTGCTTTGCTCTCGTTCACGCTAGCCTGGGGGCTGCGCGATAGATTACCCAGAGGAAACACGAGGGTTGACAATTGGAATGGTGCCCCGTCCGTACCGCAGCCGCCAACCCTGCCGGCACCACCCTCGAACGACATCAGCTTCCAGGGTTAGCCGGGGGAACGCGCCGACTGGGCTGATCAAGCTCGTGAGCGTCACTCGCCGCACCGACCGCCGGGGGATGGACACGCGGGCTGTGCAGCGGTGACTATGGGCGGAAGGCGGTCGCCTACCACGACGACGGACGCGGCCTAATGACAGCGTTACTCACCGCCTATGGTGAGGTGATCCCGACGTCACGGGTTGCCCTGGGATGGCCGCAGCCGGAGCGGCCCCGTGCTTGACCATGAGCGCGATTTGCCCTCATTGTGCAGAGGCTCGACCGATCAGACCGATCGGGAGCAACGACGGGAGAGGAAGCGAGGGCATGAAGACAGTCGGCAACATCATCTGGCTCTTATTCGCCGGGATCTGGCTGTTCATCGCCTACGTAGTCGCGGGGATCGTGAGCTGCATTTTCATCATCACCATCCCGTTCGGCGTTCAGTCGTTCAAGCTGGCGAGCTTTGTGATCTGGCCGTTCGGTCGGACTGCAGTCGCTCGACCTGGCGCGTCGGCACTCGGCTCAGGCTGCGGCAACATCCTTTGGTTCGTGCTGGGCGGCTGGTATCTCGCGCTGACGCATTTCCTGACGGGTTTGGTGCTCTGCATCTTCGTCATCACGATCCCGCTCGCGATTCAGGACTTCAAACTCGCCGGCCTCGCGCTGGCGCCCTTCGGTAAGGAGATCGTGAGCCACGCCGAGGCGCAGCGCCGACGTGCCTACTCCCAGGGTGGTGCGGCTTCTGGCTGGCAGGCTTCGACCGGAGCTCCTGCGGCGCCTGCCCTGCCTCCGCCCGCCGCCGACGACATCAGCTTCTAGGGCGTGGAGCGCGGCTGGTATCGCCGCATCTCGTCAATGCGCTCGCCGCCAACCCGAGGCCCGGGCCGACCGCGTGGTGGGATGGGTCGAGGAGCGGATCGGGGGCCCGACATTCAGCGGGTTGGCGGCGTTATGTTCCCGACCTATTCGACTCGCGATCGGACTTGAAGCCGACTACGAGCAGGGTGTCGTGTCGGCCTGTGCGGTCGAGGTACCGGCACCGGGGTAATCATGCCAACGCACGTACACCGTCTTGCCGTCGGATGTCGGCGTTTCGAAGGTCAAGCTCAGGTGGTTGCTGGACACGAGAACCCAAGACCGGCTGGGGCTGGTGCGTTCGTCGACGCTGAAGTCGCCTAGCTCGTCTTGCTTTGTCGCTTCGGTAGGCCCTTGCCACGTTTCAATGACTTGCCAGGAATAGACGTTGCTTGCTGGCTGGCAGGCTGGGACGATCGTCGGCGGCAGCACGGGTAGAGTGGGCGCGGCGCACGCGCTGATGGTGAAGGGGAATGAGCTATCACCGGAAGGGCCTTCGCCGCCCGGATAGGTGAATGAGTGATCACCAACAGAGTACGGCCCGCTAGCAAACGGGTTGCCTGTCACGGCCAGGGTGTTGCCATCAACAGTAATGGTGTCGGGGACAACCGGAGCGTCCTGCCCGTATCCTGCCGTCCACGTGATGATCAGGCTCCCCCCCCGAGCGGTGCCAGGGACGGCGCACGTGGGGCCCCAGCCGGCCCCGGTCTGGCAGGGGCCATAACCACAGGGACCCTCGGTCGGACTAGGCGAGGCGCTCGCGCTAGACGACGGGCTTTCCGAAGGTGAGGGCGTTGGGATCGGTGTCGCGGTCGGTGTTGGCGCGGGCGTTGCGGTGGGTGTCGTCGCTTCAGTCGGCGTCGGCGTCGCTGGCCGCGCAGTCGGTGCGACGGAACTTGATCCACATGCTGAGAGGCCAACGACGGCGATCGCAGCGCCGATGATGGTTGTGAGCTTCATGTCCGCTGCCTCCCTACGCATTCAACGGGAAGACGTTCCGCAACATGACGGTAGGGGCGGAGCAACGCAGTGCAAAGAGGCGAACGTCCCCGCGGCGCGCGTCCCCGCGGCGCGCGTCCTATGTCACAGAGTCGCCCGGAACGGAGAAGAGAGGACCGCCGGTAGAGAGAACCACCGGCGATCCTTGAGCCCACTACCACCCACTGCCGGCCTTGCTAGCCTCCTCACTCCGTCGGCGACGCTCCGAGGGAATGCATCGCCGGCCACCCCAGCGTGCAATTAACACACCAGAGCGGACGAGCCGGGGCTGCCGCCAGCTGGCCGGCGGCCGCCCCCCTTCTGAGATCGGTTCAGGCCGGATTACGACCCGGCGAGCGCCGGGACGAACTGGGCGGCGTTGACCGTCCCCCACCCGGTCGCGTCGTTATAGCTGCCGTTCGCTGCGAAGCCGTGCACCGTCACAAGCTTGCCCTTGCTGTTGACGAAGCTGTGCAGGTCAAGGGACTTCGGGAACTCGCGGTCATCGCGACGGTCCTGAGCGGGCTGGACTACCTGTGGCGATACCGCCCGTTCGTGATCTATCGACAGGCGAGGTCAGTCGTCGTCGTCATCCACCCAATCGAGTGTGCGCTGGACCGCCTTCTTCCACTTCCGGTAGCCCTTGTCGCGCGCACTCCCATCCATCTGCGGGAGCCACTCCGCAGCCTTGTGCCAGTTGGCGCGGAGGGTTTCGGTGTCGGGCCAGAATCCGACCGCGAGGCCTGCGGCGTACGCGGCGCCGAGCGAAACCGTCTCAGCGACGATGGGCCGCACCACCGGCACCGCGAGCACGTCGGCGAGGAACTGCATGAGCAGGTTGTTCGCTGTCATGCCACCGTCGGCTTTGAGCGATGTCAGTTCGATGCCCGAGTCCGCGTTCATGGCGTCGACGACTTCGCGCGTCTGCCACGCAGTCGCCTCGAGCACCGCGCGGGCGAGGTGGCCCTTAGTGACGTAACCGGTGAGACCGGCGATCACACCACGCGCGTCGCCGCGCCAGTGTGGGGCGAAAAGACCTGAGAACGCCGGCACGAAGTAGATGCCGCCGTTGTCTTCCACGGTGCGGGCGAGCGTTTCCACCTCTGGCGCGCTTCCGATCAGCCCCACCTTGTCGCGGAACCACTGCACGAGCGACCCGGTCACAGCGATCGAACCTTCGAGCGCATACGTCGCCGGCTCGTCCCCGATCTTGCATCCGACGGTCGTCAGCAATCCATGTCCCGATCGCACTGGCCTGTTCCCCGTGTTGAGCAGCAAGAAGCTGCCCGTGCCGTACGTGCACTTGGCCTCGCCCGCGGAGAAACAGGTTTGGCCGAAGAGCGCAGCCTGCTGGTCACCCAGGGCCGCAGCGATGGGGACGCCGCCAAGCGAGCCCACCGCCTCACCGTAGATCCTGGACGACGGCTGGATGGTGGGCAGCATGACCCGAGGCACCCCGATCGCGGCCAGCAGGGTGTCGTCCCAGTCGAGCGTCTCGAGATTCATGAGCATCGTCCGGCTGGCATTGGTGACGTCGGTGACGTGGCGGCCCGTGAGGTTCCAGACGAGCCAGCTGTCCATGGTTCCGAACAGCAACTCGCCGTCCTCCGCTCGCCGGCGCAAACCCGGAGCGCTGTCGAGCAGCCAGCTCACCTTCGGTCCGGAGAAGTACGTGGCCAGCGGCAAGCCGCAGCGGTCGCGGAATCGATCCTGACCGTGCTCCGCGCCAAGCCTTCGGACAAGCCCGTCGGTGCGGGTATCCTGCCACACGATCGCGTTGTGCACGGGCTGTCCGGTGCGGCGATCCCACACCACGGTGGTCTCGCGCTGGTTCGCAATACCGATCGCGACCAGGTCGCGGAAGTCGAGCCCGCCGCTGTCGAGGGCCCCGCGCACCACTTGGACGACATTGCGGAGGATCTCTTGGGGGTCGTGCTCCACCCAACCAGGCCGCGGGAAGATCTGCTCGTGCTCCTTCTGGCTGAGCGAAACGATCCGACCCTGTTGGTCGAACACGAGGCAGCGTGACGACGCCGTTCCCTGGTCGATCGCGGCAACGTACCGATCGCTCAACGCTGTCCTCTCCTCGCAGGTTTCCATGCCGGGGGAGGAGCTGACATGAGTGGGCGAGGTCTCCGAGATCCGCCATCCCCCTCGCTCCGCAGGGGAGTATGTGTCGCATGGCCAGCCGTGTCAAGGCAGCGACTCCGTGGTGCGCGCCGAGTTGTCGTGGCCGCTACCATGGGACCGCTCCGAGGTCACGCGAGATCGTGCGCGCACCTTCTCGGACAGCAGCGATGAGCTTGCTGTGCGGCTCCGAGCCCTCACAGAGCCGATCGATCGGGCCCGAGATGGCGATGGCGCCAACTATGATGCCGCGCCGATCGCGAATCGGGGCGGCGCAGGACGCCTCCCCGTCGATCAGCTCCTGCACCTCTGATGCCCAGCCCTGCTCACGCACGCGTTCGAGCTCAAGCGTGAGCAACCCGGGGTCGGTGATCGTGCTCGTGGTGAAGCGCGGAAGTGCGTCGTTGTTGCCGAGTTCGTCCGCTAGGTAGGGGTGATGGGCGAGCAGCACCTTGCCCATCGCCGTCGCATGCACCGGCAGGAGTGCCCCGACTTCTAGCACCTGGGGACTGTTGTCGGGACGGAAGACATGATGCACGACGAGCACCTGGCCGTCGTGGAGCGTGCCGAGACGCACGCTCTCGTTGGTGCGCGCCGCCAGCCAGTCCGACCAGTTGAGCGCCCGCGCGCGCAACTCGTTGCCGTCCAGGTAGCTGCTGCCGAGGTGGAGCAGGGCAGCGCCCGTCCGATACTTCCCCGACTCGGGATCCTGCTCGACGAAGCCGACTGATATGAGTGTCCGGACGATGCCGTACACCGTCCCTTTGGGAAGGCCCAACTCGCCGGTCAGCTCGGCGAGGCTCAGCCGGCCGGAGCGCCCGGAAAGCAGCCGCAGCACCGCTGAGGCTCGTTCGATCGATTGGATCGGTTTCGGCACAGACAAAGCCTACCGCTTCGTCCAGCGCGCCTAGCTGGTGATACCGCGCGGTTGTTGACAATGCCCTACGGGCGAGGGTACTGTCCGCACATCCAATCAGGGGTCGAGATCGCCGCAAGGAGGTGGCACTGATGCCGAATATCTCTGTCTCGGGGGTGGTAGGAACAGGCCTTTGGAGGGATTGCCGTGGCTGACGAGTATCAACCGATACACGGAGCAGGCCGCTCGAGGTTCGGCCTGCACGGTCTCTGGGGCGAGTTGTCGGCTGAATTCTTTGGAACGTTCGTGCTGATCTGCTTCGGCGACGGCGTTGTGGCAATGGCGGTGGCGGCACTGAACAGTTCGGGAAGGGCCGCAACGCCCACCACCATCTTCCAGGCGAGCGGGGACTGGCTCCTGATCACCTTCGGATGGGCCTTCGCCGTCATGATGGGCGTGTACGTGGCCGGTGGCGTCAGCGGCGCGCACATCAACCCGGCGGTCACCCTGGCTCTGGCGGTGAGGCGGCGCTTCCCCTGGAAACACGTCATCCCCTACATGGTCGTCCAGGTGGTCGGGGCATTCGTCGGCGCGGCGCTGGTCTTCTGGGTCTACGGCAGCGCCATCTCCGCCTTCGACCAAGCGGCGCACGCGGTCCCCAGCCTCGGCAACGCGCTGGGAAGCTATTCGATCTTCGCGACCTTCCCCGCCCAGTACTTCGGCGGCACCTTTGGAGGGCCGTTCGTGGACGAGGCGGTGGGTACCGCGCTCCTCCTGATCGGTGTGCTGGCGGTGACCGACGCCCGGAATATGGCGCCGATCAGCAACATTGGCCCGCTCATCATCGGCTTCGTCGTCTTCGCGGTCGGCACCTCGTTCGGAGCCAACACCGGATACGCGATCAATCCCGCCCGTGACTTCGGGCCTCGCCTGTTCGCGTTCTTCGCCGGCTGGGGCAAGGTGGCCATCCCCGGCACCTACAGCGTTGGCAGCTTCCAATTCAGCAACTACTTCTGGATACCAATCGTCGCTCCCCTGGTCGGCGGCGTGATCGGCGCTCTCGCCTATGACTTCTTCATCGGTGACGTGCTCCACGCTCGCCAATCGCGCACCGGCAGCGCCGGCGAGGCGCCGGCGGAGCCCGGACGGGCCGCCCCAAACGTCCAGCCCGATCGGGTCTAAGGGGTGGCATGACGTCATGAAGCAGCTGATCGATCGCGTCGAGGACGTCGTCAAGGAGGGCGTGGAGGGTATCGTCGCCGCCCACTCCCACCGGGTGCGGGTCCACTTCGAGCCCAACTTCGTGGTTCGAGCCGACGCGCCGATCAGCGGCAAGGCGGCGACCGTCTCCGGCGGAGGTTCGGGCCACGAGCCGATGCAGGGCGGTTTCGTCGGGATGGGCATGCCCGACGCGGCGTGCCCCGGCGAGGTCTTCACCTCGCCGGCCCCCGACCAAATCGAATGACATATGGCGAAAGGCGAAAGAGGAGTTATTGATGGCGAAATACGCAGCAGCAATTGATCAGGGCACGACCAGCACGCGCTTCATGGTGTTCGATCACAGCGGCAAGGTTGTCTCTGTCGATCAGAAGGAGCACGAGCAGATCTTCCCGAAGCCGGGATGGGTCGAGCACAACCCGCTCGAAATCTGGGAGCGCACGCAGGAGGTTGTGAAGGCCGGCCTCGGCAAGGTGGACATCGGTGATATCGCCGCCGTCGGCATCACGAATCAGCGGGAGACGACGGTGGTGTGGGACCGGGGCACCGGTAAACCGGTATACAACGCGATCGTCTGGCAGGACACACGCACCGACAAGATCGTTGATGAACTGTCGGCGGACGGTGGTCAGGACCGCTTCCGCGCCAAGGTCGGGCTGCCACTGGCAACCTACTTCTCAGGGCCAAAGGTGAAGTGGATCCTCGACAACGTCGACGGAGCACGCGCCAAGGCCGAGGCGGGCGACCTCGCCTTCGGCAACATCGACGCATGGGTGATCTGGCTGCTCACCGGCGGGACCGACGGTGGCGTGCATGTCACCGACGTGACCAACGCGAGCCGGACGATGCTCATGAATCTCGAGACGCTCGACTGGGACGACGAGATCCTCAGCACCATGACCATTCCTCGGTCCATGCTCCCCGCGATTCGCGCGTCGAGCGAGACCTACGGAGAGGCCAAGGGAGTGCTCGCCGGAGTCCCGGTTGCCGGTGATCTCGGCGATCAGCAAGCGGCACTGTTCGGGCAGACCTGCTTTGCGGTCGGTGAGGCCAAGAACACGTATGGCACCGGCAACTTCCTGTTGCTGAACACGGGCACCAAGCCGGTGCAGTCCAAGAACGGTCTGCTGACCACGCTCGCCTACAAGATGGGCAGCGCCGACGCCACCTACTGCCTCGAGGGTTCGATCGCGATCACGGGCGCGCTCGTGCAGTGGTTGCGGGACAACCTCGGCATGATCGAGAAGTCCTCGGACATCGAGGTGCTTGCCAAGACTGTTGACGACAATGGTGGCGCGTACTTCGTGCCGGCGTTCTCGGGCCTCTATGCTCCCTACTGGAAGTCGAGTGCCCGGGGTGTGATCGCCGGACTGACGCGCTACGTCAACAAGGGGCACATCGCACGCGCGGCGCTCGAGGCGACCGCGTGGCAGACGCGTGAAATCGTCGACGCCATGAACGCCGATTCCGGGGTCGCCCTGACCTCCCTCAAGGTGGACGGCGGCATGGTCTTCAACGACACGCTGATGCAGTTCCAGTCCGACGTGCTGGGCGTACCGGTGGTGCGTCCGACCGTCGCGGAAACGACCTCGCTCGGTGCCGCGTATGCCGCCGGCCTGGCGGTCGGATTCTGGGCGCAAGTGGAGGACCTCCGCGAGAACTGGGGCAAGGACAAGGAATGGACGCCGCACATGGAGAAGGCGACCGTCGACCACGAGTACGCACTCTGGAAGAAGGCGGTCACCCGGACCTTCGACTGGGCTGAGTAACTCAGCCCGGAGCCGAGCGCTCTAGACCAAGACATTTCCTCCGCGGGAGACCCGGCGGCGCCGATCCACACGGTGCCGACCGGGTTCCCCAGAGGACCGACGCGCGACCGAACTGCC
>PLZA01000072.1 GCA_003153505.1 Candidatus Dormiibacterota bacterium
TCTGGTTCTTCGGCCACCCCGAGGTATACATCTTCGTTGTCCCGGCGTTTGGCTTGGTCATGGAAATGCTCCCGGCCTTCGCCAGAAAGCCGCTCTGGGGGCGTCGCGTAGGAATCGGCGGCATGGTCGGGGTCGGCGTGCTGAGCTTCGTGGTCTGGCAGCATCACCTGTTTGTCAGCGGCATCGCACCCTCGCTGCGACCCTTCTACATGTTCTCCACGGAGATGATCTCGGTGCCGACCGGCATCATCTACCTGGTGGCGCTGGGAACCCTGTGGCGAGCGCGCACTCGCTTCGGGACGCCGATGCTCTTCATCTTCGCCTTCTTCTTCAACTTCCTGATCGGTGGGTTCACGGGCGTCTTTCTCTCCGACGTCCCGAGCGACTTCACTCTCCATGCCAGCTACTTCGTGCAGGCACACTTCCACTACACGATCATGGGTGGGGAGGTCTTCGCGCTCATGGCCGGGATCGTCTATTACCTCCCAAAGATGACGGGTCGCACCATGGACATCAAGCTCCTGCGCTACCAGTTCTGGGCGGTGTTCCTCACCTTCAATGGGACCTTCATCTCACTCATCGCCGTGGGCATCATGGGCATGCCGCGCCGGGACATCAGTTATGCCGCATACCTCCAGCCGATCAATGACAGCGCGTCGATCTTCGCGCTCGCGCTGGGTCTCTCCATGTCGCTCTTCCTCGGCATTCTCATCTGGGAGGTTGTCATCAAGCAGCGTGTCGCCGCAGCCAACCCATGGGAGTCACTCGGCGTCGAGTGGCAGGTGCCGACGCCGGTGCCCACCTTCAACTTTGATCGGATGCCGGTTTCGTGGTCGCTCCCAGACAATTACGACACTGGGCAGCCGGCGGCAGACTTCGGACCTGCCGTACCAGCCTTGAGTGGAGCCTGAGCATGAGTGAGGTCAGCCCTACTGGACTTACCGTCATCGATGAGGTCAAAGGTGGCGCTCGAACGCTCGTCTTCAGCTCCCGGCTGGTGATGGCGTCGAACACGACGCTTCAGTTGAGCCTCCTCTTCGCATTCCTTTATCTGAGGGCCAACAACTTCGGCGGTTCGTTTCATCCGAACGGCGTCGGCACGCCGCCGCAGGTGCTCGCACTCATATCGCTCGCCTTCCCCGTGATCGGAGTGCTCGCCCTGTGGACCGTGTGGAGCACGGCCAGCAAGTCGCGGGCATCGAGCGCTCTGACGAGGATGCTCTGGCTGGCGGTTCTGGCCGCCGTCCTCACGGGAGCGGTGCGCATCCTGCTCATGTACCAGTTCAACTGGACGCTCGACAGTGCCGGCACCTATGCCGACCTCGCGACCCTCTGGTACGCGATCCTCTTGGCCGAATTCATCGGCGTAGGGCTGTGGTTGCTCAGCCTGGTCATGGGGCATGTCCGCGGCACCGATCGCCTCAGCACAGCGCACGCCCGAGCCATCCTGGAGCAGTGGACCTACATTACCGGCGTCTCCATTGCGGTATACCTGCTGATCCAGTACGCCTCATAGGCCGGCATGCTCTGGCCACCGCTGCTCAACTGGAGTTTCGAACCAGTACCGATCGTGGGATGCGCGACGGCGGCGTATCTGTACTGGCGCGGGCGGCGAACAGCCTCGGTGGCCCTGGGACGGGAAGCAGCGTGGGACAACGGGGACACGGCGTTCGCGTTCGGCCTTGGCGTGCTCCTGCTCGCGCTGGTATCACCGCTCGCGTCCTTCGACACCACGCTGCAGTGGGATCACATGGTGCAGCACGTCCTCCTGCTGCTCGTGGCACCTCCACTCATCCTGCTCGCTGACCCGTTTCGCACCGCGTGGGCGGGGTATCTGGCCGCCCAGGGACGGCCGATCAAAGTCGAGGGAACGTGGCCGGCGCGTGTCATGCACGGGGTCCATTCGGGTTCCAGAGCTGCGAGCGTGGTCGTGCTCGCTTTCAGCATCGATCTTCTTGTCTGGCATGTCCCAGCCATCTACAACGCAACCCTTCGGATTGCGTCAGTGCACGATCTCGAACACCTCACGTTCCTGGTGGTCGGCCTGTTGTTCTGGGATCAGGTGATCAGCCCGATCCAGGCAACCGGCCGGCTGACGTTGCTCGGCCGCGCAGTCGTGGTGCTCATCGGGATGTTCGTGAGCTGGGGTCTCGCCATCGTCATCGGCTACGCCACCCATCCGCTCTACGCATACCCGACCCCCACCGGCGGCCTCAGCCTGCTCACTGACCAGGAGATCGCCGCGGGCGTGATGTGGGTTCCCGGAGGGACACCATTTCTGATTGCACTGCTCTACCTGGGAATCAGGTGGTTCGAGGTGGACGATCGCTCGGCAGCGACGGCGTCGGTGGTGCGGCCGTGACGAGCAGGCGGCGCCTGGTGCTCTTATGCATCGTTGCGTTCGGCGTTGCGGGTTGCGGAGCGAGCCCTCCGGCGTCGACGCCACCTCTGCAGGTCACCGCCTCCGGCGGTCCCACGCTGACCGGAAAGGATGTCCACATCACCTCATTCCGCGGCCATCCCGTCGTCATGATCTTCTGGGCCTCGTGGTGCGGCCCTTGCCACGATGAGCAGCCGTCGCTGAACGCCGCGTACGGGAAGTGGTCTGCTCGCGATGTCGCGTTCTTGGGCGTCGATCTGCGCGACACCACACGTCCGGCACTGGCCTTTCAATCGCACTACAAGGTGCCCTATCCCAGCATCGCGGACACCAACGCGACCCTCGCTGTCGAGTACCGTATTCCCTCAGCACCGGCATTGGTCTTTCTCAACACGCAGGGCAAGGTCGCCGATGTCGTCCTGGGAGCACTCGGGACCATGAGCGTGACCGATTTCAATGCGGAGATCACGACGCTCCTGGGCAAGTCACCGGCAGCGAGCGCGTAGGAGCGGACATGCAGACCAGCGCAGACATTGTCCTGAGCCCACCAGACGCCCTCGGCGCGTCGGGTGGTGCCGACAGAGTCGCGCGCGCCACGTCACGCCACATGCGCGCAACCGCTCGCGACTACATCAGCCTCGCCAAGCCGCGAATCATCGTCCTGCTGCTCATCACAGAGATCGCGACCATGGTCATCGCTGCCCGTGGCATCCCCTCGCCTGCGCTGCTGTTCTGGGCAGCGCTTGGCGGCGCGCTAGCATCGGGGGGATCGGGGGCGATCAACTGCTGGTACGACCGTGACATCGACCGGGTCATGGCGCGCACGTGCAGCCGGCCGCTGCCTTCAGGGCGCATCCTGCCCTGGCAGGCGCTCACGTTCGGCGTCTCGCTCATCGGGGCATCTGTGGTGGTGTTCAGCGTCGCGGTGAACACGCTGGCGGCGGCACTCGCCCTGGCAGGCGGCCTCTTCTACGTCTTCATCTACACCATGCTGCTCAAGCGCAGGACGCCACTCAACATCGTGATCGGCGGCGCCGCCGGCGCGTTTCCGCCGCTGGTTGGATGGGCCGCTGTCCAGGGCAACATCGGCTGGCCGGCCTTCGTGCTGTTTGCGCTGGTCTTCCTCTGGACGCCGCCGCACTTCTGGTCACTGGCGCTGCTGCTGCGCCGCGACTACAGGAACGCGAGCGTGCCGATGCTCCCCGGGATCATCGGCACAGCCAGGACCCATCGCCGGATTCTGCTGTACCTCGTCGCGTTGATCGGGGCGAGCCTCCTCCCCGGGCTCATGCTCGGGATCGGCTACACGGTTGGCGCTGCAGCGCTTGGCGGCTGCTATCTGGCCCTGGCGTTGTGGGCTCGAGCCAAGGCGACATCACACGCAGCTGCACTCCTGTTCCACTACTCGCTGGCGTATCTCGCTCTCATTTTCGTGGTGGGTGCGGTGACCGCCGTGGTGATCGGGTAGGCGGGACGTTCCATTGGCCGCGACGATGCTGAGCGCCGAGAGCGCCGGTAACCGGATCGTCCGCAGCCCCGGCCGTTGATGATCGCGTTCAGCGTTTGGCGAGCGTCTGTCGCAGCCGGCGCTGCATTCGCCAGGCGCTCCGCACGACCGGGAACCCCGGAAGCGCACGGAGTCGCGCGAGCTGGCGGATGGCCTCGGCACGCTCGCGCTCTGCCTCGGCGAACTGGCGCGACCTCGCTGCAACGACCTGCCACGACAGTCGCAACTTTCCCGCCAGCACGGCGGGCTCGGCTGTTTCTGACGATCGGCGCAGCACGAAACCGAATTCGAACCCCTCGGGTTCGTCGGCGACGAACATCGCGTCGAGCAGATCCCATCGCATCCCCATTTCGAGAACCGTGTACTCGAGTACCGGCAGGACCTCATCCTCCGACCAGCAGTGAACATGGATGGATCGCTGCCGGTGCAGGTCGAACTCTTCGCGCTGCTGCTCTGGCGTCCATGTCGGATCCCAGACATCCGTCTTGCGCAGGTAATCCTCGATGTGCTCGTCGCTGACAACCGTGACCCGATCACGGTGATCCGCGATGAGATGCGCCAACGGTGTTGGTGATCGCTTCCGATCGAAGGTGTATCGGCGATCTGGAAGGAACACGAGGACGACGGCACCTGGTTTCAAGACCCGGTGGATCTCCGCGATCTGGGTGAGCGGGTCGGCGAGATGTTCGAGCAGGTGGCTTGCGATCACGAAGTCCTGACTCGCGTCCGCAAGTGATGCGAGTCCATCGACGTCGAGGTTGGCCACGATGTCGGGCCGGGTGAAGGTCGCGCCGGCCTCGACGTTGGTGAAGAGCGCCACGTTCTCCTCTGGCTGCCATCGGTCCACGTACCGCACCGAGACACCAGGGAAGAGGATCGGCATCGGATGATGGCCCGGGCCCAGCTCGACTCCTGAACCATTGAGAAATCGCGTGAGCAACGCACGTGGTGTTGGGCTCACGTCGGGTGTGCTGGTCATCGCTGTCGCCCAATCATGAGGCCGGCGCGCGGGATCGCGATCGTAGCCGTGAGCTGCGCGACGGCCAGCCCGGCTCCGCGGTGAACCGGACTGGCCGCGATGTCGCTGTCAGTGGCCAGATCTGGATTGTGCTACAATCTGCGACAAGACCAATCTTCCTGGAGCAATCGATATGGCACGAACAGTCTGGCTCACGCTGCGAGCCTCTACGGTCTGGAGACCGGCCGGCCATGCCGCGCGTGCGGCGCGCCGATCGCCCAACAGGATGCGTTCGGCACCAGCGAAGGCGTCTGCCACCGCTGCCGCGAGCGGGCGGACGCGAACGCGAACGCATAGCCTCGCGCTCTCGGACGTTCCCCAGGCCACTCGGCGATGCGCATGACCGCCATCCGCCGCCAGACGACCTCTCGAGTTGAGACGCTTGAGGACGAACTCGAGCGCCGCGTGCTCGAAGGGCGCTTCAAGCCGGGGGAGCATCTCGGCGAGATCGCGCTCGCAGAGGAGTTCGATGTCGGGCGGAATACGCTGCGTGCCGCGTTCGACGGTCTGGCCGGGCGGGGCCTGCTGGTCAAGTCACGGAACCGCGGCGTCTTCGTTCGCGCGCTCACTGCCCACGACCTCGCCGAGATCTATGAACTGCGGACCGCCCTCGAAGTACAGGCGTCGCGCATGCTCGCCGCGCGCAGGGTTGTCCCTGCCGGCGCCCGGACCGCACTCGCGCAGCACCACCGCCTCAGCGCTAACTCCTCACGGCGCATCGTCGTGGAGGCTGATCTCGCCTTCCATCGCGCGCTCGTCATCGGGACGGGGAACGCGCGACTGACGCGCGCACACAAGAACCTCGAGGTCGAAATCCTCTTGTGTCTCGCACAGCTGGTGCAGGGGTATGCGACGGTCAGCCAGCTCGGCGATGAGCACGGTGCGCTGCTCGAAGCCATCGAAAAGGGTGAGCCGTCGACGGCGGAGAGCGTCATCCGTCACCACCTGGAGAACGCCACGTCGTGGCTGATCGAACACGCGACCACGCGCGACGACGGTCTTTACGCGCTCGCCCGGCCGGCTCCGATCGTGTCGAGTGACCTCGGGTAGACCTCGTCGATCAGCGGGCTTGACAGGACGAAGTCGGCGGTCGCCCGGTTGCAGGCCATCGGGATGTTGTGCACGACCGCAATCCGGAGCAGTGCCTTCACGTCGACGTCGTGGGGATGCGGCTCAAGGGGATCCCAGAAGAAGATGATCACGTCGATCCGCCCTTCAGCGATCGCTGCGCCGACCTGTTGATCTCCGCCGAGCGGACCGGTCAGGAAGCGATGAACGGGCAGCCCCAACTCGTTGGCGACCATCGACCCGGTGGTGCCGGTGCCAAGGAGATCGTGGCGCGCAAGAGTGTCGCGGTTGAAGCGTGCCCACTCGAGCATGTCGGCTTTCTTGTTGTCGTGTGCGATCAGCACGATCTGCTTTCGTTTTGGGCCTGAACGTGGCATGGTTCGCCTCCCGCTGAGCTGCTGCGAGTTCCTCAGAAATTGTATCACAATCTGCCGGGAGGCCCAGCAGCCGCAGCCTTCGATCCTGTCCGTTCGCGGCGTGCGAGATCCGGGCACGGGCGCATCTCGTGGGTTGGCTCCGCGCCGCGCTGACGTGCGTCCCTGCCAGACTCACGGGGTGATCGAGGCGGCGTCATAGCGACGACCAGCGGCGCAGCGCGCACCGTCACGCCGGCTCGAGGCAGCCGCGGCGACGGCTACAAGTGGATCGCGCTCTCCAACACTACGGTCGGCGTCCTGCTGGCAACCATCGATGCCTCGATCATGCTGATCGCGATGCCGGACATCTTCCGTGGCATCGGACTCAACCCGCTCGATCCGGCGAACAGCTTCTACCTGCTCTGGATGATCCTCGGGTTCCTGATCGTGAGCAGCGTGCTCGTGGTTGGGCTGGGCCGCCTCGGTGACATCGTCGGTCGGGTGCGCATCTACAACCTCGGCTTCGTCATCTATACCGGCGCGTCGTTGCTGCTGACCATCGACTGGATGACGGGGCCGGCGGGCGCGATCTGGCTGATGGTCTTCCGTGTCGTGCAGGGCATCGGGGCCGCGTGCCTCATCGGCAACTCTGCCGCGATTCTCACCGATGCCTTCCCGGTGAATCAGCGCGGCCTGGCACTCGGCATCAACAACATCGCGGGCATCAGTGGGGTCTTCATCGGGCTCGTGCTCGGCGGCCTGCTCGCGCCGATCAACTGGCGGTTGGTGTTTCTCGTCTCCGTGCCCTTCGGTCTATTCGGCACCGTCTGGGCGTACCACAAGCTGCAGGAGCGCGGGGTCCGGCGGCGCGTCCCGATCGACTGGCTCGGCAACCTCACGTTCGCGATCGGCTTGATTCTCGTGATGATCGGCATCACCTATGGCATCGAGCCATACAAGACCGATCCGATGGGGTGGACGAGCCCGTTCGTGCTCTCGACGCTGGCCCTCGGGGCAGCGTTCCTGACAGCCTTTGCGCTGATCGAGGGTCGGGTCGAAAACCCGATGTTCCGTCTCGGCCTCTTTCGCATCCGCGCTTTCACATTCGGGACACTCTCGAGCTTTCTTGCCGCCGTCGGGCGCGGCGGGCTGATGTTCATGCTGATCATCTGGCTGCAGGGGATCTGGTTACCCGAGCACGGTTACAGCTTCACGTCGACACCGCTGTGGGCGGGCATCTACATGATCCCGCTGACCGTCGGATTCCTCCTCGCAGGTCCCGCATCCGGCTTCCTGTCCGACCGCTTCGGCTCGCGACCCTTCGCGACCGGGGGGATGATCGGCGCGGCCGCGAGCTTCGCGTTCCTGCAGCTCCTGCCGATCGACTTTCCCTACCAGCTGTTCGCGCTGATCCTCTTCCTCAACGGTCTCTCGATGGGGGCGTTCGCGTCGCCCAACCGCGCGGGCGTCATGAACAGCCTGCCACCGGGTGACCGCGGCGCCGGCGGCGGCATGAACGCGACGTTCCAGAGCTCGGCCCAGGTGCTCTCGATCGGCATCTTCTTCACACTGATGATCACCGGCCTGGCGGCGACACTCTCGACGACCATGACCGCGGGCCTTGAAGCCCACGGGGTCTCGCCATCGGTGGCGGAGCATGTCGGCCACCTGCCTCCCGTCTCGATCCTGTTTGCGGCCTTCCTCGGGTACAACCCCATCCAATCCCTCGTGGGGACGCACGTCCTCTCCCAGCTGTCGGCAGTCAATGCGTCCACGCTGACCGGTCGGCAGTTCTTTCCGGAGTTGATCTCAGGACCGTTCGCCGCCGGGCTGCACCAGGCATTCACGTTCTCCCTGGTGGTGTGCCTGATCGCGGCTGTTGCGTCGTGGTCACGTGGGAAACGTATCGGCACCGCGCAGACGGCGATCGCCCCCGAGCCACCGGAGCTCTGACGCGCCGGCTAGCGCAAGTTGAGCGCTGGTCCCGTCACGGCGAAGGGCACGTGGCCCACCGCGGCGAACAGCACGAAGAGCGCGAGCGCCGCGCCGAGCAACGACACGTCGCGGTAGAAGCTCTGTTCGTGGGTCCGGCGCGCGGCAGGGTCGGTGTGGCTCCAGAAGGGGTGGAAGAGCACCGCGGCGGGCACGAGAAACACCGCGATCATCAAGGAGCCGATGTCAGCCCAGATGCCCGCGACGATGGAGACCGAGGCAAGCAGTAGAAAGACGCCGGCCGGCCATCCGGCCAGGACGGGGATCGGAAGCTTCTTGCCCGATCCCTCGACGTAGCGAGGATGGTTCTTGATGTGTCCCCGTGCCGCGGACACGAAGAGTGCCACGAAGAGAATGCGGCCGAGCAGCAGGATGACTCCGCCGAGCGTGCTCACCGGGCGCGGCTGGACGCGCACCGGTGCGTCAATTCGCGACCCGGAGCAGGATGCGACCACGCCCGTGACCCGTTTCCGAGGCAAGGTGCGCTTGCGCGGCCCCGTCGAGCGGAAAGACCTGGCCGATCTCCGGTCTCAGGTCGCCCGACGCAACGAGCTTTGCCAGCTCCTCGAGAACGGGGTGGGTGTCCGTGGGATGGGTGACAGCTGTGGTGCGGACGCCCTTTGCGGCGGCCGTCTTGGTGTCGGGCATGCCGGCGACGACGACCAGGATGCCTCCCGGCTTGAGTGCGCCCCAGGAGTGCGCTGTGACCTCACCGCCGACGGTGTCGAGCACGACATCCACATCGCGGACGGCGTCTTCGACGTTGACGCTCGTGTAGTCGATCACCTCATCGGCGCCGAGCGACTTGACGAAGGCGACGTTGGCAGTTGAAGCAGTCGCGATCACGTACGCACCCTTCCAGTGGCCGAGCTGGACGGCGATGGAGCCGACGCCGCCGGCCCCACCCTGGACCAGCAGGCGCTGCCCGGCCTCGAGATTGGCCATGTCGAAGAGCGCAACCCACGCGGTCTCGCCACCGACATGCAGCGGGGCCGCCTGCTCGAAGCTCACACCTTCCGGAATGCGCGCGATCGTTGCGGTCGGCGCGACGGCGAACTCCGCATAGGTGCTGACGCCCGCCCGAAGACTCGGTCTCCGACGGCGAAGGCTGTCACCGCCTCACCGAGGGCCTCGACCGTGCCCGCCACATCGAGCCCCGGGGTATAGGGGAGCGTCACCGGCATGTACTGCTTCAGATATCCGGCACGCAGCTTCCAGTCGATGGGGTTCACGCCCGCGTCGTGGACCCGGATGAGCACCTCGTCCGCCTTGGGGGCGGGACGATCGACCACATCGACAACGAGGACCGAGGGAGGCCCGTACTCATGCAACCGGACTGCGCGCATCGAAGTCTCTGCCGCCATCAGCGTCTACCTCCGGGCCCGCGGTCACGGGAAGGCTAGTAATTCAATAGTAACAATAGATTCTAGCACGGAGGGCTGCGTGGACCCTCACCGACCGGGTTGCGCGAACGTCCGCGGAATACCCTGCGGCCGGCGACCTACAACACCTTGGAGAGGAAGGATCTCGTCCGTTCGTGCTGGGGGTTCGCGAGCACCTCGCGGGGAGTCCCCGCCTCGACGATGACGCCACCGTCCATGAAGACGAGCGAGTCACCGACCTCGCGCGCGAAGCCCATCTCGTGGGTCACGACGACCATGGTCATGCCGTCCTGGGCGAGGCCACGCATGACGTCGAGGACCTCTCCGACCAGCTCGGGGTCGAGCGCCGATGTCGGCTCATCGAAGAGCATCAGCTTCGGCTGCATCGCCAGGGCACGCGCGATGGCCACGCGCTGCTGCTGACCGCCCGAAAGATGGTTGGGATACACGTCCACCTTGTCCGCCAGCCCGACCCGGTCGAGGAGCGCGCGCCCGCGCTCTTCGACCACTTTCTGGGTCTCGCCCTTGACGCGCATCGGGGCTTCCATGATGTTCTCCAGGGCGGTCATGTGCGGGAACAGGTTGAATCGCTGGAACACCATCCCGATCTCCGCGCGCTTGCGGCAGACCTCACGATCCGGCAACTCGTAGATCTTCCCGCCGCGCTCCCGGTAACCGACGAGCTGACCGTCCACCGACAACCGTCCCGCATCGATCTTCTCGAGGTGATTGATGCAGCGCAGGAACGTGCTCTTGCCGGACCCCGACGGTCCGACGATGCACAGCACCTCGCGGGGCGCGACGGTGAGATCGATACCGCGAAGCACCTCGAGACGGCCGTAGCACTTGTAGACAGACTCGGCAAGAACCATCGGGGGAGCCATCAGACGTGGCCTGCAAGGTGAGTCGTGTCGATGGGCAGCGGTTCGAACGGCCCGGTCGGCGGCGGGTCATGGAAGTGGAAGAGCAGTCTCCGGAACCGCTGGAGCGGTGTGGGTGGAAGCTGACGCGAGGCGCCGCGAGCGAAATAGCGCTCCAGGTAGAACTGGCCGAAGGTGAGCACGGAAGTCATCGCGAGGTACCAGATGCTCGCCACGGTGACGAGCTCGATGATGTCGTAGTTGAAGTTCGAGATCTCCTTCTGGATGAAGAACAGCTCGCCCACGGTCGCTATGTACGCGAGCGACGACGTCTTGAGCATGGAGATTGTCTCGTTGCCGGTCGGCGGGATGATCACGCGCATTGCCTGAGGCAGGACGATCCGGCGCATCACGAGCACGCGAGCCATACCGAGCGCTTGGGCGGCTTCGGTCTGGCCCGTGTCCACGGAGATGATGCCCGCGCGGACGATCTCCGCCATGTACGCGGCCTCGTTGAGGCCGAGGCCCAGGATTGCCGCGAGGAACGGCGTGATGATCTTGTTGGTCTGGCCCACCCACACCAGATGGGTGAACGGTATGCCGAAATGGAGAAACGGCAGAATCGAGCCGATCTGAAACCAGAAGAAGATCTGCACCAGCACCGGGGTTCCCCGGAAGAACCAGATGTAGAACCAGCTCACCGACGACACCACCGGGTTCACCGAGAGGCGCATGACCGCGAGGATGACGCCGAGGACGACCCCGATCACCATCGCGATCACGGTCAGCTCCAGCGTGACGAGGACGCCCTGGAGGATTTCCGGATAGAACTGGAACTGGCCGACGACGCTCCATTGCAAACCCGGCGCCGTGGCGAACGTATAGATGACCGCCGCCGCAAACGCGAGCACGACGACGGCTGCCACCCATCGCCACGGATGACGCACCGGGATCGCCTTGATCGCGTCCGGACGGCGCGCGGCAGGGATCGTCGGGTCGCTGATGGTGCCCTGCCCGGTGGTCATTGGTGCAGGACGTCCCGGTCAGCGCCGGTAGTCGTCTCGGACCGGATCAGTACGACGGCACGCAGGTCTGACCCACCGCGTTGTTGTCGTTGACGCCGACCGCCGAACTCGTGATCGCGCCGTCCTTCACGCCCCACTGGGCGAGGATGCCGGTGTAGAAGTTGTTGCTGATCAGATATTTGAGGGCGTCCTCGACGGCCTGATCAAGCCCGAGCGACTTGACGATCGCGACGCCATACGGATAGACGCTGCACGCTGTTCCGCCGATCTTGAGCTTGCCGCTCTCCAGCTTGACCTGATAGTCGGCAACCGGCTGGTCCGCCCAGCCGAAGTCAGCGCGTCCGGAGAGCAAGGCAGCGTTTGCCTCGGTCTGCGTGTCGAAGGGTTCGACCTTGATGTCCTGCTTGCCGGCGGAGGTGCAGTGGTCGGTGTCGCCGGATATCTTGGCTCCCCCCGGCTGCATGCCCATGTAGCCCCACGCGTCCGCCTCTTCGGTCGTACCGGCCTCGACCGCGACCGAATGACCGCACATGTCCGCAGCGGTTGAGATCGTCGCGCCGCCGACCTTGACGAGCCACGCCTCGCCGGCCTGGTAGTAGGTGATGAAGTCGATGCCCTTGGCCTCGCGGGTCGTGGTGGGCGAGTAGCTCGAGAAGCTCATCTGATACTTGGATGGGCTCTCGAGCAGCGCGGGGATGATGTCCGAGAAGGTGACGTTGTTGATCGTGCAGGCCAGCCCCAGCACTTTGCAGACGTCCTTGGCGACGTCGACGTCCCAGCCGACGATGTTGCCGTTGAGGTCGACGAACTCGTTCGGAGCGTACGACGCGTCGGTGGCGATCTGAATTGGCGCCGCGGCCCTGATGGCCGACGGCACCTCGGCCGCGATTGACGCCTGGGTCGTGGGCGAGGGTGGGCCAGAGCTCGCGGGCGTGGAGCCGCCACTCGACCCGCCGCAGGCGGCCAGGACGGCGGCCGGGACGACGAGTGCGATTCCAGCGCGACGCGATGATGTGACCGTGCGACCCATGTGTGACCCCCAAAGCCCGAGAACTGAATAGGTGGGCGCCATTGTGGACTTTCGCCGCCGCCATGTCCACAGACGCCAGGACCAAAAAGCATCTCGGGTGGTCGATGACCGCCTATTGCCGCAGATGGGAGCTTTTGTTGCGCCGTGAGCGGGTCGCGCGGCAAATACCGGGGTCAAACCGCCGTACATGCCATGCCCACCTCGCACTTGGCTGTGCTTGACCCTTCCCATGGCTGAATGCAAGCATGATGCCGCCGTCGTTTGCCTTTCCTTCCGGGAGGATTTCCATGACGCAGCCGGTCGCGTTGACTATCAACGGAAGGCGGAGGGAGGATCACGTCGAGCCTCGACTCCTCCTCGTGCACTATCTGCGCGAGGTGGCCGGACTGACGGGCACCCATATCGCGTGCGACACAAGTCAGTGCGGGGCCTGCACCGTGCTGATCGACGGCGAGGCGGTGAAGTCGTGCAGCGTCTTCGCTGTCCAGGCGGCGGGCAGGGAGGTGACCACCATCGAGGGGCTCGCCGCGGACGGCATCCTGCACCCGGTCCAGCAGGCGTTCTGGAACGAGCACGGCCTCCAATGTGGTTTCTGCACCCCGGGCTTCATCATGGCGGCCGCCTATCTGCTCAAGCAGAACCCCTCGCCGACTGACGACGAGATCGTGCGTGGGCTCGAAGGCAACCTCTGCCGCTGCACCGGCTACGAGAACATCAAGAAGGCCGTGCGCTCCGCGTCGGAGGCGATGAGCGGGAAGGCCGACGGCGTGTCCGGTGAGCTGGTCGGATCCGCCGCGGTTCCGGTGGAGGGCTGACGATGGCTGTCACGTCCATGATCGGCGCTCGCATCCAGCGCCGTGAGGATCCGAAGCTCATCACCGGGCACGGGAACTTCATCGACGACGTGAGTCTGGTGAACATGGCGCACATGTCGGTGGTGCGCAGCCCGCACGCGCATGCGCGCATCCGCTCGATTGATACGTCACGCGCCCTGGCCTCGAAGGGAGTCGTCGCGGTGCTCACCGCTGCCGACTTCAAAGGTGTCATCCTCGGGCCGCTCCCGGTGACCAACTCCTTTGTCGCGGACAAGAAGCAGGTGCCCGAGCAGTTCCCCATCGCCGCCGAAGAGGCGGTCTATGCCGGCGAACCGGTCGCCGTCGTCATCGCCGACGACCGCTACCTCGCCGATGACGCCGCCCAGCTGGTCAGCGTCGATTACGAGCCGCTCCCGGCGGTGATGGACCTCGAGAAAGCCATGGAGCCGGGGAGCCCACTGGTCAAGAGTGACCGCCCGGACAACATCGGCTGGGACGCGGCTTTCCCCGCAGGGGACATCGACGCTGCCTTCGCCGAGGCTGACTTCGTCCTGAAGGAGCGAATCGGACAGCAGCGGGTGTTCCCGACCGCGATGGAGACGCGCGGGTGCGTCGCCGACTACGTGCCCTACGACAACCGATGCACGCTCTGGACGTCCACGCAGGTGCCCCACTTCATCCGGCTGTTCGTCGGCGGCGCGCTCGGTGTCCCCGAGTCGCAATTCCGGGTCGTCAGCCACGATGTTGGTGGCGGCTTCGGCGCCAAGCTGCGTCCGTACCCGGAGGAATATCTCGCGACCGCGGCGTCAAAGATCACCGAGCGACCGGTCAAGTGGATCGAGGATCGCACCGAGAGCCTGCAGGCGACAACGCACGGACGCGGGCAGATCTTCGACGTCGAAGTGGCGGCGAAGCGTGACGGGACGTTGCTCGGTCTCAAGTTCACGCAGCTGCTCGACATCGGCGCGTATCACGGTGTGTTCAGTGCGTTCCAGGTGGTCGCGTGCCTGCTCGGCGGCGGCTGCTACGAATGGAAGGCGATCAACGCGCGGAGCATCGGGATCTTCACGAACCGGATGTCGACAGACCCGTATCGCGGCGCCGGTCGCCCCGAGGCGACCCACCTTGTCGAGCGCGTTGTCGACCTGGTCGCTCGCGAGATCGGGATGGATCCGGCCGAGGTGCGGCGGAAGAACTTCATCACAGCATTCCCCCACACCAACAACTTCGGACTCGTGTACGACTCCGGGGAGTACGAGAAGTCGCTTGACCGCGCCATGGCCAACATCGACTATCCAGCGTTGCGCAAGCGCCAGGAGGAGCTGCGCGCACAGGGGCGGTACACGGGGATCGGGTTCAGCACCTACGTCGAGATCTGCGGCCTCGGCCCAAGCTCGGCAACGGCGCCTGCCGCGGGCATCGCGCTCGTCGAGTCCTCCATGGTGCGCGTGCATCCCGCCGGGTCGGTCACGGTATCGGTCGGCACCCACGCCCACGGTCAGAGTCACGAGACGACGTTCGCGCAGATCGTCGCCGATACGCTCGGTGTCCCCTACGACTCCGTCGAGATCCGTCACGGCGACACGGGCGACACACCGTTCGGCTACGGCACCTACGGTTCTCGGAGCCTGGCGGTCGGCGGCATGGCGATCATGGCGTCGTGCCATAAGGTCGTCGAGAAGGCGAAGAAGCTCGCCGCCCACGCGTTCGAGGCATCCGAGGAGGACATCGTCGTCGACCATGGACGCTACTTCGTCCGGGGCAACCCGGGCGAGGCAAAAGCGCTGGCAGAGCTTGCATTTGCCTCATACGGCGCCGGTCTGCCGGAGGGCATGGAGCACGGGCTCGAGGCGGTGTCGTATTTCGACCCGCCGAACTTCGTGTGGCCGTTCGGCTGCCACATCTGCGCGGTCGAGGTCGACCCCGAGACCGGTGCGGTCAGCATCGACCGCTACGTCGCGGTCGACGACTGCGGCAACGTGATCAACCCGATGGTCGTGGATGGCCAGCTGCACGGCGGGATCGCGCAGGGCATCTCGCAGGCGCTGTTCGAGGAGGTCCAGTACGACGACGCGACGGGGCAGATGCTCACCGGCACCATGCTCGACTACCTCATCCCGACGATGGCGGAGATGCCCCACTTCGAGTTGGATCGCACGGTGACACCAAGCCCGACCAACGAGCTGGGCGTCAAGGGCATCGGCGAAGCGGGAACGATTGCATCGAGCATCGCGGTGATCAATGCGATCACCGATGCACTGGCACCGTTCGGTATCAAACACGTGGAGATGCCGGCCCGTCCGGATCGCCTCTGGTCGATGATCAAGGAGGCACGCGCATGATCACCGCGGCATTCGAGTACGCGCGACCGGGCTCGGTGGACGAGGCGCAGTCACTGCTGACAAAGTACGGCGCTGACGCGAAGCTCATCGCCGGTGGCCAGAGCCTCATCCCGCTCATGCGCCTCCGGCTCAGCCAGCCGACGGCACTCATCGACATCCAGGGGATCCCTGGACTGAAGGAGGTGCGCCGCGACGACGGATTCGTCGAGATCGGTGCGCTCGTGCGCCACGTCGACATCCAGCGCAATGCGACGCTCCGCGAGACGCTTCCGCTCCTCGTCGAAATGGCCAATGACGTCGGGGATAGCCAGGTCCGCAACCTCGGGACCATCGGCGGGGTGATCGCCCACGGCGACGCCGCAGGCGACTACAACAGCCTCGCGCTGATGCTCGATGCCGAGATTGTCACCAACAAGCGTCGCCATCAGGCGCGCGACTTCTTCCGCGACATCTTCACCACCGCGCTCGAACACGATGAGGTGGTCACAGCCGTTCGCTTCCCGGTGTCGACCGGGAGATTCGCCTACACGAAGTTCCGCCGGCGGCTGTACGACTGGGCCATCGCCGGTGTCGCGGTGCAGGAATCGGGATCCTCATGGCGGGTCGGCTACGTGAACCTGGCGAGGACCCCGCGCCGAGGGGCAGCAGTCGAGCGCGCGCTCGCGGGCGGAGCTTCGGCCGCGGATGCCGCCGCCCAAAGC
The DNA here is from genome assembly GCA_003153505.1 of Candidatus Dormiibacterota bacterium. GTDB lineage: Bacteria > Chloroflexota > Dormibacteria > Aeolococcales > Aeolococcaceae > Palsa-851. The sequence goes on from PLZA01000072.1 coordinate 16,477, forward strand.
GGATCGGACATCGACCCGACGGGCGACGTCCGGGCGACCGCCGAGTACAAGCGCCATCTTGCCGAGGTGCTGACCGCTCGGACCCTGCAGCAGGCGACAATGGCCGCTTGAAGCGGATCAGTCACTGGATCGGTGGCCAGGTAGTCGAAGGGACCTCGGGCAAACAGGGTCCCGTCTTCAACCCGGCCACCGGCCGCCAAACCGGCGCCGTCGACCTCGCCTCCGCGGCCGAGGTCGACGCCGCCGTCGAGACCGCTGCGGGAGCCTTTCGGGAGTGGCGGGCGGCTTCGCTGTCGCAGCGCACGACCGTGCTCTTCGCATTCCGCGATCTGCTCGACAAGCACCGCGACGACCTCGCTGCGCTCATCACGTCGGAGCACGGGAAGGTCATCTCCGACGCCAGGGGCGAGGTGGCGAGGGGCATCGAGAACGTCGAGTTCGCATGCGGCGTTCCCCACCTGCTCAAGGGAGGCTTCTCCGAGCAGCCGTCGCGCGGAGTCGATGTGTTCTCGATCCGGCAGCCGCTCGGCGTCGTGGCGGGGATCACGCCGTTCAACTTCCCCGCAATGGTGCCGATGTGGATGTTCGCCAACGCGATCGCGTGCGGGAATACGTTCATCCTCAAGCCGAGCGAGAAGGATCCGTCGCCGTCGCTCTTCTTCGCCGATCTGTGGCATCGGGCCGGACTCCCCGATGGAGTCTTCTCGGTGGTGCAGGGCGCGCGCGAGGCGGTGGATCGTCTGCTCGATCACCCCGAGGTCGCAGCGCTTTCATTCGTCGGCTCGACCCCGGTCGCCCGCCACATCTACGAGACGGGAACGCGCAACGGCAAGCGCGTGCAGGCACTGGGCGGTGCGAAGAACCATATGGTGGTCCTGCCCGATGCAGACCTGGAAGCGGCAGCCGACGCGGCGGTGTCGGCCGGTTACGGCTCCGCGGGAGAGCGCTGCATGGCGATCTCCACAGTTGTCGCCGTCGGTGACATCGGCCAGCGGCTGGTCGACGCGATAGCGGCTCGCATTCCCAACGTCAAGGTTGGCGCCGGCGACGACCCGGCATCGGAGATGGGTCCACTGGTCACCCGTGAGCATCGCGACAAGGTCGCGACGTACCTCGAGGAGCAGTCGCTCGGCGGAGCCAGGCTGGTGGTCGACGGCCGGGGCAACACGCCGGACGGCGACGGGTTCTTCCTCGGGCCGTCGCTGGTGGATCGCGTACAGCCCGGCTCGAAGGTGTACGACGACGAGATCTTCGGGCCGGTGCTCTCCGTGGTGCGTGTGGACACCTACGATGAGGCGATCCGGTTGGTTAATGAGAATCAGTACGGAAACGGCGTGGCCATCTTCACGCGTGATGGGGGTGCGGCGCGCAAGTTCCAGTTCGAGGTGCAGGTCGGGATGGTCGGGATCAACGTTCCCATCCCGGTGCCGGTCGCGTACTACAGCTTCGGCGGCTGGAAGGCGTCGCTCTTCGGCGACACCCATATGTACGGACCGGACGGCATCCACTTCTACACGCGCACCAAGGTCGTGACCTCACGCTGGCCGGAGCCAGGCCCTGGACGGGTCGATCTCGCGTTTCCCAGCAACGCCTGAGCGGATTTGGAGCCCCCTGCTAGGCTTCCGGCGATGACTGAGTGGACGGGAGTGCGGGACAAGCGTGTTCTGATCACCGGCGCCACGCGCGGGATCGGTCTGGCTGCAGCCCAGGCCCTCGCGCGTCGCGGCGCCCGGCTCGCCATCGTTGCCCGCGACGACTCGCGGGCCGCGGCGGCCGTGAAGAGCATCGAAGGGGAGGGGGGAGGCCAGGTGGATGTGCTTCACGCCGACCTGACCTCGCAGGCCTCGGTGCGCACCCTGGCGAAAGAGGCGCTGGAGCGTTACGCGCGTATCGATGTGCTGGTCAACAACGCCGGTGCCATATTCGCCAACCGCGAGCTGACCATCGACGGCATCGAGCGCACCTGGGCACTCAACCACCTCGCGCCATTTCTGCTCACCGACCTGCTGCTCGACCGGATCAAGGCGTCGGCGCCCGCTCGGATCATCACGACGTCCTCCGACGCCCACAAGGGGAAGCTCATCCCCTTCGACGACCTGAATGCGGAGCGCTCCTGGAAGGGCCGGGGCTTCACGCGATATGGCGAGACCAAGCTCGCCAACATCATGTTCACTCGAGAGCTGGCGCGCCGCCTCGAGGGCACCGGGGTCACGGTGTACTGCTTCCACCCGGGGCTCGTCGCGACGGGGTTCAACCGCAACAACGGCGCCCTCATGAGCGCCGCGATGACCGTGATCGCGCCCTTCGCACGCAGCCCCCGCAAAGCCGCGCAGACGTTGGTGTGGCTGGCCGACTCCCCCGACGTCTCGAAGCAGAGTGGTGGCTACTACGAAGACCGCGCACTCGCCGTCTCGAGCCGCCAGGCGCAGGATCCGACACTGGCACGCCGGCTCTGGGAGGTCAGCGAGGCGCAGGTGCGGCCCGCTTCCGTAGCCGGGCCGGGCGTTCCCTGATCAGCGCCGGCCGATGCGCCGGAACCAGGGCTTGCGGCGCCAGGCCAGTTCCCCGGAAAGGGTCTCGTTGCGAATCAACTCGCTGTGCAGCACGGTGACCAGTTCGCGCTCGCGACGAACCGCCTCACGCTGCTCCACGCCGCGCTCGGCGTGCTCGTCCAGGGCGCGAGCGCGCCACATGTCGACCTCACCGGTGAGTGCCGCGACCTCGGCATCGCGCTCCTGGACAACCTCTCGCAACTGGATGATGTCGACGAGGTTGTCCATCGCGAGCAAACGCAGCGCCCGCACGGTGTCCGGGCTGTACGGCTCGTCGACCGCCTCGGTTTGAAACAACGCCTGGGCCAGGCGTTGCTCGCTCCGACCCACGAGGTGGAGCGTCGGGACGTCGTCCTCGACCTCGAGCGCCGGGGGCTCGGGTGCCGGTGTGGGATTCAGCGGAATCCCGATGGTGCCTGTGGGCAGGACTCGAACGGCCATGCGGGCGACCTCCTGGGGAGACGTGGAGTGGGACGACGAGAGTTCGCTTCGGGAAGGCTACAACGGATGCAGCGCCAGTGGCCGCCACACTAGGCTTCCGGCATGCCTGAGAACGACCTCGACGCCTACTGCGCCGCCCACCAGCAGCGCCACGTGGAGGAGCTCATCGAGTTCCTCCGCATCCCCAGCATCTCGGCCGACCCCGCTCATGCCGCAGACGTGCGTCGTAACGCCGAACACCTCGCCGCCGCAGCCCGCACGGCCGGCTTTCGGCATGCCGAGATCATCGAGACGGCCGGGCACCCAGCTGTCTACGCCGAGCGCATGGTCGACCCGAGCCTGCCCACTGCGCTCATCTACGGTCATCACGACGTTCAGCCCGTTGACCCGCTCGCCGAGTGGCACACGTCGCCCTTCGAGCCCGAGGTCCGGGACGGCAACCTCTACGGTCGTGGCGCGGTCGACGACAAGGGCCAGGTGTGGATGCACCTCAAAGCGGTGGAGTCGGTCCTCGCGGTCCGAGGCGAACTGCCCCTCAACCTCAAGCTGATCGTCGAGGGTGAGGAGGAATCGGGGTCGGTGCACTTCGAGGACATCGTGGAGTCCGAGCAGGATCGCCTCCGCGCCGACATCCTCGTCGTGTCGGATACATCGATCATCGCGGCAGGCGTCCCGTCACTCTGCACGGGGTTGCGCGGTCTCGCCGGTGTCGAGGTGCATGTCCAGGGGCCGGCGCTCGATCTTCACTCGGGTCGATTTGGCGGCGCCGTGGCCAACCCGATCGCTGCGCTCGCCGAGATCCTGGCGTCGCTGCACGATCCAGCCACGCGGCGGGTCACTGTCCCCGGCTTCTATGACGACGTTCGTGAGCCCTCGGCCGAAGAGCGGGCACTCTTCGCCAGCGTTCCCTACGACGTCGACGAGTTCCGCGCCGAGGCGGGCGCGGTGCCGTCCACGATCGGCGAGGCAGGATGGACGGACCGCGAGCGGCTCTGGGCGCGGCCGACGCTCGAGTTCAATGGCATCTGGGGTGGCTACTCCGGCCCGGGCCAGAAGACGATCATCCCCGCAAGCGCCGGCGCCAAGATCACCTGCAGGCTGGTCCCGAACCAGGATCCGCAGCGCATCGCCGATCTGGTGCGCAGCGCCGTGCTCGCCGCGGCCTCGGCGGGCGTCACGGTCTCCGCGGACGCCAAGGCGGGCGGGAGACCGGTGGTCACGTCCATCGATCACCCCGCGGTGCAGGCGGCATCGCGCGCCATGGAGAGCGTCTTCGGCACCACGCCGGCGCTGACCCGCGAGGGGGGCTCCATCCCTCCGGTCGAGTCGTTCGCGCGGGTCATGGGGTTGCAGGCCGTCCTTGTGGGTCTGGGACTTCCCGATGATCAGATCCATGCGCCAAATGAGAAGTTCACACTCGACATGTACTTCAAAGGAATCCGCGTTCTCGGCCGGCTCTGGGATGAGCTGGCCGTTGCGCTGAGGACGTCATGACCAGAATCGAATCGATCACGGCGCTGGAGATCCTCGACTCCCGCGGCAACCCAACCCTGGAGTGCCTCGTCACGCTGAACAACGGGTCCGAGGGCCGCGCCCGCATTCCCAGCGGCGCGAGCACGGGAGTTCACGAGGCGGTCGAGCTGCGCGACGGCGACCCGGCACGGTACGGCGGCAAAGGCGTCCTCAAGGCGCTCGCCAACGTCGAGGCGGTGATCGGGCCGGAGCTGATCGGGTTCGACGTTGTGGACCAGGCTGCGCTCGATGCGAAGCTCTGCGAGCTCGACGGCACGCCCAACAAGGGCAAGCTCGGCGCCAACGCGATCCTCGCCGTGAGCCTCGCCTCGAGCAACGCGGCGGCTGTTTCCAGCGGGGTCCCGCTCTACCGGCATCTCGGCGGTGACGGTGCGCATCTGCTCCCGGTGCCCCAGTTCAACGTCCTCAACGGCGGCGCGCACGCGCAGACGCGCGTCGACTTTCAGGAATTCATGTTCCTGCCGATCGGCTTGCCCACCTTCCGTGAGGCGCTCCGGGCTGGTGCCGAATGCTTTCATGCGCTCCGCAAGATCCTCCACGACCGCGGCCTCGGGACCGGCCAGGGGGACGAGGGCGGGTACGCCCCGGATCTCGATCACAACGAGACCGCCATGGAACTGCTGATGGAGGCGATCGGCGCTGCGGGGTACGCTCCGGGTCGCGACATCGGCATCGGACTCGACCCGGCGACATCGGAGCTCTACAAGGACGGGAGATACGAGCTGCGTGGCGAGGGAATCACGCTCGACTCGGCGGGGCTCGTCGATCGCTGGGCGAGCTGGGTGGAGAAATACCCGATCGTCTCGCTCGAGGACGGCATGGCCGAGGATGACTGGGATGGGTGGAAGTTGCTCACCGATCGGCTCAACGGCCGCGTACAGCTGGTCGGCGATGACAACTTCGTGACCAACGCCCAACGCCTCCAGCTCGGGATCGATCGTGGAGTCGCCAACTCGATTCTCATCAAGCTCAACCAGATCGGCACCGTCACCGAAACCCTGGCGACAATCGCGCTCGCCACCGCGAACAACTACTCGAGCGTGATCAGTCATCGAAGTGGTGAGACCGAGGACACGTCGATCGCCGACCTTGCAGTTGCGGTCAATGCCGGCCAGATCAAGACGGGTGCGCCGTCACGGTCGGAACGGGTTGCCAAGTACAACCGGCTCCTGCGCATCGAGCACGAGCTCGGCGACGCCGCGCGCTACGCGGGCACCGCGCCGTTCTTCCGGACGGTGCCGCAGCCGGCGTGACCATGAGCCGACCGGTCGATCCCTCCACCTCCACTGCGCGAGCGGGACTCGGACGTGGTGATACGGGCGACGGCGTCGACCTGGTCGCGCCGCTGAGCCTGGCCTCGGTGCGCGCGTTTGCCGACCTGCCCTCGGTGGATGAGGCGATGCAGGGACGCAACGCATACCGTCGATATGGCGGCGGTAATCCACAGCGTCTCGAGGAGGCGATGATCGAGCTCGAGACCGTCCCTGGACAGACGGCGCCGGTGGCGCGGGTGACCTCGAGCGGCCAGGCCGCGCTCTTGCTGGCCGCGACCCTCGTGGTGACGCCGTCGCGGCCGAGGGTCGTCGTGGTCAGGCCCTGCTACGCCGGTACCGATTCCCTGCTTGCGGGACCGCTCGGCAACCTCGGGGTGCGGATCACGACAGTCGACCTCCCGCCGGAAGGAGGCGGCGATCATGGGGCCATGGTTGCCGCAGTACTCGGCGCCGACGTCGGCGCGGTGGTCACCGAGGTGATCACCAACCCGCTCATCGGTCTCATTGACGTCCCCGCCGTCGCCGCCGCGGCGCATGCGGTCGGCGCCGCGTGCATCGTGGATTCGACATTCACACCCCCGTTCGTCTTCCGGCCGTTCGCGAATGGAGCCGACCTGGTGATCCACAGCCTCACCAAGCACCTCGCCGGGCACAGCGACGTGAGCGGTGGGGTGCTCCTCGTGGACACCGGGCACGAGGCGAGCGACTGGCTCGATGCCAACGCGCGCCTGTTGGGGTGCAATCTCGCGCCGTTCGACGCCTGGCTTGCGCTTCGTGGTCTGCGCACTGCGGGCCTCCGCCTGGAACGCTGCTGCGAGAACGCCGCGGCGCTCGCCGCCTTCTTCGCGAACCGCGCCGAACTCCAGGGTGTGCACTACCCCGGAACGCGGGGTGTCGAGGATGCCGCGCTTGCCGATCGGTTACTGCCTCGTGGGCGAGGAGCGATGCTCAGCATCGACCTGCGCGGAGGCGGCGCCGCCGCCGACGCCTTCATCCGGGGCCTCGACGGGATCCGCCTCGCGCCGAGCCTTGGCGACGTGGCAACAACGGTGAGTTACCCGGCGAGCACCTCGCACCGGGCGCTCAGTCCGCAGCAGCGCGCCGCCCTCGGCATCGGCGACGGGCTGGTTCGCATCAGCGTGGGCATCGAGCACATCGACGACCTCAGCGCAGAGTTCGACGCCGCCCTGGTCGCCGCATCGGCTGGGTGAGGGTCGAACGCGACCCGGAGCGCACCGACCCGGTACTCTAGGGGACATATGGCACACGTTCGACTCGCCAACGGCGGCGACCTCTCGGTGAAGCTCACGGTGGACGAGATCACCGCCAAGCTCAACGCTGCTGGCGGAGGCTCGGGATTCGTCGAGCTTCCCGGTGAGGATGGACCGTTCCTGGTTCGCCCCGAGGCCGTCCTCGCAGTGATCGCCGATCAGCGACGCGGTGCTGCCGGCTTTCGGGTGGCGCAGGGAGCCGAGGCCAGCTGATCGGCGTGACCACGCCGCAGCAACCGGCGCAGCCGGCGTTGACGCTCGTCCCGAGGGTGATGGGGGAGACGATCACCGAACGCATCGGCAACACCCCGTTGCTCCGGATCCGCCTCTTCGAAAACGACTGTCCCGACGTCGCCGTCTACGCAAAGGCGGAGTTCCTCAACCCCGGCGGGTCAGTCAAGGATCGCCCGGCGCTGCGGATGATCGAGGACGGCGAGCGGTCGGGCCGGCTCACGCCCGGCCGGGCCATCCTGGACAGCACCAGTGGGAACACCGGGATCGCCTACGCGATGATCGGTGCCGCGAAGGGGTATCGCGTTCGTCTGGTGATGCCCGGCAATGTGAGCGACGAGCGGCGCCAGCTGGTGACCGCTTTCGGCGCGGACATCGAGCACAGCGATCCCCTGGAGGGCAGCGATGGCGCCATCCGTCTGGTTCGTGCCATCTATGAGGAAAACCCGGACGCGTACTTCATGCCGGACCAGTACAACAACGACGCCAACTGGCTCGCCCATTTCGATGGCACCGGCGCCGAGATCTGGGAGCAGACCCGCGGCAGCGTGACCCACTTCGTGGCCGCACTCGGAACCAGCGGGACGTTCATGGGCGTGACCCGGCGTCTCAAGGAGATGAACCCGGACATCCATTGCGTCAGCGTGCAGCCCGCCGAGCCGTGGCACGGCTTGGAGGGCCTCAAGCACATGGAGACCTCGATCGTTCCCGGCATCTACGACGCCTCACTTGCTGACGAGGACCTGGGCGTCGAGACCGAGCCCGCTTACGACCTGGCCCGGGAACTGGCACGCACCGAGGGCATCCTCGCCGGCCACTCCAGCGGGGCGGCACTCTGGGCCTGTGGCGAGATCGCGAAGCGAATCGGCCACGGGGTGATCGTCACCGTCCTGCCCGACGGGGGAGACCGGTACCTCTCCACCGGGCTGTACCGGCGGGCCGGGCATTGAACCTGCGCTTCGCGACGATCGCGCCGGCCGCCGAGCAACGAATCCGCGATCTTGCCGTCGCCGCCTATCCGAACGAGGGGTGCGGCGTGCTGCTGGGACGGCGTGACGGGACGCGCATGGTCATCGTCGATGTCACCTCCGCTCGCAACATGTGGACGGAGCGCAGCGCCGATCGCTACGACCTCGATCCGGTCGACTTCATGAAAGCCGATCGCGACGCGCGCTCGCGAGGTCTCGACGTTGCGGGCATCTGGCATAGCCACCCCGACCACCCTGCGCGGCCGTCGCAGTTCGACACCGACCGAGCGTGGGTCGACTACGTCTACATCATCTGCCGGACCACCCACACAGGAGCAGAGGACGTCAACGCGTTCGCGCTCGAAGCGGAAGGGGCTCCGTTCGCACAGATCGCGCTGGACATCTCGCCGGTCCCGCTGGGGGCGAAATGAGCCCGGCCGGCGCCACTCGCCGGCGCCACCGCGAAGAGGGTGAACCGATCGCGCCCGCTGTGGGTGTGGTCGCCATCGTCGGGCGTCCCAACGTCGGCAAGTCGACGCTGTTCAACCGGCTCACCGGGACGCGGCGTGCGATCGTCGACGCGTTTGCTGGTCTGACTCGCGACAGGCTGTACGGTGTGGTGGAGTGGGGGGGCAAGCGCTTCACCGTCGTGGACACAGCGGGTCTCGACGTTCCCCTTCCGCGCGATGCGGCGCCGGACATTGCTGCGCTGACCCGGGCGACCCGGGAGCAGGCGCAGATGGCGATCACCGAAGCGGATGTGTGCTGTTTCATGGTCGATGTCCGTGACGGAGTCACCGCGCTCGACGAGGAGATTGCCCAGGCACTTCGCCGCGGTGGACGCCCGGTCATCCTGGTCGGCAACAAGGCAGACAGCCAGGTGGACCGCTATCGCGCCGATGAACTTTACCGGCTCGGGCTCGGCGACCCTTTGCTGATCTCGGCGCTGCAGGGGACTGATACCGGCGACCTGCTCGACCGTTTCGTCGCCGAGCTTCCGGAGCACGGCGCCGCGGGCACGGAGCCGGCCGCGGGCGAGGTGAGCGTTGCCATCATCGGGCGGCCCAACACTGGGAAGTCGTCGCTGCTCAACGAGCTGGTGGGATCGGAGCGAGCGCTCGTCTCACCGGTTGCGGGCACGACTCGGGACGTCGTGGATACGGTCGTCTCGCTCGACGGTCGAAAGATCCGCCTCGTGGATACGGCGGGGATTCGCCGCCGGGGCATCGTCACCGAGAACGTCGAGCGTTACAGCCTGCTGCGCTCGCTCCGTGCGTTGCAACGCAGCGATGTCGGCTTGCTCGTGATCGACGCGTCGGAGGGCGCGAGCGCGCAGGACCGGCACATCGCCGGTTATGCCGTCGAAGCGGGCGCGGGGCTTGTCGTCGCCGCAAACAAGTGGGACCTGGTGAAGCACGAGGACCGCGTTGATGCGGGGTTTTTGAAGAAGCTGCAGGATTCGTTCTCGTTCGTCCCCGGCGTTCCGGTGCTGACGCTCTCCGCCACCGAGCACCGCAACCTGAAGCGCGTGATGCCGGCGGTGCTTGCCGTCGCCGACGCACGGGCGGTTCACGTCCCGACCCCAGCGCTCAACAACCTGATCCGGAATGCTCTGGATGAGCACCCCCCGCGTACTCACAAGGGTCGGCGCCTCAAGATCCTGTATGCCACCCAGGCGCGGAGCCCGGTCCCGACCATCGTGCTCTTCGTCAACGATCCCGAACTGATGCATTTCGCTTACCAGCGGTATCTCGAGAACCGGATCCGGGCGGTCTTCGGCTTCGCAGGGGTCCGGCTGCGGATCGTCACCCGTCACCGCGACGAGAGCGACGACTGAGCTTTCTCGGCCTCGTGGGCCTTGCGCGTTAGAGTCGCTAGGCGCGCCTCGGGGAGTAGCTCAGATGGTTAGAGTACTGGTCTGGGGGACCAGGGGTCGCAGGTTCGAGTCCTGTCTCCCCGACGGACGCGCAAGTTGATCTCAGTGCAGGGATTTCCAGTGCCATCCATTTGGCTCAATCCTGCGGGGACTAGCCCTCATCTTCGGATTGATGACTTTTCCAGCAAAACGTATCATACTTTCCAGTATGAGCACCACGATCGATGGACACCTGAAGCCGCTGCGGCAGCGCGCTCCCGCCAGCCCGCCGCCGACCAGCAGGAGAGTCTCCATCGACCGCTGTGTCGACCTCATGGCGACGCGCTATCAGTGGGCCGACACCACCCGAGTCAACGCGCGCGACTACCTCGCCCGTGGTCGTTTCCTCGCCTTCTGCAACGCCCGGGGCATCGAGACCGTCGACCAGCTCAGCAATGAGGCGGTGCTCGACTTCATCGGTGATGTCCGCGACCGCGTGGGTGTCAGCCGCAACACTTTGCGCCGCTACCGCAACTACCTCCGGCGGCTTGCTGACTTCTGTGCCACCACGCCTGGGTTCGAGAATCCCTACTTCACCTCCAGCGCCGTGCCGAATGCTCCGAAGGAACCGCGGCGAAGACGCTCCGACGCGCTCACCCACAGCGAAGAGCAGGCCCTGGTCGCCGCCCTCGTCGGACATCGCCGTGACAGTCTGATCGTCCGCGTGCTGTTGGCATGCGGCCTGCGCGTGAGCGAGCTCTGCGCGCTCTGCGTGGATGACGTGAAACTCACGGCTCGGCCGCCGCGCATACTCGTGTCCAAGGGACACCGTGACATGACCAAGAGTGGTGTCGATCGCCAGGTGACCTTCCGACAGCCCTACGCTCGGGAACTGGTCCGTGACCTCGAAGCGTGGATCGACCGACACCGGCCGGCGTCGCTCCACCCCGATCTCTTTATCTCGGAACGGAGTTCTTCAGGCGAACCAATCACCGTGACCGCGGTCCAGCAGATGCTGCAGCGCGCCTCCCTGCGTGCCGGACTTCGACCCATCCATCCACATCTCCTTCGGCGCACGTGGGCGACGCGCCTCGCCGACGCCGGCGCCACGGTAACGGACCTCATGCAGCAGGCTGGGTGGAGCAGCATCGAAATGGTGACCGTTTACTACGCCGGGTCTGAGGAGCGCGCGATCGAGCGGGTCGCGGGTCTGCGCGTCGAAGGCTGATTGCGCGTTGGGTTCGCCGACCGTTATCCGTCGGGCAACGCAAACCCGACATCTAGGGTCGGCTGCACGTTCGCGAGCGCCTCGAGGAGGAGTCGAGCGGTGCGTAGCCGCACCGGCTTGCCGTGCAGGGCGTTGTACGACGTTCCACGACTGACGCCGGCTGCGTCCGCTAGGGCCTCGGCGGTCAGCCCTCGAGCGAGCATTGCTGCACGAAGGTGCCTGGTGTTGAACGACTGACCGACCCCGTCCCAGATGCGTCGCGGCTCTCGCTCTTGCGAGGGACTCGAACTTTCGACAGAGGCTGGCATTGGAGCGCTGATAGGGAATGAGTCTATCCGGTTCGTGCTTACGCAGCGCTTACACTTTGCGGAAAGGCCGTCACCGTCGCAGTGTCTGCTCGTACCTCGTCGTCGCGGTCACGTCAAGCGTGATCACGTCGAGGGGTGGCGCGTCACGATGCGTGCTCAGACACCGCTGAGCGATGTGTCGAGCGGATTCTGTATTGACTCTGTGCAGGGCCTCACTCCATCGGATTGCCGAGCTCGGGTCGGTGGCCAGATCGATGCGGAGGGCAACGTGCCAGCGACGGAGCGACTGCATCTCAAACACCAGACCTTCGTGGCGATACCAGCAGCTCGGCCAACGTTCGGAGAGGTCGAATGCCATCGCCACCCAGTTCACCCAGGCTGCTAGAGAGGCCAGCTCGACGCTCTCCTGGTCGCCATACGATGGCGGAACGATCGCGTCCGCGACAACGGACGCGGTGGAGTGCTCGGCTGCCTTGAGCAGTCGGTCTCGCGCCTCGGCCTCGGACGTGGTGAGAGGACGCTCACGTTCGCCCGTCCTCAGGCTGTCGACCAGCCATCGGCGGGCATCTGCAATGAAGCTGTCGATCCCTTCAAGGCGAAGCTCGATCGCTGCCAGCCGTCGCTCCGCCTCGTCGGCTCGCGCTGTCATGGGGTGAGTTCTCGGGGGGCGAGCGATGTTTCATAGTCCAGCTGCGCTGCTTCGAGCATGGCGTCCACGGTTGGCGTGATGACGCCAGCAGTCGTTCTGCTCTCGACCATCTTGCGCACGTCGGCCGCCTTGGCCTGACCCACATCGTCGGCGGCGCGCCGGATCAACGCATGTGCCGCGTGCTCGGAGACGCCCAGGTCACGCAGCCACCCCTCGAGGCGACGACCCTCTCGATCAACGAACTGGTGGTCGATCTCCAATGTCGCATCCACCCAGGTTGCGTCAGGAGGAAAATCAGGTACGCCGAGCATCTCGAGCAGGGCTCGTTGCGCGTCGGTCGCGCGCGCTTCGAGGTTGGCATGGCCGGCCGTACGGTCATGGTCGGCCTGCTCGTAGCGCTCGGGATAGTCGAGCGCCGACTCCTTCTCCTCGCTGCGGCTCCAGGAGTGCACGGTTCGTTCCTCTGCGCTTGGAGTAGGCTCCTTCCAATGCATGATCCCGAGCGGGTCTCGCTCACGTGGCGTCGCCACCTCGTAGTGATGCGTGGCGAGGGTGGCCCTCGACATCGCCGTATACGTCCACTCGCGGCTGGCGCCATCAGAACCCACCACCATCGCGATGTCCGCGGTCATGCCCTGGGCCTTATGGACGGTGAGGGCGTAGCCGCGGTCGAGAGCGTCGTATTGCTTGGTATCGATGGTCACCTGACCGTGGTCCGGACGCTCGAGGGTGAGCGTGCCCCGTTCAGGATCGACGCTAGTAACGACGCCACGGGTGCCGTTGCGCACCCCGGCGTGACGATCGTTGGTCAGGCAGACGATCCGGTCGCCCGCCTGATAGTCCTTGTCTCTCACGCTCAGCGCCGCTCCGTGCACGCGTCCGTCCTCCACGGCCCTGGCACGGGCGAGCTCGTTGAGAGTCTCCACCTCGTCCCGGCGGCGGGCGAGCATGATCGCGTCGAGGCCGCTGGCGCTCAGAGCGCTGTGATTCGCGACCACCTCCGCCCGACGCTCCGACGCCGACGCTGCAATGTGGACCCGGTCGTGTCGCATGTACTCGCGGTACGCCGCGCGCGCTTCGGCATCGCGCAGGAGAGCCAGCGTCGCCCGTTCCCACGGATCGACCTGGCGGATGTTCTCGGTGAGCTCGACCTTGCCGATGCGCTCGCCAAGGGTGCGCAATGGCGCCCCGGCCTCAATGGGCTGCAGCTGTTTGGGGTCGCCGACCAGCACCAGCTTGGCGTCGTCCCGCGCCGAGAGCGAGACCAGCTCGGCGAGCTGGCGGTCGCCGAGCATCCCGGCCTCGTCCACGACCAGCACACCCCCAAATGGGAGGTGGTCCATCTGCAGTTCGTTGAGCATCCCCGTCACCGTCCACGACGGGATGGCCGATCCCTCCTCGAGCCCCTGGGCCGCCTTGCCGGCCAGCGCACAGCCGACCACCTGAATGCCGCTCGCCTGTAGGGCTTCGCGGCACGCCTCGAGCGCATACGTCTTGCCCACCCCCGCCGCGCCCTCGATGACCACGACGCCGGCGGACGTGCGGCAGACGGCATCCACCATCGTCCGCTGATCGCGCGTCAGCGTTGGCCGCGATGCAACGGCCGCCGCAACGTGCGTATCGCTTGCCACACCCACGTCGGCGTGTGCCCGCTCCTGGGCGGTACTGAGCATCCGCTCCTCGAGGAGGAGCATCTCCGGCGTGGTGTACCGGAGGTCGCGGCCGGACTCGATCCACCGCTGGATCGTGTCGCCCTCCGCCTCGCCGTCGTGCGAGGTGGGGAGCAACGCAACCACCGCGTCACGGTCGGCCAGGATGGCGTCGGCCGTCGTCTCGATGCGACTCCGACTCATGCCAAGAGGCGCGTGCGCGGCGATGCCGCGGATCAGGTCGCGGCGCGTGAAGGTTGCCGATTGGGCGGTGAGTCCGTGGACACCGAGAATCTCAATGGGATCGCGCACGTCGAGCTGGCGTGGGAGCTGGGCGTCGGGTTCGCGGTGCATCAGGTCGTGCATCCCGCCGCTGTCGAGTCCGACGCCACCCGCTCGATCACGCCATTGGGCGAAGAGATCCTCGGTGGCAGCGATCTCGTGCTTGCTTTCCCGGGTGTCGAGCGTGGCCACCTCCCGGCCGCTGGGCGACTCGATGGCCATGGCCCTCGCCGCTGCGTCGATCTGCTGGGACCGCCGCGAGAACTCGCGGCGCTGCGCCTCCGTGATCCCGACGATGGCGAAGTATCCCTTGCCGTCGACCACGGTCGAGATCCCGAGTTCTCGCACGAGGCGGTCGCGCCACTCCGCCTGTGCGATCGCGCCGGCCGCGGCAGCGTGTCGGTACACGGGCTCGCTGTACAGCTGCCCCCAGGTGCCGTCGGGCCGCTGCGCCCAGTTGGGCACCGTCAGGTGGGTGTGCAGCTGTGGATCGACGGTAACGGTGCCGGAGGCAGGATCGGTCACGGGACGTGCGGTGCGGTGCACGAACTCGGCCATCACCAGGTGCGCGCGCACCGGTTCCGCGCGCTTGGTCTCAATGTTGAACTGCCGGGCCCAGCCGGCGTGCGCCTGCAGGTACTCGGCGGCGGCGCGCACGCCCTCGTCGTGGATGCGCAGGATGGTCGCGCGAGTGTGGTCGTCGCCGAGCGCGTAGAGGATGCTCACGTCCTTGGGTGCCGACACGGCGACGTCGAAGGCGACCACGTGCTGGCGCGACCAGTGGCGTCCCAGATCCTCCGTGGTGGTCGGGTGCTTGCCGCTCAGGACCGCGGCGAAGTCGGTGTCGGTCACCTCGCCGCGCAACCCAAGCGCCTCCGCCCCGACGCCCCGCCAGCGGCCCGGCGACTCGCCACGGGCGGTGTAGTACTCGAGCTGCTGATCGACCACGGCTTCGCGCAGGTAGCGAACCGCCTGCTCGACGCTGGTGAGTTTGCCGATGGAGATCACGCCTCCGAGCGTACTGGTAAAGCGCTCACAGATCGCTTACACTTTGGGTCGAAAACGGGGTCAAAACCGCAGGTGAAAGTGTGTGTGAGATATAGGCGTGGGGCGGTGCTGCAGGGATGCGGAGGGCGGAGCTGATGGGAGTGTCGGGTGACGGTGAAGCTGAGGAGTTGAGGTAGTGATGGCGGTGGAGATGGTGATGCCGGCGACGCTGCAGGGAGTGGCGGGGCTGGAGCGGGACTGGGAGGGCCCGGGTCCCCGCTTCGTGCAGATCACCGCGCGCCACCAGAACCGCTGCGGTGGCTGCGGCGGTGACGCGCCGGTGGGCACCCGGATCACCTACGACCGGCTCGAACGCCATCCGTACCACCCGGGATGCGCGTGGGTTGCGATCGAGCAGCCGCCCTGGCTGATCCCCGTCCTCGCCGGCGATGCGCCGGCCCCCGGGCAGGTGATCGCGCATCCCAGTTACGGCTGGCTCGTGTGCGTACGTGTGGCGGGGCGGACGTGGGCGGACAACGGCGTGAGCGCCGGGAGTGTCGTCGGCGTGGCCGCTCGCCGTGCGCTTCCCGAGGAGATCGAGCTGGCCCAATGGCGAACATACGCTGGCATCGGTGATGAGGCCGAGTGGTCCTGGCTGCAACCCGAGCACGTGGGCGACATCGTGGAGTCCGTCGCAGAGTTCACCGGCTGGCCGATCAGCCGCATTGCCCGCGAGCCGGCCCAATTCGTGGCGCCGCACCCCGGCGGACTCTTCGTGTTCGGCGAGGTCACGCCGATCGATGAGACCGAGCGCTGGATCGCCGCGGATTCGGAGGAGCGCTCGCTGTATCGGCGCGGCTATCGCTGGTGCCGCTGCTACTCGGTGCAGTGCCTCTCCGGCGAGGAGGGCCACGTCCACCTCGGCTCGGTCATTCCCGTGACACGCAGTCAGTTCGACGCGGCCAACCAGCGGGGCTGGTCGCAGGACTAACCGCCCGTGTGTCATGGGTGGGATGTGTCGTCAGGGGCGCGGCGTGTGCTGACATCGCGGAGTCCGCGACAGTGCATCAATGCGCGGATCTCGCGAGGTACGCAAGTTGCGCGATGTAGGCGATGGCCGCGGCACACGCGAGACACGCGAGACACGCGAGAGATGCGTGAGTAGCGGTGTCCGCAAGAGCTGCTGAACGCGCGCTGTCCGCGATCCAGGCGACACTCGCGCACGATGCGACATTCGCGAACGACGCGAGATGCGCAGAGTTCGCACCGTTGAGTCGATGCGCGCGACGAGCACCCGGCGCGGAACACGCGGGACCGGCTGCAGGCGCGACATCAGCAGTGTGCGAACGATGCTCTCGACGCGCACGTGGGCGATCCGGCGACCCATGTCCGCCCAGCGCGCGGCCGCGCGGCAGCGCGGGTCAGATCGTGTGGTCGGTGGGGTCCTGGAGCTTGGTGCCCAGCGCCCCTATGGGACGTCGGAGGCTCGCGTTACCGGCGCGTGCCGGGAATGGCTGCCCGCGCTCGTGCTCCAGGTCATCGACCACCGCAGCCAGCGCCTTGGTCGCGAGAGCGGTCAACGTCAGCCCCGGCGTCCAGTACACGGCGTTGCGGGCGCGTTCGAGTACCTCGGGATCGAGCGACACGCCGACCGTGATCGCCCGCGCGGAACGCGGCACTTCCTGGTGCGCCGCCGGCCCTGTGGAGGAAGGTGGGAACACCGCAGCGAGGGGGTCGTCCCCCAGGGTGCTGCTACGCCGCGGGCGCATGGCGCACCTCCTGCGCGATCACCTCACAGGCCAGGCTTCGATAGTCGGCGGCGCCGCTGCAGCGCGGGTCGTACTGGGTGATGGGCTGCCCGAACGACGGACACTCTGCAAGGCGCACGTTCTCGCGAATGACCGTGCTGCAGACCAGGTCGCCGAAGCGTCCGCGCAGGCGTCCCACAACCTCGGGACCATGCCGGGTGCGGGCGTCGACCCGGCATGCCACGATGCCGCTCACGCGCAGCCGCGGGTTGACGCGCTCGCGGGCTGTCTCGACGCCGCGCAGCACTTGCACCAGACCGGCCATCGCCATCACGTGTGCCTCAACCGGGATGAACAGCTCCTCGACGCTGGCGAGGGCGTTGGCGGTGAGCGCGCCGAGCGCCGGCGGACAGTCGACCAGCACGTAGTCCCAGTGGTCGGGGAGGTCGCCGATGAGCTGGGCGAGCCGCCCATCCCCGGCGCGTATTTCGGCCAGCCTGCGCTCGGCGCCCAGGAGCCACATCGACGATGGCACGATGTCGAGCCCGAGGGTGCCGGTGTGGTGGACCGCGTCGGATAACCGAGCTCCCCCCAGGAGCGCGTCAAGCAGCGTCCGCGATTCCGCGGGGGCGGCCACCCACGCCGAAGCGGACGCCTGAGGATCGAGGTCGATCAGGAGGACGCGCCGTCCGGTCTCGGCCAGCGCGGCGCTGAGGCTGACGGCCGTGGTGGTCTTGCCGGAACCGCCCTTGTGATTGACGGTGGCGATGGTGCGCATGGCGCGATGCCTCCCAGATCGTCGGCCTCGCGAATCCCGCGAGAGTCGCGAACATCGCGGGAGCCGCGGTGTCGCGAGGTTCAGCGACCACGATAGCGTCCCCGCGCTCACAGAGCGCTTACATTTCTATCGACGATGCATGGTGCTCGGCTAGGCTGTGACGGTGAGTGTCAATGCCGTGTGTCTCATCGGCTTGGTGGCTTTCCGTCCGACGTGGGACGAGGAGTCGTCGGTGGCATCGGTGCTCGTCGTCACCGCCGGAGGCGATGGAGTGTTCCGCGAGCGCCATCGTGTTGTCGTCGCGCGGTCGGTCACAGACGTGTTGCTGGCGCTCGGCGTGGGCCAGCAAATCTTCGTGACCGGCACCGTGCAACGTGACCACAGGAAGCGCGTGATCGTGGTGGCACGAGAGTTGTGGCCGATCGGGGACGTGCCGGGTGGAACGGGGCCCAGCGCCTCGGTGGGAACACATGCGTCACCTCGCGAGCACCAGCGAGCAGGGCACTGGCGTCGGGTCTCGATCGGCAGTCCTCGTGAACGCCTGGTCTGGGTGCGGACGACCACCGTCGGGCGCTATCGCCGAGGGTAGGCCCCGTTTCCGGGTGCACCGTTCGGGCCGAAGGTCAGCGAGACGATCGATGGGATCTGCGGTCGGTGCTTGCCGCATCGACGTCGTGGCGGTGGAGGATGGGATTGTCGCGGTTCAGTTCCTCATCCAGCCCCGCATCGAGGCATTCTCGGCAGAAGAACCGGCTGCTGCGCACCCCATGGCAGGCGATGCACTGATTCCACGACTGGTCAGAGCGGTCGTCGGGGATGATCGTTGCAGTCATCTCGGGTCTCCTTCGAGCGGTTGATGCATGCAAGCTCCAGGCCCGGACGCCGCTGCGCTGTCAGGGGCGCGGTTCGTGCGTCAGCTCGAACCCGGTGCGCAGCACGTCACCCTTGACAGAAGGAGCAGCGGCGGCAGGGACCCTGCTGCCATGCGTCGGCCGGTCGGAGGAGGGGAGACGCGATCGAACGGCGTTCCCCGGCGCGTTGCTGGGAGCGTGCTGGCGTCCCGCATCGATGCGCAGGCGGGCGCCTCACTCCCAGCCCTCCTCGGAGCGGAAGGAGAAGTGCTCGGTGTCGGTCACGATGATGTGATCCAACAGCGGGAGACCGACGATCTGGGCGGCGTTGCGCAGTGCCGCGGTGACGACACGATCCGCACGCGATGGTGTCGCGTCGGCAGATGGATGGTTGTGGCAGACGATCAGCCCCGCAGCGTTCGCGCAGAGCGCCGGCACCAGCACATCGCGGGGTTGCAGGCGGGCAGCATTGATCGTTCCTCTCGCCACCTCAGCGTAGCCGCTGATGCGATTCCGGGCGTTGAGGAAGAGCACCAGGATGCACTCGGTGATCTCCTCGCCGATGATGTGCCGGGCGATGTCGACAGCCTCACGGGGACTGTTGACGGGCGCGAGGTTGGGATAGGTCGCATCGGCGTCGCGAACGACCGAGAACGAGTAGCGGCGGGTGGTGACGCGAACTGCGGGCATGGTGGCTCTCCGTGCGTGTGGATTCGACGCCCACGGACCGGCAGATGTCGCCGGCGCGGAACAGGCCCGAGCCGCAGGCGAGCTCGTCTTGGGCCTTGCAGCGCCAACAGGCGGCATCTGCCACGGTGGCGGAGGTGAATCCACACCGAGAGTCGAGGCGTACCGGTTCGTGGCTCCGACCAGCGATTGCGGAAGGTCGGTCGCATATCGCGCCCCGCGCGTGCGAGTGACGCCGATCGACCCAATCGAGGGTGCAGACATTGGGCCGCCGGCTGTCGAGTTCGGTGGTTAGTCGATCTCGCGGCGCACAGGGTGGTTACGCAGCCCGCGCAGCACGAGGCCTGCTGATACTTTCGCGTGATGGAGAAGTGGCTCCGAGCTTATAACGCGGCTCCGCCGACGGTGAGGGCCGCGTCGGCTGTATCGGCGGTGCAACTCCTGGGCTTGCTTGCCGTAGCAGGTCTTGCCGCGACGCGCGGCGGATTTTCATTGCCGCGCACACCCGCTCCGATCGCGTGGGCCAGCGTGGTACTCGGAGTGATCCTCCTTGGAATGCTCTTCATCCTTCCCCTGGGCATGACGGTGAGCCGGTATCCCCGGCGCCGCCATAGAGAGGCCCTGTTGTTCGAGGGCGTCATGCTCTTCGTCTTTGTCGATGCCAGTTCCAGCCGCCCTTCGATCGTCGGCGCCGCTTGGATCGTCGCGGGGTTGGCGGCGATGCTATTGCTGCTCGCGCCGGCGTCACGTAGATACGCCACGGAACGCGAGCGACGGTTCGCCGAAGCCGACACGCTTTAGCATCTCCAGCTACAGCAAGGCGACCGCTGTAGTCGTGGACGATCTCCTCCGCCGTATCGAGCAAGGGTGGCGCCATTAGCGGCGTCGCGACCGTCGTGTACGAGGCTCGTCTACGACATCGCCAGCGGCCGTCGCCATCAGCACCATCTTCAAGCCCGTGTGGGTTGTCACCCCGACAACGCGGGCATCCCGCCCTGCAGATGTCAGCCCGTAGCGCGAGCGGCACCTTCCGGCGCCCCGCTCTCACCGTCGGCGAGCCGTTCGATCAGGCGCTTGCTCACGCGCTGGATGCGCTGCGCGGAATCCCTGATGCCGGCGATGGCTGCATCACCACCGCCCGCCCATGAGGCCACGTAGGCGAACGAGTACCCGTCTGAAACAATGCCGACTGCGTCGCAGCAGATCCACGCAACGGATTCCGCTTCAAGCTCGGCGACGCTGCGCGCACCGAATGCGCAGCCGCCGTGTTCGAGTGCGATGTGCGCCAGCTCATGGAACATCGTCTTCACGCGATGCGCGGGGGAAAGATCACGTCGAATCGTCACCGTCCGCGTCGCGAAGTTGGTCTCTCCGCAGTTGCTCGGGGAATCGAAGGAGTCGAGAGCAACCTGGAAGCCGAACTCCAGCGCTTGATCGCAGAGCGTGTCGAAGCACCCGGCGGGGTCGTCACCCGACACACGTGCGATCGGCAATTCAGGCAGAGGTTCGCCGTCCGTCTGCTCGAGCGCGAACACGACGGCAACGCGAAAGCTGCGCACGGTGTCGACAAGGTCGGAGCCGTCGTTGTCGTTGTCTCCGTCATGTGCCGCGCGATACCGGCAGGGCGCGAGAATGCGGATGCCGGTCTCGCCCTGGCGCACCTGGCGGCCCAGCTCGAGCCAGCGCCGGTATCCCGCAACCAGTGATGCATCCGGCCGCTGCCAGGCGATGAGCAGTGTGTTGCCGAAGCTGTATCGGTAGAAGCGACTCTGGAGGCGCATCCAGGCGAGCCATGCCTCGGACGTGGTGAGCCCGCGGATGCCCTCGGTGAGCTGGCTGAGGAGATCGTCGCGGGTCACCACGGCGTTCACAGGAGTCCGCTCCCGTAGTTGACCGACTGGTCCTCAGGGGCGGAGCCGTAGTCGGCGGCGAATCGAGCGATGCTCTCCGGCTCGGTCGAATGACGGCTGTCGTGAGGCAGGCTGAGGAGACCGTCGAGCTCGTGTCGCCCGTGCATCCGCTCGACCCGTCCGGGGTGGTCGGCGAGGTCTTGCAGGCG
>PLZA01000001.1 GCA_003153505.1 Candidatus Dormiibacterota bacterium
CGAGATGCGCGAGATGCGCGAGACATGCGTGATTGGCGGCATACGCAAGGCTTGCCGAACGCGCGCGGTCTGCGAACCAGGCGACCTTCGCGAGCCACGCGACATTCGCGAACGACGCGAGATGCGCGGAGTTCGCACGGTTGAGTCGATGCGCGCGACGACCACGCGGCGCGGAACACGCGTGACGGGTTGCAGGCGCGACATCAGCAATGTGCGGACGATGCTCTCGACGCGCACTTCGGCGATCCGGCGAACCATGTCCGGCCAGCGCGCAGCTCCGCGGCAGCGCGGGTCAGATCGTGTGTGCTGTGGAGTCCTGGGGTTCGGCGCCCAGCGCCCCGACGGGACGTCGGAGGCTCGCGTTGCCGGCGCGTGCCGGGAATGGCTGCCCACGCTCGTGCTCCAGGGCATCGACCGTTGTAGCCAGCGCCCTGGTCGCGAGAGCGGTCAACGTCAGCCCCGGAGTCCAGTACACGGCGTTGCGGGCGCGTTCGAGTACCTCGGGGTCGAGCGACACGCCGACCGTGACCACCCGCGCGGAACGCGGCACTTCCTGGTGCGCCGCCGGTCCTGTGGAAGAAGGTGGGAACACCGCAGCGAGGGGGTCGTCCCCCAGGGTGCTGCTACGCCGCGGGCGCATGGCGCGCCTCCTGCGCGATCACCTCGCCGGCCAGGCTGCGATAGTCGGCGGCGCCGCTGCAGCGCGGGTCGTATTGGGTGATGGGCTGCCCGAACGACGGACACTCTGCGAGGCGCACGTTCTCGCGGATGACCGTGCTGCAAACCAGGTCGCCGAAGCGTCCGCGCAGGCGCCCCACCACCTCGGGACCATGCCGGGTGCGGGCGTCGACCCGACACGCCACGATGCCGCTCACGCGCAGCCGCGGGTTGACGCGCTCACGGGCGGCCTCGACGCCGCGCAGCAGCTGCACCAGGCCGGCCACCGCCATGACGTGTGCCTCGACCGGGATGAACAGTTCCTCGACGCTGGCGAGGGCGTTGGCGGTGAGCGCGCCGAGCGCCGGCGGACAGTCGACCACCAGGTAGTCCCAGCAGTCGGGGAGGTCGCCGATGAGCTGGGCGAGGCGCCCCTCCCCGGCGCGTATCTCGGCCAGCCTTCGCTCGGCGCCCAGGAGCCACATCGATGACGGCACGATGTCGAGCCCGAGTGTGCCGGTGTGGTGGACCGCATCGGACAGCCGAGCTCCTCCGAGGAGCGCGTCGAGCAGCGTGCGCGATTCCGTGGGGGCGGCCATCCACGCCGAGGCCGATGCCTGAGGATCGAGGTCGACCAACAGGACGCGGCGTCCGGTCTCGGCCAGCGCGGCGCTGAGGCTGACCGCGGTGGTGGTCTTGCCGGAGCCGCCCTTGTGATTGACGGTGGCGATGGTGCGCATGGCGGCGATGCCTCCCATATCGTCGGCCTCGCGAAGCCCGCGAGAGTCGCGAACGTCGCGGCATCCGCGGAGTCGCGAGGTTCAGCGAACACGATAGCGTCCGAGCGCTCACAGAGCGCTTACATTTCTATCGGGTACGCGCCGTGCTCGGCTAGGCTGAGTCGGTGAGCGTCAATGTCGTCTGTCTCGTCGGCTTGGTGGCTGTCCGTCCGACCTGGGACCAGGAGTCGTCGTTGACATCGGTGCTCGTCGTCACGGCCGGAGGTGATGGAGCGTTCCGCGAGCGCCATCGTGTTGTCGTCGAGCGGTCGTTCGCAGGTGCGGTGCTGGCGCTCGGCGTGGGCCAGCAAATCTTCGTGACCGGCACCGTGCAACGCGACCACAGGAACCGCGTGATCGTGGTGGCACGAGAGTTGTGGCCGATCGGGGACGTGCCGGGTGGAACGGAGCCCAGCGCCTCGGTGGGAACGCATGCGTCACCTCGCGAGCACCAGCGAGCCGGGCACTGGCGTCGAGTCTCGATCGGCGGCCCTCGGGAGCGCCTGGTCTGGGTGCGGACGACCACCGTCGGGCGCGATCGCTGAGGGTAGGCCCCGCTTCCGGGTGCGCCGTTCGGCCGCGCCGTCAGCGAGACGATCGATGGAATCTGCGGTCGGTGCTTGCGGCATCGAAGTCGTGGCGGTGGAGGATGGGATTGTCGCGGTTCAGTTCCTCATCCAGCCCCGCGTCGAGGCATTCGCGGCAGAAGAACCGGCTGCTGCGCACCCCATGGCAGGCGATGCACTGATTCCACGACTGGTCAGTGCGGTGGTCGGGGATGATCGTTGCAGTCATCGCGGGTCTCCTTCGAGCGGTTGATGCATGCAAGCTCCAGGCCCGGACGCCGCTGCGCTGTCAGGGGCGCGGTTCGTGCGTCAGCTCGAACCCGGTGCGCAGCACGTCACCCTTGACAGAAGGAGCAGTGGCGGGAGGGACCCTGCTGCCATGCGTCGGTCGGTCGGAGGAGACCCGAGACGCGATCGCACGGCGTTCCCCGGCGCTTTGCCCGCGAGCGTGCTGGCGTCTCGCTTCGATGCGCAGGCGGGCGCCTCACTCCCACCCCTCCTCGGAGCGGAAGGAGAAGTGCTCGGTGTCGGTCACGATGATGTGATCCAACAGCGGGAGACCGACGATCTGGGCGGCGTTGCGCAGCGCCGCGGTGACGACACGATCCGCACGCGATGGTGTCGCGTCGGCAGATGGATGGTTGTGGCAGACGATCAGCCCCGCTGCGTTCGCGCAGAGCGCCGGCACCAGCACGTCGCGGGGTTGCAGGCGGGCCGCATTGATGGTGCCTCTCGCCACCTCGGCGTAGCCGCTGATGCGATTCCGGGCGTTGACGAAGAGCACCAGGATGCACTCGGTGATCTCCTCGCCGATGATGTGCCGGGCGATGTCGACAGCCTCACGCGGACTGTTAACCGGCGCGTGGTTGGGATAGGTCGCATCGGCGTCGCGAACGACCGAGAACGAGTAGCGGCGGGTGGTGACGCGAACTGCGGGCATGGTGGCTCTCCGTGCGTGTGGATTCGACGCCCACGGGCCGGCAGGTGTCGCCGGCGCGGAAGAGGCCCGAGCCGCAGGCGAGCTCGTCTTGGGCCTTGCAGCGCCAAGAGGCGGCATCTGCGACGGTGGCGGAGGTGAATCCACTACGGAGAGTCGAGGCAAAGGTTCGTGGCTCCGACCGGCGATCGCGGAAGGTCGGTCGCATATCGGGCCCCGCGCCGCGCGGGTGACGCCGATCCACCCAATCGAGGTCGTGCCGACATCGGTCCCGTGTCGGTTGTCACCCCGACAGCTCGGGGCATCCAGATCTGCGCTGTCAGCCCGTGGCGTGAGCGGCACCTGGCGGCGCCCCACCGTCGCCGGTGAGCCGTTCGAGCAGGCGCTTGCTCACGCGCTGGATGCGCTGCGCTGAGTCCCTGATCCCGGCGATGGCCGCATCACCACCGCCGGCCCATGAGGCCACGTAGGCGAACGAGTACCCGTCCGAAACTATGCCGACCGCGTCGCAGCAGATCCACGCAACGGACTCGGCCTCGAGTTCGGCGACACTGCGCGCACCGAACGCGCATGTATCGTGTTCGAGTGCGATGTGCGCCAGCTCGTGGAACATCGTCTTCACGCGATGCGCGGGTGGGAGATCATGTCGAATCGTCACCGTCCGCGTCGCGAAGTTGGTCTCTCCGCACTTGTTCGGGGAATCGAACGAGTCGAGAGCAACCTGGTATCCGAGGTCGCGGGCGTGGTCGCTGAGCGCGTCGAAGCACCCGGTCGGGTCGTCCCCCGACACGCGTGCGATCGGCAATTCGGGCAGCGGTTCGCCATCGGTCTGCTCGAGCGCGAACACCACCGCAACGCGAAAGCTGCGCACCGTCTCGACAAGGTCGGCGCCGTCGTCGTCGTTGTCTCCGTTTCGTGCGCTGCGATACCGGCAGGGTGCGAGGATGCGGATGCCGGTCTCGCCCTTGCGCACCTGGCGGCCCAGCTCGAGCCAGCGCCGGTATCCCGCCACCAGTGATGCATCGGGCCGCTGCCAGCCGATGAGCAGTGTGTTGCCGAAGCTGTACCGGTAGAAGCGACTCTGCATGCGCATCCAGGCGAGCCATGCCTCGGACGTGGTGAGCCGGCGGATGCCCTCGGTGAGCTGGCTGAGCAGATCGTCGCGATTCACCGCGGCGTTCACAGGAGTCCGCTCCCGTAGTTGACCGACTGGTCCTCAGGGGCGGAGCCGTAGTCGGCGGCGAAACGAGCGATGCTCTCCGGCTCGGTCGAGCGACGGCTGTCCTGAGGCAGGCCGAGGATGCCGTCGAGCTCGTGTCGCCCGTGCATTCGCTCGATCCGTCCGGGGTGGTCAGCGAGTTCCTGCAGGCGCTCCTGGATGGCCGCGACCTCCGCAGGGCTGCGGGGAGAGCGTGTTGTCGCCATGGCTTGACCTCCGTGCGGGGCCGGCCTGTCCGGCCCTCGAGGGCCTCCCAGGACCACCGCCGTCGGCCAGCGTCAAGGGCGCCCGTGGCGGCGAAGCCTCCCTTGACGCGATGAGGTCGGCGGCTGTGGTGGGATGGCTCCATCGAGGGCGATTTGTGCCGGCTCGCCATGGGTCGTATGTCGTCGAGCGATCTACCTGCAACGGCCGTGGTCGAGCGTCAGAAGCGCTCCCTAGACCAAGCGATGGCGCGTCCATCTACAAATGAGGGTTGCGAGGCGTGTGGCTCGATGGGATCACTGCTGCGCGGCCGAGGTCGGTGGCTTAGGAACGGACTGCGCGGCCAGCTGGATGAGCGCGTCGATGTGACCACAGCCACTACTTGAGCACGGCACTCGAGGTCGACCGGGGATAGAGGAATGGGGCCGGTTTCCCGGCCCCATGTCCTGCTAGGCCTCGGCCTCGCCGGTGGGCGCGGGTCCGAGCAACTGGAAGCTCTCGACCACCAGGTCGAGTTGCTTGACGCGGTGCCCCTCAACGTCGCGGATCCTCGAGGTGATGCGCCCCTCGACGTGAATCTCGCGACCCTTGCGGCCGTACTGGCCGATGATCTCGGCGGCCTTCTCCCAGGCCACCACGTCGTGGAACTCGGCGAAGCCATTGACGTTGGTGGCGATGCCCAGGTTGACGACGGCCTTGCCGCTCTGGGTGAACCGCTGCTCCGGGTCGGCCGTCATCCGTCCGAGGATGCGGAAGTGGTTGATCCCGTACGACCGGGACTTCGCCGGACTGTCGGTGACGTCGCCATCGACGTCGGCTGCGAGGTCGGGCTTCCGGGCCATGGATGTGTCCTCCTGTGAGGTTGATCGCGTGGCTTTCGGGGAGCGGCGCGCACAAGGACGGAGCGGAAACCCCTCGCCGCAGGCGACTCGTCTTGGGGGTTGCAGCGCAGGCCGCGCGGTGCTCGAATGCCATGAGAGCGATCAACAGCTCACCGACAAGGGGACACCTCGTGGTCGCGCGGAGGTTCGGCCTCGTGTTCGAGGGCAGCCGGGTCCGCGCCACCCGCGGTGCGCCACCGTTGTGGACGCAGGAGAAGCGCGGGCGTCCGATTGGTGGCACTGGCGGTGGATCGTGCTGAGCAGATGCGAGTAAGGAGCCGTCGCTGCGGGGAGGGAACGGCCACCACCGCGGGTAGCCGCCCCCGTGGGGTGGCTACGAAGCGTCCACGGCCTCAAGAGCGGGGTGGGCACCAGCGTCCTGCTCTCCGGCGTCCGCGACGTCTTCACGAATCACACTGAGTTCGATCTCCGTGGGCTGGTACCTCAGTGCGACGAGGTAGCGGAGATGCTTGGCGACGAGTGCGCGCTGGTCGGGCGAGATGTACTCGCGTCCCGAGTAGACCTCGGCGCGCCCCAGGGCCACGGCGAGCGCCACCTGAGCCAGCTCCTCCGGGTTCGTGGCCACTCCAGCGGTGAGCGACCGCGTATGGCGGTGATACTCGGAGCTACCGCCGGTGCGGCCAAGCAGCTCGCAGGCCACCGACGCAACCGCCTCATCCACATCGAGCACCGAGATGCCCAGTGCGTGGTGGTTCGCAGCGGCCGCGTCGTCGATCCTGTGCAGGTGCCGCGTGAGCAGCGCACGACGTTCTGCGATCGCCCGCCGCTGGGCCTGACGCCCGCTGCGCTTGGCAGCACGCTCGACTGGCGGCCCCGAGCTCTGGGAGGACTTCATGGAGGAGCTGCGCGAACGGCACCTCGAACCGCACCGACTGGACACAAGACTGGCGATCGCCCCACGGCCACCCAACGGCTTGCAGATGCCTATCAGCAAGCCCTCGCCTCAGAAAACGATCAACCTGCATGATTCGGCGTCACTCGTGAGCCCGAGGTCCGAGCGCCGAGCGCAAGGCTGCCACAGTGTGTCCCGCAGGCCGAACGATGAACTGGCAGGCGTCCCGTACGCAGCAGTACCTCAGGCCACAAAAACTTAGCGTTCGGCGCGCCCGCCACCGCCTGGCCGAGGTGTTGCCATCGTTGCATCACCAATCACTGGAAGAGTGATTGTCACAGCCAGCTGAGGACGATAAGGTCGTCGTAGACGGCAAGATCCATAGCGCCGCTCCCATGGTATTGGTTCGCGAGCAACTCGAACGGACGGGAGAACGCAGCTGCTGAGTTCCTAGCTTCGTCCCACCAGCTCTCAAGCCACTTAAGCACATCACCAGCAGGAGGGCTACCCGCCCCCACGAAGTGGACCTCGACGCTCTTGGGATCTACTCGAGTGCCTTGCTCGACGGCCAACCCAACCGCATAAAGAGCGGGCTTTACCCTGTGTCCGAGGTTCTTGTTCCGGCTAAGTTTCTTCGCGAAGGTTCTATACAGGCATCGATTGATACCGTCAGCCAGCGCTGCCCTGTCTCGGCGCCGTCCTAGATGGCTAGCAAAATCGAGCTCGTCATCCTCATTGCTGAACCCCGGGATCGGGGTTCGATCACGCAAGATCGTCTTTTCAAGCGGCACGTCAATACGCAGGTCGGCCACCCATGTGCCGGTGATGTGCGGCTGCGCCGTCAGCTTATGAAGATAATCACGTCGGGGAACATCGTTCTCCGATTCGTATCGGAGTACCGGAGAGACTTGAAACCAAGGTTGGTCGCAATCACCGCCCTCGTCAACGAGATCGCATGTCTGCGTCGTGATAATGGCGTAGGAGGGCAATCGCCCGGACGTAGCGTGCGCGAGCGATCCGATGGTCGGGTCGGTACTGGCGGACTCCCAGAGGCGTTCAGATTCGCGACGCACATAATGCAGTGGAACGTCGGCGATGAGGTCCCCAAGCTTGAAAGCTTGAACCGCAGTGACAGTGACACTATCCCAGGGGGTAACTAAGCTCGCGTCAAGTGGAGCGGCTGACGGGTCCGGCATCTGAGCCGAAGACTCATTCGAAGTCGACATCCGATTCTGGGGGGCTCCAGCCACCTGGACGCGCTCGGCGGCGGGTTGGAGTGAAGAGAATCCTATGCGCTTCTCGTTGCACCGCGTCAGTATCGCCTCGCAGGAAGTTCGATCGCCGAACAGTAGACTCGTCGCACAACCAACGGATGGCCGTGTCCTCGCCTAGTCGCCGCACCAAGCCAGATGCCAAGGCATGCGATTGATAGAGCTTTCTTCTCACCAATGGTCGTGGTTGGCGGCTCTCCCGAAGCCAGGTGTAGGGCGTCGTTCGACCCGCTCCTATCATCGTCGCGATCTCGGCTTTCGATGACCGTAGCCATCGTGCCAAATCCTCGACCATGGCGAATTCGGGGCCGGCCATGCTTGGCGCTGCGAGCGTATCGAACGCTCGGAAGAATCCCTCGAGAATGGTTGACCAGTCGCGAGAATCGAACCACTTAATTGTTGGGTCCGCTGCTGCCGTCGCTTGGATGGTCGCAGTGAGGGGCAACGAAGCTTGTTCGAATTGGCGCATCAGTCTTATGAGGTGCGCGCGAACCTCCTTGCGTAGGTCGGCCACAGTAATCAGAGGTGTGGGCTCTATGCGCGGAGAGTTACGCGAGTTCGCAGCAAGACGCCGAACTCGTGGGTCCGCCAGCGTCAGCAACGGTGTTTGCTCTGCACCGGCAGCGGATACGAACTCCTGAGGCGCTGGGCGGAGTCGTGGCGTTTCAACTGCGATCATCCGCTCTTCAAGTACAGCTGTCACCTGAGACTCTCCAAGTACCCGGCGTCGAGAGACGACTGAAAGAGTCTTACGGCATACCCGCGAAACTGATTGGCATCCATTGCGATGGTCTGCGGATCGAACTCCCGAGAAGTCTGGCGGCTGACGTCAATGTCGAGCAAATACGAGACACCTTCTGGCGCCTCGACCGTGCCATGCCTCAAGGTGGCAGTTATATCAGCGCTTGCGTTCAAGCTAAGACTCAGGATCTGCTGGGAGGCGGTTATCGCACCACCAAATACCGGATGAAGAAGCGGTCCAGCGAGTTCGGCTGAAAGGTACCTTCCCCAGTCAGATGGCCGCGCGATCGGGAGGTCTGAGAGACGGTTGATGTAGCGGAGACCGAGTCGCTGTTCGAACGCTGGCGAGATCACCTTAGCAACAGCGGTCGCGAGTTGCTCGAGTCGTTCCCCAAAGCCGGCACTCCATGTGTCGTACCGAGTCGTCTCAATTCCTGCGAAGTCCGGCAAGACCGATACAGTCCACTCACCGTCGAGCGACGTAAATCGCCACCCGCCCAGCCCTTGAGAACTCTGAATTGCGGGGGAGGCATTCGAGGCCAGAGACACGTTGAGCGCGATCCCAGATACCTGTTCAACCTTGCCGTAACGTTCCCGACCACCGAGGGCGTCTTGAAGGGCGCGAGCTGTGTGGCCGTCGGAGACCGACAGGGTAGTCTCGTATTTGATCTGGCAGACTGCTAGGGCCAAGGGTGCCCTCTCGAGGCGCTCCTCTGCCGCTACCGGCACGAGATCCCGCTCGAACTCAGTCACCTTCACCTCCAACCTTCTTGAACACTACTTGAACAGTCTACGCCGAGTGGTTGCGCGGCCATCTGCGTCGTTCGAATCCGTGACGGACGGTTTTGCTAGAGGCCTCTACGAGATGTGGGAGATCATTTGCTTCGGCCATGGGATTGTTTGCTCTCAGGAGACGCGCGGAGACTGCAACGCTTTCGTTTCTTGCGTATTGATCTCGGTAGCGGTATCCTGGCAGGGTGAGCGACCTTAGCTGGCGAGCAAGTCCGCCAACGCTTCAAGCTCCGGCCGAGTCTGCTGCCGGTTCCCTCGAAAGTGAATTCGTAATGAAGGCCGCGGCTCCTGAGTTGCACGCCTTGAGGGAGGCTGCTGACTTGCTTCGCCACGGAGGCCGCCTCTTCATCGAGCCCGGCGACCCCGATCCCCTCGGGCCCTGGGAGTTGACCGGGACGGCTCTGCGCGCCGTGCAACGGGCACTCGCCTTCCTCGCGGACGGACTGGCAGTTCGCGTCGAGCCGTATACGACGGTATTGACAACCAGCCGGGCGGCGGCTCTCCTCGGGGTAACACGTCCGACGGTGGTCCGCCTGCTTGACGCAAACCGCTTGCATGGCGAACAGACCGCTCGGGCACCAGGAGACCACCGTCGCGTTTCGCTATCGGAGGTGCTCCGATACCGCCAGCAGTTGATCGAGGATGCCTCGATTCTCGACGACCCGCTTGAGCTCAATCCGCATCAATTGGAAGAGTCAAACGCCGGCCGTGGCAAGGAACTCTAGAACTGCCCCAGTAAGTCCATCGATTACCGCACAAGGCTCGTCGAGATCGGCCCCAGAATCCCCCAGGGCCTCGAACAGTTCCAGGCACGCAGCATTCAGACGATCGGTCAACTCAACGAGCTGCGTCGCATCGGGCGCACCTAGCCATACAAGCCGAACTGCCCCATCGCACGCGTCCCAGATGGCACCACGCACCAGTTGAACGACACTCAACTGGCCACGGCGGATCCACTGAATGCCCCGTTCGACCCTCCTTGCTGCCACGGCCACGCTCTGGAGACCCGCTCGTATTGGGTCGGTATTTCGCTCAATTGCGGCGAGCCGCTCGGCGTCCTCGAATTCGCGAACGCGTGAGGTCAAATTTGCGAGCTCAGGTGCTTTGACGATCTCAGCCCGGTAGAGCTTCAAGAAGTGATCAGCTCGAGCAATGTCGTCGCGCCTCGGCTGCCTGCTTCCGCCGATGGAGTTCGCCCAGGCTTCGGCGAGTTCGCGACCATCAGGTTGGCTGGCGCCAGGTATGAGGCATCTGGCCAAAATCGGGGATGCTTCCAACTCCAGAAAGCTTTGGTTAAAAAGTTCAGCGGCGGCACCTGGGTAATCGATCTCGGCCTGGTCGGTTGAATGCGCAAGCGCTCTCGCGAGTGCCATGCGCGTCTCAGCCCACTGCTTACCAGCGCGTACTCCCGACGAAACTGCGGCGCCAACCGCATTCCTCAAGATCGCTTGAGCGGCACCCAAGAGTGCGATGGCTGGCAGCATTTTCCGGCAGTGTAGAGATCATGGGTCAGTCCCGCAGAACTCGAACCCTCAGCGCCATAGAGGGATTCGATCAGGCGCGCCGCGAGCGGGGGCGAGCATGAGGCAGCCTTGCCGCGACCGAGCGAGCGGCGTTGCCATGGTGAGAGGTGGCGGATCCTCACCCGTGAGACCGGACGGTAGAGTCAGGAGAGCGCCGCTTCAGCGAGGGCTTCCGCCCGTGCGTGGCCGCTCTGGACACTACCGCCGTAAAGTCGTGCGCCTGCGCCAGCACATCCGAACGCGCAGCGCGAGCTGGTCGGGTCCGAGCTTACGGCAGGTGGATGACGCCGTCGGCGTCGGCCAGCCGGCGCGCGATCGAGTCGTCGCGGAGGCGATCACCGACCTGCAGGGCCAGGCCTTCGCCAGCTGCGCACACCGTCGCGCCGAGTCGAGCCGCCAGGTAGGCGACAAGAGACGGGATGGGCGCGGCGGCTCCCGGAAATGTGATGGAGAGCAGCGGAGCACCGACCGCCGCGGCCGCCTCCGGGTACAGCTCATCAAACGCCGCGGGGGTGACGCGGTGCGGGCGGTCTCCGAGCAGCAGCGCGATCACTCCGGCAAGACCCTCGATGACGGTCGCGAACGGTTGCGGCGCGTCGAGAAGGTCGCGCTCGTGGTCCAGCGCGCGGATCACGTCGCGTGCCTTATCGGCGGTGCCCTCGGGTGGGATGGCGATCCACGTCGTGTTGTCGACGGTGCGAGCGCGCGCCGTGCCCTCCCGTCGAATGACCCCTGGAGTGAGCGCCGCCGAGGCGACGAGGGGAAGCCAGCGCACGGGAAGCCGCGACCCGGGGGGCAGCTGCGTTTCCTCGTCCCACGCCGGCGATGCGGCATCGACGACGCCATCGCGGACAGCCGACAGGGGAAGCTGCAGTCGCGGCGATGGGTCGACCGCCAGGACGGCGGTCACCTGCTCGAGTCCGTGCGAGGCCGGGGAGAGGTAGACGCCACCGAGCGCGTCCATCGCCAGCCTGACGAAGCCGAGTCCCCAGCGGTCGCGATCGGCCTGGTGGCGCGCGGTGCTGACGCCCTGGGGTGGAAGCTCGCCGTGCCACCGGACGCGAAACGCCGGTCCAGGATCGATGTCGATGGTGACCTCGGTCGCGTCGTCATGGCGCCGGGCGTTGATCACCAGCTGCAGCAACGCCAGCGCCAGCACCGGCGCATCGGGAACCGCCCCGGGGGTGTGCGCGTTGATCGTGACTCCGTGGGCGCTGACCGTCGTGAGCAGCGCTGTGAGGTTGTCGAGGACATCGCCGGTGCTGCCCCCGTGCAGGTCGGGGATCCCGGCCACCAGCGCAACGCTGCTCGCCAGCGCACCGAGGCGGAGTTGTTGTGCGCCCTCGCATGCCTGAGCACCCTCGCGCATCGCGGTCACCAGCTCGGCAATCAGCGCACCGATGTCGGCATCCTGCTCGTCGCATCCGACCGCGAGTGACGCGGCGGGCAGGCGGTAGACGACGGTCCCGGGACCACCCCCGGACCATTCCGCAGAGCTTGCGAGCAGCGCCCCGTCACGGTCGAAGAGCGCCACCGGAAGCGGCAGCGCGGCGACGTCAGCGGCGCTGAGCCGCACGACCGGACCGCGTCCCGGTGACCTCGAGGTGGTAGAAGCCGGCCCCCTCGGATTCCAGCGAGACCGTCGAGCCGACGTCGCGCAGCCAGACCCCGAAGCGATACATAGCCATGTACGGAGTCGTGTGCCGCTTTGCCACGGTCGCCTCGGGGTAGCCGCAGAGCAACCGCACCCCCCATTTGTTCTGATAGCGGGTTCCGCTCGGAACGTGGACCACGGTGCCGCGGTCGACCCGGAGATCGCCGACCTTGCGCTGGAGGAGCTGGCGAACGCGCAGCAGCAGGCTGGTCAGCCCTTGGTGCTTGTCGTGCGGGATGGCGCCCGGGTGCGCGACCGCGATCCGATTCTGCAGATCGAGGTCACTGCCGGCGCGCAGGGCGAAGACGATCGTGAAGGTCTCGGGATGATCCCGGGCCAGAGCGCGGAGCACGTTCTCGGCGGTCTGCTCCGCATCCGGCGAGAGCCGCATGTTCCAGTCGAGGATGGCCAGGACCGGGTCGTTGGCCCGGAGCAGGCGGATCGCCTGCTGCGGTGAGCGGGTCGCCAGCGTGTCGAGCCCGCATGCCTGGGTGACGGTGACGATTTCCTCGAGCTCGGTCGGGTTGTCCTCGAGCACCAGGACGTCGGCTCGCTGCGTCACCCCGGGATCATGAGGGATGGAGGGCGAGAGGGCGCGGCGGCGAAAGTGTAAGCGCTGACGTGACGGCGGCTAAGGACCTGCCGCCTCCCCGTCGCGGGGGTGCGCCCTGTCGTTGCAACGATTGGGTGGCGATGCGGGTGGCTGCTGCCCTCGGTGGTCAGTCGGACCGGGTACTGCAGCCGCGGAGAGCAACCGCGGCGGCATGCAATGTCGCGATGACGAGGGACGTGTGGTCGCAAAAACTGTAAGCGCTCTGTGAGCGAAAACAACCTAGGGTTTCCGGCATGCGCATCGTGCGGTTCACCGTCGACGTCTCGGCCATCCGGCAGTTGCGGCACCGGCAACCCCTCCAGCCGGCCCACGTGACCACTGCGCCGCAGCAGCCGCCTCCGGGTGACCCGACCCCTCCCGGCGGTGGGCCCACGATGCGCACCACCAAGCTCCGCGATCTGGATGAGCGGCCGTGATCGCATCCATGCGCGCTGTGCTCGCCGACAACAGCTCCGGCCTGGCCGAGCTCTTCTATGCGCACTTCCTCCTGCCCTTCGCCGACGTGGCCCAGGTGCTGGTATTCGTGGCCATGATCGCCACGGCGCTACAGCGCGGCCTGGTCCAGCAGGACGAGCACTGGGGCCACGCCATCCTGCGCCCGGTGGGCATCGGCCTCGCCGGGCTGGGGGTGATCGAGGTGTGCAAGCTGGCGGCGAGCGCCATGCTCTCCGGCTCGCTGAGCCTGTAGCGGGCGAACGTGGCCGCGCCGACCGTGCCGCTTCTGCTCGCTGGTCAGATCGTTATCCCGGTGCCCTCATCCAACTGCCCCGGCATCGGCGGCAGCGGCCCCGACCTCAACCCCATCGACCACATCCCGGTCATCGGCGACGTCGCGCACCTCGTCAGCGCGCTCGGCGGGATCGTCAGCACCGTGCTCGGGTGGATCGCCGTTCCGGGCCAGGCTGCGCACGACATCCTGGGCTGGATCACCTGGAACACGGTCGGCTGGAACCCCGACTCGCCCAACTGCTACGACCCCACCTCGGCGTACGGGTTCGCGCGGTCGGTGATCGGCGGTGATGTGCAGCTCGACGCCTCCAGCCTGTATCACGACGCGTACTCGTCGCTGGCCCTGGTGTCCATGGTCATCGTCTGCGCCGCGGCCATCGCCCGGATCGTGCGCAGCAGCCACGACCAGCGCACCCACTGGGGGACCGGCGTCGCCGAGACCGTGCTCCGCGCGGTCGCCGGCATCGCCGCCATTCAAATCGGCTTTGCGGTGCTGAGCTGGGTGATCCCGCTCTTCTCGGCACTCGCCGCCGAGGTGTTCCTCACCTTCGTGGGGCTCGCCGTGCCCGATCCCAGCGGCTTCGATCCGCTCGGGGCGCTGCTCTTCACCGGCCTGCTGCGCCTTCCGCAGCTCGGTCTGGTCGCGATCGTGCTCATCCCGGTGCTGCTCTTTCAACTCATCCGCTTCGTGCTCCTGATGGTGATCCGCTTCATCGTCATCAGCTTCGGGATCGCCGCAGCTCCGCTGTTCCTGGCGCTGGCCGTCTTCGACCACCAGGCTCAGGTGGTCCAGTGGTGGTGGCGGTTGATGCTCGGCGCCCTGGTGGCCCCGGTGGTCGCGCTCGGCATGCTCGGGCTGACCATCGGGCTCGCGCTGCGCACGGCGGTCGCGGGCCAGTCGCTGTCGAGCTCCTTCTTCGGCCCGCTGGTCTCGGTCATCCTGGTGATCGGTGGGCTGTGGCTCACCAGTAAGGCGATGCGAGCGCTGCTCTTCGGGCTCGGTGGCCAGCACGGCTCGATCGTGGCGAGCGTCCGCCACGCCGCCGAGGCGCTGCTGTTCGTCCCCGCTGCAGTGGCCAGCGTGGCCGCCGGTGGCGCCCTGCTCGCCGCCGGTGCCGGCGGTGGCGGTGCGCTGCTCAGGGGGCTCAGTTCGGGACGCTTCGGGTCGGGCGTCGTGGGCAGCGCAATGGCAACCGATAACGCGCTATCGCGCGCGGCGGGGCTCCGGTTCTTCAGCACCCCGACCCAGGCGTTCTCGGCATTCAAGGCGAGCCCTGGTGGGGACCGCTTCATCGGCGAGGTGACCGCAGGGCTGATGCCGCCCTCGGCGCCCGCGTCGGCGCGCTGGGCGGCGGTGGAGCAGCTCCCCGGGATGGACTCGGCCATGCGCCGTCTTCGCCTGTCCGTCCACGGCCAATCCACAAGCGCGGGCCGTCTCGAGGTGGCTCCGGCCGCCTGGGCCGCCTTCGATCACGCCGTCACGAGTGCGTGGCCGCGACGATCGAGCCCTCCGACCGAGCAGGGCCCCGAGCCGCAGCCACCCGCGAATCCGGGGCGGAGCCACCAGCCCGCCCCCGAGGTGCGCGAGTGACTCGGATCCGTGTGCCGCTGGCCGTCGACGCCAACCTCGGCGTTGACGTCGGTCCGTTCCGGCTTCCGATCCGCGCCGTCGCCCTGATCGGGGTGTGCCTGCCGCCGGTGATGCTCTGCTTGCACGCGCCGCTGCCTTTCGGACTTCGCCTCGGGCTGGCGAGCGCCCTCCTCTGCGGGGCGCTGGTGGTGACCGTGCCGACCCGGCAGGGCGTCTGGATCGTCACGTACTGGACCTTTCTGATGCTCGGCCGTGTCCTCCCGAGCCAGGTGCACCGGAATCAGCCGGCGCGCGGCGTGGTGCGCTTTCTCGAGGAGGGGGTCGTGACCGGTGATCCGCGCCCACCGCTGCATCTGCGCGGCCCGCTCGCAGGTCGCCTGGGTGTGCCACGGGTGGCCGAAACCGCCGATGGGTTATTCCACGTCGAGGGCGCGGGCTGGCGCGCGGTGGTGCGCGTGGAGGCGCCGCCGGTCGCCGTCGGGTCGGCCTCCCATGCTCGGTTCTGCGAAACCCTGATGCGCTGGCTGGTCGGCGTGGAGTGTCCGGCCCAGGTGATCGCCACCGCCGGGCACCTCGACCGCGGTGAGGCCGAGCGCCTCTGGGAGGAGGGCGTCGATCGCGGGCGCGTCGGTGGACCGCTGCTCGAGCTGGAGCGCGAGTTCGCCGGAGAGATGGCGGCCGCCAGCCTCCACCTGACCCAGTACGTG
The DNA here is from genome assembly GCA_003153505.1 of Candidatus Dormiibacterota bacterium. Lineage (GTDB taxonomy): Bacteria > Chloroflexota > Dormibacteria > Aeolococcales > Aeolococcaceae > Palsa-851. The sequence goes on from PLZA01000001.1 coordinate 15,718, forward strand.
GTCTGGGCGCCGCGCTCCGCGCGCGCCGATGGCGTCCCGTTCGGGTCCGGGCTGCTAGGGAGGGCGGTGCGCGCCAGCCGTGCCGACGCGGAACGAGTGCTCGACGCCGCGCTTCGACTGGCGCGCGACAGCGGGCTGGAGGTCACTGCGCTCGAACCCGCGGAGATCGGTGCGCAGCTCTTGCACGGATCGTTGCTGGGCAGCGCGGAGGCGGCCACCTCGTCTCGCGGTCTCTGGATGGGGGATCACGTCGCGGTCCTGGCCGTGACCGCGCTGCCACCCGATGTCGATCACGGCGATGTTGTCGACGTGCTCCAGCGCGCCCGAGCCTCCGGGACGTGCTCCCTCCATCTGGTGCCCGCACGCCAGGACGTGGTGCGGCGATCCCTGCGCCGGCACCGGTCGTCACTGCGCACCTCGCTGCGCGAGGGCCGGGGCGACGTCGACGCCGAGGTGGCCCTCGCCGACGCCGACCGCCTCCAGGCCGAGCTGGCCGCGGGCAACGCCACCGGGTTGCAGCTCGCGCTCACCCTGGCGCTGCGGGCGAGAACGCGGACTCAGTGCGAGGAGAGCGCCGAGCGCGTCGGCGCCCTGCTCACCGGCCGCGGCTTCTCGGTGGTCCGCGCCACCGTTCCCGGGCTGCTCCCGGCGCTCGCAGCGGCGCCCGGCATGGCGCCGCTGCGGCGCAGCCTCCAGCTCACCACCGACGCGGTCGCCGCACGCCTGCTCCCCGTGCTCGGCACGCCCTTCAGCGACCCCGGTCAGCCGATCGTCGGCACCAACCTGCGCACCGGAGCGACCGCATACCTGTCCGTCTGGACCCGGAGCAACCACAACGCACTGCTGGTGGGCAGCTCCGGGGCGGGGAAGTCGACCGCTGCGAAGACGCTGCTGGCCCGCCACTGCATGGCCGGTGCCACCGCCGTGGTGCTCGACCCCGACAGCGAGTACGAGCCACTGATCACGCTGCTCGGCGGGCGCTACGTCGACCTGGCCGACACCTCCATCAACCCGCTCGCGGTGGGACGTGACCTCCCCGTCGACGAGGCGGCCGAGGTGGTGGTCACCGTGCTGTCCATCCTCGGCGGCGATACCGTCGCCTATGTCGGTGGCCGCCCGGTGCGACGCCTACCCGGTGAGGACAAGGCCTGGCTGCATGGCCAGGTGGCGTCCTTTCTCACCGCTCATGCCGCAGGCGACGCCGAGCCGCTGCTCGGCGACCTGGTCGATGGTCTGCGCACCTCGGTCGGCGAGGACACGTCGCTCTCCGACATCGAGCGCGATCGCTATCGCCGCATCGCGTTGCGCCTCTCCGGCTACACCAGGGGCTCGCTGGGGCGCATCTTCAACCGCCCGAGCCGGTTGCACATCGACGGCCAGGCGCCGGTCGGGGTCGGCTTTCGCAGCCTTTCGCTCCGCTACGCGGCCGACCTCACCCCGGCCCTGGCCGTGGTCCTCGCCCATGTGCTCGGCGTCCTGAACCGGCCGCACCGCCCCCTGATCGTACTGGTCGACGAGGCCCATGTCCTCACCGTGGACCCGGATGCCGGCCAGGTCCTCGAGCAGCTGGTCCGCCGCGCGCGCAAGAGCGGTGCCGGCGTGTGGATGGCGTCGCAGCGCATCGAGGAGTTCGTCTCCACCGACCTGGGCCGCACCCTGGCCTCGACCTCGGCGACCAAGCTGGTGCTCGGCCACGAGGAGACCGTCGCTGCGCAAGTGCGTGAGCTCTTCGATCTCGCCGACGACGAGGCCGCGGCACTCACGCCGCCGGTGGCCGGGCGTGGCGTGCTCATCGCCGGGGGCGAGCGGACGGTGGTGCAGGTGACCCCGAGCCCGGTGCTCTGGCCCTGGGTGCGCTCCGATCCCGAAGCCCTGGAGGCATCGGTGGCGTGACCCGCACGCTGACCTGCGGCTGTCTGATCGCCGTGCTCGCGCTGGCCATGCTCCTGATCGGGGTCGTGGGGGCACTGGGAGCGCTGCTGCCATCGCTGCCGAACCAGCCGACCGCGACCCAGGTGGCCGCCGGTCGTCCGTGTGGCGACCCCATCGAGACCCAGGGGTACATGCCGGGACCGGGCGCCTTCGAGCCCCATCACACCGGGATCGACTTCGCTTGCGAGGGCAGCCTTACCCTGACTGCCGTTCTGGCCGGCACGGTGGTGATCGCCGCCGACGGTCCCTGCCCCAACACCTACTACACCTCGAGAGCGCGGACCTTCGGGTGCAACGTCGACATCGAGACGGAACTGGACGGTCGCGACCTCTTCGCCCGCTATGGACACATGGCTCCCGGGTCGCTCGACGTCCTGGTAGGGGAGCGTGTGGGGGCCGGAGACGCCCTGGGCACCGAGGGCGCGAGCGGCTACGCGACCGGCCGTCACGTGCACTTCGAGATCGACCTCGGGGCAGCCTCGACGGCGGACTGTATCAACCCGGTCCCGTACCTGGACCCGACGATCATCCACTGCCCATGCCACAACTGATCTGGCGGCGAGCCCATCCGCGAGAAGGGTCTGATTGGATTGATACGATGCGGGCGAGCAGGCGCGACCCATCGCGCCGACAGGGAGGCGGGAGTGCGCGCGGATAACGGCGATCTCCCGCGGCTGGCCGCAGTGCCAGTGGCGCTGCTGCTCCTGATCGCCCTCATGACGGCGTGCGGCTCGTCCCAGTCTGGTTCGTCCGCCAGCGCCCACCTGGAAACGCCGACCTCGCAGACGTCTGCAACGCCGATCGTGACCGCAGATCCCGGCGACCCGACGCTGCTTCCGGTGCCGGCCGACGTGGCGTTCCTTCAGGCGCCCATCGCCGTCCAGAACGAGTGGCGCACGTACTACGCGACCGGGGCGATCACGGTGGTCCCCAACAGCACCGTGCCCTACACGCGTCCGGCGACGCCGGCGGTGGTTGACGCGACCAACGGTGCGGTGAGCAGCACGACCGCCCAGCTATGGGGCGACGCGGTCATGCGCGAGAACGCCTGGGAGAACTGGGCTATCACGGCAGACCAGACCGGCCTCTTTGACAACGGTGTGATCAGCGCGCCGGAGGCCGAACCTGGGTTGGTGCTGCCTCAGGGTGCTACGTCGTTTCGCATTGTTGGACAGCGGTGGCCCGCGTCACTACGGCTCGTGTCCGTCTCTACATCTGCGCAAGGGTTCCTTCGCGACACCGACGGCTACGCCCTCATCCTGGAATTCAGTCGAGCCTGGTCAGTCGACGCGGTGTTCGCCAACGGTACGACCCAGCCGCTGACCGATCAGAGTGTCAGTGCTGGGCAACGCTTCGTGGTCATCGGCAAGCTCGAGCAGCCGGCGAACTTCGGAGAGGTGTGGTATGCGAGCGCATCCTTTGCTTGCGATAGCAGCGAGCCGCAGCCTGTTCTTGCGCTGTGCGCCGAGTGAGGCGAGGTGCGCCACGTTCCCTCGACCTTGCAGATCGCACTAGTGGTGGCGCTAGCGTCTCTCGCGCTCACTCCATCGCCGCAGGTTGTCGAGGCATACGGTGGCGGGCACGCGTGTCCCGGAGGTACAGCCGACTGGGGTGGTACCCAGCTGGGCCCGAGTGCGCCCGTCGTTGTCACCGGTGATGCGCAGATCACCTGCTCAACGCCTCAGGTGACTATCACGGCAGGATCGACACTTCACCGGCAGACGTCGACGACGCCGCCGCAGAACGGCCAACCCTGCTACGAGTACGAGGACTCCAAGGTCGCAATAGGCCCCGTGTCGGGCGGACAGCGACCGATCTCGTGGTACGACCCGGGTCGAGGGTCTGTCTGGACGCAAGAGACCCCGGACAAGCCATCGAGTGGTATCCCCGGATTCATTCCCTCGGACGCGAGCGTCCTCTATGCCTCGTTGATCATGGGCAGCGCCGACATGACGCTCCACTTCGAATTGGACGGGACATGGTCGACGGCAACAAAGAGCTGCGACGGCATCTGGTTCATTCCTGCGGACGGCGGCAAGGACTATTTCTATCCGATCGCGTCGGTGACGCGCCTAGCACCCCTGACCTATCAGACCCCGCCGTCGATCAACGTCGAGCAGCTCGTGGCTAGTGCCACGGCGACCTTCCGACAGGTCTACACGGCCGGCCAGGTGACGTCCTCACCGCCGGCCGACAGCCAGATCGTCCATTACACGTCGTGCTTTAGCGAGGTCGGGGCTAACGTGCCGCCCACCGTGGGTTTCAGCATTCGCGACCCACAGCCGGGATCCGGGCGGGTGCTCGTCGTGAACTACGTCGTGCAGGCGACGGTCGACGAGACCTGGTGGGACTTCGGGGAGCCCGAGAATCCGGTGACCATCCAACATGGGGTGAACCCGGCGGCGCCGTGCTCAGTGCAGCACACCTATGCGCACGTCAGCGCCGATGCATATAGCAGTAACGACATCCATGACCCGCCGCCTGGCGTCGTGTGGACATTCGGAGACGCGGAGCCGGCACCGGACATGGAGGCCGTGGAGGCATGGGAGCACCTCCATTTCAGCGTCACCGCCTACTACCAGGAGCCCGACGGTACACAGTTCGCAGTCCCGCTCCCAGTCAACAACGGTGCTGACGACTTCTGGCTCGCAGCGACGCCGGAATGGGTCCGCGTCTCTCAGATCGAAGGCGTGCCTGAGAGTCGCGCTTTAGCGGTACCTTCGAGATAGCTCGCTGATGTGCTCCAAACACGTGTAGACCATGCCAGCCCAAAATGGGAAATGGTCGGTGTGACCCGGTGAGGCAGCTATGTCTCTTGTGATGGCGACGTCCGTTGGGGGCGCAAGGTTGATCTTTGCCGCAGATTCGAAGATTCGCTACCGCGACCCGGATGACAGCGTTCAGAGTTGCGTGGGGTCCAAGGTGACGGTCTTTCCGACCCGGCGGGGCAACCTTGTCATCGGGTTCACTGGAATGTGGGTTGAGGGCGGCGCTGACGACCTCTTGCACGGTGTTATACGTGGTTGGGCGGCGACCGACGAGCCCTTGTCTCATCTTTGCGATGTGTTGGCAGAGGACGTTGCCCAGCGGTTGACCGTGCTGTCCGTAGAAGCCGACATGCCGAACCTCAGCGAGTTCCTAGTCGGCCTGTTCCCAACGAACTCGAAACCATCGCTGTGGTTTGTCTCGTCGGGTCACTCTGGCCCAATTGCGGACGGCATTGTCCGCGCCATCGGAGGGGATCCCACCTACGCGTTCACGCAAACGTATCGACCGGAACCAGGCGTCGACCCGGATGCCCGGTTCGTACTACGCGCGTTTGAGCGCGCGCTTACCCAGGCGCCAAGCGAGGCCTACGACTATCCGGTGCTCCTCCTAGAGCTCTCCGGCGCCTCCGAACATGAGGTCTCACGCGACTACTACGGTCCGGGGCTGGATCGCGTGACAGCTCCGGCCATCCAGAAGCAATCCCCCCGTCCCTTCGACGCCTCCAGCCCACCCAGCTGAGTCCTGTGCGGGGCGCGGCCGACGGCTGCTTGAGCGACCAATTGCACCGACATCAGAGAGGATCACGCAGGTGAAGCGGTTGGTCAAAGTGACAACGCCTCCGGTGCCAGGCGCGATCTTCCAATTGAGCGCATGAGCACGACCGGACCGTCCGTCGACCCGCGGACTCTGCATTTCAGATGCCCCACTGCGCATCCGAATCGCTATTGGCTGCGGAACGCAGGGACGAAATGGTCGCCTTTACTCAGGCAGGCAACGCCCAGCGGCCAGTCCGGGGGTAGGCGGCCGCGCCCCAGGTCAACGCGCCGCCGCCTGCGGAGTCAAGGTCGCGCAGGATCTCCAGGAAGTCAAGAGCTTGTTCGAGGAGTGCCTGGTTTTAGTCGGGAGCGGGTATCGGTCTGGCGTTAACCCACGGGGTGACCGAGCCAATCATGTTCGTGGACGGCTTCGCCAGGGAACGGCGTCAACCTGACCGACCCAAAGGTCGCGTTGGAGGCGGTTCCGGTAGTCCCCAGAGTACTGAGCGATTGCCAAGACGATGAGCTCAATGTACCCGGTGACTAACAGCCAGGCATCCATCCGCGCGGAGATTGGCAGCTCCGCCACAGCCGGGTCGGGATGTGCTACGCGGTGCCGCATTTCCGTCAGTGCCTTCGGGCCGTCGGTCCAGCTGTTCTTATTCTTCACCGCTGCGAGGTCCGGCAAGGATGGCGGAATCGAGCGAGGAATACCGTGCCGCGTGAGCGTGTTTCGCAAACGCGTATCGGCATCACGCGGAAGCGGCGTCCCGAGGGTCCACCGCTCGAGAATTTCCAACGCGACAAATGCCAGCACTAGGGCTGCGTCAATCGACGACGGCAGGTTGGAGGCCGCGTAGTAGTGGATCACCTTCCGCAACTGGAGTTCGGCGGCGGCATCGTGCCAGACGCTCATGAAAGACGGAAAGAGCGACTCGAGTTGCGCGCGACCGTGGTGCCGATCAAGCCACATGAACCGCGGCAGCCACGAATCAACGCCCGGCGCTCTCCACATCGCCCAGATTGCGTGACCGCTCGCGTCGAAGGCAACCGGCAAGACTGGTCCGCACCTTGCGCCGGCAGCGAAGGCATAGAAGTAGCCGAGAGCCTCAAGCAGTCGGCGCAGCTGGCCCGCATCGAAGAGAACGGCGTCGTCTCGCACAATCCTCCCGACATGCGTGAGCCGATAGCCACCGCGAGATTCGAGTGACTCTTGAGCGGACCGCGAATCGGGCGTCTCATCAAGATCCACGGTCCAGCCTGCCCAACGAAATGTCAGACGTGCTCGTCGCAGCACGTCGCCGTAACGGACGCTCGCGCCGTGGATGAGGGGAAAATTGGCCAAGTGGAACCGTGCTTCCGCGAAGCCGTGATCGGTTCCAACCTCGTGAGAGGACAAAGCCGTCGTCGCATGTATGGTTATTGGCCGAGCCCGAGTTCGCGGAAATAGGTCTCTCGCGCGGCGCTGGGGGAGTATCGAGGTGGTGACCGGGCGAACGCTCGATATCGATCCCATTTGAGCGACCAAGTCCGATCGGGTCGGACGACCGATCACGAACCGAGCGTCGACGTGCGGGGTTGGTAGCCAGCTGAGTGCAATGGATCCTCGCACGACGCGGCCCAACTCTTGTACGGGGTCTGTCGCCTCGAGTGGCCCGGCATACAGGACGATCGGCTGGCCGGATTGCGAATGGCTATAAAAGGGTTCGACCGCCGGCGGCGTATCGGCTAGCAGGCGTTGGAACTCGGCCATCGCAGGATCGTCAGACATGTGTTGTCGGCGCGCCGGCGGACGGATGCCACGCCAATGGAGCGATGCTGCCCCCGTGCGCTGCTTCACCGTGCTGCTGGTGGCTCGTCGAGGGATGCGGTCGCATCGTTTTAGGGCCTCTGGGGTCCGGTGGGAGACAAACAGATGTACGATAGCACTGAGAGGCTAATGCGATCGACGCGTTCGGTTGGGTACCGATTTGACTGACACCTCCTCGCTCGTAGGCGCGGACGCGAAGACGTCGACGCTAGAGGCAGCTTGCGAGCCGTGGGCGTTTACGCAGAGTGGACCGCTGCGCACTGGGGACTTCATCCGACAGGCGCGCGAGCGCGGCGTGGATCTAGATCCGTCACTGTTGCGGGAGCTGTATCGGCATGGCGTGCTCGTGCCGTTCGTGCAGATCCGGGATCGTCGCGCGGGTCCACCGGTCGTTCTGGTCGCCCCCCAACTTGCGGCTCATAACACCTCCTTGTATGAGCTGCTTCAGGCGGCAAGGCTGGGGCGGTTGGTGGACCCCGCCGCGGTTGCGTATCGGCCACGGATGCGCTTCGACGATCGTCATCAGGCAGACGTCCCGAGATGGTGGAACGGGCTGTTGTACTCGACGTACCAGTTGCTGCTCCTGACAGAGATCGGCCGGTATATCGGTCGCGCAACGTTCCGATGGAAGATGGGCTTGCCAGTTGCGCGGCTGCCCGCTGCTCATCAATCCCTCACGCGGTTGGCGCAGAGATACCGGACGATTGCTGCCGTCGTGACCGCGCTGGAAGCTCGTTACCTTCCCAACCTGGACCCTGAGTGGACTCGCATCAGTGGCGTAGATGAGCGTGACCTGGGGCTGTGGGTCGAATACCGTAAGAACTTCGATCCGATTGATTTGAGCGCCCGCTTCGCGTACGCGGCCGACCAGGCTCGCGGGGATGCCGAGCTTCTCCTGTTACGCGCTCATGGCATTGACCCCGTCGCCAGCGGACCCCTGCGCCAGCTCGTGCGGCGACTTCCGCCGGATGGACGGAAGTACCTCCGCGGTCCGGCACTGGTTGCGATGGACTATCGGGTGGCCGCGGAGATTCTCCTACGCTTTTGCGAGGACCTCGCGGAGCACGGCGTCGGCTCGCCGGTGCCGGGTGCCGCGACCTTCGGGATAAGTTGGCACCCGCTCTGTGATCGTCTCAGCTGTAGAGATCAGACACTCGACCAGGATCTGATGGATCTGGGGCTCTCTCCCCACCCGCGCGTGGTCCTGGCTGTCGAAGGTCAGACAGAAGAAGTACACGTTCCGCTCGTGTGGAAGGCACTCGGATATCCGGACGCTCCCGAACTCGTCCGGGTGCTGAGATTGGGAGGTGTTGACAGGGATCTGGAGAAGGTCGCGGCGCTCGCAGCGGCGCCGCTTATCCGCACGAGGTTGCCTGGTCACGACGCCTGGCAGCTCGCGAAACCGCCGACGCGTTTGCTGGTAGCCGTCGATCCCGAAGGTCGCCACTTCGAGACGGACCAGAAGATCGCCAAAACCCGCGCCAAGCTCCTAGCAGAGATTCAGAGTGTGTTGAAAGCGCAGGGAGTTGACCGTCCCAATCGCGAGGAACTCGACGAATTGATCGAGATCAAGACGTGGAGTCAACGGTGTTACGAATTCAGCCACTTTGAGGATGCAGAGCTCCTGGATGCCATCTTCGCCGTGGACAGTGGGCGGAACAGACGTAACCGCGCCCAACTACTTCAGGCCATCGTCGCAACTCGAGCAACGGGTAAGGACATCAAAGAGGTCTGGAGTCAATGGACACCGAAGCCCAGCAAGGTCGAGTTGGCCCTGGCGCTGTGGCCGCGGCTTGAAGCCAAGATTGAGGCGTGCAAGGTGGATGAAGCCATTCCGCTTCCCGAGATAGTCGAGGTGGTCCAGGGTGCATACGCTCTTGCGCAGCGATGGCGTTACTTGTCGTTTGTGCTGTCTGAGGAGCCAAGGTCCGCCTTTGCGGGCGAGCCGCCATCAGTCAGCTGATGAGCGCATCGGCACACCGTTCGCACGCAAGACAACCAGGTGGCTGAGATCGTGCGCCAGCCTCAGGCCAGTGCTGACTCCCTTTGGGAGTTTAACCTGATTGGCGGCGCCGTGGTCAAGAGATCAGACGCGGCCTTGAGAGAAGACTTCCAACGCTCCGCACCACCGGCCTGGATCGTTGACGTCACCGTCAGTCACGATCGGTTTCGTGACATCCGCGCCAAGCGCCACGAGATTCTTCGGATGCTCGATGCGCTTGGCGTGTTGTGAGCGTGGCGGTCCAGAATACGGCCGGATCGCGCAATGCGCCGGGGTCAGTGAAGCACCGAGGCCGGCCAGGGGCGTTAGCGCTGACGCGGCGTTTCATCGCTGATGGCATGTGGCAGTCCAGGGACCTCCGGGACTTCGCCCGAAGGTCAGCACGACGTCAAGAAGCGTAGCCGCCCACATGCTGATGGCCTGCACTGCGAGAAGACCCGTGACGCCAACGGTGTCGGGGGTCGCCGGCGCCGACACCGGTGATCCCGGTTCTCCGTCGCCCGCTGTGCTCAATGGTTTACCCGCGGGCGTCGGCTTGGCTTTACGTGACTGATCTACGCGCCTGCCGGGCTAGGAAACACGCCCATCAAGGCGTAAGGCTCCGGGACGGCGTCCCACGTTCCCGTTTCCACCACGACGTACTCCACGCGAGATGCGGCGGTTACGATGACGTGCTCGAGCCACAAGCCCCACTCTGTCCACATAGCTTGGTTGCGTTTCTGCGCCAGCCCGACGCGCGTGCGAACCCGCGCGGTTTCTGTCGTGATCTGTTCGTCCCCGCCTGCAGGTAGGCGCGACGGGTGAGGAGCAGCGTGCCGCTCGCTACGTCCAACAGTCCCACCTCGCGGAATCTATTCGGCTCAGAGCTCGTGCGAGTCAGCACTCCTAGTCCGAGTAGGTTCGTGACGAGCTCTACGGGCCGGACGTGACGGAACTCAGCGTCTCCACCGGCCCGCCAGATGCGCAGGACGTCGCCGTGCAGACCTCCAAGGAGAACAGTTTCGAGCATGCCGCCCGCGCTCAGTTCGTCCAGCCCCATGGCCGTATGATGGGCCGCTCGTGCGACGGCCGGATGTCGCGGCCGGTGGGAGGACAGTCACATAGACTTCCGTAGTAGGCGGCGCACGGCCGCCGAGGCGCGAGACGAACGTAGGCGGGAGGTTGTGATTGAGCTTCCAGACACCGGCGCCGGTCGAGGACATACTGAGCGGGATCCATCACAAGAAGTACCTTCTCCCCCGCGATTCAGCGCGAATTCGTGTGGGACGCGGATCAGGTGCGAGGCCTCGTCGACAGCCTCCTACCGCGATACGTTCGTGGGCGGCGTGAGCCGCCGCGGTGTTGTCCTAGCGGTCGTTCGAAACACGATCGCGGAGCCACGGATTACCAACGCGCCGCCCATTAGTTCAATCTTCACGTTGCGCTCGGCAGAATAGTCGTGCCGAACACAGGTTATCGGGGTGGCGGACTCCCTTCGCTTCAAGCCGCGGCGCTTGGGCAACCGGGAAGGTTTGTGATCGGGATTGACTGGTTTTCGTGATCACCCACAGGACGCAAGGGGGTAGCCACACGGGCGGTCCACCGCATAGCATCCGCGAGGGAGATCATCATTAGTAGGCTAAAGGGCCGTGATTCTGCCTGAAGAACTGTCCCCCTGCGAGTTCACATCGTGACCTACCTCGAGGCGGCAATCACCGTCCTGAAGTCCGCGCGCGAACCGATGACGTCGGGCGAGATTACCGAAGCGGCGATCCGAAAAGGCCTAATCAGTCCCCGCGGAAAGACGCCTGAGGCCACCATGAGCGCAGAACTCTACCAGCGGCTTAAAGACGCTCCGCGGGGAGATCTTCGACGTGAATTTGAGGCTGGACGGACTCGCGCGGTCCGAAACTCTGTCAGATGGACCCTTCGGGCCCGCTCATAGACCCTGGTCAGCCAAACACACCGCCGCGTCAACTATTCGCGCTAAGAACAGAGTAAGGGTATCGCGACGCGGCTCTGTGCTGGCGGCACCGCTCCCCTCAAGGCGGCGAGCGACGCTTCGCTCCCGCCACGTTGATGTGCCAAGAGTGTTGAGGCGTCATCATCCGTACGGTGTTAGGCGAGTGTCGCGCTGAGCACCTTAGCCAGTAGCACGCAGGGCATTCAGGGCCAGTAGTCGGACCAGAACCTCGTTATCGTCGAGGGGATACTCCCACCCGTAGGCGTCATGTACGGCGCGATCGAGCATCTCATGTGCCTGCGTGAGCCATAGTGGTCGCCTGTTGTAGAGATTGGTTAGTGTTCGTTCGACCAGCTCTTCCTGCAACATGCCGGCTGGGTTCAGCCATCCCTGCCGGAGCGTATCGAGAGTGGCCGCTGCAACCCCGATGCGCTCAATTTGATCGGGATTCGGCCTCGGCAGCGGGAATGTCTGGAACGTTGCCACCGGCGTATAGGTGAGCGTCGCCCCAACGCCGTGCTGGCTGCCGGTCCTGATTGCCCACAGCTCGTGTGCGCGAGAATGCAGCACGCCGAAGAAATAGTCGTCGTCTCGTGCAAACGCGATCAGCCGCGTATCTGGGACCGTATCCGCAGGTATCCACGCAAAGACACGGTGCTTTGTGACCCGCGGCGTGACGATGAACCGGTTCAGGCCCACGAGCGCCTTGCGCAAACCGGATCGGGCCTCCGCATGGATCCACCATTTTTCACTATAGGCAGCGCGCCGATTGTTGGCTCGGTCAGGCTTGACAGCCCGCTCGACGAACGCGAATGGCGCCTCGTACAACGCGGCTTGTTCCAGGGTCATATCGACACCAAAGTCCACGATGAACATGTCCCTGGGGCGGCGCGTGATATCAAGGCCATTCACCCACGGCCTGATGACGTCTGCGTTGGTTCGTCCATCCGGATTGGGCTCCCCAAGGAGTGACTCCGCCTGCAGGCGAGTGAGTTCGAAGGGTCCACCTTTTGTCATGCCTTGGAAAGCGATGTCAGCATTTTCAGCCAGGACACTCGTGTGCGTTAGGTCGAGAGTGCTGGTGAGATTAGCGTTGATAGTGACGACGGCGTGGCCATCGAGTGTGCGGAGGATCTGTGTGCCGTCGTCGTAGCCAACGATTGACACGCGGACCGCGGCGCCCTCCACGACCCATGGTTCGTCAGACCACGCCATGAAGATGTCTCCGGTCTCTTTGGCGCGTTCCAGTACGCGGCGATTTGCGCCGGCTCGGATGCTCTGCGTGGCTAGCAAGCCGGCACGTTCGCACTGACCCGCCTCAATCATCGCACGTGCCTTCTCGTGCCAGTAACAGACGAAATCAGCCTCGTGTGGGACCCGACCCGCATACACAGCGAACAAGTCCGCCACGTACTCGTCGCCGAGTTCAGAGCGCAGCCTCTTTCCGCCGACAAACGGCGGATTGCCCACAATGAACTCTGCGGCAGGCCACACTGGCTCCTCTGCCAGCCCATGATCATTCGTCAGCAGCACCGCATCTCTGCACTCGATATTGTCAAGCGGGCGCAGGATCGGATCCCTCAAGTAAGCGAAACCATTGCCGATCATCCACTGGATCTCACCGATCCAAATGGCTACCCGAGCAAGGTCGGCTGCGTACAGGTTCAGCTCGATTCCCAGCACGTTATGAGGTCCGAGCGCTGGGAATCGCATCGCGGCAACGCCGAGTTCTGTCACCTCCCACAATAGGACCCGCCGCTCGAGATCTTTGAGAGCCTGGAGCGCAACGTATAGGAAGTTCCCGGATCCGCAAGCCGGGTCGAGGACGCGCACGGTGTCGAGGCGGTTGAGAAAAACGGTAATGATGGCGCTAGCCTTCCTGATCGCGTTAGTGCGTCGCGCTAGATCGGAGCCTTGGACAAGGCCTCTGAGGGATACGCCTGCGACAGCGGCACGTGCTGCCGCCTTGACAGCCTCGAATTCACGCTCAAGCGGCTCGATCACAACCGGTTGTACCACCCGCTCGATGCTTCGACGGTCGGTATAGTGCGCCCCAAGCTGACTCCGCTTATCTGGATCCAAGCCGCGCTCGAAGAGTGTGCCGAGGACGGCCGGCTCGATCTGGGACCAATCCAATCGCCCGACCTCTCCGACAACCTTTAGTTCGTCGAGCGTGAGTTCGATGGTGTCGTCGCCATCGAACAAGCCGCCGTTGAACCACTGGATCGTGTCTGCGCCGAAATGGCCCCCGCCGTCAGACATCGTTCGGAATAGTTCCTTCATTGCGCCATGGATAGCCTGTGGGTCAGGGAAAAAACTGGCCCCTAGT
>PLZA01000002.1 GCA_003153505.1 Candidatus Dormiibacterota bacterium
TCTCGCGCATCTCGCGCATCTCGCGTGTCACGCGCATCTCGCGCGTGCCGCTGCCATCGCCTAGATCGCGCAGCTTCTGTATCTCGCGAGGCTGGCGTGATCCGCGCATTGATGCAATGTCGCGGAGCTCGCGCTCCCCGCGAGAGTCGCGGACTCCGCGACGTGCGCACACGCTGCGCCCCTGACGACGCATACCCACTCGGGACACACGGGCGGTTAGGGCAGCGACCAGCCCCGCTGGTTGGCTGCGTCGAACTGGGTGCGTGTCACGGGAATGACCGAGCCGAGGTGGACGTGGCCCTCCTCGCCGGCAAGGCACTGCACCGAGTAACAGCGGCACCAGCGATAGCCGCGCTGATACAGCGAGCGCTCCTCGGGATCCGCGGCGATCCAGCGCTCGGTCTCATCGAGCGGGGTGACCTCGCCGAATACCAACAGCCCGCCGGGGTGAGGCGCAACGAACTGTGTGGGCTCGCGTGCCGTGCGCGTGATCGGCCAGCCGGTGCACTCAGCGACGGACTCCGCGATGTCGCCCACGCGCTCGGGCTGCAGCCAGGACCACTCGGCCTCATCGCCAATGCCGGCGTACGCGCGCCATTGAGCCAGCTCGATCTCCTCGGGGAGGGCACGACGAGCGGCCACGCCGACGACACTCCCGGCGCTCACGCCTTTGTCCGCCCAGGCCCGCCCCGCCACACGCACGCACACGAGCCAGCCGTAGCTGGGATGCGCGATCACCTGCCCGGCGGCCGGCGCATCGCCGGCGAGGACGGGGATCAGCCAGGGCGGCTGCTCGATCGCAACCCACGCGCATCCCGGGTGGTACGGATGGCGCTCGAGCCGGTCGTAGGTGATGCGGGTGCCGACCCGCGCCTCACCGCCGCAGCCGCCACAGCGGTTGTGGAAGCGCGCGGTGATCTGGACGAAGCGGGGCCCCGGGCCCTCCCAGTCCCGCTCCAGCCCCGCCACTCCCTGCAGCGTCGCCGGCATCACCATCGCCACCGCCATCACCACCTCAACTCCTCAGCTTCACCGTCACCCGACACCACTATCAGCTCCGCCCCCCCGCATCCCTGCAGCACCGCCCCACGCCTATCTCTCACACACACTTTCACCTGCGGTTTTGACCCCGTTTTCGACCCAAAGTGTAAGCGATCTGTGAGCACTTTACCAGTACGCTCGGAGGCGTGATCTCCATCGGCAAACTCACCAGCGTCGAGCAGGCGGTCCGCTACCTGCGCGAGGCCGTGGCCGATCAGCAGCTCGAGTACTACACCGCCCGTGGCGAGTCGCCGGGCCGCTGGCATGGACCCGGGGCGGAGGCCCTTGGGTTGCGCGGCGAGGTGACCGACACCGATTTCGCCGCTGTCCTCAGTGGCAAGCACCCGACCACCTCGGAGGACCTCGGACGCCACTGGTCGCGCCAGCACGTGGTCGCGTTCGACGTCGCCGTGTCGGCACCCAAGGACGTGAGCATCCTCTACGCGCTCGGAGACGACCACACTCGCGCAACCATCCTGCGCATCCATGACGAGGGCGTGCGCGCCGCTGCCGAGTACCTCCAGGCACACGCCGGCTGGGCCCGGCAGTTCAACCCCGAGAGCAAGCGCGCCGAACCGGTGCGCGCGCACCTGGTGATGGCCGAGTTCGTGCACCGCACCGCGCGTCCCGTAACCGATCCGGCCACCGGCACTGTCACGGTCGATCCACAGCTGCACACCCACCTGACGGTGCCCAACTGGGCGCAGCGGCCCGACGGCACCTGGGGGCAGCTGTACAGCGAGCCCGTGTACCGTCACGCTGCCGCGGCCGGCGCGATCGCACAGGCGGAGTGGCGCGACCGCCTCGTGCGAGAACTGGGGATCTCGACCGTGGTCGACGGCAAGGGGTACTTCGCCATCGTTGGCATCACGCAGGCGCAGCGCCACGAGTTCTCGCGACGATCGCAGCAGATCGACGCAGCGGCGAGGGCGATGGCCATCGAGTCGGCAGGCGGCCGGGAGGTGGCCACGCTCGACACCCGGGAGAGCAAGCACGAGATCACTGCTACCGAGGATCTCTTCGCCCGATGGCGTGAGCGGGCGGGTGGCGTTGGACTCGACAGGGCCGGGATGCACGACCTGATGCACCGCGAAGCCGACGCCCAGCTTCCGCGTCAGCTCGACGTGCGCGATCCCACCGAGATCCTCGGTGTCCACGGGCTCACCGCCCAATCGGCAACTTTCACCCGCCGCGACCTGATCCGCGGCATCGCCGCGCACGCACCCCTGGGCATGAGCCGGAGTCGCATCGAGACGACTGCCGACCACATCCTGGCCGACCGTGACGCGGTGGTGGCGCTGCTCCCCACCGCGCACGACGGCGAGATGGAGGGCGACACGATCACGCGTTGGATCGAGTCCGGCCGCGACCTCCGCTACACCACGCCGGAGATGCTCCTCCTCGAGGAGCGGATGCTCAGCACAGCCCAGGAGCGGGCACACGCCGACGCCGGTGTGGCGCGCGATGCGCACGTCGCGGCGGCGGTTGCATCGCGGCCGACGCTGACCCGCGATCAGCGGACGATGGTCGATGCCGTCTGCCGGACGTCCGCCGGGGTCGTGGTCATCGAGGGCGCGGCGGGGGTGGGCAAGACGTATGCGTTGGAGGCGTGCCGCGAAGCCCTGCAGGCGAGCGGCATTCAGGTGGTCGGCTGTGCCCTGGCCGGCAAGGCGGCCCAGGGGCTCGAGGAGGGTTCGGCCATCCCGTCGTGGACGGTGGCGGGGATGCTCAACGAACTGCAGATGGACCACCTCCCCTTTGGGGGTGTGCTCGTCGTGGACGAGGCCGGGATGGTCGGCGACCGCCAGCTCGCCGAGCTCGTCTCGCTCTCGGCGCGGGACGACGCCAAGCTGGTGCTGGTCGGCGATCCCAAACAGCTGCAGCCCATTGAGGCCGGGGCGCCATTGCGCACCCTTGGCGAGCGCATCGGCAAGGTCGAGCTCACCGAGAACATCCGCCAGGTCGACCCGTGGGAACGGGCGACGCTCGCCCTGCTGCGCGACGCCGAAGCGCGCGCGGCGTACCGCGAGTACATGCGACACGACCGGGTCCACATTGCACCGTCGGCACCGGAGCGTCGGGCGGAGGTGGTCGCGCAGCACAGCGCTCTGAGCGCCAGCGGCCTCGACGCGATCATGCTCGCCCGCCGCCGGGACGAGGTGGAGACGCTCAACGAGCTCGCCCGTGCCAGGGCCGTGGAGGACGGACGCGTGCACGGACCGGCGCTGAGCGTGAGGGACAAGGACTATCAGGCGGGCGACCAGATCGTGTGCCTGACCAACGATCGTCACGCCGGGGTACGCAACGGCACCCGTGGCGTCGTGAGCAGCGTCGATCCGGAAAGGGGCACGCTCACCCTCGAGCGTCCGGACCACCGCCAGGTGACCATCGATACGAAGCACTACGACGCCGTCGACCGCGGCTACGCCCTCACCGTCCATAAGGCCCAGGGCATGACCGCAGACATCGCGATGGTGGTGGGTTCGGATGGCGCCAGCCGCGAGTGGACGTATACGGCCATGTCGAGGGCCACCCTCGCCACGCACCACTACGAGGTGGCGACGCCACTGGAGCGAGACCCCCTCGGGATCATGCACTGGAACGAGCCATCGCCAACCGCGGAGGAACGGACCCTGCAGGCCTGGGGCCGCAGCGAGGAGAAGGAGTCGGCGCTCGACTATCCCGAGCGCTACGAGCAGGCCGACCATGACCGTACGGCCGGCCATGCCAACCTCGACGCGCCCGCGACCGACGCGCAACGAGCCCTGCTCGAGATGCTCGGCGTACCTGAGTTTCCTCAGGACGCGACCTGGGTGGATGCGACATTGGAGATCGACCGCCAGTTCGTTGAGCGAGAGGGTCGTCGCCTCGAGGGGTGGCTGCGTGACATGGGCGTCTCCGAGCAAGCAGCGCACGAGTTGATCCGTCGCGCAGTGGACGATGTCGGCCAGGCCACGACGCCCGACGTGCTCAGGATGGTCGAGACCAGAACCACTGGTGGCGTCATTACGCCGGCTGTCGACGTCATGCTCGAAGCAGCACAGCTGGAGTACGAGGCGTCGCTCGCCCCCGGAGAACTCTCCCCATGACAGCGCGAGCCGAGGAGGCGGAGCGACGGCTGGCGGTGATCGAGCTTCGCCTTGAAGGGATCGACGTCTTCGTTGCCGATGCCCGACGATGGCTGATCGACAGCCTGAGAATGGGCGAACGTGAGCGTCCTCTCACCACGTCCGAGGCCGAGGCGCGCGACCGACTGCTCAAGGCAGCGGAGCAGTCAGGCGCATCCACCGCCGCGGACGCCATCCTTCCACCATCGTCAGCCGACCAGGAGAACGTCGGACTGGCCTCACTAGCAGTCTGGGTGAACTGGGTGGCGATGGCGTTCGACCTCTCCGAGCGTTGGCCGAGCTGCTGGTATCGTCACGAAGGGCTGGTGTTCGAGATGCACTCGCTCCGTCGCTGGCACGTTGCCCTCCGCACTGACCTGGCCACGGACCCCAGCTCGGCAATCCGATGGAGCGAGGCGCTGCATCGAGTCAACACACAATCCGCTCGACACATCGCTCAGCGGTGTCTGAGCACGCATCGTGACGCGCCGCCTCTCGACGTGATCACCCCTGACGTGACAACGACCGAGGCATTGACAGCCGAGGCGCCTTATTAACGACGGTGACGGAGTTTGAAGTTGCGAGTGCTTGAGGAAAAGTTGTCATCTCTGCTCGAGCTGGGCGACCGACACCAAGATCAGCGGGGCAACCGCGAGCATTGGAGGCTCAGAAGAATCGGCTCAGCGCCTCCGCGCAGGGACAAGGCGTGGCCATCGTCGCCGCGGTGCTCACTGCTGACCTCAAAGCGAAACTCCGAGTGCCCCAGTAGCCGGCCGCGCTGACGTTGAGCACGTCTGTGAAGCCTTTCGGGGGCCTCTCGCAACCCAGGCGCTGGCTGCGGCGGTCCTGGGGCTGTGGCTACGCGTCCCGCTGTCCTCTCACCTGAACTTGGCTCCTCGGAAGCGGCGTGGTGCGTCAACGACGCGAATCCATAGCATCGCAACGCCGACCACCGCGGTTGTCTACCAGCGATGCTCGTCCAGATCATCGAGAAGCGGCCGGCAAATCCGCTATCTCGAAATCTCTCGGTCACTGCATGAGCAAGGCGCTGGCCATCGTCTGGGGCGTGTGGCGCGGTGGCAAGGCCTTCGACCCGGCGCATGGAGGCGCCGGGTCAGCTTGACAACAACTAATGGGATCTAGGGGCACCCCCCAGCACCGTAGGTATGCTCTGAGCAGAAGGCGGCCTGCGTGCAAACGCTCTGCTTCTGCCAGGTGGAGCACTCTTGCGTGATTTGAGTCAATGCTGTGGTCGTCGATGCAGATGTCGGCGAGGTGTCGAGCGGGCCTCGGTCAGCTAATCCATACCCTGCGGCGTGACTTAGTGATTGAGGCCTCCGGAAGAAAACTTAGCGCGCGATCAACCTCGGCTTGTCGAATCCAGAAGATTGGTTTTGATGTTCGTCTTGGCCACAGCAGAGCAAACAAACCTCTGCGCAGTGTCGGCGCGACTGGAGCATCGAGCCAGAATTGAATTCCCGGCCACCCGCCAACGGCTCCAACGACTACGTCGACGTGATCGACGTTATCCACGAGAAACGAATATGTTGGCGCGAAAAATCGCACCCACATCCAGTGGGGTCCGATGGTAACCGACCCTTCCTCGGCGACTATCATCCGCGCAAGAGGCCACGAGATGTTAGCGCGGACTCGCATACCACCAATGAAGGTCCGACTACGAGCAGAATTCGGAGTTCTCGTCATGGGCCTCACCAGTTAATGCTCTCGGTCCAGGTATTCGATATCCCGGCCCAGATCGAAAGTGGTATCGGGATCTGTCCTCCAATGCCCGGACCCCCAGTGATGTAGTGGACTGCGCGCCCGCACGGGAGCGTACGTCCTCCGACTTCTCCACTAATAGCCCAGTGCCCTTACTGGTATAGGGCACAGGCGTCGTCGAGCATACAGCGCGGCAACCGAGACTTGACCGAGGCGAACCATCGACGCGCCTAGGGCTGGCAATCCAACCTGGTCTCGAGTGGCTTGGAGGCGTCAGAGTTCCGCGGTGAGTGCTTTAAGTGGTTTTGCTGGAAAAGTCATGATTCCGGAAATTACCACTAGTCCCGCGGGATTGAGCCGAGTGGATGGCATTGGAAATCCCTGCGCCGACGTGAAATTTGGCCTCCGTCGGGGAGACGGGACTCGAACCTGCGACCCGAGGTCCCCCAGACCAGCACCTATTTAGCCCCGCCCAATTGCGTTCACAGAAGACTGCTTTCGTTGCGAAACGGTTGGAATGAGACCTACACCCTGGAAACTGGAATTGCCTGAAACTGCGTGAACTTGGCTGGACTCGGGGTCAAGTCACCAGTAGCGGTGTGAGTTCGGTGGAACACGTCGAGAGATCCCGTCTCGTAGTAAACGGCGGCCTTCACTCCCTACCTCCCTGTTGGGACTGCGTCAGGTCTCGACTCGGTCAGCCGCGCTTCGTGACAGCCGTGCGGGCGGCGTGCCAGAGTACGCGGGGGTTGTCACGGCCTGCGACCGCCCGCCTTTCCCTCCTGGTTATCAGCCTTCAACGCGACCCTCGATGTGGGGTGGTCAGAGGGCGGCGATGCAGGCGGTGAGGTCTCGGCATAACCGGTCCTGCTCGGCTGGCGAAAGGTTGGCGAGCATCTGTTTTTTACGGTGCGTACCTTGGGCCAGGATGAGTCCGATGATCCCGGCAAGCGCTCCAATCGCGATGATGGCGAGGGCCACCACCACCAGCGTCCACAGCGTATTCGCGACATCCTGGGTTGGTAGCGGAACTAACGCGGCGTCGACCGCGGCGGCCTGTTCGGCTACGGATTTCCCCTGGGTGTCGGTGAGAGCACTGGCGATAAGGTATGCCTAGCATCCGCTGTTGCTGACGTCGAACCTCCTTCCGCCGGAGACCCGGCCTGAACCATATTCACTTCGCTCTGACACGAAGGCCAGTAGGACGCGCGACCCGAGAATATAGCAACGTGGATCGAAAAACAGAAGAAGCGACTGGCCGACTTTGCGCGATGACACGGGACCGAAGTTCAACCATCTCAGCAAAGGCGTCGGAGTCGCTGGCGCTCTCGTCTTCGAGGAGCTCTTTCGGCTCGAGGTCATCTATGGGCCTGCCCCGGTTTGACGGACGCGAGGGTTGTGAGAACTCCACCGAATTCGCACCACTACCGGGGACTTGACCCCTTCCATTCGGTGCGTCCTCAGCGTTGTGACGGTCAACCTGCGACTGCTGAGTCGCGGCGGGTGATATCAGCGGCTAGCTGCGGCGGCCAACGCAACCCCAAGTACAACTGTAAGGACCAGTTGCAACAGTACGCTGGTGTCCGATGACGCGAAAGGCCACCATAAGTGCTCAGTTCGTAAGCGGTTGCCTCTTTTCGACGCCCGCCTCCGCAGAGACACGAGACTCGACAGGAATGAATAGCGGCATGCTTCGATAAGCGTTCCGAATCCGAAGAAAAGTGGCGCGGCCGCTCCCAGCGAAGCGATGATCCGCCATCGGGGGCCCGCGGCGTGGCCTAATGCAGCTACAGCAAGGCCAATAAGACCTCCAACGAAGAACAGCATCACCCAGAGCGTCGCCAAATTCTGCGCCTCGGATGCTGACGCAGCATACGCTGGAGCCCACGGATTTCGGGCGCGGACCCGCTCGATCGATGGGTTTGGAATTGGCCAATTGGCCAAGCTTAGTAGGCGCGAGGTGACTACGCGCATGGTCCAGCGGTCGCGAGATAAGCTTGTAGTTGCGAGGTGATCAGGGCGTTAGCACCATTGACGACCGAGAAGGTGCCCGCCACGCCGGAAACACCGGCCCATAGCCCAGCTCGTTGCATGAGGCTGAGCCCCTCGGTCGACCAATACAGTCCGGAACCGAGATCTGATGCCGACCGGAAGAGTCCGTTCGATTCCTCGGCCGCATCAGCTAGCCAGCTTGCATACTTGCCGGCTCCAAGTGCAACTCCGCCGCCGAGTCCGCCCACAAGATCAAAGGCGGCGCCAAGAATGTTGCCAGACGAGGCGTCATGGTACGCCGCGATTCCGCCGGTTACAACAGACACGCCCGCCAATATTGGCGACAATGGTGTGGGAATTAGCGCAAGAGCTCCCGCAACCGCAGAGATAGGCTGTGCATTTTGGGATACCCAGCCGGCCGCATCGCTAACACACCCAAAAGGATCCGTCCACCCGCAGTCAAGCCCGCTGGGGTCGCGCCCGTTGAACGGATTGTCGTAAACGTACTCGTACGGGGTTCGCGTCGATGGCACCAGGGCGTCGCGGGTAAGGAACTGCCCCGTAGTCGGGTCATAGTATCGTGCCCGGAGATAGACCAACCCCGATTCCGCATCCCGGTACTGCCCTGTCCACCCAACCGGCGTGCTGAGCAACCCGCTGGACCCGATCAGATTCCCGTAAGCGTCATAGCTGAACGTCCCGCGCACCACACCGGCGCTGTCGGTGAGCATCCGGGTGCTCCCCAGCTGATCTGTCTGGTAGAAGAGCACGGACGGTGGCTGCGGAATCGCCAGGATGATGGTGGTCAAATTCGCGCTCGCGCTGAACGTCGACGTCTTGGTGCCTGTTGCCCCCGCCGAAGTCAAGGCGAGATCAGCAAGGCCGGTGGAAACGTTGGCCTGCGAATTGACCTGTAGCCGCTCGGTCATGCCGGTTGGAGCCGTCCAACTCTTCGACGAGAAGGTACCCCGCGCACCCTGGAACACCAGGAGCCGGTCGTTGGCATACGCCGGCGACACCGAGGGCGCTGCGACCGTGGTCCCGCCGGCAGTCGACGAGCTGCTGTAGACATCCACAGGGAGCGTTGTATCCACTCCCCGGTAATCGGCGAGCACCACCGCCTTCACCGAAGTGGTGCCGCTGTACGAGATGGTCACCGAGGTCTCCCCCGAGACGATGGTGTGGCGGTAGACATCGGTCCCCGCCTTGGGCGAGGTACCTCCCGACGCCACGCTGGTCACGAGCGTATACGTGGATGGTGCGGACACAGTTGTCGTATCCGATTGGGTCGTGGCCACATAGATCTCATCGCCCACCTGATAGCCGGTGGGGAAGTTGACGGTGATGCTCGTAGTGCCGGTAAGGCCAGTGCCACTGGCTTCGCCGACCAGCGAGATCGACGGTTGCGCCGCCTCCTGCTCGATCGGTGTCCCGTTGAGCCCGTAGATGTAGTCGGTGGTCCCGTCACTGAGGAGAAGCGGCGTCGAGCTGGCGGTGTCCCAGGTGAACGGCGTGGTGGTGCCATTCACGGTCTTGCTCATGCGCAAGCCGTCGCCGTCGTACTTGTACGTGGCCGTCTGCGTGGCACTGGTGTACGACGCGAGCCGGTTCGCCTCGTCGTATCCGTAGCTGAGAACAGCGGATCCGGTGGTGCTGGCGGTGCGGTTGCCGTTGCTGTCGTAGCTGTACGTGGTCGCGCCCGACGGAGGTGAGCCGCAGCTGCTGCCGGTACTTGTCGATGTCCAGCAGAGCTCGTCAGCTGCATCGAAGAGTTGGTTCGTGCCGCTGGTCAGCTTGGTGAGGTTGTCGGCGGCGTCGTAGGCGTAGCTGGGGGTTCCGGCGCCCTGCACCTGGTTCAGCGGCGTGTAAGTGAAGGGCTGGGCCACCTGGGTCAAGCCCGAGTCCGTCTCCCCGGTCACCTGGTTGTTGCCGTCCCGGGTGTAGGTCATGCTCGCCAGGGTCGTCGACCCCAGCTTGTCCGTGATGCCCATGTTCTGGTTGGCGTCGTTCGGCGTCTGGGTCACGTTGACACCGTTCTGGTAGGCAACGCCGGTGTCGAAAGAGTTGGCGTTCGGCGTATACGTCGTCGTGTTGCCGAGCCAGTCCGCCACCGTGGTCAGGTGGCCGGCGATGTCGTAGCCGTCGGTAACCACGTGACTACCCGGATAGGTGATGGTCGTCAGCTGGTCCTTCAGGTCGTATCCGTAGCCCACGGTGACGCCAGCGCCATTCTCGTCCGAGGTGAGCCGACCCAGCGAGTCGTACCCATCGGTGGTCGTTCCGGTGCCATCGGTCATGGTTAGACGCCGGCCATCGCCGTCGTAGGTGAGATTGGAGACGTTCGGGGTGGTCCCGTCCGAGTACGTGACTGTCTTCAGCTCACTATCAGCATCGTAGGTGTTGGTGATGCAGCCGGTCGGCGGGCCGGCAGCGCAGTTGCCGCCCGGGATCTGCGTGGTGAGCACGTTGCCATCCCCATCAAGGGTATACGTCGTGGTGTGCGAGTCCGCGTCCTCCTCGCTGGTGACACGCCCCAGCGAGTCATACCCATAGGTCAACGTCTTGTTGCCTTTGCCATCCTCTTGGTAATGGACCGTGCCATCGGCGTTGTAGGCGGTGATCAGGGTTGTCTGCGGGCTGTCCGCGCGCTTGATCTCGGTCTGCTCGTTATCGAGGTCATAGACGTAGGTGGTGGTGTTTGAATCGCCGTCCGTTTCGGTCACCACGTTCCGATCCGCGTCGTATGTGTACTTCGTGGTGTGACCGAGCGGATCTGTGATGGTCTGGACGTCGCCGAACTCGTCGGTGCCGCCGCCGCTCAGGGTGTAGGTGTAGAGCGTTCGATAGGAGTTGGTTGGCGGCGGGTTGGCGCAAGTGATCGCGCCGGCGAGCGGCGTGTATGTCGCCGTTTTCCAGCCGTCAGCATTGTAGCAGGTCGTGGAAATGTTGCCGAGTGGATCCTTGACCGTTTGCTGGTCACCATACGAATCGTAGGTGTACGTCCACGTGTGAAGGTCCGGATCCTTCATGCTCGTGACATCGCCTGGATGCGAGGTGTCGGCGTAGTAGTAATCGGTGACCTGATACTGCACGGGAGTCCCTGTCAGCGGCGTGGAGACCGACGTGAGATCGCCATCCGTGTTGTACGTGTATGTGGTGGTGACGTGGGCGCCATCCTCTTTGGTCAGCGGCTCACCAAACGAGTTGTAGGTCGCCGAAGTCGAGCGCGAGAGCGGATCAAGCGTGGTGAGCACATCGCCCAAGGCGTCGTACGTCGTGGTGGTTGTGTGTCCGTTGGGGTCGGTGACGCTGGTGGATCCGGCTGTGGAGGGATCGTACGCATAGACCCAGCTTGCCGAGGCAGCGGTGCCGGAGCCTTTGGTCACCTCGACGAGCTCCCCGTAGCTATAGCTGTCAACCTCAACATTGCTCATCGGATCGGTAATGGTCGTGGTGCTGGAGAACACTGGATTGCCGGTATAGGCGAACGTGGTTCCCCTGCCCATGTCGTCGGTCTGGGAGGTCACCTGACCGGCGCTGTTGTAGACGTTGACAAGCCCGTTGCCCCCATTGCAGGAAGACCCTGCCGCATAGCAGTTCGGGTCGTACATGCTGGTCATACGGTGGTTGGCGTCATAGACGAATTTGCTATGGCCGCCATTGACATCAATGACATCGGTCAGATTGCCGTTGCCGTCGTTGTACTCGAAGGTCACGGTGCGGCTCGGGCTCACGTTGGCATCGGTCACCGTCGTGATGTGCCCGCTGGTCCAACCGATGCTGAGCGTTCGACTGGCGGGATCGGTGATCGTGGTCAGCTCCCCACTGGTGTACATCAGGGAGGTTGTATACCCATTGAGATCCTGCTCGCTGGTGAGCTGTCCAGATGAGTTGAAGGTGTAGGTGGTCTGGTTGCGGACCACCAAGGTCCAGGTGCCGCTCATGTTGTGCACGAGTGTCGCCATGACTCGGGGCGCGGCCGCGTAACCACCCCCGCTCGCGGGGTCGAAGACCTCCTGACCTCCGGTTTCCTCATTGACGGTGACCACCCCGCTGGTGGCATTCACGGAGAGCGACGTATTGAAAGAGAACGTCCATCCGTACCCCAGCGGACCGTTCGTAGCAGCGTCGTTGGCGTTGTAGGTGCGGGTGAAGGTGAGCGGAATGACTCGACCAGGGATGTTCAGATCGCTGAACGTGTGCCAGAAGTCGCCGGTGGCGGAATCGACCGGCTTGGAGGTGTTCTGTTGGGTCGCGGCAACGCAGGCCGCACAGAATCCGCCGGGGAGTTCGGCCGGGCGGATTGGGCCGCCGATCGGGCCCTGTGGCGAGGTGTTGAGGAAGACCGACATGTCGTGGCTGGAGCCCCACACATTGTTGCCGCCATTGGCGGTCACCAGATCGGGCATGGAGTCGCCATTGAGGTCGCCGGCAGTGATCCCGTAGGACCCGTAGCCAGTCGAGGTTGCGAACTCACCAGCGTCGGCAAAGGTTCCATCCCCGACGCCGATGAAGACGTGGAGGAAGGTGGCGGCATCATACGGACTGTCGCCGCTGACGATCACGAGATCGGGAACACCGTCGCCATTGAGGTCGGTGAGCACCTGATTCCCGGTGACACAGCTATTGCCGAGATTCTGCCCCGCGGTGAAGGTTCCATTGCCGTTGTTCAGCAGAATGTTGGTGTCGCCGCCATCGGCGTAGCCGCATCCTGCATTGGAAACGGCGATGTCGAGAAAGCCGTCGCCGTTGAAGTCCCCCACACTGATGTTTTCAGCGCTCTGGTAGTAGTTGCCGACGGCGTGGAACTCAGGGGGCGTGTTAAAACTACCGCCGCCGTTGCCGAGGACGATCTCCACCCCTGCCGGACCGTCGTAGGTATTGGCGCCGGCTGCGATGGCCATGTCCAGGTCGCCGTCGTGGTTGAAGTCGCCAAGCGCGATCCCGTTGATCGGCTGTCCGCCGCCATTGATCGGCGAGGACGGGATGACGGGGCCGTAGGTGTTGGCGGCTGCGAAGGTGCCGTCGCCGTTGCCGAGGAACACGCTGTAGTAGCCCTCGGCGTGACCGTATCCGGGGATACCGCTGAGCGCGCCATCACCGGTGACGATGTCGAGCTTGCCGTCACCGTTGAGATCGCCGACCGCGAGTCCGTCGACAGCGCCGCCCGAGGACCCGGTTGGCCAGGTGATCGAGTAGTAGGTCGGGCTGCTGAAGGTGCCGTCGCCGTTGTTGAGGAGCACGGCGACTCCAGCGGCACCTTGTCCGACCACGATGTCCGGGTGACCGTCACCGTTGAGGTCTTTGACCACGAGCCGACCAGGGGCGTTGGTGACCGCGTATCCCGCGGACTCGCTGAAGCCGCCGTGGCCGTTCCCGAATTCGACGCGAACGCTGTCGACGGCCGTATCGTCGACGATGAGATCCATCTTTCCGTCGCCGTTCACATCGGCCATGGCCACGTTGCGTGGATCGGGAGAGGGGTCTGACGTGCTTGCGTATGAGTACTCGGTCGGGCCACTGAAGGTGATGAGTGGTGCTGGGACCGGGGTGCTGGTCAGTCGAGCACGGGTGGGCGCGGTGACAATTGAGGTCGGGGCCACTACCGTCTGAGCGCGTGGGAAGAGTGCTGGCGTGACCATGAGGGCACACAGGAGCGCTACCGCCAGGCGACCCAAGACCGACCGGCCGATACCTCGGCCAGAGATCCGGCGTCGCCTCAACGAGGCTTCACCGAGCGCGGACCGACGCAGTGCCGGACGAGTCTCACGTGGACCTTGATTTCTGGAGCTCGTCATCTAACGGCTCCCGGGCAGCGCTGGGCTGCTCCGCCTACCGGTGCCGGACGCTTATCCATCGCGACGACAATCGACAGAAGTTGCGACGGACATCATCACCTACCTCAACTACCGCCACGGCTCGCCTGCGGCTGAGCCTCTGGTACCTTCCAGCGGCGGCCACGCTACGCGCTCCGCTGGAAACCGCTCGTTACATCTGATCGCGTTCGTGTAACGAGACGTCGCATATTGCGATCGCAGGAGGTGGTGCGGCTCCTCGAGGACCCGGGGTTCGCCGCGCGCCTCCAGGCTCTCCGCGGCGCGGACGAGTCCAGCTTTTGACGCGCACGACATCGCAGCGCTTCCCGGCGATGTGCACTACTCGGAGCCAATTACAACTCCGATTCCTAGGTCGTCCACATCGCCGACTCGGTTTGCAGCAAGAAGACATCGCCACGAAGCTCGGTCGGTCGCGAGCGCCGCGCAAGCCACGGGCGATCGCCGCGCCAACCCGAGGTGCGCTCGCTGGCCGAGTCAGTAAGCCTCACCCCCAGCAGGCAATTCTATTCTGTAGAGGAAAGCGCCGGGGCGACCTCAACAGTGGCTTTAGTGATACGGCTCCGTAGCGGTTTGATCCGCCCCGGGATTCATAACGATCGGTGAGCCCTGAGTTTCGTACAGTCGGATTATTGGACTGCCATGGCGCTGTCCCAGCAGTAGGACCGCATGGGCATCGGGGCTATCCGAGGGGAGTTTCGGTAGCGCGTCGTTGACCTAGTCGCAGCAGGCAGACGCGTGCGCGATGTCGCGGTGATGTCGCGGGCGACCTCGGCATCAGCGAGCACGCGGTGTACAGCTGGACTGGCGACGACAGGAGCGAGTGGACCAGGGGATCGAACCTGGGCTCGCGTCGGCTGGGGTAGAGTGCGCACAAATCGCACGATCCGCTTCATTCGCATCACTCGTGGAAGGCGCGAAGGCCGCTGAGCAAGCGGTTACTGCAGGAAGCGCGTCAACGTCGTGAGTGCGCTCTTCTGGCGGATGCGTCCAGGCATGTCAACCACGTCCGGGACCAACGTGGTCAGTATCTTCCCGACTTCGACAAGTCTGGCTATATCAGAAACTGTAAGCAGTAAGTAAGCGTTTGACCGTCATCATTCAGATGATGGTCACAGCGACACCACAGGCGCGGCCGTCGGCCGAGTGGCTCGAGACTGCATCCCAGACGACCGCCGAACCTGCGTCCAGCCGTCGTTTTCTTCCGCAACCGGCGCTCGGATTCCAGTGAGAACTCGCTTCCGGTTCGGGCCCGAGTTCACACGCGCAGTGCAGATCCGCGGTCTCACATTGACCGCCGTGGCACGCGGGGCGGGCATTGCTTTGGCAACGGCGTCCGCGGCGGCACGAGGAGATCCGGTGAATGTCGCGACCGCGGTGAAGCTATCGAGGGCGGTGGCGGCGGCCCCGGTGGTCCCGGAGCTCGATGCCTGGATCGGCAGGGCAGGGTCGGAGGCGACCAACAAGCACGACGGCCCTGGCCACTCGCCATCAGCGACGACCGCGTAGCCGCCCCCACCGGTGACGCGACGACCGCGCTGCACAGCGACCGCACCAGCGAGACGCGGGTTGCAGCCCTAATCCGACCGAGCCTGCCATGCGCGAAGCATGTCGCTGCTCTGGAAGTGGACGTAGCGATTGACCATCGCAAGCGTCGTATGCCCAAGCGCACGCTGGAGAACCAGAGAGTCGATACCGGCGGCCAGGGCGCGCGATGCGAACGTATGCCGGAACTTGTGCGGATGCGCATGGATGCCCGTAGCCTCACTCAGCCGCTGCAGCATCGACGTCAGTCCGCGGACGTCGAACGGTGTGTACGTGCCGGTGTGCGCACTCCGCCGCGTCGAGAGCCAGAGGTGCGGACTGCCTGCGTCCTGCGGGCGACTCGTCCGAATGTAGCGAAGGAGCTTCCGCGAGAAGCGGTCGTGAGCAGTGTCGAGGGGCACGATGCGGTCTTTGCGCCCCTTCCCCTGGCGAACGCGCACGTAGGCACCGTCGTTGCCATCCACGATGTCGTCAACACGCACGTTGAGAACTTCGGAGCGTCGCAGGCCCGTCCTGATCATGAACTCGATGAGCATCCTGTCTCGTTCGCAGCGACAGGCTTCCAGCAGCTCCCGCTCATCGGTATCGCTAAAGACCTCGGGGGCGATGACCGGTTGCAGCGGGGCCGGAAGCCCGAGGCTCTCCTCGGGGACTCCGAATCCCTCGCGGCGGCAGAAGCCCAGGAAGTTGCGCAGGATCCGATGGAAGGTCGCAGCGGTGCCGGCCGAGAGGCCCGCGTCGAGCAGCTCCATCTGGAAGGACCTCAGCGCCTCAGGAGTGATGTCGGCGACGCTCTCGATCCGGTAGTCCTTGACGAACTGGCGTGCTCGAGGCCCGGTCAGATAGCCGCTGTAGCCCGTGAGCGTGGCGGGACTGCAGTTGCGAGCGCGGGCGTCGCGAAGGAAGGCGCCCACCGCGTCGTCCCACGTGGTCCCCATCGAGGGCCTGGGGAGCGGGACGGTCTTCCACTCGCCGGCCTTGCGGCGGGGTCGCACTGGCGCTTGAGGCATGCTCCCATCATCTCAAATTTAGGGTACAAAAGTTTGGTATGTTGGCCCAAAATTTCAGGCCAACGCATTTGAGGTCTTTTGGGGTGAGGGCGAGCTTAATGAAAGTTCCCTTGCTGCAACTCGACTCTCGATCAATGAAAGGGCGCGGAGCCCAAGGTCGGGATTGAACCGACGGCCTACGCCTTACCAAGGCGTTGCTCTACCACTGAGCTACTTGGGCACGCCGG
>PLZA01000039.1 GCA_003153505.1 Candidatus Dormiibacterota bacterium
CGTCAGGTTGTCGGCGCCGGCCGCCTCGAGCATGTAGTCCGCGACCGGTTCGGTGGTGGCGACCGGCGTCCCAGCAGAGTGTGCCTTGAAGTTCGCGATCGCCTCCAGCCAGGGGTTGAGCGATGCGATGAACGTGACCGCGTTGGATCGGAAATATTCCGTGTGTCCCGGTTGCAGCGCGGCGAAGGCGGCAGCCAGGGCATCGGCCACCTTCGGCATCGTCGTCGGGTCGTACCAGAGGTGCGGATTGGGCGTGCTGTCCGGCAACCCGAGCAACTGCTGCACGTCGATGACCTTTCGCGCCGTGTTCGGCGAGGCCGACTCAATCTTGTTCATGAAGTCGTCGTAGCCAATTCCGTTCTGAATGACCACCCGAGCACCACCGATCTCTTCGGCAACACTCGGGCTCACCTCGTACGAGTGCGGATCGGTGTTGGGGTTGCTCTCCACCGAGGTAACGGAGACGTCGGCTCCACCGACCTGCTCAGCCACATTGCCGTACTCGTTCTCCGCGGCGACGACGGCGATCGTCCCCGGCTTCACCGCCGCCGGAGCTGGGCCGCATGCACTGACAAGGACGATCGCGCTCACGCCAACGATCGCCGGGGCGAGCCGGTGAGGAGCCAGTCGAATACGCCTACCTTGCATGAGACAGAACTCTACATGACACTCGGTCTCAATGGGACTCAGTCTCGTCTAGCTACCCGAAGTGCTCCCCATCAGGGTCACCATCTCATCGTGGAGCAGGCCATTCGTGGTGATCACGGTGCCCGAATCGATGCGTACCGCCCCGTCGAAGTCGCTGAAACGCCCACCCGCCTCGATCATGATCACCTGGGTCGCGGCGACATCCCACGGGTTGACCCAGGCCTCGACGGCGACATCGATCACGCCTTCCGCGACGAGCATGTGGGACCAGAAGTCGCCGAACGCCCGAACCACCCGAGCCCGCTCCAGCACGGTGCGGAATCCCTGCTCACCGCGACGGGTTGCGAAATCGCGAACGTCCGTGCAGGAAACGTAGGCGTCTTCGAGCCTCGGGGTCCGTGAGACGTGGATGCGCTCACCCGAGTCGGTGAACGCGCCCTGCCCGGTTGCCGCCCACCAGCGCCGCCCCAGTGCCGGCGCTGATACCACGCCGCAGACGGCTCTGTCACCGCGCATGAGCGCGATCAGCGTCGCCCAGACCGGGACCCCGTTGGCGTAGTTCACGGTGCCGTCGATGGGGTCGAGAATCCAGCGCCACTCCGCGGCTCCCTCGCCGCCGAACTCCTCGCCGACGATCTCCTGGCCGGGGCGGAGGCGCTGCAGCGCGTCGCGAAGTGCCTGCTCGGTCGTGCGGTCGGCATCGGTCACCGGCGTGCTGTCCGATTTCGTGTCGACGCGCAGATCCGGGGCGCGGAAGCGGGCCTGCGTGATCGAGTCGGCAATGTCGGCGAGCTCGAGCGCGACGTCGAGATGGGAGGACATCGGGGTCAATAGTTTCGCGTTCGATGCGGGAGTCGTGCTCGGTTACCGCGCCCATACCATGCATATATGACCGACCCGACCGCATCGATCGCGATCCCGGCAAGCACGGTGGCGCTGCTCCGTGACGTCGAAGGAGGCGTGGAGGTCTGCATGCTGCGCCGACCCGACCGGAGCAGTTTTGCCGCGGGGGCATTCGTGTTCCCGGGAGGCGCGGTCGACGCTGCAGACGGCACCGGCGACGCGGCATACGCGGTCGCCGCCGTCCGCGAGGTGCTCGAGGAGGTCGGCATCCTCATCGGCGGCTCTCCTGACGGCACCAGCGACGACGACCTCCGGGAGCGCACCGGAGCCGCTCGGTTGCAGCTGCTGGCGGGAGGCGACTTC
The DNA here is from genome assembly GCA_003153505.1 of Candidatus Dormiibacterota bacterium. GTDB lineage: Bacteria > Chloroflexota > Dormibacteria > Aeolococcales > Aeolococcaceae > Palsa-851. The sequence continues at coordinate 1,855 of PLZA01000039.1, forward strand.
ACGGCGACACTCGCCGAACACCACCTCGTCATCGCGCCCGAGCACCTCGTCTACATCGGCCACTTCATCACGCCGCCGCGCGAGGGTCGCCGCTACGACACGCGATTCTTCGGTGTCCCCGCATCAGACGACCACCCGGTTCTGGTCCATGCGGCGGAGGCAGTCGAGGGTGGATGGCACCGGCCCGAGTTGATGCTCGAACTCGAGTTTCCCGCGATCATGCCGCCCACCCGAATGATGTGCCACGAGTTCGCCCGGCTTGGATCGGTCGACGCGATCCTGCAAACCCTCGGCGCAGAGCCCATCGAGGTGACCGAGATCACGCCTGAGATCATCGCCCGGTGGATGGCGCTCCAGCACGACGCGGGCGACGCGTTGTGACCAGATCAGTCACCCGCGTGCTCGCACCCAACCCGTCGGTGTTCACGGGGCGTGGGACCAACACGTATCTCGCCGGTGGCGCGTCGCTGGTCTGCATCGACCCGGGGCCGGACGACGACCATCACCTCGCGGCCATCCTCGAGGCGGCCGGAGCCCGGGGTGGTCACATCGACACGATCCTGCTCACGCACTCGCACCCCGACCATCGCCCACTTGCCCTGCGCCTTGCACGGCAGACCGGTGCGGCGGTGCAGTGCTTCGACCCGTCGGCGGGGCGGGAGAACGCGCAGCCGTTGTCGGATGGTGACGTGGTACGCATCGGCGACCTCGAGCTCCTCGCGGTGCACACACCCGGGCACACGCGCGACCACCTCTGCTTCTTCGACCCCGCCGAGCGCGTGCTGTACAGCGGCGATCACATCCTCAACGGCACCACCTCGGTCGTGCATCCGGGGGAGGGCGACATGGCCGACTACATGGAGTCGTTGCGGCGGGTGCAGGTGCTGCAACCAGTAACGATCCTGCCGGGCCATGGCGAGCGCGTCGAGGACGCCGGCGCGCTGATCGCCGAGTACATCGCCCACCGCCTGGAGCGCGAAGCCCAGGTGCGCAGCGTCGCACTTGGGCGCACGGCGTTCACGCCGATGGACCTGGTCCCGACGCTCTACGCGGGCTACCCGGTCGAGGTCTACCCGCTCGCCGCCTGGACGGTCCAGGCGCACCTGGACAAGCTGGTGCATGACGGCGAGGTGGATCAGGTCGATCCGGGATCGGAGACCGAGCCACCTCGTTACCTCGCTCGAAACGCCTGAGCAGTCAGCGCCGCCGGATCTTTCCGAGAGCGGTGCGATCGAGGCGCTCGACGATGACCAGCTCGCGGGGTAGCTTGTGCCTGGCGAGCGACGCCGCCGCATACTCGCGCAGCGAGGCGAGCGTTGGCGGGTCGGCCCGGTGTCGCGGGACGATCCGCGCGACGACGCGCTGGCCCCATTCGCGATCGGGGCTTCCCGAGACGAGCACCGCGGCGACGCCGGGATGGCTCGAGACCGCCGTCTCGACCTCGGCCGGCCAGATCTTCTCTCCGCCGCTCACGATGACATCGGCGAGCCTGCCGAAAACGCGAACGGTTCCCTCCTCGTCGACCTCGCCGCCGTCTCCGGTTCGCAGCCACCCGCCCGGCTCGAAGGCGCTCACCGACGCCTCCGGGTCGAGGCGATAGCCTCGCATCAAGGTCGGCCCGCGGACCAGGAGCTCGCCCCAGCGCGCCGTGCGCACCTCCACGCCGGCGAGAGGCCGCCCCGCATAGACGACGCCGCCACACGTCTCAGTCATCCCATAGGTCGGCACCATGCGCACGCCCGCCTCCGCGGCTCGAGCCGCGAGCTCCGCATCGACCCCCGAACCGCCGACCAGGATCGCGCGGAAGCGACCGAGGTCCGCGCCCCCATCGAGCAGACGAGTCAGTTGGGTCGGCACGAGAGACGTGAACCGTGCCTCGCCGAGCCCCGCGATGACCGAGCGCGTCAGGCGGCGCCGGAAGCTGACCGGCGCCCCGAGCACGAGATGGCGCTCGAGCACCAGGAGACCGCCGATGTGTGCCAGCGGCAGGCATGACACCCAGCGATCCCCGGCGCGCGCATCGATGGCGTCGGCCGAAGCGACCACCGCCGTCTCCACCGCAACAGCGGGAAGCTCGGCGAGGCGAGCGTCACCCGATGTGCCGGAGGTCGCGATCACCAGGGCGATCGCGGGATCGATGGGCACCCCCTCGATTCGCCGAACCCCTTCCTCGCCGGCGATCAACGTCGGCTGCGCAGTGTTGATGATGGCGGCGCGCTCGGGCTCCGCCAGGCGAACGTCGATAGGAAGGACCGCCGCACCCGCCTCACGCGCGTGGCGGAGCACCGCGAGCCATGACGGCCCGGGCTTGAGCGCAACCGCCACGAGGTCGCCGGCACGCATCGCGCGGCGGAGGGCGGCAGCAGTCACGCGCCGAGCGTACCCCGCCGCCCGGCGCGACCCCGTCGGGCTACCATCGAGAGCGATCGATTCGAGTGCTAGGTGAGGTGGATGCCATCGTGAAGTGGGTCGCGACCGGCGAGTGGGAGGACATCCGCTACGAGACCGCCGGGGGCATCGCCAAGCTGACCATCAACCGGCCCGAGGTCCGCAACGCGTTCCGGCCAACGACGCTCTTCGAGCTCACCCGTGCGTTCGAAATCGCGCGGGACGACCCGGCGATCGGAGTGATCGTGCTCACCGGCGAGGGAACCAAAGCGTTCTGCTCCGGCGGTGACCAGCGCATTCGCGGGGATGACGGGTACCGCGATCCCGCCGGGATCGGCCGCCTCAACGTGCTCGACCTCCAGGTGCAGATCCGCCGCCTGCCGAAGCCGGTCGTTGCCATGGTCGCCGGCTATGCGATCGGCGGCGGTCACGTCCTCCACCTGGTGTGCGACCTGACCATCGCCGCCGACAATGCACGCTTCGGTCAGACAGGGCCGAAGGTGGGTTCCTTCGATGCGGGGTACGGCGCGGGTCTGCTCGCTCGGACCATCGGCCTCAAGCGTGCCAAAGAGATCTGGTTCCTCTGCGAGCAGTACGACGCGGCCACCGCCGAGCGGTGGGGGCTCGTCAACCGCGTGGTCCCCCTCGACCGACTCGAGGAGGAGACCGTCGCGGTGTGCAACCGGATGCTCGAGATGAGCCCGCTCGCGCTGCGTCTGCTCAAGGCCGGCTTCAACGCCGACACCGACGGCCTCGCCGGCGTGCAGCAGCTGGCGGGGGACGCGACGCTGCTCTTCTACATGAGCGAGGAGGCGCAGGAAGGCCGCGACGCGTACGTCGAGAAACGCAAACCCGACTTCGCGAAGTTCCCGCACCGGCCGTGATCGCCGAGGCGGCGCCCAGGCCGGGTCCGCTCGCCGTCTGGTGGATCGGTGCGCGACCGCGAACGCTGGTTGCGGCGGTCGTCCCGGTCCTCGTGGGAGCGGCGTGGGCCGGCCGACACGCGATATCGATCCCGCGCTCGCTGCTCGCGCTGATCGTCGCGGTCACGCTCCAGATCGCCGTGAATTACGCCAACGACTACTTCGACGGTGTCAGTGGGGTGGACACCGCAGCGCGGATGGGGCCGCGGCGTCTGGTCGCCTCGGGGCTGGCACCACCCCGCGCGGTGGCGGCGGCGGCAGTCGTGATGGTGGGTATCGGTGGGGCAGCGGGGATCGCGCTCGCCCTGCTCACGACTCCCTGGTTGATCGTGGCCGGCGCGCTGTCGGTGCTGGCGCTGGTGCTGTACTCGGGAGGGCCGAGGCCGTATGCGGCGAGCGGGCTCGGTGAGATCTCGGTATTCGTGTTCTTCGGGTTGGTCGCCACCTGCGGCACCGCGTTCGTGCAGCAGGACCGGCTCGACGCGAGCATCCTCTGGCTCGCGGTGCCGGTCGGTCTGCTGGCGTGCGCGCTGCTCATGGTCAACAACCTGCGCGACATCCCGACCGACAGCGCGGTCGGCAAACGCACCCTCGCCGTGCGTCTCGGTGCGCAACGCAGCCGCACGCTGCTGGTGGCGATCGTCGTGATCGCCCTGATCCTTCCCACGGTGGGCGCGCTGGTCAGGTCGCTTCCGTGGCCCGTGGCCGTCACGCTGGTGACGATCCCGCTCGCGATCGGGCCCTTGCGCGTCATCCGCACCGCCGAGGGGCGGGGGCTCGTTCCCGCGCTCATCGGCATCACCCGTCTGCAGCTCGTGTTCGGTGTCGTGCTCGCGGGAGCGCTGCTCGCATCGTGAGGCGTGTGCCGTTCAGCATCGCCTTGCGCTACCCGGTGATGGGAGTGACCAGACGCACTGGATATCTCATCGAGGGCCCGGCGGGATGGGGTGAGTGCTCGCCCCTGCCGAGCTGGAATGACGCTGAGCGCGAAGCGGCCGCGCGGTCGGCGCTCGAAGCCGCGACCCTGCCGTTTCCCACGATCGCCCGCGATCGTGTCGCCGTCAACGCGATGATTCCGCGGGTCGCACCCGACGTCGCCGCCGCGCTCGCGCTGAGCTCGGGGTGCGGCACCGTCAAGGTCAAGGTCGGCGACGAGGGCTCCGTCGACAGGGTCGCCGCGGTCCGATCCGCGTGCGGACCGCGCATCAAGATTCGCCTCGACGCCAACGGTGCATGGGATCTCGAGACCGCGCGCCGCCAGCTGGCGGCGCTCGCCACCTATGACATCGAGCTCGTCGAGGACCCGGTCGCTTCGCTGGAAGAGCTCGCCGCTCTGCGCGGTCGTGCGGGGATGCCGGTCGCCGCGGAGTCGTGCATCCGAACGACCGCGGACGCGCAACGCCTCCACCGGCTTGAAGCCGCAGATGCGATCGTGCTCAAGCCCCAGCGCATCGGCGGAGTGCGCGAGGCGCTTCGCGCAGCCGAGGCGAGTGGCGTTCCGGCGATCGCCTCGAGTGCGCTGGAGACATCGGTCGGGTTGGCGGTGGTGGTCGCGGTGGCAGCATCGCTGCCGGACGCGCCCTTCGCGCACGGAGCGGGCACCGCGCAGCTGCTCGAGTCCGACGTGGTCGACGACCCCCTCATCCCGATCGGTGGGTGGCTGACGCCACGCAGACCCGCCGTCAACCAGCGGCTGCTCGCCGGCGCATGACCGAGCCGCACGAGGGCGACGTGGCGCTCGCGAACGTGACCACGTTGCTGCACGAGCTCGTCCGCGGCGGCGTCTCGCACATGTGCATGACGCCGGGTTCGCGGTCGACACCGATCGCGCTCGCGGCCGCTCGTCATCCCGGAATCACCCTGCATGTCCACGTCGACGAGCGCGCATCGGCGTTCTTCGGATTGGGAATCGCGGTCGCATCTGGGAAGCCCGTTGCGCTGTTCTGCACCTCGGGGACGGCCGCGGCGAATCACTTCCCCGCTGTTGTCGAAGCGTCCATGGCGCGCGTGCCGATCATCGTCATGACGGCAGACCGGCCACCCGAGCTGCATGGCGTCGGTGCCAACCAGACAATCGACCAACAGCATCTCTTCGGTGGTTTCGTCAAGTGGTTCCATGACACGGGAGTGCCTGTGCTTTCCCCGAACGAACGAGTGCGCTGGTCGTCTGCGGGGATCGACGCAATAACGCATGCAGTCCGCTTGCATCCGCCCGGCCCGGTGCATCTGAACCTGCCGTTTCGTGAACCCCTGTTGCCCAGCGGCGCGAGCGTCGATGCCTCTCGACCCGAGTCCGCGACATACACGAACACCCGCGAGCTGCCGAGCCGGATGCCTGCTTTCCTGCGCGAGGTGAGCACCGGCCATCGCGTGGCGGTCGTAGCAGGACGTCTGCGAGTGCGCCCCGAGGGGCTGGCCGAACTCTGCGCCGAACGAGGCTGGCCGTTGCTCGCCGAACCACTATCGGGCCTTCGCGACGCCCCGGGATCGCGCGGACTCCGCGGCGCGCTCTCCGCGGGCACACTGCTCGCCGCCAATGCGGCATTCCGTGAGCGTCAGCATCCTGATCTCGTGATCCAGATCGGCGCCGCGCCCACGTCGCGCGCCGTCCAGGAGTTGGTCCGGAGCGCCGACCGGCTGCTCATCATCGACCCCGACGAACTCGTGGCCGACCCCGATCGGCGCTCAACCTTGACGATCAACGCCGACCCCACCGAGGTCGTCGGGGCACTGCATTCGGCGACATCATCGCTTCCCGCAACGAGACCGCAATGGATCGACGAATGGCACGACGCTGATCGGAAGGGGCGCGAGGCTGTCGACGCATTGCTCGACTCATGGGATGAGCCGTTCGAAGGGCGGATCGCTCGCGACGTCGCCGCAGCCATCCCGGAGGGCGGCGTGCTCTTCGCGGGATCGAGCATGCCGATTCGTGACCTCGACATGTTCATGCGCCCGCGGTCAGGTCTTCGAGTTCTGGCCAACCGTGGCGCCAGCGGCATCGACGGCCTGGTATCGACGACCTTCGGCATCGCCGAGGTGAGCGGTCCGACCTACGCGCTGCTCGGCGACCTATCGGTGATCCACGACGCTTCGGGGCTGCTCTGGGGAGCGCGGCACGGCAAGGCGACCGTGCTCGTGGTCGTCGACAACGATGGCGGAGGCATCTTCTCGATGCTTCCCCAGGCATCGCTGCCCAAAGACGAGTTCGAGTTGCTCTTCGGGACGCCACACGGTCTCGACCTCGAGGCGATCGCGCGGGCAGCAGGCATTGGCGTGCGATCGGTCGACCACGCCGGAGTCGTCGTCCCCGCGATCCGCGAGGCGGAGACCGCGGGTGGCGTCCAGATCGTCAGAGTTCGCGTCGATCGGCAGCGTGCCGTCGAGCTGCGCGCCCACGTGTCGCAGGCGGTGGCGGCGGCGCTCGGCGAGTAGCGGGAGTCAGACCTCGGCGGGCTCAACCCCGAGAGCACGGAGCCCGACGCCGAATTTCGCCTCGGTCTCGAGATCCTCGGACGCCGGATCCGATCCCGCGACGATGCCTGCGCCGGCGTGGAGGCGCGCCGTCGAGCCCAAGATCTCGGCGCAGCGCAAGGTCAACGCCCATTCCCCATCGCCACGCGCGTCGACCCAGCCAACCAGACCGGCGAAGAAGCGGCGATCGAAGGGCTCGAGACGGTCGATCAACGCGGCGGCGGCCTCACGAGGCGTCCCGCAGACCGCCGGGGTCGGGTGCAGCGCGGCTGCGATGCCCAGGGCGTCTGGTGCACCCGCCTTGAGCGTGCCTTTGATCGCGGTGTGCAGATGCCAGAGGGTTGCCGTCGAGGTCAGGCTCGTCTCGGCGTCGACGACGAGGTTCGAGCAGAACGGCGCCATGGCGTCGGCGACCGCCTCGGCAACCAGGCGGTGCTCGCGCTGCTCCTTGACGGTCTCCAGCAGCTGCCGGGCGATCTCCTTGTCCCGGGCAGGATCCGAAGAGCGCCGGGCCGTGCCGGCCAGTGGATCGCTCGACACCGAGAGGCCATCGCGACGGATGACGAGCTCGGGTGAGGCTCCGACCAGGCTGGAGGCGCCTCCCGGAAGCGCCACCAGGAAGACGAAGCACCCGGGCTCTTCGGCGTTGAAGCGCCGCGCAACCAGGCGAGGGTCGATCGGAGCATCGGCGTGCACCATCAGCGTTCGCGCCAGCACGACCTTGTCGACATCGCCCGCGTCGATGGCTGCGAGCGCCTGCTCGACCCCCGCCTCGTACTCGACCGGCAAGGGTTCCGGCACCAGCTGGGTGACCGTCCATTCCGCCGGTGGCGCGATCTCATCATGGAGGGGCACCCCCCTGACCACGCGCTCAGGAAGACGCAGCGTCGCCTCGCAGCTGCCGTCGAAGGGCAGGGCACCGAGGACCATGCCCAGTCCGGCGGTCCGATCCAACGCCGCCCGAGCGAGGGCCGCCGCACGATGCACCTGTTTCGGACCCGACGCGACCTGGATGGCGCGAGACGCGCCCGCAGTCGCGAGGCCGTAGTCGCCGTGCTGGACGACGACGCCGGTCCCCTCGCGGTACCAATCGAACAGGTCGATCGTGCTCACCGTCCCCGGCAGATCCGGAGCGGGGCGAACGGGGCTCATTGACGGGTCCCGATCAGCAGCTGCGCGGCGCCCGCCCCGAGCTGCACCCGGCGGCAGCGAACGAACCCGGCCTCGGTGAGCAGCCGGAGGAGCTCGGAAGGGGCTGGCAGATATGCCGTCGAGGCGGGCAGGTACCTGTATGCCTGACGGTCGGAGAGCAGCCCCCCGACCATTGGGACGATCCTGCGGAAGTAGAGGGCGTGCAGGCGTCGGACAACGGGATTCGGCGGCTCGGACACTTCAAGGAAGACGGCTCGCCCGCCCGGACGGATCACCCGGGATGCCTCCTGGAAGCACGCGGCGATGTCCACGACGTTGCGAAGCGCGAAGCCACTCACCGCCCCGTTGACCGAGGCGTCGCCGAGCGGCAGGTGGAGCGCATCCGCGCGGACCAGCGGGGCCGCGGTGTGCGCCTTGGCGAGCATCCCTGCCGCCATGTCGACTCCGACGCCGCGCAGGCCGGCACGTCCGAGCACCCTGCAGAGATCGCCCGTTCCGCAGCCGACGTCGACGACGCGCGCTCCGGGGTCCAGTTGAAGCTCGCGCACCGCCCGGCGCCGCCAGCCCGCGTCGAGCCCGAGGGTCATCACCCGGTTGACCAGCTCGTAGCGCGGCGCGATCCGGTCGAACATCTCCTCGACGGCTCGCGCCTTTCGCTCGCCGACGGGCAGCTCGGCCACGGTCACCGACTCACTCTAGCAAGCGCTCCCCGCTCGACTGGGTCTGACTGGCATTTTCGGCTTGGTGCGATCCCCCACCTCAGAACGGGTTGGGGGTTGTGGCTGGGGTCACTGCGTGCGATCACGGCCATGAAACGCCGGCTCACCATCGCTGGTATCGGAGAGACCGATCAACGTAGCGGGATGTCACGCCGGATGGTTCAAGCCGCCTCGGTCCGGTGCAACCGGAAGAGTGTCTCCCCCGAGTAGACGATCAGCGCCGTCGCCGTTCCCACGACGAGCAGCAACTCGCCGAGTCGCAGTGCACCTCCCGCGTCGGTCCCGACGATCCACCAGAGCCAGGCGCGAAACGCGACCGCCGCCGGAACCGCGGCGCATCCGGCCACCGCCGCGTCGATGACCCGGCGCCGCGTCCCCGCTGCTGGGCGGCTGGCGCCCACCAATTCCATGTACGCGCCGGCTGCGACGAGAAACGCGAACATCCCGCATCCTCCGACGAGGATGTCGAGCCACACGGCCGGCCCGGGACCCTCGCGAAGCAGCGTGTTCAGCGCGAGGAGCGACCCAAATGCCAGAGCAGCCAGCGCCGCTGCGATCACCGGATCTCGGCGAATGACGAGAACAAGCCGGCGGTCGATCCAGCGGATGACCCGAACCCCGATCACCCGCAGCGGGCCGAGCCAGCTCGCGTAGAGCTCCGCGGCCGACACGAGTTCACTGAACCAGTCGGGGCCATGCACGCCATGGCGAAGACCCCGGGTGAGCTGCGACGCTCGGAGCTGCACGCCAGCGGCGGCAATCAACAGAACCGTGACGACGGCGAGCACGGCGATCGTCGCAGGGGTCGTGTTGTTCCAGGTTGCTCGATCGGCCCCGAGGATGATGCTGACCCAGTCCGCGAGCACCGTCACGAGCATCGCGCCGACAAGAACACGACCACCTCGCAGCACGCTGATCACGCGTGCAACCGGCAGCGGTTGATTCCGACGGCAGAGGGAGATTCGCACGATTCCCATCGCTCCGGTGAGCGAGATGAAGAACACAGTGAACGACACGACAGCGTCATACGGGTCGTTCTGCCAGGGGACGTGGTCGGACAGGACTCGAAATTGTTTGACGGCGAGAGCAAACACAACGAACAGAGCCGCCACCACGAGCGTCCCGACCGCAGCCCATCCGAGCTGCCTCCGACGCGGATCACCGACCTCGACCGTGGGGCTTGATTGCAATTGCGTCACTTGCCCCAATGGTACGGCGGAGGCGGCCTCCGCTCTGAACTTCGACTACCCTGGCTCCCAATGGCGGCGATCACGACCGCAGGGCCATCGACTGCAGCGTCTGAGGCGTTTCCCATAGCGGCCCGCACCACCGATGCCGTCAAGGAGTACGGCAAGGGTGACGCCATGGTGCGCGCGCTCGACAGCATCACCGTCGCGTTCGACAAGGGCCGCTTCAGCGCGATCATGGGGCCTTCCGGCTCGGGCAAGTCCACCCTGCTGCATTGCCTGGCCGGCCTCGATCGGCTCACGTCGGGCACGGTCCACATTGGCGAGGTCGAACTCGGCAGCCTTAACGATCGTCAACTCACCATGTTGCGGCGTGTGCGCGTCGGCTTCATCTTCCAGTCCTTCAACCTGGTGCCGACCCTTTCGGCGCTCGACAACATCGTGCTGCCGCTCACGATCGCCGGGAAGAAACCGGATGCGGCCGCGCTCGCTGAGGTGGTGCGCATCACCGGCCTCGGCGACCGGCTCAAGCACCACCCCAATCAACTCTCCGGCGGGCAGCAACAGCGCGTCGCCGCCGCCCGCGCCCTCGCCAGCCAGCCGGAGATCATCTTCGCCGACGAGCCCACCGGCAACCTCGATTCGCGAGCGAGCACGGATCTCCTCGACTTCCTCCGTCACGCCGTCACGGAGTTGGGCCAGACGATCATCATGGTCACGCACGATCCTCTTGCCGCCGCGCATGCGGACCGCGTCGTGTTCCTTGCCGATGGCCGCGTTGTCAGCGAGATGCAAGCGCCGACGGCGGACAGCGTGCTCGACGTCATGCGGCATCTTGGTGATTGACCACCTCCTCAGGCCCTGACACGTGATCGGCATCAGCCTGCGGAGCCTGCTTTCCCACAAGTTGCGACTTGCGCTGACCACGATTGCCGTGATCCTCGGCGTTTCATTTGTCGCCGGCACCTTCATCCTGACCGACACGATCAACGCGACGTTCACGAGCATCTTCGCGACCGCGAACGCGGGCGTCGCCGTCACGGTGCACGGCCATCCGATCGCCGGCGAGACCGGGGGCGTTGGGGGCGGCCAGAACCATCCGATCCCCACGTCGCTCCTCACCACGGTTCGCGCGGTTCCCGGCGTCAAGGATGCGGTCGGCAACATCTTCAGAGAGGGTGCGACGCTCATCGGCCATGACGGCACGCCGATCGGCGGCAACGGGCCTCCGACCTTCGGCGCCAACTGGATCACCAACAGCGGCATCTCGCCATATCGCCTGCGCAGCGGCTCTGCACCGCAGCAACCGAACGACGTGGTCGTTGATGCCGGAACGGCAGCGAAGAACGGACTCGCGGTCGGGCAAACGCTGCCCATCGTGTTCCTCGGAGGAGTCGAGGAACACTTCACGATCACCGGTATCGCGGGCTACGGCACCTCGGACAACCTGGCCGGGGCGACCATCGCCCTCTTCACCGAGTCAACCGCGGAACGGGTTCTCGAAGGTCAGAACAAGTACGACAGCATCCTGGTGAGCGCGCAGAGCGGGGTTACCGACGTCGTGCTCCGCGAAAGCATCGCCGCCGCGCTGCCCAGCTATGCGGAGGCGGAGACCGGGCAGCAGGCCGCTGCTGCAGCCGAGCAGAGCACTGAGTCGACCATCAGCACCTTCATCGGCACGCCACTCCTCGTCTTCGCGTTCATCTCCCTGTTCGTCGGCAGCTTCCTCATCATCAACACGTTCAACATCCTCGTCGCGCAGCGCACCCGCGAGCTGGCACTGCTGCGCGCACTGGGGGCGACCCGAGCGCAGGTGATGGCGTCGGTGCTCGTCGAGGCGGCGGTCACCGGCCTGGTCGCGTCGATCCTCGGCTTCGTTGTTGGCATCCTCATCGCGCGAGCGCTGCTCTCCGTGTTCGGCTCGGCGTCGACCGGTGGTGTGACGCTCCTCCCCCGCACCTTCATCATCGCGGTGCTGGTCGGCACCATCGTCACGGTGATCGCGGCGTCACTCCCCGCTCGCCGCGCGACGCGCATCGCCCCGGTCGCCGCTCTCGCCGAGGCACTCCCCGAGACGCAGCCGCTGCCACGCCGGCGAATCGTGATCGGCCTGGTCATCTTCGTGCTCGGATGCGCGGCCCTGCTGGTCGGGCTCTTCACCTCGGCCGGGTCGAAGCTCCAGCTCATCGGCGCCGGCTTCCTCGGGGTGTTCCTCGGTGTCGCGTTGCTGGCGCCGCTGCTCGTCGTACCGATTGCGATAGTGCTCGGATGGCCCGTGGCGCACGTGCGCGGCGCGGCCGGCATCCTCGCCGGACAGAACGCGAGGCGCAATCCGCGCCGCACCGCGCTCACCGCTGCGGCATTGATGATCGGCCTCGCTCTGGTCACGTGTGTCGCGGTCCTCACCGACTCGGTTCGCGTCTCCACCAACGATGCGATCGAGGGTGCGTTCCGGGCCGACTTCATCGTGTTCACCCAGGGCCCGGACTTCAACACCCAGGCGGCGCAGGCGTTGCAGCAGGACCCCAGCCTGGCGGATGTGACCGAGGTGCGCGGCACATCGGTGCTCATCCGCGGCAGCTCGCAGGGGATTGCCGCCATCGACCCGGCCAACCTCGGGAGTGTGCTCTCGCTGACGATGGTGTCGGGGACGGCATCCGCGATCGCTTCGGCGAACACGGCAATCGTCGACTCCACAGAGGCCAACGCATCCGGGGTGCATCTCGGCCAGCTCGTGACCTTCACCTTCCCACAGGGCGCGAGCGTCCCCGTCCGGATCGGCGGCATCTACACCGCGAACGCCCTGGTGAGCGGTTACGTGGTGTCACTCGCGACCATGGAACCAAACGTGCCCGCCGCCCGGGACACCATCGTCCTCGCCAACGCTGCGAACGGCGTGTCGCCGAGTCAGGCTGAAGTCGCGCTCCACCATGACGTCAAGGCCTTCCCGCTGCTGATGGCGATGAGCCGTTCAGAGTATCGGACGTTCGTCGGCGCGTCCCTGGACAGCTTCCTCAACCTCATCTACACGCTCCTGGCATTCGCGATCATCATCGCCGTGCTGGGAATCGCGAACACGCTGATTCTCAGCGTCCTCGAGCGCACCCGCGAGATCGGTCTGTTGCGTGCGCTGGGCATGACGCGGTCGCAGACGCGGTCCATGGTGCGTTGGGAGTCGGTCATCATCTCGCTGCTCGGAGCGGTGCTCGGACTGGCCGTCGGCCTCGGCCTCGGCGTCGCGGTGAGCGGATCGCTCCACGACCTGGGGATCACCGAGATCGCAATCCCTGGTTCGAATTTGATCTTTTACGCGATCATCGCGGGAGTTTTCGGCGTCGTCGCCGCAATCTTCCCGACGATTCGTGCGTCGCGGGTCGACATCCTCCGCGCGATCACGACCGAGTAGCCGCTGCGGCCGGTGCGGGGATCAGTACGAGCGACGCTCCGCGGCTGCGCGCTCCCAGCGCTGTTCGATACGACCAAAACGCCAGATCACCAGAGCGGCAGCCCAGGTCACAACGAACAGCCCGACGATGATGAAGCCCGCCTCATTGATGTTGAAGCTCGACATGAAATCCCAGAAGCCGCCGGAGAGGTTGAGCTGCGCTGCGAGCAGGCCGAAGATCTCGATGGTGCCGATCAGCATCGCGACGGCCACCGACAGCCCCGTGATGGTGATGTTGTAGTAGACCTTGCGCACCGGCTTCGAGAACGCCCATCCATACGCGAAGTTCATGAACGAACCATCGAGTGTGTCAAGCGTCGCCATGCCGGCCGCGAAGAGGATCGGCAGGCTCAGCACCGCATACCAGGGCAGCCCGGCCGTCGCCGCGCCGGCGGTGGCGGCGAGCAGCGTCACCTCGGTTGCCGTGTCGAATCCGAGTCCGAACAGGACGCCCACGGGGTACATCTGCCAGGGGCTGCGGATCGACCGCATCAGCTTGCCGAAGAAGCGGGTCATCAACCCGCGCGCGTTCAACTGCTGCTCGAGCTCCTCATCGTTGTAGCGGCCGCGGCGCATCTCGAGGAACACCTTGACAATGCCCACCAGCACGATCAGGTTAAGGATCGCGATCAGGTACAGAAAGGTCCCTGAGACCAGCGTGCCGATGATGCCGCCGAACGTCTCGACGGTGGAGTTCTTGCCGGCGAGCTGGCTGATGATCGCCCGTGCCGCGAACGTCAGCCCGACGCCGAGGGCGAAGACGACAGACGAGTGGCCCAGCGAGAACCAGAAGCCAACGGACAGCGGTCGCTTGCCTTCGGACATCAGCTTGCGCGTGGTGTTGTCGATTGCCGAGATATGGTCCGCGTCGAAGGCGTGGCGCAGGCCCAGCGTGTACGCGGTCACCGCCACGCCGATGCCGAGGAACTTCGAATGCTCCGGCAGGATCGCCACGATAAAGACGCCCCAGCCGACGACGTAGAGGCCGATGATGAAGCCGACCATGCCGCCGACCCTGCCCCACTCTCGTGGGGTCAGCGAGCCGCGGATCCGGGCCCAGCGAGACGGGGGTGCGGCCACCGAGGTCCTCCTCATGTTCCTTCAACGTCAGGAGCCCACCCAGAGTATCAAAACGCGACCAGCACGCAACAGCGTCCAGAAGCCATATGCCACGTCCGCGCGATGGGCGCCGGTCACGGCTATCCTTGACCGATGAGCAGCACTGTCGACGAACTGGTCGCGCAGCTCCGGGACGGAGGCTCGCGGGTCACCACCGCCCGGCGCCTCGTGCTCACAGCGCTCGTGAAAGGCGCGCATCACCCCACCGCGGAGGAACTGCTCGTCGCGGTGCGCACGCTGGCACCGGACGTCCACGCGTCCACGGTCTATCGCAATCTCGAGGAGCTCGAGCGGCTGGGAGTCGTCGTCCACACGCACCTCGGGCACGGACCGGCCACCTACCATCTGGCGACCGAAGCGCATGGCCACCTCGTCTGCGAGGTGTGCGGCGCCACCATGGAGGCACCTGAGGACCTGTTCGAGGCGATGGCTGAAGGCGCGAAGCGGCGTCTCGGGTTCGAGCTCCGCCCGTATCACTTCGCCGTGCTCGGCGTGTGCGCCGACTGCGCCGCCAGCGCCGCGGCGCCGGAATCCTCAGTGGGCTGATCGGCCTCGACCGGAGGCCAGCCGCTCGACCCGCAGGTACTCAGCCGGCGCATGGTCGACCTGGAGAGTCGTGTGCTCAACGTGGAATTGCTCCTCGAGGAAGCGCTCGAGGTCGAGCCGGATCGCGTGGCAGTCGTCGTTGGGGTGCACGAGGACGTGCGCTGAGAGCGACGGAAACCCCGACGTGAGCTCCCAGACGTGGAGGTCGTGGACGTTCACCACATGTGGATGCGCCGCAAGCGCACCGCCGATCTCCTCGGGATTGAGGTCCGCCGGCGACGCCTCGAGCAGCACACGGCCTGCCTTGCCGAGCAGCCGGACACCCGCATACACCATGAGTCCGGCGACGACGACCGAGGCGATGGCATCGGCGCGGTCGAAGCCGGTCGTGACGATCACGATGCCCGCGACCAGGGTCCCGATCAACGCGTACAGGTCGGTGAGGATGTGGCGAAAGCTCGCCTCGATGTTCAGGCTGCGGCGGTCGGCATGCGACAGCTGGCGGGTCACCGCGAGGTTGACGACGATGCCGGCGAGCGCGATGGCGATGAGAGCCCCGCCCTGCACCGTCAGCGGTGTCGCAAAACGGATCACCGCCTCGAAGACGAGCACGGCTGCGAGGACCAGCAGGGTCGCGCCGCTGATCAGCGCTGCGAGCACCTCGGCGCGCTTGAGACCGAAGGTCAGGCCACCCTTGGGAGGCCGCTGCGCCAGGCGCAGGGCGACCAGCGAGACACCGAGCGCCGCGACGTCGGTGAGCATGTGCGCGGCGTCGGAGAGCAGCGCGAGGGAGTGGGCCAGGATCGCGACGACGACCTCGACCACGATGAAGACACCGATCAGCCCGAGCGCGGCAACCAGCGGTCGCTGATCCGTATCGGCGGGAAGGTTGTGCGGGTGCGTTCCCTTGGGGCCGTGGTCGTGCACCACTTCACCCTACTCCGCAATTTCCGCCGGCACGTCCCACCACACGGTCACCACGGGCTCAATGGGCGAGCGGACGGACCAGAACGAGCCGTCGAACACCAGGCGCTCTCCGAGCGCCTCCGCCACCTCCTCGTCTCTCGTCGGCTCCAGGCAGAGTCGCCGCCTGATCCATGCGATCGCGTCGTCACGGTGCGTGAACCCACCCGCGCGCCGCGACGTGACCTCGGCGTGCCGGTGCACCCGAAGGCCGAGACTGCGAAGAACGGAGACGATGTCCTTCGCGTCCGGACGATCCGGGCGGCGCAGTTCATGAAACCGCCACCACAGGTCGGCCATCCATGCGGTCGGATGCCGGCTGGTTACCTCCATGACCACGCGCCGCCGGGCGTGCCCGCTCAACGCGAGGGCGAACGGCGCCAGGTCGGCGACGTTGTACGCGACATGGTTGCAGACGACGACGTCGGCGAAGGGCGTGCGCCTCGCCACAGCCGGCCAGGCTCCCTTGATGGTGCGGACCGCCACGCCCACGCGTTGTGCCTGCCTTCGGAATTCGGCCAATTGCTCGTTCGACGAATCGACGCCGGTGATCAGCGAGCAACGCGGGCTGAGCGGCAGCGACGCTGCACCCGCGCCCACACCGACATCGAGCACCGCGCCGCCCGCGGGCAGAGCATCGCGCGCCCGCCGGTTGGCAAACGTGAGCTCACCGGGCGTCGCGAACTCCGCCCGCGAGCGGAACAGCTCGGCGGGAAATCCCCACGGCGACTCCGGGGCGGCGACGAGGATGTCGTCAGGGAGCACCCACTCGCGCATCGCGGTTCGCCATCCTTCGGGGTCCATACCCCAAGACGATACGGCCCCCGGGCGAGCTACCTGTCTCGCACCGGGACGACCAGGACCGGGCAGGGAGCAATCTGGAGCAGGCGGTGGGCGACGCTGCCGAGGAGCAACCCCTTGAGTGGTCCGCTGCCGACGCTTCCGAGCACGATGAGGTCGGCAGCAGCGTCCGTCGCTGCGTCGGCGATCGCGTGGGCGGGACCGCTGACCTTCACCTGATGGATCTGGAACTCGACGTCGAGACCGTCTGCTTGCAACGCAGCGACCTGATCGTTGATCTTCGATTTGATCTCCGGTTCGAGGGCCTGCGCGTGGTGCGCGCCACCATGACCCGGCACCAGCTCGTCGACGTAGACCACGACGAGCCGCGCTTTCTGGTCAACGGCGAGATCTTTCGCAAACGCCATCGCGAGGTCTCCGGGGTCGGAGCCGTCGGTGGCCACCACCACAACCTTGAACATGTTGACACCTCAGTGAGAAGGCCACGAGTGTAGCCGTCGGATCAGAGGGCGTGCACGCCCGCCGCGGTGGCGCACGCGGCGACGACAACGACGAGAAATGGCGCGCGGATCGCGACGAGAATCAGTGCCACCGCGAGCCCCGCGGCGCGCGAGTCGAGCATCAGGTGATTGCCGGTCGCGAACACCGAGACCGCGATGAGTGCGCTGAGCAGCGTGACCGGCAGGGCCTCGAGAACCCGTCGCGCCACGCTCGAATCCAGCAGTCGCGCCGGCACCACGAACCCCGCGAGCTTCAGGGCTGCACATCCGGCGGATGCGATCATCACGGCCAGCCAGAGTTTCATCGGTCGAAGACCAGGAGCAACGCGACTGCCGCGAGGCCGCCGATGAGGATCGGCGCGCCGACGGGCACGGCGGGGACGCTGATCAGCGCGATCGCGCCGGAGCCCAGGGCGACAAGGCGCATGCGCAGCGTGGTGAGGCGTGGCGCGAGCAAGGCAATGAATGCCGCTGGTCCCGCGACATCGAGCCCGGTCGTCGCAGGGGACCCGAGGGCATTGCCCACCACGGCGCCCACGATGGTCGACACGTTCCAGAGCACGTACACGCTCACCGCCGTGGACCAGAACGCACGCGCCGAGTGCCCGGACCGCGTCTCGCTGACAGCCATGGCCGTACTCTCGTCGATGGTGACTTCAGCCATCAGAAAGCGACGCCATCCGGTGGGGCGGAGCAGCGCGTTGATGCGCGCGCCGTACAGGCCGTTGCGGACCCCGAGCAGGAGCGCCGTCCCAACCGCCGAGAAGTACGAGCCGCCGGCGCCGATGATGCTGACGAGCGCGAATTGCGACGCCCCGGAGAACAGCACCAACGACAGGAGGCAGACCTGCACCAGGCTCAGGTGCGCCTCGGCCGACACCGCCCCGAACGAGAGGCCGAACGGAGTGACGCTGAGTCCGATGGTCAGGGCGCGGTTTCGGATGCGCCGTTCGGCCATCCTGCGGGACGCGTCGCCGGTCACATCGAGGTCATGCGGTGGTTCGGACATCGGCCGCGCAAGCCTAGGGAATCCGCGTGCCACACCGGCTTCCCACGCCGGTGCACCGGCGCTCGAAATATGCCATCGGGTACGCTACCGCGCTGATCACGGCCGACGAGTGCCACCGATGAGCAGACGCACAGAGCCACCGTTTCGCGCCGACCACGTCGGGAGTCTTCTGCGTCCCGAGCGACTCATGCATGCTCGCGCGCAGCGGGCCGCAGGTGAGATCACGGAGGCGGCACTTCGAGAGGTCGAGGATGGCGCCATCCGCGCTGTGATCGCGATGCAGCGCGACGTCGGACTGCAGTCGGCCACCGACGGGGAATTCCGCCGCGCCGCGTGGCACATGGACTTCATCTATCAACTCGGCGGCATCACCCAGGCCGACGAGAAGCTGCATGTGCAGTTCTTCAACGACGGCGGGACGCTGGACTTCGCGCCGGCGGCATTGCGCATCAGCGATCGAGTCCGCCTCGGCGACACCATCTTCGCCGATCACTTCCTGTTCCTCAAGGAACATGCCGGCGACGGTGTCACCCCGAAGCTGACAATTCCCTCGCCGAGCATGGTGCATTACCGCGGCGGCCGGGCGGCGATCGACGAGTCCGTCTACCCGGACCTGGCCGCGTTCTGGGAGGACCTCATCGCCGCATATGCCGAGGAGGTGCGCCGCCTCGGAGACCTCGGGTGCACGTATCTCCAACTCGACGACACCAGCCTCGCGTACCTCAACGACCCGCGTCAGCGCGAGTTGATCGCCTCACTCGGCGGAGACCGCGAACATCAACACGAGCTGTACATCACGAACATCAATCGCGTTCTCGCTGCGAAACCACCGACCATGCGGGTCACGACGCACATGTGTCGCGGCAACTTTCGCTCCTCGTGGGCTGCTGAAGGCAGCTACGACTTCGTGGCTGAAGCGCTCTTCGGTGGTCTCGAGGTCGACGGATTCTTCCTCGAGTACGACGACGCGCGCTCGGGTGGCTTCGAGCCGCTGCGCTACGTGCCGAAGGACAAATTCGTCGTGCTCGGCCTGGTCACGACCAAGCGCGGTGCGCTGGAAACCAAGGACGAGCTCAAGCGCCGGATCGATGAAGCCGCGCGGTTCGTGCCGATCGAGCAGCTCTGCCTGTCACCCCAGTGCGGCTTCTCCTCCACCGTCGACGGGAACACGCTGACATACGAGGAGGAGGTCGCGAAGCTTCGCCTCATCGTCGAGACCGCAGCCGACGTCTGGGGTTAGCGGCCGATCGGTGGCGACGCCATTCGGCCGCTGTACGTCAAAATTCGACCGAACTTGACGCGAGAGCCCTGATCGCGCAAAGTAGTGCAAGAGCGTCAAACGCGGCAGGGGAATGAGGGGGACGTCGGGGGTGCATATCGATCTCTTTGTGGCGCTGGCTGGACTGATCGTCGGCTTTGCCGTGGGCCTCACCGGCATGGGCGGGGGTGCGCTGATGACCCCGATCCTGGTCCTGCTCTTCGGCATCGCGCCGCTCGCCGCCGTCTCGAGCGACCTGGTCGCGTCGCTCATCATGAAGCCGGTCGGTGCCGCGGTCCATGCGGGGCGAGGCACGGTGCGCTGGAACCTCGCCGGCTGGCTCGCGCTGGGTTCGGTGCCGTCGGCCTTCCTCGGGGTCGTCTTCCTCAAGTCGATCGGTCATGGCACCCGGGTGCAGACCGTGGTCGGCGTCGCGCTCGGCGCGGTGCTCCTGCTCGCGGTCGCGGCACTGCTCGTGAAGATGTACCTGGACCATCGCAACGGCACCTCTGCCGGGGTCGACGAGCGGCTGCGCATCAAGAAGGCGCCGACGCTGGCGATCGGCGCATCGATCGGCTTCATCGTCGGGATCACGTCGGTGGGCTCGGGGACGCTCGTGATCATCCTGCTGCTCTTCCTCTACCCCCGGCTGCGCGGCTCGCAAATGGTGGGCACTGACCTCGCTCAGGCGATCCCGATGGTGGGCTCGGCGGCGCTGGCGCACATCGTCTTCGGTGATTTCAAGCTCGGCCTGACGCTGTCGATCCTGATCGGGAGCATCCCCGGCGTGTTGATCGGTGCGAGCGTCTCGTCCTACGCGCCGACAGCGTTCCTGCGCGGGGCGCTCGCGGCGGTGCTGCTCGTCTCCGGGCTCAAGCTGATCAACGTGCCCACGCTCGCGGTCGGGATCGTCCTCCTCGTCGCGGTGCTGGTGCTCGGGGCAGCGTGGGTGTACGTCCGTGCGAGCGGTCGCACGCTCCGCGAGATCTCCGGCGAGACACCGCCGCACTCCGCCTGGGCGCACCTGGAGTCCTCCGAGGAGCCCGCGATACAGGCGGCGGCCTCGCTCTCGGAGGCGTAGCCGGCGACGCCGACCTGCCGTCCCGCCGG
This sequence comes from Candidatus Dormiibacterota bacterium, assembly GCA_003153505.1. Lineage (GTDB taxonomy): Bacteria > Chloroflexota > Dormibacteria > Aeolococcales > Aeolococcaceae > Palsa-851. The sequence goes on from PLZA01000039.1 coordinate 22,449, forward strand.
GGAGCACCACGCCAAACTTCATGCTGCCGTCCTGTGAGTCGTCCTGGCCCTGCGCGGCACGCCGAGAAGATGGTTCGGTCCCTTTTCGCCGCGCCCTCCGTATAACGCGTATGCGCAGAACGACACCAGGGCTCCTCGCCATGGTTGCGGCCACGTCGATTCTCACTGCTTGCGCGCTTCCCGGCACGTCGGCGCGCCCGACGCCATCGATCGTCGCGACCGGGACGCCGTCGGCATCGCCCACCGCGACGCCGAATACCTGCACCAATGCGACGGTCCTCGCCGGCTGGAGCCTGACGCAACTCGCGGAGCAGACCCTTGTGGTGCCCGTTGCGGAGAGCGACGTCGCCTCAGTCAGAGCGGAGGTCGCTGCCGGCGCCGGCGGTGTGATCCTCTTCGGATCGTCGGCGCCGGCTACCCTCGCCGCGAACCTCCGCACGCTGGCGGCATCCGCGCCCGCCGGGCTCGCCCCGTTCGTGATGACCGATGAGGAGGGTGGCGTCGTGCAGCGGATGGCGAACCTGGTCGGCGCTTTGCCGTCGGCGCGGCAGATGGCGGCGACCATGTCGCCCGCGCAGATCCGTCAGCTCGTGACCACGGTGGCATCACGGATGCGCGCAGCCGGAATCACCATGGACCTGGCGCCCGTGCTGGATCTCGACAATGGCGTCGGACCGAACAACCGAGACCCTGACGGGACCCGATCGTTCGGCCTCAACCCGCAGACGGCTGCCGCCGACGGTGTCGCCTTCATGCAGGGCCTCGAGGCAGGCGGGATCGTGCCGGTCGTCAAGCATTTCCCGGGGCTCGGCCAGGCCTCCGCCAACACCGACGCCGCGCCCGCGACCACCCAGGCGTGGAGCGTCCTCCAGCATGCCGGCGTCCTGCCCTTCGAAAGCGCCTTCGCCTCGGGGGCTCCGGTGGTGATGATCGCCAACGCCACCGTCCCAGGTCTGTCCACCCTGCCGGCGAGCATCTCACCGGTGGTGATGACCAAAGTGCTGCGGGACCAGCTCGGATTTCAGGGACTGGTGATGACCGATTCGCTCTCAGCGGGAGCTCTCGTGGACATCGGCTACTCGGTTCCCCGGGCGGTGGTCTCCGCCATCGAGGCCGGAGCGGACATGGTGCTGTACACAGCGGCGACTGCGCAGGTGGCACCGCTGACCGTTGCGACGGCGGCAGCGCTGGTCGCGGCAGTCAGCGCCGGGACGCTCGCCCGCACCAGGCTGGTCAGCGCCGTCGAGCACATTCTCAGCGCGAAGCGCATCGATCTCTGCGCGGCCTGACCGCAGCGGTCAGGCGTTGGTCTCGTCGGGCGGGAACATCGTCGGATCCGGGAATTCCGCCGCCGGAGCGCTGACGTCGGGGCGGCTCGGGCAGGTGGCGTCGAGTGTGTACGACGTCATCGAGAGCGAGCCGAACGTGTAGCCGTCGACGAGAACCTCGGGGATGTGCCCTGTTGATCCGGCGACACCCGCCAGGTACAGCAACGGCAGGAAGTGGTCGGGCGTTGGGACCGCGAGCCGGAACTCTGGCTGTGAGTCGACGGTGAGGACGTCGGCCGGGGCTTCGAGCATCTTTTCACGCACGGCCTCGTCGAAACGGTGCGCCCAGTCAAAACCGCCATCGGGATTGCGGAAATCCATCCCGCCGAGGTTGTGCACCACGTTGCCACTGCTCACGATGAGCACGCCGGATTCCCGCAACGGCGCAATCCGGGCACCGAGATCGACGTGATAATCGAACGGCTTCGCCGCGTTGATGGAGAGCTGGACAACGGGAATGTCCGCCTTGGGGAACGCGTGGGCAAGTACCGACCACGTGCCGTGATCGATGCCCCAGCTGTCGTGGTCGAGCCCCACCCAGACGGGTTTGACGATCTCGGCGACCTCTTCGGCGAACGACGTCGAGCCCGGTGCCGGGTACTGAAAGTCGAACAGCGCCTGGGGGAATCCGAAGAAGTCGTGGATGGTGCGCGGCGCCGGCATGGCGGTGACGGCGGTCGAGCCGATGTACCAATGAGCCGACACCACCAGGATGGCCCGCGGGCGTGGTACCGATGCGCCGAACGCCGCCCAGGCCACGGTGTAGCGGTTCAGTTCCAACGTGTTCATGGGACTCCCGTGGCCCAGGAAGACCGCCGGCATTGGAGATTGAGTCATGCGTTCACGCCGTCTGTCGCTGCAACGCCAGTGCCATCTTTCCCATCGATATGGTCAGCGTGTCTCCCGCAATCCAGGCCGCCGCACTGTCGTCGTGCCCGGCGAGCCCAGCATGCAGCTGCCCCTGGGCATCGACGCACCAGTGGACGCTCATCTGGCGACCGTTCATCATCGTCTGGTTCGCGGTGCCGTCGGGCGCGAAGCTCACCGTCATGCCGGCAGAACTGTAGCGTGCCGGCGTGCCCTCAGAACAGTGATTCGTCCTGGCCTTGAGTCGAACCGCCGAGAGTCATTGCATACCTGGTCTCGGGAATTGCAAGCCGTCGCACGGCGTGATCGAGAAGCAGCCTCCCGAGGCCGCGCCGCTGCGAATCGAGGAAGGCATCCGGCACGATCCCGCGGTAGGCGAACCACGAGCCGGCGAGGTGCAGCGCGGCGATCGACTCGATGTCATCCGACGTCGCGCGCCGGATGGTGACACGGGTGTGCCGTGTGGTCACCTCGCGATCGTACCCGGGCTGATTGCGGGACCCGCCGCGACGGCTCGCCGTTCGGTGCGCCGCTGGTAGCATGGGCCGCCCGCTCCGGCGCCGGTGGCGCGTCCAGCTTCAAGGAGGACGATCGATGGCCTACGGTGGTGCACGAATGGCGAGCGCGGCGATCGTCACAACGGTCGGCCTCGCACTCCTGAACGCGTATCCCGCGCGTGCTGCGCAGGCGGTCACGCACGAGGACTCCGCGGTGACGGCGACATCGGGCGGCGCGCTCTGGGGCATCGACACCGTCGACAACGTCGAGACCGGCAACATCATTGCGCAGACACGAGCGGATCTCGGCGCACCCCAGTTTGTCGGTCGATATCTCATCTACAGCAGTGAGCTTTCGAGCACGGAGGCGCAGTACATCCATCAGCAGGGCCTGTCGATCCTGCTCATCGACGACCCGAATCGTGCGTTCACGTCAGGCACGACCGACGCACAGCAGGCGATCGCCCAGGCGAAATCCCTCGGTGTGGGACACGGTGTCGCGATCTTTCGCGACGTCGAGACGAGCGACCCGATTTCGGCGACCTACATCGCGGCGTACGACGCCGCCGTCGCAGGGTCGGGATACGTGGCGGGGTTCTACGAGAATCCCATCAACGGCGCGTTCAGCGGGGCGTACTGCTCGCTCGTGAGCAGCAATCCCGCTGCCGTCAAAGGCGTTCTCCTTTATTCAAGCGAGCCCGAGCACACCGGTGCGGACCCTCACCGTTCGGCACGGCCGCACTACGGACCCAACGTCCCCGGGTGCGCGAACCACAGCGCGGCATGGCAGTACCTCGAGCGCGGACTGTTTCCAGCGGGAACATGGCCCAACGTGGACGTCGATGAGGTCCCATCGCGCTTTTCCGCCGCACTCTGGACGTGACGATGCTCCATGACATCGGTCTCGTTCCCGAATTCGACAGCCATACCGTCCCGTTCGAGGATGCCGGAGGGCACGTGGCGAGGGTCTTCGGCGCGGGGCCGGATGGCCTGCGTGCGCGGACTAGCAGTCCGCGCACGGGGTGAGGTCCGCCGGCGCGCCGTCACCGACGTGGCGGTAGACGAGCACAACGTCACGGGGTGCCCAGAACGCGGTCCAGGCGCGCGCGATCCGACCGGGACCGAGCTGACGGCGACGCTCTCTGCGCGCCTGGGCGCGGGCTCGTGCCATCAGGGCCTGCTGCATGTGCTCCTGCTCGGCCACCTGGGCCATCTCGACGATCAAAGCTCCGTACATGTCGACTGCCTCCGTTTGGGTCACCACCTAACGTGGTTCACTGGTGATAGCGTAGCGCATCGACCATCACTTGTCAAATGCGTATACTGGTGACGTGGATGACACAGAACGGAGCCGCCTGACATGACCGAGCCCACCCCCCGCAGCCCGGCGCCCGGTTCGCTCGCCCTCGTCCAGCGGTTCATCAACAGCACCGAGATGCCCGACGGCGTCGACGAGTTGCGCACCGCGCCGCTGGCGGCCCGCTGGCTGCACGACGCAGTCGGCGTCGAGATGGAGGTGTCCGAGAAGGACCGCTCGCGGCTGATCGCCACGCGGGAGGCGCTGCGCGATCTTCTCGAAGCCCACACCGGAGAGAACGTGGATCCCGCCGTGGTTGTGAGGCTGGAGAAGCTCCTCGGCCACGCGCCGCTCCGCCCGGTCCTGACGGCGGAGGGAGCGACGCTCGCCGTGAACTGCGCGGGTGTCGACCGCTTTCTCGGGATGATCTCCACCGCGATCGTCGAGGCCACGCTCCTGGGGACGTGGTCGCGCTTCAAGGTCTGCCGGAGTGAGTCCTGCCGCTGGGCGTACTACGACCACTCCAAGAACGGGCGCAGCTGCTGGTGCTCGATGCGCGTCTGCGGCTCCCGGGACAAGGCCCGAACGTACCGGGCGCGGCAGCGTCTGGGCTCGACGGGATCCGCCTGAGCCAATCCCGGTTCAGAGCGCGGCGACGATCTCCTTGGCGGCGCGCGCGCCGGTCGCCACGGCACCATCGAGGAAGCCCTGGTTGTTGATCGACGTGTGCTCGCCGGCGAAGTGGACGCGGCCCTCGACCGCTGCCGCGAGTGCTCCGTAGGTGGCGTACTGCCCCACCTTGTAGAACGAGTACGCACCCTTGACCCAGGGGTCGCGAACCCAGTGATCCTCGTAGGCGGCGCCGGTGTATGCGGCACGCGTGCCCGGGAAGATCGGATCGACCCGATCCAGGAACCAGTCGACGTCCACCGGCGGAGCCGGCCCGTGAGCAGCACCGGTGAGCGTGGTGCGACCGGCGGCCGCCCCCGGGAAGGCCAGGAGGAGCGCCGGCGCTCCCTGCGGACCCAGCGGAACCGAGTCGTCCCAGCACACATCGAAGCTGTCGTGATCCGTATAGGCGACCCCGCAGAACCCCTGCCGCACCCAGGCCTTCTCGGCAACCTCGACGTGGATCTTGGCGTTCGATCCCATCCCCAGGGTGTCGATGACGCGGCGCTTGGTCGCGCTGAATCCGGAACGGCTGAGGTCGACGTCGCGCAACAGCGTGAAGGGCAGCGCGAGCACGACCTGGTCCGCCACCACGTCGGTCACGGTTCCGTCCACCGAGAAGGTCAAGGTGAAGCTCCCGTCGCTTCGCCTGCGGACCGCGACGAGGCTGTGGCCGAGTTGGAGCGTGCCGTGTGGGAGCTGTGCGGCCATGCCGTGGACCAGCTGGTCATTGCCGCCGACGACATGCCACTTCTCGTCGTAGCCGGGCAGGGGGTCAAGCGACGAGCGCGGATTCACGCCGGTGAGGCCGATGAGGTCGAGCGCCGACTGCTCACCGGGATCGCCGCCGTTCTCGGAGACGGTATTCGCGAGCATCAGCTTGCCGAACCGCGACGAGCTGCCGATCGGTGTGCTGTCGAGCCATTCGGGTGCGGAGAGGCGGTCGAGGCGCGCGAGCCCAGACGCGGTGTTCGACTCCTGGACCGCGTGGTGGAACGCCCGGTAGCCGAACGCCTCCCAATCGGCGCTGGCGTCGGCGTACGTGTAGTAGCCGCCGTCGAACCAGTACACCTCGGGCAACCCGATCAGCTCGCCGCCGTTGTAGTCCTCGAGCTCCAGCCCGAGGTCGGCGGCGAGATCCAGCGCCGCAAATTGATTCGAGTCGATGAATGCACCTCCGTGCTCGGTGACGAGCCCATTGGAGAAGTACTCACGCAATGACCAGCAGCGACCGCCAATCCGCTCCGGGTGCCCTTCGTACAGCGTCGAAGCGATGTGGTGGCGCGTCCACAGCACGTGGCTGCAGCGCAGGCCCGCAAGCCCGGCTCCCACCACGACGATTCGCGGCTGCCGACCTGAAGTCGAACGGCGTGCGGCGGCCAGGGCGGTGGTCGCCGCGGGACCGAGCGCGAGCCCGGCTCCGGCGATTGCCGCCCCACCGATGAACCGCCGCCGCGTGACACGGCGATCCGCGGCCGTCCGGTGTTCGAGTTCATCGAGCAGCGCTTCGACGGGAAGCCCCCGCGTCTGCGCCGATTCGTGCAGCGCGAAGAGGCGCCGGAGGCTCGACGTCAGTGGCGTCCGGGACGATCGCCGTCCGTGGGTTGGAACCCGGTTTCCGTCGCTCACCTTCTCTCCCCAGCCTCTGAAGCTCGCCGCACGGGCAGGATAGCCAACCAGCGCAGCGCAGGGGAAGTGGCGGCCCGTCAGACCTCGCGGCGGTGCAGACTCCAGACCGTGAAGGAAACGATCAGGACGACCCAGCACACCGTCCACGCCAGGAACCCCGCCGACGGCGGTGATTGCACGAAGAACGGATTGCCGGCACGCTCGGTGGTCGCCCCCAACACGTCGCGGTAGAGCACGGGCTCGAGCTCGTACACCGAGCCTCGCCACAGGGCATCGGTTGGCAGCAGCAGCTGGCTGATGGTGCCGGCGTTCTTGATGGCACCGCTCCCGAACACGTCGCCGATCGCACCCGCGACCCCGCCGATCCAGGCGAGAAAGAAGAGCACGAGACTGATCACGCCGGCGGTCATCCCGGAAAGGCGCGTGCTGACCAGGAGCGCCAGCGACATCACGACGATCCCCTCTCCGATGAGGTAGGCGGCCAGTCCCACCGGTCCCGGCGGGACGTAGCCAGTGGTGAGGCTGACGACCACCAGCTCGAGCGCCGTCGTGGCGGCGACGTACACGACGATAAGCGCCGCCAGCCCGAGCCACTTTCCGAGCACGACCTGATACCTGCTCAGCGGACGAGCAAACATCGAGAGTGCCACGCCGGACTCCAGCTCGCTGGAGATCGCCGGCGACGCCACCACGACGGCGCTCAGCGCGAGCACGGCGCTGAACATGAACTCCACGAGCACGAGCACCTGCGACGTCGCGAGGCGGAGCTCACTGGCGGCGATCGGGGTCCCATCCGGGTTGGTGAGCGTGGACAGATGCTGAAACCCCCACCCCGTCAGCCCGATCACGAGGACCGTGAGAATCGCGAGCGCCAGCAACAGCCTCCGGCGCGCAGCTTCCCGAATCGTGAGCCGGGCGATGGTCAGCGCTGCCATCGCGCCTGCTCGGCCTCAATCAGTGCCAGGAAACGCTCCTCGAGTGTCTGGCGAACGGGCTCGACGGCATAGACCCGCGCGCCAGTCGCCACAAGGTCCGCCACGAGCTCGGGCACGGCGGCCGCCTCCACGCCGTTGACCACGAACCACCCGTTATGCTCCGCGAGCGACCCCCGCCGGCTGAGCGCGGCCCGGCCGGCTTCCGTCAGGCCGGTGAGGCGGAGACGCACACCGCCACTCCCGAGCAGCTCATCCAGCCCTCCGATGGCCAGGACGCGGCCGTCGGAGACCACCGCCGCGCGATCACAGATCTGCTCCACCTCACCGAGGAGGTGCGAGTTGAGAAAGACCGCGCATCCTCGATCGCGAAGGTGCCGGATGATGGCGCGGGTATCGGCGCGGCCCACCGGGTCGAGGGCCGACGTCGGCTCGTCGAGGATGACCAGCTCCGGGTGCCCCAGGAGCGCGACCCCGAGACCGAGCCGCTGCTGCATGCCCTTGGAGAAGGTCTCGACCCGGGCGTCGGCGTGGCCGGTCAGACCGACGGTGGACAACGCCCCGGCGATCTGGGCGGCCCACTCGGCGCGACCAATGCCCGCGAGCCTGCAATGGAGCCCCAGAACCTCAGCCGCGCTGAGCCAGCCCTGGTACCGGAAGAGCTCTGGAAGATACCCAACCCTGCTCCTGGTCTCGCGATCGCCGGCCGGACGGCCGAGCACCCACGCCTCCCCGCCCGTCGGACGGCTGAGACCCAGCAGCAACTTGACGGCGGTGGTCTTCCCGCTCCCGTTCGGCCCGAGGAAGCCGAACACCTCGCCTCGGGGCACCACCATCGTGAGCCCCGCGAGTGCGACCGACGCCCCGTAGTGCTTGGTGAGCTCGAGAGTCCGGACCGCCGCCCCGTCCTCGGATACCGGGGGCGGGGCGGCAGCCGCAGCCTGCATCAACGCGTCGAACGGGCGACGCCGAGCGCCTCGTTCGTGGTCAGGGTCCCGGCGACGGCGTGCACGACGCCATTGTGTTGCCAGATCACGGCGCTGCCCAACCCCGTCGAATCGCCGATGAGCAGTCCCCGCGCGCCGTTGATCATCACGGTCGAGCCGCTCCCGAGATCCACAGGAATGGGCACGGGGATGGTCTGAGCCGGATTGCCGATGGCGCGGATCTCCGACGCAACGCCCGCGGGGATGCCCGGGACGGAAAGCAGGTAGTCCTCCAGCTGCCTGACGGTCACGCCGGTGGACGTCACGGTCGGGGTCCGGGTTGCCACGACGATGAACGCCTCACCGGTCGGTACGCCGCCGCCGTGCAGCAACGCGCCGGGATCAACGCCGTACGAGACGACCACGGCGGGCGCGATCGACACGGACAGCGTGCTGCCGTCGAGCCCGGCGGGCATCGCCGGCAGCTGTCCTCCGGCCCGGGCCGCGGCCGCGCGCGCGAGCTCGGCATTGAACGTGAAGGTCACGATCCCGCCGGACACGACGGCGAACCTCGGCGCAGCCGGCGCCCCAGCAGGGAGCGAGGCCACCACGGGAGCGCTGAGACCGGCGGCCGCCCCCGCGGTCGCGGCGTCCGGTTCGGGCAGGAAGGTGATCGACGATCCGCCGCCCACCGTTCCGTAGCTGGTGAGCCCGGCGAGCGACCGGACGTCCGCCGCCGACACCGGTACTGCAGCCAGTTGCGACGGCTGGAAGAGGTTCAGGAAGTCCTGGGCTCCGCCGGTGGCCACGAGCAGCACGCTCGCCACGCCTGCCACGGCGAGCCCGGCGAAGACCCGGCTCGCCACCGTGCGCCGCGTCCGAACCGTTTTCGGCAGGTGGTGCACGGCGCCTCCCGCAGTCGCCGTTTCGGCGCGAGCGAGCCGGGCCCTGGCGGCGGGCAGGTCAACCACAGGCTCGGGCGACGCCAGCATCACCCGGAGAGAGGCGGCGTCGGCGCTCATGCGCTGGATCCGCCCAGCGCAGCGGGCACAGGTCGCGACGTGCTCTCGGTGCACGGCGTCGACAGCGACCGGTTCGTCGAGTGAGCGGCGCAGCGTGCCGTCAGACGGGTGCATCACCAACCTCCTTGCGAAGGCGCGCCTCTGCGCGCCGCAACCGTGTTCCCACCTGGTTCACTCCAATACCGAGGGCTGATGCCATCTCGGCGTAGCTCAAGCCGCTGTAGCGCAGTGCCAGGACCGTGGCCTGGCGCCGGGGGATCCGGACAAGAGCCGCCCGCACCGCTCGATTCGTCTCCGAAGCCTCGACCTCCGCCTGCGGATCGACCGCGGGGCTCAGCTCGGCCCCGAATCGCTCTTCGCGGGCTGCGCGGCGGCGATTGGTCCGGATCTCGTTCAGCGCCGTGTGCGCGGCGGCGGTCCGCGCCCAGGCCGCGGCCTTGGCGCCGGGGTTGTCGCCAAATCTGCGATGGAGGTCGAAGAACACCTCCTGGGCCACGTCCTCCGCTGCAGCGGGGTCACCAAGCACGCGCCGGGCGATCGCGGCGACTCGGGCGTATTCCTCATCGAACAGCCTGTCGAAGCTCGTCGGCCGGACGCCCACCTCGGACGCTGGACGGGAGAGGTCAGTCAAGCGCTGCGTTCCGAGAGCCTGCAGTGCGGAGGATTCGACCACATCATGTGAAGCACCGCCGCCGCCGCATTTGTGACATGCGGTCCTCGGGTCGCGCTGGGCGCAGCACTGAGTACCCTTCGGCGTGATGTCCGCCGCCCTGACTTCTCGCCTGCGACGCATCACGCCGGGACAGGTCCTGGCGGTCGCCGCGTTCGTCGTGATCCTCTGCGTGCTCGTGCGCAGAGGTGGTGACCCGGACATCTTCTGGCATCTGGTCGCCGGTCAGTGGATGGTCGACCACCATCAGATCGTCTCCCAGGATCTGTTCACGTTCACGGTCACCGGCAAGCAGTGGATCGATCCCGAGTACACGACCGAGATCATCGCCTACCTGGTCTTCAAGCTCGGGGGGCTCACGCTCGTATCGCTCGCATTCGGCGCGGTGAGCTTCGTCGGGTTCCTCTTGATCTGGCGGCGCCTCCGCCTCGAGCACGCGAACCTGGTGATCGCCGCGGTGGTGATCGGCATCGCAGGTCTCGGCGGCGCCGCCGTCTGGGGGCCACGGCCACAGATGATCACCTTCACGCTCACCTGCCTCGAGGTGCTGTGGCTCGACCGCTACCTTCGCGGTAAGTCGCGCGCGATCTACTGGCTCCCCCTGGTGATGATCGCCTGGGCGAACCTCCATGGCGGATTCCTCTTCGGGCTGGTGCCGGTGGGCGTCGCGGCCTTCGTCGAAGCCGTGCACTGGGTGCGAAAGGTTGACGGCGATGAGCACAAGCGGCGCACCCGCAACCTGCTGCTGGTCTTCGTTGGATGCATCATCGCGGCAGTGGTGAATCCGAACGGGATCCACCTGTACAGCTACGTGATCCAACCGCAGTTCTCCGGTGTCCAGCAGAACTTCATCGCGGAATGGCAATCGCCCAACTTCCACGTGCTCGAGGAGCGCGGCTTCGAAGCCATGCTGCTCCTTCTGCCCATCGCGTTCGTGCTCCGGCGCCCGTCGCTGTGGGACGTGTGCCTCGCCATCGTGGTTTCGTACGCGGCACTCTCGGCCGTGCGTCACGCCGCACTGTTCATCGCAGCGGAAACGCCTTTGCTCATATGGTCCTTCTCCGCAGGATGGGAACGCATGGCACTGGCCGACCGGGTGCGCGCATGGGTCGCGCCGCGCGCCAGGGACATGCTCGCCGGTGCGGCAGCCGTGCTGGTCATCGCAGTGCTCGGGACCGGCTACTTCGTGCATGCGACGCTGTCCAATCAGGCCCGCGCCACCGCGGCGAACTTCCCGGTCGGCGCGTCCGACTGGCTTGCGGCACATCCGAATGTGGGGACGCGCATGTTCGATCAGTACGGTTGGGGCGGATACCTCATCGATCGCTTCTATCCCGACCCCAACCGGCGCGTCTTCTCGTTCGGCGAGGCGACCCTGCTGGGGAACAGGATCATGCAACAGGTCAGCGACGTCGAAACCGGCAATCCCGACTGGCAGCAGATCTTCGCGGAGTGGAACATCGACTACGTGATCGACGTGCCAGGGGCGCCTGCGGTGCTCGCCCTCGAGGTCGACCCGGGGTGGACGAAGGTGTACGACGACGGGCTTGCGGTCATCATGGTCAAGAACTCGGCGCTGGCCGCCGGCGGTGGGTGACCTGCCGCGCCACCCTGCGCTGCGCGACGCCGCGCCGGTGGTGTTCTGGCTCGACGACCCGGAGGCACCACCTCCGGCGCCCCGCCTCGATGGGCTCACCACCTGCGATCTCGCGATCGTCGGCGGCGGGTTCACCGGTTTGTGGTCAGCGCTCCTTGCCAAGGAACGGAACCCGGCGCTCGATGTCGTGGTCCTCGAAGCACGCCGCACCGCCGCCGCGGCGTCCGGCCGCAACGGCGGCTTCTGCGACGCGAGCCTGACTCACGGATTCGCCAATGGCGTCAGCAGGTTTCCCGGCGAGATCGACACCCTGGAACGGCTCGGGATCGAGAACCTCGATGCCATCGAGTCCACGGTGCGCGAGCGCGGCATCCAGTGCGGTTTCGAGCGAACCGGCATGCTCGACGTGGCGACGGAGTCATGGGAGCAGGCGGAGCTCGTCGAGGTGGCCGACGCGATGCGAGCTCACGGCTATCGCGTCGACGTGCTGGATGCGGAGGCGGTGCGCGCCCAGGTGGCTTCTCCGTCGTATCACGGCGGACTGTGGATCCACGACCGGACGGCGATCGTCAACCCGGCGAGGCTGGCCTGGGGCCTGCGCCGCGCCTGTCTCGAGGCAGGAGTCCGCATCTACGAGTACACCGCGGTCACCGGCCTCGCTCCGAGGAGCGAGCGGATCCGTTTGACGACGGCGTTCGGGAGCATCGAAGCACGGCGAGTGGCCCTGGCCACCAATGCCGACCGTGCACTGCTGGCGCGCCTGCGCCCCTTCATCCTCCCCGTGTATGACTATGTGCTCGTCACCGAGCCGCTCACCGCCGCGCAGCTCGCGTCGATCGGCTGGGCGAATCGCCAGGGAGTCGGCGACAGCGGAAATCAGTTCCACTACTACCGCCTCACTGCTGACTCGCGAATCCTCTGGGGCGGCTACGACGCCATCTACCACTTCGGCAATCGCGTCGATGCCGAGCTCGAGCAGCGCGCGGCAACGTTCGACAAGCTCGCCGGCCACTTCCTCGCGACATTCCCGCAGCTCTCCGGTGTGCGCTTCACGCATCGCTGGGGCGGGGCGATCGACACCTGCAGCCGCTTCTGCGCCTTCTGGGGCACCGGCTACGGCGGGCGCGTCGCCTACGCCCTGGGATACACGGGACTCGGCGTCGGCGCCTCCCGCTTCGGCGCTCAGGTCATGCTCGATCTGCTCGAGGGACGGCGAACCGAGCGGACTGCGCTGCGCATGGTGCGGACGCGGCCGATCCCCTTCCCGCCGGAGCCGCTCCGCTACGGTGTCGTGCAGCTGACCCGCTGGTCGTTGGATCGAGCGGACCGCCGCGAGGGGCGCCGCAATCTCTGGCTCAGGGCACTGGACGCAGTGGGGCTTGGGTTCGACTCCTGATCGGCTCGAAATGAGTCGGCAAAAGCTTCATGGCGTGTACTATCCGGGGCATGAAGGAACGCGGCGCAAACTCGATCCCACGGATGAGGTTCCCCACTCCCGCTGAATGCCCGGCCACCCCACTGCGGTGACCGCGTGACCAGCCGGGTCTTCACCTCCATCGGGAACTTCTCGGTGCGCTTCCGCTGGCCGATCGTCATCGGATGGGTGCTGATCACCATCGTGTCCGTCAAGGCGTTCCCCGGCCTGTCCGATGTGGCCAAGGACTCGCAGAGCAGCTTCCTCCCGGCGAGCTCTCCGTCGGTTCAGGCCGAGAACCTGGCGCAGCCCTTTCAGGATTCGAAGCACGGCATCGCGACGCTGGTCGCCGCTCGCGAGAGCGGTGTGCTCACGGCTGCTGACATCCAGGAGATCAGCAGCATCGAGACGAGAATCCGCGGGCTGTCCAACGTCCTGCGTGTCCAGGACTTCGGCCTTTCTCCGGACAAGCATGCAGAGCAAGCGCAGGTCGTGACCGGACTGCCGCCATTCAGCGCGGGAAGCGACGCGATAGCGCTCGTGGCGAAGATCCGTGGGACGTTCCCGAGCGATGCATCAGGACTGCAGTTCCACCTCACGGGGACGATCCCGGGGTTCGTCGATCAGCAGAGCCAGTCGAAGAGCTCGCAGGGTGATGTGCAGCGGTTCTCACTCCTGTTCATCATCGTGCTGCTCCTCATTGCGTTCCGCGCCTTGCTCGCGCCGCTCATCACGCTGCTGCCGGCAGCCCTGGTGCTTGCCCTGGCGAGCCCGGTCATCGCCGGCGCAACCCATCTCGGCGTGCAGGTGTCGGCGATCACGCAGTTCATCCTCATCGTCCTCGTGCTCGGTGCTGGAACCGACTACGGCCTGTTCCTTGTCTTCCGAATGCGCGAGGAGTTGCGTCGGGGCCTCGAACCGAAGGATGCCGTGCGCCGCGCTGTGGCGACGGTCGGCGAATCGATCACATTCAGTGCGCTCATCGTGATGGCCGCGCTGATGTCGCTGATCATCGCGCAGTTCGATTTCTATCAGGCGCTGGGGCCCGCACTCGCGATCGGCATCGCGCTCATGCTGATGGCTGGGTTGACGCTGCTTCCCGCGCTGCTCGCCATCTTCGGACGCGCGGTGTTCTGGCCGTCACGCGCTCGGCTCGACGAGAACCCTCGTGCCAACGTCTACGGGCGGATCGCCGCGGTGGTGGTTCGCCGTCCGATGCCGGTCGCCATTGTCGGCTCGCTCATCTTCGGCGCGATCGCCTTCGGACAGCTCGGCACGACGACCGCCGGCTTCGCCGATACCTCGGCTCCGTCCGGCACCGACTCCGCTGCCGGGGACACGCTGGTCTCGGAGCACTACGGCAGCGCGAACCTCAACGCGACTGAATTCCTGTTCAAGTTCGCGACGCCCATCTGGTCGCACGCTGACGACCTGCAGACCATTCAGACGCGGCTGCAGTCGGATGGTGGCTTCGCCACCGTTGCGGGACCGCTTGCGTTCTCCGGCCAGGCGCTGACACCGGCGCAGCTCGTCGCGATCCACGCCGGCGGCAACGCGCTCGCGGCCGAGGCGCTCGCGCGCTACGTCAGCCCCGATGGACGCACCGTCCAGTACATCGGCGTCGAGCCGGGCGCTGCAGCGCTCCCGATCCGCGACGTGCCCGCCACACGGGCCCTCGCCAACAGTGCCGGAGCCGCTGTCAACGCTGCGGCACAGGGCGTGTTCGGCATCCAGCCGTTCGCCTATGACGTCGACCAGCTGTCGTCGTCGGACCTCTGGCACATCATCCCCGTGGTTGCCGTGCTCATCGCCATCCTGCTGGCGATTGTCATGCGCAGCCTGGTGGCACCGCTGTACCTGGTGACGAGCGTGCTGCTGTCGTACCTCGCCGCCCTGGGGTTGACCGCGTTGATCTTCGTGCACTTCGGCGGTCAGAGCGGCATCAACTTCGTGCTCCCGTTCCTGATGTTCGTCTTCCTCATGGCACTCGGTTCCGACTACAACGTGCTCGTGATGACGCGCATCCGGGAGGAGTCGCATCAGCTCTCCACCCGCGAAGCGGTGCGAAAGGCGATCGGCGCCACGGGCACAACGGTCACCACGGCGGGACTCATCCTCGGCGGGACCTTCGCCGTCCTTGCTTTCGCGGGGGGCGGTGCTTCGGGTGGCTCGCAGATTCAGCAGATCGGCTACGGCGTCGCCTTTGGTGTCGTCATGGACACCTTCGTGGTGCGCACCATCCTCGTTCCCGCGATCGTGGTGCTCCTCGGACGCAGGAACTGGTGGCCATCCGGGTTGTGGCGTGAGGGCGAGCCGGCTGTCGCGGGCGCCGTGAGTCCGCCGTTACCGGCACCGCCGTTGCAGACTACGGCACCGCGCTGACGGACAGCCGGCTCCACTACACCTGATCCGGCGGCGCACTCTCACGGGTGGCCGCGAGCGTGGCGACGGCGATGATGATCAACACCGTCATGCCGATGCTGACGCTGCCCGATCCCCAGTTCAAACCGCCGCGTGCGTGTGACACGCCGAGCCAGTCCGCGTAGGAGGCGCCGAGCGGCCTGGTGACGATGTATGCGAACCAGAAGGCGAAGACGGCGTTGAGCCCGAACCCGCGATGTGCGACGGCTGGAATTGCGATCAGGACGGTGAAGACGATGCCGGAGACGAAGTACCCAAGGTGGAACGTGGTCGCGGTCATGTCGCCGGCCGCCGTGCCGAGTGCGAACGTCGCCATGACCGTCAGCCAGTAGAAGGCCTCGCGCCGTCTGGTGTTGATGGTGTGGATGGAGAGCGTGTGCTCAGTTGAGTACCAGATCGCGAACACCGCGGCGAGCACCACCGCGAAGAAGATGGTCGAGACGAGATACGGGACACCCAGCTTGATGTGCAGGACGTCGGCCGCCATGGTGCCGAACAGCGCGACCATGACCACGGCCAGCCAGTAGATCCACGGCCGGTATCGCGGCGCTGCAAACTGCAGCGCGAGCGAGATCACCAGGCCAACGAACCCAAAGGCGACGGCGACCACGGGGTCGAGTTGATGGACGAGCGTGTCGGAGGTCGCCTCGCCCATGCCGGTGGTCAGAACCTTGGTCACCCAGAATCCGACGGTGACCTCCGGCACTTTGCGGAGCAGCAGGGGGCGGACGTCGCCAGGGGACAATCGGCGAAGATCCACGACGATGCTGGAGCTTAGTCATCTGACCAAGCGCTACGGCGCTCTCGAGGCGCTCCACGATCTCAGCTTCACTGTCAGGCCGGGCGAGATCTTCGGGTTCGTCGGCGCAAATGGCGCCGGCAAGACCACCACGATGCGAGTGGTGCTCGGTGTCCTCGAGGCCGATGCGGGGAGCGTTATCTGGGACGGGTCGCCGATCACCTTTGCGGTCAGACGGCGCATCGGCTACATCCCCGAGGATCGCGGGCTCTATCCGAAGATGTCGGTGATCGCCCAGCTCGAGTACTTCGCGCAGCTGCACGGGGTCCGCCGGAAAGCCGCACACGCGGCGTCGATCGCATTGCTCGAGCGGCTCGGCCTCGCAGATCGCGCCAAGGGCCAGCTCCAGAGCCTCAGCCACGGCAACCAGCAACGCGTGCAGCTTGCGGCTGCCCTGGTGTTCTCACCAGAGCTGCTCGTCCTCGACGAGCCCTTCGCGGGTCTCGACCCCGTCGCCGTCGACGCGATGACCGAGGTCCTGCATGCCGAGGCCGACGCGGGGAAACCCGTCGTGCTCTCGAGCCATCAACTCGATATCGTCGAGCGAATCTGTGATCGCGTGGGGATCATCAACCATGGACAGATGGTCGCGTGCGGCACCGTCGACGAGCTGACCGAGCGCGGGCCGGTGCGCTTCTGGGTGGACGTCCCCGGCGCAGGCGCCGGCTGGTATGACGGCATCCCCGGGGTGACGCTGGCACAGCAGGAGGGAGAGCGCTGGCTGCTCCAACTCGACGACGAAGCCGGTGAGCAGGCGGTGCTGCGTGCGGCGCTGGCGGCCGGCCCAGTGCACGAGTTCCGCCGCGATCGACCGACGTTGACACAGCTGTTCCGCAACGTGATGAGTGGGACGCCCGTCGATGAATAGTCAAAGGTTGATCGGGGTGATCGCGACACGCGAATTCATGGCACGCATTCGAAGTCGGACTTTCGGCATCACCACGGCGCTGACCGTCATCGCGATCGGCGCGTACATCCTGCTGCAGGCATATGTGTTCAACAAATCGACCACATCGCTCGACGTCGGGTTCACCAGTGAAGCGCAGGCGATCTCGGCGCCGGTGCGCGCGGAGGCGGCAAGCTTCGGCGTCACGATCACAGTCCATCCCTCCGCGTCGGCTGCGGCCGGAAAAGCCGATGTTCGGAGCGGCACGCTTGATGCGCTGGTCAGCGGATCCGGGGCCGGTACCACCGTGACTGTTCAGTCGACAGTCGATCCGACAATGCAGACGGTGCTCAACGACGTCGCGCGCGAGCAGGTGCTGACTGAGTACCTGACAGCGCACCATCTTCCCCCGAGCGACGTCGAAGGGCAGCTCGCTTTCTCGGTGAGCGTCGATGCGCTCACACCCATCAACGCCGCGCGAGTGCAGCAGATCGTCATCGGCCTGCTCGTGGCCGGGACACTCTATGTCAGCCTGGTGATCTACGGCCAGATCGTCGCCGCCGGCGTGGTCGAGGAGAAGTCGAATCGCATCGTCGAGATCCTGCTCACGGCGGTGCGCCCATGGCAGCTCATGATCGGCAAGATCACCGGCATCGGCCTGGTTGCGGTCGTGCAGATCGCAATCATCGCCGGCGTCGCCCTCGTGCTCGCGAGTGCGACCAAGCTCGTGTCGATACCGACGCTCGGTGTCGACGTGGTCATCAGCGGCATCGTGTGGTTCGTTCTCGGCTACCTGATGTATGCGCTCCTGTTTGCTGGTGCGGGCTCGATGGTGTCGCGCCAGGAGGACGTTGCCAGCGTGTCGATGCCGGTCATCCTCATCCCCGTCGCAGCGTGGATCCTCGCGCTCACCGTCGCGGCCCCCGATCCCGGAAGCACCGCGACAACCATCCTCTCGCTGATCCCGCTGCTCTCGCCGGTGATCATGCCGGTGCGCATCGCGGCGGGCGTGGTTCCGTTCTGGCAGGTGCTGGCGAGCGTGATCCTCGTGATCGCGACCATCTATATCCTCGCGGCGATCGCGGGGCGCATCTATCGCAACTCGGTGCTCCGAGTCGGCGGCCGCGTCAAGCTGAGCGACGCCCTGGGCCTGGCTCCGTCAGGAAAGCCGGTCGTCTGACGGGTCGTCACCAGAGAGCTCGCGGAGCGAGATGGGAGCAACCGCGATCCGATCCCTGCCGTCGCGCTTGGCCTGATACATGGCGAGATCGGCTGCCGTGACGACATCGTCCAGTTCCTCCCCGTGATCGGGAAACACGGCGACACCGATCGACGCTGTCACCTGCTCGATCGCAGGCGTCGGTGCGCGCAGTTCCGCGATGGCCGTCTGCAGGGCCTGCGCCACCCGCATCGCGCCCTCGACCGTCGAGTTGGTCAGCACGATGAGGAACTCCTCGCCGCCGTAGCGCACCGCATAGTCGCTGTCGCGAACGACGCGCCGAATCGCGCGCGCGACCGCACGCAACACCGAGTCGCCGGCAGCATGACCCGCGGTGTCGTTGACCCGCTTGAAATAGTCGAGATCAAGGAGGAGGATGCCGACACCCGTGCCGGTGCGAAGGCTTTGTGACATGACCCTCGGGCCCATGTCCCGCCACCAGCGGATGTTGAACAGGCCGGTGAGCGCATCGGTGAGTGCGCGTCGCTCCAGCTCGCCGTACATCTGAGCGTTGCTCCAGGCCGCTGCGGTGATGAAGCCGAGCAACGCGCAACGCTCCAGATCCTCTTCGGTGAACGCGTCCAGCCCGTCGCGCCAGACGTCGAGGATCCCAAGACGCTGGTCCCCCGCGATCAGCGGGATTGCCAGCAGCGACTCGGGCTCACGCGCAGTGCCAGGGATGGTGGATGCGGCCGGATGCGAGTCCGTGTCAGCGCACCGGTACGGCTGACCCCGTCCAAACGCCCACCCGGTGATGCCCTCGTTCAGGGAAACCTCCATCTCGTTGAACCCCTCGATCCCCCGGCCGGCAAGGACCCTCGGCCGGAAGCGATGGCGCTCCCAGTCCGCCTCGAAGATCGCGAGGCGGTCCGCCGTCACCACCTCGGCGACCCGCTCGGCGGCAATCTCAAGAATCCGCTCCGGGTCGTGTTCCGCCTGCAGCGTGCGCGCGGCGTCCACCAGGAAACGGGCGAAGCTGCGATCGTCGAGCGGGCCGCCGGTACGGGGCAGCGATGTCATCCCGATCGGCGCGCTCAGGGTGTCGCCGCGCTCGCGGAACACCCGCACCTCGCGACGCTGGAACCATGCAACGGGGACGACCTCATCCATCGGTTCGGCGAGCTCTGCATCCACCACCAGCGGATGCGCGAGGTGCGGGCCGACGCCGTACTGGACGCCCAACTCCGCAACCGCCGCCGCCGTCGCCTTGGTGTCGATGCCGCGCGCGACGATGCGACCGCCGAGCCGAGCCACGTACACCACGGCCGCCGCCAGACCCGCCATCGCGACCTCGTTGTCATGCAGCCGGGCCGGCACAGACTGATCGAGAAACACGAAGTCGGGGCGGAGATCCGCAATCAACCGACGCTCGAGCGTGGGCGAGAGCACCCCGTCGACCGCAAGCAGGAACCCGAGCTCGCGAAGTTCCTGGAGCCGTCGGATACCGCAGTCGTCGAGATCGGTCTCGGTCTGGACGACCCATGCGAGCTCGCCAGGATTCACGCCATGTCGCTGCGCCAGGGCCGCGAGACCGAAATCGTCCGCCGTCAGAACGTCTCGATGGAGGGGCACGAGCAGGACCGCCGGACCGGTGTGCTGGGCCAGGGCCAGCGCTGCGGTGATGACCGCCCGTGGCGAGGCCTCCGCAGGGCGCGGCTGCGCCTCATACCCCAGATCGACACGATCGATGAGGTCGATCACCGGTTGGAGTGCGACTCCCCGCCGAACCGTTCTCACGGCACGGTTGGCCGAAGCGCTCGTCATGACTGCGGATTTCAAGCTGTCCCCCACATTGGTTCCCTGTTCGGCACCGTTCCCCCGTGTCCACGTCACACCTTCGCACCGAGCGTCCGACAAATCTGTTCGCCCGGTTGTCGATGCGGCGTGCCTCTCGTGACCATCCTGCGCAGGACAGCCCTCACGTCACCCCATGACTCCCATCCAACGGAGGAGCGGGACGCCGCCGTCCATCGTGACGGCGGCGTCCCCGACTCACTCCGATCTCACCCGGGGCGCTCGCGGTTCAGCGGCGCACCCCCTCGTACGAATTCGGTCTAGAAGTGCACGTGCGCCTGTGGCTGTGGCGTTCCATCGAACGTCGACGCCGATGCAGCAACGGTCGCGGTCCCCAACGAGAGACTCGCGACGACCATGACAATCCCCAGCCTGATCCAGCGGCTCAGCCTACCCATGACATTTCCTCCTCGGACGGTGCCCCTTTGACGGTAGGAAGATTGTCTTAAGACCACTGCGAAGAACCGCCATCCCAAGCAGTGACGGGGTAGTAACACGGGGCGTCGCAATGGCTGCCTGGGTTCGCACATCGAGCGATCCCACAACTCGGACGCCCATTGATGGCGCCCTGCGACAACCTTGTCATCGGCACTGCGGCGGTCGCATCCGATCCTGCGACGAATGCAAACAGAGAAGCTCAACGGCTATTCGTCGAGGCTGGCGCTGCGCACGCTCTCGCAGCTGAGCCGCGGCATCGCCCGGGCCGAGTCACGCGATGAGCTGCTCGAGCTCACCGGTGGTTGCCTCCGCGATCTCGGGTTCCGGAGCTACCTCGCCGAGCTTGACGGGGACCGCATCCGGCTGCTCGCGGATGCGATCGAGACCGAATCGATCGCTCGAGTGGAGACGATCCTTGGGCAGCCGCTCAGCAGCCTGCACCTGCGCACCAACGCGATCCCGTGCGTTCACGCGGCCGCCACCCGGCGGTCGCCGGCCACCAGCCCGGACCTCTCGGCATCCTTTATGAGCCTGGTGCCGCACCTCTCGGCAGCCGAGCGAGCCGCGTTGCGAAGCGAGATCGGCTCGGGCCCGTTCACCGCCGTTCCTGTGGAGCGCGGCGACGATCTGCTCGGCGTGCTTGTGACCTGGAGAAGCGGCCCCGCTGCGCCCGACGCGTTGCCCTTCCTGCAGGTGGTGGCAGCCCAGCTCGGACCCGCCTGGCGACGACTCGGCGGCGGCTTCGCTCCCGAACCGGTGCGTGCGGACCAGCCGGGAACGATGCCGGAGCTGATCCGCGGACTGATTGCCTCAGGTGGCATCCGGTCCGCCATGCAACCGATCGTTCGACTGCTCGACGGCGTGACCCTGGGGTACGAATCACTCTGCCGCATCAATCCCGGGGCGGGTCCCCAGGTGCCGAGCGCGCTCTTTGACGCCGCAGGCGGGGCGATGGAGAAGGATCTCGACGAGGCGTGTCTTCGCGCCGGGCTCGCCGGGAGCGTGGACACGATGCCCGCGACGCTGTTCCTCAACGTGATGCTGACAACACTCGCGCAGCCCAACGCTGCGCTCCGCCTGGCTCAGTTCGCCGAGGATGCGGGCGTCAATCCCGAGCACGTGGTTCTTGAAGTCAGCGAGCGTGTGCCGGTGCCGAACGTCGCGCGCCTCCGGCGCGTGGTCGCCGACTTGCGCTCCCGCGGCTTCCGCATCGCCATCGACGACGCCGGCGCCGGGCACGCAAGCATGCTCGTCATCGCCGAGGTGCGTCCGGACTTCATCAAGATCGATCGCGACCTCATCCACGGCGTGCACTCGAGTGACTCGCGCCGGGCACTGGTCGTGTCGATGCTCTCGTTCGGCACGCACATCAACGCGCGGATCATCGCCGAGGGGATCGAGACAGAGGCGGACCTGCGCAGCCTGATGGACCTTGGGGTGCAATTCGGTCAGGGCAACGTGCTCAGCGAGCCGGTGATTCTCGGCGAGCCGGCGGTCGAGGGCGCGACCCTGGTCAGGCCGGCGTGGTTCACGACGCGCCGCGTCGAAAGCTTCCCGCCAGCGGTCGAACCGCCGGCGGCGAGTCACGAAGCGCCGCGGCGCCGACCGCACCCCGCGCTCCCGGCCCCGGAGAGCCTTCCCCATGCGCTGAGCCGCGCGGCGCTGGCGCTGCAGGCCGAGCACGATCCCCAGCGCATCCTCGCGGCCATCGCCGAGCAACTCCAACGCGTGGTCCCGGTGGACGATCTGTCGATCTACGAGGCGGATCACAATCACCATCGATTCGTCGCGGCGTTCGCGACCGGGCGCCAAGCGGCGGAGATCATGGCCGACGTGTTCTCGCTGTCCGTCGGCGTCAACGGATGGGCCTTTGCGCTCGGGACGCCCCAAAATCTCGGCAATGCGGGCGCGCACCCGGCGGCGGCCGCGGTGCCCAACACGCCGTTCGAGCACGAATCGCTGCTGCTCATCCCGCTCATGGCCGGCGACCACAAGCTCGGGATGCTCAACTGCAGACGCATGGGGCTCAATCGATTCACCGACGAGGACCTCGAAACCGCCACGCTGTTCGGGCACACCGCCGCGATGGCGTGGCACAACGCGCAGCTCTACCAGGAGCTCGCGCGGCGCGCCTCCACCGACAGTCTCACCGGGCTGTACAACAGCCGCTGGTTGCGTGAGGCGGGTGAACTGGAGATTGCGGACTGCCGGCGTCGCGGCATGCCGCTGAGCGTCGTGCTCGTCGATCTCGATCATTTCAAGACAATCAACGACACTGGCGGGCACGCCGCCGGAGACGCCGTGTTGCAACGCGTCGCCACGGAATTGCGGCGTATCACGCGCGCCGGCGATGCCGCGGTTCGACTCGGTGGCGAGGAATTCATCCTCGTGCTCAGAGACGCGGAGTCATCGGGCGCGGCGCGAGTCGCAGGGGACCTCCGGCGAGCGTTGCGCAACGTGCCGATCCCGACTGCATGCAGCGGTATCGAGCACGTGACCGCATCGATCGGCATCGCGAGTTACCCGGAGCAGGGATCGCGCCTTGAGGATCTCATTCGCGCGGCCGATGTCGCCATGTACCAGGCCAAACGTGGTGGTCGCGACCAGGTGAAGCTGTCACTCGTGACCTTGGCACCGGAGCCGATCGCCGAGGACGCCATCGCCTGACTGCGTACGGCCCGGGCGTGGTCTGAGTAGACGCTACTGGCCTGGGGAGCGATCCTCCCGCTCGAGACCAATATGCAAAAGGCGCGATCACGCGCCAGGCTAAGATGTGGTGGGAGGCTGCCGCGTGGTGGCGTAACACGCCGGGGATGCGATAGCGGGGCCTACCCGGTGCGAGCCGTGCGGCCTGGATTGCGGCATTCCCAAGATCGTTCGATTCGGCCCGGTCGCTCACTCTGACATTTCGGCGGAAGCGTCTCCCCGCCGAGGCACATTCACGAATCCACGCCTGATTGAGAACGGCCGTACCCACACCGGTCGGTCGGACTCTCCCCATGCCCGGTACTACAAACGCCATTGAGAGCACAGCAATGCACGACAATCTTCCGGTGAGTTTTGATGCCATCGAACGACAGCTACAGGCGTACAACACGCACGACGCCAACGCGTTCGCCGCGAGCTTCACCGAGGACGTCGTGATCGAGGATCTCGACGGCGCGGTCCTCATGCGCGGTCGAGACGAGGTGCGCAGCCGGTACGCCGAGCTCTTCGCGGCACAGCCGGACCGGCAAGCCGAGATCGTCAGCCGAATGCGCGTCGGTTCCTACGTCGTCGATGAGGAGCGGATCACCGGCGTCGGCGACGAAGGAATGCACGCACTCGCGATCTATCGGATCGACGCCGACGGCCTGATCGACCGAGTGCGCTTTGTACGCTGAGATATCGCCTGGTGGGTCAGCTCGAGGCGTCGCACCAACTGCCGGCGGAGCGCGCATTGTGGCGACCCGATAGGGAACAGGGCTCGGGCTTGCCCGCCAACACCGGCGACGTTGTCAGGATCCCTCAGACACGCGAGTCGGATGCTCGGTCCGGCCACAGCCGCGAGATTCGGAGGACCCTGATATGGCCCTCGGCCTGTACTTCACGCCAAGTTCGTTCACGCCGGAACGGTATGACGAGGTCATCAAGGGCTGAGACTCGGGCGCTCCGGATGGGGCGTCTGCTGACAAGCACGGCAGAACCTGTCCAAGGAGAACTGCCATGTACGGATCCGTCTCGCGCTGGCGCGTCAACCCAGGCAACGGCGCCGAATTTGAGCAGCTGTTGGCCGAGCTCTTGGGAGACCGGCCGCCCGGAGCGCACGCGGTCCACGTGTACCGGGCGTGACACGGATCCGCAAGAGTACTGGTCCGCAGGGATCTTTGAGAGTCGCAACGCGTACACGTCGAATAGCGCATCCCCCGACACGACCGGGAACTACGAGCGCACGCGAACTGATGGAGTCCGATTCAGAGTGGCACGACGGGGAGATCGTCATTTCGCGCTGAGCACAGCGCCGGAGGGCCTTGCGCCTCACCTCGCATCCGGCGATCACTGCTTGCCGGATGCGGATTTCCCTCCGAGGATCGAGTGCGCCTCTTTGAACCCATAGAAGACAATGACGAACCCGGCCAGTGGATCGGCCCACCACGCGCCCAGCAGGGCGTTCAGCGCGAGACCGATGAGCACGGCGGTGGCGAGCAGTCCGTCGATGAACGTGACCCTCCCCTCGCTCATCAGAACCGGGTTGCCGAGCGCTTTGCCAGTTCGCGCTTTGCCTCCGGCCAGCCCGAACATCGCTACCGCGGTGACCGCCGTCCAACCGATACCAAGTGCGCTCGGTTTCGCGTGATATCCAGTCACGAGCACGATCGTCGATTGCACGGCGATGTACGTCGCGAGGACGATGAACGCAGCAGCGATGAGGCGTAGCGCCCGACGCCGGCGGCTCGCCCCCGTCCCGGAGAGTTCCCAGAGCACCACAGCGCTTGCCCCGATCTCGACGAGACTGTCGAGTCCGAATCCGGCCAAGGCGACGGAGCGTGCCATCACCGCCGCCACTCCTAGCACGACGATGCCGACCGCATTCCACGCCAGTGTCACCCGCTCGAGAATCACCCCCCTGCGCAGCAAGATCGCGGACGTCATCCCGGAATCGTGGCAGGCCGCGGGTTGGCGTCGCGCCTCGACTCCCGCGGATCCGATGTCAACTGCTGACCCAGTCGAGGCGCCGCCAAGAATCGGCACCATTGCCCGATGAACGTCACGCTGCGCCGACCAAGCGCCGATGAATTCAACGACTGGGTAGCCGCAGTAGTCACAGGGTACGTCGACGAGATTGCCGCCTTTGGGAGCATGAGCCAGGACGCGGCCGAGGAGAAGGGTCGTCGAGATATTGGAGAGGCTGACCGCCGGTGCTCCGGGTCTCAAGGAGGCGCCGCAAACACTCCGGCTCACTCCCACGGCCCGCTGGTTACTCACCGGCGCGTCGCGCAGCTGCGCGAAGGCGGTGGGCGTCAGCTCCTCGTCGAAGGTCGCGTGGCCGTCGAGGACACAAGAGCTCAGCGCATGCGTCCCTTGTACGAGCCTCGTATCCCAAAGTTGGAGTCCGACGTTGCACTGACTGCCGGCTGCGCGCCCTTCACGCCAGCGGCGCCGGAGGTTGTCTTGGTGCGTCGACGAAGCCTTGGGCCCGTTGCGGCACTCTCCATCGTCGCCCTTGTGGGCTGCGCTCCCGGAGACGCACATCCGCGCGCGACCACGAGTACCTCACCCATCCCCTCTCCGTTGATCAGCATTCCATCGCAATCGCAAACGCCCAGCGCTGCGCCACCGCCACAAACGAGCGGGTTGTCGTCGCGCGCGATACAACCCGAGTCGGTTACCTTCATCTCTCCTTCGGTCGGTTGGGTGCTCGGGCTCTCGCTCTGCGGTGAAGCTCGCTGCCTGCGGCTCGCGAAGACTGTTGATGGTGGCGTGGATTGGACATGGGTGGCGGCCGAGAGCTTGTCAGCCGTGCCTCTAGGCCCGCAGTGGCGGTTGCGCTTTGCCGACAGCCAGGACGGATGGATCTCAGGGCCGCTTCTTTTCGCGACCCACACTGCCGGTCGCACGTGGACACGGACTGCCTTTCCCGGGGCCGGCACGCCGGGCGGCGCTGTGGCGGATCTCGAGACCGCCGATGGGAGGGTCTACGCCGAGATCGCCGAAGGGGTAACCCTGGCACCATTGGACCCGTGGTGCTCTTTGAAAGCCCAACGAGCATTGACTCATGGCGCGCCGTATCCGGCGTCACGACGGGCCCATCGGGCTACGCGGGAGGGATCTCCGTCGCGCAGGGAGTCTTCTGGGCGATGCTGCACCCGGCGATCGTGACTGCACAGGGAAACCAGGTCCTCTCCACACTCTATCGGAGCCTGGACGGTGTGACGTGGCGCAGCGAACCGCAACCCTGTCCATCCGCCACCTTCGCGAGCGTTGCAGCGGCCACTTCGGGGCGTGTCTTCATCGTCTGCGCCGGTGGAGGCGCGGCGGGTTCACAGGAGAAGTCCGCATACACCTCACACAACGGCGGCGCGAGTTACGTGCGTATGGCTGACCCGCCACTGGCTGGCGATTTCGAGGCCATCGCTGCGTCGCCCACCGACGTCTCGGTGGCCGCTGCATCGGGTGCCACGATGATCTATGCGAGCTTTGACGGTGCTCGCACGTGGACCACGACGCTCGGCGTCGGCGATGGTGGCCTGGGTCTCTCTGCCTCGGGTTCACGACAGCCAATCAGGGTGTCGTGATCCAAGGACAGACAGCGTACCCCCAGAGCCTGCAGCTTCTGATGACCCGCAACGGCAGCCATGATTGGAATCCGGTCGCCGTCACGCCGACCTAATGGGGCGTCAAGGTAGCCTGTTTATCAGTGTCAGATCCTGAGATGTTCGGCACGCCGGCTGAGGCCTATGACCTGCACGTCGGCCGCTATGGCAGGCGGCTCGCAACGGCGCTGACCGATTTCTCGGGGATCGATCCTGGCGCGAGCGCGCTGGACGTCGGATGCGGTCCCGGCGCCTTGACCGCGGTGCTTGCGGAGCGTCTCGGCGCAGAGAAGGTACGTGCCGTGGACCCATCGGAGCGATTCGTGAAAGCCTGTCGAGCGCGGCGGCCCGGTGTCGAAGTCGTCGTCGCTCGCGCCGAGGCGTTGCCCTTCGCCGACGGCGCGGTCGACGCTGCGTTCTCGCAGCTCGTCGTGAACTTCATGAGCAACCCTGAGGAGGGCGTGCTCGAGATGGCCCGTGTCGTGCGCCCGGGCGGGATCGTGGCCTCCTGCGTGTGGGACTACGCGGGTGAGATGACGCTCCTGCGCGCCTTCTGGGATGCAGCCCTCGAAACCGCTCTGGACCACGCCGCTGTCGCCGACGAGGGGATGGTCATGCGCTGGTGCGCTGAAGGTGACCTTCCGCGACTGTGGTCCGCTGCCGGGCTGCACGATATACGGGCGTCCGCCCTGGTGGTCAACGCGACGTACGCGGACTTCAGCGACCTGTGGTCGCCGTTCCCCACTGGCGTTGGCCCGTCAGGCGCATATTGTCAATCGCTCGACAAGCGTGGGCTGGCGGCTCTGCGAGATCGCTACCGCGACCGTCTCGGTGTCGGCAACGGGCCATTCGAGCTGAGCGCGCGAGCGTGGGCCGTTGTGGGCATGGTCGACGATGCAATCTAGGTGAACGGTGCGGTGGCGCGCGGCGGAATCGGAGCTCTTGCGCCCCCGAGCTAGTGCATGCCTCTCTGCGCAACGGGCTTCTCGATGCGCCGTGCCGGGTGCGCGATCAGCGTGTACACAGCCCGATGGCAACGATGACCACGACGACAAGGAGCCCGGGGCTCCGCAACAGGTTTGCTCAGGCGGTGAGATAGCGCTGTAGGGTCGGGGCGACCCAGGTGGTGACCGTGGCGGCGTCCGCGGACGCGAGCGGCTCGATGCGCAGCAGATACCGGCCGATCGCCAGACCGACGAGCTGGCTGCCGACGAGCGTGGCACGCAGGGCGGCGTCAGGCTTGTCGAGCAGCATTGAGACGCGTCCGATCAATGCTTCGGTGACGAAGCTGCGCAGCGATTCGGTCGCGGCGTCGTGCGTGAGCGCGGAGCGAAGCATGGCGAGGAGTGGCTCCCGCGTCGCGTCATCCTCCCAGAGTCCCAGGAAGTAGATACACAACCGCTCGCCGATGCCACCGCGATCTCCATCGCTCACGATCGCGGCGATTGCGTCCGGTTCGATCGGCACGTGCATGGCGGCGCGGAAGAGCGCCTCCTTGGAGCCGAAGTGATGAAGGATCAATGCCGGGTCGACGTCGGCCCGCAGTGCGACGGCTCGGAGCGTCGTGGCGGCATACCCGCCGTCGGCGAACAGTGCGCGCGCGGCCGTGAGGATCTCCGTGCGCGTGTCCCCGCCCGCGATTCGACGGCCGCGCCGCCTGCTCATCCCGTTCTGCGCTGCAGGGTGAGTGCCCCGAGACCGAGCGCCACGGGGATGCAGAGCGCGACGACGGCGAGGTCGAGCCTGAGGCTGCCAGTCCATCCTGTCGACGCCGCAGCGCGGGTCACCCCGTCCACGGCGTATGTGAGGGGAAAGACGTCCGCGAGACCCTGGAGCACGCCTGCCATCTGCGCGCGTGGCGCAAAGAGTCCACAGACCAGCAGCTGGGGAAAGACGACCGCCGGGAGCAGTTGCACCGCCTGGAACTCCGTTCTGGCGAGGGCGCTGAGGCAGAGACCCAGCGCCATGCCGAGCAGTGCGTCGAGCACCGCAAAGAGCGCGAGCACGAACACCGAGCCGGCAATGGTGACACCCAGCGGACCGAGGACGAAAGCAACCACCAGGGCGACCTGAACGATCGCCACCGCGGCGAATGCGAGTCCGTACCCAACCAGCAGATCCAGCTTGGCGATCGGCATCGACAGGAGTCGCTCCAGCGTGCCGGTGGTTCGCTCGCGCAACATCGCCACCGACGTGATCACGAACATGAGCACGAACGGAAAGATCGCGATGAGGATCGGGGCGACGTGTTGAAACAGCAGCGCGCTGCTGTCGAATGCGTAGCGCAGCAGCAGCATCAGCACGGGCGGCACCACGAGGATCATGGCCAGCGTGCGCGGGTCGCGGCGCAGTTGCGCGAGGACACGCCACGCGGTCGCTGCGCTGCGCCGGACACTCACGCCACCGACCCCGCGGCGCGCACCAGGGCCAGAAACGCGGCATCCATATCCGCCTGACCGGTACTGCGGAGGAGCGCCTCCGGGGTGTCATCCGCGAGCAGCCGGCCATCGCGGAGCAACAGCAGGCGCTGACACCGTGTTGCCTCCTCCATGACGTGGCTCGAGATGAGCAGGGTCACCCCCGCAGCTCCGAGACGATGGAACAGCGTCCAGAGCTCCTCCCGCAGCAATGGATCCAGTCCCACTGTCGGCTCGTCCAGCACCAGGACTCGGGGTTCGCCGAGCATCGCCGTCGCCAGCGACACGCGCGACTGCTGTCCTCCGGAGAGCCGGTCGACCCGCTGCCCGGCGTGATCGCCGAGCGAGACGTCGGCAATGACCTGATCCACGCGCGCGGCGCCGACCCCGAGCAGCGCTGCGAAGTAGCGGAGGTTCTCGCGAACCGTGAGATCGCGGTACACGGAGGGCTCCTGGGTCAGATAACCGACGTCGTGTCGCAGCGCCGCCGCGCCAGCGGGGAGACCGAGCACACGCACCGACCCCGCTGCGATCTTCTGGACGCCGACGATGGCTCGAATCAGGGTGCTCTTTCCGGAACCGCTCGGACCGAGCAGGCCCGTGACCGTGCCGGCCGTAACCGTGAGCGACAGATCGCTGAGCACGTGACGGCGCCCCCGGATCACCTCGAGCCCTTCGACCTCAACGGAATTCACCATGCGGTGAATTATACCCCAACCGGTCGGGAGCGTCCGCTCGGCTACCGTGACCGCGCCCATGACCCTCCCCCTCTCGCCACTCGCCGCCATGGCATCCGCCGTGACGCTCGGCGTGGCCGACTTCACCGGAGGATTCGCCGGCAGAAGGAGCAGCGCTGCGAGCGTTGCGATCGCCGTCGAATCGGTGGGCCTGGTCGCTGTGCCACTCGCCATCGTCCTCCTGCCCCACGGCTGGGACCTGACGGCTGCAGCGCAGGCATTTGCCGGCGGTGCGGTCGGCGGTCTCGGGCTGGTCGCGTTCTACCGCGCCATGTCGCTCAACCTCATCGGTGTCGTGGCGCCGATCACGGGATTCGTCGCCGCAGCGCTGCCGGTCACGGTGGGTCTGATCGGCGGCGACCACCTCCAGGTATGGCAGGTGGCCGGTATCGCGGTCGGGCTCGGCGCGCTGGTGTTGATCAACGGCCCGACCCGCGACGGCGTGGGCAACGCGCGCCTCGGTGTCACCCTCGCGCTCCTCGCCGGCGTCGCGTTCGGCCTGTTCTTCATCCTGTTCCACGCAGCGAGCCATGCGGGTGTCACGGCGTTCGTGAGTGGGCGTTTCGGTTCGATGGTCGCCGCGCTCGTGACCGCCTTCCTGACCGGGACATCGCCGGTGATTCGCCGGAGCGCTGTGCGCATCATCGCCATCGGCGGCGTCTTCGACGGGACGGGCGTGGTGCTCTATCTGTATGCAACCCACCGGCTTGCTGTCAGTGTCCGCGCTGCTGACCTCGTTCTACCCTGCGTTCACCGTCCTCTGCGCACGCCTCTTCACCCATGAGCGGATGACGCCGATGCAGGCAGTGGGCGCGGCATTCGCCGTGGTTGCGATCGCCTTGATCGCCATCCCCTGAGCCTCGCGCATCACTCCAGCGCGCTGCGGATGAACTCGAGCTCCAGCAGCAGCAGATTCGCGGCGATCGCCTCATCGTTCGCCATGTGGGTTGCGCCGGTGAGGGGGAGCACGGTGTGCTCGCGTCCCGCCGCGAGCAGTGCTGCAGACAGGCGCAATGTATGGGCGACGACGACGTTGTCATCGCTGAGACCATGAATCAGCATCAGAGGACGGCGCAGATTCGCCGCCTGCGCAATCAGGTAGCAACTCTCGTAGTTCATCGGCTCCTGGTCCGGATGTCCGAGGTACCGCTCCGTGTAGTGCGTGTCGTACAGGCGCATGTCGGTCACCGGCGCCCCCGAGACCGCGACATGAAACACATCGGGACGGCGCAGCACTGCCAGTGCGGCGAGATAGCCGCCATACGACCAGCCCCGAATGGCCACTCGCGAGAGATCCAGGTCCGGCCAGGCGGCCGCTGCCGCGTGCAGTCCGTCGATCTGGTCGTCGAGTGCCGGGCCCGCAAGGTCGCCGCGAATCGACCGTTCCCACTCGGGGCCGCCGCCGGGGGTGCCCCTGCCGTCGATCACCACCACCGCGAACCCCTGATCCGCGAACCACTGCGAGGCGAGGTACGCCCCAGCCGACGCGGTGACCTTCTGGAACCCGGGGCCGCCGTACGGGTCAAGCAGCACCGGAAGCGTTCCGCTGCCCGGCTCGTGGCCGCTCGGAAACAGGATCGCAGCGGGCAGCTCGCGTTCGCCGAGGGTCACGAGGCGCACGTTGAGCGAGATCGACGGGATCTCGGCGACCGACTCGATGGTGCCCACCTGGCGCCCCTCGCGGTGGACCGTCACGCGCACCCCGGGACGTTCGAGGTCGCGAGACACCAGCACACTCGTCCCGCCCGCGCGACGCGCCCCCCACACGCCCGGCCTCACGCCGTCGGGACGCATCTCGGCGACGCCCTCGGAGCGCGACCAGGTGTAGATGCCCACCTCGGCCCGCGTGGTCGAGGCCCGGAAGACGACCACGTCACCGTCGACGCCGACGACGTCGCGCACCTCGAGATCTGGGGCGGTGACCAGTTCGGCGCCGATCACGAGACGCTTGGCGCCGTCACGGTCGGTGGTCCATACCAGCGTGCCGTCCCCCAGCCTCGCCGGCACGCCCGTGACGACGTCCACCCACGCGTCGTCGGTGTCCTCGCGAAGCACCGACGCCACGCCGGTCGATGGGTCCACGTCGAGGATCCGCATGGTGCGCTGATCGCGGCTCTGGACCACCACCAGGAGTCCGTGCGCCGACCAGTGGACGGTGGTCACATACTCGAAGGCGGCTCGATCCCACACCACCGGAATCGGTGACGACCCGTCGACGCCGACGATCTGGAGCGTGACCTCCGCGTTGTCGGTCCCCGCCACCGGGTACGCGACGGAGACGGACGGGCGCTCGGGATTGGACGGATCGGCGATGTACCAACGGCGAACGCGCGAGACGTCGACTCGCGCGACCAGCAGTCGAGAGCCGTCCAACGACCACCAGTATCCGTCGTAGCGATCCATCTCCTCGCCGGCCACGAATTCCGACAGCCCGTATGTGACGTCATCGCCTTCAGGACGGAGCAGCACGCGCTCGCCCTCTCCGTCGACGTGCACCACGTGCAGCGCGCCCGACTCCACGTATGCAACGACGGCCCCGGTCGGATCAATGCGTGGATCGATAGCCCGGCCGCGTGTGGGCAGCTCGCTGATACCACCGCTCAGCAGGTCGGCAACGTACAGCCGTCCCGCAAGGTCGAACGCCGCTCGCGTCACCTCGCGGTTGGTGGAGAACCGCACGACCCCTCCGGATGATTCGCGCGCGCGCTCGCGGCGCATCCGCTCCTCGGCGGGGACGATGTCACCGTCCTGACGCCACATCGTCGATGGATCGACGAGGAGCGTCTCGGTGTCGCTGCGCACGTCGTGCTGCCAGAGACATGTGGACGGATCGCTGCCGCTGCGGGTGCGCAGGAAGACAACCCGTTCGCCGTCAGGCGCGATGACGAAGTCTCGAGGGACGCCCAGGCTGAACCGTCGCGTCCTTGCCTGCTGTCGGGGGAAGCTCGTCGCGTTCACCCCCCGATGGTCGCGCAGTGGGACGCGGTTCTGTCTCCGCCGCGTCTGGGACGGCCGGCTGCGACGGACCGGAGGGATATGGACCCGGCAACGCTCAGCCGACGGTCAGCACGAGCGCGCCCTGCACGTCGCCCGCGCGCAGTCGGGCGAGTGCCGTGTTCGCCTCGTCGAGCAGCAGCGTCTCGACCTCTGCTCGAACCGGAATCCGGTGTGCCAACGCGAGAAACTCGGTGCCGTCGCGACGCGTGAGATTGGCGACGGATCGCACGCTGCGCTCCCCCCACAACAGGTCGTAGGGGAACGACGGGATGTCACTCATATGGATTCCGGCGCAGACGACGGTGCCGCCTTTTCTGACGGCCCCGAGCGCAAGCGGGACCAGCGATCCCACCGGGGCGAAGATGATCGCGGCGTCGAGCTCATCCGGCAGCGTCTGGTCGGTGTCTCCAGCCCACACCGCGCCGAGACGCATCGCGAAGTTCTGGCTGGCGAGGTCGCCGGGCCGGGTGATTGCGAAGACGCGCCGGCCCTGATACCGCGCCACCTGCGCAACGATGTGCGCCGACGCCCCGAAACCGTAGAGGCCGAGGCGCACGCCGTCACCCGCGACCCGCAGCGAGCGGTATCCGATCAACCCCGCGCACAGCAGCGGCGCGGCCTCGACGTCGCTGTAGGAGCGATCGATCGGAAAGCAGAACCGCGCGTCGGCGACGGTGTACTCCGCATAGCCGCCATCGATGTCATATCCCGTGAATCGAGCGCGATCGCAGAGGTTCTCCTGCCCCGTCGTGCAGTAGATGCAGCTGCCGCAGGTCCAGCCGAGCCAGGGAATGCCGACGCGGTCACCGACTCGCACGATGTCCACCGCGGCACCGGTTTCGACGACCTCCCCCACCACCTGATGGCCGGGAACGAGGGGCAGCTTGGGATGGGTCAGCTCGCCGTCGACGACGTGCAGGTCGGTGCGACAGAGGCCGCATGCGCCGACCCGGACGAGGACCTGGCCATCGCCCGGCGTCGGATCGGCGAGCGTGCCCCTGCGCAACGCATGCCGCGGCGCGTCGAGAATCATCGCCCGCATGCGCGCCATGCTAGTGCTGGGAAGGGGTTTGGCGTTACGCGGATGTGACGCGCGCGAGGCGTTCCCGGCCCGCGGCCTGGGAAATACTGTCTGCGTGGAACCGCAGGCGGCGATGGCTGCGGAGAGCCCGCCGGCGTTCATGCCCGTCAATCACCAGCCGGTGGCGGCCGTCGACGACGGCCAGCGGGCGCGGCTGCACCGCTGGATATGGGCGGGCGCGATCGCAGCGGTTGCGCTGCTCGTGGTGCTCCGAAACCTGATCGATCTCTCCGGATCGCCCCCCGGGATGTACGTCGACGAGAGCTCGATCGCCTACAACGCCTGGACGATTGCGCACTTCGGCGTCGATGAGCACGGGATCCATTTCCCGCTGTTCTTCGAGGCGTTTGGCGAATACAAGAACCCGATCTACGTGTACAGCGTTGCCGCTCTCGCGAAGTTTCTGCCCATGAGCGCGACCGTGGAGCGGCTGCCGGCCGCGATCTTCGGACTCCTGGTCGTGGCATTCCTCACCGCCGCCGCCTGGCGCCTCACCGGATCGCGAGCCTTCACCATCGGCACCCTGGTACTGACCGCGCTGACCCCATGGCTGGTGATCGAAAGCCGGGTGGGCTTCGAGACGATCTCCTGGGTCGCGCTGCTCTCGGGCGCGCTCTGGTGCCTCGCGCGCCGGCGACCAACCCCGCGTCAATTCGGACTGGCGGGCGTCTTCCTCGCGTTCGCCATCTTCGGCTACACGACCGCCCGTCTCGAAGTCGGGCTCATCGCGATCGCGATCGGCCTGGCGTGGGGGGTGCAACGAACGCCTGGGTGGTGGCGGGTGTTGGTGCCGATCGCGCTCGGCTACGCGGCACTCGGGTCCTACGCGCTGCTCAATCCCGGAGCGCTCACCGCTCGCTTCGCCTACCTCAACATCTGGGCTGACGGCGCGCCCATCAACGTGGTCGTCGGCCGGTTCGTGACCAACTACTTCACGTCGATTGGACCGAGGTTCCTCTTCCTCTCAGGCGACGCCAATCCGCGCCAGAACACGCAGATCGGCGGCATGCTGCTCTGGGTGATGGCGCCGCTCCTGGTCGCGGGGATCCTGGTCTGCTGGGAGCGCCGAGGCGAGCCGCTGATCCGCTTCCTCGTGCTCGGGATCGTATTCGCTCCGGTCGCAGCGGCGCTCACCTTCATCGAAAGCGGCCACGCACTCCGGGCTTCCGGGATGCTCCCGTTCCTCGTCCTCCTCGCCGTGATCGGTGCCGACGGCATCCGTCGCGCGGTGAAAGGTCGGATCGGACTTGGTCGCGCGGTGACCGGGGTGCTCGCGGCGGGGATGCTCGCGCAGGGGGTCTTCTTCACCCTCGATCTGTACACCGCATACCCGAATATCGCCGGACCCGCCTTCGACACGGGCGAGATCGCCGCCATCACCATCGCGCACGACGATGCGGCCGGGCACCACGTGTACCTCTCGTCGACGCTCGACCCGCCGTACATCGACGCGTTCCTCGCCTACCTCCCGCCACCACCGGCGCGCGATGTCACGGACAACCAGACGCCGGGACTGGCCGCGCTCGGCATGACGGTGATGGCCCCCAACCTGGCCGAGCACGAGGCATCGGCCGGTGACATGCTCGTGCTCGCCCAGACCGACCCTGCACCAGCCGGGAACTGGGTCCTGGTCGCCACCGAGCGATCGCCTGCCAACCCGATCGACGAAGCTGCCGCGAGACCTGTCCTGGAAGCCGTGTACCGCCTGGGTTGACGGGGTCGCGCCCTAGGTGCTCATCGCTCCGGCGCCCCCGGCACACAAGGGTGGTTTGCTCGCGCGCCTGGGCGCGGACGACGTGGCCCGCGGCCGCGCCGCGAGCACGATCGTCGTGGCGACTGCCACCAAGACGAGCGGCTCGAGATGTTGGGCACCGGCCTGCAGCCCGAGTTGGACAACCACGCAAGCGCTGATGGCCAGGGCCTCGGCGAGCGCGAGCCGCGGACGGCGGCGCGCGACGACCGCGATCGGCAGGGCGCAGAGCATGAGGTCTTCGGGAGTGACGTGCGGCGAGCACAGCAGTGACAGCACCAGCCCGATGGCAACCGCCGCAACCGGCTGACCTTGCACCAGGTCGCGTCGCCAGAGAAGGACGCCGCCGGCCAGTACCCCGAGGCACCCGGCCGCGATGAACCCCACGAGCCCGCTGCCGGTCACAGTTGAGATGAGTGACGGCAGTCCGACACTGCTCTCCGACTGGCCCGGGTAGTTCCCGAAGACGAGCTGAACCAGAGCGATCAAGCTCCGCGGCCCCGTGATGATCAGGCTCACCGTCATCCAGGCAACCGAGCCCAGGAGCAGTCCCCCCAGGTAGCGCCACGACCGCGCAGCGATCAGTGCGGGCACGACGAGCCAGAGCACCTGTGGCTTGAGGATCAGGGTTGCAAGGACGAGGCCCGCCAACCCGAACCGACGTCGCTCAGCGAGCAGCGCAGACCCCAACGCGGCAACGGTCATGAGCGAGTCCCACTGGAAGATCGCGCCGACCGCGGGCAGGCAGAAAACGGTCGCGATCGCGATCGCATATCGCATCGCCGGGGACGCCACCGGCGCCAGGAGACGAAGGGCCAGGAGCAGCGCCGCGACGAAGAGCAGCGTCGAGACGAGCACGGCGATCTCAGTCGCGGGCCGCAGGTCGAGATGCCCGAGCGGACTCAGGAGGAGCGCACCCACCGCGATGTTCGGGTATGGGTTGAGGAAGTGATCAGCCGGCGGGAGGTGGAGGAGCTGCGCTTCGACATGCTCCTGCGCGGCTGCCGAGTAGAGCTGCTCGGGGTCGGACACCATCAGGTGAGCCCCGGTGACGAACGCGATCGCGTCGCTGTCGCCGGGGTCGGTTACCTCTCGATGGGTCTCGAGGATGAATGCGCCGGCGAGCAGGACGAGCAGCATGAGCACGCCAATCCACGGGGCTGCTCGCCTCAGCGCTGCGCCAAAGGCGTCCGTCGAGTGATCGGTGGTCGCGGTCTGATCCACGCTCGCTCCGGGAAGCTCACTCGGCCACGTAAGGCGGCCTTCGGCGCAACGCGAGTGCGAGCACCACGAACAGGGCCGCGATGGCAAACGCCGGAGCGGACACGAGTTGCAACGCCGGCCACCACAGCCAGGTGCGGCTCACGGCGACCAACCCGGCCATGGACGCCGACGCGATGAACAGGGGTGCGAGCAGACCCGTCATCACCAGCGCCGCGAGCGCGGCCACCACCACCGGCCGCGGACGCCTGATCGTCCCGCCGGCGACCAACGCAGCCGCCGCCGCGAGGACGATGAGCAGGGCTCCGAGATGCCAGAACCAGGTGACGCTTCCGGCCAGCAGCATGGCCAGGATCCCCATGGCAAACTGCGCGCCGCGAAGGTCGCGCGACGTTTCGGCGGGACGCACGAGCAGCGCGGCGACAGCGACCGCGGCCACGGCGACCACGACAGTGATGATCGTGAGCGCAAGCGAGGACGGCTGAAACGCGAGCACCGAATGCGCGAGCAGACGGTTCATGGCACCTGCGGCCGACTGGTTGTAGATCCATCCGTTCTGCTGTCCGATGACGGGAAGGACCCGCGTCACGTACTCACGAAGCGTGGTGAACCCGAGGGCGATGATTCCCCCACCGAGGCCGAGCGCCAGCGTGACGCCGAGTGACGCGCACGCAGCCCACCAGCGTCTGCGCACCAGGAGGACGATCAACAGGATGGGAGCGATCTTGATCAGCGCGGCGATGCCGATGTACACCCCGAGCGAGGTCTGCTTACCGTGCAGCCAGGACCGCAGCGCGAGCGCTAGCAACAGGTAGACAACCGCGCTCATCTGTCCGTGCCAGAGGTTGTAGGTGGCCGGTGCGTAGAGCAACGAGAAGATCGCGGTGAGCTCCAGCCGCGGCCAGGTTGCGGGCAGGAGCTCGAAGGCGATGATCGCGGTACCTGCGATCGTGCACGCCAGGAGCACGAGCAGCCATGCGGTGGCAGCCGTCGTCGACGGCAGTCCCGCCAACGGCTGGAGCAACCACGCGACGATCGGCGGGTAATCGAATCCCTGTACCGGGATCGGTTGGACGTGATTGAGAAACGAGCCATA
Source organism: Candidatus Dormiibacterota bacterium (assembly GCA_003153505.1). Taxonomy (GTDB): domain Bacteria; phylum Chloroflexota; class Dormibacteria; order Aeolococcales; family Aeolococcaceae; genus Palsa-851. Next base: position 60,446 of record PLZA01000039.1, read on the forward strand.
GATGTCGCCGTGATGCGCAGCCGCCTGCGCGGCCGCGAGATAGTCCTGGTAGTCCTCGAACTCCCCGGTGAAATGGCCCTGGAGTGGCGCGATGACGAAGTCCAGCGCACCCGCGACTGCCGCCGCGATCGCCACCACCCGAATCAGCAGCAATCCGCGGCGACGCGTGGCAGGCGAGCGCATCCCATCGCCCAGGGTGCGGAAGGCGTTCCCGGGCGCCTGGGGTCCGACGGCGACCGCGAGCCGCTCTACCACCGAGCGATTCTATGGACGCCCCGGGCCGGCGAAACCGTTCCGGGACGGATCGTTACCAGCCCCTGACAGTGCCTCGATCTTCACCATTCCGCAAGGGAGTTCCGGGTAGGCTCCTGTTCATGGCGCGACAGTCGCAGTTGGATTCCGCCCGCCTTCGCAGAGATCTCGGCCTGGCCCGTGCGCGGCGCCTGACCGTCTACTCGGCGGTGGGCGCGACCGCGTTCACCGCGGTTTTCGCGCTCGTTGCTGCGACCAGCCTCCCCGGCCACACCGTCAACACCACGCCGGCATCGCAGCCGGGTGTCACCGACAACGGCAGCTTCGCGCCCGGGATCAGCACACCGATCCAGGCGCCGCAGTACGGATACGGTGTGCCGGTGGCAGTGTCCGGCGGATCCTGAGCGGGCCGATCCTTTGTTAGCGGCACTCGCCGGTCCCACCCCGATGTGGTACGCCACGCGTGCCAGCGGTTACACCGCACTCATCCTGCTCAGCGCAAGCGTCGTGCTCGGGGTGCTGACGTCGTCGCGGGAAAGCCGCCGGGACTGGCCGAGATTCGTGGTCCAGTCGTTGCACCGCAACGTCTCGTTGCTGGTCGGCGTGTTCCTGGTCATCCACGTTCTCACCTCGATCATCGACCCGTTCGCACGCCTCAGCTTCCTGGATGCGTTCGTGCCATTCATCGCCTCGTACCGGCCCCTCTGGCTCGGCCTGGGAGTTGTCGGGTTCGAGTTGCTGCTGGCGATCACGGCCACGAGCCTGGTCCGGCACCGTCTTGGCTGGCGGACCTGGCGCGGCGTGCACCTCTTCGCCTACGCGAGCTGGCCGATTGGGGTGATCCACGGTCTCGGAACGGGCAGTGACACCAAATCGGTGTGGGCACTCCTCCTGGTCGGCGTGTGTGTGGCGGCGGTGGTTGCCGCGCTCGTCTGGCGCCTCGTCCACGCCGGGCCGAGATTCACGGCAGTCCGCCTTCTGGGAATCGCCGGCAGCGTCGCCTCCATCGGGGTGTTGATCCTCTGGATGGCAGCCGGCCCGCTCCAGCATGGCTGGGCCAAGGCGGCCGGCACTCCTGCGGACCTCCTCGCCCGCTCGGGGTCCGCGCCCGCCAGCACACCCGCCCCCGTGGCTCAACTCGCCGCCGGGCTCAGCGACCCGCTGATCGGAAGGCTTGCGCGGACGGCGACGAGCGCGACGGCCACCCTCACGGACACTCGTGACAGCACCCTGCAACTGGTGATCGTCGCCAACGCCGACGGCACCGGCACGCTCAGGGTCACCCGGCCGGCCGGACAGGTCTGCCTGGCCGCCGCGACCATCGGCAACACCTCGGTGACCGCTCGCTGCGGCGCCGTGCTCGCCGCCATCCAGATCACGGACCAGGGCAACGGCTCGATCGGTGGGACGCTGACGACCCAGAAGACCACCGCGTGAGCGTCTCGACGGATGTCGGCAGCACATCCCAGCGGCTGCTCCCAGCACGTGCTGTTCCGGAGGATCTCGACGCCCACCTGGCTGGCTTCGGTCCGCGTCCGCACCTCGAGGCGGTGGCGATGCTCGACGCACTGGACGCCAGCGGTCTTCGCGGGCGCGGCGGCGCCGACTTTCCCACCGGGGTGAAATGGCGGGCCGTCAGGGAGCACACCGGTCGTGGCGGCGACGCGGTGGTCGTCGCCAACGCTGCGGAGTGCGAGCCCGCGAGCTTCAAGGACCGATTCCTCCTGACGTACCGGCCGCACCTCGTCCTCGACGGTCTCGAGCACGCCGCCGAGGCGGTGGGGGCCCGCCGCGTGGTCATCTACACGACCAAGTCCCACACCGACGTCGAGGCGGCGCTCCGCGCGGCGATCAGGGAGCGGCGCCGACGTGATGACAGCGATCGGTTCATCGACGTGCTGGTCGGCCCGAACCGCTACGTCGCCGGCGAGGAGACGGCGTTGGTGTCACGCGTCTCCGGCCATCTCGCCAAGCCCAAGGTCGTCCCACCACGGCCATTTCAAAGCGGGGTTGACCACCTGCCAACCCTCGTGCAGAACGTCGAGACGCTTGCCCACGCGGCACTCATCGCCCGGTTCGGCGCGCCGTGGTTTCGTTCGGTCGGGACAGAGCGATCGCCCGGCACCGCGCTGTTGACGGTCAGCGGCGCCGTGCGCACGCCCGGCGTCCTCGAGGCGGCCTGTGACACGACCGTGGGTGACATCGTGGATCGGGCCGGCGGCGTGGACGGCGAACCTGCGACGGTGCTGCTCGGTGGGTACTTCGGCCGGTGGGTGGCAGCGGATCGCATCTGGAACAAGACGATCGACGCACTCTCCCTCCAGTCGGTCGGAGCATCGCTGGGGACCGGTGTGCTCCTCGTCGCGACGGCAACGACCTGCGGCATCAGCGAGACGGATCGGGTGCTCACGTTTCTCGCCAGCCAGACGGCGGGCCAGTGCGGGCCCTGTCACGTGGGCCTGCCCGCGATCGCCGAGACCTTCCACAAGGTTGCGACCGGCCGAGCCCGCCCCGCCGCCATCGACCTCCTGGTGCGCTGGTCTCATGACATCCGAGGCCGCGGTGCGTGCAGGCACCCGGACGGGGCCATGCTCTTCCTCGCCAGCGCCATGGAGGTCTTCGCCGCCGATCTCCGCCATCACCTCAAGAACGGTTCGTGCAGGTACTCCGGACAGCGCCCGTTGCTGCCCATACCGGCAACCGACGCGGGTTGGTGGTGAGGGTTCGGCTGCGCGTCGACCCGATCAAGTGCAAGGCGCACGGCATGTGCGGCGAGCTCTTCCCGGAGCGCATCCGCATGGACGACTGGGGGTATCCCGTCGTTGATCAGCGAGCCCTCTCCGACGACGTGCTCGAGCACGCCCGCCGCGCCATCGTGGATTGTCCTCGCGCCGCCCTATGGGTGGAGCCCGTTGACGAGCCGGGTGCGCGAGTGCGGCCAGACGACTCCGACTGACGTCCCCCCGCCTGGCACGTCGGCGATGTGCCACCGACCCCTGGTGGCTTCGACGATGGCGTTCCCAATCGCGAGGCCGAGTCCCGCTCCGTCGCCTTCGCTGGTGCCGCGGCGAAACCGTTCGAAGATGCGCGCACGGCGTTCCATCGGGATGCCCGGGCCTGTGTCGCTGACCGTCAGGCGAACGTGGTCGCGCTCGCGCGCTGTCGCGATGCTGACGGTGCCGTCCGCCGGCGTGTAGCGGCACGCGTTGTCGAGAAGCACGCCGATCAGTCGATCGATCCACTCTGCCGGAGCGTCCACCAGGGCGAGCGCGGCGCCGTCGCTGCGGTTCTCGAGGTGCAGGCGCGCGTGCTCCGCGATGGAGACGAACCGCTGCAGGCCAACATCAGCAGCAGTAGTGAGATCAACGGGCTCGGTAACCGGGTCCGGGGGCAGCGCGTCGAAGCGTGCGAGCCAGAGGAGATCCTCGACGATGCTTCGCATCCGGCGGGTCTCGTCCGCAACCCGGCGGAGGGTCGCATGATCGGCGCCGTCGTTCTCGAGATTGGCGAGTGCGAGCGTCGTTTCGGCCTCGATCACGGCAAGCGGCGTCCGCAATTCATGTGAGGCGTCAGCGGTGAACTCGAGTTGACGCCGTCGCGCTCGTTCGATCGGACCAGCGGTCTGCCGGCCGACCACGAACGCGCCGGCGAACACGAGGATCAGGAGAACGGGTCCGACGATCGCCTCGGTGATCGTGAGCGCGGTGAGCGTCTTGGACTCGTTGCCGAGGCTCACGGCGCCGACGAGCCTGCCCCCGGAAAAGCCGACACCCGCCACGAGAACGTCAGCGCCTGCAATTCGCGTCTCCGAAGGCGAGCGAGCGTTGTACACGCTTGCGGGCAGTGCCGGTGCGCCGGGCGTCGAAGCCGCCACCACACCGGCGTGGGTGATGCTCCAGACGAGCACGGGGTCGTCGACATCGGGCTCTTCGAGGCTCGGCCCGCCGGGCTTGGCTGCGAGTTGCGCAAGCTCGGTTGTCAGCCGCGTGGTTGCGGACGAGCGCAGCGTGTCAGCAACGATCACGTCGATGGCCACGCACAATGCGACCACGAGTCCAGCGACGACCGCAGTGGTGATGAGTGCGATGCGGAGCGCGTGCCTGCTGAGTCGCGTGCTCATGCGCCCCACTCCACGAGCCGGTATCCCACGCTGCGCACCGCCTCGAGCCGCAACCCTGCGCCGACCAGTTTGGCCCGCAGGCGGGTGACATGCACGTCGATGCTGTTGGAGGCAATCGGGTCGAGTGCGTCCGTCCATGCGTGGTTTGCGATGGTTTCGCGGCTCACGACCGCCGGACTCCGGCGCACGAGAAGCTCGACAATCGCGTACTCGGTCGGCGTGAGCGCGAGTTCGGCGCCATTGACGGAGGCGATGCGCGTCGCGGGATCGATGATCAGCCCCCCGGCGCGCAGGCGCACACCAAGGGTGGTGGATGGGCGTCGCATCAGCGCTCGGAGACGGGCGAGCATCTCCTGGAAATCAAACGGTTTGACGAGGTAGTCGTCGCACCCGGCATCGAGGCCGCGAATGCGATCCGACGGTGTGTCGCGAGCGGTGAGCATGAGCACGGGCGTGGACAGATCGCGTGCGCGAATGACGGTCACAACGTCGATGCCGTCCATGACCGGCATCCGCCAGTCGACCACCGCTGCCGCATAGTCCCTGGTGGTGAGGAGCTCCAGCGCCTCGTCCCCTCGCCCTGCGACATCAACGGTGTACCCGGCGGAGCGAAGCCCCCGAGCGAGAACCTCCTGGAGCTTGGCGTCGTCTTCAGCGACGAGGACGTGCATCGAAGTGCGTTATCGAGGAACGGCGAGGTGGCACACGCTGACTGAGCGTACTCCCACACGGCGCCTTCACCGTTCTGCAAGGGAGTGCGCGATAGGCTGATCGCTGTGAGGGCAGAGACGCCGTTGATCGATCGCACCCTGGCCATGGCCCGCGTGGACTGGTCACCGTCGCACCGTCAGCCGACAGTGGCGAGGCTGGCAGTCGCCACCGGGGTCGCTCTGGTCGGTTCGCTCGCCGCTGATGCGATCATCGTCGCGATCGGCACGCACATCTTCCCCGGCACGACCGGGTACGAGCACTTCCGATTCAACGACTACGCCAAACTCACGATCATCGGCGTCCTCGGCGGGGCCGCGGGCTGGCCGGTGCTCACGCGTATCAGCTCCGCGCCGCGCTGGCTGTACGGGTGGCTCACGCTGTTGATCAGCCTCGCACTTTTCCTGCCCGACGCCTGGCTGCTCGTTCACGGTCAGCCACTGCGGGCGGTCGCCGTCCTGATGGCCATGCACGTCGCGATCGCCATCATCATCTACTCCGCCATGGTGTTCATCGCGCCGGTGCATGGGGTCCGCCGCCGGCGCTGACCCGATCAGCGCGCTGCGAATGGCGCCCTGAGGAGTCCGAGCGGCGACTGCTGCAGCCGCGTGGCCTGTGTTGGCGTGAGCACCCCATCCTGGACCAGGCGTTGCAACACATAGCCCATGCGGACTTCTGCCGCGCCGAGGTGTCGCAGCGGATCGAGCGCGGTTGGTGCCTGGACGATTCCCGCGAGCATCGCGGCCTGAGCCCAGTTGAGCTGCGTGGGGCTCACGCCGAAGTAGCCGAGGCTTGCCGCCCGAATGCCGTAGTACCCATGGCCGAAATACACGGCCGACAGGTACATGGAGAGGACCACGGCCTTGGTGAAGTGGGTGTCGAACTCGAGGGCAAGTGAGACACGGCGGACGCGGCCCCAGAAGCCGTCGGTGACCGCCGGAAACAGCAGATGGGCCAGCTGCATCTCGATCGTGCTCCCACCGAGGTCCTGCCCGGTGACAAATCCCCAGAACGCGCGCACCAAGGCGACATCATCCACGCCGTCATTCGAGTAGAAGGTCTGGTCTTCGGAGGCGACGAGCGCCTGCGCGATTCGATCGGACGGCGCGATCATCACGGGCGTCGCGCCGCGGGTGCGGTCAATCGCCGCGACGGCCGCTGGTGCCCCGGCCACGCTCGGGTCGGTTGCGACGTTGACCTCGAAGACGGTGGCAGCTGCGATCAGGCAGACCAGCACGGCGCGCGCCACGCGCCGCAGGCGCCGGTGCTGCGGCGGGGACCCGCGAATCGGAGCGGGCTGCTCACGTTCGGGGCTCGGGCCGGGACGAGGTGCTTCAGGCGCTGAAGCCGGCGGGGGGTTCGGGCTGATGACGACCGACATGCTTGCTCCGGGGTCGACGCGACGGTTCGCGCAATCCTCTTAAGCGGACAACGCCCTTCCCTCCTCTCGCGTTTCGGGAGGACGTGAAGCGGCGCCCGAAGGTTGCCTTCAGGCGCCGCTTGCGTCAGGGGCTGACCAACGAGCCTTACGGCCCCTTCTGAGCTGTCGCCCGACGCATCTCCGCGTAGTGACGGCGCCAGATCAACTTGTGAATCGGAATCCATCGCGGGATATCGCGAAGGCCGGGAATGACCGGAACCAGGAAGAGGAGGACAGTCAGCAGGAGCATCACCCCGACCACTGCCAGGTCGGTGTTGGCTGCGCTGATGCCCAGGAACCCGGTATCCGAGTTGAAGGGCGGAATCTGGTACCACATCGTGTAGAGCCAGAGCCACGCCGAGCCGGGATAGCGGCCCGTCTCGTTCATCACGCCCCAGTCACTGCCGATGAGCTTCTGCTGCGTGGCGAGATCAGCGATATAGCCGCCGTCATCGAGGAACAGCAGCGCCCGGGAGAAATCCGTCTGATAGAAGTGGTCGCTGGTCAGCAGCAGCGCGTCCAGGCCACCAGACCTGGCCAGTGTGAGCATGCGATCCATGAGCAACGACACCGGCCCGAAGTCTCCGGAGGGAACCGTCACGGTGCCGTCCGCGGCGACGGTCGCCGTGCCCAGGGCGGTCGTGTAGCTCGTGAGCCACTTCCCCTGCTGATCGCTCGACGCAGCTTTGTAGGTGGTCAGCGCCGAGGCGAGGTCCGCATCCCCGGCGGTCGCCTGGGTGAGCGGCTGCAGCACGAAGTCATTGGGGGCATTGACCGGAACATGTACTCCCGCCCACTGCTGTGGGCTCAGTGGGCCCCAGCTCTGCACGGATCCGCTTTGAGAGTTGTACGGCGGTCCATACCCGGCGACGACGGTAGAGCCCGAGAGCTCTCCGGTCGCAGTCGTCAGGAAGTCGACGGGATTCGCCTTCGACCAGCTCTGCAAGGTGACCGACGGCACATCCGGCGACGACAGCACCGCCGACAGGATGAGCACAACACCCAGAACACCGATCATCGCGATGGTGACCTCCTTGAGGAGGTCGTAGGGGATCATCCGGATCCCGCGGTAGTAGGTCTTCTTGTCGACCTTCGACGCCTTCACTGCGCCACCTGGAAGGGATCGTCGATCGGCCGGACGACGCCTTTGGCTCGCACCTGAATGATGTGCAGCATCACCAGCAGGGTCACCCCGATCGGCATCAGCATCACGTGCAGTCCGTACATCTGCCCGAAGTTGAGTGCGTTGAACAGCCCGCCGAAGCCGATCGAGTTGATGGCGTCCTTGGCATTGATTGCGATCCACTGCGAGTCGAAGTTCTGCTGGATGACGTATCCCGTGAACGCCGTGCCGACGCTGATCGCGAAGATCACCACACCCACCATCCACGTCTTCGCTCTCCCGTCACGCCAACCGGCTCCCCAGAACTGCCCCCAGAGGTGCAGCACCATGAAGATGAAGAACATCTGGACGGACCAGAAATGGGTGCTGTTGAAGAAATGGCCAACCGATGACACATGCCACCACGCGGATCCGAAGAACGCCAGCACCACGCCGCTGATCACCAGCCAGAAGAGCGCCGCGATGGTCACCACCCCGAAGACGTACACCCAGGACCCGATGTATGCCGGCTGCTTGGTGGGGAGCAACTCGGTGATGGGCAGCGTCTTCTCCACGCGGCGTCGGACCGAAGCCGTCCAGCCCGTCTCATCGTCGACCACGGACGGCGCGGCCGTGGGCGCGGGTTCGACGGGCACGGGTGCGCTCACGTCAGTCATCACCGGGCTCCTTCGGTCCATGGGACGGGAACGGCGCGACGAGCGCCAGCACGAACAACAGCAACATCACGCAGATGAGGACGAAGTTCGGCAATGAGATAAGAATGAAGCCCCAGTGAATGTATGGAGCTGGTGCGTCCATTGGCAGCCTCCGTGTGGTGCGGGAAGGTCAAGCGCGAGTGTGTGTGTTCGCACGCACTCCGGGGAAGGGGACGACGTCGCGGGAATCGGGTGACCTGCGGCACCCGCCCATGTGACCAATGACCCTGCGCGAGGACGGCGTCCGAGCTATCCGGACGTCCGAAAACGATGACCCCGTGCTGATCCACCTACCATAGCCGCGTGCTGATCCATGATCGGTACGGTTTCGTACTGACGGTCGTTGCTGCGCTTGGCGCGATCGCGGCGCTCGTCAGCCTCGTACGGCCACGGATCCTGCCAGCGGTGCGCGTGTATCTGCGGGTGACGATCGCGCTGGTCACGGTCCAGGTGGTGATCGGCCTCGTGCTGGTCGCCACCGGCGATCGACCCGCGCAGATCCTGCACTGGTTGTACGGCGCGGCAACCCTGCTGACCCTGCCGCTCGCCATGTGGGTCGGCGGGAAGCTGGGGGGCCGGGAGCAGCACATCTGGGTGGTGGGTGGCGCCGTGCTCACCGTCCTGTTCGCATTCCGCGCGATGGCGACCGGCTGACGCTCATCCCCTGACAAAAGGTAGCGGCCCGGCGCCACGAGGCGCCGGGCCGCACTGCCCAGCCGGATCGCTAACCAGCGACTATGCGGGGCAGGGGTTCGAGACGATGTTCCGGAAGTCGTCGGCCTTCGCGTACGGAACGCCGCCGAGGCCCGTGTACTCGACGCCCGTGTCGTAGGTACCGTACTGGTTGTTCTTGCCGAAGTTGTTGGTGGTCATGCCCGCGACGGTGTTCCCGTACACCCAGGTGCACGAGCCGCCGTGGCTGTCGATCGTGAAGTACGGGTAGAAGGCGGCGGGAGTCCCGTCGTCCGTCGTCGGCAGCAGGGTGCAGCCGACGTCGTTGAGCGGGTCGCACCCGTTGAGGCCCTCTTCGACCCGAGGCAGATCCGTCTCGAAACCTGCCCGCGAGTAATTGGTGTCGTAGCTCTGACCGGTCTGGAAGCTGGTGAACTGAATCGGCGTCGGCCGGTTCGTCGCAACTCCGTTGGGCCAGTCGGCGAGGTACGACGTGCCGTCAAATCCGGGGACGTTCGAGTTTGCGCATCCGCCGATCAGATAGAGGAATGCATCTCCTCCCGGCAGACAGAGGAAGTCATCGGAGTCCGACGGTTCCTTGTTCGCGCCGACACCCTCGGTCCCACCCGGGTTGCAGCCGAGCGAGCTGTTGACTGCGCTGCAGTAGTCGAAGTGGCCGATCTCATCCGAGAATGCGACGTTGTACGTGTGCGCCGCCCACGGCACCCGGGTCATCGGGCTCGACGTGGAGTACATCGGATGGAAGTTGTACGGAATCGCCGTGCAGCCCGAGCCGTTCGGATCGAACTTCACCTGCGCGAAGTTGTTGTGGGCGCTGGCGACCATGAACCCGTTCTGGTGGGTCGTCCCGTCGTTGATGTCGATGCGCAGCCCCGCACCGGTGTCATGCATCTTGACCGAGATCTTGTCGCCGCCATTCATCATCAGATCCTGGGTGGGATCTGGTGTGAAGGTGGTCGCGGTGGCATCCACCGGGTTCGGCGGTGCCTGGGGCACGCCATTGAGGGTGATGAACGCGAAGTTCACGTACTCCTCACCCGCGGTCGACTCGCAGACAGCATTGTTCTGCTGGCCGGTCACCGGATTGTTCGAGAGCGAGTCGATGTTGAGTGCCGCGCACCACTGCGTTGCCGAGCAGCTGATACCGCCTGGGAGATTGAACGGCGCCCATCCCGGCGGATAGAACTGCATCTCCATGAATGCGGTACCCGCGTGCTTCGCGCTCACCGCGGGATCGACGATGTTCGAGTTGCTGTCCGGCTTGCAGGTGCTGAGCTGCTCGGGATAGGACTGCGTGTCGCACATCGCCATGCCGAACCAGAAGGCCGGGTGGAGCTGGAAGTCGTAGCTCGCCTTTCCAGGAGTCTGGTTGGTCGGCGGCTGCTTCGGCAGCGTGAGCACCGTCGAATAACGGTTCCCCGATCCAGGCTGATTCGAGTAGAAGAGCAGCGACGGCTCATCATGGCCGACGTAGACGCCCTCCCCGAAGATCTGCTCGGAATCGCTGACCTCGGTGCAGAGCGAGGCCTTGACGCAGTTGACGTACTGGTGGACGTTCGCTGCGTTCGTGCTCAACGGGCTCAGCGCCACCGGCCCCACCACGGCGGCGGCCCCGGCGGTGAGGATAAGGAGCCTTCGCCATACCGCCGATGAGCGCCGCGCTCCCCGGGCAGGGCCCTCCGAGGTCCTCCCAAAGTCGGATGGTCTCGCTTGGTCCATGCCACACCCTCCAGGACGGTGATTGCGCCCAAACGGCGCGAACGGAACTATCCGCGCTCGGGTCGCTGGTTGTCAATCGTGTTCTGGTGGGAATTTGCCGCCCGCCCACCTGGCGGATTGAGGACCAACGACCCTGGTAGCCCGACGCTCCGCCCGGTCAGGCTTGAGTGGTGATGGGGAAGACACTCATGCCTGAAGCCGGCGTGGCGTCCTCCAGCGCGAACGTTGATCTCGAGGTTCGAGGTCAACGGATTTGGGCAGCGGACGCGGTGGCGGCCTCCGAAGGGGTCCTCGGGTTGTGCCCGTACTCCGAGGAGACGGTGGTCGGATGCCGCTTCTACCGCCCGGTCTCGGCCCACGGCGACTTCCCGGGCGCCAGCCACTGCGAAGATGCATCCGTCCTGAATGGGGCGGACCACGTCCGATACACGGTCTGCCAGCGTCGTATGCTGTCTGCGGCCCGCCACTGACGGCCGACCGCGACACTCGGTAGCGGGCTGGGAGTCCCCGGACTGCGCCGAGGCGATTCGCGAAGGGTGCGAGATCCTGGACGCCGCGCTCCGTCTCCGGCTGCCGGGCCCGTATCAAGTCCAGGCGGCCATCGCCGNNCGCCGAAGCGCGCTCCGCTCGCCACGTGGTTCCGGTGAATACCCAGAGCGCATTGAGCGTGTTCGGACGACCGGCGCTGCCGATCATGAGGACCTTGCCGATGCGAGTGTCGGTGAGCAGCCACGAACCGTGGTAGTCCGTGTCGACGACAGGTGACGTCGCATTGACCTCACGCCAGGTCGAACCACTCAGCGTCCAGGTCGACCCGACACGGACCTCACCACCACCGATATAGAGGATGACGTCATCCGTCCGCGGGTCGGGTGCCATCCCTGCGGTGATCGGATCAAAAGGCGCCACCTCGTTGGCGGTCAGCTGCGACCAGGTGACGCCGTTCCACGCCCAGGTTTCGGCACGGCTGTTGGCGTTCCCGGTGAACACCGCCACCACACGCCGGTCAGCGGGATCGGACGCGACGACCGGTGTCGATCCCTCCACAGGAAGCGCGGTGACGGAGTGGTCCAGGCGCCATGACGATGCCGCCCAGGTCCACGTATCGTCCGCGGTGGCCGCCTCGCTGGTCGGCGCGGTCACGAGTACCAGTTCCCCGCGCGCAGGCAGCGCGGCCATTCCGACAAGGCTCTGCGCGGCGATCGGCAAGTCGTCGCGCTTCGTCCAGGTCGTGCCATCCCACGTCCAGGTCTCGATCGGACGATTGTTCGGTTGAGCTGCGCCAACCAGGACGATGCCGCCACTGACGGGGTCCTCGATCATCCACCCCGCGGCAACGTCTGGGCTCGTGACCGGATGGAGCAGATGCCAGCCGCCGGCGTCGAACACCCAGGTTTCGCGCGATGAGTCGGCGGCTCCGGTCCCGAACCCGCCGCCCCCGTACATGACGACGTCGTTGTGCACGGCATCGAACGCCATCGCATCCTGTTCTCGCGGGGACGGTACGGGGGGAGCCAGCGTTACCGCCGGTGTCGGGCCTCGGGGCTCAGGGGTTGGCAGGATGATCGCCGCGGAGACGGACATCGGCGACCTGCTCGGCGTCGCGCCGCGCAACACTGCCTGGAGGCCATAGAACGTCGCCGGCGCGACGACGATGAGGATCAGCAGTCCCCAGAGACGGCGTCGGGATCTCCTCATGGACCACATCATCCAGGGATGGCGGGAGTCAATGGGGCGCGGACGGCAGGGTCACGCCCTGCGTCGACAAGCGCGCGGCGGAGCACGAATTCGATCTGGGCATTCGTACTCCGTCACTCATCCCCGGCCCACCTCCCAGCCGCGCTGGGCGTTCAAGTTGGGTCCTGCGGCGACCCTCGATGTGACAAGCGGCACTTTTCGTCCTCCGCGGCTTCGCCCACGATCGTAAGTACCGGTAGCCCCTTGTCGACTTCACGGGCAGCCGGGAAGGAGGCGCAACGTGAGCAGGACCGCCAGCAGTGCGAACCACCGATGGTTCGGATTGACCCCCAGCCAATTCTTCTGGGCAGTTGCCATACGCGTCATGGTCGCCGCCATTGTCGGTGCAGTCGTGTATCTCGCCACGGGGAGCCTGCTCTGGCTGATCGTGGCGCTCCTCGCCACGAGTGTGGTGATCAGCAGCGTCTCGAACGCGAAGCACCGAGCCAAGGAGGCCCATCCATGAGCAGTGGAAGTTCTCGGCACGGGGCGGCAGTCGCCGGGCAGACGCGCAGCGCGGCCTGAGCGTGGCCAGTCGACGGCTCCGGTTGCCGAGCCTGCAAACCCTTCAGTTACTCGTTGCCGTGGCAGGATTGACCGGTGGCGGGGCGCTGCGCATCGCCGGGGCGATCGCGCCGGCGAACGTTCTCTGGGCTTGTACGGCTGCGGTGGCGCTCGTGCCGACGACGATCTCCGTCGCGCGCGACCTGCTGCGTCGTCGCGCCGGCGTTGACATCGTCGCTGTGCTGGCTCTCGGCGGCACCCTGGGTGTCGGAGAATATCTCGCCGGTGCCGTCATCGCCTTCATGCTCGCCACAGGCCGCGAGCTCGAGGCGAGGGCATCAGCAAGGGCTCGACGAGAGCTGTCCGCACTGCTCTCGCGAGCGCCGACCGTGGTGCACCGCGTCGAAGGTGACGAGCTCATCGCTCAGGCGATCGACACCGTTCGACCTGGCGATGTGCTCATCGTTGCTCCCGGTGAGGTGGTTCCGGTCGACGGCCTGCTGGCAAGTGATACGGCGGTATTCGATGAATCCGCGCTCACCGGCGAAACCGCGCTCGTGGAACGGGTGATGGGCGATTCCGTGCGGAGCGGTGGCGTCAATGGCGGTGGCGCCTTTCGTCTCCGCAGTACCGCCACCGCCGATGAGAGCACGTACGCCGGCATCGTGCGGCTGGTTCGCCAGGCTCAGGAGTCGCGCGCACCCCTTGTACGCGTTGCCGACCGGTTTGCCCTGTGGTTCGTACCCCTGACCATGGCGATGGCTGGACTGTCGGGAATCCTCGCCCGCGACCCCATCAGGGCTGTTGCTGTCCTGGTGGTGGCCACGCCTTGCCCCCTCATCCTCGCCGCGCCGATTGCGCTCGTTGGGGGCATGTCGCGAGCTGCGCGGCGGGGCATCGTCGTCAAGGGCGGCGCGGCGCTCGAAACGCTCGGGCGTGCGGATGTCCTCCTCTTCGACAAGACGGGCACGCTGACCGAAGGTCGAGCGCGAGTTGCCGACATCGAAACCGACGGGAGCCTCAGCGCGGACGAGGTGCTGCGACTCGGCGCTTCGCTGGATCAGGTTTCGACACACGCTCTTGCTCGGCCGATCGTCCAGGCAGCTCGCGCCCGCGGCCTCCGCCTCACCCTTCCCGACGAGGTTCACGAGGACCCGGGCAGCGGCGTGCGCGGAGGCGTGGCCGGACGCCGCGTGATGGTCGGCCGCGCCTCCTATGTGGCCGACGGTGGCGCCGTGCCGCCCTGGGCTGCGCGCGTGCGCAGACGCACTGCCATCGAGGGCCTCGCCAACGTGTTCGTTGGCGTCGACGGGGTTCTGGTCGGTGCCATGGTGCTCGAGGACCCGCTCCGCCCCGACAGCGGGCGTGCGGTCGCACGGCTTCGGAAGGCCGGGATGCGCCGCGTGGTGATGGTCACAGGGGACCATCCGGACGTGGCGCAAGCAGTCGCCTCGGCGATCGGCGTCGACGCCGTCTATGCCGAGCGCACACCGGCGGAGAAGGTCGAGGTCGTCCGCGAGGAGCGTGAGCGAGGCATCGTTGTCATGGTTGGCGACGGCATCAATGACGCACCGGCGTTGGCCTTTGCTGATGTCGGCGTCGCCATGGGAGTTCGCGGGGCAACAGCGTCATCCGAGGCGGCGGATGTGGTGCTCATGGTCGATCGCATCGATCGACTCGCCGAAGCTGTCCAGATTGCCCGCCGCTCCCACCACATCGCAGTGCAGAGCATCGCCGCCGGCATGGGGCTCTCGCTCGTCGCGATGGCCATCGCGGCATTCGGCGGGCTCGTGCCCGTGGTCGGCGCCGTCGTCCAGGAGGCGATCGATGTTGCGGTGATTCTCAATGCCCTGCGCGCCCACGGTGGCCGTGAGGAGCCCCGACCGTCGGAAGTCGCGCTGAGTGCCGGACGTCAGGTGCTCCTCGAGCACGCGGCGATGGAACGGGAGACCGCGCAGCTCCGACACCTCGCCGATGAGCTCGGGCGTCTGCCGAGCGCTGCTGCCCGCATGCGCCTCGAAGCGGTGAAGCGCTTCCTCCACGACGAACTCCTGCCGCACGAACAGGAGGAAGAGCAGCACCTGTACCCGGTGGTCGCCCGGTACATCGGGGGCCCGGAGAGCGTGGCGGTCGCACGCCGCGAGCACGCCGAGGTCGCACATCTGTCTCGCGTGCTCAGCGGCATGATTGACACCCTGGATACGGATGGTCCCGACGACGAGGAGCTGATCGGGCTGCGCCGCGTTCTGTACAGCCTGTCGGCGGTCCTGAGCCTGCACCGGTCTGGGGAGGAGGAGCGCCTCATCGCCGTGCTGGGAGAGCATGACGAAGCGCCGATTCGAAGAGCCGGATGACACGCCGGCTCTTGACGCCGGTCGCCGCCGGCGGCGCTGCCGTGGTGGCGCAGGAGCAGGGCCTCAGCTCGGACGAGGTTGAGCAGCGACGGGTTCGGGGGGAGGTCAACACCGTTCCAACTGGGACGAGTCGTTCGGTGGTTTCGATCCTCGCGAGCAACCTCTTCACCAGGTTCAACGTGTTGCTCGGGGTTCTGCTGGTGGCGATTCTTGTCATCGGACCCATTCAGGACGCCCTCTTCGGGCTGGTGTTGCTCGTGAACACACCGATCGGCATCGCTCAGGAGCTCCGCGCCAAATGGACACTCGACCGGCTCGCGGTCCTCACGGCCCTGACGGCTCGCGCCATTCGTGATGGTGCTGAGCAGGAGATCCCCGCGACGGCTCTTGTCGCGGGGGATGTCATCGACCTTCACACCGGCGATCAGGTACCGGTCGACGGCCGTGTCATCCGCGGCACGGGACTCGAGATCGACGAATCGCTCGTCACGGGCGAATCCGCTCCGGCTGGGAAGCGCGATGGTGATGCGGTGCTCTCCGGCAGTTTTGTGGTCGGCGGCAGCGGCTTGATTCGGAGTACCAAGGTGGGGCTGGCGGCGTACGGGAATACTCTCGCCGCTGAGGCACGCCGTTTCGCGCCCGTGCGATCCGAGGTGCGTCGCGGCATCGACCGGCTGCTCCTCATCATCGCGATACTGATCGTCCCGTTCGGCGCGGCACTGATCGTGAGCCAGATCGAGGCCAATGACAGTCCTGTCGAGGCGGTCCGTTCTTCCGTCGCCGGGCTCGTGACCATGATCCCCGAGGGGCTCGTGCTGCTCACCAGCGTCGTCTTCGCCATCGCGGCCGTCCGGTTCGCGCAACGCGGTCTGATCGCTCAGGAGTTGGGGAGCGTTGAGATGCTCGCCCGAGCTGATGTCGTGTGTCTCGACAAGACGGGAACACTCACCGATGGCCAGCTCAGCGTTGAAACCGTGGTGCCTCTCAGAGGCGACGAGCACAGCAGCGTCGTCGCCGCGCTCGGTGCGCTCGCGGCGGTGGATCCTCATCCCAACTCGACCATGGCTGCGCTGGGGCTGGCATTTCCGAGTCCAGAGAATTGGACGCCGACCGACATCGTGCCGTTCTCTTCGGGGCGAAAGTGGAGCGGCGCAACCTTCCAAGGTCGAGGCTCGTGGATCCTCGGAGCGCCGGAGGTGCTCGCGCTGTCGCCCGACGCATCGGGTGTGCGTGCGAGAGCTGAGCAACTTGCGGCGGCAGGGAACCGCGTCATGCTGATCGGGCGGCTCAGTTCGCTGCCCGCGATCGACGGGTCCATGGACGTCGTGGAACCGTTCGCGGTCGTCGTCCTCCGAGAACGCCTCCGTCCGGATGCGTCCCGGATCCTCGACTACTATCGGGATCAGGGCATCGCGATCAAGATTCTCTCCGGCGATCACCCCGCCACCGTCGCCGCATTGGCGGCGTCGGCTGGGATGCAGGGAGCGGACCAGCCGCTTGCCGGAACCGACCTTCCACGTGATGCTGCGGAGTTGGGACGCGTCGCGGAGGTGACGACTGTTTTCGGCCGTCTGAGCCCGCAGCAGAAGCGCGATCTTGTGCGAGCGCTCCAGACGCGCGGGCACGTTGTCGCCATGGCCGGCGACGGAGTGAATGACGTTCTCGCCCTCAAGGCGGCGGACGTCAGCGTCGCGATGGGGACCGGGAGCGCTGCCGCGCGGGCCGTCGCACGTCTCACTCTGGTTCACGATTCATTCGCCAGCGTTCCGTTCGCCATAGGCGAAGGCCGCCGCGTGATCGCGAATCTGGAGCGCGTTGCCGCGTTCTTTCTCACCAAGTCGGTGTATGCCATGGTGCTGGCGGCCGCCGTTGCACTGCGCGCGATGCCCTTCCCTCTGCTCCCCCGACAGCTCTCGCTCATCGGTCTGCTGGCAATTGGTATCCCGGCGTTCGCGCTGTCGTTCGCCCCGAGCGCGGAGCGAGCTCGACCAGGTTTCGTGTCGCGAACGCTGACGTTCGCAATTCCGGCCGGTGTCGTCGCCGGCGTTGCATCCTACGCCGCATTTGAGATCGCGATGACCGCGGGGAGCAGCATCGATAGTTCGAGAACCGTCGCCACAGTTGTGTTGCTCGGCATCGGCCTCTGGATTGTCGGACGCGTGGCCCAACCGATCGGCTGGTGGCGCCTCGGGCTCGTGGCTGGGATGGCTGCAGGAGCGGTGCTTGCCTTTACGCTCGAGATCGGTCGCCTCGTCTATGGACTGGCGCCGCTCGACCCTCGTGAGTGGCTCGAAGCCGCCGCGATCACGGCGCTGGCCGTCGTTCTCTTAGCCCTTGCCCTGCGCGTCAGCGCCCGCCTCAGAGTCAGGCCGCATCGGAGTGCGAACCGCTCGAAGGCTGGGACTGTGAGGGGCACCCTTCCCTAGCAGGGAGTTGAAATTCGGCCTTGAGGCCAGGTGAACTGCTGAGGGCGGTGCGTGCCATCGACGCTGAAGTGCTCCCCCGAGATGGAGCGGCGCAGGCGCGCCTGCTTCACCACCGCGGCGAAGAACCGGTCGGCGATCTCCTGGCTCAGGAGCCGCTCGCCATTCTTGGAGAACGTGCTGTGGTCGAAACCCAGGCGTCCATGTTGAGGTCGAGGAAGTACTTGAAGAGCAGGTCGTAGCGCAGCCGTTCACAGAACTGCCGCTCGCTGCGAATCGAGTACAGGGCCATCAACACCGTCGCCTTGAGCAGCTGCTCGGGCGGCACGCTCTGTCGACCGGCGGTCGCGTACATAGCGTCGAACTCGGGTTCCAGCTCCACCAGGATCCCCGAGTCCTCCTGTGGGGGGCCGCTCAGGGGCCGAGAATCACACACTGTTAGGGTGGGATAGGCAATGAACAGAGATCGTCTGGCGAACGTCATCCAACTGCGCGAAGAAGGACGTGCGAAGCAGGATCAGACCATCCTCGAAGAAGCGCGAACCCTCCTCCTGGAGTTGGTCGCCGCCTATCCAGATGACGCCGAGATCACCTATCAGAGCGGGGTGGTCCACGACAATCTGGGCCTCGGACCGCAGGCCATTCCCTTCTACACACGCGCCATCGCCCAAGGGCTCTCTGGACCCGACCTGGAAAGATGTCTCCTCGGCCTGGGAAGCACCTATCGCGCCCTGGGCAAGTATCGACAAGCGGAGACGACATTGCGTCGTGGGGTGACAGAGTTCCCTGACAACCGTGCTCTCCAAGTTTTTCTCGCGATCGCCCTGTACAACACCCAGCAGTACAAGGAGGCGATGGAACTGGCCCTGACCAACCTCCTGGAGACGACCTCTGACGAGAAACTCCAGTACTTCAAGCGCGGGCTCTCGTACTACGCACTCCACCTCGACGAAACCTGACCAACTACGGCGACCAGCCAAGGGCTCGAAATCAACGCCCTGCTAGCTCGCTGGGAGCTCACCCACGGTCGCAGAGACGGCTCGGTGGGCTCCGGCGGACGTGATCACAGTGAGCGAGATCACTTGACCAGGTTGGCTCTCAGCGAGTGCCAGCGAAAGGTCTGTGGTTGTTCGAATCCGAACGCTCCCGATCTGGACGATGACCTCTCCGGTTGCCAGACCAGCAGTCGCAGCTGAGCCGCCGGCCATCACGGCGGTGATCAACGCACCGACCGGAGTGTTGGTGCTATCGACGACCGTGCTCGCACGGAGTCCGAGATCCGCGCGATGCGAGTTCACGACACGGCCATTGGTGATGATCTGGCTCGTGATGTCTTTGACCGTGTTGGCCGGAATGGCGAAGCCGATGCCGTTTGCCGCAGCGCCCAGGGTCGGGTCGCTCGCAGTGAGCGTTGGGATGCCGACGACCTGCCCCGCGAGGTTGACGAGCGCACCTCCGCTGTTGCCCGGGTTGATTGCCGCACTGGTTTGGATGGTGTCGGGGAGTGTGATGCCCCCAGGTTCGGAGACGGTCCGATCGACCGCGCTGACGATTCCCTCGGTCACGCTGCTCTGCAGTCCGAGCGGGTTACCGATCGCGAGAACGATCATCCCGACCTTCAGAGTGGCGGAGTCCGCAAACTCGACAGGGTCGAGGTGACCGGCGACATGAATGACCGCGAGGTCGCCCGCGGCGAACGTGCCGACGAGGGAAGCGGACTGCGTCTTGCCCTCCGCGGTGGTGACCGCGATGGTCGACGCCCCGGAGATGACGTGGTTGTTGGTCACGACATCGCCGTTGTCATTGACGACGACTCCAGAGCCCAGACCGAGGTTGGTTTGGATCTGCACGATCGAAGGGCGCACCCGTTCCACCACCGCGACAAATGCGTTCTGCAGGTCAGTGGCGGCCGAGCTGGGAGCAGTCCCGGAGGATGACTTCGGTGTCGGCGAACCCGGCGGAGAAGTTGCCGGCTGGCCGGTGCACCCGGCAAACACGAGCGCGATGAGCATTGCGCCCAAGCCCGAGCCGAATTTCAACGCCCCAGGCCGGTGCATGAGGCGCCCCGCCTCTGCGGCCTTGCCAACCCTTGTCATTCCAACTTCTCACGATCCGCTGTGGTCGAGCTGGCAGCCCAGCCGTCCTCACATCACCTTCGCCGCTGGTAACGAGGGCCACAAGAGGAAGAGGTCCCACGCCGCGATGGACCTAGGGCACATGACCTCCTGGCTGGCCCCGTGGAGTACGTCCACGCAGCGACGAGCACCCCAATCTCGACGCTGACGCCGGTCCAGCATCGCCTCCATACCCAGGACGAGCAGGTCGGCGGTGTCTCCCACCGGTGGGGGCGGCTCCATAGAATCGATGTCGCATCCACCAACTCCCGAGCAGGAGCGCGAACCATGGCACCGACGAAACCCGCAGCCAAGGCCAAGCCAACACCGGCGAAGCGCGCCAGCACAAACACCAAAGCCTCCCAAGGCTTCAGTGCCGAAGAAAAGGCGGCGATGCGCGAGCGCGTCCGTGAGATGAAGGCGGAGGCGGCCAAGTCGGATGGGGAAGCTGAGGCGCTCGCCGCGATTGCAAAGATGCAGGAACCGGATCGCGCCATCGCCAAGAGACTCCACGCTCTGATCAAAGCCGCAGCACCGGTTCTCGCTCCAAAGACCTGGTACGGAATGCCCGCGTACGCCAAGGACGGTGATGTCATCTGCTTCTTCCAAAATGCAGGGAAGTTCAAAGCCAGATACCAGATGCTCGGCTTCAGCGACAAGGCGAAACTCGACGACGGCGCCATGTGGCCGAATTCCTACGCACTCATGCAGTTGACCGCCACCGAAGAGGCAAAGATCACCGCGCTTCTGAAGAAGGCGGTGCGCTGAAAATTCCTCAGGGCAGGAAGGCCGCCCAACGACGTTGACAAGCCGCCACGACGCCACCGCGGCTCTGGAGCGCATCGCGTACATCCTCGAACGGGAGCTCGAACCCACGTACCGCGTGCGTGCCTTTCGCACTGCGGCCGCCGTCGTTCGTGCGCTTCCCGATGCGGAGCTCGAGGAGCGGAGCAGGCGCGGCACACTGCACGGTCTCGCGGGGATCGGGCCGGTCACCGCGCGGATCATCGAGGAGGCGCTGGCGGGGGCGACACCCGCGTACCTGCAACGCCTCGAAACGGAGGTGCCGCCCATTGCGGACGCTGCGCTGGCGCTGCGCCGGGCACTGCGCGGCGACTGCCACGTGCACTCGGACTGGTCAGACGGCGGCAGCCCCATCGAGGACATGGCTCGGACCGCTATCGCCCTTGGTCACGAATACATCGCGCTCACCGATCACTCACCACGGCTCACGGTGGCGCGCGGGCTGAGCATCGAGCGGCTCCGGGAGCAACTCGACGTCGTGCGCGGCATCAACGAACGGCTTGCGCCGTTTCGCATCCTTACCGGCATCGAGGTCGACATCCTGGAAGACGGCTCGCTCGACCAGGAGCCGGACCTGCTCGCCCAGCTCGACATCGTGGTGGCAAGCGTGCATTCGAAGCTCCGTATGCCGGAGGCGGAGATGACACCGCGAATGCTCACGGCGATCCGAAACCCGAACATGGACATCCTCGGTCACTGCACCGGGCGGATCGTCGTCGGCCGGGGGCGGCCCGAGTCGGAGTTCGACGCGGATGCCGTCTTCGCGGAGTGCCGAGAGCGGCACGTGGCGGTCGAGATCAACTCACGTCCGGAACGGCTCGATCCCCCAACGCGCCTGCTGAAGCTCGCGATCAAGACGGGATGCCGGCTCGCCGTCGACACCGACGCGCACGCGCCGGGCCAGCTCGAATGGCAGCTGCGTGGGTGCGAGCGCGCTGCCAAGTGCGATGTTTCCGCCGAAATGGTCATCAACACCATGCCGGCGAATGAGCTTGTCGGGTGGACGTGGGCGAAGTAGCTTCGGCTGTGGCGCCGGACGAGGTTCATAGGACGGACCCCGTCCATAGTGATGCATAACATCGGCTGCATACGCAATCCGAGCGTGCTTCTGCCGCTCAGCCTCGTCGACGGACCCAGTGATGACCACGCGGTCGACGCTCCCAGGATGGTCGAGGGCGAGTCGCTGGACGACGTACCCGCCCCGATCGTGACCGACGGCGTGGAAGCGAGCATGGCCGAGCATCGTCATGAGGGCAAGCAGATCAACAGCCATCTCCCGCTTGCTGGCTTGCGAGTGATCAGGGCGGTCCGGGGGGGTCGACGAGTCCCCATAGCCACGCAAGTCGGGGCAGACGACGCTGAAACCCGCCTGGACCAAGGCTGGAGCCACCGCATACCAGGTGGCATGGGTACGAGGGCGGCCGTGGACCAGGAGCACCGCCGGGCCGTCGCCCGCATAGCGGACGCGCACGCGCACTTCGCCGACGTCCAGGTTCTCGAGCTGAAAGTCCTCAAACATGTCGACATTGTGGGTACACGAAGGACGGCATAAACGCTTCGTACGCTCGCGGACCGACATCGCCCGTCGCGTCAGCCCATGCTCGCGTCCGGCGGCGCGCGACGGGCCTATCCTTGCGTGGCCGACGACAGGAGGCCGCCATGCCGGACAACCCGACGATCTCCCGCAGCCGAGGCGCGCCGCCACCACGTATCGTGGTGGCTGACGACAGTTTCGAATTGTGCGGACTGGTCGCGCTCATGCTTCGCAGCCGCGGTTTCGACGTCGTGGTCGCGTCGGACGGCGACGCCGGCCTGGCGGCAATCCTATCCGACGGCGCCGACGGTCTCGTCTCTGACTTTCAGATGCCTGGTCTTGATGGCCTGACGCTCTGTCGCGTGCTGCGGGGTTTGCGCGCCTACGCGGCGCTGCCGATCGTGATCTTCACCGGCCTTGAGGATCGCGATCCCCGCCTCGTCCCCCTGCGTGATATCGGGGATCTTCGGATCCTGCACAAGCCGATGGGACTGCGCGAGATCGCGCCTGCATTGATTGAGATGATTCCGACGAACGTAACCGGCATTGGGATGAGGACTCGAGCAGGTACGAGGAGCGTGCACGGTGGCGATCTCGCTCGAGCCGGGCCCCGACTGTTGGCCACACACTAGTCGCGCAGTTGCGCTGAGACTCGACAAGGAGGAGAACCCATGAGCGACCAAAGCAACCCGCACGATCAACACGACTCCGAGCTCCAGTTGGTGCTGACTATTGGCATCGAAGGCTTTCGTGAACTCGTGGCCTGGGTGGCGGAAGGTGCCACCGTGGAGGACCGCCATGCGCGCGGATCCCAGGTGCGCCAGGTAATCGATGAGGTCGTGAAGGATGTCGATTCAGCGAAGATCAACCAAGCGCTTCTCGATGAGGCGGCACGGCTCCGCGATGAGGCGCCACACTGACTGACGTTTGAACCGCCACCGTGGGAGCAGATCGCGCGGAGGCCGCTGAAAGCGTAGGCTCAGTTTGAAGGCTTGGCTGCCGAGGCCAACGGGGTGACGGGATCCAATTTGGGAGAGCCGCCGCCCTCAGCAGCGAGTGTGCAACACGCAAGGGGCAATCCACGTGGGTCGCGGAATGAGTGCCAACACGCAGGCAAACCGGCTTCTTGATGCTCTCCCCATTGGAGAAAGCGGGCGTCTCCGACGGGTACTGAGCCCGGTGTTCCTCGACATGGAGACAGTGCTTTTCGAGCCGGGTGAGCCAATCGCCTTCGTCGACTTCCCGCGCACGTGCGTGGTCTCGTTAGTCACGCCGTTCCAAGACGGGACCAGCGTGGAGGTGGCCACGATTGGAAACGAAGGCATCGTCGGGGTGCCCATCCATCCCGGGGGAGCACTCGCCTTCCGAGCCATCTCCTCGGTGGCGGGGTGGGTGGACCGTACGGACGCGGCGACGTTCCTTGGCGAGGTCAAAGCCGACCGCCATCTGCGGGAGCTCGTGAACGACTACGTTCGGGCGTTCTTCGGAGAAATCGCTCAGGCGGCGGCATGCAATCGACTCCACTCGAACGAGGAACGCCTCAGCCGCTGGCTGCTGATGAGCCACGATCGCGTCGGAACGGACGAGTTCGCGATCACCCACGAGGTCCTCGGTCAGATACTCGGCTCGCGTCGAGCAACGGTGACCCTGTCCGCAGAGCGCCTTCGAGCCGCGGGCCTCATCAATTACTACCGCGGTCGAGTCACGATCATTGATCGCATCGGGCTCGAGGCCGTCGCGTGTGAGTGCTACCGCGCTATCACCACCGAGTTGGACGGGGTGGTCCGACGGGCACGGCGCCGTTCCACCGCGACGTGAGATTGGGTCCTCAGGGGCCGTCGACCCGCAGCGACGCGAAAGGAATCTGCTGCTTCTCACAGGGCGCCGGACTTTGAGTCCGAGCGCTTGAGCGCGCTGTAGCGGACAGACGAAGGTCACCGTCCTGCGGCACGATGGGAGGGCCTTGTCTGAACAGTGCGGCCGCTGCGGGTCTGAACGTCTTCTTTCCCTGAGCTTCGATGCAGCTAATCCTGATGACGGCGGACATCCAGATGATGATGGTCAGCCGGAGCTCTCCCAGCCGCGGGAGCGCCCCGTCAAGAAGTGTGTCGCGTGCGGACAGCAGTTGTATGCTCGCGATCTCGCTGGTGCGCCGCCAGCGTTCACCTGACCGTGGCCGTGCGGCACGAATCGGGCGCGAACGTGCCTGACCTGCGGACGCTGTGACGTCGCCGCGCCACCGGTCCACTCAGCCGAGCACGCCGCCTCTGGATTGTGAGAACGGCCGAACGCTAATCCGTACTCCGAGATGTCGGTGAGTGCAGGAATGAGATCGCTCCGAGCGCACGCGCATTATCCTCTCTGGCGTGTCTTCAACCCCCGCGAGACCATCGAGAAATCGCGATGCAAGCCGACCTACCCCTCGCAACGCGATACGTGGCCTCGGTCCGCTGCTCTGCTGGGCCGTCGTCTTCGCGGATATAGGAACATCGGTCTACTACACGCCCGGCATCCTCTTCAGCCGGGTCGGCCTCCACGCTGCATTGTTCGTCGCCCTTACCCTCATCGTCTTCGTCTTGCTGACCATCAAATATGCGGAGGTTGCGGTCCGATACCCTGAAGGTGGCGGGGTGGTGACGGTCGGAGCACAGGCCATCCACCCCTGGGTCGGGCTGATCGGCGGACTGTTCATCCTCGTCGATTACTTCCTCACCTCAGCGCTGAGCGCGTTGTCTGGGCTGATCTACCTCAGCGTCTTTGCTCCGGGTCTGATCGGAGCTGTGACGCTGCTCACTGTCGTCGCTCTGCTTTTGCTGGCGGGGCTCAACCTGATGGGTGTCAACGCCGACGCCAAGGTCACTGCGGTGATCGCCGTTGTCGCCCTGGGCAGCCAGCTTGCAGTGGTGATCGCGGTCCTTGTCCACGCCGGCGTCGGCAGCGCCCTGGCAGCGGTGCCAAAGACCCTTTCCGGACCGAAACTTGGCGACATCGCACTGCTGACCGGCTACGCCGGGGCATTCCTGGCCTTCTCCGGACTCGAGAGCATCTCGCAACTCGCCCCGGCCATGAAGCGCCCGCAGCGTCGGGTCGCGCCTCGTGCCATGGTCATCGTGGTGCTCACGGTCGTCATCACCAGCCCGCTGCTGACCCTATGGTCAACCACGCTGCTCAATGCGGGCCACACCAACCCGAATCAGTTCATCTCTGCACTCGGTGGCTACGCCGCCGGGCCGCTGCTCCAGACCGAGGTTGCCGCAAGCGCGGGTCTGCTCCTCATCTTCGCCAGCAACACCGCGATCATCGGCTGCTACCACGTGTTTCTGGCTCTCTCGAAACTTCGCTTTCTCCCCGAGGTGTTGCAGCATCGCAACCAGTGGCGGAACACCCCCCACTGGTCAGTTCTTGCCGCCATCGCCATCCCCATTGCTGTCGTCATCATCAGCGCGGGCAACGTTGGCCTGCTCGGCGACATGTATGCGTTCGGCCTCCTCGGAGCCTTCAGCGTCACCTCCGTGTGCCTCGACATCGTGCGATGGCGCGAGCGTCGCGCGTTGCAGGGCCGACGGTACGTCGCCGACGCCGAGCCGGCGGGACCCTCAAGGTTCATGTTCATCCTCGGCGTCGTGACGTCGGTACTCGTGGTGACTGCGTGGGTGACCAATCTCTTCGCCAAGCCCCTGGCCACGCTCTTCGGCGGGTCCATCACCATTGCTGGGGTGGCCGTGGCAGCGATCACCCACTGGGCACGGCGGCGCGGCGGTCGGCCCGGAGTTGTCCCCGTCATCCAGCGTCTGGACCAGCTCGCCCATCTGCATCGGGCGGGCTGGCAGTCGCACGAACCGGTCATGGTCCTGTTGAACGGGGAGGGACAAGACCTCGAGGCGCTGGTCGAGGCGGGGATCGCCGAAGCAGCCGGCGGACCGCTTGGTTTCGCCTTCGTCGGCACCGAGGCTGCGCACGGTCCCGGGACACGGATCATGGAGATCCTCGATCCGTACCTTGCGGATGAGCGCGCCCACGAGGCGTTCCGTGTGGTGCAGCAATTAACTCGTGCCCGCCACAAGCCGCGCCACCTCGTCTACACGCCACGACAGGACCGGTCGAAGGCCGCCATGCAACTCTGGGAAATCCTGCACCCTCGCGAGCTGATCGTCCTCCGCAGCGACGAGCCCTCACTTGCCGGCATCGTCGACGGCAACGGGCGTCACGAGGAAAGCCAAGGGGTCGAATTGACCATCCACCAAGCGGCGTCAACGGTATTGCAAGGTTCATCCTGACCCTGGCGCACGAGAGGTCAGAGGGTGTGTGGCCTAGCTCGCCATCCGGCGCGACACCTCGAGCAGCGCGGTTCTGGCTTCGCGGTGCACATCCGTCGCCGAGCGACTCGGGAATCCGCGCGTGGCGCCCGGAATTGCGATCCGGGCGCGTGTCGCCTCGATGTCGGCCTGGTCCGTCGGCGGGACCGGCTGGCGGATGTCCGCACGAATGGCGGCCGCAGCGTCGAGCAGTTCGGCCGCTCCCAACCGCCCGGCCTGTGCGAGCAATCTGGCCACGACCTCCACCGCCTCGACCAGCACCCACCGATCGGCCTCGGGATCGACCACCGCGAGCGCCGCCTCGAGATGAATGCCGGCGCTTGGGATCTGCCCCTCGTCGAGGTCGAGCCGGGCGAGGTTAATGTGGCCAAGTGCGACCGTGGTCCGGGTGCCGACGGCTTCGCCGGCGTCGATTGCGGCTTGCGCGCGAGTGCGTGCGACGGCGGGGCGTCCAAGCGCCCTCGTGACCGCGGCCAGGCGGTACGCCACCGTGCCTTCCATGGTCTGATGGCCGAGCTCCCGGAACAGCTCGAGCGCCTCGTCACCCGCGTGGAGAGCGGCGTCAAGCTCGCCGCTCTTCCACTCCGCGAGCAGCAGGGCGGCGAGCGCCTGGCCCCGTGCCAGCGGGTTGCCACCGCCGACGGCGATCCGTAGGGCCCTGCGGAGCGCCGGGAGCGCCGCGGCCACGTCGCCCTCGTCGGCCAGCAGGGACCCGAGGTGAAGGCGCGTGATGCCCGTCTCGGCCTCGACATCAGCTTCGTCGAGCCGGCTCAGCGACGCTTCCAGGAGGTCACGTGCCAAGGCGAGATCGTCGGTCGCAGCGGCAATAGCACCGAGGCGGCGCAGCGCGCGTCCCTCGCCGAGTGCGTCACCCAGGTCGCGAAAGAGATCGCGGGCAGCCGAAACGACCTCGCTACCACGCCCGAAATCGGTAAGCCAATACGCGAGGTGTCCACAACGCAGAAGCGCTTCGGCCCGCAGCGCGGGCAACGGATCAGCGGCCGCGATCAACTGCGTCAGCCAGTCCATGCCCTCAGCCGGCCGGCGCCCGAGCCAGTAGTCGGTGAGCAGGGTGGCGATTTCGAGCCCTCGCGTCACGAGGCGCGGATCGGCGCCGGGCGTGCACAGCTCGCCGAACACGGCACGGACGTGGGGCATGTCGTTGTCGAGCTCGCGGAGCGCGTCGGGCCGCTGTTGCGACGCCAGTCGTGGGACCACGCTCATCACCCGGTCCAGGACTGCGTCTCTGTAGCGCAGGCGAGCGCTCGCCACGGCGCGCGTACCTGAGGCCTCGATCGTATGAACGGCGACGGTGCGCAGCAACTGGCAGCGGGTCGTGCTTATTGCGCTGCGCACCTGCACCAGGCTCGCGTCGACGAGTCGTCCGATCACGTCGTGGAGGTCACCGGTAAAGGCGGGATCAACCACGTGGCCGACGAGGTCGGTGTCTGCGTCGGACACCATGATCGCGAAGGCGAGGAGCACATGACGCTCGTCGGCCGAGAGCGCCGCAAGGCTGGTGTCGAGCGCCAGCCAGAGTCCATCGCGACCCCCTGCCGAGCGGCCGGCCCAGCGGCCGAGGTCGGTTTGCACCCGAGTGGTGAGCTCGCGGAGACTGAGTAGATTGAGGTGTCGTGCCACGAGCTCGAGGGCCAGGGGGAGGCGGTCGACGAGTCCGCAGAGCCGGTCGGCGGTAGCTTCATCCCGAGGTGCCACGGCAAAGCGGGCGTTGACCAGGCGGGCGCGATCGGCGAGCAGGGCGAGCGCGTCGTCGGGCGGGAGCGGGCCCACCGCGATGAGCGCTTCGTCGAGGATGCCAATCCGCTCGCGGCTGGTCACGAGCACGCGGACCCGCGGGCAGGATGCGAGCAGTCGTCGCACCTGCGCCGCGACCTCGGCAAGGCGCCGTTCGCAGCCGTCGAGCACCACGAGCCCGGTGGCGTCGCGGAGGCGCTCGACCATGCCGTCGGACGGGTCGAGCGATCGCGACGAGGGCGCGACCACATCGAGCACGGCTGCGGCCACCGGCTCGGTCACCGGGAGATGCTCGACATCCACGTACCAGACGGCGCCGTCGGCCTCACTCGCGGCGTCCAGGGCGAGCCGGGTCTTGCCGGCCCCCGGTGGGCCGACCAGTGTGCAGACGCGGGCCCGGCCCCAGACCTCGGTCAGGTCCCGACGCTCCTGGGCGCGACCGATCAGCCGAGTCGCTGTGCCAGGGACTCGTGATCTCGGCGCACTCGTTCCAGCGACATCGCCGGGCTGCACATCGAGAGCCGGATCCTGGGCAAGCACCGCCTGCTGCATCCGTTGCAGGGCAGGGCCCGGTTCGACGCCGAGCTCGTCGAGGAGCCGGTCTCGGGCCTGGGAGTACACATCGAGGGCTTCCGCCTGACGGCCCGATCGGTAGAGCGCGATCATCAACAGCTCCCAGCGGTGCTCTCGGTACGGCTCCTCGGCAACAAGCGAGCGGGCCGATCCCACGAGGCCGTCGGAGCGCCCGAGCGTCAGCTCGGCGCGGAGCAACTGCTCGCGCGCCGCTTCAACGATCTCTTTGAGCCGAGCGGCTTCTGTCTCGGCTTCGGGAAGGTGGTCAAGCTCGGGCAGCGGACGGCCTCGCCAGAGCGCGATCGCCTCCCGGAGCAGCGTCATCGAACGGTCCGGATCGGAGCCGATCAGGCGACGTGCCGACTCGATCGAGCCCTCGAACTCAATTGCGTCGGTCGGCGTCTCCAATCGGTACCCGGATGGAGTGTTCGAGATCACCAGCCCGGTGGCGCGCAGGCGGAGCACATACGTGGCGATCGTGTGGCGCGCGGTTGCGGGTGGCTCATCGCCCCAGGCGGCACTCTCCAGTGCTTCCCACGAAACCGGCCGGCCGCGACCGAGCGCCAGCCCTGCCAACACGCGGCGTTGCCTGCGGCCGCCGAGCTCAAACTCGGCCGACCCATCCCGAACCTGAACTGGACCGAGAATGCAGACAAGCACCGCGCAATCCTACGTGGCTCTCTCCGAGTCTTCGGCCGCATCCCGAAAAGCCAGCCCCGCCTGTCACCCGCGGGCGAGAACCGCCTGACCAAAACCGTGGCCATTGGAAGCTCGCGGTCGCGCCGGAAAGCACAGAGCCGCCACCGGCTTTTGCGATCGGTCTGCGATCGCGGCTCCTACTGTGGCCGCCTGACAGGCTCACCGAGCCCCTGAGGAGAACGCCCGTGACCACACGCCCCCCGGCCAACCTCGTCTCTCTCATGTCGGCGGCAGTCGCGACCGCACTGCTTGCGGGTTGCGGGTCGTCGATCGGAACGACTGCGAGCAGCAGCGGAGTGGGATCGCAATCGTCTTCTGGTGGCTCCGGTTCCAGCTCCGGAACGTCCATCACTGACGGCATCGGCCACTCCGTTAGCGTGTGTTCGCTGATCCCCGCGGGCACGGCCGCGTCTGTCAGCGGCGAGGCCATCACCGTCGCTCAGGAGCAGGACACGCCGAGCTACAAGATCTGGTCCTGCAACTACACCAGCGCTGACGGCGCGACCGGCTTTGTCCTCGATGTGCTCGCAATGGACGCTGCTGCCGGCTACGACGCTGACATTCAGGCCGCTCACACAGTCGGCGCGACCGTGACGCAGATCAGCGGGCTCGGCGACAAGGCGTTCTCCGGCATCCATCAGGTGGAGGCGCTCTTCGGTAACTACTCGATCTCCGTGGCGAATCTCTCATCGGACGCCGCATCTGAGACCTTGATCAAAGACCTGCAGCCAAAGATCTGACCGAGCTCGCCAAACGGCCGCCAACCCTGGGCCCCGTGATGCGAATTCGATGGAGTTCTCACAACGTAGGTGTCCACCAAACCGGTGCACGCCAAACCGGTGCACGCCAATCTAACGCCTTCGGGCTCTGCCGATTCGCGCGGGTGAATCGTCGATGTTGCTGTGGGGTGGCCTGACGAGACCTCCGATCACCGGCACCTCCTTGGCATAATCCAGCCGGTGACGCCCATGACGAGCAGCGTTGGTCAACGGACACTGCGCACATCCCGACTGGCTGAGCTTGTTGCTCACCACGGAGCGATCGCGTGCAACAACTGACCATCGGCGTGATCGCCGGATCCCGCAAGCCAAACGAATATCGGCTGCCGATCCATCCGGCGCACCTTGACAGGATCGACCCTGCAGTTCGCGAGCGCATCGTTCTTGAGACCGGCTACGGTGAACGCTTTGGCGTCGCGGACGATCGGCTCGCATCTCTGGTCGGCGGCATGCGATCGCGTCAGCAACTCATCGAGGAGTGCGATGTCTGTCTTCTGGCCAAGCCGACGGCCGAGGATGTGGCCGGGCTTCGCGAAGGGCAGGTGTTGTGGGGCTGGCCGCACTGCGTCCAGGACGAGACCGTCACGCAGCTCGGGATCGACCGGCGGCTCACAATGATCGCCTGGGAGGCCATGAATCACTGGACCGATGACGGCGCGTTTCGGGTGCATGTCTTCCAGGAGAACAATGAGCTAGCCGGCTACTGTTCGGTTCTTCACGGCATGCAGCTGATTGGGACGACCGGGGCGTACGGCCGTCGTTTGCGCGCCGCGGTGATCAGTTTCGGCGCGACGGCGCGGGGTGCTGTGGGGGCGCTCATCGCGCTCGGTGTCCTCGACGTGACGATCGTGACGCATCGCAACGTTTCGGCAGTCGCCGCGCCGATCCACGGCGCGCAACTGCTGCATTTCGAACGCGACGCCCGGGATCCAAGCAAGACCGTGGTGCTTGCTCGCTCGGGACCCACGCCGATGGCTGAGTTTCTAGCCGGATTCGACATCGTCGTGAATTGCGTGCTTCAGGACACCGACGCACCCCTCATGTTTGTGACCAGAGAAGAGCTCGAACTCTTCGCTCCCTCCACCCTGTTCGTCGACGTGTCGTGCGATCAGGGTATGGGGTTTGAGTGGGCTCGGCCGACTTCGTTCGAAGACCCCATGCGCCTCGTGGGTGCAGGCATCCATTACTACGCGGTGGACCACAGCCCATCGTATTTGTGGGAATCAGCCACCTGGGAGATCAGCGAAGCCGTATTGCCGTACCTCGAGACGGTGATCGCCGGACCGGCGGCATGGGAGGCAGACGAAACGATCCGGCGCGCAATCGACATCCGCGATGGCGAGATCCAGAACCCGAAGATCCTGTCGTTTCAGCGCAGGTCGAAGGAGTTCCCGCACCGCAGGCTCTGACCTGGTTCCAGCCAAGAACTCAGCATCGTCACGCTTAGCTGTAGTCGAGCTCGGTAGTCGTGTCGGGTCCATCGGCCGGAGCCGACCGCTCCCGTTCCACCTGCAGATCATTATTGAAGGAGCGCCTTCTGGGGCGCGTGCGTCGACCTCGACCCCACCCGGCCGCCTCTCACACAGGCTGCATGCTGAGGTTGGTCATAGCAGCTAGGCGCTCCTGGCCGACGGGCTCGGTGGTGAGGAGCGGGATGATGGCGACCCGGTCGGCCGTTGAGAGAACTCGGTTGATTTGCTCGATTTCCGCAGCGCCACGCTGCTGGAGGAAGAGGGAGTTGGGGTGAGATGCTGCAATTGAGCTATTGACGACCCACGCCCACGGGTGAATCGCAGCGCGCTCCAGATCCTCCTGCAGGCCTTCGGCCTCCAACACGGGGGTCGTTTCGGCCAAGGTGATGAGGATGACTTTGGTCTGGGCACCGTCCTGGAGATGCATCAGCGGTGTGGTGAATGAGCTGAAGCCTCTCATCTGACGGGTGATCTCGCGGTGATAGGAACCGGCGGCGTCGAGCAGCAGCAGGGTATGGCCGGTGGGCGCAGTGTCGATAACCACGAACTGGCTTCGGGACTGGTTGACGGCCTTGGAGAACTGCCCAAAAACCGCCACCTCCTCCGTGCACGGTGAGAGCAGATCCTTGGCGAGGTTAGCTCGTCCAGCGCCATCGAGGTCTTTGCCCTTCGTGCCCATTATCCGGTCGCGATACTCTTGCGTGGCCGCTACGGGGTCAATCCGCGCGACCTGCAAACCAGGCACATTGCCCTGCAAAGTCTCGGTGAGATGAGCTGCGGGGTCAGTTGTGGTCAGGAGCACCACCTTGCCGCGAGCAGCAAGGTTGATGGCGATGGCTGCGGCGATCGTTGTCTTGCCAACACCGCCCTTGCCAACGCACATGATCAGCCCATGGTCGCCCTGTGCCAATTCGTCAACCAACGCTTCCAGCGGTGCGTCCGGGATTACGGGCATCGCTCGAGCGCGGGGATTGATGTCAGCTGAAGTCGCTGGAGTGAACAGCGTCTCGAGTACCGCCGCACCAACCATGTTCGTCGCCTTCAGCTCGACCACGTCGCCCGGAAGTGCAGCCAACGCCGGCGAGATCGAGCGGATGGCCGCAGTTTCTCTGTCGCGCAGCGCCTGAGTCATGGCGTCGTCCCCAAGGTCGCACGAACTTAGGGAGGACGAGGAGCGCGCGCTGACTGGCCGTGAAGCGGTGGCCATTCTGAGCTCTACGGCGCACCCGAGGTCAAGTCAGCGGTCGCCTGAGAATTAGGGGGGCGGGGAACCCCTCCGAGGGTCGGGGTTTCCGATTTCGCCGACGCAGGGTCCGAAATACGCCCGCGCAGACCTCGCAACTCTTCACGGTCCGTCAGCTGCCGACGCCGACGGTGCCGCCAAGTGACGCCGACCAGTGCGGTGAGAAGAACGCTCGCGAAGATCGTGACCAGCAGAACCACGATCAGGGGGGTGGTGAGGTCCCAGACCAGGTACTTGAGCTGCACGGATTGCGCGTTCTGAATGATGCCGATGAGAATCGCAATGGCGAGTATCAAACCCAGCAAGAGACTCCAATACATCCCCGTACCGTGAAACTCGCGCCGCGCGCTCTTGTCCTCGGTTTTGGCGGTCATCACAGTTCCTCCGGAGAGAGCCCAAACCATCCACGCTTCAGGCCCAGGACGTCATCTTGGTTCACGTTCAGTAGTAGTGTCGGCGGCCCCCGACAGCGTGCCCCATGGCCCCGAGCAGGGCGAGAGCGAGGCCGATCACAACCAGGATGATGCCCACGGTCCACAGGATTGGGATGGCGGCCACGAATCCAAGGATCATCAGGATCACACCGAGGATGATCACTTCTTCTCCCTCACCACTGGTTCGTTCTTCTTGAGAGCACGCACGCTCGTCTTGAGGGCGCGAGCCGCGCCGCGGACCGAGTCGCGGGCATCTTTGCCAGCCTTTTCGACCTTGCCCACCAAGTGCTGGGTCTTACCCTCCGCTTCGAGGTCCTTGTCCCCGGTGACCTTGCCGCTGAGCTCTTTGGCCTTGCCGGCAACCTTGTCTCTCCGTCCGCTCATGATCAACCTCCGGTCTTGCGTACGCCGGTCCGCCCGCTGGTATTCGTGGGTGACGAATCCAGTCTTCGGCGCCTGAGACGGGCTGTCCAGAGGCTTTTGGCCTGCACCTCAACCGACCTTCGGCCTCCGCAAGTTTGGTGAGCACTGACATCCTCCACAACAGAGTGGCGAATCCAGCCATGCTCCGAAGACGCATTCACTGAATGTGCGACTTTCACACGAGAGGATCTCGGCAGGATGGGCCTGCCCCGGCTTGACGCCGAAGAAAGTCGAGCTTTGCCTGAACGCAAGTCATCCGATATCAACGCCCAGAGTGCGACGTCGTTCATGCACCCAAGGCCACAGCCACGCAGCAGGCCGTCAACACGAGTCCGACCGGTGCCATGAGAAACCGCTCCCAGCGACTTCGGGACGCGATGTTTGCCAGGGTACTGACCCCAAAGATCACCGCGAACACCCAGATGGCGATGCGCACGGGCGTGGATTCACCGGCGAGACCGAAGAGCCCTCCGCGAGCGAGCACGACATAGAACGCCGTGAAGAACAGCAGGGCGGAGATGACGCTCGCCGCGCGCAGTTTCGCGGGCAGCACGGATTCCGTTCCGCCAAAAGCGGCGTGGCCTAACGGTAAGCCCAAGGCCAGAAGGATCTGGAAGGTGCCCATGCCGGCGACACCCGCTGCTGCAACCAGAGCAAGCCAATTCATAGGCGAGTCGGGTCAACCGCGATTCGATGACGGCACAGCCGGCCAGTCTTGGTCGAGATGTGCTCGTCGGTCAGCAAGTTCATCGAGAGGGGAACGCTCTTGCCGCTGAAGCGGCGCTCTGATCGCCAGCTCAGTAAACCCTTGGACGCCCGACCAACACACCCATTCGGCATCAATGCGGTTGGCCTCCGACAATAAGCCATCAGCCACCAAGGCATCTAAAGCATCGCTCAACAGTACGTACGGCGGAGGTGATAGGTCTGATTCTGCGACGAGGATGGAGCGAGCGTCTTCCGGGGCGTGCTGGGTGTAGCAAGCAAGCTCAAACCATCCACTGCCCCTTGCGACCCGAGTCCCGCGCCGGTGCCGTCGCCGCCGGTCGGAAAGCTGCCGATCGAAGCCAGGGTGCCGCCGCTGGCCACCCGGAAGGCGAGCACCGAATTGCCGCCGTCGGCTGGGGTCTGGTTGCTCTCGGTGTAGACGTATGAGCCCCCTGGGCCCGCTTGTGCGGCGGTGCTGGCGCCGACCCCCGTCGCCGCGGTCACCGAGATGGCCCCCGCAAGCAACGAGCTCGCCAGCCCGATCCCGAGGTTTTTGATGGAAAGGTCTGCCATGGATACGCGCCTCCTGGTACGTGGCTCGGTGGGAGCCATCTGTGGACACTGGCACCAGGGTCGGGCACGAATATTTCGTTGGCGTTTCGACCGACCGCCCTCAGCGGCATGGTGATCAAAGAGCGCTACGGAGCGGGGTCGGGTGCCTCCGCTGAGAAGACACGCACGATCAGAACTGGGAGCGACTGTGGTGCGAACCACCGGGTCGCCCTGCGCCGGCGAGGCGGCGCACCTCGGGCTGAGAGCTCATGTCGGCGGCGAACCTGTCGGTCGCCGGGTTTCCGGAAGCGGTACGAATGTCGGCCGACGCCTGTTCGGCGCGATTCAGGTCACGACCCGTGATGCCGACCCGGGCGCCCATGGTGGCGAGCCCGATCGCCGCGGCCTTGCCGATTCCGCCGGTGGCGCCGGTGATCAGCACGACGTTGCCACCCATCCGGAAGTGCGTCACACACTGATCACAACCTTCCCTCGGGCGTGTCCCGTTGCGACGTAATCCATCGCCTGAGCAGTCTCGCTGAGCAGGTAGGTTCGACCGATGACCGGCGCGACCTGGCCGGCTTCGATCATGTCCTTGAGGACGATGAGATCCTCGCGCTTCTTCGCCACGAGGAACCGCCCCAGCCGCTGGCCCACGAATCGAAACGACATCATCGCGCTGATCAGACGACCTGCACTCGCAAACCAACGACTGCCAAAACCTCCGCCGTTCGGTACGAGCATGCCCGCCGGGGTGAGCGCGCGTCGGAGACTTGACAAGGGCATGTTCGCCGCATTGTCAAGGATGAAGTCGTACCGCTCGCCGTTCCGGGTGAAGTCCTCTTGCGTGTAGTCGATCACGTGATCAGCGCCGATGGATCGGACCAGGTCGACGTTTGGCGTGCTGCACACGCCGGTCACGTCGGCTCCGAGCGACTTCGCGATCTGCACGGCGAATGTCCCGATGCCCCCGACGCACCGTTGACCAGGACCCTTTGTCCGGCCTGGACATTGCCGTGATCACGAAGCGCCTGGAGGGCGACGGAGCCCGCCATGGGAACGGCCGCTGCCTGTTCGAATGAGACGTTGGCTGGCTTCGCCGATAGCTCAGCTTCGGACGCTGCCGCATATTCGGCAAACGCGCCGTGGCACCAGCCAAATACCTCGTCACCTGGCCGAAACCGCGTCACGCCGACGCCGACGACTGCAACTTGCCCGGCGACGTCCGCTCCTCGAACAGGATTCTTTGGCTTGCGCAGCCCGTACCAAAGGCGCCGGACGCGCGATGTACGGCAGGCCGCTCATGATCGCCCAGTCACCGGGGTTGACGGCGGCAGCCCGAACGCGAACCAACACGTCGTGGTCCCCGATCGTGGGCTTCTCGATATCTCTGAGTTCCAGGACCTCGTCCTGGGTTTTGTGGAGTCGGATTACTGGACTGCCATGCTGCTGTTCCACGAGGAGGACGGCACCGGACGGAGGGATCATCCGACGGAGTTTCGGCAGCAACTGAGTCGCTCGGGTCCACGGCGCGCACCGTCGCTCATGCCGCTGCGCCTGCCCGCCGCTTCTCGACGAGTCGCTTCATTATCTCGGTGAGCAGCTCGACCTCCTCGACCTCCTGGCCATCGGTGGCTGCGACGACCACCCGGCGCTTGCGGTCGATCAGCTCCATGATCCAGTCGTCGATCGTGTTCTCCGCCAGCAGATGCCACACGGTCACGCTGTCCGTCTGCCCCTCGCGGTGGCAGCGGTCCCCGGCCTGGTCGATTCCGGTCGGCGTCCAGCCGAACTCCATCAGCACTACGTCGCTTGCCGCCGTGAGCGTGAAGCCCTCGCCGCCCACGTCGATGCCGCAGACGATCAGGCGGCAGTCCGGGTCGGTCTGGAAGCGGTCCATCTCGGCATACAGCTCGCCGTTCGTGGTGGGCCGGGCACCGTCCCGGGTGGTAGCGGCGAGCCGCGCGCAGCCGGGAAAGTGGTCGGCGATGGCCCGCTGGATCTCGACGCGCTCCCCGAAAACGACGAGCTTCTCGCCGGACTCGAGGAAGTCCTCGATCCATTCGATGGCCGGTTCCAGCTTGCCCTTGACGGCGAGGTACTTGAGCGCGTTGATCCGGCCGAGCGCCTCTGCCCGCGCTGCTCGCCGCCCTGCGTCGGCGGCATGTTCCTTGGTGGCCTCCTGGCGGGCGAGTGTACTCATGCCGTCGAGCGTGCGCACGAAGGCCGCATCCTCCGCGGCGTGACGCTCGATCCAGGTGATCACGTCGTCCTCAGCGCGAGCGTACTCCTCGCGGTTGGTCAACTCGAGCGTGACCGGCGCGAGCAACTTCGGCTCGAGTTCCGTCATCACCTCGGACTTCGTGCGGCGGATGTAGCACGTCTTGCGGAGGGTGTCGTTCAGAGCCTGCAGATTCATGCCGTTCACGTAGCGGCGCTTGTACGCTGTCGGGCTGCCGCCGAAGGCATCCATCTGGCCGAGAATCACGATCTGGGCGACGAACTCACCCGGGTTGTTCATGATCGGCGTGCCGGTGAGGAGCAGCCGGACCTCGGGGTCCTGCGCCTCGACCAGCTTGCGCACGGCGGTCGTCCGAATTGCGCTCGGGTCCTTGAGTTTCTGGCTCTCATCGACCATCACGGACGCCCACTGGCGGCCGTGCAGGAAGACCTTGAACTTGCTCAGCGCCTCGTAGTTGATGATGACGAAATCGCTGCTCGACGCGAAGAGATCCGGCCTCGCGCCAAGCACGGTGACGCTGCGATGCGGCACCCACTTCGCGAGCTCCCGCGCCCAGTTGGGTTTGAGCCGGTTCTTGCAGACGATGAGGCAAGGAAATGCGCTCAGGTGCTCGACGGTTCCTATGCCCTCCGCGGTCTTGCCGATGCCCTGCTGATCCCCGATGAACGTCCGCTTCGCCTTGACCGCGTACTCGATGCCCGCCCGCTGGCAGGGCTTCAGTGACTGCGGCCGGCCGTATTGATCGACCTTCGACATCGTCGGCACGTCGAACTCGCTGACCTTCGCGCGGCTCAGCTCGGCCATGGCCTCCGCCTGCTCGCGCTGCTCCCGCGCAGACAGCAGGCACTCCTGCATGAAGGTCACGGTGTCGTGGTCGCCGTGGAAGCCGTAGTTGTGCAAGAAGTCGTTGAGCTCGGAAAGCAGATCCGTCGAGGCAGGGACCGTCCAGCGTTTCGTGACCTGGTTCCACGCCCGGCGGGGGAGCATCTTGATGGCCTCCACCAGCGCCGGGTTGTACTCGAAGGCGATGGCAAATTCGAGCGGGATGCCAGCTCGGTCGCGCACAAGCACGCAGCGTCGGTCAGCTGTGGACGAGCGCGGCGGTGCAAGCTGAGCGACGCCCGCGTCGTCCATCCGGCTGTTGTCGATCACCATGGTGACCACGCCGTCGTAGGGGTTCGGCGGCGCGGGCAAGGCGTCGAAGTCGATGCCCTCGTTCGCAAGCTGGCCGCGGTACCGCTTGCAGATGCGCCACGCCTGATAGAGCATCTTCGGCGACCACTCGCTCGGGTGCCCCTCCGCGAGCCTGTGACCAAACTCGGCGTCCATGGTATTGAAGCCCGCGCCGTCGAGGGTTGTGGCGTAGTTGGAGCGCGCCGCGATACGCTTGATCGCCTGATGGATCGGCGGCGCAACGTCGCGCTCGACCTCGGGGGCAAGGCGCATCACGATGGATTCTGCCGCAGATGCGCAGTCTTGGCTCCGTGCGCTTCGTGTCGGCTCAATTTCCTAGCTTCAGGAGAATGAGTTATAGCCCCCTACTTTCCTGGCTAGGGTCTCCGACGAGCTCGCGCCATGCCTCTCCTCGCACGATGTACCCCACGTTTGCTGAACTGACTCCGAACACTGATGCCATGGCTCTATACGTGACGCCGGAGCGCGCTAAGCGCCGGATAGACGACACGTCATCGACTGTAAGCTTCGCATTGGGATGGCGCTCGCCGCGGATTGAGCGGCGATTGAGCATCTGCTGCTCCCAGGTCGTCCAACGGCAGTTGCCCGGTTCGTAATGGCTTTCGTTGTTGATCCGATCCAGGGTGAGGTCGTCAGGACATAGGCCCATGTCGGCGAGAAAGTCCTCGAAGCGATGCCAGCGACGGCTAACGGTGATGCCGCGCCCGCCATAGCGCACCCAATCGGCGCTCAAGGGATTCCTGCAACGGCTCAGCATGCCCTTCCAGGCGTGGTACGTACGAGTGCCGCCGCCAGCTGCTTGTCCGTGACGGCGCGACATACACGAATCGAAGCGGGTCGTCGCGCCCTCACTGCGGACAATCGCGGACCAGGCGGCGACGGTGTCCAGACTCCCGAAGCGGCGGATCGACGGCAATCAATGGTTATCCGAGGCCGTTCGAAACTGGCCATGTGAGCGGTTGTTGCATGATCGCTCCGGGCCTTGGTGGGCCTAGGTTAAACGGACTCGGCGTCCCGGTTTACACACCCCGATCGCGGTAAACCACACACACGACGATCTCGGAGTAATCAGGAAGCCGGGCGGTTGATCTCGACCCCTACACACTGAGTCTAAAAACGTATTCGGACACCCAGTCCCACCATCCAATCGGTGCCCGAGCAACCCCGCTGCGACCGGCCGATAGGAGTTCCAGTCAGTCGATCCGCATCCAGGGGAAGAGAGCCTAGGCAGAGATCGTCTCAGGCAGAACGAGCGTTTCTCGGGATGGGATCGGAAAGCCAATACCCAAACCGACGCCCAGGCCGCTGGCAATGTTGCTCAGTTGTCCGACCGTGAGGTTCACGGTCCCGGCTTCAATGGCCCAAACGTACGAGGCAGATACCACGAGTCGGGGAGCGAGTTCCGCCTGCGACATCTCCAGTTTGAGCCTGGTTTGCTTGATCTCCCATCCCACCTGTTCCGCGGCGACGGCTGAACGGGTGGTCCGAGGCATTTAGGGATCCCGCCGGCCGTGCCGGTTCCGGATTGAGGCCGCGGGCATCGTCATTTCGTCGTCTTCAGCAACCCCTTGGGTTGTGTTCCTGTTCCCCTGCGCCAGCGTCACACTCGAGCACCTGCGTGCTGTCGTTATGGTGCTAGGTTGCCATGCGAATTCAGGTTTGAGTTGTTCCGTTCCAGCCCTCTCGCTTCGTAACGGTGAACATCAGACACCAGGCGTGTATCCGGTGCAAATAGCGAAGAAGGTCTTCAAGCGCCGCCGGCTACAAGCCCTCACGCAGATGATCCAACTGCGCCCCTGCATGCTCATCGAAGTCGCGATGCGTGACATCCACCGATACCCGGTCCTTCACCCCAGCCAGCGCTGGCAACAGATGGTTGAGCACCTGTTCGGCGGTGGCGCGGAACTTCCGCCCCCGGGTACTCTGCTTCACCCAGCCGTCTGCGTCTCTGTAGTAGTACTCAACGCCGTTGCCGACTTGCATGCGCACGAGATAACAGTCGTTGGTCAGTCTCATTGTCCCGATCATAGGGTAGAGCGGCCGACAATTCCCATCGTTGAAGCCTTCGTTGAATAATGGCGTCGTAGCTGGCGCGTTACCGAGGTCGGTTCCGAAACGTACAGTGCGATCTGGAACTTCCTGAAGTCGACCGCCTTCTCCAGGCGCACCGCTCAGGGGCATTGGGGCGTGACCCGTGAATGCACACGAGCGTTGGTATGCAGGTCTTCCGCGCCTTCGTTTTCGAAGACAAAGATCACGCAACTGGCCCGGTCATTCCGCCACAAGCACGCCGCCGCGCCGGCCGACCAGGAAGACGCTGAACTCAAACACGGGGGCTACACCGAAGTCAAGATCGAGCGGGAGCAAGCTGCCGAGGATCGTCGCGGCAAACGATTCCGCCTCGGCAATCACTGGTGGTTCTCCCGCGACCTTGATGCCGGCACCCGTGCCTACACCCGCGGTGACAAGGTCAAGCGGGTCTGGCACGGCTACTACCTCTTCGAAGCCATCGACCACCTCACCCACGCCCCGCTCTCCAGCACGCTCTTCAGTGCTAGCCGGCAGGAATCCGACGCCTACGCAGAGGTCTTCGACCGCACGACTGGCCATCTCGGAGACATCAAGCCCCTTGCGGTGGTCGGAGATCGTGGCTTCTCCCTCCCCAAGGTCTTCGCGTTCAACACAGATCGCGGGGTGGCCAGCGTCTTCCCCTACCGACGCCAAAATGGCAGTGAGCCGAAGAAGCGTGTGGCCACCAGCCTGTACGACGAGGGCGGCATTCCTCTCTGTCGCTACTGCAAGGGCGACACCCACATGGATTCCTTTGCGGTGGCTCGTGGCAAAGGTCGGCTCTGGGTGAAGTGCAAGAAGCCCCAGACACCACGCTGCCTGCTCCGCCAGACGCTGAGCTGCAGCGCCAACTACCGCGTCCTGCTCCCTCTCTGGCGTGATGAGCAGGCCTATACGGCCTTGCGCGTCTCCCATCAGAACTACGAGCACAAGCATCGTGACTTGCGCATTCAGTACCTGCTCGGCCCGGACTGCCTCGCGCTCCGCCCCAAGCGCGCCGGAATCGGCTGTCAGCAGCTCCGCGCCAACGCGGCGCTGATCATCGAATGGTTGCGCGTCCTGCTCCGCTGGGGAAATCTCCCGGGCGTGGCCACCGTCACCAAGACCAGCGACAACGGCTATAACGAGCGGATGCGCCAGCTCCGCACTGAGCGCCAGGAAGCGGCCAGCCACCAGCGCTCGAAGTCCCCGCCGGGCACCATTCAGCTCGCCCCGGGCTAACCAATACCCGAGGCTCGACCCGCCCATTGCTCCCATTCCTTTTCAGCGTGCCCAGAGGGTGGCTCAGAAGCCTCCGAGCCGCCTAGCTGCTCGAAATCGGGCCCGCCAACGGCCCAAAGGCCGACGGTCAGCAGCTCGAAAACCCTTATCTCTCAACGAAAATCGGCGATCCGGGCGATCTTGCAACTCCCCATGCAGGAAGCCTGTGAGCGGGAGACGGGCTTGAACCCGCAACTTCAACCTTGGGAAGGTGACGGTCGGTTTTTGTATTCAGTTACGCCCGATAAACCCCTCAGGATGTCTATCCACCCCCATTTTCGAGCGCGAACGCATGGCCTTCGGGAGTCACCATCGGGCAATCAAGTGGAGTGGACGGTAGCCATCTGAACCTCGATCGCTCAGCTCCTGCACGCCGACGGTCCGCCGTACTCACCCACCCGCTCACAGAGCGCCGCGTCAAGTAGTTCTCCCCCGACGTTGTAAGCACTCCACCTTCGTGTCCGCCAAACCGGGGCAGGCCCATACACACTCCGATCG
The DNA here is from genome assembly GCA_003153505.1 of Candidatus Dormiibacterota bacterium. Taxonomy (GTDB): domain Bacteria; phylum Chloroflexota; class Dormibacteria; order Aeolococcales; family Aeolococcaceae; genus Palsa-851. The sequence continues at coordinate 102,864 of PLZA01000039.1, forward strand.
CGGTAACCCACACACGACGATCTCAGGGGTTTCCGGCCGGCGGTCAGTTGATCTCTATCTCTACACACCCATACCAGTCTCGGCCAGCTTCCGCTCATCTCACACCTCAACAACCTCTGTGGGCATTACATCTAGCGGCCATTGACCCGCGACGCAGGGACCAGGTCGCTGCCGTGCTCCTGTACCCGCGCGGTCAGGAACTGGTCCCAGGTCTTGGTTCCGACGGTGTGCCCCGGTGGCGGAAGAAGAGCGCCGTGGCGCACGGCCTTGCTACCGGATATCCGCCCGGGGACCACCCATCGGTGGCGATGGGTGGCCGTCAGGTAGCTGCGAAACAGGTCCGCCCAACTCGACGCTTGCGGTCCGGCCATGTCCGGTGCCCGGCCGACGGGCTCGCCTAGCCAGCTCTGGCGTTACTTCGCGCTCGCGGGCGGGGCCAACACGTGATCTTGGCGGCGGTCGTCAACCTTCCTAGATCGACATTGGCTTGCGTTTGGCCATAAGAGCTGAGCAGCGCTGGCAGAGCCGATATCCGCCGGTGCCTGGAGCGTCATACCCACGAAGCTTGACACTCTGGCCGAATTGGCACTTGCTCTCGACGTGATAGTGACCGTGTGCTCGTTTGCTGAGATGCGCTGCGCCTTTCGAGTGGAAGGAGTCGACGTTGGCCATGAGCGTGCAGCGTAGCTCTCAACGCAGGTGAGTCGGTTCAAACACCGCGAACGGCGGCGTCTCTGGGTCTGGAAGCGATGCCGCCGACCGGAAGGGTGCCGCTGACTCTAGACCAATCGCGTAAGGGCATTTTCGCCAAGCTACGTACTCAACATGCAGGCGCGGCGGTGCTACTCGAGAGCACCGCGGGGCTCGAAAGACTGCCCGGTCGAGCCCGCCTCACGGGGCGTTCAACTCCGTGAGCGCGAGGTGAGGTTACTTGTCAACCTGTAGGGCCGGGCAGGAGAGCGGGGGCGCGTTGTTGCCGACGGGACGCGCCCGGTCTGCATCCCTGCTCGGCCGTGGACGAATATGTTGCCGGCCGGGTTAAGCCTTGGTAACGGCAAGCCTTCACGATGAGCAGCGGATGCGCTGGTCGCGCATCACCCCCGACTTGTTCACAGACTCGAAAGAGAAGGGTCAAGTCTCCGGTAGTGGTGTGAATTCGGTGGAGTTCTCACAACATCGGTGAGTTAGGCGACCAGTCCCTCGGTGAGCGGGTTGGTGAGCAAGGCTGGACCGTCGGGTGGAGCACGCGAGCCATCGACTGCTGACTGAAGTGGCGACATCCGTCCTGCCACTCGTCGTGCTGATCCTGAAGCACCGCTGTGAACAGGCGAAGCAGCGAATCAGTGTTGGGGAAGATACCCACCACCTTGGTGCGCCGGTCGAGCTCGGCGTTGACTCGCTCGATGGCGTTGGTCGAGGAGATCGAGCGCCAGTGGTCGACTGGAAAGTCCAGGTAGGCGAGCACATCGGCTCAGCCGCAAGCAGCATGGCTGCCACCGTCGGGAAGCGTGGCTCGAGCACATTGAGGGCGTGGTTCACGGCGTCACGGGCGGTCTCGCGAGTCGGCTGCAGGAAGACCGACTTGACCACCGCGAGCACCGCCGGCGCGCGCGGCTTGGGCACCGCGCTCGCCACGTTGCGGAGGAAGTGCACCTTGCAGCGCTGCGGGCACTCGCGCGCCCGGGACCCGGATTCCGGGGGTGATCACGGTGGGGACGCGACGCGGCTCCTTCGGCAAGGACTACGCGGTCGTACACGGCCGGGAGCGAGCCGTCGTGGTCGAACTCGATGGCTCGCCTACTCACGCCAGATCGTCACGACCCCGGATGCGGACAGCGTTGCCGCCGAGATCCAGCGCCACCTCAAGCGCATGTCGAACGCCATCCCCCCTCCCGACTGACGGATCGAACTGGGGACGGAGCGGGCCCCGCGCATCGCAGGGCCCGCTCGGCGCCTCTACTCGCTCACCCGAGCTCAGACGCCTGAACCATCAACGCGTTCGCCTGGTTGGTCCAGGACTGCACCGCGCCCGATGGGATGACCTCGCCGCCGAATTCAAGATCGTTCAGCGCCTCGCTGATCCGCGCGGCCAGGGCGTCCCGCTTGCTCCCCAGCCGGACGAGTGCGCGCTCAATGGCCCGGTATGTCTCATCGCCGGGCGACGTGCTTTCCAGCGCCTTCGTCGATGCCTGCAAGGTCGCCAGGCCGAACACCCCCACGTCCGCATTGAGCTGCTTGTACGCGCTCTCGAGCGCGAGCAGTTGCGAGTATCGCTCGCCATTTCGGTCGACGGTGGGGAGGAGCGCACGGCTCACGTCCTCGACCAGCACCCGCCCGTCGCTGATGTAGTCGTCATGCAGACCGAGCAGCGCCATCATGGTGGGCCGAACGTCGGTCTCATCGGCCCACGTCGTCGAGTCAACGCCGCGCGCTGTCACACCCCGCCCGACGACCGCCACCCAGTTGGTGTTGATCTCGGGAGCCACATCACCGTGATTCCAGGCGTATTGCGGATTGATCACCACGCACGGGTCGCTCGTGCCTGTCTCTGAACCGGTGGGTCCCGAGCACGTTGACGGACCCGTGCCGACGTAGAAATCCGGGTTGGCAAAGTCGGTGAAGGTGGGCAGCCGGTTGGGGTCGCCCGTTTTCATGTGCAGGATGGTCTCCTCCACCTGGTCCGCCATGGAGTTGGTGAGCGGAACGGTCGCGCCGTGGTCGTTGTTCGCCCACGGATCCGGCGCTAGCAATGCCCCCATATCACGCTCTAGTCGACGCGCAACCGCGGCGCCGGCCGGCGGATTGCCGTTGATGTAAACGTTCGGCGCGCTGTCGGCATGCACTGAGAAGGCCGTGGATTCCTTGGGGAATTGCTCCTTGAGCAGGCCAGTAAGATTGACGTCCACCTCGCCGATCTTGCCCTTCGCGTACGTGCACGGGATCGTGACTCCGTCGCACCCAGCTGGTACTGGATGTTGCGTGCCGGCGAAGTGGTCGCCCTCGTCCGAGCTGACGATGAAGAGCGTGTTGGCGGTCGTGATGCCGTCGTGCTGGAGGCGCGTGAAGAAGGTTCCGAATGCTGCGTCATCCGCCTTGAGCTGCGCGACATACGCGGCCTGGCCCGGCCCGGCGGCCGAGCCCGTCGTATGATCATCGTGGGCATCCTCGATATATCCGTAGGTGATCGGAATGCCGTGCTCCTGCATATCAGCCACGTACCCAAGCGTCTGCGCGGCGCTGACGTCGAACCCGGGGAAACCGTAGTAGGTCTTGCCGATGTCCGAGCTTGCGTAGAAGCTCGTGAGCGGCTGACCGTTGAGATCGTTGACCTTGACGCCCTGACCAGGGACCGGCGTGCCGCCGATCACCCTCCCGACATTGACGTTGCCGTAGAGCGCTTCGTACCCCTTGTATCCGCCGGGCTCGCTGGGCAACTTGTCAGGAGCGGCGAGCGAGGGATTCTGAGCACACGCCGAGGATGCGGTCTTCGCGCAGTGCACGATGATGCCCTGGTAGTTCGCATCCGAGAGATCCGCGTACCCATACTTGCTCTCCTCGGCCAGAACCTCCTTCCACTGCGGACTGTTCGCCCCGTATATCGCCTTGATATCCGGGTCCGAGTTCTCGACCTCCATGTTGGCGGTCGCGATCGCGCCGACGTCGCACCCCGCCCGGGTGAACGGCACCCAGGGCGCCGGCGCTATCGTCCCATTCGGGTCGACCATCGTTGGCGAAGTGTCAGTGGTGGTCGCCGCAACCGGGTCGGTCCAGTAGGCGAACGAACTGGCAAGACCGCTCGTCCCATTGCTGTTGAACACACCGTAGCTATTCGAAACCGGCTGCCCATGCTTGTCCCCGTAGACACCCGTGAGCGTGGTGAGGATGTCATCTGCGGTATGTGCGATGAGTGGCGTGTGCTCATCCGAGAGGAGCACGCCGTTGTGCTCCATGAAATTGAGCAGGTTGGGCATCTGCGCGAGGTCTGACGGCACATTGGGGTTGTCCTGCGTGAAATGCAGGTTGTCGAAGACGAGGCTGATCACGTGCTTGATCGACCCTGTCGGCGAGTTGAGCGCGCAGCCGGTCGCCGGTGTCGTGGTCGCGGCGACGGCCGCCGTGCCACCGATCGGCAACAGCGTCGACGCTGGAACGGCGGCGAGCACGGCGATCGCCCCGACGAATGCTGAGCGCCGCTTCCGGCGCATTCCAGTTGCCTCATGCACGGCGGGTGTGTTCATTGTCGACCTCTCCCTGTGACATTGAAATAGAACTCGTACCCCACCAAGATCCTAGAAGGTGGCCGATTAACGATTGGCGACCGGCCGGTTGTGAACCGGTAATTCATCAGCGACGCACGTGTGCGCGGCATGCGCGCAGATGCACTCCACGCCCGCCCCACGCGCGACGTGGAGACCGGAGACAGCGACGCTTTGCGGTGCCGCGCCGAGTCAGGGGACGAACAGCAGACCCTTGGCCTGGATCGTGGTCACAGCGGGCGTGACATGACCGGTGCGAAGATCGAGTTGACCCAGGTAGTTCGGACGGTCGATCGGCTTGTTGGCGTCGCCCGGAGTGACCGCGACGTACGCCGTGCCGGTGTCGAACGCGCCCCAGACGGCGAAGATCTCGTTGTCCACACTGTCAGTCACCAGCAAGGTGCCCTTCGAATCGGTCACCCACGCGGTGTCATCCACCGACTGGGAGAGATCCAGCACCGAAAGATGCGGCGTCGGGCCGTCGGCGCCATCAACGTAGATCTGTTCCTCATCGCCTTGGCTGTCGAGCACGAAATCGCCGCCGAATCGAGGACTCACCGCGGGGACGATCTCGTTGGAGTCCGGATCAGTGAGCGCGAGTGCGACGTGCTTTCCATACGACGGGCTGCTGGTGTTGGCGACCGTCGCGGTGCTGTTGTCGAAGAAGACGGGCTGGAGCACGGCGACCGATCCATCGAGCTCCGCTCGGTATACGGCAGGCCCGTTGGCGGTCGTCGGCGCTGACGCGCTGATCAGGATCACGCCGTGGTAGACGGAAACAGCATCGGTGCCTCCTCCATGAGGCAGCGGATTCAGATTGAACTGATAGTGCTGGACCTGGTCGGCGACCGGTGCCTCGGGCGAGATCACGAAGAGGCTTGAGTTACCGTCCTCATTGACCGTGACGAGGAGCTGATGGGTGGCGGCATCGGCGGTCACGCCGTCGGCATGGCCTTTGACCTTCCAGGTTGCGACGCGATGACCCGAAGCGTTGTAGCCGACGACGTCGCTGGCGGTCGCGCCCGTCGGGCTCGGCTGGCCGCTCGGCCCGATGCCGTTCTGCCAGACCACGTAGACGGTCCCATCCAGCCAGGTGATGTCGTCCGGCCCCGTCATGGTCGCGCTGCCGTTGGCGAAGACCCGGACCGACAGGTGCGCGTGCCCTGCAGTGGTCGCGGCGGCGGCCGGCGCCCCATTGAGGGCGGCCGGAACGCCTATAGCGGCAGTCGCGCCCGCGATGATCCAGCGTCGATGCAACTTCTCTGTCATGTCGTCCCGTCCTCTCTGCACCCGAATCGGCAATGCCCCGACTCTGATCAGTGAGTCGTTAACCCGGGGTAAAGAGGCTGGGGCCAACTACCGAGAGCGACGCCGCCAGAGGATCGCGGCCAAGACCAGAAGGGCACCTGCGCCATCGGTGACCGATCACAGCAAAGCCCGCATGCGCGGCCTTCCCGACAAGACTGTGCGCTGGCGTGCTTAGGAACGGTCATCCTCAAGGAGGAGGCGCGGGCGCGGAATTTCGTCCCCCGCCCGATGTGCCCAGTGCGGCGTCCACGTAGCCTCGAGGCATGGACACCATATCCGCCCAACCTCGTGGTAGAGACGCACGGTCTCACCAAGCTGCTAGAGCCGGAAGGGCGCGGCTAAGGCTCCGTGATCTGGAGACTCACGTTGACGGTGGCCCCGTTGTTGACCGTCACTGTGGCGCTGTAATGACCCGGTTCCTCTTGCTGCGGCGCTGAGACGGTGTAGGTACCGGGCGGCACGTCGAAGTTAAGACGCCGGTGGCGTTTGTGGTTGCCGTGGCGGCCACCGTTCCATCCGAACGCGTTACGGTGACGGTCGCGTTCTTCTCCACTTGGAAATAGCCGGAGGGGCACGGAGACTGTCCCATGCAGGTGGGAACGGGTCCCGCGGTGAGGGTGAAGGTTCCGTGGATGTGGCCCTGAGCCGTAAGTCCCGTCGACGGCGAAGTTGCAGTTGCGGACGGCGAGCTGCTGCACCCAGTGACCGCTATTGCTATGACCGCGAGGCTCAGCCGTAGGCGCTGCACTCAATAACTCCCTGACACGGCCCCAACGCGGCCTTGTTCTGATTATCGCTCAGTTCTTTGACTGCGCCCACACGCTGCGTTTGAGCAGCATGGACGGCTGCATCGCCGACGCCATTCATGCTCCCGCCAGCCGCAACGGCCCGACAAGCTTCCCTTGCTGAACATAGACGGAACCTATTATTCCGTCCTGCATGTTTGCTTAACGTCCGTCTTGCCCTTGGTTGGTCCGAACCTTCACGGACGTCGTCGAGCTGTATGGGTGACTGTCCCGTCGAGCTAACGGCGCCGCCGAACAGTGTCTCGAGCCCGACGCTGGCGCTGCTGCTCCAGGCGAATCAGGTGATGCACGAGCTGTTCGATGGCCCTTCGCGCCTCCGTTGCTAGTCCCGTGGTCGCGGGATCCTCCATCGCGGTTGCTGGCCGCGAACAGCTTGTCGACGCGACGCAGCAGCGAGCGCGCCTCTCGGAGGAGCGCGGACGTCTCTCTGGCGGTGCGGTCACCGGTCGGATCGACCCTCATCTGCCTTACTCTGACGCTCTCCCCTCCCTTACTCTAGCTATCGATAAGCGGTGGGTATCGCTCGTCAAAAGGCCCAGAGTGGGACACGGCCGTTGACGCGCTCGGGCGGTGGCTGTCGACCCGCTCAACGAGGTGGAGATGCTCTGCGACGGGCTGATCAACAACGACGGCATCCTGCGTGAGAACAACGCGGTGAAGATGATCCCTGATGAGTCGGTCGTGAGGATCCAGTTCGGCGAACGGATTCAACTCACGTCGGACGAGTTCGAACGTCTCGCCACGGCGTTCCTCAGCGATCTTCGACGCAAGTTCCTGTAGAGAGCACACTTCGCGATGGCGTGGCTGACTGTGTCCTGGGTCGGCAGCACCAACGGGGCTGCCTGCTCCCCCAGCCGCCGAATGGGCATGTCCCATGCCCGACGGGCCTCACGCGCCCCAATCACCACCTCAATCGATTCGCTGACAAATCGATTGAGAGAACGGTATCAATTCAACTTTCAGGCTACTTAGGCCGCATTCAAGGCTGACCCGATCCCGATCGAAACTGGCCATGTGAGCGGGAGACGGGGCTCGAACCCGCAACTTCAACCTTGGGAAGGTTGCACTCTACCGTTGAGTTACTCCCGCGCGAACCTGCCGTTGGTGAGAGCGTGTCGCCAGCCCCGTCGGTCTGTGACGCCTCACACCGTCAGCCAGAATTGCAGGCGCCGTCATTCTAGGCCACGTTCAGGCGGGCGGCAGCGGCTCGGATGGCCTTCGGCTCAGGGTTCGTATTCCGCCGGCTGAAACGGGTTGATGAAGACCACCGTGGTCTGGCAGCCGCCACCTCCTCCCGACACGGCCAGCGGAACCGTCAAGGTGCCGGCGGCGACTCGAATTCGGATGGCCGCAATCGAGTTGTTGCATCCGTCAGCGTAGTACTGCAGGGGCAGTGACGCCTGGCCTCGCATGCCACCCTCGGGGCCCGTCCCCGGGTACGCTCCCTCACTGCTCAGGGGCAGCAGACCTACTCCGCTATTGGGGAGCGTCGGCACGTATCCGGAGGAGACGTCAACAATCCTCGGACTCGCCAGCACCCGGCCGCGAGCGTCGAGGAATTGCACAATCGGTGTCCCTCGGAGCGCACAGCGGGCTCTTCCCTTGTCGGTGAAGATCAAATACATAATCCCGTTGCTCAGGTTGCTGAAGCCCTTGCCAACGCGGACCTCGAGCTCCGAAACGGTACACGGGGGTCCGACAGCCGGCAGCCAGGGTGCCGGCGCGGGAGTCCCAAACGGTGTCGGCATCGCCGATGGTATGGGCGTGGGTTCGGGTGTCACCTCCGGGGTCGCGATCAGCGTCGGCCGTGAAGGCGGGGTGACGCCCACCGTGGCGCGATTGCGCAGCAGCAGGGTCGTGGTGAGGACCCCGGCAAGCACGACAACGGTCGCCACCGCGATAGCAAGTCCGCCGACCCAAGGCGTCCCACGCGATCGCGAATCGTCGATGACAGGCGGCTCCACGGTGAGCAGACCACGCAATCCGCGCCGGAGTCGCTCTTCGTCGATCTCAGTCACGCTCATCACCCATGACAACGCGGAGATTGGCAAGCGCGCGACCGAGATGACTGCGCACCGTGCCTCCGCGGCAGTTGAGAATCGTCCCAACCTCGTCGAGCGTGAAGCCATGACCGAAGTGGAGCGTGATGACCGCGCGCTGACGTGGGCTCAGTTGCGAAATCGCGGTGCCCAGCTCAGCGTCCCAATGCATGACCGTCATGAGTGCCGTTGCCTCGGAGAAGGGCACGTGGAGCCGGTTCGAGGTGGCTCGGCGTCGCCGCGTGTGCATCGCAGAGCGCGCCGCGATCGACGCCAACCACGCCCTCCGCTTGGAGACATCCCGGATCTTCGTCCAGCTGCGGAGCGCGTCCGACCACGCCGTCTGGTACGCGTCCTCGGCATCATGGACGTTCGCCGTGATCGCCAACGTCAACCCGTACATCTCAGATCCATACCGTGCAACGGCTTCCTCGACGTCATCACTCCCCGGGGGCGGAGTCTCGATGAGCCCCATGGTCGTCATGTCTACGCCGTTTAGAGGCTCGGCGGCGGTAAACGGTTTACATCACCTCCCTTCTCATCCAAGTCTCACGTTGAGGAGGACGTTGCCGTCGCCGGCGACAACCCAGAGGCCGGTTGTGCCCGGCACGATGAGATAGCGATCGAAGAGGCCCGTCGTCGCCGGCGGGTTGAAGCCTGAACGCGCTGCGACTCCTGTGGCGGGATCGAGTGACGTCAGGAAAGGCTCATCCTGGGCGTCGTTCGAGAGGTACATCACCCAAAGACGCCCACCGGCATAGGTCATCGCGAAGGGATACGATCCCGGCCAGGCGGGACCGACGGTACCGTCAGCGAGGTTGACGCGAACGATGCCGCCATTGGTGCCGTTGTTCACGAACAATGCCGTGCCATCGCACGCAATATCGGGTTCAAGATCCCCGGGGATTGTCGCGATGGTTCGGACAGCGCCCCCGCTTGGGCGAACGGCGTAGATGGTCGCATCCATCTCGCCTGTGCCCGTCATGCTGGCGGCGAAGAACACCTCATCGCCGCAGACAACGATCGCTGACTGCGATGAGACGCCAGGGCCCAAGACCGTTCCGGGCACGCCGGCGATTGTCGTGTCGCCACCTCCCGACAAGAGGCTCAGCTGCGCTCGGCTGTCGGTTGACTCCCACACGACCAGAGCGGATGTTGGATTGGCGACAAGCCCGCGCGGGTCGGTCACTCGATAGACATGCATCAGCCGTCCGGTGGCCGCATTGAACTGCTCGACCGTGTTCTGCTCGGGGAGCACCTTGGAGCTATCCCCAAAGCTGTTTGCCACCCACACATACGGCCCGGCCGCGGCCACGGCGATCGGGTCGCCGCCGATCACCCAACTCGCCGTCTGGCGCGCCGTCGATGTGTCAATGCGAATTAGCCTGCCCGGCTCACCGTAGTTCGGGGACTGCACAGCTGCCCAGACAACGCCCGGCTCGACTGTGAGTGCATTGACCCACCAGTTGCCGAGTCTGACTTGCTCGAGGATCGGCGGCGTGGCTCCCACCGGTACCGCACTGGGCGACGGTGACGCCGTGACAGTCGGCGTTCCCGTCGGAGACGCGGTGGGGTGCGTCACCGCGGGCTGCGGCCGGGGCGATGCCGGTCGCGCGAGCACCAGGATGACGCCGATCACAAGCACCGCGACGGCGCCGGCTGCGAGCACCTCCATGGCCAGCGTTCTCGAGCCCCGTGCGGCCGCGAAGTCGCCTCGCTGCATGAACTGTCGAGTGTCCACGAGCACGTTGTGTTCAGCGGCCGTGAGAGATCGCCGCGCGATGCCCCGGTCGAGCGCGTCGTCGTCGAGATGCGTCATTGCGCAACCTCGACTGCGTGCGCTTCCAGCGCGCGGCGCAGCGACTCGCGCGCTCGACTCAGCAGTTGCTTCGCGGCCGGTTCGCTGATGGACATGATGTGGGCCACCTCCTTGGTTGAGAGCCCGGCCTCGCATCGGAGCGAGAGCACGACCTGCTGCCGTCGCGGCAGAGTCCGGATACCTGTGAGCACGTCACCCAGACGCTCATCACGCTCCGGCTCGCCCGCAGCGGCGGTCCAGAACGCCGGCAGAGTCATCCACCGCCGCCGCGGTCGTCGAGCTTCGCGGTAGGCGATGGCGATGAACCAGGGCTTGAACTCGCCGCGTCGCTGGTCGCGATGACGCCACGCGCGAATCGATGCTTCCTGGAGCACGTCGGCGACATCGCTCGGTGACAGCCCGAGCGATCGGACCACCCTCAGCGCGGCCTCAGAGGCATCGACGAGCGCCATCGAAAATGCCGCCTCTTCGTCGTTCAAGCAGGCCTCCCGGGTCGGCGCCGTTCTGATTGGTGCACGCGACGGCCATCCGACACCTATAAGACCCCCCAAGACGGGCAAAGGTAACGGGCTTCCCTTTGCACGGTGCTACCTTTGCCAGAGCCATGGCGCATCGACGGACGCTGCTGCAGCTCTCGGGTGCGACGGTGCTTGGCGCATCGGCCGTGATGCTTGGCGCGGTCTTCACACCCTTCGTCACCCGGACATGCGTGATGTGCCCCTTGATTGGGCCGGGAACCGCGTTCGCCTTTCCGTCGTACAGCCTCGCCCAGGGGTTGGACCGCGTCATCGTCCTCGCCACCATCGTCTTGCTCGCTCTATTCGCCATTGCATCCCTGCTCGGCATTCAGCGCCGCATCGCCTCGGCCGCGGCGCTCGTCGCCGCCGTCAGCTCGCTCGCGTTGGTCGCCTTCGAGGGCGCCGACGCGAGTGGTCGTGTGGTGGGCGAGGATGCCGCCAGCCCGCCAATGGAACTCGGCCCGCACGGTCCGATCCCCTACGTCCCGGCCCATGCGTTGTCCCCTCCTGCCTACCTGGATGCAGGTTTCTTTCTCCTTTTGATCGCCGCGCTGGTCGCCGTCGCGGCCGCGATAACGCTCGTCGCGATGGTGCAGCGGATGAGCACCGACTCCACAGACCGCATCAGCCCGCAGTCTCTGCCGTCGCCGATTCAGGGATAGCGCTCGTCGGCTGTCCGCTCGCCCTGGTGCCCTGGTCCGGCGGTCATCACCGTCCGCGCGCTCCCGCTCTCGTGACCGGCTCGTCACGATCGACGCCCTCGACCGCGGGATGCTAGCGCCGTGATCCAGCTACGAACCCAGGCACCGCGCCTCTGGCCGGGCATGGCGCTGATGTGCTCGCTCATCATCGTAACCGCCTGCGGCGGGACGTCAACACAGGCCATTCCCACTCCGTCGGCCGGCGGTACCCTGGGAACATCGCCCACGGCCGGGTCCCCCACGATGTCCCCGTCAGCCTTCGCTGCAGCCAGCGCGACTGCGCGAGCAACCGCCAGGGCCACGCCTCGGCCGACAGCACGAACCACCGCCGCGAAACCGCAGACGCCGTCGGGTCCCCGAACGATCCTTGGCGGCTGCCAGGTCTTCCCAACGAACAACCCCTGGAACCAAAACGTCGCCAACGCACCGGTGAACCCGATGTCGGCGACCTACATCGCGGCAATCGACTCCACCAAACAATTCCTGCACCCGGACTTCGGGTCGAATCCGACGTACGGCATTCCCTACACGGTGGTGCCGGCGTCGCAGAAATTGGTGCCGATCACTTTCAACGCTTACGGGTCGGAGAGCAACCCCGGCCCATACCCCGTGCCGCTCAACGCACCGGTGGAATCAGGCAGCGATCATCACGTGCTGGTGCTCGATTCCGGTAACTGCCACCTCTACGAGATGTACAACGCACAGCAGTCCGGCAGCGGTTGGGTGTGCGCGTCGGGCGCGGTGTTCAACCTGAGCAGCAACGCGCTGCGTCCCGCCGGATGGACCTCGGCAGACGCAGCGGGACTGCCGATCCTGCCCGGACTCGCCCTGTACAACGAGGTGGCCTCAGGGGTGATCAATCACGCGCTCCGCTTCACCGTCGCGGACACGCAGAACGGCTTCATCCACCCCGCGACGCACCAGGCGGGCGTCAACAACCCGAGCCTGCCACCGATGGGTCTCCGTCTCCGCCTCGCGGCATCGTTCAGCCTCGCGGGGTTCACCGGCGAAGCGCTGGCCATCCTCAAGGCCCTCAAGACCTACGGCATGATCGTCGCCGACAACGGCAGCAGCTGGTACATCAGCGGCGCGACCGACTCGCGCTGGGACGACAACAACCTCGACGAGCTGAAGTCGGTCCCGGGCAGCGCATTCCAGGTCGTCGAAACCGGACCGATCCTGCACTGACGGCGCGAGAGTTACCTCGGTGTCGCCTCGAGCTCGACGACCGAGAACTTCTCCCGTCCGTAATCGGACCGGATCAGCTTTTTGTCGAGCTTGCCGACGCTGGTTTTGGGAAGCTCATCGACGAAGGCCCAGCGCTCCGGGAGCCACCAGCGAGCAACCTTGGGCGCAAGGAACTCACGCAGCTCGTCGGGCGTCGCGGACGCACCGGGTTTCAGGACCACAAGTGCAAGCGGCCGTTCCGCCCAGCGGTCGTCGTGGACCCCGACCACGGCCGCCTCCGCCACCGCGGGGTGACCAACGAGCAGTGTTTCCAGCTCGACCGATGAGATCCACTCGCCGCCGGACTTGATGACGTCCTTCGACCGGTCGGTGATCTGCACGTAGCCGCGTCCGTCGATGTTGCCGACGTCCCCGGTGCGCAGCCAACCGTCGTGGAATTTCTCTGGGACCTCGGCGTTGTAGTAGGACGCGGTGATCCACGGGCCGCGCACCTCGATCTCACCGACCGCCTCGCCATCGTGGGGAACCTCCGCGCCGGTGTCGTCGACGAGGCGCAATTCCACGCCCGGGACGGCGCGTCCGGTCTTGGACCGGTAGTGCATCTCATCCTCGGGTGCCGTGCCCTTGGGCGGGAAAGCGATTGAAGCGATGGGGCTCGTCTCGGTCATCCCCCACGCCTGCCAGAGCTCGATACCGAGCACGTCACGGTAGGCCGCGATCAAAGTTGCGGGAACGGCAGAACCCCCGCACACCGCGGTCTTGATGCTCGACACGTCACCGCCGTTTGCCTGCACGTGGTTGAGGAGCGCGGTGAGGATGGTCGGCACGCCACCGGTGAATGTTGGCCGCTCCTGCTGGATGAAGTCACAGAGTCCCTGTGGCTGCAGGAAGCGTCCGGGAAGCAGCAGATCGCTCCCCACCAGCCAGCCCGCATAGGGGGTCCCCCACGCGTTGACGTGGAACATCGGCACGATGATCAGCAGACGGCCCCTGTCGTCGAGACGGAACGTCGCCCACACCGCGAACGAGTGCAGGTAGACCGAGCGGTGGCTGTACGCAACGCCCTTCGGGTCGCCCGTCGTCCCCGTCGTGTAGCACATGGACGCCGCACTGCGCTCGTCGATGGCAGGCCAGTCGAAGGTCGGTGACTCGGCGGCGATCGCGGCTTCATAGCCGAGCGTTTCACCCAGACCGGACACCTCACCAGAGCCGACCACGATCACCTTCTCGATGGTCGGGCACTGGTCGATAACCGCCGCGAGCAGCGGTGCCAGCGAGACATCAACGATGACGACCCGGTCCTCGGCGTGATTGATGATCTGCACGAGCTGTGACGGTGGCAGCCGCAGGTTGAGCGTGTGCAGCACCGCTCCCATGGAGGGGACGGCGAAGTACGCCTCGAGGTGCTCCTGGTGGTTCCAGCAGAGGGTTCCCACGCGATCGCCCGGGACGATCCCGAGTGTGCGCAGCGCCCCGGCCAGGCGGTTCACGCGCTCCGCCACCTTGGCATAGCTGGTGTGTCGGGCCTGCTCGCCCTCGAACGTGATGACCTCGCTGTCCGGATACACCGTCGCCCCATGGCGGAAGAGCTCGGTGATGCTCAGCGGCGACTCCTGCATGGTCGATTTCACGGGCTGCACTCTCCTCTGCACGTTCTGGCGCCGGCCGGAGGCCGGCTTCCGGCCCCGAAGTCGTTGCGATCGTACGTGGCGTCAGGCGGCCTGTGCAGCACCATCCGAGCGAGGAGCCGGCTTCGCTACCCTCGATACTCATGGCAGTGACGCACACAGGCTCGATGACCGGCGCCGAACGCATGCTCGCCACAGCGCGGCTGCAGCCGGCCGACCGCACGCCGATCTGGTTCATGCGCCAGGCTGGACGGTGCCTCGCGGGCTATCGAGCCCTTCGCGAGACCTACGACATCCTCACCATCACGCGCACCCCGGAGCTCTGCGCACGCGTGACGCTGATGCCCGTCGAGGAGTTCGGGGTGGATGCCGCGGTGATGTACGCCGACATCATGCTGCCGCTGCTCGGTATGGGGGTCCCCTTCTCGATCGATCCCGGCATCGGCCCGCTCATCCATGAACCGCTGCGCACCGAGGCCGACGTGGCGGCGCTTCGGTTGGTCGACCCGCGCGAGGCGACCCCAGAACTGTTCGAGGCGATCAAGCTGGTCCGCCGGGAGCTCGATGGCAAGACTGCGGTGGTCGGCTTCGCCGGCGGCCCTTTCACCATGGCCTCCTACATGATCGAGGGCAAGCCCACCAAGGAGTTCTCGCGCACCAAGGCGATGCTCCACGGTGAGCCGGAGCTGTGGCATCGCCTGATGAACACGCTGACCGAGGTCACGATCAGGTATCTCCGGGCGCAGGTCGACGCCGGCGCCCAGATGGTCCAGTTGTTCGACTCATGGGCTGGTGCGCTCTCGGTGTCGGCGTACGAGCAGATGGTGCTGCCCTACAGCCGGCGCATCCTCGAAGCGGCTGGCCAGACGGGGGTCCCGACGATCCACTTCGGCACGACGACATCACACCTGCTCGAGGCGATGGCGCGCTGCGGCTCGGACGTCATCAGCGTCGACTGGCGGCTGCCCCTTGACGAGGCCTGGCGCCGGATCGGCGACCGGGGCATCCAGGGCAACCTCGATCCTGGCGTCATGCTCGCGCCGTTCGAGGTGATCGCGCGCGAAGCGCGAGCGATCCTCGAGGACGCGGACGGCCAGCCCGGTCACATCTTCAACCTCGGACATGGTGTCCTTCCCGAGACGCCCAGCGACAACCTGAAGCGCCTCGCGGAACTCGTTCACGAGGACACGGACCGGGGCTGACCGCGAGGGCGAGCGGCCAGCATCTACCCTTTGAGCAGTGGCTCAGTTCGGCGTCGTGCTCGCAACCTTCGGTTCGGCGGTGACGGCCGAGGACGTTCCCGCCTACCTCTCGTCAGTGCGCGGCGGGCGCGAGGTGCCGCCGGACCTGATCGATGAGTTCCGGCGGCGATACGACCTCATCGGCCGCTCACCACTGATCGACATCACCTTGGCGCAGTGCGCGGCGCTTCAGGACGCGCTCGACTCCGGGCACGACGGAGAGGACATGCGCGTCGTCGCCGGAATGCTCCACTCCGAGCCCTCACTGCGCGGTGCGCTCGACGACCTCGCGGATGGCGGCACTGAACGCATCGTCGTGGTGGTCCTGGCGCCCCAGTATTCGCCGATCATCCTCGCGGGGTACGAGCGCGGCGTGGCCGCCTGGCGGGCGGAGCATCCCGACGTGGACGTGCGGATCGCCGGTGCCTGGCACCTCATCCCCGAATGGATCGCGGCACTTGCCGAGCGCGTGGAGGACACGCTTGCGCGTCTTGAGCCGGACGTGCGTCTCCGGATCCCGATCATCTTCACCGCCCACAGCCTCCCCCGTCCTGTCGTCGACCGCGATCCCGGCTACATCACCCAACTCCGCGACACCGCGGCCGCCGTCGCCGAGCGACTCGGGCTGGCGAATGAGCAATGGAGCTTTGCGTATCAGAGCGCCGGGCACACGCCCGAGGAATGGCTGACGCCGGACGTCAAGGATCTCTTCCCGGCGTTTCGTGCCGAGGGGATCTCCGAGATCCTGGTCGTGCCCCTGCAATTCCTCGCGGACCACCTCGAGATCCTCTACGACATCGACATCGCTGCCGGCGCGGAGGCGGCGCAGGCGGGGATCACCATGCATCGCATCGAGCTGCCGAATACCCGGCCGGCGTTCATTCGTGCCCTGGCCGCGGTGGTGGAGCGCGAGCGCGCGGGAGCCGCGTCGACAGCGGTCTCCTGACGGCCCTGGTGAACACGGTGACGCGGTTCGATGCCCAGGGAGTGGTCGAACCCGGATTCGAGACCGTGCGCGAGGCATTTGCCCGGGTCCTGACGGAGCAACGCGGGACCGGTGCCGCACTCGCCGTGTGGCACGAGGGCCGGTGGATCGTCGATCTCTGGGGCGGCGCCGCGAGCGCCGACGGGACGCGCGCATGGCAGCGCGACAGCATCGTCCAGCCGTATTCGGTGAGCAAGCCTTTCGCCGCAATGTGTGCGCTGGTGCTCGTCGATCGCGGCGTGCTCGACCTGGACGCTCCCGTCCAGCGATACTGGCCCGAGTTCCGCGCCCCGGCCACGCCGCGCCACGTCCTCTCGCACCAGGCCGGCGTGGTCGCCCTGGACGCGGCTGCCCCGACCAGTGTCTTCTACGACTGGCACGCGCTCTGCGCGCTCCTCGCCGACCAGCGGTCCGAGTGGCCGCCGGGGACCGCGCATGGTGAATCGGCGCTCTTCTACGGCCATCTCGTCGGCGAGATCGTGCGCCGCGTCGACGGCCGCAGCCTCGGCGGGTTCCTGCGTGACGAGGTCTGCGCGCCGGCCGGACTCGACTTCGCGGTCGGACTGACTGCTGACGACCAGGCTCGCGCCGTCGAACTCACCTGTCTCGACGATATCGAGCCCCATGCGGGCGAGCTGTACCGCCGTGCCACCGCGAACCCCCCGGGAACGCGCGACCCAGCGGTCGTGAACGGCGCCGCCTGGCGCACTGCGGAGGTGCCGGCCATCAACGGGCACGGCACCGCGCGGGGTATCGCTGGCCTGTACGCCGCGCTGCTGCGCGGGGAGCTGCTCTCGCCGCAACTCCTGCGTGAAGCCGTATCGGTGCAGTGCTCAGGCGTCGACCGCGTGTTCGGTCACGAGAACGCCTGGGGACTCGGGTTCGGGATCGATCCTGAGGGGTTCGGTATGGGCGGCCTGGGTGGGAGTTTCGGCGCCGCGTGCAGCGCCGCCGGCTACGCCATCGCGTTTGTCACCGGGACGATGGGCACCCACGCACGCGGCGAGCTGCTCGAGAACACAGTCCGTGCCTGCATCGGGCTCGCGCCGATCTGACCTTCCGCGGTGAGGTGCTAGACGGGTCGGCTCACCCCGATCGGGTTGGGATAGTGGATCCCGTCCGAGCGCTCCAGCAACGAGGTGAGCCGGCGCAGCGCGCCGAACAGGTGCTCCCGCGCCGGCTCGTCCATGGCCTCCCACACGTGGCTCGCGAGGCGGTCGGTGGCCTCCTCCACTGCTGCGCGGAGCGCGCGACCGTCGCTGGTGAGCTCGCCGCCGGCATCGAGGATCCCGCGACTGCGCAGGCGCTCCACGCCCTGATCCCACTCCTCCTCGGTCCAACCCCGGAACCGGCGAATCGTGGCGGCGTCGATCCCGCTGCCGGCGGCAAGCGCGGTCACGAGCGATTCAAGCCCGTCGAGACCGTGGACGGTGAGCGCTGCGATGTGGCCGTCGAACCGATGCTCCCGAAGCAGGGTGCACGCGTGCCAGAGCTTGAGATGGGCTGCCTTCGGTTCGTCGAGCGCCGCGGTGGCGGTGAAGAGCGGGCGTCCTCCCCCGCTCAATCCGCGGGCAACGCGCATGGCTGCGTCCGCGGCCTCGGCGACCTCATCGGATGCCGCCGCATCGCCCCAGAGCCGGCGCAGCGCTGAGTCGGCAACCGCGGTTCGCGCCGTCAGCGCGAGCTCCGGGCTCGAGAAGCGCCAGGCGTCGGGAATGGCCCGCGCGACCATCGCGGGCTGAAAGTTGTGGAACACCGCGGTGACCACACCCGGAGTCACGGCGCCCATGGGTGCGGAGCGTGAGCCGAAGTAGCCCATCCACCCGCCGCGCAGCCCTGCCGCCTTGTAGTGCTCGGTCGCCTCCGGCGCGAAATAGACGATTGCGTGGATCGGCTCGTAGAGCGTCCATGCACGGCGTGCGAGCGACCCGGACACAGTTGTCATCGTATCCGGCACCGCGTCAGCGCGCGACCGCACCGGTGGGGGTCAGCGTCCCGTGGAAGATCCCCGAGTGCGTGAAGGTCGGCGATGTGCCCGGACTGAGGATGCTGCCGGTCAGCTCGGACGACGGCATGAACTGCAGAAAGCGCGAGTCGGCGCGCGCGACGTCGACGATCGACTTCTCGAGCACGCACGAGTTGTACTGGCGTGCGGTGTCCTCGAGCGTGTTGGCGTTGAGGACGACCTCCTGCTCCCACGCGCTCGTGTAGCGGCGCAGGCCGGGAATCCGGCTGTGCTCCGGTGTGAGGCACTCGGTCGCGATCACGTTCTCGCTGCTTGCCCAGATGCCGGTCTCCGTGTTGACCACCAGGGTGTGGTTGCCGATCGTGTGACCCGGCGAGGCGAGCAGCGCGACCCCGGGACCGATCAGCACATCACCGTCGATCGGCAACAGCGCGTCCTGTCGCAGTGAGCTGTACGTCGCTGCCTGATACCACGGCACCTGCAACGGATGCAGAGCGGCGAGCGACTCGAGCTCAGCGCGCTGCACGATCAGCCGCGCGCGGGGCAGTGTCGCCGCCACCGGCGCATTCGGGGAGAGGTCGTGAGCAGGCTCGGTGGTTCCGATCCACCGGCGCACGTCCTGCGTGTGCAGATGGTCGAACGTGATCCAGTCGACATCACCGGTGTCGATTCCGACGCTGCGCAGATGGCTGACGACGTCACCGAGCGGCCGTGCGAAGGCCCGCTCGAATGCCGGCGGAGTCGACTCACGCAAGCGCGCGAAGTACGGCGTCCGCCGGGCGAGTTCCACATCGGTCGGTTCGAAGAGCAGCACTCGTGATTTGCCGTCGGGCTCGCGCCAGCGGACCACCACCATCCGGTGGGTCAGGGACAGATACGGGGTTGGGCTGATCGCGGCACGAAAGAGACCGAACCGGGTGGGATACGGCAGCAGCACGAGATCGAAGGTGCCGATCCAGTCCGGCATCCCCGTGCCCCGGAACCACGCTCGAAACCCGGGCGCGGCCTCCCGGATCAGGTCAAGCTGCCGCCCTGGCTGAGGCTCACGGGCGGCCGTCGCAAAATGCGAGATCGCGGTGATCTCCCCGACCGGAGGTGGGACGTGCGTTGCCATCGCGGTCCTCGAGAGTCTACGCGGTGACGAAACCGCGGGTCGATATACTCGATCGCGTTGATCGAAGGAGCATCACGATGAGGCGCTGGGGGCATTTTGTCTACCGCCGCCGCAAAGCGGTGCTGGCCGTGTCACTCGGCTTCTTCGTGCTCTCGATCGTCGGGCTGCTCACCGGCGGGCAGCCGATCAATGCGGGCAACTACGACGTCGAGTCGGTGCATGCCGCCAACCTCGAAGCTGCGCAACTGCCGTCGACCACCGGTTCGTCGTTCACGCTCATCCTCAGTAGCTCGCAAGCGACCTTCGGTCAGCCCACGTTCGAGACGGCGGTCAACTCAGCGGTCGCACCGCTGCGCAACGACTCTCGGGTGAGCGCTCTGACCACGCCATACACCGCAAGCGCCGCCGCGGCTCCCCTCCTGGTCTCGACCGACAAGCACAGCGTGCTCGTCCAGGTGGGGATGCGGATCGATTTCTCGCAGGCCCGCTCCCAGTACGGTCAGATTCGCGGCGAGGTTCGCTCCTCATCGCTCAGCATCACCGCCACCGGCGACGTCCCCCTTGCCTACGACTTCGACACGTATCTCGCGGACGATCTGCGCCGATCCGAGGTGGTGTCGCTCCCGCTCGCGCTGATCCTGCTGGTGATCGTGTTCACCACCGGCATCGCCGCGCTGCTCTGCCTTGGTGTCGGCGTCTTCGCTGTGCTGGGCGGTGTGGGAGCGGCGCTCGCGCTCGCGCACGCGATCAACGTGTCGACGTACGCCGTCAATGTCGTGACGCTCGTCGGCCTTGGCATCGCGATCGACTATTCGCTGTTCATCGTGACGCGGTTCCGCGAGGAGCTTGCATCCGCCAGCAGTGTCGAGGACGCGCTGGCCACGACCATGGCGACCGCGGGGCGAGCCATCATATTCAGCGGGCTCACTGTCGCAATCGGTCTCTCAGGCCTGCTCTTCTACACCGGCACGGCACTGGTGTCGATGGGGGTTGCCGGCGCGATCGTCGTTGCCATCTCGGTGCTGTATGCGGTCACGCTATTGCCCTCGATGCTCGCCATCCTCGGGACGCGCATCAACAGCATCCGGGTGCCGATCATGCAACCCAAGCCATTCGGTGAGGGCGCATGGCACCGGCTCGCAACCTGGGTCATGCGCCGTCCCTGGACGGTGCTCATCCCGACCGTGGCGATCCTGCTGATCGCGGGATCGCCATTCCTGGATCTGCGACTCGCCAACAGCGACGTCAACCAACTCCCCACCAGCGCCGAAGCCCGCAAGGGCGCCGACCTCCTGCAGGCGCAGTTTCCCCAGGTTGGTCAGAACACCATCGTCGTCGTCGTCAACTTCCAGCATGGGCGCCCCACCACGGCTGCCAACATCGCCACGGCATACCAGCTCGCCCAGCGGCTTGCCGCGCTCAAGGGAGTCACCGGAGTTCGCAGCTACGTCAGCGTCGATCCGACGTTGACGCTCTCCTCATACCAATCGCTCTACCTGCAGCCGAAGGGCTCGCTGCCGTCCGCGGTGCAGTCCGTGCTCACCAATCTGACGGGATCGAGCATCGCCGTGCTCGACGTTGCCAACCCGTACTTCGTCACCAGCGATCAGGCGCACGCCCTCGTCCGTGACATCCGCGCCAGCGACGGCGTTTCCGGCGCAACCGTTCAGGTGACGGGCGACACGGCGTTCGACATCGATCTCGTCAACTACATGATCGACCACACGCCGCTCGCCATCGGCTTTGTGCTGATCACCACGCTGGTCGTGCTCACCGTGCTGCTCCGTTCACTCGTGCTCCCGTTCAAGGCGGTGATCATGAACGCGCTCTCGTTGAGCGCCGCATTCGGTGCGCTGGTATGGGTTTTCGACCAGGGCCACCTCTCCTCGATCCTCGGCTTCACCGCCGGCCCGTTGGACCCGACCATCCCGGTGCTGCTCTTCTGCGTCGTGTTCGGGCTCTCGATGGACTACGAGGTGTTCCTGCTCACGCGCATGCAGGAGGCGTGGATTCGCACCGGCGACAATCGCACGGCCGTCGCCGACGGCCTCGAGCGCAGCGGCCGTCTCGTTACCGGAGCGGCCGCGATCATGGCATGCGTCTTTCTCGCATTCGCGCTCGCCAGCGTCGTGACCATCAAATCGATCGGGGTCGGAATGGCGGTCGCGGTGATCGTCGATGCCACACTGGTCCGGGCGCTCGTCGTCCCGGCGGTGATGCGCCTGCTCGGAGACGCCAACTGGTGGGCCCCCCGATGGCTCCGCCGCCCGCAACCCGAACGCCATGAGGTCGCCCCCGCTGCCTGACACGACGCTGACCGCCGCGCCCCCCCGCCCGTCGTTGCGCGGCCTCACTCATCTCGCCACCGTGCCCCTGGCGATCGCCGGCGCGATCAGCCTCGTCGTGGTCAGCGGTGGCAACATCGCCCGGCAGATCTCGCTCGGCATCTACGGCGTCTGCCTCGTCCTGCTCTTCGCCGTCAGCGCCAGCTACCATCGCGGCCCTTGGTCACCGCGGACGCGGCGGGTCTGGGGGCGCCTCGACCACGCAACCATCTTTCTCGCCATCGCGGGGACGTACACGCCTGTGGTCGTCAACGTGCTGCGCGGCTGGCCATCCATCGTGCTGCTGGTGGTGATCTGGGTCCTGGCGGGCAGCGGCGTGGTGGTCGCGACCACCGGTGTGCCGCTCCCGCGCTGGGTGACCGTCGTGCTCTACCTCGGTGTCGGATGGACCGTGGTCTTCTTCCTCCCGGCGCTCGGGGATCGCATCCACGCCAGCGGGCTCGTGGTGCTGGCGGCCGGCGGCGCACTGTACTGCGCCGGGGCGATCTGTTACGCCACGAAACGGCCTCGCCTCTGGCCCAAGGTGTTCGGCTACCACGAGGTGTTCCACATCCTCGTGATCGCCGCGACCGCCGTCTACTTCGTGTTCATCATGGACACGGTCGCGCTGCAGCGGTAGTCACGGCTCGTGCCGGGCGCGGGCCGAAAGGCCGTTACTTACCTGGTTTGAGCGAGACGCTACTGGCGTGGTGCGCGTCCCTGTACCGCGGCCTCGGACGCTCACGACAGGCAGGAGATCCACACAACCTGCCGCCACGATTTGGTGAGCCCTGGGTTTCGTGGAGTCGGATTACTGGACTGGCATGCTGCTGTCCCATCAGGAGGACAGCATGGGCAGACGGGGTTATCCGGCGGAGTTTCGGCAGCGAGTCCTTGACCTGATCGCGGCTGGCAGACGTGTGCGCGACGTCGCGGCCGACCTCGGTATCAGCGAACAAACGGTGTACGGCTGGCGACGTCAGGAGCGAGTGGACCAGGGGATCGACCCCGGCCTCACGTCCGCGGAGCGGGCTGAGTCGGCGGCCGCGCGGCGTCGCATCCGGGAGCTCGAAGCCGAGGTCGCCATCCATCGCCAGGCGGGCGAGTTGTTGAAAGGGACCACAAGCCCAAAAGGAGATTCGCGGCCGTCGAGGTGATCGCCGCGCAGGGCCTGCCCGTGCACCTCGAGTGCCGCGTCCTCAACGTCTCCGAGTTCCGGCTACTAGGCACCTCGCCACGTGGACCGACTGAATAAGCGGTGCTATACGGGGATTCCCGTCACCCCTGCCAGCGGGGGATCAGTCCAATGCAGAACCGGCTTTGGTTCGGGTGGGATGACGACGTTCTCTCTGCCAGCGCACCCCCGTGAGCCGTGACGGTGCGGGTATCGTAAGCTGCACTCACGCGCTCGACACGGCGGTCGTTCCCATTGGCGGCGCGGACCACCGTGCCTCCAGCAGAACCCGTATCCCTTCGTGCCACGCGGGCAGACGGTGGCGTAGTGACCGCACGGCTGACCGAACCTGTTGGTCCCAGCACATCGAGGCATGGCAGGCGCGTCCGGGAACGGCAGATACGGCATCCTCCCGTAATGCGGTCGGCCTGACCTCATTCGTGGACGACCGTACTGATCGTGGAACTGCTCTTTCTTGCCCTTCGCAGTTGGTGAACGAGTGACGATGATGCGTCTTCGACGTGTCATGGTGAGTTGACGGCGATCCGCGGTGAAGGGCCTTGACCACGCCTGCGGCGAAGTCGGGTGCGGCGATGGTAATGGGATCAGGGATTCGCGGCGACGACGCGAACACCAGAGGCTGTGGACACCTCGAATGTGACGAATGACCCGTGCGTTCGGTAAGCGTCGAACACCCAACGCATCTTTCTTGTGACGAACGGCCCTTATGTCGTGCCCGGAGCGCAGCGCAGCATCCGGATGTGTCCGTTGGGGGGATTCAGAGGCGAAGACCATGTGGCGCAGACGATCCCTGAGTGGCGTATCGCAGGCAACTGTTCGGATGGTGTCGGGTGGGTCGGGCTCTCGGCGATTGCTACGCTTCGGGATTCTCGGGGTCGCCCTTGCGATGACGTTGGTCTGGACACGCGGATCGGTGGGTGCTCCGGTGAGCGCGACGGCGGCATCCACGTCGTTGGGCGTGGTGCAGGCCTTCGGCGGGGCGCTGACAACCGCAAGAACGCAACTCAGTGTCTCGCCGGCGACCGCCACGACGGCCGGCGACCTGCTCGTCCTCACCGTCGAGGTGCGCAGACCCGCATCGATGGCCTCGATCGCCGCGGTCAGTGACAGTGGACGCAATCCGTGGATCAAGGCCACCGCGGTACGCCGGGGAAACATCGATGACGAGATGTGGTACGCGAGAGGTGCGAGCCGCATCCTTGCGTCCGGTCACGTCATCGTCACCGCGACCGCATCTGGCGCGATCGCCATGACGGTGAGTGAATTGAGCGGGACCACGTCGAGCGCTCCGCTTGATGTGACGGCGAGCTCGTCCGGGTCGAGCCGTTCGCCCTCGACGGGGACCACGATCAGGACGAGCGCCGCCACCGAGATCGTCGTCGCCGAGATCGGTTGGAGTACGAGCGTCAAGCCGAGCGGGCAGACGGCCGGTTACAGCCCGCTCGCGACGCAGCAGTCGAAGGTCAGTGGTGCGGCAACCGGTGAGCAGGCCGCGTTTCGAATCCTGAGCCTCACCGGTGTGCAGCGATACGCGGCGACGCTCTCGTCGTCGGTTCCGTGGACCGGGGTCATCGCCACCTTCGAGGGGGCGGCGGCTCCACCCACCCCGACGCCGACGCCAACCGCGACCCCAACACCGACAGCAACGCCCACTCCATCGCCGCCGCCGGGGAGTCCGATCAAGCACGTCGTGGTCATCTATCAGGAGAACCACTCCTTCGATGAGGTGCTCGGAGACTGGTGTCTCACGAGCGGTCGCTGTGACGAGGGTTTCAACGTCACCCAGCCGGTGACGCTCAAGGGCGGGCAGAAGGTGGCCACGAAGGTTTCGCCCGATGTGGTGCCGAACGTGAACCATAGTGTCGCGTCGCAGGTGACCGCGATCGACGGCGGACTCATGGATGGCTGGGCCGGCGTGGCTGGCTGCGGGGCCACGTCGAATCTGTCCGGCGCGATCCCGTACGGGTGCCTCACGTACTACACGCCGGCCGAGATCCCCAACCTCACCGACCTGGCGAGCGACTTCGCGGTCTCGGACGCGACATTCAGCATGGCCGACAGTCCTTCATGGGGAGGGCATCTGTACACAGTATCCCCGACTACAGACCAGTTCACTGGTGACAACCCGGTGCCGCCGAGCCCGACACCTCCAGGATGGACGGAGGGTCCGGGCTGGGGCTGCGACTCCAACAGGGTCGCGACATGGATCAATCCGACGACCGGGGTCTCGAGCAAGCAGCCTGCGTGCATCCCGGACCCGGCACTCGGGCTTCCGAATGGCGGCGCGTTTGAGCCGACGAGCGCTCAGTACGTGCCAACGATCATGGATCGCCTCGATCAGGCGGGCCTGTCGTGGCGGCTGTACACGAGTTCAGCGAACGATGGCGGCTACATCTGGGCCGTCTGCCCGTCGTACGCCGAGTGCCTCGACACCGCCCAGGCCCAAAACATGGTGCCCACCCAGCAGGTGCTCAGTGACGCCGCCGCGGGATCGCTCCCGGCGTACTCACTGGTGCTCGACGGGGCGGGTGCCTACGGGTCGGTGGTGCAGCACAACAACATGTCGATGGCGACCGGCGACAACTGGATCGGGCAGGTCGTCGAGGCAATCGAAGACGGTCCCGACTGGGATTCGACCGCCATCTTCATCACGTACGACGACTGCGGGTGTTTCTATGACCACGTGACTCCTGGGCTCAATCCGGACGGCACGCAGCAGGGAACCAGGGTGCCGATGGTGATCGTGTCCCCATACGCCATCGCAGGCCATACGGACTCCACGCCCGCAACCTTTGCCTCGATCCTCGCTTATGTCGAGCAGACCTTCGGGCTTGCGACCCTCGGTGTCAACGACGCCGCCGCGTATGCCTTCTCGAACGCCTTCAACTACTCACAGTTGCCACGCCCGGGCATCGCCATGCAACAGCAGTCAATCCCGCTCGCCGAGCAGCAGTACCTCGCGGCGCATCCTCCTGATCCCGACGACCCGACGTGATCGTTGTCCGCGCTGACACCATCAAAGCTCGCCGTGGCGGGCCTGCGTGGTGCGGTCAGGAGGTGGTG
>PLZA01000071.1 GCA_003153505.1 Candidatus Dormiibacterota bacterium
GCAGTCGGCGGTCGAGGCGTACGCGAGACCGTTGCGTCCCGTTCGCTTGGACCGTCGTAGCTTGCAGGATGGCCGTCGCAGTACATCGGCCTGCGGCTGATACGTGGAGCCGGGTACTCGGAACCTTGCCCACGGCACCTGGCCGGTGGCGTCAGCAATGCCGCCCACCAGGCTCAGCCAGGGCCCACGCCCCTCCAGCCAGTCATGCCGGCTGGCGGCGATCTGGAGGAGCATGCCTGCCCGCGGCATGCGGTCACGGCGACGACGATGGCGCGGCGCGCGCCGCTTGCGCACCGGTGCGACCCCGGCGGTGGCCAGGATGCGATGCACGCTCGGCCTCGACAGGGCAATGCCTTCGTGCTCAGCGAGCATCTCGGTGAGGTGCACGGTGGAAGCCCGAATAGGTACTCGTTGTCAATTCCACCACCCGCGCGGCCACGCTGGGATCGATGGCATGGGCCCGGGCGTCGACCCCGGTTGCCATGAGCGAGCGCTGCTGCCCCGCGCTCCCGGTAGGCGGCTCGCAGCCGCCGCACCTGCCGGATCGAGATGCCCAGCAACTCAGCCGCTTCGGCGTTGAAGAGCGCTCCGGCTTCGAGGTGGTTGAGCACCAACAGACGCCGCTGTTCCGCCTGATTCAAGGTGACCCTGTCCTCCATGAGAGGACAAACTCACAGAACTCCTGTTTCCGCGCCTTTGGCCTCCTCGCGCCGCCACGCCCGCAGCGGGACTGGTAAAAAGGCTCGGGCAGTGGCAGACTTCCAGTCGCGCATGGTCCAGCAGCCCGATTCGACCGCCGCGACGGGCGCGACACCGCCCGAGCCAGCTGCGGCTCTGCGCCGTCCCCCCCGGCGCCGCTGGGGGTTGCTGCTCCTGCTCATCCCCTTTGTGGCGCTGCTCTATCCGCCGTTCTACGCCAGCGTGACGCCCCGTCTGGCCGGCATCCCGTTCTTTATCTGGTATCAGTTCCTTTGGGTCATCATCGGCGTCTCCATCACCGGGGTTGTGTACGCCATTGACCGGATCAGTGAAGGTGCACCGTGATTCACGGCGATGAACTCGCTGTCTTTATCGTCCTGTTTTTGCTCGTCACCGTAATCGGCTTCTTGGCCGCCCGGTGGCGGCGCGGCGACTTGAGTACTCTCACCGAGTGGGGACTCGGCGGACGCCGATTCGGCAGCGTGGTCACCTGGTTCCTGCTCGGCGGCGACCTCTACACCGCCTACACGTTCGTCGCGGTCCCTGCGCTCATATTCTCGAAGGGCGCAATCGGCCTCTTCGCGCTGCCATACACGATCATCGTCTTCCCAATCGTCTACGTGGTCATGCCCAAACTATGGCAGGCCGGCCGCAATCTGGGCCACATCACCGCGGCGGACTACGTGCGCGACCGCTTCAAGTCGCCCTTCCTTGCCCTGCTCATCGCGCTCACCGGCATCGTCGCCACCATGCCCTACATCGCCCTGCAGATCTTCGGCATCCAGGTGGTCATCGCCCAGATGGGAGTCAACATCGAGATCTCGCTGATCGTGGCCTTCGTGGTCCTCGCGGTCTTCACCTTCGTCAGCGGATTACGCGCCCCCGCACTGATCGCGATGGTCAAGGACACGATGATCTTTATCACCGTCATCGTCGCGGTCATCTACATCCCCATCAAGCTCGGCGGATTCGGCGCGATCTTCCAGCACACCGAGGCGGCCGTCCACGCCAAGACCTCGAAGGCCACCGACAACCTCCCGAGCTCGCTCTATCTCGCGTATTCATCGCTCGCCTTCGGATCGGCCCTCGCGTTGTTTCTGTACCCCCACGCCATCACGGGAACGTTCAGCGCTCGCTCACAGACGTCGATCAGGCGCAACGCAGCCTTCCTGCCCGCGTATTCGTTCATGCTCGGGCTCATCGCCTTGCTTGGTTACATGGCCGTCGCAGCACACACCCATGTACCGAGCGCCAGCGCAGGTGGTGCCAACGGCATCGTGCCTGCATTGCTGCAGCAGTTCTTCGCCGGACCACTCGCGGGTTTTGCCTTTGCCGCGATCGCGATCGGAGCTCTGGTGCCGGCAGCGGTGATGTCAATTGCCGCGGCCAACCTCTTTACGCGCAACATCTGGCGGCAGTACATCCGGCCCAACTCCACCTCGCTGTCCGAGGAGGCGACGGTGTCGAAGATTGTTTCGCTCGTCGTGAAGCTCGGGGCACTCGTGTTCATCCTCACGGTGAATACGGCCAATGTCATCAACTTCCAACTCGCCGGCGGAGTGTGGATTCTGCAGACGTTGCCCGCGGTGATTCTGGCGCTCTACGTGCGCTGGCTCGACCGCTGGGCGGTCGTCGCTGGTTGGGCGGTGGGCATCGGCCTGGGCACCTACTGGGGCGTCACCAACCCAGCCGGACTGTTCTCATCGACCTACAAACTCGACGTGTTCGGCTGGCACGTTGGCAGCGTCTACCCTGGGTTTGCCGCTTTCGTTGCCAATCTCGTGGTGGTGGTGGTGTGGAGCGCGGTTGCTGTTGCGGTGCGTGGGCGCGTCCCCGAGAGCGGCATCACCGAGCGCGACTACCTGCCCACCGCCGCCACCGTGTGACGCAGCCATCGAGGTCATGCCTATCCGTCGGCTGCATTCGCCAGGTGGTTGAGAAGCGTTGGGTCTTTTGACCCGAGAGCGACCTTCGCTTGACCGACGGTGATGCATTGCTCGGCGTTCCAGCAGAAGATGTCTGTCGCCGTGGAGAGCGGACCGGTGGAGATGGCACGGGCGGGTAACTGAGCTTCCAACTCCCTTTCAAGTGCACGTACGACTACAAATGCACGCTTCACCCGGGGATGATGGGAACGGTCACCGTATCGCCGTAAGGTGTCTTGAGCCCGGCTCGAAGGCGGGCGCCGTTTGTCGGGCGGGAGCCGACACCCATCCGGCTCTCACCGGTTGCTCCACTCAACAACCTCTCTGGGAACCACACCTAGTGCCGACCGCGGGTACGGCGCACCCTGTCGAGCGATCACCCGTCATATGACCCCCACTCGTACCAGCGTGGCTCGGTGTGGCCCCATGACACCATGATCGCCGCTGCGGGTTTGCGGCGTTACGGTCGCATCGAGGACAGCTGGCGGCTGGTCGATGGTCTCCTCGGTGCGGTGAGCTCCTTCGAGCACCTCCAGATGCCCGAGCTGTTCAGCGGTCTGCCGCGCCGCCGCCTCGACGGGCCCGTCCCGTATGAGTCGGCCAATGTTCCGAAGGCCTGGGCGGCGGGCAGCCTCTTCCACGCCGTTCGCATACTCCTGGGACTGGAACCCGATGTCCCGAGCGGGCGGATCTACGTCGACCCGATGCTCCCCCCATGGTGCCCGGAGCTCACCCTCGACAATGTTCGCATCGGCGCGGACCGCTTCAGCATCAGTGCCCGACGCCGGCCGAACGGCAGCCATCAGATCAACGTCGACGGCGGCGGATCGGCGCTGCGCGTGGTGCGCGGCGCGCCTCCGTGGATGACGCTTCCCTCCGCCTGAGGAATGAGTTTCGCGGGGCGGCAGCCGGACCTTGTTAGCGGCTCCGCTAACGCCGGCGCCCGCGCTACCACCGCAGGGTCACTAGGATTCCCCTGGCTGGATGCGTCCGCAGCGCGATTTCCGCATGGCCGGCACGGATGTGACCATCATCGGCGCTCATGTGATCAAGGGGCCTGGCGCGCGCGGCGCGTGGCCGCCACGCTCAATCTCGATCCGGAGAAACATGATCTCTTCACCGCGGCCACGCTGTCTCGCCGTCGATGATCGTCATCTGACGGCTTCCGCTAACTGCCCATCACCGCACGGTCCGCCGCGGCGTCTCGCAACCACTCCGTGAGCAGCTCATCGGTCATCGCGGGAACTCTACGCCGACGCGCTGCCGAGCTCGCGCAGCCGCTCGTAGGTGTAGATACCGGTGTTGTGTCCGTCGGCCCAGACCGCGTTCAAGGCGTACGCTCCCACCAGCGAGATGTCGGCGAGCTCATCCTCGCCGGGGTGCAGCATCGAGTCCGAGCTGAACCGGCCGCGATACCAGGGCTCACCTTTGCACGCCGCGCACGGGCACGCGCGGCGCAG
>PLZA01000033.1 GCA_003153505.1 Candidatus Dormiibacterota bacterium
TTACCTGGATCACGGACGGTCCAGACGGCCGGCTCTGGTTCACCGACGGGCTTTCGATGGGCAACATCATCGGCGCCATCCGGCCCCCATCAGGGTAGGCCGGACAACCTCGTACTTCGCTAATACAACCCCATCGAGAGCCGTGGAGTGAGATCAGCGTCGACTACGCGAGCCGACTAGCTCTGGTTCGAAACAAAGGCTCCGACAAAGCCCTGACCAGGACCGGTGTGCGACGGTTCTGACGGCGTGGCGTCGAGGAGCACGGTCGTCAAGGATGAGGGTCACGGCCACGCTCCTGAAGCGTTGTACCCGACGAAGCAAGACAACCCATACCGCCCTGGGGAGCCTGAGCCGACCCTCGTCTCTGATCGGGAGCATTTTCGGACCGCTTCCAGTGGAGTTGGTGTTTTGAACACCGCCGATGCCCCTCTCCGCAATACTTGAATCTGACGGCGAGCGCTGCTCTTGAACGGGAGAAGGAGAACGAGAAATGTCGCTGCACGTGATCGTCGGCGCCGGCGCGGTCGGCACCGCCACCGCGACGCTGCTCGCCGAGCGCGGCGAACGGGTCCGGGTGCTGTCCCGGCGCGGTGGCGGCCCGCAGCATCCGGCCATCGAGCGGATAGCCGCCGACGCCACCGACGCCGACCGGCTCTCCGCCCTGGCCAGCGGCGCGGCCGCGCTCTACAACTGCGCCAACCCGCCCTACCACCAATGGCTCACCGACTGGCCGCCGCTGGCAACCGCGCTGCTGACCGCAGCGGAACGCAGCGGGGCAGTCCTGGCCACCGCCAGCAACCTGTACGGCTACGGGCCGGTCGACGCACCCATCACCGCTTCCACACCACTCGCAGCGACCCACCCCAAGCTGAAGCTGCGCGCCCAGATGTGGCTCGACGCCCAGGCCGCACACCAGGCCGGCCGGATCCGGGCCACCGAGGTGCGCGCCAGCGACTACATTGAGGCCAACTCCCTCTTCAGCATCGTCCTGGTCAAGCCGCTGCTGGCCGGGAAGCGGACCTACGTGCCAGCCGCATTGGATGTGCCGCACAGCTGGACCTCGATCACCGACGTGGCCGCGACCTTGATCGTGGCCGCTACCACCGAGCAAGCTTGGGGACGCGCATGGCTGGTGCCGACCAATCCGCCGCTGACCGTCCGCGAGATCAGCACCCGCTTCACCACGCTCGCCCACGCCCCGGCGCCGAAGCTGACCTCCCTGCCCTACGCGGTGCTGTGGACCAGTGGCCTGTTCTCCCCGACCCTGCGCGAGCTGCGCATCACCAACTATCAGTGGACCCGCCCGTTCGTGGTGGACTCCACATACACCGAGCAGACCTTCAGGCTCACCCGCACACCAATAGACCAGGCTCTGGCGTCCATTCTGCCCACGACCTGACCCCGATACGGCCGCGCCGGGCCTTACTCTCTTACCGCTCGTCCACTGCCGACGCTTCCCTCTTGGGGCGACGGAGGATCACCGAGATCCCCAACGTGATACTGCTCTGCCCGCGCTTCGTCATGTGCCGGTGAGCTCTGTGGCAATGCCACCCAATGCGCGCCGCTCTGGTGTGTTTATTGCACGCTGGCGTGGTCCTCGGTATAGTCCTTAGAGACCCGGGACGGATGCCACGCTGATCTGCTCGTGCATTGGCGACGCGCCGGTCTCAGAATTGATCCGAAGCCGTGAAACCCGGCAATTCAGCTCCACTTCTTGAGACAAGCCACCACACGCCCTACGGCATATGCCGTTCGGAAGCACTAGGAGGCAGGCAGCATGGGTCTTGGAGTCGGGATTTTTCTGCTGGCGGTTGGCGCGGTACTCGCGTTCGCCATTCACGTCACAACGAACGGCGCGATCAACGTGCAAGTCGTCGGCTGGATCCTGATGGGAGCCGGCGCTCTGGGGATTGTGCTCTCCATGGTGTTCTGGTCGTCATGGGGTGGCCCCGCCTCCTTCACACGGCGTCGAGAAATCGTGGACCCGGGCGGCGGAACCCATACGCCGACGATCGATCAGCGCTAGTCGGAGTCCTCAAGGCACGCACGCATGACTGAGCGGGAGATACAGCTACCGCGCGTGAGCGTGCCCTGCTTGATGCGGCAACACAGGGGCAGCCTGAGGAGTTTGTCCGCCTTTGTGAAATGATCGGACGTAAGCCGAAGCAGGTGCTTGACAGCTTTGACGCTGCGCCGTGGCGTTGGCTGATCGTGAGCTTCGCGCCGTCCGGTTACATCGCCGAAGGCGGCCGTGAGCTCCGGTTCCCAGCGGAAATTCGAGCGCGTCTCGACGTCACGCGCCAGTACGTCGAGACGCCGTGGTGGCGTCGCTGGGGCCGTCATTAGCGCTTCGTGAAGCCGAGCTTCTGCGCCTCCTTGATGAACCGTACGGTGGCCACAGTGCCGCCAAGACCTCGAAGGCCACCGACAACCTCCCGAGCTCGCTCTATCTCGCGTATTCGTCGCTCGCCTTCGGATCGGCCCTCGCGTTGTTTCTGTACCCGCACGCCATCACGGGAACGTTCAGCGCTCGCTCACAGACGTCGATCAAGCGCAACGCAGCCTTCCTGCCCGCGTATTCGTTCATGCTCGGCCTGATCGCGTTGCTCGGTTACATGGCCGTCGCGGCACACACCCATGTACCGAGCGCCAGCGCAGGTGGTGCCAACGGCATCGTGCCCGCATTGCTGCAGCAGTTCTTCGCCGGACCACTCGCGGGTTTTGCCTTTGCCGCGATCGCGATCGGAGCTCTGGTGCCGGCAGCGGTGATGTCAATTGCCGCGGCCAACCTCTTTACGCGCAACATCTGGCGGCAGTGCATCCGACCCAACTCCACCTCGCTGTCCGAGGAGGCGACGGTGTCGAAGATTGTTTCGCTCGTCGTGACGAGCTCGGGGCACTCGTGTTCATCCTCACGGTGAACACGGCCAATGTCATCAACTTCCAACTCGCCGGTGGTGTGTGGATTCTGCAGACGTTGCCCGCGGTGATTCTGGCCCTCTACGTGCGCTGGCTCGACCGCTGGGCAGTCGTGGCTGGTTGGGCGGTGGGCATCGGCCTGGGCACCTACTGGGGCGTCACCAACCCAGCCGGACTGTTCTCATCGACCTACAAACTCGACGTGTTCGACTGGCACGTTGGCAGCGTCTACCCTGGGTTTGCCGCTTTCGTTGCCAATCTCGTGGTGGTGGTGGTGTGGAGCGCGGTTGCTGTTGCGGTGCGTAGGCGCGTCCCCGAGAGCGGCATCACCGAGCGCGACTACCTGCCCACCGCCGCCACCGTGTGACGCAGCCATCGAGGTCATGCCTATCCGTCGGCTGCATTCGCCAGGTGGTTGAGAAGCGTTGGGTCTTTTGACCCGAGATGCCGCCACTCCGAGATCGACTCTGGTGTGTTAATTGCACGCTGGGGTGGCCGAGGATGCGTTCCCGCGGTCGATTGTTCTGTCCCGCAAGTTCGGGGTCCAGTCGGTCCGGCAGCTAGCATCCCCACCCAGACGTCACACCCGCGGAAAGTCCGTGGAGGTCCCTCGGGGACCCACTGGGCAAGTACCCAATACGGCTGGTGGGTGACGGGCTATCCCCGAGCTCGAGTACGAAGTACTTCGTCGGCGCGCTGATATCCGGAACGATGGTAAGCGCCGCCTCAGTTGGACCGGCCGCGCTCGGAAAGCGAATGAGGAACCCATCGCGCCTCCGCAGCTTGATAGGCGTGAGGACCAGTTCGCTTGAAAGATCGAGGCGATCGTTCTCGGCGAGCCGTGTCCCAACTCAACTCGCGTTATCGGTTCACCCATCGACGTTCGGAATAGCTGCTGTTGAGATCTGCACGAATCGGTTGGGCGATGACGATCCGTGAGTCCTGCCTTTGCAGGTGCGCTGAACTCTCGAGTTGTTTGAAACTCTTGTTCAGATCGCAGTCGGCGGTGTAAGCGAGTTTGGCAGCCGAATCAGTGGCAGATCAGTGTTTTCTCGCATTCGAACTCGTTCGGAAACGGAGACCGCGCGACGAGATACGCGTCGACGACCTGCTCCGCATGACGAGCGGTAGGAGCGACTGCGACAGCCACGCGATGCGCGGGCTAGGAGGGCCGGGGGACGGACGCAAAAGCAGATAACGTAAACCACCCGGGCAACGCCCGACGCATGGCCTCGGGGCCATCCACTTCGAGCAGGCCCGCTCCTAAAGCGTCGCTCCAACTCAGGTCGCCGCGCCAGATCTCGACCATTCGCCGCAGGCTCGCAGTAATCGCCACTGCCACGTCGTATCCCGGATCCACGTCGCACACGTCGGCTCCCTCCTTGGTGATGACCAGCCACCAATGGCGGGCCTTCCTCGGAGCGTCCGGGAACTCGAAGTGCACCACCGTCCTTCCCTCTGGGATGGAGGCATGATCGATGTTGCGATGCATGTCCCACAGGAGCAGTTTCGGGTCGAGATCCGCATCGCCGAGCTCTCCGATCCAACGGACTCCCCAGGACCCCAGAGCCTCGACCACGGGTCTCAGCTCGGAGCCCGCTGGTGTGAGGACGTAGCAGACGCTGCTGCCATCGGGACGCCTGTCAACGATGCCTGCGCGTTGTAACTGCTGCAGTCGCTTGGACAGCAGCGAAGGCGACATCCGCGGCAGGCCTCGACGCAACTCATTGAAGTGTTGGCTCCCGGTCACGAGTTCTCGGATGATGAGCAAGGTCCACCGCTCGTCGAGGAGTTCCATCGCTTTGGCCACCGGACAGAACTGGTAATAGGAGGCTCCCATCGCGTTCATGGTAGATCGCGGCATGCGGCTCGATGGCAGATACGGGTGGTCCCGGTGCATCGGGGCGAAGTACAGATCTCGTACTAGCGCGCGGCAGGCCGCCCCAGTAGCCTCGGTGGCATGAAAGAGACGGGCCAAACCGCACGCCACCGGCCGGGTGCCGGACACGGTCGAGTGGAGCGGGCGCGCCGCCGCCGGGGGCTGGACTGGACTAGTCAAGAGGAGTACGGCGATGTCGGGACTGATTGACACTGCGGATGCGGACCGCTCGTTGAAGGCCAAGCACCGGGCCATGTGGGCCCTTGGTGACTACCCTTCGGTGGCCGCCGAGATCATCCCGGACCTCGGCGCCAGGTTGGTCGCCGCATGTGGGGTTGGACCCCGCGACCGGGTTCTGGACGTCGCCTCGGGCTCTGGCAACGCTGCCATCCCGGCAGCGATGGCTGGAGCGAAGGTTGTGGCGTCCGATCTGACCCCGGCGATGTTCGAGGCAGGGCGTCGCCAGGCTGCATACTGCGGCGTCGACATCGATTGGCGAGAAGCAGATGCCGAGGCGCTCCCCTTCGCGGATGGGGATTTCGATGCCGTGCTTTCCTGTGTCGGTGTCATGTTCGCTCCGCACCATCAGACGAGCGCCGACGAGCTGATCCGGGTATGCCTCCCTGGCGGGAGGATTGGTCTCGTGAGTTGGACTCCCGAGGGATTCGTCGGCCAGATGCTTGCCACGGTGAAGCCGTATGTGCCGCCGCCTCCGGCCGGCGCTCAGTCTCCGTCATTGTGGGGCGACGCGGACTACGTCAGGCGCCTGCTCGCAGATCGGGTGACGGACGTGAGAGCCACCAGGCAGACCGTCAGAGTGGATCGTTTTGCCCACCCTGAGGAGTTCCGCGACTACTTCAAGGCGCGCTATGGGCCAATCGTCGCCGCCTACCGAGGTATCGCGAGCGACACAGAGCGCGTCGCTTCCCTGGACCGAGATTTGGCTGACCTCGCCCGACGGTCCAATCGGTGCGACGAGGGCTTTTGCATGGACTGGGAATACCTGCTTCTCACCGCGCGTACCGTCGAGTGACTGACAGCCGATCGACCGTAGCCGGAGACGCCTACCTTGGCGCACGTGGAGACCGCGGCATAAGAATGCCGGCCTCAAGCAGTCGCCAGATCTTCACGATCTGCTGATCCGCGGTGGCACGGTGGCCGTCGGTCGGCCGGGGCGGTGCCCGGGGCTTATCCTCGTCTCTGTCGTG
>PLZA01000017.1 GCA_003153505.1 Candidatus Dormiibacterota bacterium
GATGGCCGAGCGGTTCGGCGTCCAGGGGCGAGGAGCCTTCTACGATGCGACCGGCTGCCTGCGCGATGTGGTGGAGAACCATCTCTTTCAGGTCGTGGCGTTGCTGGCAATGGACGCACCAGCAAGCATCGCAGCCGAAGACCAGCGCAGCGAGAAGGTCAAGGTCTTTCGGTGGATGCGCCCCTTTACGCGAGACGACGTCGTCCGCGGTCAATTCATCGGATGCCAGAGCGAGGCAGGTGTCGCGGTAGGAACTGACGTCGAGACGTACTGTGCTGCTCGAATCCACATCGACTCGTGGCGCTGGGATGGGGGTCGGAGTGATCACAGTCAGGCCGTGGCCGGACTCACCGCCGTGCGATATCTGCAGCGAGCCAGTCGAGGTGAGGGCAAGAATCTGGACGCCAAGCACGCCATTGAGGTGCTGGTCGAAGATCACTGGGTTCATGGGGACTGCGTGGCGACGTAGAGTCGGCCGGCATCCAAACCGCTCGGACTCGCGAGAGAGTTTTCTCGAGCTTCCGGCTCGCACGCATGGGGCCGACCGGCGTCTCGAGTCCGTGGCTTGCGACCACGACCGCAATCGGCGAGATAGCTCCCATCCAGCAAGTGGGTGCCCGCAAGACATACAACTCGACGCCGGTCACAGGCACCGTCAGGACGATCAAGAGCACCGCACCCCGCCAGCGCCGTGCGGCGCGCGACGACGGCGAGCGTGGAGCGTAGCGACGCAGGATCCGTGCCTTAGGCTGCGACCCAGCGCCACGCGCCCATGATGGCGTCGAAGCCAGTGAGCTCCTCGGGAAACGCGGCCCGAAGCACGGTGAGCACGATCTCGAAGGTTCGTCCTTCGTGGTCGATAACCATGTCCTGCGCCTCGTACTGGTTGCCCTGACTGGATGTCGAGGTGGTGTCGAAGACGCCGTTGCTCCCGTCGAGCATGAAGGCCGCGGGCTGGGTGAGCAGTGTCACGCCACCGACCACCGTTTTCAGATACGGCGCGATCTGTTTCTGGGTCAATGCCGGCGTGACCCGCCGCACCGACACGTACGCCACGGTGATCCCGGCCGTCGCGCCCAGGTAGTCCCACTGGATAGCGACCAGCTCCGCGCCGGTGAGGTGGCTCGCCGCGAGCAGACTCGCGTCGCCGGTCACGTTGGACCATCCTTTGGGGAGCAGCGTCGAAAAGGCCTGATCGGCAGCCATGAATGCCGTCATGGGGATCGACCCCTGCTCCCTGGCGATGATCCCGAGCGCGGGGAAGATCTCGCCCTCGGCGGAGACAGCGCCGCCGGCGTCATCCTCGACGCCGGGAGAGTTGGCGTTGATCGCCGCGATGAGCGTGGCGAGCGCGCCGACCAGGTCGGCCAACGCCTTCTTCAGCGCTGTGTTTCCGGTCTGAAACACCGTGGGGACAATGACATCCGCGAGCGCGGAGAGGAAGCCATCCATGTCGCTGCCGAATTGCTCGAGCGCCTGGACACAGGCGGCGGTGGTCAGGTTGACGCTGCAGTGCGCGTCGTACTCGGCGACGTCAGGGCCGAGCAGGTTCGGAAGCGGTCCCACGGCGGCGAGATAGGCTGCTTGCGCAGTGGTCTGTGCCGCCGGACTCGATGCGGTGGGGACGCCCGTTACCGCGGGCACCGGCGCGCTCCCGCACGCAGCCATAACTACTCCGAGGAGCAAGATGGCTGCCAAGCGCCGCACGACGTCGCGAGCTTACCAGGCTCGTCGCGTTGCACCTCGAGAGGCGCGCGGGATGCCAAGCGAACATGCTGCGTCCCGAGCGGCGATCACACGCCACCGGGATGCCGATCTGGAACGCCATGGCAACATGGATCTTCACCGCATAACGCGCTGTCGACCCGACACACAAATCTAGATGTTGCAGCATCAACAATGGATCAACGCCCCTCGGGGATGAAGCAGCCCAACCCTCGTCGGCGATGAAGTATTTGAGCCGAGCGCGTCTCGCGTGGTTTTAGCGAAAACGTAACGAGCGGGTGCGCGACGCCGCATTCCCGCCGTCTATAACCGACGCCGGCTTCGACTAGACTGCTCGCCCCATGGAAGACCGGTGCGACATCCACCCCGCGTGACGATCACGTAGGCGATTCCCCATGGCCTTGACCCCCACGTTCCCGACCCGCGGGGCAGCGCAACGCAAGTTTGGCTTCAGCCCGTTCGACGTGGTCGTGGGGCTCGCGCTTTTCCTCCTGGTGTTCGCCTTCATCCGTGTCGGCCGCGGCGCCACCGTCACGCTGATCCCCAGCAAGCTCAGCAGCCTCGACACGTCGCCGATCAATCTTCCCTACTACGCGGCACGCAGCCTGCTGCGCATGTTCGCCGCGTTGTTCCTGTCGGTGATCTTCAGCCTCGCGTATGCATATGCTGCTGCGCACAACCGGCGGCTGCGTCGCATCCTGCTCCCCGCCCTCGACATCCTCCAGTCGGTGCCGGTACTCGGCTACCTCAGCGTGACCATCACCTTCTTCCTGGCACTCTTCCCGCACTCGGTGCTGGGGCTGGAAGCAGCATCGGTCTTTGCCGTCTTCACCGCGCAAGCGTGGAACATGACCTTCTCGCTCTACCAGTCGCTGATCACGCTGCCGTCGGACATGGACGAGGCAAGCCGCGTACTCCGCCTCAGCCGCTGGCAGCGCTTCTGGAGCATCGAGCTCCCGAACGGGGCGATCGGACTCGTCTGGAACGGCATGATGAGCTTCGGGGGAAGTTGGTTTTTCCTCACCGCCTCCGAGCAGATCAGCACTTCCAGCCAAGGCGGGTACGTGCTCCCTGGAATCGGCTCTTACGTTGGCATCGCCTCAGCCCGCGGAGAAACCGGAGATGTTGCGCTGGCCATCGTGGCGATGATGTTGGTGGTGGTACTGGTCAATGTCTTCTTCTGGCGACCGCTCACCGCCTACGTGGAGCGCTTCCGCGTGGAGGAGTCCGAAGCGACCGAGAAACAACGCTCGCTGGTGCTCGGCATCCTGCGACGCAGCGCCCTTCCCGGACTCATCACCCGCGGCGTGCATGGGGCACTCGTTCCAGTCAACCGCATGATGGGCCGCATCACCGGCACCGCCGATCGCAGCTTGGTGGAGCATATCGAGCGGCGCCGTCTTGGTGACATCGTGTTCTTCACGCTGACGATCGCGGTGCTCGCATTCGGCCTCTACCGGATGCTGTCGTATGTGGGGAGTGGCCCTGGTGGGCTCGGCATCTTCGCGCAGACCTTCGGACTCGGCTTCCTGACCTTCAGCCGGGTGGTCGTGCTCCTCGTGATCGCCACGCTCGTCTGGGTCCCAGTTGGCGTCTGGATCGGCTTCAACCCCCGCGTCACGCGCTTCGCGCAGCCAGTGGTGCAGGTGCTCGCCAGCTTCCCCGCTAACTTCCTCTTTCCCTTCGCCATCATCGCTTTCACCACACTCGGCATCAGCCTCAACTTTGGGGGCATTCTGCTCATGGCGCTGGGCGCACAGTGGTACATCCTCTTCAACGTGATCGCGGGTGCCAGCGCCGTCCCCAGCGATTTGCGTGACGCGATGCGCAATCTCGGCATCTCAGGGCGAACCCAGTGGCGCCGTTTCATCATCCCGGCGATCTTCCCTGCCTATGTCACCGGCGCCATCACGGCTGCGGGTGGCGCGTGGAACGCCTCCATCGTGGCCGAGATCGTCCCCTACCATGGGCATACGCTGGTCGCGAGCGGGCTCGGCGCCTTCATTACGCAGGCGACGGCTTCCTTCAGCTTCCCGAAGATCTTCGCCGGCCTGCTGACCATGTGCGTGTATGTCGTCGGCGCCAACACCCTGTTCTGGCGCCGCCTCTACCGGCTTGCGGAAACCCGATACTCACTGGCATGAGCGACGACGTCAGCCTCATCTCCGTGCGGCACGTCACCAAGTCGTTCGCGGGCGCCGCTGATAAGGCGATCCCCGTGCTCGAGGGCATCGACCTCGAGGTCGCCGACTCGGAATTCGTCGCGCTGCTCGGGCGCAGTGGGAGCGGGAAGTCGACACTGCTGCGCTGCATCGCCGGCCTGATCGCGCCCACGTCCGGCGAGGTGCTCTTCCGCGGCCAGCGCCTCGTGGGCTGCAACCCAGGCACAGCGATGGTGTTCCAGACCTTCGCGCTGCTGCCCTGGCTCAGCGTCCAGCAGAACGTGGAGATCGGCCTTGAAGCCCGCAGAGTCCCCGCCCATCAACGCGCAGAGCAGGCACTGCGAGCCATCGACATCGTCGGTCTCGACGGCTACGAATCGGCTTTCCCCAAAGAGCTGTCCGGCGGCATGCGTCAGCGCGTCGGGTTCGCCCGGGCGCTCGTTCTCGAGCCAGATGTGCTGCTCATGGACGAGCCCTTCAGCGCCCTCGACGTGCTCACCGCCGAGAACCTCCGCGGCGAGTTGCTCGAGCTGTGGGAGGGGCACCGCTTTCCCACGAGGTCAATCATCATGGTGACGCACAATATCGAGGAGGCTGTGCTGCTCGCCGATCGCGTCCTGGTGCTGGGCACGAGCCCCGGACGGCTGTGCGCAGAACTGGTCAACCACGTGCCTCGTCCGCGGCACCGGCGTACCCCCGACTTCGACGCGCTCGTCGACCACATCTACGGGATCATGACCGGCGCCGCGGAGCCGGCAACCGCAGAGGGCAGCTTCGCAGTTGCCCCGCGCAGGACGCCCGGTGACACGCCGCTTCCGAACGCGACGGTGGATGGGCTCTCCGGCCTCGCGGAGATCATCGGACATCGCGATGGCGTCGCCGATCTGGCAGACCTCGCCCGCCTCCTCGGTCTCGAGGTGGACGACATGCTCCCGCTCGTGGATGCGCTGGTGCTGCTCGGCCTGGCAACACTCGACGGCGACACGTTACGGCTGACGCTCGACGGGCTCGCATTCGCCGGGGCGAGCATCCAGGAGAGCAAGCGGATCTTCGCGAAGCTGGCGCTCGAACGGGCACCGCTGGTGCGTACCATCGACCACGCGCTGCGCGGATCCAAGGACGGCAACCTTCCCTCCGGCTTCTTCACCGATCTGCTGCACCGCACCTCTGGTGAGGAAGAGGCGCGTCAGCAGCTCGACATCGCGATCAACTGGGGCCGCTACGCCGAGCTCTACGCCTTCGACGGCACGCGCGACCAGCTGCTGCTCGAAGATCATGAGGGGCACTCCGTCGATGCGTCCGTCGAACAGGCCGCGCCAGTGCGCAAAGGGGCGCTCCGGGTGTACCTCGGGGCATACCCGGGTTCGGGCAAGACCTTCGCCATGCTGCGCGACGCACACCGGCGCCGCGCAACAGGAGAGGACGTTGTGCTGGCGGCCATCGATTCGCGTGGCCGTCCCCATACGGAGGAGGCGATCGGCGACCTAGAGCGAGTCATACCGCTCGTCCACGGCGCGGGCGTCCGGCACGACGAGGACCTCGACCTCGATGCGGTGACCGCGCGCCACCCGCAGGTGGCCGTTGTCGACGACCTTGCGCACATCAACGCACCGGGTCGTGGCAACGCGTGGCGTTGGGAGGACGTCGACGCGATCCTCGACGCGGGCATCGACGTCATGACCGCGCTCGATGCATCACAGCTCGAGAGTCAACGCGAGCTGGTCGAGCACATCACGGGGGCCCCGGTGACGGTGACCGTCCCGGATCGCTTCCTTGACCGTGCCGACGACGTGCAGTTCGTCGATATCGCGCCGGGTGCGCTGCGACGGCGCATCACGCATGGCAATGTCTGCCCCCGAGACGAGATCGACAGCGCCCTCGCAGGCCCGTTTCGCCTCGACGCACTCGGCGCACTCCGCGAACTCGCGCTGCGGCTTGTTGCACGGCGCGTCGGCGCCGGTGGCGTTCCCGTCGGCCTCGAGCCGCAGGACGTGGTCGTGGCCGCTGGGCCGAGCCCTCAGGCGGAGTCACTGGTGCGCCGCGGCTCCCGTTTGGCACGACGCACGGGAGGCCGGTGCACGGTGGTCACGGTGGAGCGTGCCCGCGGTCGCGGGGCCGGTGGGCAGGCGGCCGCGGTGCAGGCCACCGCCAGGCAACTCGGCGCGAGCTTCGCAGTGCGACGCAGCGGTGATGTCGGGCGAGAGATCCGGGACATCGTGCGGGAGGTCGCGGCGCAACACCTGGTCGTCGGAGCTTCCGACCCGCGGCAGCGCCTACGCATGCGCCGAGCAACGCTCACCGATCGACTCATCGATACGCTTTCTGACGTCGACGTGCACGTCATAGCCCGGCTTCTGCCCGCAGCGACCAGTAAGATGATCGCCGACGATGACGGCGCGCGGTTCGTACGCCGGGGGACGCTGCGCGTGTAC
>PLZA01000015.1 GCA_003153505.1 Candidatus Dormiibacterota bacterium
GGGCACCATCACCTGAGACATCACATTGGCTGGGGAGAGAGGATTCGAACCTCTGATTGGCTGATCCAGAATCAGCTGCCTTACCACTTGGCCACTCCCCAGCGGAGGCCATCGAGTGTACCGGACGCCCCCCGGCACCCCCTGTTTGCCGCCTCGGCAGGCGGCATATACTGGGCAGTGATGGATCTGCTCGAGTTGCTCCGCTTTCAGGCCCGGCGCTATCGCTGCTCGGCGTGTGGCGAGAACATGGCCGACTGCGGGATCAACGTGCTCGCCCAGCAGGGCAATCGCGCCCTGGTCCGGGTGACCTGCGCGTCCTGCAACGACGAGAACCTCCTCCAGATCATCTTCCAGACCGAGGCCGAAGTGAAGAACACCCCCGCCATCGATGAGGGCACGCCGGACGTCGCCGACCCCATCACCGGTGACGAGATGCTCGAGCTCCACTCGCTGCTTTCGTCGCACGAAGGCGCGCTGACCGACCTGCTCGTCAAGCGCTGACCGCGACCCCGCGGGGGGTCCGTGCGACACTTGCCCGCCGTATGGCAAGCCTCGATCCCGGTCAGGACATGGTCTTCGACGCCCTCTACGGCCTCGAATTCGGAGAGACCACGCCGGAGCGCATGACCGCCTCCTGCCCGGTGACCCCGAAGGTGCTGCAGCCGTTCGGCATCGTGCACGGCGGTGTCTTCTGCGCGATGGCCGAGACGATCACCTCGGTCGGCACCTACATCGGCGTCCACGAGGCAGGCAACATCTCCATCGGGCAGTCCAACCACATGAACTTCCTGCGCCCGATCACCGCCGGCACCATCCACGCCGAGGCAAAGCCGCGCCATCGCGGGCGCACCAGCTGGATCTGGGACGTCGAGATCACCAACGACGACGGCGCGCTCTGCGCCATCGGCCGGATCACGATCGCGGTCAGGCCCCGGCCTTAGCCTCCTGGCGGTCGACGAGCCGCTTGGCGGCGTAGGCGCCGCCGGCGGATCCGGCTGCGGTGACTCCGCGCAAGACCAACTTCTGCCAGACCGGCGTCTTGTCGCCGCCCTTCTTGACCTCCTTGCGCAGCGCGTGCAACTCGGCGACGAGGTCGTCCAGCGTCACCGGCGCAGTCTCCTCCTCGGGCGTGTCGTGGTGGAACCGGGAGCGCACGAACACGATCGTCCCGATCAGCACCACCGCACCGCCGACGATCGCCGCGTAGCGCGGACCATCACGGCGCAGGCGCGCCTTCCAGTCGAGCTCGGCACGCACCTTCTGCTCCAACCGGCCGGCGCTCTGCGCGAGCGCCTGCTTGGTCAGCTCCCGCTGACGCTGCGCTTCGTCAGTTCCCGGAGCCACTCGGCATCCTCCTTCAACGTTCCTTCGATCGATTTCCGCCCGCGTTTGATCGCCTTTCTCGCCCGTGATTGCCCGATGAAGATGAGCACCGCGGCGAGGACGAGGAAGATCCCACCGAGCGCCAGCCAGCGCACCCACTCGGCGCCGAGGATGCCGAGCCCGGACGGCAGCGCGCCCAGTGCCTCGATCACTGCAATCAGGAGGAACACGAACGCGACGATGATCAGCACCGTCGCGATTACCAGCTGAATCACCGCCCGCTTCAGCTCCGCGCCGATGACGGTCAGCTCGGCACGGGCGAGCTTGATGGCATCCTCGACGACCTGGCGCGCGAGCGAGATCGGGTCGGTGTTCTCAGGCGCGTCGCCGGCCACGGTACCTCCAGACATCGGATCGGGAGCTCAACGCGACGCTCCCGTGCGGCGCGTCCGCCCGCAAGCTCACCCAAACTCGCAGGGTTGCATGATACTTGCGCGTACCACGGGGGGCGTAACCCAAGCCCTGCCCACCCCGTTGGACCAGCAGATGGCGGAAATCTCCCCACTTCGACGACTCCCGCGAGGCGGACCCGACGGTTCCGCAGACCTCGCGGTTCGCCGCCGCTATCTCCGCCGCAGCCGTCGCTTTGCGACCGGCCGCGCGTGGATCACGATCTGGGTGACCGCTTTCGCGCTGGTCGGCTGGCTGTTCATCGCCGGGTTCGCAGGCTTCAACCACTGACCCCCGGGGGGGCGGGAGCTAGTCGATCAGTTCGCGAAGGTCCTGGAGCTGGAGTGAGATCCAGCGGGTGATGTCGTTGGTTCGCACCACGTCCCGGATCTTGGCCTGGCGAGCCTTCTTCTGGTGGTCGTCCATCATCAGCCCGAGGTAGAGCGCCTCCGCGGTCTCATCGATGTCGAACGGATTGACCGTGATCGCCCATTCGCCGAGTTCCTCGTGCGATCCGGCGTTCTCGCTGAGCACCAGGACACCGTCGCGTTCATTGACGAGCGGACCCTCCTTGGCCACGAGATTCATTCCGTCGTAAATCGGATTGACGAGGAGGA
The DNA here is from genome assembly GCA_003153505.1 of Candidatus Dormiibacterota bacterium. GTDB lineage: Bacteria > Chloroflexota > Dormibacteria > Aeolococcales > Aeolococcaceae > Palsa-851. The sequence goes on from PLZA01000015.1 coordinate 2,391, forward strand.
CGTCAAAGATGCGGTATCCCGCAATGGCGCGCTCCATGTTGTCCTCGATCTCCACACGAATGGGCGTCCAGCCGCCGCGACTGTATTCCCGATTGATGCGCGCCGCAACGCGCAAGACGCTGCCCAGGTATGCGCGGTAGTCGTCGATATCCTGCCTGCTCGGTTGCAGGAATGCCCAGAAAATGACGTCTCCGGTCAGCTCTGGATGCGCGGCGAGCAGTCGCTCGTATGCGAGGAAACCGCGCACGATGTTCTTGCTCAAATCGGTGCGATCGACTCGGAGGATGAGGTGCTTCGGGCGCCATTGCTCGATGCGCTCGATCTCCGCGAGCACGGCAGGCTGTTGCGAATGCTGGACGAACGTCTTCGGGTCGACACTGATCGGGTAGTTGCGCACCCACACCGCGCGTCCTTCGGAGAACACCGTGCGCTCGCGGTGGTCAACCGTCAGTCCCAGGTTCTGCTCGCACGTCATCAGGAAGTTGCGGACGTCACGCAGCGTCTGGAAGCCGATGATGTCCGCACCCAGCAGCCCGTGCACAATCGCATCGCGAATGTGGCGGGGCAGGACCGTCCAGTACTGCGGCGTCGGCCAGGGAATGTGCACGAAGTGCTGGATGCGCACGTCGGGGCGGCGCTCGCGGATGAGCCCCGGCACGCAGTACAGCTGATAGTCCTGGACGAAGACGACCGCCGGTTTGTCGGCGCGCTCGACCTCGGCGATCACGCGATCGGCGACGAGCTGGTTCACCTTGACGTAGCCGTCTCTCCACGCCCGGTGGATGGTCTCGTCGACAACCGGCTCACGGGCGAGATCCCAGAGGTAGTGCTGGATGAACCAGAGCAGCGGATTGGCAATCACGTTGTAGTAGAGGTCGTATGCCTCGCTGGTCGGCTCGACGAACGCGACCTTGATCGTGGTGCCGTCATCGGTGGTGAGCTCGGCGGGATCGCCGCGCGAGGCGAGGAGTCGATCGCCGGCATCGCGGGCCAGCGCAACCCACACAGCGTCGGTCGCCGACGCGAGCGAGGTCATCGCGGTGACCAGTCCCCCGGCGCCCTTGACGAGGCGCTCCGGTGTCCCGCGGTAGGGATCGGCAGCGTGCAGGACCAGAGGCGCCCGGTTGGCGACGATGATGGGCTGGACGCTCCCGAGGATCCTTCGCGTGTACGGCTCGATCGCCGACAAAGGTTCGACTCCTTCACAGGCCGCGCGGGGCCTGCCCGCTGACCCATGCTACCGGGCCAGTCGTTGCCACGGGCTCAGCGGCCACAATCCCGTGTCACATGAGCCACCCAATCGCCGAGTACCGCGTCGACACGCCCCGGCTCGCGCTCTCGGTGCGTGACCACGCGGGTGCTGAGCCCGCACTCCTCGCGCTCCATGGACTGGCGAGCAATGCGCGCTGGTGGGACCTGGTCGCCGACCACCTGGCCCCCGCCCACCGGGTGATTGCCGTCGACCTGCCTGGTCACGGCAAGAGTGACCGTCCGGAGAGCGGCTACGACTTCGACACCGTGTCCCGCGATCTCGAGGCACTGCTCACGGCGCTCCGCCAACCCGAGCCGATCGTGGTGGTCGGGCACAGCTGGGGCGCGACGGCTGCGCTCGCATTCGCCGCGGCCTTTCCGGCGCTGACTCTCGGCGTGGTCTGCGTCGACGGTGGCGCCGGCGACCTCAAGGCATACTTCGGGCCGAGCTGGGAGATGGCCGAGCAGACCATGCGCCCGCCCGCACTCAGAGGTATCACGCCCGCGATGCTGCGTGCGTGGATGAATTCGTCGCCGCTGCGCGACGGGTCCGACCCCGACACCGCGGCAGAGATACTCGGCGGCAACTTCGAGGACGACGGGTCGGGCAAGGGCACGCTCCGTCCGCGCCTCTCGCTCGAGCACCACATGGAGATCGCCCACCACCTCTTCGATGCCAACGGGTACGAGCTGATGGCGCAGGTGCAGTGCCCGATGCTCTTCATCCCCGCCGGCCACCCCGACCACGAGGACACTCCCAAGGTGCGATCGATCGCGCATGCGCAGGAGGTGGTCGGCGACCGCGCGCGCTTCGAGTGGATCGACGGCGTACACGACCTGCCCGTGCAGCGTCCCGTGGAGGTTGCGGCGGCGGTCGCCGCGTTCGTCGAAGAGCTGACGGCTCAGCCGAGGAGTACGTCCCAGAAGTAGCGCTCGCTCCGGGGCACGCCCTGGTCGACGTGGATGTGCTTCACCTCGGTGTACTCGAGCAGCCCCGCGCGTCCGTGCTCGCGTCCGATCCCGCTCTGCTTGTAGCCGCCAAAGGGCGCGAGCGGATTGAGCAGGTGCCAGTCGTTGATCCAGACGGTCCCGGTGCGCAGCTGCTTGGCGATCTCGATCGCCCCCCGCGTGTCCCGCGACCAGACGCCGCCGGCCAGGCCGTAGATCGTGCGGTTGGCGCGCTGGATCACCTCGCCGAGGTCGCTCCAGCGTTGCACCGCAAGCACGGGTCCAAAGATCTCCTCGGTCCCGGCATGCGAGTCCGGAGAGACGTTGGTGAGCACCGTCGGCTGGACGAAGAAGCCGCGATCGCCGACATTGGGTGCGCGCCCACCGCCGCAGGCGACGGTCGCACCCTCCTGCTTGGCGCGCTCGATCGCGGACAGAATCATGTCGTACTGCGCGCGGCTGATCACCGGGCCCACCTGGGTGTCGAAATCGGCGGCGTCACCGACTCGCAGCGATGCCGCGCCGTCGACCAGGCGGTCGACGAACGTGTCGTAGATGTCGTCGTGGACGAAGAGGCGCGTGCCCGATTCGCACATCTGACCCTGGTGGAAGAACGTCCCGAAGAGCGCGCCGTCGACGGCGATATCCAGGTCCGCGTCCGGGCAGACGATATTCGCCGACTTGCCGCCGAGCTCGAGGGTCACCTTCTTGATGGTGGGGGCGGCCGCGGCGAGGATCCGACGCCCAGTGGCGGTTGAGCCGGTGAAGGCGACCTTGTCGACGTCCGGGTTCTCGACGAGCTCGATGCCCGCGTCGACGCTGTCCCCGGTGACGATGTTGAGCACACCCCTGGGCAGGAGCCCGGTCTCGTCGATGGCGCGCGCAACCGCAAGGGCGCTGAGCGGCGTCTGTGGCGCCGGCTTGAGCACCACCGAATTCCCCATCGCGAGCGCCGGAGCGATTTTCCACATGGCGAAGATGAGTGGGTAGTTCCAGGGGATGATCCCAGCGCACACCCCGATCGGCTCGCGCTGCACGAAGTTCCAGGACACGTATGGCGAATCGATCCAGGGCAGCGGCTCGTACCAGGGCACGCTCAGCGCCTGCTCGGCCATGCTCCGGAACCACTCGATGGCGAGGGGCACGTCGACCACCGCCGTCTTGCGCAGCGCGGCCCCCGCATTCTGGGACTCGAGCAGGCCCCAGTCCTCGGAGACCTCCTGGAGGTGCTCGACGATCTGGAACATGATCTGGGTGCGCTGCAGCTGCGACTTGAGGCGCCACTCGCCGGCGTCGAAGGAGCGGCGCGCCGCCGCGACGGCCCGGCGGGCGTCGGCGCGGGTGCTCGCGGGGGCGAGGGCCATGACCCCTTCCGTGGATGGGTTGATCACGCCGTAGGTGCGCCCGTCCTCGGCGCCCGCCCACTCGCCGTCGATGTACTGCTGATACGTCGCCACCTCGGGCTCGACGACCGCTGTCATGACCACCTCCACCGCCTGGACCGATGTTGACACCGGTGTCGATTATGCGTCGATGCGGTCCGGTACCCCGTGCGCGCCGACCCTCGAACGCCGATTTGTCCGCATCAGGGAACTGACTCAACCATACGATACTGTCATTCTGCGGACGCATACAGCGGAGTGGCAGCATGGATCAGATCGAATTCGCCGACGGGTTCGACAGACCCGACACGCTCGCCTTCGGGCTCGGTGCCGGGCAGCTCGCAGTGGTGATGGTGGGAGCACTCGCCGCGTATTCGCTGGCGCGCTCGCCCTTACCGGCTCCGATCGCTGACCCGGTCGCCGTGCTGCTCGCCATCGCGAGCGCCGGGCTCGGCTGGCTGCGGATCGCCGGGCGCCCGGCCCTCGACTGGGCCATCTTCGCGGGGCTGTTCTGGCTGCGACCGCGGCGGGGAGCAGCGCAATGGGTGGTGATGGTGGCCGATGGAGGAGCGTCTGACCCGGGGCCGCGTCTCCTGCCACCAAGCGCGACTGAGCACGCGCCCGATCCGCGAACGGCCACGGGAGCGGCGATCATCGAACTCTTCTCCACGCGGGCGCCCCATCTAGTGGGCGAGCCGGATACCCTGCCCCCGATCCGCCCGAGGAGCCGCCCCGACGGCGCACGGCGTGTGACCTTCTTCTCGCTCCGTGGCGGCACCGGACGCAGCACCCTCGCCACGGAGCTGGCCTGCCTGCTCGCCGCGACCCGCACGGATGATCACCCGGCGCCGAGGGTTGCCCTTGTCGACCTCGACGTGCGCAGCCCCAGCATCGCCGTCCGTCTCGGTGCCCCAGAACAGACCCTCCTCGACTACGCTCTCGCTCCGCCGGAGGAGCGCAGCGTCGCGGATTTCATGGTCGGCCACGCCTCGGGTGCGCGAATCCTGCTCGGCCCGCAGCGCGCCGTGCACCCGGAGTGGCCGGTGACACCGGCGCTCCTGCGCGAGGCACTCCGCGAGCTCGACATGGAGGGTTTCGACATCGTCGTCCTCGACGTCTGCGCGGAGCTGAATCCGCTGACCACCACCGCGCTCTGCGCATGCGATGACGTCTTCATCGTGGTGGTGCCCACGGCGGGCGGCGTGCAGGATGCGTATCGCAGCACCGAGGCGCTGCGCCGCCTCGGACTGCGCCATCAGCTCCGCTACATCGTCAACCGCTCGCGTCCCGGCACCGACCTGAGCGAGCCGATGGCCGATCTCGGCGGTCAGGTGATCGGCGATATCCCGGACGACGAGGCAGTGATCAACGCCGAGAACGCGCATCGTCTGATCGGTTTGGAAGAGTCCGGTCCGGCGGCGATCGCGCTCCGGCGCCTGGCGCGCCGGGTCGGCAGTGAGCTGCGTTCGGCATGGCCGGCATGATCCGCGGCGCCATCGCGAACGCCGGACGTGCCCGCGGCGCCATCCCCAACGCCGGCCGCCCCCGGGCTGCGCTCGATGGAGTCGTGGTCGTGCGCGGGGATCGGAGCGAACGCCTCGGGGTGATGTCCGCTGTGCTCGCAACCAGCGACCTCGACATCGAATCACTCGACCCTGCACGCAAGGCCGCAGCCGCAGCTGCGTTCGCGCGGATGTGCCACACCCTCGAGCGCCCGATGCAACTGCTGGTCCGCATCCGCAGGCTCATTGAGACGGAGACGGTGCCGGCTGCCGGTCCTCACGCTCGTTTCGACACCGCAATGCGTGAGTACTGGGCCGGCCTGGCCAGCGACGGTCAGCGCCACACCCGCGAGGTCTTCGTGATCCTCACCGCGCCGTCGCCCGCGGCACTCGACTCTGCGTGTGGACAAGCGTGCGATCGCCTCGCAGCGCTTGGCGTCAGGGCGATCCGCCTCGCAGGCGAAGGTCTCATCACCGCGGTCACCGACGGCTTCGAACACGACACGGCTGTCGCGTGGTCCGAGTTTCGCGAGCACGCCGTGTACGGCGATCGCGTCGTGCGCGGACACGCACTGCAGCGACTGCCTGGACATCCCGTCGGTCCGGGATGGCTCGCGCCACTGCTCAGTGTGCAGGCCGAGGCCGACATCGCCATTCACCTCGAGCCGGCGCCGCTCGGCGACGCACTCGGCCGCCTGAACCGCCGCCTCCGCGACTTCTCGTCGCATCGGATGCTCGAGGTCGAACGCGGTGCACTCGGCGATGTTCATGTCGACATTGGGCTCGACTCGGCCACAGCGCTGCGCGACCGGCTTGCGCGCAACATCGGACGCCCGCTGCATCTCTCGGTGATCGCGACCGCACGCGGCGCGTCCGTCGATGCAGTGCGCACGAACAGTGAGGTGCTCCGGCTGGGATTCGCCTCGGCACTGATCGGGGTTGAAGTGACTCACTTCCGGCACATGGCCGCACTGGCAAGCACGATGCCGCTCGGCGTCAACGCGTTGCACTCGGGCAAGCTCGTTGACTCGACCGCGGCGGCGACGTGCATCCCCTGGATCGAAGCCGGCTGTTCGGATCCGGACGGATACCGGCTCGGCGCCGCGATGCGCTCGGGCCTTCCGGTGCGCGTGGCACCGTTCGACACTGCCCGGCACGCCAACGCGAATATCGCCGTGTTCGCGGCATCCGGCCACGGCAAGAGCTTCGCCATCGGGACCCTGGTGCTCGAGGCTGCTGTCGCCGGCGTGAACTCGGTGATCATCGACCCCGAGGGCGAGTACCGCGGCCTGGTGAGCGCGCTCGGCGGCCGGTATCTCGAGCTCGCTCCGGGAACCGACGCTGCGGTCAATGTGTTCGAGGGCGCGGACGATGACCCCGAGGAGACCGTCGCCGCGGTCGTCGACCTCGTGACCGTGCTCTGCGGTGATCGTCTCGGTGACGTGGAGCGCGCGGTGGTCGACAGCGCGGCGCGCGCGGCGATGGAGCGCGCGAGGAGCGAGCATCGAGCGCCCCTCCTCGAGGACTGCCTGGCGCTGCTCGACGCGGAAGCCCGCCCCGTTGCGATGGTCGTGCGCCGCTTCTGCACGGGCGGCCTCGGCGCGCTCTTCAACCGACCCACCTCACTCGCGGTCGATTCCGGTGTCTGCGCGATCTCGCTGCGCGACATGCCACCCGAGCACGTCCCCGCCGCGACGCTCATCGTGGCGCGCTGGTTGTGGGAGCTGGTGCGGCTCGACCGCCGCCGGCGGCACATCGTCTTCGACGAAGTTGGTGCGCTCTGCGTACACCGCCCGCTGCGTGACCTGCTCGTCCAGCTCGCCCGCCGCTGTCGCAAATACGGAGCGTCGCTCGTCGTGGCCACGCAGAACGCGCAGGATCTCCTCGGCACCGACGAGGGCAGCGTGATCGCGACCAATTGCGCGGTGGTCCTCCTCGGCGGCCATCGAGCCGCAGAAACCGCGCGGATGGAGCAGGCGTTCGGACTCACCGAGGCGCAGCGCGGCCTCCTCGAGAGCGCATCTCGCGGCGAGTTCCTGCTTCTCGCCGGCGATCGGCGCGTGGCCATGCGCATCGAGGTTCCCGAGCTGCACCGATCCGTACTCGCGGGCGAAACTGGCGTGTGAAACCCCTTGACGCCGCGCCCTGTGACTCGCAAGATATGGGGGCTCCCGGACGGCCGAGCCCCAAGATGTGGGATCATTGAGGTGATCTCAGCACGCGGAGATTGGGGCTGCAGCCGGCAGGGCGCGCCCGTCCTGCACACGTCTCCGCACAATGAAGCGCCCACCAGCTAGACGAGGAAAGACCGTGGATCGATCCGCCTCCAAACCCGTTCCAGACGACTCGCACAGCATCTCGATGGAGCCGCCGTCGGGCCGTCGATCGGGGCGCAGAAATGGCGCCGTCCAGGCTCGTATCAGCGCCAAGGTGGAGGTTGAGGGCGGCGGAATTCACGTCGATCGGCGCTTCACCCGCGAGGGTGTGCATCCCTTCGACGAGGTCACCTGGGAGAGCCGGACCGCGGCGATCGGCAATGAGAAGGGCGAGACGGTCTTCGAGCAGAAGGACTGCGAGATTCCCACGTTCTGGTCACAGATGGCCACAAATGTCGTGGTCAGCAAGTACTTCCGTGGCAAGCTCGGCACCCCGGGCCGAGAGACCAGCGTCAAGCAGATGATCTCGCGGGTCTCCGACACCATCGGCAAGTGGGGCAGGGAGGGCGGCTACTTCGCCACCGAGACCGACGCCAGTGCGTTCCAGGACGAGCTCACCCACCTGTTGCTCCATCAGAAGATGAGCTTCAACAGCCCGGTGTGGTTCAACCTCGGCGTCGCCACCAGCAAGCCCCAGATCTCGGCGTGCTTCATCAACAGCGTCGAGGACACGATGGAGTCGATCCTCACGCTGGCCAAGACCGAGGGCATGCTCTTCAAGTACGGCAGCGGGACCGGGACCAACCTCTCGACCATCCGCTCGGCGACCGAGTCGCTCGCCGGCGGCGGCACCGCCAGCGGACCGGTCTCCTTTATGAAGGGATTCGACGCGTTCGCCGGCGTCATCAAGAGCGGCGGCACGACCCGCCGTGCCGCGAAGATGGTCATCCTCAACGCCGACCATCCCGACGTCGAGGAGTTCATCACCTGCAAGGTGAGCGAGGAGCGCAAGGCGTGGGCGCTCATCGAGGCCGGCTACGACAGCGCATTCACCGGCGAGGCGTACTCCTCGGTCTTCTTCCAGAACAGCAACAACTCCGTGCGCGTGACCGACGAGTTCATGCGCGCGGTGCAGGACCACCGCGACTGGCACCTGCGGGCGGTCACCGACTCCAACCGGATCCTCAAGACGGTCAAGGCGCGTGAGCTGATGCGCCTCATCGCCGAGTCGGCGTGGCAGTGCGGCGATCCCGGCATGCAGTACGACACCACCATCAACGACTGGCACACCGCCGCGGTGACCGGCCGCATCAACGCCAGCAATCCCTGCAGCGAGTACATGTTCCTCGACGACACCAGCTGCAACCTGGCGTCGATCAACCTCACCCGCTTCCTCAACGACGACGGCTCGATCGACATCGAGGCCTACAAGCACGCGATTCACATCACGATCACCGCCCAGGAGATCCTGGTCAGCAATGCGTCCTACCCGACCGAGAAGATCGCCAAGAACAGCGAGGAGTTCCGTCCGCTCGGCCTCGGCTACGCGAATCTCGGCGCGCTCCTGATGGCGCGCGGCGTTCCCTACGACTCCCCGCAGGGTCGCGACCTGGCGGCGTGCCTGACCTCGATCCTCACCGGCGAGGCGTACGCGCAGTCCGCGCGGGTGGCTCGCGAGATTGGTCCCTTCAACGGCTACGCAGCCAACCGGCAGCCGATGCTGCGGGTGGTCGGCAAGCACCGTGAGGCGGCATACAACATCCCCACCGACAACATCGAGCCCGACCTCGTCGGCGCCGCGCGCCACGCGTGGGACGAAGCGCACGAACTCGGTGCGCGCCACGGCTACCGCAACTCGCAGGCGACCGTGCTCGCGCCGACCGGAACCATCAGCTTCATGCTCGACTGCGACACCACCGGCGTCGAGCCGGATATCGCGCTCGTCAAGTACAAGAAGCTCGTCGGCGGCGGCATGCTGAAGATGGTCAACGGCACCGTGCCCGCCGCACTGCGCCGGCTCGGCTACGGCGAGACCGCGATCGCCGGCATCATCGCCTTCATCGACGCCAACGACACCATCGAGGGTGCGCCGACGCTGCGCGACGAGGACGTCGCCGTCTTCGACTGCGCGTTCACCCCCCAGAACGGCAAGCGCTCGATCACCTGGCAGGGCCACCTCCGGATGATGGCCGCGGTGCAGCCGTTCATCAGCGGCGCGATCTCCAAGACGGTGAACATGCCCAACGAGGCAACCGTCGAGGACATCGAGCGTGCGTACACCGACGGGTGGAAGCTCGGGCTCAAGGCGGTCGCGATCTACCGCGACGGCAGCAAGCGCAGCCAGCCGCTCGCGACGAGCATCGACAAGACCACCGGGCATCGCGTCCAGGTCGTCGAGCGACCACTGCGCAAGCGCCTCCCCGCCGAGCGCACCGCGATCACGCACAAGTTCGAGGTGGGTGGCCACGAGGGCTACATCACCGTCGGTCTCTACGAGGACGGTACGCCGGGCGAGATCTTCCTGCGCATGGCCAAGGAAGGCTCCACGGTCAGCGGGCTGATGGACTCGTTCGCCACCGCCGTATCGCTCGCGCTCCAATACGGCGTGCCGCTCCCGGCACTCGTCGACAAGTTCTCGCACACGCGCTTCGACCCCCAGGGCTTCACGCGCAACCCGGAGATTCCCATCGCCAAGTCGGTGATGGACTACATCTTCCGCTGGCTCGCGTCGAAATTCCTGCCCCAGGAGGAGCGAGACCGCCTCGGCATTATCCGCCGCGAGCCCGACGGCAGCGTCACCGAACCGGTGTCAGCCGCTGACGCCGAGATCGAGGCGATGGCGGCCGCCGCGATCACCCCCGCGGCCTCGGCGCGCAAGCCCGTCACCGCGATTCCCATCACCAGCGCGGGCGCATTCATCAACCAGGAAGACGCACCGACCTGTAGCGATTGCGGCAGCCTCATGGTGCGCAACGGCGCCTGCTACAAGTGCCACAACTGCGGCGCGACGAGCGGCTGCAGCTGATTACCTAAGCACCTCCTCCCCTCTCGCCCGGGCCGCCTCCGAAACGCTTGGAGGCGGCCCTCTTCTTTCGAGACGTCCGTGCATTGACCACCCTCGCGCATCATCCTTGGCGATATGGCAGCCCATGGGAGGCAGCGACGACGCGCCTGAGAACTACCAGACGGTTTCCTACGAGCTTGCGGAGCATGGGGATGAGACCGTGCTCACGCTCGAGCAGGACAATAACGCCAGTCAGGAAGCGGCGCCAGGTTGGACGTCCAGTTCGTCGCGAGCGTTGCACCGATCGTGCGAGATGCTGACGCGGCTCGCCGCTTCTACCAGGACGGGTTGGGCCTCTCATTTGAGGGCGAAGCCGGCGACTATGTCTTTACTCACAAGCTGCAGCACCCGATCCGCAATAGTCTCGCGATCCCGATGACCTGACCTGCAGCGATGCAAACACGGTCAGGGCCGCCTCCGAAATTCGGAGACGGCCCCTTTGGTGTGGACCTGTTCGGTGGCCGCTACTGCCGGCCGGGTGGCGTCAGGACTGCGTCAGACCGCGTGCCACGAGCCGCTGCCCGCGGCCGCGCCGCACCGGGCGCCGGGTGATGAAGCGCCGGATGGCGCGGAGGCGATCGACGTTCGGCACCGCGAACATCGCGAGTGCCACCAAGGCGGATGTGCCCACCATGAGGTCGACGTTCATGAGAACGGTTCCTGTCGTCATGTCGGTGCTCCTTACGAAAGCGTTTGTTGATTCGACACTGACGACGCTACTGGGCTTCCCTCCGAAGCGTCTCCGAGGTTTCTTGGATATGCCTCAGAGTCGCGGCGCGCTACCGCGCAGCCAGTGATTCGTTCGCATAGACAGTCGGATCGACGACATGTGCGAGTGCAAACGCCTCGCGCCGCTCGACGCAGGTGCCACAGGTGCCGCAGTGCACGGCGCCGCCCTTGTAGCAGGACCATGTTCGATCGAACGGCACGTGCAACGTATCACCGAGTTTCACGATGTCCGTTTTTGTCATGGAGAGAAATGGCGCGAGCATCTCGATGCTGGCGAGACCCTCCACAGCGACGTTGACCATGGTTTCAAACGCACGGACGAACTCAGGTCGGCAATCCGGGTAGATGAAATGGTCGCCTGTGTGCGCGCCGAAGGCGACGGCGCCGGCTTCGCGGGTCACCGCGAGTGCGCACGCGATGCTGAGCATGATCGCGTTGCGGTTCGGCACCACCGTGATCTTCATGCTCTCGTCGGCGTAGTGACCGTCGGGCACCGTGACGGTCTCATCGGTGAGCGCCGACCCGCTCAGGATGCCGGTGAGCCCCGCCGCGTGCAGATCGATCAGCGTCCAGGGAGCGCCGAGGTCCGCGGCCACCTGCTTCGCGAAGATGAGTTCCTTGCGATGGCGCTGGCCGTAGTCGAACGAGATCGCGCTGATGGCATACCCCTGGTCGCGGAGCAGGTAGGCCATGGTTGTCGAATCGAGGCCTCCTGACACGACCGCGACAGCCCGTCGCTCGGCCATCAGAAAGCGTCTCCGGCGCTGTTTCGCACGATCGTCGGATTGTCCCGGATGGCCTGACCCGCGCGGTCCGCGCACATTACAGTGTAAGTATCATAAAATGCGATAGGTAAAATTGGAACCACGGAGGTTGAGGCTGTGCTCACATTGATCCTGATCATCGTGCTGGTGGTGCTCCTGCTCGGGGGCGGCGGCTACTTCTGGCGGGCGCGCTGACGTCGGCTCGGAAAGACCGATGCGGCGACTGATCCGCGGGGCCACCGCCGGCGCCCGTGCAACGGCGCTCATGAGCAGTGTCATGGTGGGCGCACAACAGGTTGGCCTCATGGGTGGCATGCCGCCCGAGAAGATCACCGCAAAGCTGCTCAATCGGGGTGGCATCCGGCGCAGCTCCGAGCAGCAAGATGCGCTGGCGACGCTGCTGCATTTCGGGTTCGGAGCGGCGGCGGGAGCTGGTCTTGGGCTGCTCGCACCCCGGCGTTTGATCGCCCGTGTCCCCGCGGGCGTGGCGTACGGAGCGGCAATCTGGGGCGTGAGCTACCTGGGATGGGTGCCGGCGCTCGGCATCATGGCCCCTGCCGATCGCGATCGCAGGGACCGGCAGGCTGTGATGCTCGCAAGTCATCTTGTCTACGGCGCCGCGCTGGCGGTCCTCGTCGGACGCCGCACCAAGCACGAGCAGCGGGACGCCGACGGATCCGCCGCTGAGCCTCAGAGTTCTCCAACGGGGACACGCACAACTTCGTCATGACCGTCGTTCCGAGAGGCACGCTGCAACGCGCACGCGTGCGCGCTCTTCCCTTTCGATGTGCGCGTGAGTGCAACACATCACGGCGGTGAGGGTCGCAACCCACAGTTCAATGCTTCGGTGCGGTACGAGGCAACGACAGCCGGTGAGGATGCGTTCCCGCACGTGTATGGACCGATCCCGACGTCCGCATCGACATGGACCGCGTGCACGGATATCTGACCCGTGACGCGTACTGGTCGACCGGCATCCCGCCCGATGTGCTGGAGCAAGCGCTCTCGAACTCCCTCTGCTTCGGCCTCTACGCTCCGGACGGCGCCCAGGCGGGATTCTGTCGCGTGATCACCGACCGAGCCACATACGCCTACCTCGCGGATGTGTTCGTGTTTCCCGAACATCGCGGCCACGGACTGGGGATGTAGCTGGTGCAGTGCGCGGTGGATCATCCGGAGCTCGCTGGACTGCGGTCGTGGCAGCTCGGCACCCGCGACGCGCACACCATCTACGAGCGGTTCGGCTGGCGATCCGCCGACCCATCGCGCTGGATGGCCCGAGGCGTCGCGCCGTCCGATATCTATGGCTAGCTCGTCAGCCTCAGATCCAGCCGCGACGCCGGAAGAACACCAGCTGCGTCAGGATCGAGATCGTCATCAGCGAGATGCCGATGATGAAGGCGTAGCCGGTACCGATCCGAGAGACAAGCCATCCGAAGTTCATGCCGAAGAACCCCGTGAGAAACGTCAGCGGCAGGAACAGGCTCGCCACGACGGTCAGCGCCTTCACCGTCATGTTGAGGCGGTTGGAGACGGTGGAGAGGTAGACGTCCATCGCGCCGGTCAGCAGGTCGCGCAGCGAGTCGACCGTCTCGTACTGACGGATGATGTGGTCGTAGACGTCGCGGTAGTACGCGGTGGTTTCGCGATCGGCCTCGAGTGACAGGGTCACCAGCCGCTGGAACATGTCGCGTTGCGCGCCGAGGACGCGCCGCATCTCGACCGCCGAGTGTTTCATGTCCTGCAACAACGCCAGTTGCGCATTGTTGGCGTTCTGGAGCACCTCGTCCTGCAGCTTGTCGACCGACTCGTCGAGCGTCTCGAGCGCCGTGAAGGTCGTGTCCACGAGCGCGTCCATGACGAGGTACGTGAGGAAGGACGACTTGCGGCACACGCTCTGCGGCGACTCCGCGATGCGCTTGTTCAAATTCTCGAACGAGGGCTCGGGCAGCAGGTGGACGGTGACCAGGTAGTCGGGCGCGATGTAGAGGTGATGCTCTCGGAAGGACACCTCCTCGCCGGCCAACGCGATCACGAACACCACCGCGAACACGTAGCCGTCGTACCCGTCGAGCTTCGGCCGCTGGTTCTGGTGCTTGACGTCCTCGATGGTGAGCTGATGAAACTTGAAGGTGTCGCTCAGCAGCCGGTAGTCGTCGTCGTCGGGCGCTTGCATGTCGAGCCAGAACACCTGGTGCGGTGCCGCCAGCAGCTGCTGCACATCGCCCACGGCAACCTCACGGTTGTGACCGTCGGCGGTGAAGAGGGTGCGCATCGCACGACGATCCTACGTGGTCATGGGCGCGACGTCTGCAAAACGTGCCTGATGGTTTCCTCGTCGCGAACGCTCAGGCGAAGGCGGTCGGGGCCGGCCGGGCGACTCATTCCCCGGCCCGGCGGCCCCTTCCGCCACTCACCAGCTTGTTGAGTTGCAAGGAAATGGAGCGGGCAGTCGACCTCAGGACTTCTTGCCGGCCATGAGTTGACGCCAGCCTCGTGCCTCGATTTCCACGCCGTGGCGCTTCGCCGCCGCGCGAATCCGTCGCCATGCCCGGTCCCGTTCAGCGTCGCTCACACCCTCGACCTGGTCGAACCTGGCGATCGCGTTGCGAACGTGCGATGCGTCGGTGAGCGGTTCCTTGCGCTCCGCGGGAAAGGCGAAACGCTCGCTGCCGAGCTGGTTGCGATCCAGCTCACGCAACTCGTTGCCGCGCTTGGGTGCGGCCCCCGCATGGCTGGCGCGCCGTGCGGACGTCACGTTGGTGCGCGCTGCCAATTTCTGCCGGTGGGTCGCCATCGAGATCACCTCTCAGAGTGATAGCAAATCTATAACTAAGAATGATGCCTTGATGTACCAGAATTGGCAAGCGGGCGCTCGCCGCGCGCCGGCGCCGACCTTGCTGAGCGTGTCCACGGACGCCTTCGAGCAGGCATTCCGTTCTCCTGCTGTGGAAAGGGTGGACAGATCTGTGGAAAAGCCTATAGCGCCAGTATCAGGTTTCGTTCAGCCGGCCTAGAGCCGGCGATACCCATCGAGCCGCCCCCATGCCGTGGGTAAAAGTTATAGCGATGCTATAAGTATTGATCGTGGGAGTCAAGCCCCCTTAGGCGAGCGGCGGCCTTCGGCGCAATTGCACAGTTGTCTGCCCCATTTGCGGTGCACGCGACTAGAATCGAGAACATGAAGGTCGTGCGACTCTCAAGGCGCGCATTCGGTCCGCGCAGGACCGCACATCGAGATGAACATGCCTGTTGAGGCGCTGGCTCCGATGTCGGAACGCATGCTCGACCTCGACAAGCCGCTGTACACCATCAGCGTGGCGGCTGAGATCCTCGCCTCGCACCCGCGCACGCTGATGATGTACGAGACCATGGGTCTCGGCGTTCCCGCGCGAACGGCGACCAATCGGCGCCGCTACACGCAGCGCGACATCCTCACCTTGAGTGCGATTCAACGCATGACCAGGCAGCACGGGCTCAACATCGCCGGCGCCCGTTATGTCATCAAGTGTCTGCAACTCCTCGATGCGCACGGTATTCCGCGGCCGGCTGAGCTCGCGGATGTCGACCTGGAGCACGTCCGCCTCTAGTGTCATGACCTCGCCGGAATCCGAGACTGCGCACGGCCACAGCGCGAAGACCGGGGACGAGGCGGCGGCGCTCAAGCAGGTCGAGCCGGACCGGCTGCTGGAAGGCGAGGACGAGGACAGCCAGCATCTCGACGACGCCGTCCACTGGGTGAAGGTCTACCGGGAGTTGCTGGAGTTCAAGCGCTCAGTGCTGGCGACGACCGAGGAGCACGTCGGCATCATGGATCCAGATGCCGGCGCCGAGGTGCAGAAGACCGATCTCAAAGCCCTCCACGCGGAGGCGCTGCGCTTCGAACGACGCCTCGTGTACTGGAGAGGCCGGGTCGGCGCGCTCAGTGCAACGCACGACGACAGCGCGCGCTGACTCGCGCGGCCTCACCCGTGTTGCAGCCCGTTCCAGCTGAGCAGCGCCGTCCAGTCGTGCTCGTATCCCAAGGTCGATGGTGACGCTGTCGCGAGTTGCAGGTGTTGCGCGGCACCAGCGGGAAACCCGAGCCAGAGCGCGGTGAGAATGCGCAACTGGTGGCCGTGGCCGAACAGCAGCACGTCCCCCTCGATCGCGCGGACGCGCGTGATCACTCGCGCTGCACGGACCGCGACATCATCGATCGTCTCGCCGCCGATGACGCCGTCTCCAAAGAGCGTCCATCCGGGTCTCTGCTCCTGGATCTCCTCACTGGTCTGTCCCTCGTACGCACCGTAATCCCACTCGATGAGATCCGGGTCGACCTCGGCGCGATCGGCGAACCCCGCGAGCTCGCAGGTCTGACGCGCGCGAGTCAGCGGGCTGACAAACACCGCGGCGAACTCGAGACCCGCAAGTTGAGCTACGAGCCCCGCCGCCTGCTCGCGGCCCTCGTCGGTGAGCGGGAGGTCGCTCCGCCCGGTGTGCCGCTTCTCGCGGCTCCACGCGGTCTCGCCATGCCGGACGATCACGATTCGCTGCGACGTTTCCGGCCGGCGACGCTCCACGGGGCGCGAGTCTACTTCGTGGGCGTGGGTGCGGCCGTGCCGGGCTCAGCGTCGGGCTTGGTCTCGACGACCTCCCAGAGCCGCTCGGCGACGGTTGCGGTCATCGCGTCGGGATCCTGCTCGCGGCGGTCCACCCAGAAGTGGCAGCGGAGCAAGGGGATCTCCCGATCGAGCGTCGGCTCGAAGACGATTGCGGGTTTGGCTTCGATGCCCGGGACCTCCATGACCGCAGCCCGCGCGCGGCGCATCAGGTCGGCAAGGTCGGTCTCCGCCGGAATCCGCACGCCGGCGCTGAGCCGGCGCGTGTCGTAGTGCGTGCTGTTGATCACGATGCCGGTGAAGACGGTGAGGTTCGGGAGGATGGCGAGCTCGCCGATGCCGGTGCGCAGCGTCGTGGTGCGCAGGGTGATGTTCTGCACCGCTCCCGTCTGATCCAGCACGGTGATCGTGTCGCCGAGCCGGAAGGGCTGCTCGAGGAGGAGCCAGATGCCGGCGAGGACGTTGCGCAGGAGGTCCTGGAATGCCAGACCGATCGCGACTGTGCCGACGCCCGCTGCGGTGAGGATCACCGCGACGTTGACGCCGTAGACGACGAGCGCGCTGATCAAGGCGACGACATAGGTCGTGACCGTGATCAGGTTGCGCACCAGCGTCCGGACCTGGCGGTCCGCGCGGCCCCGGCGCATCGCCCAGAGCACGAGCAGGCGCGTCAACCTGCCGACCAGGTAGAGGACGATGAAGATCGCGATCGCGCTGAGCAAGTGCTCGACGAGCGGCCCCACCAGCCCGCTCTGGTCGTGCGACTGGATCGAACGGCAGACAACGTCGAACCAGTTGCTCGAGTCGCAGGTCGGGGTGCTGGCGATCATCATCGCCGCCGGTCAGTGGCAGACGCCAACGCGGTCGGAGTCCGCGGCGGTGCCGCTAGGACGCCCCGGTATCGTCGTCGGCGGTCTCGGCGACCTCGGCCTCACCCTCGGCGGGGGCTGCTTCAACCTCCTCGGCCTCAGCGGCGACGCGCACCTGCGCGACCTTGAGCACGAGCTCGTCAGGATCCACGCCGGTCGCGAGCGCGACCCGCTCGGGCAGCGGTACCTCACCGAGGCGGATGCCCTGGTCGATCTCGACCAGGCCGGAGATGTCGACGTTGAGCAGCGCCGGGATGTCTCCCGGCATGCACTCGACCTTGACCGAGGTGATGATCTGCTGGAGCACGCCGAGCTTGAGCTCGGTGACTGCCGGCGATTCGCCGATCGGGATGAGCGGGATCTCGACGGTCAGCTTCTCGCGAAGGTTGACCGCGAAGAGGTCGACGTGCATGAGCTGCGTGGTGCGCGGGTTGACCTGCAGCTCGCGGATCAGGACCTTGCGCGCGCGACCCCCGTCGAGTGCGAGGTCGACGAGGTGGCTGTGGCCGGCCTGATGCCAGACCCGCTGCAGGCTGCGCGCTTCGATCGAGAGCGCCTGGGGCGTGACGTTGTGCCCATAGAGCACCGCGGGCACCTCGCCGCGACGCCTGACAGCGTGGACGTGACGCCCGGTCTCGGACCGGAGGGTTGCGCTCAGATCGAGGGAAACTGCCATGTCTGCCTGGCTACTCTACCGGCTCTGCCGTCGCTGCCGAGTTGACGGCGGCGGCGATCGCGTCCAGGGCGGCGTCGACGCAGCCCTCACCGCGGGCCGGTTTCGCATCGGGATCCGCGGACGCGGGGGTCTCCGGCCACGCTGCGGACGCCGCCGCGATCAGGCGCCGGGCAGCCATTGGGCTCCCATCCGGGAGCACGAAATACGGCCAGGCGACGTCGGAGACCTCCTCACCGTCTCCGTCCGACGCGAGGATCGCGAGTGCCCTATCAAGCGCGGCACGGCGCACATCGCCCGCACCCGATTCCAACTCGATGCGGATCGCGTCGTGGAGTCGCTGCGCCGTCCCCGTCAGGTCGGTTTCCCGGCGCCGCGGCGGTCCCGTCTCCTCACTGCCGTGGAGCATGAAGATGCCGCCATTCCAGATGGTTCGCCAGGTTTCGTCGCCATCCCTGCGGGTGATGCGGCAGACCTCCTCCCCGCCGCTCACGTCGATCCACGCCTGCCGGGCCCCATTGCCGCCGAGGTAGGTCAGCCAGAGGTCGAGGCTATCGCCGATCGGCTCGAACGCCTGCCCGTCGACCCAGACGTACGACATCTTGCGGAAGGCCGCGAACGCGGGATGACGCGGCGCCAGCCGTGCGCTCGCGTCCGCCGGGTCATTGACGAACCGCCCCGCATGGGCGGCCGCCACGGCGAGACAGAGCAGCCCGGGGGTCAGACCGCCGCCCTCGTGCCGAACCGTTCCTTGACGTAGGAGACGGCCTCGTCGAGCGAGGTTCCGGGGGTGAACACCTTGTCGACGCCGAGCTTCTCGAGGGCGGCCACGTCGGCGTCGGGGATGATCCCGCCGCCGAAGACGACGATGTCCGCAGCGTCGCGCTCCTTGAGCAAGCGAATGATCTCGGGGAAGAGGGTCATGTGGGCACCGCTCAGCAGGCTGATCCCGATCCCGTCGACGTCCTCCTGGATGGCGGCCTCGACCACCATCGCCGGGGTCTGGTGCAGCCCCGTGTAGATCACCTCGACGCCTGCGTCACGGAGCGCCCGGGAGATCACCTTGACGCCGCGGTCGTGCCCGTCGAGGCCGACCTTGGCGGTGAGGATCCTGATCTTGCGCGCGCTCGCCGGCGCGGCGGTGGCTTCCATGACCTCCTGATGTTAGTGCCTGACCCTCCCTTAGACTGCTGCGGTGCACCCTCCGGGCAGACGCGGGCTCACGGGAGCGTCCGGCGCGAAGCGCAGGTGCCCGGGAGGATAGCGAAGCCGCCGGGTCGTGGACGCGGTGAAGAATGAATCCTCGAGGCTCGCGCCCGCCGCGATCGAGTTGAGCTGGAGCCAGTTCCGGCGCGTGTCCGGGCTCCCGTCGCGATCCATGATCGCCGGCCACCATGCGGGCATCAGCGAACCATCCTCGCTCAGCTCGGCGACATGGTTCTTGCCGACTGCGGTCGCGTGCAGCCGGTTGCCGATGTATGCGAGATCGTGCAGATACGTCGATCCTGGGAAGAATGTGGTGTGCGCAGGGAGTAGCACGCCGCGCGCGCCATCCTCGCCACCTGGTCGCGCCGCGAGCGTCAGGAGTTGATTCGGGTTACGTGTGAGCGCGACGGTGACGTGACCGGTGTTCCGGTCGACCGCGACACCGGAGGGGTGCGGGAGCGGGAGCCACGAAATGTCAGGCCGGCCTGTCGCGCTGACGCCAATCGAGAGCAGGAGATGTTCGGTGGCCCGCAAACATGATTGCCTCCCACACCGAGCCCTCGTTGAGCTCGGCATCGCTCAGCAGGCAGTAGGTCCGCCGCGATCCGCCTTCGATCTGTGCCGCGAGCGCGCTGCCGGCCGACAACGAGAGCCCCTGCCCGAGCGAGCCGGTCGAGACATCGATACCGCGCACGGTGTGCTCGGGGTGTACGCCAAGCTCGCTGTCGTCGGCGCAGTATCGATTGAGGTCGTCACGGGTCAGGAGGCCGCGCAGGTGCAGGGCTCCGTACAACGCAAGGGCGGCGTGGCCTTTGGAGAGCACGAATCGCGTCTTCCGCTGGTCGGACTCGTCGCTGTCGAGATACAGCGCGAAGAGCACTGCCACGATGTCGACGATCGACAGCGAGGAGGCGATGTGGCCGACACCGGCACGTTTCGACACCTCAACAACGAGGCGCCGCAGTTGGCGGGCGAAGTCGTTCGGGTCCATGGGCTGGCCGCGCAAGTGTTCATCGCCCGGATGCCCAAATTCCGCCGGGCCACATGACTGTCACCCCGCCACGACGATCCCCTGATCGCCGTCGATCAGCCGTTCTGGACGGCGGTCTCCGGCGCCGGGAGGGTGGTCACCGCGGCCTCCGCGAGGCGACGCGCCACGCTCAGCGCGCGATCGGCATGAGGAAGGTGGTCGCGATCGACCCCCGCCACCGCAGCCAGGCCGTCGCGCGCTCCCACCAGGGCGCCGGCCAGGCTCGCCGCGACAGCGGTGCCGGAAGCCGCTGCGGCGAGCACGTCCTCGAAGGGGTTCGCAGTCGCCAGTGCGCAGATCGCGCGCTGGAGCGTGAGGCCCGGGTCCGGATCGGACACGTCCATGGGCGGGCCACCGTCGACCACCCGGAGCCGGTCGAGAAGGGCCATCGGCGCGTCCTCGAGGAGCGATTGGCGAACGCGGATCAGCGCTGTGTCCAGGTCGAACCTGAGCAGATCGGCGATCAGCAGCGCAGCGGCGACTGCGGTCACCGCGGTGCCCTCATCCGCACCGGCCATGGCGACGCATCGGTAGGCGTCGCGGCGCAGCCTAGGGCGGTTGAGCGGGCTCAGCAAACCGAAGGGGAGCGCCCGGAGCAGCAGGCCGGCAGCACCCGCGCGCGATGGACGCTCGAGGCCGCGCTGGCGCAGGTCGGCATCGTCGAACCCGCCGCAGGCTGCCGCCGACTCGGCGACCCCCACGAGGTCCGCAGTTCCCGCCGCCGTACCGGCGGCATGTTCACCGGCAAGCGCGCCGATGAAGCTCGCGTCGATCCGGCCGGGCAGGTCCTCGATCAGCGTCACCAGCAGAACGCTATCCTTTCCCACGATGCCGACGTCGGAACGTGCTGTGGCCGTCGTCCGTGCGATCGCCAGCAGTGGCGCTCTCCGCGCGGCCCCCGGGCTCCTCGACCAGAGCCGCTGGCGCGGCCCGCGACCGGCCGCCGTCCGCATCGAGCGGAGCCGGGTTCATGGCGACGCCGGCCTGATCGCCGAGCAGACCGCCCTCACCATGTGGTTCGGCGAAGGCCCCGGCCTCTCGGGGATCTCGGTCCGCGGCCGGGCGACACGTGTCGCGGTGCGGACGCTTGCCGGCGTGGCGGCGGCGGTGGCGATCGGCGCCGCCAGCGCGTTCGCTGCTCGGCAGGAGGCGAGCCGCCTGGAGAGCGGCGCCCGGCTGCTACTCGGCGAGCCAGGGAAGAACCACCGGCGCTGACGTCCGCGATCGGCGGGACAGCGCGCGCAGCCCCCCTCCGTCGGTGATCAGCAGCTCGCGTGAGCAGGGGTTCATCGCTTCCCGCCACTCCTTGAGCACCCGGCGCTGAAATCGGTCCGCAGACGGCAGGCCTGCGGGGAGCGCGAGGACGGCGCCCCGGTCGGGCACGCCGAGCAGGACCTCGCCGCCGGCACGTTCGGCGAGAGCCGCGAGGACACGCGGCGCCATGAGCAGGCTGCCCTGGAACAGCGAATCCGACGCGACGCGCCACCCGTCGGCAGGGATGCGGTCTGTCCGGGCGATCCGTCCCACCAGCGGCTCGAAGCGTTCCACGGTGTTGGCGCTCGCCGTCCGCCGCACGTCCTCGTCGCTCATCCCCTGCGACGCCCATTCCTCACGGGGGACGCCGCGCATGATGGAGCCGGGGAGTTCCTCGGCAACAAACGCCGTCAGGTCCGCGCCGACCGGCGCGCGCAACAGGTCGCCGACGCGACCGTGGCTGCCCAGGAAGCGGTCGTTGCGCACGCACCAGAGCAACCGCGACGTCGACAGCGCCACCGCCGGCCGCGGCGTCAACTGGTGCTCGACAGAGGTGACGTACTCGCCGATCAGCACCGGCACCCTGTCGGGCTGGCGTTCGCACGCGTGGAAGAGTGGTGCCAGCGGGAGGATGAGGTCGAGCCCGGAGCCGGTCACGTGCAACGCGAAGCGCGCCTGGTCCACCTCGACATTGGCGCCGTGGTACCGCGAGATCAGCTGCAGGCGGATCCGATCCGCGAAGGCCCCCCTGGACTCCACGCGCCTACGCGGCTCCTCGCTTCGAGCTCACGTAATCGACGAGGACGTAATCACCGAGCCGGTCGGGACTGATGAAGAACGCACGTCCACGGTTGAGCCGCGTCATCTGATTCACGAACTGCACGAGGTGATGATTCGACTCGAGCATGAATGTGTTGATGACGATGTTCTCGCGCGTGCAGCGTTTCACCTCGAGCAACGTCTTGTGAAAGGTCTCGGGCAACGGCGGATAGAAGAACACAGGCCGTCCATTCTCGATGTGCGCCGTCGGCTCGCCGTCGCTGACGATGATGATCTGCTTGTTCTCTCCCGGATCCCGCGCGAGCAACCGACGAGCCAGCATCAACCCATGCTGCATATTGGTCCCGTACACGTACTCATTCACCGAGAGATGCGGCAACGCTGCGGGCTTGATCTCCCGCGCCAGGTCACTGAACCCAATGATGTGCAACGTGTCGCGCGGATACGCACTACGTATCAGTGAATCAAGCGCCAGCGCAACCTTCTTCGCCGCATAGAAGTACCCGCGCAACGGCATCGACCGACTCATATCGAGCATCAAAACAGTGGCCGACCGCGTCAGCGTATCCGAGCGATGCACGACAAAGTCTTCCGGCGAAAGTCGAGGCACAGAGCGACGAGGGCTACGCGGAGCCAGGGCCGGAGGGGACCCCGGCGGAGGCTGAATAGTCCGGTTTGAAGCCGCAGCCGGGGTCCCCTCCGGCCGCAAGTCACTCACAACGGAATCCGCATCACGGCGTACCGCGTTCATGAGCGTCTCGCGGACGTCGAGATCGAACACGTCTCCGAATTCGTAGGCCTTCGTGTCCTCCTCGCGCTCCCCGCCCTGGCCGTGACGGGACACCGGATGGTCTCCGAAGCGGTCGTGACGCAGCCGCGCGAACAGATCACCGAGCGCCTTCTGTCCGATGCGCCGCAGCCCGCGCGCAGTCAAGCGCATCCCTTCCTCATCGCGCTCGACGAGCCCGCGCTGTTCGAGCTGATCGGTCATGCGCTGCAGGCGCGAGAGGTCGCGCGCCGCGTTGTCACCGAGCACGTCGCGCAGCGCTTCCTCGGTTGCGCTGTCGAGCGGCTCACCGCGATACATCCCGCGCAGCCCGCGCTCCAGCTCCTCGATCGACTGCAGGCGGTCCATGACCCCCATCGCCTCGTCAAAAGGCAGCTGTTCGTTCCCGAAGAACGAGTAGCGCTGACCGAGGTGGCGGCGGTCGGAGAGCAGTTCGAGACCGCTCATCAGCTCGGCGAGCTGTGCCTGCAGGTCCGGGTCACCGAACGTCGCGGAGATCATCTCCTCGAGCTGATGACGCTGCTCCGGCGACAGCGACTGCATCAACGAGTCCATGCGCGCCATCTGCGCCGCGAGCTGGGCGAGGAACTCGTCGAACGTCGCCGGCGCGTCCGGGAACATCGAGCCCCACTTCTTGAGGAAGTCCTCGTAGTTGTGCTGCAGCTGCGCGTCGGGCACCCCTTCCAGCTTCTGCCGCACGAGCGAGTTCAGATCGCGGGCCATCTCGCGCAGCGCACTGAGGTCCTGCTGCGACATCTGACCCATCTGCTCGGCCATCTGCTTGAAGTACGTGTTGACGACGTTCTGCTTGATCTCTTCGAGCAGCTTCTGAAATGCCTGCTCTGCGCGCTGGTCCATGAACTCGTAGCCCTGGAGTTCGCGGATCGCGCCGCCAGGTTCCGGGGGCAGGTTGTCGAGGTGCTCGCGGCGCTTCTTGGCGACACGCTCGAGGATCCGCTGGGCGCTGCCGTCGGTGGCATTCTTGAGCCGCTCGTCGATGCCCTGGCGTTCGAGACGGAGCACGTTGTCGAGCTTTTCCTCGATGTCCTTGAAGACGTTGTCGAGGCTGTAGCGCTCGAGCTGCTTCTGGCGCTGCTTGCGCAGCCGTTCCATCAACTCCTCGAGGCCGGCGAACTTGCGCCCGTCGCGGTCGCGCCAGCCCTGGCTCAGCAGACGGCGCAGCGCCGTCTCGAAGTCCCAGCCATGAAAGACGTCCTCGCTCAGCCGGTCGAAGAGCGCGTCGGCGTCATCGCCGAGCGGGTCCTGGGTGCCGTCCCAGATGCTGAATCGATGCTGGCGCGGGTTGCGTTTCGGTTCCGGCGCCGGATCCAGCCTCGATTCCGCGAGAGCCTCATCCTCCATAGACCGCGCTTCCGTCGAGTGCGGTCTTGTTGAGGCGCTTGCCGAGATGCAGGCCTTCGAGGACGAATTCGAGCACCGCGACCCGCATCGCGTCGGTGTCCGGCTCACCGAGCCGCTGGCGCGCGCGCTCCACACCGCCGAGCTCGGTGAGCGCCTGCGCGTAGTGCGCGACGGTGTGCTGGTCGCCGACCTCCACCGTGAATCCGCCGCGATCGAACCGCTGCACGAGGTCGCTGAACTCCTGGACGGTGAAGTGGCGGCGGAAGACGTTGTTGCACGCGGTGCGCATCAGCTTCTCGAGCACCGCGCCGTCGTCGCCATCCTCCCAGGTCTCGAGCTCGATCTTTCCTGCTGTTGACGACATGAGCGCGGGCAGATCGCTGATCCGTGCGACCGCGTCGCGCTCGCCGGTGCGCAGCGCGCGGCGCAGTGCTCCGGCCGCAAGGTTCTCGTAGTTCGCGGTGGTGAGCCGGACCGAGACACCACTGCGCTGATTCACCTGCGGATGGCGCCGAGCCACGTGCGAAAGCTCGGCGACGATCTCCTGCATGAACCCCGGCACGGTGACCGGGACCGGCATGTCGTCGAACGTCATCCGCTCCTGCTCGGCGATCGCGATCTCGTCGTCGAGCGTGCGCGGGTAGTGGGTGCGGACCTGCGCGCCGAAGCGGTCCTTGAGCGGGGTGATGATCCGGCCGCGGTTGGTGTAGTCCTCGGGGTTGGCGGTCGCGACCACGAACACGTCGAGCGGCAGGCGCAGGCGGTAGCCGCGGATCTGCACGTCGCGCTCTTCGATGACGTTGAGCAGCCCGACCTGGATGCGCTCGGCGAGGTCGGGGAGCTCGTTGATCGCGAAGATGCCCCGGTTGGTGCGCGGGATGAGGCCGTAGTGGATGGTGAGCTCGTCGCTGAGGTAGCGCCCTTCGGCAACGCGGATCGGGTCGACCTCGCCGATCAGGTCGGCGATCGACGTGTCCGGGGTCGCCAACTTCTCCGAGTAGCGATGGTCGGGGGTGAGCCACGCGAGCTCGGTCGCATCGCCATGCTCGGCGACAAGGTCGCGGCAGCGGCGGCAGATCGGCTCATAGGGATCGTCATTGATCTCGCACCCGGCGATTGCCGGGACGGCATCGTCGAGGAGCGTGATCAGCGCCCGGATGAGGCGCGACTTCGCCTGGCCGCGCTCACCGAGCAGCACCATGTCCTGCCCCGCGAGGATGGCATTCTCGATCTGCGGGATGACCGAATCGTCGTATCCGCGGATGCCGCCGAACAGCTCCTCGTGGTTGGTGAGCTTGCGAATCAGGTTGCGGCGCAGCTCGGTCCTGACGGGCAGGACGCGGTATTCCGCACGACGCAACTCACCGACGGTGGACGGGGCCTGGGACATCGCATCCCAAGACTACACCGGGGCGGCGAATCGACTGCCGCGCCCCGCCAGCGTGGCGTGCGTCCGCTGATCGATCGAGTCGCGGGCGGCGGCGACAAGACGGCCGGCAAGCTCCTGCTCCTGACCGAAGTGGAGATGGATGAACGACGCGAGCATGAGCGGGTCGGTCCATCCCTCGCACCCGAGTGGTTCGCCATCGCAGTCGTGCATCGTGTAGGCGGCGTCCAGGCAGTCGGCGCCGGAGAGGACGCGGCTGAAATGAAACTCGTGCCCGCGAAGACGCGTCCCGACAGGGCCGAGCATCGACGCTGTGGCGATGCTGAGGTCGCGGTATCCGGTGTGCAGGGTGCCGGCCTCCAGCGTGATGTCGATGGGAATGAGGCCTGCCATCTGATGGGTGGTGCCGTCGCTGGTCCGGAGCGACCGCGCCGAGTACTGCAGGCCGCAGCCCTCGGCGTAGACCGGGACACCGTGGGCGTGGGCGCGCCGGAACGACTCGAGGAACGACAGGTTGCGTGCGAGCCTCGGAACGAACGCCTCTGCGATGCCCCCGCCCAGGTAGATGAGGCCGAGGTCGCGCGGCAGCGCGGCGTCCTCGAGGGGCGAGAACGTGACGATCTCGGCGCCCGCGTCCTCGAGCAGCTCGAGGTTTTCCGAGTAGTAGAAGCAGAAGGCGTCGTCGAACGCGACACCGATGCGCACCGGTGCGTCGCTGCTCAGTGTTGCGGCTGCGCGGTGGCGCGGCGCGAGCGGCACCGGCCGCGCCCCCTCCATGAGGCGCTCGAGGAGGTCGAGATCGCAGTGCCTGGCCATCGCCGCACCGAGCTCCGTGATCGCCTCGTCGACGTGCGGGTTCTGCAGCAGTGGCAGCAGCCCGGTACGCAGTTCCGGGATGCGGACGTTCTGCATGTGTGGGAGCGCGCCGAGGACCGGCATCCTGGCGAGCGACCAGATCGCATCCTCGATCACGCGACGTCGATAGTCGTTGGGGACGTTGTTGAGGATCACACCGATCACGCTGCCGGCGCTGTCCAGCTCTTTGATGCCCAGCGCCGCCGCTGCGGCTGTCTCGCCCATGGACCACGCGTCGACCACGAGCACCACCGGCGCGGAGATGAGGCGCGCGACCTCGAGCGTGCTGCCGGGGAACTCGCGAGGGTTCGACTCAGGCGTCTCCGCCGTCATGCCATGGCCGTCGAGCACGCCCATCGCCCCTTCGACGATGACGCAATCCGCACCGATCGCGCCATGCGCAAGCGAGCGCCGCACCCCATCGGGACCGAGTAGCCACGAGTCGAGGTTGCGGCATGATCGCCGGCTCGCGTGCGCGAGGT
This sequence comes from Candidatus Dormiibacterota bacterium, assembly GCA_003153505.1. Taxonomy (GTDB): domain Bacteria; phylum Chloroflexota; class Dormibacteria; order Aeolococcales; family Aeolococcaceae; genus Palsa-851. Next base: position 29,473 of record PLZA01000015.1, read on the forward strand.
ACGCGGAGTCGATGAAGTCGGCGCCCACCTTGAAGGTCTGGACGGTCCGACCACGAGCACGGAGTGCGGCGGTGAGGCCGAGGGTGATCGAGGTCTTCCCGGTACCCGAACCCAGGCCGCCAACCACGAGCCGAGGAATCCCGACCTCCTCGAGCATGAGGTGCCTCCGGATGCGCGCTGAGGACCTGACAGCGCGGCAGGTCCGTCCTTGCTCTCTCGCCGGCGGGCACGGCGACGACCGCCGGACTCGCCCACCCGACGCTAGCACCGGGTGGGGGCCGCGGCAAGTTCGAAGTTGTAACGACAGCCGGGTGCGGGTGTGCGGTGTGCGCCTTGGATGCATCGATCTCATGAGCAGCAGACCGTCTCAGGCTTGCGAGGTCGAGCCGACTTGACTGTGGCGGCCTGCGGAGCGAGCCGTGTCAGCAGTCGAACGCAAACCAGCACAACTCGTTGCGCAGCCGCTGGTCGTCGAGCACAAGTTCTCGGATCGCGTGGGGGAGTTGGGCGCGCTGCCACTGGCACTCCAAACGGCCGGCCTCGACGCGGTCGTCTTCAGTCGCTGCCGCGCGCGCGGCCTTGATCGCGTAGGCCGCGGCTCCGAGTTCGTGGGCCGCCACATGGCCCACCGCCGCGGCCTGGCCGGCAGCGTACGCGGCATGCCGTGCTGCCCCACTCAGGTCTCTGGCCGCAGCGTTCGCATGGCCGGCCGCCGTTCGGGCCTCTGCCCACGTGATCTCACCGCGCGCCCAGGCACGCCCGAGGTCGATCGCCCGACGTGGACGGTCGTCCTTCGGGCGTGACTGCTCGAAGTGGTGCAGCACGTGCTCGGCGCAGTCAGCCGCCCACATCGCAAGAAGACGATGATCGTCGTCTTGGAGGATCCCGCCGCGACGCACGGTGATGAACCGCGGATCCCGGATCTTGGGGAGGATCACCAGTCAGTCATCTCGCTCTTGTGTCCGCCAACGGTAGCAAGATCGGCCTCCGACCTCCCGGTGCCATTGACGTCCCGCTTCGCAGCGAGCGCGCACGGTACAGTCGCAACGACCGCTGACCCAGGGGCCTGTGGGCGAGAGCCGGACCTGTGGAGGACTGACGTGGCTGCAAATCAATGGCCGCTCATTCGCGCTGAGCGGGTGGCGCTCATCGCCGACCTCGAGAACGTGACCGACGCGCAATGGTCGACACAGTCGCTGTGTTCTGCGTGGACGGTCCGCGATGTCCTCGCCCACATGACGACCACCGCCAAGATGACCCCGGGAAGGTTCTTCGGCAAGCTCGCCGGCAGCGGTTTCCGATTCAACGTGATGAACGACAACGGCGTCAAGGAGGAGCAGGGCGCGACGCCGGCTGATGCGCTGGCCGGGTTCAAGGCGCAGCTCGATCGCACCACCGCACCACCTGGCCCGCTCGATGCGATGGTCGGCGAGATCGTGATCCACAGCCAGGACATTCGCCGTCCACTCGGGATCGCACACACCTTTCAGCCGGAGGCCGTGACGCTGGTCGGCGATTTTGTGACCCGCGGCAACCTGCTCCTCGGCGGCAAACGCCGCGCCACCGGACTCACATTGACCGCCACGGACGTCGACTGGACGCGCGGCACCGGACCCGAGGTCAAAGGCCCGCTCGCCTCGATCATCCTGGCACTCACGGGACGCAGGGCCGGCCTCGCCGACCTCACCGGCGACGGCCTCGCGGCTTTGACCGGGCGGATCTAACCCGCCGGCGACCCCGCGCCACGAGCCGACGCAGCAGCGACAACCGGCTGTCCGCTCAGGGCCACCGCCCGCGCCGGGCGCAGGTCGCGAAGGCGTGCGCGCACGCGTTGTAGGCCCTGGAAGCTGTCGACCTCCAGCCCGAAGCACGCGTCGACGAGCCTGCCCCGGGGAAGGTGGCCGGCGAGATTCGGCTTGTTGAAAGCGATCGCCTCGACAATGCCGCTCCCGGTCGCGAGCGCGACCCGCACGTGCTGACCGTCCGACCCGAAGGTCGAGGTCCCCAGAACGCGAGCTCCACACACCGCCAGTAGCGGTGCGGGGTTGCCCTGGCCACTCGGTTCGAGCTGATCGAGCGCATGACAGAGCTCGGGGGTGACGTCGACTCCCGAGATCTCGCAGTCGATGGAGAAGTCGCGTATGCGCTCGAGGCCGGCGTTCTGCTCGCCAACCGACGCGGTGATCAGCTCGCTGAACTCGTCGAAGCGTGCCGGGTCGAGGCTGAATCCCGCCGCAGCCGCATGCCCGCCGTAGCGGAGCAAGGAAGTGGCGGCGCCGTCGAGCGCCTTGACGATGTGGACGCCACCGGCCGAGCGTGCCGAGCCCTTCGCCTCGAGAGGATCGAGGCACGCGACAAAGGTCGGCCTCGCATACCGCTCGGCGATCCGGCCGGCGACCAGTCCGACGATGCCCATCGGCCACTCGGGGTCGCCGAGCACGATGGCCGCCGCATCGTCGTCGATGGCCGCGACCTGTTCCTCGGCCTGGGCGAGCGCGATCGCGACCGCCTGCTGTCGCAGGCGATTCTGGGTGTCGAGGTCGGTGGCGAGCCGCATCGACTCATCAGGGTCGTCGCACAGACAGAGTTCGAGGGCGAGACGCGCATCCTCCATCCGTCCCGCGGCGTTGATGCGCGGTCCGACCGCGAAAGCGATGTCCGTCCCTCGCGGGGGCGGTGAGATGCCGGCGACCTCGCAGAGGGCACGCAGCCCGGGCAGATCGACGATTCGCGGCAGGCCGTCGCGGACGATCACACGGTTCTCGCCGCGCAGCGGCATCATGTCGGCGATCGTCCCGAGCGCCGCGAGCCCGAGCGATGCGTCGGCGCTTCCGGCGGGCACCACGCCTCGCGTCTCCAGGGCCTGGACGAGCTTGAAGGCGACCCCGGCCCCCGCGAGCCCGTCGAACGCATACGTCGATCCCGGCAGCTTGGGATTGACGAGCGCGTCAGCGGGTGCGAGTTGCGGCGGCGATCCGCCGGGGGCAAGGGCGAGATGGTGGTCGGTGACGACGAGGCGCATGGTCGCGGAACGGCCCAGCGCAACGTCGACGCTGCTCGTGCCGCAGTCGACCGTGATGACGCAGCGAGCGCCGCGACCTGCCAGCTCGGCGAGCGCGGCCGCATGCAGCCCGTAGCCCTCGGTCATCCGGTTGGGGATGTACGGGATGACCGTCGCCCCGGATGCGCGCAGGCAGCGCGTGAGCATGGCGCAGGCGGTCACACCATCGGCGTCGTAGTCACCGTAGACCGCGATCGTGCCGCCTTCGGCGATCGTCGAGGTGATCGCTTCGACGGCGGCCTCCATGGCGGGAAGCCCGAATGGATCGTGGTACCCGCCGGTGACGTCGAGGAAGGCCGATGCGGCAGCCAGGTCGTAGCCTCGCGCCGCGAGCACCTTACCGACGACCGGGTGGAGTCCCGGGAGTGGCTCCGCGTCGCTTAGCCGCCAGCGGCGCGGCGCCGGCTGCACCGGCCGGCCTCAGGCGCCCGAAACGGGGGGCGCCGGCGGTGTCCCGGGTGACGGCGCGGGGGCAGGCGCCGCTCCCGGGGTCTGGCCGTAGGTGGCATTGGTGATGGCGCTGAAATCGACCTTCGGCGCCTCGGCGACGACCGCACGCTGTGCGGCGTCGATCTGGAAGAACTCGGCGAGCTGGAAATGGAACATGTTGGCGATGACGTTCGACGGGAACGCCTGCACGCGGGTGTTGAACTGCTGCACGTTGCTGTTGTAGATCTGCCGCGATGCCTGGATGCGATCCTCGGTATCGGAGAGCGTCGCCTGGAGCTGCAGGAAGTTCTGGTTGGCCTTGAGCTCGGGGTAGTTCTCGGCGACCGCGAACAGGTGGCCGAGGGCCATCTGGAATGGTCCTTCAGCGGCGGCCGCAGCTGCCGGCCCCTGCGCCTGCATACCGACCGAACGCGCCTGGGCGACCTCCTCGAAGACGCCTCGCTCGTGCGCGGCGTAGCCCTGCACCGTCGACACCAGGTTGGGGATGAGGTCGTACCGGCGCTTCAGCTCGGTATCGATGTCAGCCCAGGCGTTCTGCACCGCGTTGCGTTGGGAGACGAACCGGTTGTACGCGGCCACCACGCCGAGCGCGACGACCACGATGATGACGAGGACGACGATCAGGACTATCACGGAGGTCTCCTTCGGAGCAGGGGATCGAGTGCGGGTCTAGGGTACCGCGTGACAAGTGGCGATCAAACGCCGCCGTCGGAGATCAGGAGCCGCTCCGGCCGTGCACCAGCGCGGGAATGCGCTCGGTGACGAGCGCGGTGGCGTCGAAGAGAGCGCCAAGCTCGGCGACCGGCCGGCGGTGCGTGTACACCATCAGAAAGAGCGGTCCGAACACCACGTGGTCCCCGCTGTCGAGGCTCAGCAACGTCTCGATCATCCGCGCGTCGATCAGCTCGACGGCAAAGGCGTCGTCCGCTGACTTGACGTTGAATCGGTTGTTGAAATCGATCGACTCGAAATGGATCCCGGGTGCGCCGAGGGATTCCTCGGCAAGCATTCCGAGCGCGCCGCGCGGCGTGACGGTGACCTGGGGCATCGGCGTCGCGAGCTGGGTGATGACGTTGGAGAACGAAACCGTGTTCTGGTTCTTCCCGTCGGAGACGACGTACGAATAGTCGCAGTACGTCACCGGCAGGCCACTCCACTGCCCGCGGAGAACGTTGTGCCAGTACCTGCGATTCCCGGCGCGAAAGAGCGGGAGCCCGCAGTCACCGAGCTCCCAGTCGTTGCCGACCACCGCCAGGCCGTGCGCCGCCCCGAACGTCGCGATATCGCGGATGCGTTGCTGGCCGGCAAAATACGACACGCATCCGACGATCACCACCACCGCGAAGAAGAGGACGAAGAGGACCATTCAGCGCTGCCGATGCGGCGACACGCCTGCGGGCGCTCAGCCCTTCATGAGCTGGCGGAGCACGAGCGGCAGGATTCCGCCGTTGCGCAGGTACTCCACGTCGGTGTCACTGTCGAGCCGGCACACCGTGTCGAACTCGATATCGGCCTGGCCTGCCCGGCGGGCGCTGACGTGCACGGCCGACCCCGGGGACGCGCCGGCGACGCCGCGAATCGTGTACAGCTCGGTGCCGTCGAGGCCGAGCGACACTGCGCTCTCCCCCGCGCGGAACTGCAGCGGCAGGATTCCCATGCCCACCAGGTTGCTGCGGTGAATGCGCTCGTACGACTCCGCGATGACGGCACGAACACCCTGGAGCAGCGGGCCTTTCGCGGCCCAGTCTCGCGACGAGCCAGAGCCGTACTCGCGCCCCGCGATCACGATCAACGGGACACCCTCCTGCTGATAGAGCGCCGACGCGTCGTAGATGGTCATGACCGCACCGTCAGGGAGGTGCGCAGTCCACCCACCCTCCTTGCCGTCGGCGAGCGCGTTGTGGAGGCGGATGTTCGCGAACGTGCCGCGAACCATCACATCGTGGTTGCCGCGTCGCGCACCGTAGGTGTTGAAGTCGCGAGCTTCGACGCCGTGCTCCCGGAGATACGCCGCCGCGGGGCTCACCCCGGAGATGGTGCCCGCCGGCGAGATGTGATCGGTGGTGATCGAATCACCCAGGAGCGCGAGCACGCGGGCGTCGATCACGTCCACCGGCGGCTGTGGCTCGGGCGACATGCCGACGAAATACGGTGGCTCGCGGACGTACGTCGAGTCCGCGTCCCAGTCGAAGAGCCCGCCGCTCGGTGACGGCAACTGCTGCCAATGCTCGTCGCCGTCGAAGATCCGCTCGTACTCCCGCGTGTACAGGTCGCTTCCGATCGCAGCGCTGACCGTCTCGGTGACCTCGTCGGCGCTGGGCCAGATATCGCTGAGAAAGACCGGCTTGCCGTCAAGGCCGGTCCCGAGCGAGTCGCTCGTGAGGTCGATGTCGAGGCGGCCCGCGAGCGCGTAGGCAACCACGAGCGGTGGCGACGCGAGGTACGCGGCCCGCACCTGCGGGTGGATGCGGCCCTCGAAGTTGCGGTTGCCGCTGAGCACCGCCGCGACCGTGAGGTCCTCGGCGTCGATGCGCTCCGCGACCAGCTCCGGGAGCGGGCCGCTGTTGCCGATGCACGTGGTGCACCCGTAGCCGACGAGGTTGAAGCGGAGCTGCTCCAGCGAGCTGAGCAATCCGGCCCGCTCGAGGTAGTCGGTGACCACGCGCGAGCCCGGTGCGAGCGACGTCTTGACATAGTCCGGGGGCATCAGCCCCCGAGCGACGGCGTTGCGCGCAAGCAGCCCCGCCGCCACCATGACCGCCGGGTTCGAGGTGTTGGTGCACGAAGTGATGGCGGCGATCACGACCGATCCGTCGCGCACCGATGCGGCGTCGAGAGGGCCGTTCGGCGCCGGCTCCTCGACCACCGACTCGGGGTCGATGCCGCCCTCCTCCTCGAGCCGCGACACCTCGCCCTCGGCGGTCACCTCGCTCGTGTTGCGTTCAGGGCGCTGCTCCCAGACATTCGTGAATGACTCCCAGACCTGGGGCAGGGCGACGCGGTCCTGCGGGCGCTTGGGGCCCGCGACGCTCGGCACCACGCTCGCCAGGTCGAGTTCGACCATCTCGCTAAAGGTCGGGATCGGCGAGTCGTCCGTGCGGAACATGCCCTGTTCCTTCGCGTAACGCTCGACCAGGCCGATGTGCTCGGGATCCCGGCCGGAGCCACGCAGGTATTCGAGCGTCCTCGCGTCGACCGGGAACAGCGACGCCGTGGCGCCGAACTCCGGTGACATATTCGAGAGCGTCGCCCGGTCGGGGACCGACATCGAGCTCAGGCCGCTGCCGCAGAACTCGACGAACTTGTTCACCACGCCGTGCTTGCGGAGCAACTCAGTCAGCGTGAGCACCAGGTCGGTCGCGGTGGTGCCGGCGGGCAGGGCGTTGTGAAAGCGAACTCCCACGACGACCGGCGCAAGCAGGAACAGCGGCTGGCCGAGCATGCAGGCCTCGGCTTCGATGCCGCCGACGCCCCAGCCGAGCACCCCCATGCCGTTGACCATCGGGGTGTGTGAGTCCGTGCCGACCAGGGTGTCCGGCAGGGCAGTGCGCACGCCGTCGATCTCGCGCACCTGGACGACCTGTGCGAGGTACTCGAGGTTGATCTGGTGGACGATGCCCATGCCCGGCGGGACCACCCGGAAGCCCTGAAAGGCCTGCTGGGCCCAGCGGAGCAGCGAGTAGCGCTCGCGGTTGCGCTCGTATTCGCGGGCGATGTTGCGTTCGTATGCCTCGCGGTTGCCGAAGGCATCGACCTGCACCGAGTGATCGACGACGAGATCCACCGGAACGAGCGGATCGATGCGCATCGGGTCTCCGCCGGACCGGGCGACCGCGGAGCGCATGGCGGCAAGGTCGACGACGGCGGGCACGCCGGTGAAGTCCTGGAGGAGGACGCGCGCCGGCATGAAAGCCCGCTCGCGGTCTGCTGCCGAGCCGGTGCCGTCCCAGCTCGCGATCGCCTCGACGTCGCCCTCGCGGACGGACGGCGCCGCGGCATTGCGAACGCTGTTCTCGAGGAGGATCTTCAGGGTCACCGGCAGCCGGGAGACGTCGCCGATCCCCCGCTCGGCGAGCGCGCCGAGACGATGGTAGGAAACCCCCGGGACCAGTTCCGCCCTGGTGCCGAAGACGTCGGTGCCAACCATGACCGGCCCATCTTCGCACCCAGCGACGGCGCTGGGCCCGCATGCCGCTCCACGGGCGGCCGCGAACGTGAAACAGTCGGATTGACCACAACACCTCTGCGCCGCGGCTATTCTTCTCCCGCTGACGGAGGCATTGCAGGGGTATTAGTCGTGGCAAGCAGCGAGAGACCCGATGTCCGCCCAGAGCACCAGCTCTATCACGAGTACACGACCGAGGTCGACCAGGCCCGGACCAACGTCCATTACGAGCAGCCGCCGGAGTTCTTCCTGCTCATCACCGGCGGTGAATGGAACGTCTACTCCGCCAACCTGTGGGAACCGGGCACCGAGGACGACACCGCCTCACAGCAGGCCAAGCTCGACCTGATCGCGCGGCTCGCGGGCCTGAAGCAGGGCATGCGCCTCATCGACGTCGGCTGCGGCTGGGCGGGCCCGCTCACGTATCTCTGCGATACCTATGGGCTCTCCGGGACCGGTCTGACGCTGTCGCCGACCCAGAAGGGCTACGCCGAGCAGCGAATCGCCCGGCGCGGCACGGACGCGAAGATCGTCCTCAGCCATTGGGAGGACTACACGCCCCCCGAGAGCGTCGATGCGATCTACACCGACGAGGTGATCGTCCACTTCTTCAACCTCTCCGGGTTCTTCACCAAGTGCCATGACTGGCTCAAGCCCGGCGGCGTGATGATCAACAAGGAGCTGCACCTCAAGCACCCGCGCCACGCGAAGCTCGAGCGAGGCGGCGAGTTCGTGAGCCAGATCTACGGGGACACGGGGAACTACCGGACCCTGGCCGAGGAGCTGCGCCTCGCCAACGATGCCGGGTTCGACATCGAGCGCGTCCACCACATCGAGCGCCGCCACTACGAGACGACCATCGATCACTGGCTCGCCAATATGCACAAGCACGCCGATCAGCTCAAGGAGATGGTCGGCGACCAGCACTACAAGGATTTCAGGGTCTACCTCCGGCTCGCTCGGCACATCCAGCGCAACGTGACCCTTGATGTGGTGGTCTGCCGCAGGTTCGACTGAGCGGGACGCCGACGCGCCGACGAGGAGCGTGCGAGGGCACGCCGCGGTGATCAAGCACCGATCAGCTCGGGGTCGAGAGCTGCGCCAGGTATGACGTGAGGTGCGTATACGCGCCGGTCGCGAGCAGCACACCGAGGATGACCGTGATCACGCCGCCCGCGAGCGTCAGCGGGCGCACGAAGCGGTTGAGGCTGCGGGGGAGCTCCGGGAGCGATGCCCAGAGGAGCGCGACGGCGATGAAGGGGAGTCCGAGCCCGAGCGAGTAGACGACCAGCAGCAGCCCGCCCGTCAAAGCGTGCGAGCTGAGCGCCGCCAGCGTCAGGGCGGCGGCGAGATACGGCCCGACGCATGGCGTCCAGCCGAGTCCGAAGACGACGCCGACCAGGAATGCGCCGAGGACGCCGCGCCGGCGCAGCCGCTCGGGGAGCTGGAAGCCCTGCGTTCGCTCGAGCAGGCCGACTCGGACCACGCCGATGATCGCCAAGCCGAACAGGATCACCGCGATGCCGCCGATGATCTCGACGATCCGTCCGCTCACCGCCCCGTTGGCGACCCGCGCGATGCCTCCGGCGCTGAGCCCGAGGAGGACGAAGACGCAGGTGAATCCAGCGACGTAGAGCAGCGACCCGGCGAGCAGCCGGAGCCGGAAGCTGTGCCGGTCCGGGTTGCTCAGCTCGGCGGCGCTGACCCCGGAGACGCACGCCAGATACGCGGGCAACAGCGGGACCGTGCACGGTGCGAGAAAGGATCCCAGCCCCGCGACGAAGGTCGCGAGCACCGTGGCAATGGAGAGCATCAGCCGAACGTGAAGGTGTAGATCCGGAACCCCGCCGGCACGGTCAGGTCGATGAGATGGTATCCGGGTGAGATCCCGGTGAGCAGCTGGAACAGGTCCTGGCGGGTCACTATGAACCCGGAGCCGGTCAGCGCGGCGCCACTACTTGCCGCGGGCACGGTCTTTCCGTCAAGTTTGACCGCAACGTGGAGCGCTGCCCCGGGCGTCCCGGCGACGATGTATACGGTGTCGGCGGTGAAGTTGAGCCGTACGTGGCCGGTAGCGTCCGCCTGGAGATACTGGCCCTCATCCGTCCAGGTGCCGGTGACCTGAATCGAGTCCTGCTGCTGGGGTGGACCGTGATCCGCATAGACGGTCGGCGAACCCGGCGATCCGTACGGCACGTTGTCGGCGAGCTGTCCCCGCACGCTGCCCGCGTAGAGCTCGGGCGTGGTGTTGCTGGGCACCGGCGTCGATGACGGCAGTGTCGCGGTGTGCACCTTGAGCAGCTGCGCGACGGCGGCGTCCGTTTGCGCGTAGTCTCCTTCGCCAATGCTCGTGTAGGCGACCCGGCCCTGCTGATCGAGGAGGTACTCGGCAGGCCAGGACTGGTTCTGGTAGGCGTTCCAGGTGGCCATCTCGCTGTCGATGGCCACGGGCCACGAAATCCCGAGGCGCTGGACCGCGGCTGCGACGTTGGCCGGCACCTTCTCGAAGTCGAACTCCGGGGAGTGGACGCCGACGATGACGAATCCATCCTGTTTGTAGGCGTCGTAGAGGACCTTGAGGTGGGGGATGGTGCGCACGCAGTTGACGCACGAGAAGGTCCAGAAGTCGATGAGGACGACCTTGCCGCGGAGGTCGGCAAGGGTCAGCGGGGTGGTGTTGAGCCACCCGTCGATGCCGGTGAAATCGGGGGCCTCGGAGCGCTGGCTGACGGGATAGACCTGGCTGGCCGTGGTGGCCGCCGGTGGGTTGGTGACCACGGTGAAGAGCACCACGGCGGTGATGGCCACGGCGACGGTCGCGAGAGCGAGTCGGTATCGGTTCACCTGGGTTCCAGCGCACTCTACGGTCCCGACGTTGAGGAACCATTACGAATCCGGTCCGGTCTGCTAGCTTGTGACCCGACCTTCGGTCGTACATGAATCCGATGAGCAACCCCGTCTCCGACCGGCTGCTCGGCGATCGGAGGCGAGTGGTCGTCGAGCACGTCAGGCCCACCGTCGACGGCGGCGAGTTTCCTGCCAAGGCCACGCGCGGATTGCCGCTGCGAGTGTCGGCGCGCGCGTTTGCCGACGGTCACGACCCCCTGCTCGCGTGGGTCTGGCACTGGCCCGGCGCCCGGCCACTGGGACGTGACGCGCCCCCTCCCGGGATGGTCGAGGTGCCCATGGAGGCCGAGCCGCAGGACATGTACGGCGCGTGGATCAAGCCGCGCCGGCTGGGGGCGTGGAGCTTCGCCGTGGTCGGCATCCTCGACGTCTGGGGCGGATGGGCTCGGGACCTGACGATCCGGTTCCAGGCGGGTGTTGACGTCGAGCTCGATCTCGCCGACGGCGCCGCCCTCGCGGCCGGGCGGGCGGAGCTGCCGGTCGTCTCCAAGTCCGACCGCCGCGCGCTGACCGCGCTCGCGAGCAAGCTCGGCACGGCGACAGCCCCCGAGACGAGGGTGGAGCTGGCAACTCGCGAAGCCACCATGGGTCTGATGCGGCGGACCGCCGACCTCAGCCACGCCACCATCGCCGGGCCGTACCGGTTGTGGGTCGAGCGGGAGGCGGCCGGGTATTCCGCGTGGTACGAGATGTTCCCGAGGTCGGAGGGGGCGGTGCCGCCCCGAAGCGGGACGTTCAAGCTCGCCCAGCGGCGGCTCCCGGCAATCGCCGCAATGGGCTTCTCGGTGCTGTACCTGCCGCCGATTCACCCGATCGGGATCACCCATCGCAAGGGGCCCAACAACGTCAACGAGTGCTCGCCGGGCGATCCGGGAAGCCCGTGGGCGATCGGCGCCGCTTCAGGTGGCCATACGGCCGTGCACCCGGATCTCGGGACCATCGACGATTTCGACGAGTTCGTTGCTGCCGCGCAGGCTGCGGGCCTCGAGGTCGCGCTCGACTACGCTCTGCAGTGCAGCCCGGATCACCCGTGGGTGACCGAACACCCAGAGTGGTTCCGGCATCGCTCCGACGGATCGATCCGCTACGCGGAGAATCCGCCCAAGCAGTACCAGGACATCTATCCGATCGACTTCGACAGCGGCGACGCGGCCGGCCTCTGGGTCGCGCTTCGCGATGTGATGCGATTCTGGATCGGGCACGGCGTGCGCATCTTCAGGGTGGACAACCCGCACACCAAGGCGTTCCCCTTCTGGGAGTGGCTGATCGCCGAGATCCGCCGCGAGCACCCCGATGTGATCATGCTCGCCGAGGCGTTCGTCCGTCCCGCGGTCATGCAGCGTCTGGCGAAGATCGGGTTCTCCCAGTCGTACACCTACTTCACGTGGCGCAACACCGCCTGGGAGCTCGGCCAGTATCTGACAGAGTTGTCGCAGACTGAGCTGGTCGACTGGTTCAGGCCGAACTTCTGGGTGAACACGCCCGACATCCTGCACGCGACCCTGCAGCATGGCGGCCCCGCCGCGTTCAGGATGCGCGCGATCCTCGCGGCGATCACCTGTCCGTCATGGGGGATGTACAGCGGCTACGAGCTCTTCGAGAACGCGGCCGTCCGCGAAGCCGGCGAGGAATATCTCGACTCGGAGAAGTACGAGCTCCGGCCGCGCGACTGGACGCAGCCGGGATCGCTCGCGCCGCTGATCACGCGCCTCAACGAGATCCGCGACACACACCGCGAGGCGATCGCGCAGCTGAGCACCCTGCGTCTCCACCACATGACCGACGATGCGATGCTCTGTGTCTCGCGGTCGACGCCGGACAAGGACGACGTGATCATCCTCGTCATCAACCTCGACCCCCATCATCCACGGGAGGCGAACACGTGGCTCGACCTCGGCGCACTCGGTGTCGCCGCGGACCGGCCGTTCGACGTGCATGATGAGCTCGGAGGTGCGACCTATACATGGTACGGCGCGGTGAACTACGTCCGCCTGGATCCGGCCTGGCAGCCGGCGCACGTCCTGCACGTGCGCTCACATCGATGAGCGCCGGCACCGGGACCTTCGAGAATCCGCTCTGGTTTCAGAAAGCGGTGTTCTACGAGCTCTCGGTCCGCGCGTTCTACGACGGCAACAACGACGGTATCGGCGACTTCTCCGGATTGATCGCCAAGCTCGAGTACCTCGAGTGGCTCGGCGTCGACTGCATCTGGCTGCTGCCGTTCCAGCAGAGCCCGCTCCGTGATGGCGGGTACGACATCTCCGACTACAGGACGGTGTTGGCCGACTACGGCACCGTCGAGGACGTCGCCCTGCTCGTCACGGAGGCGCATTCCCGCGGCATCCGCGTGATCATGGACCTGGTCATCAACCACACCAGCGACCAGCACCCCTGGTTCCAGGATGCTCGGTCGTCACCGGACAGCGAGCATCGCGACTGGTACATGTGGTCGACCACCAAGAACCGCTTCACCGAAGCGCGGATCATCTTTCTCGACACCGAGACGTCGAACTGGACGTGGGATGACGTCTCGGGCGCGTATTACTTCCACCGTTTCTTCAGCCACCAACCGGATCTCAACTACGACAACCCGCGCGTGCAGGCGGAGATCATCGACGTGTGCAGGTTCTGGCTCGGCCTCGGCATGGACGGGTTCCGGCTCGATGCGGTGCCGTACCTGTTCAAGCGCGAAGGCACCAACTGCGAGAACCTGCCCGAGACGCACGAGTTCCTCGCAGATCTTCGCGCCGCGATCGACGCGGAATACCCGGGGAGAGTGTTGCTCGCCGAGGCGAATCAGTGGCCCGAAGACGTCGTCGACTACTTCGGGTCCGCCGATCGGCCCGAGTGCCATATGTGCTTCAACTTTCCGTTGATGCCGCGGATGTTCATGGGCCTTCGCCGCGAGCAGCGGTACCCGATCACCGAGATCCTGGATCGCACCCCGGTGCTGCCGCCCAACAGTCAATGGGGCATCTTCCTGCGCAACCACGACGAGCTGACCCTCGAGATGGTGACCGACGAGGAGCGCGATTACATGTGGGGCGAGTACGCGAAGGACCCACGCGCCAAGCTCAACCTCGGCATCCGGCGCCGCCTCGCCCCACTCCTGAACAACGGGCGCCGGCAGATGGAGCTGTTCCACGGGCTGATCCTCTCGCTGCCGGGCAGCCCCATCCTCTACTACGGCGACGAGATCGGCATGGGGGACAACGTCTATCTCGGTGATCGCGACGGTGTCCGCACCCCCATGCAGTGGACCGCCGACAGCAACGGTGGTTTCAGCCACGCCGATTTCGCGCAGTTGTACCTGCCCCCGCTCATGGACCCGGTCTACGGCTACCAGGCATGCAATGTCGGCGCGCAGCGGCGCAACGAGTCCTCGATGCTCCACTGGCTGCGCCGGTTCATCGCGGTGCGCAAGCGATTTCCCGTGTTCGGTGAGGGCGCCTTCGAGGCACTCGACGCTGCCAATCCGTCGGTGTTCGCGTTCCTGCGCAGCGTCGACGGGCAGGTGGTGCTCTGCGTCAACAACCTCTCGCGATTCGCGCAGCCGGTCGAGCTCGACCTGCGCAAGTACATGGGGATGACGCCGGTCGAAATGCTCGGACACGTGCATTTCCCGAGCATCGGTGAGCTCCCATACCTGCTGACCATGGGACCCCACGGCTTCTACTGGTTCACGCTGGAGGCCCCCGCTTCATGAGTGCGCACGCGGGCAGCATTTCGGCCATCCTCAGTGACCACCGCCTCGAAGGCTGCGAGGGTGCGCTCGGCGCGTACATCGCCCGCCAGCGTTGGGGCGGCGCCCAGGGACGCACGATCCGCACGACCACGATCGTCGATGCGGCGGTGGTCAGCGAGCGCGACCCGGTGTTGATCCACACCTTGACCGCTGTCACCTTCACCGACGGACGGACCACGCGGTATGCACTGCCGCTCGGCGTGCGCCCGGTGGGCGATCCCCTCACTGAGCGGGCGCCTGATTTCATGATCCCGTGGGCGCAGGCGCCCGATCCCATCGCCCTCTACGACGCAGTCGGCGATTCGACCTACATCGAGTGGCTGCTCGAGGCCGTTCGCGGCCAGCTCGTGTTGCAGACATCGAGCGGAACCCTGCGCTTCTCGTGCCCGGATCCGGCGGCGCTCGACACCGGGAGCATCTCGTCGGTGCGCCATCTCAGGGTGGAGCAGAGCAACACGTCGGTCGAGGTCGGCGACGCGATCTTCCTCAAGCATCTGCGCCGCGTCGAGACCGGACCGTCGCAGGAGCTCGAGATGTCCGACGCGCTCGAGGCCGCCGGGTTCACGCACCTCGCGCCGATGCTCGGACGCGCCGTGTGGGAGTCCGGCGGGGAGCCGCCCGCACCGCTGGTGCTCGTGCAACGCTTCCTGCACAACAGCACCGAGGGGTGGGCACTCGCGCTCACCTCGCTGCGCGACCTCTACGCCAATGCCGAGTCGGTCGGTCAGGCGGATCCCGCGGAGCGCCGTGCGATGGTGGACGATCAGGATGCGGCGTTCCTCGCCGAGTCGATGCGGCTCGGCAAAGTGATCGCGGAGATGCACCGCGCGCTCGCGGCCGGAGCGCCCGAGACGGACATGGCGCCAGCGCCGATGACCGAGGCGTCGCTCAACACCTGGGCGAACACCATGACCCGCGAGCTTGACGAGCTGCTCGCTCGCGACGAGCCCTCGCTTGATCCGCTCATTCAGGTGAGAAAGGCCGTCGTTGCCAGGTTCGACCAGCTCCGCGGGCTATCCCCCGGCGGCCTGCTGACCCGAATCCACGGCGACCTCCACCTCGGGCAGCTGCTGCGTATCGACACCGGCTGGGTCATCCTCGACTTCGAGGGTGAGCCCGACCGGACCCCCGCTGAACGCCGTGAGCTGAGCACACCGCTCCGCGACGTCGCCGCCATCCTGCGGTCCTTCGACTACGCGGCCGCCGCCGCGATCGTCGAGCGCACCGCACTGGACAGCGCGGAAGCGGACATGCTGCACGGCTACGGTGAGGCGTGGGCGGACGCCAACCGCGACGCATTCTGGAGCGCCTACCTCGAGACGATCGGCTCCCGGCCGATCCTGCCGGCTCCGGGACCATCGCTGGTGCTCCGCCGGGCGTTCGAAGTGCAGAAAGCTGTCTACGAGATCGGCTACGAGCTCGGACACCGGCCGAGCTGGGTCCCGATCCCGTTGCGCTTCCTGCTTCGCGGCACCAATCAGTGACCATGCACGATCCCGGCCCAACCGACCTCGAGGCGGCAGTCGAGCAGATGCTCGCCGGTCGCCTCCGCGATCCCCACGATCTCCTGGGGCCCCGAAGCGAAGGTGAGACAACCCGCATCCGGGCCTTCCATCCGGACGCGACCACCGCGAGCGTCGCGCGCCCCGACGGCGTCGTCCAGATGCGCCGGCTCAACGCCGCGGGGCTGTTCGAGGTCACCGTACCGGCCGGCGAGCCCGGGTACCGGCTTCGCTTCCGCAATGACGAGCGCGAGTGGGAGCAGGAGGATCCGTACCGGTTCTCACCGACCCTCGGTGAGCTCGACCTCCACCTGATCGGCGAGGGAACCCACGCCCAGCTCTGGCGCGTGCTCGGCGCGCAAGTCATCGAACATGAGGGCGTCTTCGGTACGGCGTTCACCGTCTGGGCACCGAACGCGCTCGGGGTGAGTGTGGTCAGCGACGCGAATTTCTGGGACGCGCGCACCTGGCCGATGCGTGCGCTCGGCGGCTCCGGAGTCTGGGAGCTGTTCTGCTCGGGAGTCGGCCCCGGCGTGCGATACAAGTTCCTGGTCACGCGAGGCGACGGAATGCGCATCTTCAAAGCCGATCCGCTGGCGAGAGCGTCCGACCACCCACCCGGCACCGCGAGCCTCGTCGAGCAGAGCCGGCACCGCTGGCGGGATGGGGCGTGGATGCGCCGGCGGGCGCGAGCGGCTTTGAACCAGGCTCCTTTTGCCGCGTACGAGGTCCACCTCGGATCGTGGCGGCGAGGTCCCGAGGGTCGGGTGCTCAATTACAAGGAGATCGCCGAACCGCTCGCCGCCCACTGCCTGGCGTTGGGCTTTACCCACGTCGAGTTGCTGCCGATCATGGAGCATCCCTTCGGTGGATCGTGGGGCTACCAGGTCACCGGCTACTACGCGCCAACGGCGCGCCACGGTTCACCCGACGACTTCCGCAAATTCGTCGAAGTCATGCACCGCAACGGCATCGGGGTGATCCTCGACTGGGTGCCCGCTCACTTTCCACGCGACGGCTGGGCGCTCGCGCGTTTCGACGGCACGCCTCTCTACGAGCACGGCGACCCGCGCCGGGGTGAGCACCCCGACTGGGGGACGTACGTCTTCAACTACGGACGCAACCAGGTGCGCAACTTCCTGGTTGCCAACGCCCACTACTGGGCCGAGGAGTTCCACATCGATGGCCTGCGCGTCGACGCGGTGGCCTCGATGCTCTACCTGGACTACTCGCGGCAGCCCGGCGCGTGGGTGCCGAACATCCACGGCGGCAAGGAGAACCTCGAGGCGATCGCTCTGCTTCGTGAGGTCAACGACTCACTGCACGCGCGCAACTCGGGCGTGATGACCATCGCCGAGGAGTCGACGACCTGGCCGGGAGTGACTCGGACGACGGCGAGCGGCGGCCTCGGGTTCGATTTCAAATGGAACATGGGGTGGATGCACGACACCCTCGACTACCTGCACAAGGATCCGGTCTATCGCCGCTACGCGCATCACCAGATGACGTTCGGGCTCATGTACGCGTGGTCAGAGCGCTTCATCCTGCCGCTCTCGCACGACGAGGTCGTGCACCTCAAGGGCTCCCTGCTCGGCAAGATGTCTGGCGACCCCTGGAAGCGTTTCGCCAACCTGCGCGCCCTCTTCGGGTGGATGTGGGCGCACCCGGGAAAGAAGCTCCTGTTCATGGGCGGCGAGCTCGCCGTCGAGCGCGAGTGGGCGCACGAGTCCGAGCTCGACTGGCGGTTGCTCGAGGATCCGGCGCACGCCGGCGTGCACCGTCTGATGGCCGACCTCGGCGCGCTGTACGCGAAGTCCCCGGCACTCTGGGAGCTTGACGAGAGCCCCAACGGATTCGAGTGGATCGACGCGGGCAACGCCGATCAGAACGTCCTCAGCTTTGTCCGCCGAGACGCTCACGGCCACCCGGGTATCGCCTGCATCGCCAACTTCGCCCCGGTGGTCCGCTACGACTTCCGGGTCGGTCTGCCGTTGCGCGGCCACTGGACCGAGGTGCTCAACACCGATTCAACCCACTACGGTGGGAGCGGCATCGGCAACATGGGTGCCGTCGAAGCCGTCGCACAGCCGATGCACGCCTCTTCGTACTCGGCGGAACTGACGCTTCCCCCGCTCGGGGTGCTCTGGCTCGCTCCGCCCAGCGAATAGCCCCATTGCTTAACCCGGGACCATTGGTGAGAATGGGTGGACCTGCGGGCCGAGACAGACGAGCCGCGATGGATCACGAATGTGGGCCCCTCGCGGGCGCCTCACGTCCGGGCAAGACCGCTTTGAGCAGACACGGGGGTGACCCACGACCATGAACAGCGACGAGGTCCGCACCCGGCTGCTGACCGAACGGGCTCGGATCGAAGAGCTTCGAATGGCCGCAAACCGGCTGACCGCGGACGCTCAGGAAGCGACCGAGCGCGAGCTCTCGTCTGCCGAGCAGCACCCCGCGGAGCTCGCGAGCGAGACGATCGGCCTCGAGATCGACCACAGCGTCCTGCAGCACGCCGAACTGGAGCTGGTCGAGCTCGAGGCTGCGGTCCTGCGCGTCGATAGCGGCTCGTACGGAAACTGCGAGGCATGCGGCCAACCGATCAGCGAGGCCCGCCTGGAGGCGATCCCCACGACGAGATACTGCATCGAGGATCAGGCCAAGCACGACAAGAACGGGCGGCGTAACGGGCGCTGATCCGGCGCGCGCTCAGTGGCGGAAGTGGCGCTCCCCGGCCAGCACGACCGCCATCCCGAGGCCGTCGGCGGCTTCGGTGACCTTGGCGTCGTTCTTGCTCCCACCCGGGTGAATGACGGCGCGCACCCCGGCGTTGCCGAGGGTCTCGAGGCCGTCGGACATCGGGAAGAAGGCGTCCGAGGCCGAGACCGCCCCTGCGCACCGGTCACCGGCGCGCGCCACCGCGAGCTCCGACGATTCCACGCGGGACATCTGACCGGCGCCCACGCCGACGGCCATGCCGTCGCGGACGATCACAACGGCGTTGGACTTGACGTGCCGGCAGACCCGCCACGCAACCAGCAGGTCGCGCCACTCGGCTTCTTCAGGCTGGCGAGTACTGGCCACCGTCATGGTCGCGCGGTCGGTGATGACGCGATCTCGGGTCTGGATGAGCAGCCCGCCGTCGATGCTGCGCACGTCGAGCGGCTCGGCGCCTGACGGCCTCTCCACGATCAGCACGCGGATGCGTGGCTTGGTGGCCAGGTGCGTCGCCGCGTCGTCATCGATGCCCGGGCACACGACCGCCTCGAGGAACGTCTCGGTGAGCGCCGTCGCGGTCGCGAGGTCGAGCGATCGGTTGACGCCGACGATGCCGCCAAAGGCCGCGCGCGGGTCGCACTCGTACGCCCGGCGGTACGCGTCCACCACGGTCTCACCGACGGCGAAGCCGCACGGGTTGGTGTGCTTGATGACGCAAGCGGCCGGCTCCTGGAACTCGGCGACCAGCGCTCGGGCCGCGTCGACGTCGAGCCAGTTGGTGAAGGACAGCGCCGCGCCTTGGAGCTGATGCGCGTGGGCCATCCCGCCGGGTAGCCCCGCAACCGCGTAGAGAGCGCCACGCTGGTGCGGGTTCTCCCCGTAGCGGAGCTCGTGGAGCCGCGGGCCGCCGACGGTGAGCTCGGTGGGCAGCGCCTCTGCCACGGCGCCACGGCGCAGCCATGCGGCGACCTGCGTGTCGTACGCGGCGACATGGGCGAATGCCTCAGCGGCCAGGCGGTGTCGGGTCTCGCGGCCGATCACGCGATGCTCTCGCAACTCGCTGAGCACGGCCTCGTACTGCGACGGCGAGACCAGCACCGCAACCGAATCACGGTTCTTGGCTGCCGCGCGGATGAGGGTGGGTCCGCCGATGTCGATGTTTTCGACAATCGCGTCTTCATCCGCGCCGCTCGCCAGGGTGTCCGAGAACGGGTAGAGCGACGAGACCACCATGTCGATCGGCTCGAACCGGCTCTCCGCGAGCTGGCGCATGTGGTCAGGGTCGTCACGGCGGGCGAGGATGCCCGCGTGGATGGCGGGGTGGAGTGTCCGGACTCGCCCGTCGAGCATCTCCGGGAAGCCGGTGACGTCAGCGACCGATTGCACCTCGATGCCCGCATCCGCAAGCGCCCGGCTGGTGCTGCTGGTTGCCACCAGGTCATAGCCGTGCTCGACCAGGCCACGCGCGAACTCCACCACGCCAGTCTTGTCGCTGACCGAGAGGAGGGCGCGCACGCTCACACCGAAGCCGCCGCGGGTGCGGGGAGGATGCGCACGCGGTCGCCGTCGCGTTGGAGCCGCTCGGTGGACCAGAGCGCGACCGCGCGCGGGAGCAGCTCCCACTCGCGCTCGTGGATGCGACTGCGCAGTGTCGCGGCATCGTCGTCACTCTCAACGGGCACCGCTGCCTGGAGGACGATCGGCCCGCCGTCCGCCTCGCCACGCTCGAGTAGCTGCACGGTGCAGCCGCTGACGCGGACACCGCGCGCCAGCGCTCGCTCGACGGCGTCCATGCCTCCCGCGAAGGCCGGCAGCAGGGAGGGATGCACGTTGAGGATGGCATCCGGGTAGGCGTCGAGAAACGCGTCGCTCAGGATGCGGTCGTATCCGGCGCACACCACGAGACGAACCCCGGCGGCCCTGAAGCGCCTGTGGATCTCGCGGTCCCTGGCGCTCGGGTCGCCGTCGAAGTCCGATTGCGGCAGCGCGGCAGCCGGCACGCCCCTGGCCCGCGCGACCTCGAGCGCCCGCGCGCTACGCCGGTTGGAGACCACGAGGGCCACCCGAGCGGGGAAGTCAGGCATGGCGCACGCCCGGAGCAGCGCATCGAGGTTGGTCCCGGATCCGGATACCAGCACCCCGACGGGGGTACGTTCGCTCACCGGAGGATGACCCGCCGCGTGCCCGACTGCGGAACCACCTCACCGACGCGCCAGACGGGGATCCCGGCCGCGGCGGCGATCTCGGGGACGTCCGGGGGGACGATCACCACCATGCCGACGCCCATGTTGAAGGTGCGCCACATCTCCTCGAGGTGGACCCCGCCGGCGCGCTGGATGGCAGTGAAGATCGGCGGAATGCTCCAGGTGGAGCGCTCGATGGTCGCCGCAAGGCCCTCCGGCAGGACGCGGGGGACGTTGTCGATCACGCCACCGCCGGTGATATGGGCCATCGCTCGAATGTCGGTCAGCGTGCGCAGCTCGCGGATCGCCTGCAGGTAGCAGCGATGGGGCTCGAGCAGGAGGTCGACGAGCGGCCTGTCGGTGCCCGGCAGCGCGTCCGCCCACTGCAGCTCGTGCTCGGCGACGATGTGGCGTACCAATGAATATCCATTGGTGTGCAGCCCGCTGCTCGGCAGCGCCAGGAGGACGTCACCGGCCTGCACCCGGCTGCCGTCGAGGATCGCCGACGCCTCGACGGAGCCGACGATGAAGCCGGCGATGTCGTAGTCGCCGAGTGCGTAGACACCCGGCATCTCCGCGGTCTCGCCGCCGATCAGCGCGCAGCCGGCGGCGCGGCAGGCCTCCGCGATCCCCTCGATGAGCTCGGCGAGCTGCTCGGGAACGAGCTTGCCGGTGGCGTAGTAATCGAGGAAGAAGAGGGGATCGGCGCCGCAGCAGAGGATGTCGTTGACGCAGTGGTTCACCAGGTCGATGCCGATCCCCCGGTGACGGCCGGTGGCGATGGCGACCTTGACCTTGGTGCCGACCGAGTCGGTGCTCGAGGCGAGCACCCGGCCGTTCGGCACGCCCGGCTCGAGTGCGAAGAGGCCGCTGAACGCACCGATCCCGCCAAGCACCTGGGCCGTGTGGGTGGATGCGATGCTGCGCCGGATCAGGCTGACGGCGCGGTTGCCCTCATCAATGTCCACGCCGGCGTCCGCGTAGCGAAGATCACCCATCTGAGGAGAGTGTATCGGCGGTCTCACACGGGACGCGGAATGGCGACGAACATCGCAGGTCGGCGCAGCGGTGTCACCATGTAAGGGAACACGGTGTCAAGTCCAGGAATCCAGGTCATTTCGTGAACCCCACCGACACGTCGGATCCGAATTATTTCCATCGGGTCGTTGACTGCCAGTGGGCCTGCCCGGCCCACACCAACGTCCCCGAGTACATCCGGCTGATCGCTCAGGGCCGGTACACGGACGCGTACATGTCCAACCGTGAGTCCAACGTGTTTCCGGGGATCCTCGGGCGCACCTGCGACCGTCCCTGCGAGCCCGCCTGCCGTAGAACCCGGATCGACGGCTCGCCGGTCGCGATCTGCCGGCTCAAGCGCGTCGCCTCCGACCTTCGGGGTGACCTCACCGACCGCCTCCCCGTGATCCCGACGACCAAGTCGGGACGGCGTGTGGTCTGCATCGGGGCGGGGCCCGCCTCGCTCACGGTCGCCAACGACCTCATGCCGCTCGGCTACGAGGTGGTCATCCTCGAGCAGCTGGACAAGGCCGGCGGCCTCATGCGCACGAACATCCCGGCATTCCGGCTCCCCGCGGAAACCCTCGACGAGGAGATCGCGACCATCGTCGACATGGGCGTCGACCTCCGGTTGAACACACCGGTGTCCAGTCTGCGATCCCTGCTCGCGCAGGACTTCGACGCCGTCTTCATCGGGACGGGCGCCCCGCGCGGCAAGGACCTTGACATCCCCGGCCGCCACGAGAGCGACCGTATCCACATCGGCATCGACTGGCTGGGGTCGGTCGCGTTCGGTCACACCGACAAGATCGGTGAGCGCGTGTTGATCATCGGTGTCGGCAACACCGCGATGGACTGCTGCCGCTCGTCGCTTCGCCTCGGCGGCACCGCCATCAAGGTCATGGCGCGCCGTCCTCGGTCGTTCTTCAAGGCGTCGTCGTGGGAGCTCGAGGACGCCGAGGAAGAGGGTGTCGAGATCATCGTCAACCATGCGCCGACACGCTTTGTCCTCGAGGACGGGCAGCTCGTCGGCATGGAGTTCCAGCGCCTCGAGTGGGATGAGCAGGCGCGCCATTCCACGGTGATCGACACCGTGGTCATCCCCTGCGATGACGTGATCCTTGCGATCGGCCAGGAGAACGCCTTTCCCTGGATCGAACGCGACCTCGGCCTCGAGGTCGGCGAATGGGACATGCCGGTGGTCGACCCGGTGACCTTCCAGTCGTCGCTGCCCGGTGTCTTCTTCGGCGGGGATTCCGCGATGGGACCCAAGAACATCATCTGGGCGGTGGAGCACGGCCACCAGGCGGCGATCTCGATCCACAACCATTGCGAGGGCACCGCTGTGTCGTCGCGTCCCCCCCAGGGAGTCAACCTGGTCAGCCAGAAGATGGGTTTGACGGAGTGGAGCTACCACAACGACTACAACCCGTCCACGCGCCAGCGGATGCAGCACGTCGAGCTGACGCGGCGGTTCCAGAGCATCGGCACCGAGGTCGAGGTCGGGTTCTCGGCCGAGCAGACGGCCCGCGAGGTGCAGCGCTGCCTGAACTGCGACATCCAGACGGTCTTTGCAGCACCGCTCTGCATCGAGTGCGACGCGTGCATCGACATCTGCCCGGTGCAGTGCCTGACCATCACCGAGAACGGCGACGAGGCCGATCTCCGGACACGCCTGTCAGCGCCGGCGAAGAACCTCGATCAGGCGCTGTACGTCTCCGCGGTGCTCCCCCATACGGGGCGGGTCATGGTCAAGGACGAGGATCTCTGCGTCCACTGCGGCCTCTGTGCCGAGCGCTGCCCCACGGCGGCGTGGGACATGCAGAAATTCGAGCTCCTGATCCCGCTCGCGGTCTCCACCCCGGTCCCGGTGGCAACCTGATATGGCCGCACAGCATTTCGCGCAACCCCGCTCGCAGGTGAACGACTTCGCGGTGAAGCTCGCCAACGTCAACGGCACCGGCTCCTCGAGCGCCAACAACCTGCTGATGCGCTCGATCTTCCGCATGGGCGTTCCGGTCTCCGGCAAGAACCTGTTTCCCTCGAACATCCAGGGCCTGCCGACGTGGTACGAGATCCGCGTCAACAAGGACGGACACGTCGCCCGCGCCCGCATCTACGACCTGATGGTGGCAATGAACGGGCAGACCTACGCTCGCGATATCGCCGAGGTTGCGAGCGGCGGCTTCACGATGTACGACTCCTCGTGGCCGCTCGACCGCGACCTCATCCGCGAGGACGTGACCTACCTCGGCGTCCCGCTCGCCGAGATGTGCAACGACGAGTTCCGCGGCCCGCGCGAGCGCATCCTCATGAAGAACATCGCCTGCGCGGGAGCGCTTGTGGCCATGCTCGGCATCGACATGGAGGTGATCGCGCAGCTGCTCACCGAGCAGTTCGCCGGCAAGGAACGGCTGCGTGAGTCCAACCAGCGAGCGCTGCGGCTCGGCCACGATTTCGCCACGTCGCACTTCGACTTCCCGTTGCCCTGCCACGTCGAAGCGATGGATGCCACCCGCGGGTCGATCCTCATCGATGGCAACACTGCGGCCGCCCTCGGCTGCGTCTACGCGGGCGCCACGGTGGCCGCGTGGTACCCGATCACACCGTCGACGTCACTCATGGACGCGTTTGCCAAGTACTGCGCCAAGTTCCGGCGCGACCCCGAGACCGGGCGCAACAACTACCTCGTGCTGCAGGCCGAGGACGAGCTGGCCGCGATCGGCATGGTGCTGGGCGCGTCGTGGGCGGGAGCACGCGCTTTCACGTCGACGTCGGGGCCGGGCATCTCGTTGATGCAGGAGTTGATCGGGATGGGGTACTACGCGGAGATTCCCGCGGTCGTGTTCGACGTGCAACGCGTCGGCCCGTCGACGGGGATGCCGACCCGCGTGCAGCAGGCGGACATCCTCGCGTGCGCGTATGCGTCGCACGGTGACACCAAGCACGTGCTGCTCTTCCCGGCGAGCCCTGCCGAATGCTTCGAGATGGCCCCGACCGCGTTCGATCTCGCGGAGCGTTTCCAGACACCCGTGTTCGTCCTCTCCGACCTCGACATCGGCATGAACGACTGGGTGAGCCCGGCGCTGGAGTGGGACGACTCGTACGTGCCGGACCGTGGCCGAGTGCTCGACGCGGGTGAGCTGCGCGAGCTCGAGGTCTATCATCGCTACGAGCCTGCGGATTCCGAATCCGTCGCGGCGCGAACGCTCCCGGGCGTGAGCGACCTCGGCGCATATTTCACCCGTGGATCGGGCCACACCATCGAGGGTGCGTACACCGAATATCCCGAGGAGTACCAGGCGGTGCTCGATCGTCTCGCGCGCAAGCACACGGCGGTCGCGGAGCACATCCCTGCTCCTGTGGTGGACGATCACGCCCACGCACCGCTCGGCATCGTGACGCTGGGGAGTTGCGAGCTCGCGGTGCTGGAGGCCATCGAGCTGCTTGGGAAGCGCGACGTCTCGGCCGATTACATGCGCATCCGGGGTTTCCCGTTCGGTATTGCGGTGCGGGCGTTCCTCGAGGCGCACGACACCATCGTGGTCGTCGAGCAGAACCGCGACAGCCAGCTGCGCACGCTGCTGACGTTGGAGACGCCGGTGCCCAAGGAGAAGCTGCGGTCCGTCCTCGCCTATGGCGGGTATCCCCTCAGCGCCGAGGACGTCGTCGACGGCATCACCAAGATCCTGGAGGCCTGACCGGTGCCATCCATCGTCAAACCACTGGTCACCCATCCAGGACTCGAGCGCAACGCGCTTGGGCTCACGATCCGCGACTACGAAGGCGGGATGTCGACGCTCTGCGCGGGATGCGGCCACGACTCGGTCACGGCTGCGATCACCCACGCGCTGTGGGAGAGCGACACACCGCCGCACATGATCGCCAAGCTCAGCGGCATCGGCTGCTCTGCCAAGACAGCTGCATACTTCGCGCGCGGCGCGCACGGCTTCAACGGCTGTCACGGCCGCATGCCACCGATCGCGACCGGGGCGAGCGCCGCCAATCGCGACCTGCTCTGCATCGGCATCTCCGGTGACGGTGATTCGCTCTCGATCGGGCTCGGCCACCTCGCGCACCTGGTGCGGCGCAACGTGCGCATGGTCTATGTGATCGAGAACAACGGCGTGTACGGACTCACCAAGGGGCAGTTCTCGGCATCGGCGGATGTCGGCTCGACCACGAAACGCGGTGAGGCCAATCATCTCCAGCCGATCGATCCGATGTTCCTCGGCCTCTCGGTCGGTGCGACGTTCCTCGCGCGCGGCTTCTCCGGTGACAAGCGTCAGCTGGTACCGATCTTCCGCGCGGCAATGGCGCACCGAGGCCTCGCGATCATCGACGTGATCTCCCCGTGCGTCACCTTCAACGACCATGAGGGTTCGACCAAGAGCTATCTGTTCACCCGCCAGCACGACGTGCAGATGACCGTGACCGATTTTGTGCCGCCGGCCGAGGAGATCACCGGGATCATCCCCGACCAGGGCGTCGTGAGCATCCCGATGCACGACGGTGCGACCCTGCGCTTTCGAAGCGTCCCCGACGGGTACGACCCGACAGATCGCCTGGCGGTGATCGAACATCTGATGTCGGCCAAAGGCCGTGGAGAGATCGTCACCGGCCTGCTCTATGTGGATGAGCAGTCGTCGGACCTGCACGAGCTGGGCAACACGACTG
Organism: Candidatus Dormiibacterota bacterium; assembly: GCA_003153505.1. GTDB lineage: Bacteria > Chloroflexota > Dormibacteria > Aeolococcales > Aeolococcaceae > Palsa-851. The sequence goes on from PLZA01000015.1 coordinate 55,898, forward strand.
ACAAGCCATTGACCCAGGTGCCGTACGAGAAGCTCTGCCCGGGGTCGGCGGCGCTTGCGGGAGTCGGCTTCCGGTAGGTCCTGCCGTGGAGTGGTCCGCTGCCGGCGCGCGCACCCTTTGGTTCGGCCTCATAGGTCTTGTCTGCTTGGTCGCTGCGTGCGGAGCGTCGCCAACCACTCGTCAGCAATCCGATCCACCGGCCGCGCCGTGCAGATTCCTGACCCAGCCAATCGCCGCTCGGATCAGCGGCGACGCGAAGGTGACGAATCAGGCGACCGATGTTGTGGAGAGCGAGTCGGGCTACGTCGCCTGCATTTTCACAGATGCGATGCATGAGGCAAACAGCGTTGAAGTGCAAATCAAGCGAGCGGCCGGCGGGGTCACGCCGTCAGACTTGCAGGCGGCCGTGAGGTTCTTCTCGGCCGGAGAGCCGGTGCAACCATTTCAACCGTTCTCTGCGGTGGGCGTCGGTGACACGGCGCTCGGCGAGAGCACACCCGGCGTGGCCTTCATCGTCTTCGCCAAAGGACGCGCCTTGGTGTGCGTCGGCGCCGACTCGTCGTTTCGCAGCATTGCCGCCTTGCAGGCCGGCGTTGCCGACATTGCGAAGCAGGTTGCGGCAGGGCTGTAGCTGGATGGGCGCGGGGCTTTGCGGTAGGTGCGCGGCCACACGCCTTATAGCGCGAGCACACACGAAACAAAGTTCGCCTGGGTTCGCCTGCTGTAAAGAAGCAGTCTCGCGATGGTTCCGCCAACGTCTCGGCACGTAGGCTGCTGGGCTGATGGAGGCGCGAATCGACGACAGACCACCCGTTCCCACGCTTCCAGTGCACTCGGGACTCCGGAGCTCGTTGCCACCGCAGGGTGAGAGCAGCGCGGCGAACCGGCCCTCGAGGGCGCATATCGCCAGCCTCGTGCTCGGACCAATCGGGGCGCTGCTCTTTCTCGAGCAAATTCTATCGGCCGCGACGGATCCACACCTCGGGGCAGATATCCTGACGTTCCGCCACGCCGCACAGCAGTTGTTGCAGCACAGCTCCCCATATCCGGTTGGACCGCAGGTCAACCCATTCATCTTTCCGCCGAGCGCCCTGCTCTTCTTTCTTCCCCTGGCGTTTCTCTCGGCCTCGGTGGTTGTCGGCGCCTATCTGGCGATTCAGTCGGCCGCCATTCTCTTTGCCGGAGCGTTCTCGCTGCGCATATTTGGTATTCCATGGCGGTCCGCCGCTGGAGCTGCAGTGCTTTTTGGCAGCGCGTTCTATGTCGGGCTGGAAACCAATCTGGCCTTCGGTAATGTCAACGGCATCCTCGTGCTTGCGGAGGCGCTCTTCCTGTACCTGGCAAGTCGCGACCGATGGGATTGGGCCGGCGTGGCGCTGGGGTGCTCCCTAGCCCTGAAACCGTCGCTTGTACTCCTGCTGTTGGTGCCGCTCCTCTGGCGACAATGGCGATCCTTCGGAATCAGCCTCGGCATACCGATTGGCCTGTCGCTGGTCGTCCTTCCATTCCTGCCCCGGAGTGACGTGCTCTTGACACAGGTCCTCCCATACATGCTGCACGGTGAGGCCGATGTTTGGCCGATGTTCAACGCATCAATCGTGGGGACCGCGCCTCTGTTGCACATCGGGGTTCCGGTCACCCTTGCGATCCGTGGTGCCGTGGCCTTCGTTGCCATCTTCGCGATTGTGCTACGTCGACGCGCAGACATCGATCGACGCCTGCAGGTCGTCGAAGTCGCCGGCATCCTCGTGTTGCTCACACTGCTGGACAGCTCGTTCAGCTGGCCGACCTATGGCTGGCTCTTGCTCCCGCTCGTTGTGTCCGTCGTGAGCAGGGAATCACTGCTGCGCACGGCACCGGCGTGGGTCGCCATCTACTTCTTCGCCTCGCCGACGGATTCCGTGACACCCTTCGCAAGTGGCGACTATGGGATCCGCCACGGCCGGTTCGCCGCCGGCTTCCTCGGACTCCTGCTTGTTATGTGGTTCGGTGCGCTCAAGCCGGCGACCGCGTGGAGCAAGGAACGAAGGAAGGGTGCGATCGGAGGTCTTTGGGCGAGCGCGGCCCGGGTGCTGAGACCACCACCAGCGTATCCGGTCGAAGCAGCGCGTCCAGCAGCAACCGCAGAGAGCATCCCGCCGAACTCAACCTAAGGGGGTGGGCCCGCTCGGCGGCGCTTCGCGGCGTGGTGCTCGCGGCGCGACGTCTCAGCGTCATGCTTGGCGCATGCGGCAGGACGATCACGCTCGGGCTCAACGTCACACTGTCGTCCCCGTGTCGCTGTCCGGTCGAAGCGGGCCTGACCTACTAAGGCGCCGTGAAACCTGCGGACTCAATCGTTGCTAGGCTGCGCTCATGGAAGGGGTGACGTGACCGACGGTGCGACCGGGGGACGCATTCGGGTGATGGTCGTCCATGGTCATCCCGTCGTATCCAAAGGCTTGGCCGACTGCCTCGACTGTGAGCCGGATCTGGAGGTCGTCGGGACCGCACCGACGTGCGGTCTGGCCCTGGACATGGCCGCCGAGCTGCGACCTGACGTTGTCCTCATTGGCCGTTCAACTCCCTGGACTGGTGGACTTGAGGCAACACGACATCTCATTGATGCGCAACCTGACCTGTCGGTAGCGATCCTCAGCGGCTCGGCCAGCCACGAGTTCATGGCTGAGGCGCTGCAGAGCGGCGCAATAGGTTACCTGCACCTCGACACACCGCCCTCGGAGATCGCAGGCGCGGTGCGTCGTCTCCTCATGGCATAGACGACCGGTCAGCCGCACGCTCTGATCACTCTGCTCCAGGCAGCCTGGCTTCACGAGCAGATCGCAAGATCCGGGCCCTGCGGCAATCGGGCGAAATGTGCCGCGTTGCCGGCAGAGTCGCGGAAGTCCGCGGTGGTGAGACTGGTCAGGCTCATCTCGCCACTGTCGTAGGGATTTCCCCAACCATGAGGGGGATTCCCGGAGCCGTCAGTGAGAGCGGGCTCCGCATAGAAGATGCTGCCGTTGATCGTGGCCGAGACGACTCCACAATGTGTGTAGAGCCAGTCCGGCACGGAACCCCCAACGCTCATGACGACGCTGGACACATTGCCGGCTGCGGCGGCGGCGGGACCACCGCTGGACGCGCAACCTGCCAGCGCGGTCGACAGCAACATGAGGCCAAGGACCTCGCGCAGCTTCATGTTGAGAAGCTACGACTCGGCGCCTCTCGGTGCAATCACCTTCCGTGCTGATCCGCGAGCCGCACCTGATCAGTAGACAGAGACCGCGGCCTCGAAGATGGCCGAACGTGGATGGGGCTGATTGCCTAGAGCACTGCCCCAGCTCACCGCGAGCGATGGATCGTCTGTTGCATCCGCAGCGGCACCCGAGAGCACGGAGATGCCGATGGTGTCACCAGGCCACACCGACGCATCGCCGAATCGATTCGAGATCTGCACGGGGGCGGAAGTCCACCCTCGACCGATCGAGAACGCTCGCAGGTAGAGGGCATAGCCGCGCGGAGAACTGTCAGCGAGCCATGCGACATACGCGGTGCCTGCGCGGCCTCCGACCACCTGAACGATGTGGGTCGCGTTGTCGGTGTCGGGAGTCACACGCTGCAGGGTCGACCAGGACTTCCCGTGATCCGTCGAATACGCGAGCCATCCGACGTCACGCCCCTGATGCTGCGTGTCCCATGTGATGTACAGGTTTCCGGCGGCATCCATGCCAAGGTCGCCGTCGATCCACCATTCGGCTTTCGACATGGTCAGGCGGTCGGGGCCGACCTGCAGCGGCTTCGACCAGGTCGTCCCGCCGTCGGCCGACGACGTGAAATAGCTGTGGGCCGGCGTCATCGTGTAGGTGGTGTCGTTGGTGATGTGGTACCCCTGGTACTCGACATCGATCCTGCCATCCGGCTCGACGAGCAGCGGTGCGCTGTCGCCGCCGCTTGCTGGAAAGCCCGGACTGACGGGGATGATCGGGCCCCAGGTCTTGCCGCCGTCGGTTGATTTCTGGATCACGACGTTGAGGTCGCCGGTCGCGAAGGCGCAGCTGCCGGCGGGGTTGCAGATGTACGTGACGGCTGCTGCGCTGGGCCCGTAGTCCCAGGTGACATAGACCGCGCCCTTGGGGCCGACGGCGATGAAGTCACGGTCTCCCCAGTTCTGCCGGATCGGCGGAACGAGGGACGAGATCTGCGGGAAGGTCGCACCGTGGTCGAAAGACGCCGCGACCACTGGGAAGGTGTACCCGTGCCGGGCGTTCATGAACGAGGCATAGACGGTGCCATTTGGCGCCACCGCGATGGCGGGGTCCCAACTCGACGCCACGGAACCCGGGACGGTTATCGGGGAGCTGAAGTGGTGCCCGCCATCAACAGATCGAGCAAACCCGATGCCGCAGCCCATCCAGAGCTCGTACACAAACTGCCCAGACCGGTCGGCAGCCTGCTCCACCTCCGCGTTCTGACCCTTGCACCCCCGGCTGATGTCGTTGATGCGACTGACAGTGAAGCGCGTTGGTGAGAGCGTTGACGCCGGCGCCTGGGTGGGGACGGCGAGAGCAGCGGTGAGCGCGAGGATGCTGACGCCCACGAGGCGCTCCGCCTTCCGCCGGCCCGTGACGATGCCGCTCCGGAGATCGGTCGTTCGCTGACTGCGCATCGCTCCTTCTCCCTGAGTACGGCCGCCAGGACGGCGGTCGAGACATCGACCACCTATTAGACACTTCCGGTTCCCGACGCGACAAGTCAGCAACGTCGGCTCCGCACCTTACGAGCCCCGAGTGATGCACGTCAGGACACCGGCACGGCTCGGTTAGCATGACCTTCGTGCAGGAGGCTCCCGTTTCTGTCGGGTCCCAGGATCTCGAGCAGCAGCTCGAGGGACAGCGCAAGGCGCTCACCGGGTATTGCTACCGCATGCTGGGCTCGCCATTCGAGGCGGAGGATGCGGTCCAGGAGACGCTGCTACGCGCGTGGCGCGGCTTCGATCAGTTCGAGGGCCGGGCGGCGCTGCGTTCCTGGGTGTTCAGGATCGCCACCAACGTCTGCCTCGACATGGTGAAGGGACGCGAGCGCCGGGCGATACCGATGGACTTCGGCTCGGCGAGTGCGCCGATCGAGGCGAACCTGCACACGCGTCCGGAGGTCACCTGGATCGCGCCGATCCAGGACAGCCTGGTCGCCGGCGAGGCCGATCCAGCGGACGTCGCCGTGGCTCACGAGACGATCCGGCTCGCCTTTGTGGCCGCCCTGCAGCATCTGCCGCCCCGGCAGCGAGCTGTCCTGATCCTGTGCGAGGTCCTGCGCTGGCAGGCGAGCGAGGTGGGGGAACTCCTCGACACCAGCGTCGCATCGGTGAACAGCGCTCTGCAGCGTGCCCGGGCGACCCTGGCCGGCAGCGCCATCACGCCGGAGGACACGACGCCGCCCACGGGCGAGGCGCAGCGCCTCCTGCTCGAGCGCTATGTCGCCGCATTCGAGCAGTACGACCTCAAGGCGCTCACAGCACTGATCCAGAAGGACGCCAGGCAATCGATGCCGCCGTTCGACATGTGGCTGTCCGGCCGCGACGACATCCTCGCCTGGTGGTACGGCCCCGGGATCGGGTGCCGCGGCTCGAAGCTCATCCCCGTCCCGACGACCAATGGCACGGTCGCATTCGGACAGTACAAGCCGAGCGACTCGGGGAGTGGCCTCGATCCGTGGTCGCTGCAGGTGCTGGAATTCCGGCACGGCGAGATCGTCGAGTTCACCTTCTTCCTCGACACCGAGCGTCTGTTCCCGCTCTACGGGCTTCCCTCGCGCCTGGACTCGTAGCTCCAGCGGGGCGGTGTCAGTCCAGCAGGATCTCCTGCAGCCCCATCAACGCCACAAGATCGCCCAGCTTGCGGGACCATCCCCGCGGCTGGAACACGCAGCCGCACCTCCGAGCCGTCATCCGGAGCCGCGCCAGCGCATCGACGGCAACGGCATCCGCGCCGAGTCCGCCAACCTCGCACAGGGCGCAGCGGGCGTTGTGGGACGTGATCTCACCGCGCAGGCGAACGCACAACCCGGGGAGATCAGGACGCGCGATCGGGCCCCGGACAACGAAGCTGATCGTGGTCTGCTCGGTCACCGCCCTCTGTTAGGACGTCCAGCGCGCTCGGAAATCATCGGCGCTCGACCGATGATTTCTCCGACTGCCCGTCGTCAGAACGATCACACTCAAGCGCCAATCTTCGGGAGAACCTCAATGCCACGAAAGGTCGTCGCGAGTACGTACATCACGCTCGACGGTTTCATCGACGAGCCGGGAATGTGGTCGTTCCCCTTCTGGTCGGAGGAGGCGGCGCAATTCAAGTCGCGTGAGCTGTCGGCGAGCGATGCACAGCTGTTGGGCCGGCTCACCTATGAGGGTTTCGCCGCGGCCTGGCCGACCATGCAGGGCACCGGCGAGTTCGGCGAAAAGATGAACAGCATGCCCAAGTACGTCGCCTCGCGCACCCTCGACACCGCGACGTGGAACGCGACCATCATCAAGGGTGACGTCGCCGACAAGGTTCGCGAGCTCAAGCAGGAGGATGGCGGCGACCTGCTGATCGGCGGCAGCGGGCAGCTCATCGACTACCTCACTACCCACGACCTCATCGACGAGTACCGGCTGATGGTTTGCCCGATCGTGCTGGGCAACGGCACCAAGCGGCTTTTCACCGGCGTCCCGCGGCGCACGTTCACACTCGTCGAAACCTTGAAGTTCCCGACCGGCGTCGTCGTCAACACCTATCACCCAGCACCTGCGCCCGCAGGCTGACCCGAGAACACGGAGAACATGTGATGACACTCACGAACAGCAAGGCGTTCAGCGGCTTCGCGGTGAACGATCTCGACAAAGCCCGTGACTTCTACGGAGAGAAACTCGGCCTCAACACATCATTGCAGGACGGGCTCTTGACGCTGCATCTCGCCGGTGATCGCGACACGTTGATCTACCTCAAGCCGGACTACACGCCCGCGACGTATACGATCCTCAACTTTCCGGTGGAGGATATCGGCGCGACGGTTGACGAGCTCACCACTCACGGCGTCAAGTTCGAGCGATACGACGGCATCGAGCAGGACGAGCGCGGCATCCACCGAACAGGCGGGCCGCTCATCGCGTGGTTCACCGACCCCGCCGGCAACGTGCTATCGGTGCTCCAGCAACCCTGACCCGTCGAGTCCGACGGATCAACCTCGCGTCGCGCTCGGACACACTGACCTGAACGCGCTGCTCAGACTAGCAGCGAAGCCACCTGTGCCGAGTCGAAGTTTCCCCCGCTGAGCACGATCACCGTCGGGTGCTCGGCGGTACCGGACGGAACCCGGCCCGTGAGATATGCGGCGAGTGCCAGCGCCCCCGTCGGCTCGATGGCGAGTTTCAGCCGCATCCAGGCCGCGCGCAGTGCGTCGATGAGCTCATCCTCCGAAACCGTGACGATGTCACTGACGAGGCTGTCGCCGACGATCACCTCAAAATTCCGGTTGCCGATCGACTTGGATTTCACGCCCTCGGCGAGAGTAGCCGGATCCGTCGCGAGGGTCTGCATGGCTCCGGTGTGCAGGCTCCGTGCCGCGTCGTCGGCGACCACCGGCTCCACGCCGATGACAGCTGTCGACGGCGAGAGCGCGGCGATGGCCAGGGCGATGCCTGAGATCTGACCGCCCCCGCCGATCGGGACGACGACAGCCCCTGCCGATGGGACGTCCTCGAGGATTTCGAGGCCGACGGTGCCGGCGCCATGGATCACGTCCCAGTCGTCGTACGGGTGCACCAGGTGCAGCCCCTCGATCCTCGCGATCTCCTCGGCGATCCGCTCGCGGTTGTCGTAGGTGACGCCGTCGGACACGAGCGTGGCGCCGAACGATCGGATGCCCTCGACCTTGGCCGGCGTGACACCTTCGGGAACCACAATCGTCGCCCGGAGCCCGGCAACCTGGGCCGCGCAGGCAACGGCCTGGCCGTGATTCCCGGAGCTGTGGGTCACGACGCCGGCGACCCTCGGTTCGCGTTCGACGAGGCTCAGCACCGCGTTGAAGGCGCCGCGCGCTTTGAAGGAGCCGGTGCGCTGCAGGGACTCGGGTTTCACCATGAGCCCGGGCGCAACGTCCGCGTCAATCAGCGGGGTTCGACGGACATGCGGTCCGATGCGTTGCGCCGCCTGACGGATCTGCGCGAGATGCTCGGCAGCCCGCGAGCTCTGAGCCACCGCGGTCAGGACGAGACGGCTACGGGAATCTCCAGCGCCAGCTTGTCCATCTCGAGTTGCGCGGGAACGTCGACGGGGTAGGAGCCGGTGAAGCACGCGAAGCAGAACCCGTTGCCGTCGGGTTGTCCCATCGCCCGACGCAGTCCGGCGAGGCTCAGGTAACGCAACGAATCCGCGCCGAGCATGGCACCGATCTCGCGTTCGGTATGACCGGCGGCGATAAGCTCGCGGCGCGACGCGATGTCGATGCCCATGAAGCACGGCCATGCGATCGGCGGCGACGCGATCCGCATGTGGACCTCGCTCGCTCCGGCGCGCCGCAACTCGTCGATGATGCGCCGTGATGTCGTGCCGCGCACGATCGAGTCGTCGACGAGCACCACGCGCCGGCCTTCGAGCACATGGCGCATGGGGTTGAACTTCAAACGAATGCCTGCCTCACGCAGGCGCTGGGTCGGCTGGATGAAGGTGCGCGTGATATAGCGCGACTTGATCATCCCTTCCGCAAAGGGCACTCCCGCCTCCTCGGCATAGCCGATCGCCGCCGGCGTGCCGCTGTCGGGCAGGGTGATCACGATATCCGCGTCGGCGGGCGCTTCGCGTGCAAGCTCGCGGCCCATGTGGCGGCGTGACTCGTAGAGCGACTTTCCCATCATCACGCTGTCGGGCCTCGCGAAGTAGATGAACTCGAACGAGCACATCGCACGATGCGCCGCGGTTCGCTGAATCTTGGTGCTGCGCATCCCGGAGGCATCGACGGTGACGATTTCTCCGGGCTCGATTTCGCAGATGAAGGTCGCCCCGACCACGTCGAGGGCGCACGTCTCGCTCGCCATCACATACCCGGTGCCGCCGGGCGCATCGACGTCACCGAAGCGGCCGAGACAGAGCGGCCGGATGCCGAGCGGATCTCGCGCGGCAACCAGTGAATCCTTGGTGAGGAATACCAGGCAGTAGGCGCCCTCGACACGGGGTAGCGCTTCCGCGAGTGCCTGCTCCAGCGTGGCGGCGTCGGTCTGCGCGATGAGTGCGCCGAGCACCTCCGTGTCGCTGGTGGTCTCGAAGTCGAATCCCTTCGTGGTCAGCTCGTCGCGCAACCTCGTGGCGTTCACGAGGTTGCCGTTGTGTGCGATGACCACGGAGCCGATCTTCGGGTGCTCGACCGAGATGGGCTGTGCGTTGAGCAGTCGGGCACTGCCGGTGGTGCTGTAGCGCGTGTGACCGATCGCGATGTTGCCCTTGAGGCTGTCGATGATCTCCTGGTCGAACACCTGCGAGACCAGGCCCATCTCCTTGCGGACGCGAATCTCGCGACCGTCGCTGACCGCGATACCGGCGGACTCCTGTCCGCGATGCTGCAACGAGTAGAGGCCGAAGTAGGTCAGGTTGGCGACGTCCTCGCCCGGGTGGAACACCCCGAAAACGCCACATTCCTCATGGAGGTGATCGTCGTCGATGGCGTCCATTCCGGCCTGATCACTCACGCTCGATCAAGGCTCCTCGGTGAACCTGTCGCACGTCCGCAAGTGACACGTCGATGCACCCGCTCACACAGACGCGCTCTCCTCCGACGGAGCCGAGATCGCGGAAGGGGACCGAGTGTCGCCCTGCCAGCTCGTGCAAACGCACAAGTGCCTCCCTGGCGAAGCTGATGACGAATCGAGATTGACTCTCACCAAAGAGTATACCGGCCGACCCGTTAATCAACCCTTCACCCGTTCCCAGCTCATCGACACCGATCCAGGCCCCTATGTCGCCCAGCAGACATGACTCCGCGATTGCGATCGCAATCCCGCCCTCGGCGCAGTCGTGCGCGGAGTGGAGCAGCCCGGATTCGATCGCCTCGAGGACGAATCCCTGCACGCGCCGCTCGAGATCGATGTCGAGATGGGGCGGCGGGCCGGCATTGACCCCATGGGCGAGCCGCTGGTATTCGCTACCACCGAGCTCGGCATCGACGGGGCCCACCAGGCCGACGAGGTCGCCCTCGTCCCGGAAACCTGCCGTGCAGCGCCTGCTGACATCGTCGAGAACGCCCACCATCCCGATGACGACAGTGGGATCGATCCCGGTGCCACCGGTGTCGTTGTACAGGCTGACGTTACCGCTCACCACGGGGATTTCCAGTGCCGTGCAGGCTGCCGCGATCCCGGCGATGGCGTCGTGCAGGTCCCACCACACGTCGGCGTGCTCGGGGTTGGCGAAATTCAGACAATTGGTGACGGCGGCGGGTTTCGCGCCGGTGGCGACGACGTTGCGCGCCGCCTCGCAGACGGCGATCATCGCCCCGTGCCGCGCGTCGAGTGCGGTGTATCGGGAGTTTCCGTCGGTCGCAATCGCCAGCCCAAGTGCGGTGCCGTCGACACGCACCAGTGCCGCGTCGCCGCCAGGAAGGATCACGGTCGCGTCGCCGACCTGGTGGTCGTAGCGGCGGTACACGGACGCGCGGCTCCCGAGGTTGGGGCTGCCGATGAGCCGCAACAGCGCCTCCTCGGGAGTCCAGGACGGCGTCGCGATCCCGGCCATGTCCTCTGCGACCGCACGCAGGGGGCGAGGTCCGGGCGCCCCGCGCGATGGGGCCCCGTCGACGAGCAGGTCGAGGGGGAGGTCACACACCGGCTCGGCCCCGTCGCGCACCACGAAGCGTTGGTCGGGCAGGATCACCGCGACCACATCGGAGTGCAGGTCCCAGCGCTCGAAGACCTCCTGCAGGGAGCGCACGTCGGCCGGCTTGGCGACGATCAGCATCCGCTCCTGCGACTCACTGAGCATCACCTCGTATGGGGTCATGCCCGTCTCGCGTCGCGAGGCGCGGGCAACATCGATCTCGATGCCGCAGCCGCCTCGATGCGCGAGCTCGGCGGTGCTCCCGCACAGCCCGGCCGCCCCGAGATCCTGCATCGCGATCACGCGTGGATCGCCAGCCAGCTCGAGGCACGCCTCCATCAGGCACTTCTCGAGAAACGGGTTGCCGACCTGCACCGCGGGACGGCGCGCGGCGCTCTCCGCATCCAGCACCACCGACGCGAAGCTGGCCCCATGGATGCCGTCGCGGCCGGTGTCGGCGCCCACCAGGAGCACGAGATTGCCGGGGCCACTGGCGGTCGCGCGGGTCAGCCTGCCCTGCTCGACGATGCCAACGCACATTGCGTTGACCAGACAGTTGATCCGGTACGACTCGTCGAAATAGAGCTCGCCACCGACTGTCGGCACGCCGATGCAGTTGCCGTATCCGCCAATACCGGCCACAACTCCGTCGAACAGATGGCGCTGACGGGGCTCGTCGAGCGGACCGAAGCGAAGCGAATCCAGCAGTGCGATCGGCCGCGCTCCCATGGTGAAGATGTCTCGCAGGATCCCGCCCACCCCGGTCGCCGCCCCCTGGTACGGCTCGATCGCGCTCGGGTGGTTGTGTGACTCGATCTTGAAGACGCACGCGAGGCCGTGACCGATGTCCACCGCGCCGGCATTCTCGCCCGGTCCCTGCAGGACGCGCGGTCCCCTGGTCGGCAGCATGCCGAGCAGCGGCTTGCTCGTCTTGTAGCTGCAATGCTCGCTCCACAGTGCCCCGACGATGCCGAGCTCCAGACGATTGGGCTCACGACCGAGCCCCTCGACCAGGTGCTCGTACTCGGAGCGTGTGAGCGCAACCTCAGCCAGGTCCGCGTCGCTCGCCCCTGCCAGCTGGACCGTCACAAGGCCGCTCCCACCGGCATCGCACCGCTGCCACTGACAGACGTCGCGACGCTTTCGAAGAGGCGCATCCCATCCGACGAGCCCAGCAATTGCTCGCACGCCCGCTCCGGGTGCGGCATCATCCCGAGCACGTTGCGGCGTGCGTTGACGACCCCCGCGATGTCGTGCATCGACCCATTCGGCGACTCATCGCCGGCACTCGACCCATCGCGGCGCACATACCGAAACGCCACCCGCTCCTCGCGCTCGAGCATCGCCAGCGTTTCCTCATCCGCAACGTACCGCCCCTCTCCGTGCGAGACCGGCACCTGCAACAGGTCGCCGCGTGCGCACCCTGCGGTGAACGCCGAGTCGACGGTCTCGACCCGCAACCAGGTCGGCATGCACCGAAACTCCAGCGAGCTGTTCCGCGTCAACGCCCCCGGCAACAGATGCGCCTCGCACAGGATCTGAAAACCGTTGCAGATCCCCCACACGAGTCCCCCATTGTTGGCAAACGCAGCCACCGATTCCATCAACGGAGCAAACCGAGCGACCGCTCCCGCACGGAGATAGTCGCCATACGCGAAACCACCAGGCAGGATCACGCAATCCGAGCCCTGCAGGTCGCGATCCTTGTGCCAGAGCATCACGGCCTCATGCCCTGCCAGCTCGACAGCATGCCGGCAATCGCGATCCGACCACGTCCCGGGAAAGACGGCGATTCCAAACCGCATCAAAACACCGAGCGTGCCAGGGTGGGGAGGACGGGGACGGAGGCGGGCCATCTCGCAGCCCGGGCTACCCCCCCGGGCGAGAGTGAGGGGCGGGACGGCGAAGGCGTCCCGACCCCGTGCCCGCCGCAGTCCCCGTCCTCCCCACCCCCCCGCAGCGCCCTGTTCATGCAGCGGCGTCGGACAGCACGCGAACGGACGCGATGCGTGAATCCTCGATCACGGTATTGCGCAGCAACTGCTCGCACATGGCCTCGACCTGAGCCCGCACCGCTTCCTCATCATCGCCCTCGACCTCGAGCTCCAGATGCTTGCCGACGCGCACGGAGCGCACCCCGGAGAATCCAAGCCGATGCAGGCCGTCGCGCACCACGAGGCCTTGAGGATCGTTGACCACAGGCTTCAGCGCGACGACCACCTCGACCGAGAAGGTCATTCGGCGCTGATCCCCGTGATCTCGATGCCGCAGATTCGCCGGGCGGCTTCGATGTAGCGCTGGGTCGTCCCGCGGACCACCTCGTCAGGAAGTGCGGGACCGGGATCGGTCTTGTCCCAGCCAAGGGTCTCGACATAGTCGCGAACGAACTGCTTGTCGAACGAGACAGCTGGTTCGCCCTCGCGCCATTGGGATATCTCCCAGAAACGAGAGGAGTCGGGGGTGAAGATCTCGTCGATGAGCGTGAGCTTCCCGTTGATGAAACCGAACTCGAACTTGGTGTCGGCGAGGTAGATGCCCACACCTTCACAGCGCGCCGTTGCGTAGTCGAAGAGCCGCAGCGACGCGGACTCGAGCGCGTCCGCAAGCGATTGACCGACAAGCGCGCGCAGCTCCTGGCGCGAGATGTTGACGTCGTGGCCGTCATCCTTCTTGATCGCGGGCGTGAATCGCGGAGAGGGCAGGCGTGAGGAGTCGCGCAGGCCCGGCTGCAGGCCCTCGCCCGCGAGCGTCCCCTTGTCGCGATATTCCTTCCACCCCGAGCCGCTGATGAATCCGCGGACGACACACTCGACATCGATGCGCTGGGCACGCGCGACGTGCATCGAGCGCGGCAGCCAGTCGTCTCGCGCTGCCTCGGGAATCGCCTCCTCCTCGTCGGGGAGCAGGTGATTCGGCATGATGGCGGCGGTCTGCGCGAACCACCACCGCGACATCTGCGTGAGCACCGTGCCCTTGCCGGGAATCGGTGTGGGCAGCACGACGTCAAAGACGCTCAATCGGTCGGTCGCGATCATCAGAAGCGTCCCATCGGACAGTTGAAATGTGTCGCGCACCTTGCCCCGGCGGAATAGGTTCAGGTCGCCGACTTCGGCAGCACTCATCACTTGCATCAACTCATCCTCCCGCCGGCAAGGCCGGCGTCAATCGCGAGCGCGGGCGCAGCGGCGTCCATAACGGTTCGCTGGGTTGTCGTCGACAGACCGAGACGCCGGTACGTCTCATCGATGTGGGCGAGGTACGGCTCGACGTCGAAACAGTGTGCAATCGTCGACTCCGAGAGTGCGCCGGCGATATCGGGGTCGAGGGCCACAAGGTCGCGAAATGAGCCCTCGTCGTCGCGCGCCCGCGCCGCCAGCATCTGTACAGCCCGGTAGGCGCGCTCACGGGGCCACTCCGCCTCGACGATGAGCGCCGTGAGCACTTGCTGCGAGAAGACGATGCCGCCGTGCAACTCGATGTTCGCCGCCATGTTCTCGGACTTCACGCGAAGCCCCTCAACGATCCGCGTGGAGAGGCGGATGATGTAGGCGCTGAGCGCGCACGCGTCGGGCAGGATGACCCGCTCTGCCGAGGAGTGCGAGATATCGCGCTCGTGCCAGAGCGCGACGTCCTCCATTGCGGTCATCGCATAGCCGCGAAGCACGCGTGCGAGGCCGCAGATCCGTTCGCACAACACCGGGTTGCGTTTGTGGGGCATCGCAGAGGAGCCCTTCTGCCGCTGCCCGAACGGCTCCTCGACCTCGTCGACCTCGGTGATCTGAAGGAGCCGTATCGTCGTCGCCAGGCGCTCCAGGACAGCGCCGAGCAGCGCGAGCGCTGTGATGAACGATGCGTGCCGGTCGCGCGCGAGCACCTGCGTCGCGACCGGTGCCGTGGTGAGCCCGAGGCCCGCGCACACGTGCTCCTCGACCTCTGGGGGAACGCTCGCATGGGTGCCGACCGCTCCGGTGATCTGACCGACCGCGATCTCGGCCGTCGCGGCGGCGAGACGCGACCTGGCACGGCGTGCCTCATCGACGAAGTTGGCCAGCTTGATGCCCAGTGTCAGCGGCTCGGCGTGCACGCCGTGGGTCCGGCCCATCATCACCGTCAGACGGTGGCGCTCGGCCTGTTCGATCAGCGCTCCGATCAGGGAATCCAGATCCGAGTCGATCACCCGGGCGGCATCGCGAAGCTGCGTGGCGAGCGCTGTATCGACGACGTCAGACGACGTCAACCCCAGGTGGAAGTACCGACCCGCGTCGCCCACCGTCTCCTGCACGGCCGCTACGAAAGCGGCCATGTCGTGCCCCTGTTCGGCCTCGAGCTCCGCGATGCGTTCGGCGTCGATGGTCGCGCCCTGAAGCGTGGAGAGTGCCTCGACCGGGATCCGGCCGATCTCCGCCCAACCCTCGCACGCGAGCAACTCGACATCCAGCCAACGTTGCAATCGCGATGCGTCACTGAAGATCTTCGCGATCTGCTGCGGGGCGTACCGGGGGATCACGTACGTTCATTCTATCGGGGTGACCGACGGCACCTCCTTTCCCCTCGTGATCGCGCACCGCGGCGCGTCACGCGATGCGCCGGAGAACACGCCTGCGGCCTTCGAGGCGGCGATCGCCCTGGGAGCGGACGCTGTCGAGCTCGACGTGCGCCGCACGGCGGACGGCGTGCTCGTGGTCCATCACAACGCATCCCGCAGAGGCGTCCCGCTCTCGCTGCTGACGTACGCGCAGCTCGTGCGTCTGAGCCGCCACGAGCCGCCGCTGTTCGAGACGGTCCTCGATCAGTGCGCCGGCAGGATCGCGCTCGACATCGAGGTCAAGGAACCCGGTTTCGAGGCGGAGGTCATCGAAGCAGCCTCGAGACGCTTCGGGCGCGAGCACGTCCTGTACACGTCTTTCGAGGAGCCGGTGATCAGCGAGATCAAACGCCTCGATCCCGGCGCGCGGTGCGGGCTGCTGCTCGGTCCCGGCAGGCTCAGGAGCCGCACCCAACGGTACGAGGGGCTGCCGTTCGATCTCGCCGAACGGTGTGGCGCTGACCTCCTCGCCGTTCACCAATGGCTGGCGCCGCTCCGCCACCGGAGCCGGCGTCCCCCGGGGACCGGTCTCCTCGCCGAGGCGCAGGCACGCGGGTTTCCCATGATGGTGTGGACCGTGGACGGGCCTCAGCGTCTTCGCGCCTACCTTGCAGACGGGCGAGTGACGGCGATAATCACTGACCTGCCCGGGCTCGCGGTCGAGATCCGCCGTGAGCTGCAATCACGGGCCACTGGGGAAGGGGCGAAGACCCGCCGGGGTCCAGCACGCGGGGAGCAGGACGAAATCAATCCAGCGCACGTAACCGGACCAACTCGGCCGGCGTTGACTGATCGAGTGCGCCCGGTGATCCCGAGATGACGCTACCTCGGGCGTATGAGGACCAGCTTGTCGAGCGTGCCAAACAGGACGCCGACGCCTTTGGGGAACTGTACGACCACTACTTCGGGCAGATCTACCGGTTCGTTTTCAGCCGACTGCGAGACCAGGAGGCAGCGGAAGACGTCACCTCAGAGGTCTTTTTCAAGGCACTCCGCGCAATCGGACGATACAAACCGTCAGGGCACCCATTCAGCGCCTGGCTCTATCAGATCAGCGTCAACGCCATCAATGATCATTACCGCAGCCGTAAACCGACCTCGAGCCTCGACAGCGCCATCGCTGTCGCGGATCCCTCGCGCCCTGTTGACGACCGGGTTGTGGACAGTGCCGAGGCCGCGCGCGTCTGGGCTGCGATCGACGATCTGCCACCCCAGCAGAGGGCGGCGATGACCCTGAAACTCGGTGAGGACCTCAAGCTCGCCCAGATCGGGGAGATCCTCGGCAAGAGCGAAGGAGCCGTCAAGCTGCTCATCCACCGCGGGATGATCGGGGTCCGTCTGCGCCTCGGCATCGTCGTCGCGGTCGAGGAGCAGCGCTGATGTCCTGGATGGGCGGATGGTTCGATCCCGAGCTCGAGGACCTGTTCCACGACGAGCCCGAGCTGCTCGAGACTGCCCAACGAGTTCGCGCGGCGCGTCCGGCCGTGGAACCGGACCCACGCTTCCAGAACCGCCTGCGTGCCCAGCTGGTCGCCGAGGCCGCGAGCGGCCGAGGGGCTCGAGGCGTACGCCGTTGGTGGCGTCTTGGACCGGCGCATTTCGCCTGGGGCGGGACGCTGGTTGGGGCGGCGCTGATCACCGCGACGGTCCTCACATTCGTGTCGAACCACACCGTCGATCGCACGGTCACGGCCTTCTCGCAGCTCAGCGCACAGCACTCGGTCAGCCCGAATCAGGTGATCACCGTGGCCTTCAACCAGCCGATGAACGAGCAGGCGGTGGAGGCCGGCGTCCACATCCAGCCTGCGATCAAGGTGTCGTTCTCATGGAAGAACAACGACCTCGTCATCTCGCCCGCCTATCACCTCTCGGCGAACACCCCATACATCGTCACCATCGCCCAGACGGCGATCAAAGCACTCTCGGGAGCATCCGCCGCGGCGGATATCAACATCGCTTTCGGGACGGCTCCGACGCCGCCGCCGGGGCCGGTGGCTCCCCCATCGCTCAATCCCATCGCTCTGGGTTCGAACGGGACCGGGGGCTCGCTGCTCTACGCCCCGTACGGTTCGTTGTTCAGCACCGTTGGCCTGTTGCCGCAATCGGCGACGGCGTCTCCATCGCCAACGGTCGCGGGCGCCCCTTCAACCCCATCGGCGAACCCGACGTCCACCCCGGAAGGTGGGAGCAGCCAGGCGCCTGACGTCCCGGGTGGCCTGGTCGAATATCCGAGCTCCGGCACGCCCTCGTCGTTCGGTTCGTCGCCGAGCGCCGCGGCCTTCTCGCCCAACGGAGGCAGATACCTGGCACTCGCGATCGATGACGGCAATAGCGGCTCGCGGATCATCACCGAGAGGAGCGATGACGGAAGGCAGCGCGTCACCCTCATCGATTCGCCGACGCCGGTCACTGCGCTCACCTGGGCGAGCAGCGATCGAATCGTCTACACCGACGGCACGACGATCAACTCGGTCGATGTCTCGAAAGCGGTGGCGCTGCTGTACACGGTGCCCGCAGGGTCGGGAACGATCACCGCGCTCGCGGCCGGTGGCTCCTACGCCTATATCGCGCCGTCAAGTGGCACTGATGGTTCCCTGCTCGACGTCCTCCGGGGGACTGAGCAGGTGCTCAAGGGCGCCGCAGGCGACGTGTCCTTCAGCGGCGACGGCGCCACGGTCGCGTGGATCGATGAGTCGGTGCACCCTGCCCGGCTGCTCACGGAGACGGTCGGTCAGAACGCGCCCGCCGTGCTTCCGATGCCCGACTCGACAGCCAGCCCGAGCGATGTCGTCCTCGACGGGAAGGGCAACGAAGCGGCCTACATCAGCACCGACTCGAGCGGCATCGCCGAACTCGTGGTCGCGCAGCTGCCGAGTGGCACCCCGCTGGCGATCGAATCGCCCTCGAATGCGACTCAGCTGACCCTGTCTGCCGGTGGCGATCAGGTCGCATTCATTTCGAACAGCGCGGGCGGAGCCGCCATCGAGCAGGCGACCGTCCCGGGCGCGAACCCGAACGTCAGCGGCCCGCAGATCCCTCCTGGTGCGAACCAGACGCTGCAGCGATTCGTCCAGGCACAGGTCGGGCATGGCGGCCAGCCGGACTTCGTCGCCCTCGAAGCCCTGAGCGCCGCCGGCGTCAACGCAGCCGCGATCACCCCGCCGGACCTGAGCCGCGCATACGTGATCAGCACCTACCTGGTGCCGCAGGGCGTCGGGGCCAGCATTGAGCTGATCGTCGATCCGAACGCGGGGCACACGACGGCTCGGGTCGCCCTCGAGACCGTCATGCTGGCAGCGGGTGACACCGGGTACGTCGTGACGTCCGTGGTGCCCTCACCACTCCGCGACGAGTCGGCCGGTCCACACGTGGTTCAGGTGAGCCCGTCCACGTCGGGCGGTGTCACTACCCTCAAGGTGAGCTTCGACAGCGACCTCAATCCGAGCACTGTCGCCGCAGCGATCTCGGTGCTCACCGAGTCGGGATCGACGCTGCCGTCGACCGCCGTCTACAACCCCGATACGCGGACCGCAACGGTCACGATCGCCAATGCGCCCTCGGGAACGTTGATCCTCAACATCGCGAGCACGCTCGCGGATTTCGAGGGCCAGACCCTCGCGTCGAGCTTCTCGACCAAGGTCGGCGCGAGCTCCTAAGCACCGGGTCGCGAGCGTGACAGGTACAGGGTCGCGCTCACGGGAATGAGCAGGGTGCCGTCTGCGGCTGTACACGATTCCAGGGAGCGCGAACACGCGGCGCGTACCGCAGCCAGCGCTGCCTCGGGTTCGCCGGCGAGCTCGAGTGCGAGCGGGCGGGCGCCGACCATCGCCCCCCAATAGGCGCCGATGCCATCGAAGCGGACGACGTCGTGCAGAGTCACCTCCTGCCACCCCGATGCGGGCACGCTGTCAAGGCTCGCCAGACAGCGCTGCAGGAATCGAGCCCTGATACCGCAGACCTCCTGCAGCGCGTCGTCGAGCGCGACCTCGTGGAGTGGTAAACGCAGCGCGTTCCACGTGACAATCGCGGCACACCCGTCGCGGCGCGTTGCCCGCTCGGCGACGTCGAACAGCGAGGCGCCTTCCCAGAACCCATGCGTGCACAGCGAGGCGACCCGGTCGCACGACGCCCGCGGTAATGGGACTGCGGCCTGCGTCGCGACCAGCGTGGAGACAGCGCATCCGGTGGCGGCCACGTCGCGCATCGCGGCCTGCACCAGGCCCGCGTCGACGTCGACGAGCGTCACCTTTCCTCGGTTCCCGACCGCCCCGCCCATCGCGATCCCGAGAGTCCCGCCATCGCAGATCAGGTCGCACACCGTCGCCCCCGGCTGCACGCCGAGTGCGTCGACCACCTGCTCGGCGAGTGGTCGCAGCACCGCGCTCGCATACAGCCGCCCGTAGCGCGGCTCCACGCCGGTTACCCGGAAACGGCGACCGCTGCGGCGATCGCCGCAGCGCGCGCAGGATCGCGTACCACGCGGCGTAGCGGCTCCTGGCGTTTCGCCCATTCGTCCGCAGCCGCAACCAGCTCGGGATGCTGCTCGATGAACGCGGTGCTGTATCGCCCGGCGCGAAAGTCCGGATCGGCGATCACGGCAAGGTGATACGCGATGTTGGTGTGGATGCCGGTGATGACGTACTCGAGCAGCGCACGGCGCATGCGGTCGAGCGCCATGTCACGAGTCGGCGCATAGGTGATGAGCTTGGCAATCATCGGGTCGTAGTTGGGAGAGATGAGGCCAGGGTTCACCAGTGAGCTGTCGACCCGCACCCCCGGACCTGACGGCTCGTGATATCCCGTGACCTGTCCCGGTGAGGGAAGGAAGCCGCGGGCGTAGTTCTCCGCGTTGATCCGGCACTCGACGGCGTGGCCGCGCGGAACCACCTGGTCCTGGGTCACCGACAGGGTTTCGCCCGCTGCGATGCGCAGCTGCTCCGCGACGAGGTCGATGCCATAGACGAGTTCCGTCACCGGGTGCTCGACCTGCAACCGGGTGTTCATCTCCAGGAAGTAGAACTCGCCATCGCGGTAGATGAACTCGACCGTCCCGGCGTTGACGTATCCCACGGCTTGTGCGGCGGTGACCGCGGCCTCTCCCATCTGCGCCCGTGTGGCGGCGTCGATTGCCGGCGACGGTGCCTCCTCGACGATCTTCTGGTGGCGGCGCTGCACCGAGCACTCACGCTCACCGAGATGGATGACGTTGCCGTGCGTATCCGCAAGCACCTGGATCTCGATGTGACGCGGCTCTTCGAGATACCGCTCGAGGAAGATCGTGTCATTGCCGAATGCGCGCTGTGCCGTGCTTCTCGCGGTGTCGAACGACGCGCGCAGCTCGTCCTCGTCACGGGCGACACGCATGCCGATTCCGCCGCCACCGGCGCTCGCCTTGAGGAGGACGGGGTACCCGATGCGCGTCGCCGCGGCAACGGCTTCCTCGATGTCGCCCAGCGCATCCGTGCCCGGCACCACCGGAACGCCCGAACGGCGCATCCGCTCGCGAGCGGGCACCTTCTCGCCCATCGCCGCCATGGCGTCGGGCGGCGGGCCCACAAAGACGATGCCGCTGTCCGCACATGCGCGCGCGAGCTGCTGGTTCTCGCTGAGAAACCCATAGCCGGGATGGATCGCCTGGGCGCCTGTCGAGCGCGCCGCGTCGATGATGCGATCGATGACCAGGTACGACTGCGACGCCGGGGCAGGACCGATCTCGACAGCCTCGTCGGCGAGCAGCACGAAGGCGGCGGTCCGGTCAACGTCGCTGTGCACGGCGACGGTTCGAATCCCGAGGTCGCGGCATCCGCGGATGATCCGAAGCGCGATCTCGCCGCGGTTTGCCACCAGGACTTTGTCGAACATGATCGGCAATCAGCTCGTGGTCACGCGCCGATCTGGATCAGCGGCGCACGCGGGCTGACCACCACACCCTCGGTCACGTAAACCTCGGTGACGGTCCCAGCGCGCGTCGCGGTGATGTCGTTCTGCATCTTCATCGCCTCGAGCACGCACACCACGTCACCGAGCGCGACGTGGTCGCCGACCCTAACGTTGACCTTGAGCAGGAGGCCCTGCATCGGTGAGACCACGGTCCCCTCGCGGACCGTGGGCGCCGCCGGCGCGGCCGGGGCGGCAACCGCGGCGCCACCGGACTCGACGGCACCGATGATGCGCACGGCGTAGCTCTGTCCATCGACCTCGACGGTGAGCTCACGAACCGGCAGCGGCACCGGCTCGTCGCCCTGCGGCTCGAAGTCGTCGGCGTCCGGGAGCGGGATTGGTTCGAAGGTGCCGGCCGGCTCGAGGGCCGGCTCATCGCCGAGCCGCTCGGCGACGGCATCACCGCGCACGAGGTTGAGGTATGCATTGGGAAAGAGCGCGTAGGTGACCATCGCGGACGGATCCGGCGACGGATATCCCTCGCGGACCAGCTCGCGCCGGGTGACTTCCATCGCGGGTTCGAGCAGATCCGCCGGGCGGCAGGTGATCGGCTCCTCGCGGCCGTTGACCAGCCGCCGCACCTCGCGATCAACCGGTTCGGGGGGCTCGCCATAGAGGCCGAGGCAGTAGTCCTTGATCTCCTGGCTGATGGTTGCGTAGCGGTCGCCTTCCACGACGTTGTAGACGGCCTGCGTCGCCATGATCTCGGTGAGCGGCGTGATCAGTGGCGGATACCCGAGTTCGGCCCGGACCTGGACGACGTCGGCCTCGACCTCGGCGAGCTGGCCGAGCGCGTTGCGCTCGCGGAGCTCGGCCATGGCGTGCCCCATGGCCGAAGGGGGGAGCAGCCCGCGCAGGGCTGACGTGTCGAGACGGGCGGCAAGCGGGTCGATGACGTCGGCGTAGTGGACGAGCTCGCGCTCAAGGACGAGTGCGGCCGCGGCGATCCGCTCGAGGTCGAGCCCGCAATCCACCTCGGTCCCCGCGAAGCCGGCGACCAGCGCCTCTGCACCCGGCATCGAGGCACCGCCTGCAAGTGGTGACAGCGCGCAGTCGGCGCGGTACGCCCCGGCGCCGGCCGCCGAGTGGCACGCGAGCGCCGCCATCCCCGTCTGCGCCGAGATCGAGACCGCGACAGGCACGCCCGCCGCCTCGCGGATCACGGTGACCGCCCTCGCGGCGGCGGCGGCACCGAGGACGCCGAGGGGATCGTGCAGGCAGATCGTCGGGTAGCCGGCGTCGACGAGCCTGCGAGCGACGTCGCCGAGTCCGTCGAGGCCGCGTCCGGGCACCTCGTTGTAGACGATCACGCCTTCTGCCTGCTTCCCGGTCCCGGCGATCGCGGTCGCGCAGCGCTCGAGGTTCCTGACGTCGTTCAGCGGGTCGTAGCAGCGGAAGATGTCGACCCCAGCCGCAGCCGACGTCTCGATGAATGCGTCGACGAGATCGTCCGGGACCTGTCGGTGTCCGACCAGCGACTGACCCGCGATGACCGCCAGGAAGGGGGTGATCGGCGCGACGGCGCGGATGGCGCGCAGCCGTTCGAAGGGATCCTCAGCAAGGAAGCGGAGCGAAGCCTCGAAGGTCGAGCCACCGAAGACGTCGAGAGCGGCAAAGCCGCAGTGATCGAGGGTCTCGGCGACCGGCAGAGCGTGGCGGAGGCGCAGCCTGCTGACCATGAGCGACTGCTGCCCATGGCGGAGTGACGTCTCCACCAACTCAAGGCGGGGCATGCCGGGCCATTCTAGCCAGAGCCAGGACGGTCGGCCGTCGACAAGTCGAACCTCGTCTCATGAGCCGGCTCTTCCGGGCGATCGGCTACTCGAAGGTGAACCCCTCTGGCAGCTGCACCTTCGAGCGCATGCGCGCGCGCTCCTCCTTGATACGCGCGGCAACCTCGGAGTCGAAAAGCCCGATGATCTCGGCCGCGAGGTGACCGGCATTGCGCGCGCCCATCGGACCCACCGCGACGGTGGCAACGGGGATGCCGGGAGGCATCTGCACGATCGAGAGCAGCGAGTCGAAGCCCGCGAGTGGCGTCGCTGCAAGTGGCACACCGATGACCGGCAGAGTCGTCAGTGAGGCGAGCACCCCGGGGAGGTGAGCGGCGGCGCCGGCGCCGGCGATGAGCACGCGGAGTCCGCGCTCGGGCGCAGCCAGCGCATACGCGCGCACCACATCACCGGCCCGGTGCGCCGACATGACACCGATCTCCCAGCCGATCCCGTAGACGTCGAGGACCTCGCCGCACGTGTTCATCACCGGCAGATCGGACTCGCTCCCCACCACGATGCCGACGCGCACCGGGTCGGTCATGACGGCACGCCTGCGCTGACCGGTTGTCCGATGTCGGTGCGAGCCT
The DNA here is from genome assembly GCA_003153505.1 of Candidatus Dormiibacterota bacterium. Taxonomy (GTDB): domain Bacteria; phylum Chloroflexota; class Dormibacteria; order Aeolococcales; family Aeolococcaceae; genus Palsa-851. The sequence continues at coordinate 79,608 of PLZA01000015.1, forward strand.
GCAGACCGTCGAAATGCACGCGCGCAAGATTGCCATACGCGCGCGCTCGCGCGGCCTCGACGTCTGCGCCCGTCGCGGTGATGCAGAGCACGCGCCCCCCGGCGGTGCGCAGCCGGCCATCGCCGTCCAGCGCGGTTCCAGCCTGAAAACAGAGCACGTCGTCGTCGAGCTCCTCGAGCCCGGTGATCTCGTCGCCGCGGCGCACATCGCCGGGATACCCGGCAGCCGCTGCGACCACACCGACTGCCGCTCCATCCGCTGCGGGCGCGACCCCATCGCCAACCTCGCCCCGCGCACAAGCCATGAGCACCTCCAGCAGTGGCTCATCGAGCAGCGGGAGGACGACCTGCGTTTCCGGATCACCAAAGCGAGCATTGAACTCGAGCACGCGCATCCCGCGCGGGGTCAGCATGAGACCCGCGTAGAGGCAGCCGACGAAGGGATTCCCCTGTTCGCGGAGCTCGTCGATGCACGGTTTGAGCACGGTGCGCGAAACGTTCTCGAGAAACGCGCGCGAGGCAGCATCAGGCGGTGGCGCCATCGCGCCCATGCCGCCGGTGTTGGCACCGCGGTCGCCGTCAAAGATGCGCTTGTAGTCTCGTGCGGGGACGAGCGTGCGCACGTTGCGTCCGTCGCTGAGACCGAACACGCTCACCTCCGGGCCGGTGAGCAGCTCCTCGACGACCACATGGCGTCCCGCATCGCCGAAGCGCAACTCGCCGAGACACTCGTCGAGCGCCCGCTCCGCCGCGTCGACTGTGGCGCACACCACCACCCCCTTGCCGAGCGCGAGCCCGTCGGCCTTGACCACGCAGGCTCCCTCGAGCTCGGCGATGAACGCGCTGAGACGGCTGCGATCATCTGCACCACCCGCAAGCCAGCGAGCCGTGGGGATGCCCGCCGTGTCCATGACCTGCTTCGCGAAGGTTTTGGACGACTCGATGCGCGCTGCCGCTGCCGTCGGTCCGAAAACCGGAATGCCTTGTTCCTGGCACGCGTCGGCCACGCCCGCGGCCGCAGCCGCGTCGGGTCCGATGATGACCAGGTCGACCGCACGCTCCGAAGCGATCCGGGCGACGCCCGTAGCGTCGGTCACATCGGCTGGCACATTCTCCGCAAGGGCAGCGGTGCCGGCATTGCCCGGGGCCACCATGATCGCCACATCACGCGAACTGCGCCGGCATGCCCAGGCCAGCGCGTGCTCGCGTCCCCCGGATCCGACGATGAGTACCCGCCCTATTCCCATTCGATCGTCGACGGCGGTTTGCTCGAGATGTCGTACACGACACGGTTGACCCCGGACACCTCGTTGACGATCCGCCGGCTGATCAAGCCGAGGACGTCGTACGGAACTCTCGCCCAGTCGGCGGTCATGCCGTCCTCGCTCTCGACGATGCGGACCGCGACGACGTTGCCGTAGGTGCGGAAATCGCCCATGACGCCCACCGACGAGATCGGAGTCAGGATCGCGAACGACTGCCAGACCTTTCGGTACAGCCCGCTGCGCTTGATCTCGTCGATGACGACCCAGTCGGCGGCGCGGAGCGTCTCGAGGCGTTCACGGGTCACCTCTCCGATGATGCGAATGGCGAGTCCGGGCCCCGGAAACGGCTGGCGGAACACCATGTCGTCGGGGAGCCCGAGCGCGAGCCCGACATTGCGGACCTCGTCCTTGAAGAGGTAGCGCAACGGCTCGACCAGCTCGAAGCGGAGGTTCTCCGGCAGGCCGCCGACGTTGTGATGGGTCTTGATCTTGGTCGCGTTGTGGGTGTCGTGCGACGTCGACTCGATGACGTCGGGGTAGAGCGTTCCCTGGGCGAGAAAGTCGATCTCGCCGAGGCGCGTCGCCTGCTCCTCGAAGACGCGGATGAAGGTCGCGCCGATCCGGCGTCGCTTCTCCTCCGGGTCGACGACTCCGGCGAGCGCATCGAGGAACTGGTCGGTCGCGTCGACATGGACCAACCGGATATGGCGCTGCGTGGTCATCACGTCGACGACCCGGTCGCCCTCGCCACGGCGGAGCAGACCGTTGTCGACGAAGACGCAGGTCAGCTGATCGCCGACGGCACGATGCACGAGTGTGGCGGCGACCGCCGAGTCGACGCCACCACTGAGTGCGCAGATGACCTTGCCATCGCCGATCTGCTGACGGAGCGCGTTGATGGTCATGTCGATGAACGACGCCGCTTGCCAGGTCCCTGCGCAGCCACAGACGTCGAGCAGGAAGTTGCGCAGGATGTCGCGTCCCAGGGGCGTGTGCGCCACCTCGGGATGGAACTGGATCCCGTAGCGACGGCGCGGGCCGACGAAGGCGGCGCACGTCGAGTTGAGCGAGTGCGCGATCGGCCGGAAGCCGGTGGGTAGCTCGGTGACGACGTCGCCGTGCGACATCCACACGGCGAGCTCCGCCGGCAGCTTCGCGAAGAGTCCGGCGGGCTCATCCACGGTCACCGATGCGTGTCCATACTCGCGTCGCTCCGCTGGAGCCACGACGCCGCCGAGGTCCACCGCGAGCAGGTCCATCCCGTAGCAGATGCCGAGAATCGGGATGTCGAGATCGTAGAGCTTGGGGTCGGGGTGCGGCGCGCCTGACTCGAACACCGAGGCCGGTCCACCGCTGAAGATGATGCCGCGCGGATCCCGCAGGCGAACCTCCTCGGCGCTGATGGTGCCGGGGACGAGTTCGCAGTACACCTTGGCTTCGCGCACGCGGCGCGCGATCAACTGGCTGTACTGGCTCCCGAAGTCGAGGACGAGGATGGTGTCCTGGGCGACTGACGCAGGCGTGCGCGCCACCGCACCTGCGTCAGTCGCGACGGTCATCACTGTCCTCCCACCGCTCCTCAGACCCCCATCCCGACACGCTGTTCGCGCTGCTGCACCTTGCCCTCGGTCTTGATCGACGGCGCGATCACCATCTCGGTCTCCTGGAACTCGGCGATCGTCCGCGCGCCGCAGACGCCCATCGCCGCCTTCAACGCTCCGACCAGGTTCATGCTGCCGTCGTCGACGTGCGCCGGTCCGAAGAGGATCTCGCGCAGTGTGCCCTTGATGCCGGTGCGGATTCGGGTCCCGCGGGGCAGATTGGGATCGGGTGTCGCCATACCCCAGTGGTTGCCGTGACCTGCGGCCTCCGCCGCCGACGCGAAGATCGATCCGATCATCACCGCGTCGGCGCCGCTCGCAAACGCCTTGGCAACGTCGCCGCCGAGACGCATCCCGCCATCGGTGATGATCGCGACTCGCTCGCCACTCCGCCGGAAGTGGTCGTCACGCGCTGCGGCGCAGTCGCTGGTTGCGGTGACCTGAGGCACCCCGACGCCGAGCACCGCGCGTGTGGTGCACGCCGCGCCCGGGCCGACCCCGACGAGCAGTCCCTTGATGCCGGTATCCATCAACTCGAGAGCGGTGGCGTAGTCGACGCAGTTGCCGGCAACCACCGGGATGTCGACGGAGTGGGTCAACTCCGAAAATGAGAGGTGCTTGTACGACTTGCTGACGTGCCGGGCGGTGAGCACGGTGCCCTGCACCACGAGCATGTGGGCGCCGGCTTCCTGGACGATCGGAGCCCGGCGCTCCGCGTGTGCGGGCACCGTCGAGACGGCGCATGCCACGCCCGCGCGGGTGATCTCCTCGATCCGCTGGCCGATGAGCCCGTCCTGCACCGGAGCCGTGTAGATCTTCTGGAGGAGCGTGTTGATCTGGTCGACGGGCGATTCGGCGATGGCTGACAGGACCTCGGCCGGGTCCTCATACCGGGTCTGCACGCCGTCGAGGTTGAGGACCGCCAGGCCGCCGAGGTGACCCATCTCCGCGGCGAAGCGAGTGTCGACGACGCCGTCCATGGCGGCGGCGAGGAATGGGATCTCCAGGGTGGTCCCGTTGACTGCGAATGAGACGTCGATTTCAGCCGGATTGACCGTCACGCGGCCGGGGACCAGGGCAACCTCGTCGAACCCGTATGCCCGCCGGGCCCGTTTGCCTCTGCCCAACTCGAACTCCATCTGGAGATTCTACAGGAGTGCTGCTGGTGTCCGGCCTTGGGATCGCACCATCTTGTGGCGGCCTGTCGGAGGACCCACCATATCTGGTGGTGCCTGTGGCCGCCCCGGGAGGCTCATTGCTCGGGCAGGACTATGGATAGATCCCTCGAACGCGCGTCGCCTCGGCGACCTTGGTCACGGCGATGCGGAACGCCGCATCGCGCAGCGTGACCCCGTGTGTCTGCGCCTCGGCCCTGACCTGCTGATAGCTGCGCGTCATGACCTCGCGAAGGCGGGAGTTCACCTCCCCTGAGCCCCAGAAATACGCCTGGATGTCCTGCACCCACTCGAAATAGGAGACGACAACGCCGCCGGCGTTGGCGAGGATGTCCGGGAGGATGAGCACCCCCTTGGCCTCGAGCATGGCGTCGGCCTCGGTGGTCAGCGGAGCGTTCGCACCCTCGGCGATCACCTTCGCGCGCACACGGTCCGCGTTGCGCTCGCTGATCTGCGCCTCGAAGGCGGCCGGGACGAGCACGTCCACGTCGAGTGTCAGGAGATCCTCGCGGTCGATCTGTTCGGCACCGCCGTAGTCCGCAAAGTGTCCGCCCTCCTCCTTGAGGTGGCGCAGCGCGGTGAGGTCGAGTCCCTCGGCGCGGTAGAGACCGCATGTGCTGTCGGACACGGCGACAACGGTCATGCCCTCAGCCGAGAGCAGTTCGGCGCACACACCACCGACCTTGCCGAATCCCTGGATTGCGACCCGCGCACCGGAGGGGTCCATTCCCGCGTCACGCATCGCGAGGATCGTGACCATGGTGATCCCGCGTCCGGGGCCGGTGAACCGACCTTCGGAACCACCAATCGATTGCGGCTTGCCGGTCACCGACGCCGGTACGGAAAACCCCGCATGCATGGACAGCGTGTCCATGATCCATGCCATCACCTGCGGACCGGTGCCGAGGTCGGGCGCGGGAATGTCGCGATCCGGACCGACGATGAGCGAGATCTCCGTGGTGAACCGTCTGGTCAGCCGCTCCAGCTCGGTGAGGTTGAGCTCGTGCGGGTCGCAGATCACGCCACCTTTGGCGCCGCCGAACGGGACGTCGGCGACCGCGGTCTTCCACGTCATGTACATCGCCAGGGCTCGCGCATCGTCCAGCGTCATCGACGGGTGATAGCGAAGGCCCCCTTTCGCAGGTCCGCGGGCGATGTTGTGCTGCACGCGAAACCCGGTGAAGACTCGGAAGGAGCCGTCGTCCATCTCGACCGGGAAGTGCACCACCAGCTCGCGTTTGACCTCGCGCAGCACGGCTCGCACGGAATCATCCAGCCCGATGGCGTCGGCGGTGGCGTCGAACTGCCGCTGAGCAATGCTCAGGGCGGAGCGCTCATTGGTCCCGGACATGCGCAGGCCGCACTATACGCAACTGGGCAGTGGTTTAGGTCGGTGCGGGCACCCCGGATTAGCGCGCCGACGCGACGTGTAGTTGCCTGCCATGGCAGCAACACGCTGCACAATCATTGACAATCCCGATCACAACCAGCATGCTATGCCCCGAACGATAGGAGGTTTTGGACATCCCCTGTCACAAACAACAAGGAGGCCCATAGGATATGGCCAGGACCAGACGTAGGAGAGGCGGCGTCGAGAAGGCCGTCAAACGCACCGTGAGGCGCGTAGGGACGACAGCTCGCCGTCGCGCACCCGCCGCTGGTGGCGATCTCGTGAAGGCGGTGCACAACCTCGTGAAGGCGTTGCCCGTCGGCGAGCTGGAAAAGCGACTTGCGGGCCTCGAGAAGACAGTCGCGCGGCTCGAAGGGAGCCTGCGTGGCGCAGCCAAGCGCGCGACCACCGCAGTCCGCGGTACCAAGCGCACGACTGCGAAACGCGCAACCGCAAAACGCGGCACCGCCAAGCGGGCAACTGCGAAGCGGGCAACCGCCAAGCGGGCGACTGCAAAGCGCGCCGGCGCCAAGAAGACCACGGCACGCAAGACCACGGCACGCAAGACCACGGCGCGCAAGACCACGGCCCGTAAGCCGGCGGCGCGCAAGACCACCGCGCGCAAGACCACGGCCCGTAAGGCGGCGGCGCGCAAGACCACGGCTCGGAAGCCGGCGGCGCGCAAGACCACCGCGCGCAAGACCACTGCCCGGAAGACGACGGCACGCAAGCCCGCCGCCGCACGGAAGACCACGGCGCGCAAGACCACGGCCCGTAAGCCGGCGGCCGCACGCAAGACCACCGCACGCAAGCCGGTGACCCGGCGCCGCGTGGTTCGCAAGCCCGTCGCAGCACCGCCCGCAGCGGCACCGGCGACGACGACACCGAGCTGAGGCAAGCCACCCCAGCTTTCAACCTTTCGTAGCTCAGAAGGCCTCCGGCCGGTGCCGGGGGCCTTCTTCGTGTCACTGAAGCGACGCGTCGAGTCGGAAGGCGAAGCGCGTCGCTTCAGTCGGAAAGGACACGAGCGATCACCGCCGCGGCGCGACTGACGCCGGCGGCATCCACGCCCAGGTGGGTCACGCACCGGAGCGTGCGCGGGCCCATGGCGCTCACCAGCACGTCGTGCTCGCGCATCCCGGCGGCGAGTTCCGCGGCGGACGCCTCGGTGTCGAACATGACGATGTTGGTCGCAACCGCCGGCCGACGGAGCGTCGCTCCCGGACACCCGGCGATCGCGTCGGCGATCACCTTCGCATTGGCATGGTCGTCGGCGAGCCGATCGAAATTGTGCTCGAGCCCGTACAGCCCCGCAGCAGCGATGACGCCCGCCTGGCGCATGCCCCCACCGAGCCGTTTGCGCCATCGCCGGACCGAGACGATCGTCTCCGGGTCCCCGGCGACCACCGATCCGACCGGTGCGCCGAGTCCTTTGCTGATGCAGACCGTGACGGTGTCGCACTGGGTCACCAGATCGGCGGGCGCGACGCCGAGTGCCACCGCGGCGTTGAACAACCGTGCGCCGTCGCAGTGCACTCGGAGCCCGCGGGCGTGTGCCGCATGCGCCGCCTCATGCACCTGAGCCGCGTCGATGGCGGCGCCACCGCGTCGGTTGTGCGTGTTCTCGATGCAGAGGAGCGTGGTCACCGGCTGATGGACATCCGGCTCACGCACCGCTGCCGCGATGGCGCCGGCATCAGGGATGCCGTTCTCCATCTCGAGGACGCGGAGCTGGACACCCGCGACGATCGCCGCGCCGCCGACCTCGTACACGACAACGTGCGCCTGGGCGTCGGCGATGACCTCGTCGCCCGGGCGGGTCTGCGCAGCCACGCACGCAAGATTGCCCATGGTCCCGCTGGGCACGAACACCGCCGCCTGCTTGCCGAGCAGTCGCGCCATCTCGTCCTCGAGACGTCGCACCGTCGGGTCCTCACCCCAGACATCGTCACCGACCTCGGCGTGCGCCATCGCAGCGCGCATCCCCGCGTCGGGAACGGTCAGCGTGTCACTGCGGAGGTCGACGATGTCCTGCGCCGGCATTGCTCTCGCCCTGGGTCACCGCTGCATGCTGACCCATCGACGGTCCGGCGTGCGCCCGCGGTGCTTGCAGCTCGCGTGCCATGCACGTCCGATCCCGCCCTGACCGCTTGGCCTCATACAGCGCATCGTCGGCAAGGTCGAACAGTTCGCTCGCGCGCTCCGTGTCCTCCGGGTACGCCGCCACGCCGACACTCACGGTGAGTCGCGCGGCAGGGCGATCCGGAAGCTCAACGTCCGTCGTCGCGACCGCGAGGCGGATCTTCTCGGCGACCGTGAAAGCCTCGTGGGCGGAGGTATTCGGCATCAACACCACGAACTCCTCCCCGCCGTAGCGTGCGGTCAGGTCCGCACGGCGGACATTGCTGAGCACCGTTGAGGCGAAGGTCGACAGTGCCAGGTCGCCGGCATGGTGACCGTGACTGTCGTTGAGCGCCTTGAAGTGGTCGATGTCGAGCATGAGGATCGCGAGCGGTGCTCCCAGACGCTCGGCGAGGGCAGCCTGCTGACCGAGCGAGTCGATCAGAAACCGATGGTTGTAGAGGCCGGTCAGGTCATCGACGCTCGCCTGGCGCTGCACCATGGCGAGAAACCGGTACCGCTCCAGAGCCAGCGAGATCTGCTCCGCCGTGGAAGCGACAAGGTCGGTGTCGCCGGCCGTGAACGCACCCGCCTGACCGGCGACCGCGAGGACGCCATGCACGTGCTTGCCAAGACGGAGTGGCGCGACACAGAACTCACGAACGTCGAGCCTCGCCTCCGGGGCAGCGGCCGTGGCGCCCAGGATGATGGCCCCGAGTCCGCGATAGCGATACCCCTCCCCGAGCGGCCCGTTGCCTTCAAGAAAGCCGTCGAAGGTGACGTGACGGCGGCCGTCGGCGACCGCGAACGCATCGCTCATCTCCGACCCGTTCACGACGATCATCGCGAGATCAACCTCCAGTGATCCGCGCAGCGCGGCGCAGACATTGGCGAGCGCCGCGTCGAGCGGCTGCGCGAGGCTGAGCTCCATCGCAACCGTGGCGCGCGTCGCGGTGGTGCGCATGGTGGAGCGCACCTGCGTGCGCATCGCCTCGAAGCTGGCGCCGAGACGTCCGATCTCATCCACCGAAGCCGTGTCGACGGGGCGGTCGAAATCGCCGCCCTCGAGCGCCACGACGGCACTGTCCAGGCGCTGCAGCGGGCGGCGCAGATCGATCTGCACGACGACCACGATGAACAGCATCGCGACGAGGATCACTCCCAACAGCAGGAGCACCGACTGCCAGCCCACGGTTGGCCCGGAGAAGGGCGTCGCCACCGCCAGTGTGAATCCGGCGCCGACCGAGGTCGATGCGACGGCGAACTGCTGCGAATCCAGCGACACGATCGCGGCTCGGGGAGTGGCAATCGCGGGGGTGAGTTCTCGTGTCAGCGATGCCTGGCTGCTCGCCGCCGTGCGCGTCCGGCCGTCGCGAATCAGCAGGATACCCACCGGATCCGCGCTCGTCCCGATGTTGTGCGCGAGCGCATTGATGAGCGTCGGGTCAAGGGGTCGGGCCACGAATGCGGTTGCCGTGCTTCCGGGGACGGGTGAGACGGCGACGAGCCACGCGCGACCGTCGGGCGACGCCGCGGTGGCGGCACCTGCGCTCGCGGCGCCGGCCACGCTGTTCGCGAGGGCGATCGCAATCGGCGTGGCCCCCTGCACCGCGATGATAGTGCCGCCCGGCTGCACGACTCCGAGCAGGTCGCCGGTGCCGATCACCGAGCCGTCCTGGGCAAGCGTGGCGTGCACCGCAGACGGAGAGTCGACGTCGTGGTCGGCGGCGAGCTGGCGACCAACCCCCGCGATGAAGGTCGCCAATGACGAGCGCTGCCCGTCGATCAGGCTGGCTACGATCGACACCCGATCGGTGGCGCTGCTCTCAGCCTCGGCGCGCGCGCTCGCCTCGGCGAGCATCAGCGGCACTGCGGCGGTGGCCATGCCGGCGACCAGGATCACTGCCGCGAATTTCAGAGAGAACGATGCACCCCGCCAGATGCCGCTCAACCAACGCACCCCTCGCATCGGCTCGGCTCAGCCGGACCGGCGAACCAGCACGAGGGACGCGACGGCGATCGCCGCGGCGACGAGGAATGTCGAGATCGCGATCACGTACATCGCGCCTCGGACGGGGCCACCGGGGCTGACCGGACTGACCGCCGGTATGGTGAGCGTCGGCGGTGCGAGCACCGGCGGCCGGAGCGCGAGGGCCGGCGGTGGAGTGGTCGCCCGCCGGGGCGATGGGCTGGGTGCCGTCGCGGTTGCGCCCTCCGAACGAGAGGGCACGACCGCGGCGCGGCGTGGTCGCGGCGTCGATGTCGGGGTGCGAGCAGGCGCCGCGGATGGCGCCGGCGTTGGCGTCGCTGTCGGTGTTGGTGTTGGTGTTGGTGTTGGCGTGGGCGTGGGTGTCGGTGTTGGGGTCGGCGACGGTGTCGGCGACGGTGTGCAGCAGTGGTCGTCATCGCCGGGGCCATCCGACCAGCCCTGGGGGCAGTGCTCGTCGTGGTCAATGGGCCGGTCCGAGCCGTCGCGCGATGCCGACAGGTCGCCATGACGCGATGAATCCGCCGCGGCTGCCGGCACGTCGAGTGGCCCCAGGAGGATCAAGAACAGCGACGCGCCGGCGATCAACATCAAGAGCGCGCGTCTAATCAGCAAGTCACCTCCGCGTCGATGCTACGGCCGCTTTCGGTGAGACTTGTGACCGAAATGTGACACTTTTCAGGTGCCCGTCGTCGTCATCAATTTCATCGACGGTGAGGTCGTGCTCGCCGAGGCGCCCGAGATCACGTTTGATCTCGCGATCCTCGACGCGGAGTTGCGATCGATCAACCAGAACAGCGAGCGAGCACTCTTCCCGGTGAGCGCGATCCGCCAGATTCTCGTCGGCGATCCGGAACCGGCTCCCCCCGAAGCCGAGGTCGCGACCTGGGATCGGGCGGCATTCCATTTCATCGACGGGCCCGTGTTGCGCGCGTCGATTCGTGCCGACGCCCATCTCGGCCGGTACGGCGGCGTCTGGCACATCGTCGAGCCCGGTGGCGCCGAGCTCCGCACCATCGCCGTCCCCTACGCGGCGCTCAAGGGCGTCTACCAGATCCGCCAGTGGGACAGCAGGCCGGCGAGCGAACGCGACGAGCACGCGGAGCTCGACCAACTCGCCCGCGTCCTTGCCGAGCGCGAGCGCACGATCGCCGGAGGCGGCACGGTGCCGACCCGGCGTCCGCTGCTGTCGCGGATGCGACGTCCCCCGGATTCAGTCTGATCTCGGACCTGTCGCGCATCTGTCGACAGCCCTGGGCCGCTGGGAACCTCGTGGTACCGTCCGCGACGTGACCACCACGCTGGTGCGTGGCGAGACCGAAGTCAATGACGCTCCCCCGTCACTGACGAGCCGCCTCCTCACCCCCAAAACGATCGCGTCTCTCGGCATCGCCGTCGTCATCGTCGGCGTCGGCCTGTGGCGCGCTCAGATCAACTGGGGTGCGGCCTGGGACAACATCCGCCATGCGAACCCATTCCTCTATCTAGGGGCGCTGGCGGTTTACTACGCGTCCTTCGTGGTGCGATCGATCCGATGGCACGTGCTCCTCGCCAACGCCGGCGAGGATCGGCCGTCTGGATCGATGGTCGGCATCATGATCACGTCGTTCTTCGTCAACTGCGTCGTGCCCGCGAAGATGGGCGACATCTACCGCGGGTACCTGGCGAAGCAGAAGCTCGACATCCCGGTCAGCAAGGCGCTCGGCACGATCATCGCCGAGCGGCTCATCGACCTCATCGTGCTCATGGCGCTGCTGCTTGCGGCGGGTGCGGTGGTGTTTCGCACCAAAGCGCCGGGCATCCTCATCCCGTACGTCGTCATTGGAGTCCTCGTCTGCCTCGCGGGTGTCGGCGTCATCCTCGTCATGCGCGCGGGCCGTGGCCAGCGCATCCTCCGTCTTCTCCCGGAAGCCGTCTTCCAGCGATACGAGAGCCTTCGCCTCGGTACCGTGCACTCATTCGCTCGTTTTCCAACCCTGCTCGGCCTCACCGTGATGGTGTGGGCCGCGGAAGGAGCACGTCTCGGCCTCGTGGTCTTCTCGCTGCACCTCGCCGGCGTGCACCTCGGACCGTCGCAGTTCCTGCTCATCGCGCTGGTGGCGGCGTTGCTCACCACGGTCCCCTTCCTCCCGGGCGGACTCGGGCTCGTGGAGGCCGGCATGATCGGTGTGCTGATCACTGTCGGTGGTGTCAGCAACTCGGCGGCCGTGTCGATCACCCTCCTGGATCGCAGCATCAGCTACGCGAGCCTGATCGTCGTCGGGTTCGTGATCTTCGTGCTCACCCACGTGCGCGTGCCGAAGGCGCATCGGGTCGTCCCCCAGGGGTGAGAGCGCTCGTCACCGGCGGCGCCGGATTCATCGGCTCGCACATCACCGATTCGCTCATCGACGCCGGCCACACGGTGACCGTGATCGACGACCTCTCCCGCGGCAGCCGTGCACAGGTCAACCCCGCGGCGACCTTCGTCGCACTCGATATCACGTCGCCGGACCTCGCTGCCGCAGTAGCCGAAGCGGACCCGGAAGTCGTGTTCCATGCGGCCGCGCAGATCGACGTCCGGGAGTCGGTTCGCGACCCGCTCCACGATGCCGACGTCAACGTCGTCGGCACCGTCAATGTCCTTCGCGCGGCGGTGGACGCGGGCGCGCGCCGCGTCGTCTTCGCATCGAGCGGAGGGGCGATCTACGGCGACACCGAGGTGATCCCGACCCCCGAGGATCACCCGTGCCTGCCTGCATCGCCATACGGGACCGCGAAACTCTGCGCGGAGGCATACGGCGGGACGTTCAGCCGTCAGGCGGGACTCGAGTTCGTGGCGCTCCGATACGCCAACGTGTACGGACCTCGCCAGGATCCTCACGGTGAGGCGGGTGTGGTCGCCATCTTCGCCACCCGGCTGGTGCACGGAGAGCCAGTGGTGATCAATGGCGACGGCACCCAGCGTCGCGACTATGTGCACGTCCACGACGTCGTGCGCGCCAACCTCGCCGCGGTCGATGGCCCGGTCGGTGTCTACAACATCGGCACCGGCGTCGAGACCGACGTCAACACGGTGTACGCGATGCTCGCAGCGGCCGCAGCGGTCACGGCGAGCGCCGAGCACGGCCCGGCCAAACCGGGGGAGCAGCGACGCTCGTGTCTCGATACCTCAGCGGCCTTGCAGCGCCTCGGCTGGACCGCGACGATCGGATTCGATGACGGCGCGCGGTCGACCGTCGACTACTTCAGGACCGCGGGCTAACCGTCGAGCTGCGACCGGGCACGCTCCAGGTGCGCCGACCCGCGACTCCGGAGCAGCGTTCCCGCGTCGCGCAACGCGTCATCCGCTGCGTAGGACGGTGCGTCGGCGAGACGCGCTGACCAGCTGAGCTCGTCGACCGCACCCTCGAGGGCGGAACGCGCCTCGTGGAGGCTTGCGTCGACCGCCATCGCGGCGATCCGTTCGAGCGCCTGCGTGCACCCATCCAGGCGGCGCCTGATCGCGTGCGGGGAGCTCGCCTCGTCTCCTGACCCTGGCGTCCCGTCGAGGGCGTTCGCCGCCTCCGTGGCGGTGGCGAGCACCGCAACGAGCACCGCTCGCGGGTCTTCCTCGACAGTCGCGCTTGCGCCCATCATCCGGTAGGCGCCGACCAGGAACAGCAGCACCACCAGCGCGGCGATGACGTAGATCGCCGTCACAGCCGGTCTCCGCCGGCTACTTGTAGCGGAAGGTGATGCGCCCGCGCGAGAGGTCGTACGGGCTCAGCTCGACCCGCACCCGGTCGCCGATCAGGATGCGGATGTAGAACTTGCGCATCTTTCCCGATGTGTAGGCGAGGACATCCTGGCCGGTCTGCAAGCGCACCTTGAACATCGCGTTGGGCAGCGGCTCGACAACCGTAGCGTCCATCTCGATGGTCTCTTCCTTGACCTCGACCTTCGCGGTGCCGTCGGTGACGTCCCGCCGGCGGACGGGTCCGCGCCGGCGGGTACTACCAGGACGGGGTGGGCGTCGTGCCAAACAGGGTCTCCTCGAAGCTGATCGGGCGGTTGGCGAGCGTATCACGGAGCCGTTCCCTGATAACGTGATCTCGGTGGCGGCCTCGGATCGATCTCCATTCCTCGAAGCGCTGCGCGAGCGCGTGCTCGTTTTCGACGGCGCCATGGGCACCAGCCTGCAGTCGGAAAACCCGGTCGCCGACGATTTCGGCGGCGCCCGGCTCGAAGGGTGGATGGATGGGCTCGCCATCCACGCACCCCAGCTCGTCGAGCGCGTGCACCGGAGTTTCCTCGACGCCGGGTGCGACGTCATCGAGACCTGCACCTTTCAGGCAACTCGTCCGCGCCTCGAGGAGTGGGGCCAGGGCGACGTGACCACGGACCTCAACGTCTCGGCGGCCCGGCTCGCCCGGCGGATCGCCGACGAATATGCCACCGATGGACGGCCGCGCTTCGTTGCCGGGAGCATGGGCCCCACCGGGTTCCTGCCCGCATCGAGCGACCCATCGATGAGCCGTCTCGGGTTTGCCGATCTCGTGCCGGTGTACCACGAGCAGGCCACCTCCCTCATCGAGGGCGGCGTCGACGTCCTGATCATCGAAACGCAGCAGGACATCCTGGAGACCAAGGCCGCGGTCTTCGGCGCCCGCGCAGCGGCCGCGACGGCGGGTCGTCCGGTGGCGATCATGACGACGGTATCGCTCGACGTCACCGGGCGGATGCTGCTCGGCACCGACGCCGCCGCGGTGCTCGCCATTCTCGAGTCGCTGCATGTCGACGTCATCGGCTTCAACTGCTCGACCGGTCCCGAGCACATGCGCGAGCCGATCCGGTACATCACCTCGCACACGGCGCTGCCGGTCGCGTGCATCCCCAATGCCGGCCTCCCGATCAACGTCGAGGGCCGGGCGCACTACCCGCTCGAACCCGTCCCGATGGCGACTGAGCTTGCGAGCTTTGTCAGCGACTACGGCGTCAGCGTCGTCGGTGGGTGCTGCGGATCGACTCCCGAGCACATCCGCGAGCTGGTGACCCACGTCGCCGCGGCGTCACGAGCCCACCCGACACCGGACGTCGAGCCGCGCCTGGCGAGCAGCATGCACGCCATCGAGCTGCGCCAGCAGCCGGCGCCACTGCTCATCGGCGAGCGCGTCAACGCGCAGGGATCACGCGCGATCAAGCGCCTCCTCCTGGCGGATGACTACGACGGCATCCTCGGCATCGCGAGAACGCAGGTCGAAGGTGGCGCGCATGCGCTCGACCTGTGCGTCGCGGTCACCGAGCGCAGCGACGAGGCGGCGCAGATGCAAACGGTCGTCAAGACGCTGCAGATGAGCATCGACGCGCCGCTGGTCATTGACAGCACCGACGCCGACGTCATCAAGGCGGCGCTCGAGGCCTACCCGGGTCGGGGCATTGTCAACAGCGTCAACCTGGAGAACGGACGCGTGCGCTGCGACGCGGTGCTGCCATCGGTGCGCGACCATGGAGCCTGCGTCATCGCCTTGACCATCGACGAGCAGGGCATGGCGCGCACGGCCGAACGCAAGGTGGAGATCGCCCGCCGCATCCACGACCTCGCCCGCGATGAGTTCGGTCTCGCTCCCGACCAGCTGATCTTCGACGCCCTCACCTTCACGCTTGCGACCGGCGAGGCTGAATGGATCGATTCAGCGCACGAAACAATCGAGGGCATCCGCGCCATCAAACGCGAGCTGCCCGGAGTGCTCACCGTGCTCGGCGTCTCCAACGTCTCGTTCGGCCTTGCACCGGACACCCGGCCGGTGCTCAACAGCGTCTTCCTGCACCACTGTGTCGAGGCGGGACTCGACGCCGCGATCATCAATCCCACGCACGTCGTGCCGTACGGAGAGATCGATCCGCAGGCTCGGCGCCTCGCCGAGGAACTGGTGTTCAACAGCGCGCCTGACGCGCTCACGCGGTTCATCGCGCACTTCGATGACGGCGCGTCTGCGGGCGGCGCCGGTCTCCCCGAAACCGCCGATCCGTATGAGGGGATGTCCACGGTCGAGCGCATCCACGCGCAGATCCTGCATCGGCGCAAGGACGGCATCGAGGAGCAGATCGACCTGGCACTCGGTGAGCTGGATGCGGTCACCGTCCTGAACACCGTGCTCCTGCCGGCGATGAAGGACGTCGGCGACCGGTTCGGCTCCGGCGAGCTGATCCTCCCCTTCGTGCTCCAGAGCGCCGAGGTGATGAAGCGCGCGGTCGCGCACCTCGAGCAGTACCTCGAGAAGCGCGAGGGCTACACCAAGGGCAAGGTGGTGCTCGCGACGGTGTACGGCGACGTGCACGACATCGGCAAGAACCTCGTCAACACCATCCTCAGCAACAACGGGTACACGGTGTTCGACCTTGGCAAGCAGGTGCCGCTCAACACCATCATCGACAAGGCGCTCGAGGTCGATGCCGACGCGATCGGCCTCTCGGCGCTCCTCGTGAGCACCAGCAAACAGATGCCCGCGTGCGTCAAGGAGCTCGACGAGCGCGGCCTGAACTATCCGTTGATCATCGGTGGCGCGGCAATCAACCGCGGGTTCGGCAGGCGGATCCTGTACCTCGACGAGCAGCGCGTCTACGAGCCCGGTGTCTTCTACTGCAAGGACGCATTCGAGGGACTGGAGACCGTCGACCAGCTCCTCGACCCGGACCGGCACGACGCGCTGCTGACCCGCGTGCACGAGGAGGCGCGCGCGCACCGTGTGCGCGAGCACGAGAAGCTCGAGCGGCGCAACGCCGCGGCGGCCGGCGCCGCCGTCATGCCCGCACGGAGCGCGGTCCGGCGCGACGCGGCGATCCCCGCGGTTCCCTTCTGGGGAGCACGCGTGCTCCGCGACATTCCCATCTGGGACGTCTATCCGTTCATCGACCGCAACTCGCTCTACAAGATGAGCTGGCAGTTCAAGGGAGTTCGCGATCCCGAGCGGTGGGACGAGCTGCTTCGCAGCGAGCTCGAGCCACGTCTCCAGCGCTCGATGGAGGAGGCGGTGAACGAGGGCTGGCTCCAGCTCGAGGCTGTCTACGGCTACTGGCCCGCGCTCACCGACGGCAACACCGTGATCGTCTACGACCCGGGTGACATCGATGCGGAGCTGGGGCGATTCACGTTCCCGCGTCAGTCCGAGCAGCATCGCCTCTGCCTCGCGGACTACATCCGTCCCGCGGAGGATGCGGCAGACGGCGAGCGCGACGTCATCGCGCTCCAGGTGGTGACCACCGGGCCCGACGCGTCGGAGCTGTCGAACCGTCTCCAGGTCGACGGCTCGTACGACGACATGCTCCGCGTCCACGGCTTCGCCACGCAGATGGCGGAGGCAACCGCTGAGTACGTGCACCATCGCATCCGCCGCGAGCTGCGCCTCAGCGAGGGCCAGGGACGCCGCTACTCGTGGGGCTACCCGTCCTGCCCGGACCTCGAGGACCACGAGATCCTGATGCGGATCGTCCCCGCTGCCGAGATCGGAGTCACGCTCACTGAGGGCTACCAGTTCGTCCCGGAGCAGTCCACCGGCGCCATCGTGATGCACCACCCGGAGGCCCGCTACTTCGCCGTGTACGGAGGGTCCTCCGTCGAGGAGGATGCTCCGGGTGCGCCGGAACCGTCCTCAGCACGGGTGAGCTGATCACCAAGCGTCGCCGGGCACATTCGATCGGAGACGCAGCGACAAGAACATCGTGAGCTGGTCAAGGCAGGGTCAGGGAGGGGCTGCGACGCCCGACTTTTCGGTGACGACGCCGTAATCCCAGGAAACCGGCAGTACGCTGGCTCGGTGACAAGACAGACTGCCCCTCCGGGTCACGCCCAGGCATCGGTCACGTACCGCGCCAAGGCTCCACAGCGCAGCGCGGGCAGGGGTTCGAACCCCTCGCAGTGAGCCGCGCCCTCCGGCGAAGCCTGCGTGGAGTGGTGGCACTGTTGGCGGCCGTGACGACCGGACTTGCGATCACTCAGGCAATCCGCGGGGCGCAGGCGCTCCGGGCGACCGATGCTGTCGTCTTCCAATCGGCGGGGCGCATCGTTGGTGCTCACGGCTGCGTGTATTGCCTCGAGCCCCAGCGCCTCGCCCAGATGACGCTCCTCGGCGGCCAGTTGCAGGGTAATGGTGTCGAGCCGTTCAGCAATCCCCCGCTCGTTGCGTGGGTGGTTCAGCCCGTGGCAGGGCTGACGTTGCCCATCTACACGTTGCTGAGCGTCCTGCTCGAAGCAGTTGCTCTCGTGGCGGCCGTGATCATGGCTCGACGGTTGCTGACCGGTTCTCGATCGACAATGCTTCCGATCCCCGTGATCGTCCTTGCCCTCGTACTCCCATTGCCCGGGCTCGAGACACTCGCATTCGCACAGTGGGATGGCCTGATGTTGGCTGCGCTCCTCGGGGCGTACCTCCTCACGCGAGCCGATCACGGGTTCGCGGCCGGGCTTGCGTTGTCTTTTCTCCTGATCAAGCCTCAGGACGTCTGGTTGGTGCCGCTAGCGCTTGCCACCGCACGCGCATGGCCGGCTCTCCGCGGTTTCGCCCTCGGCGCTGGGGCGTGGTTGCTGACCTCGTTTGCGGTCGTCAGCGTTGAAACTCTCACCCACATCACCGACTCGCTCGGCCAGAATCAGTCGCAGGTGCAATTCACCGATGGCCTTCCGGGCATCGCAGCGGCCATCGCCGGCCCCGGATGGGGATTCGTTATTGCTGGGCTGGGAATCGCTGCGGTTCTCGGACTGTGGCCGTGGCGCGACCGGCTCCATCTCGATCCGATGCTGACACTCGATGTCGGCATCACGCTGTCGCTCCTGTTCTCACCCCACTTCTTCAGCGCCGACCTCGTGCTCATCGGTGCGGTCCTGATCGATATTGGCCGGCGCAGCGTCCCGACGGCCGTCGCGGGTGCCTTGCTGCTCGATGCGGCATATCTGGTGGAGGGCCCGCTCTTGCATACGCAAGGCCATGTGCAGGCTCTCGCGTTGCTCGGTGTTGCCGCCTTGGTCGTGTCGGTAATCGTTGCAAAACCACGCCACCAGAGAATGCCGATCGGGCTGCCGGTTGCAGCCGGCTATCACGGCCCGGCGGTGACCTTCTGGAAACGCCCAGAGAACTGAGCGCCCCGTGACTACGATCCCACCATGGGACGTGACCGGCTTCGCCATGTGACTCTCTGGATCGCGCTCTTGTCGGTTCTCGCCGTGCTGGGCTCAGGCCTCGTCGCCGAGGCCCATCGTGAAGCCACCGATCCGGGGAACAGCGACGCCATTGCGTTTGCAGCAGGAGCCCATCTCGTCCTTGCCGACCCGCAGCAGCTCTATGACCCGGCGGCGCAGCAGCGTGTCGAAGCCGAGCTTCTCAAGATCCCCCAGGCGACAGGGTTCATCGATCCGTTCACGAACCTCGCTGCCGGCGCTGTTCTGCTGAGCCCCCTCGCCCGTGTGAGTCTGAGGACCGGAAGCGAGATCGAAGTGGTCGCCGCGGTGCTGCTCATGTGCGGAGCCCTCCTCGTGGCGATTCGCCTCTTTTCGCCCGAGACTTCGCCACTGCTGAAGGTCCTGATCGCGGGCTCGGCGGTCTTTTCGGTCCCCGCAGTTTCCGCACTCATACAGTGGGATGCCCTGATGTTGGTCGCGCTCCTGGGATCCGTGTTGCTTGCAGAGCGCCAGCACTATGGATGGGCAGGCGTCCTCCTGGCCACCCTCATCCTCAAGCCACAGGTCGTCTGGCTGGTCTTTCCCGCCTTGGCTGCGGCTCGGTCATGGCGCTACCTCGGAGGTCTTCTCCTCGGCGCGGCCGGATGGTTCGGTATGAGCGTCATCGTCGCGGGCCCGCAATCGATTGTTGCGTTGGGGCAACTCATCGCCCTGAGCTACCCGGCACAGGCCGATAACAGCGTCGGGCTCCCATCGCTCGTCTCTGCCCTCACCGGCAGCGGGGTGTCTGGATTCGTCGCCGGAGCCGGGTTCGGCGTGCTTGCGACCGCGCTGTTGTTCTGGCGTCGAAATGTGCTCCGAGACCGCCCCGTCGTCGCGGTTGCTCTTGGGATCGTTCTGTCGGTGCTGTGCTCGCCGCACGTCAACGCCGAGGACCTCATGCTGGTGGCTCTGCCCGTCGTGCTGATCGCGCGCCACCGGCCGTTGCTGGCGCTTGGGGAAGCGCTTGCCGTCAGCCTTGCCGGGCTCGCTCAGCTGCAGCTTCCGATGGTGTACCGCCATCTCGAACTTTTCGTGCTTCTGGCTGTCGCAGTCTCGCTGCTGCTGATTCGCCCAGTCCAGCGGACTTCCCTGGCTCGCAAACCCTCGCGACCGCCGCGCCTTCGCGTCGCGTCCGACGCCAGCATGCGATTGACCTAAGCCGCCGCCCCTACTCCGTGTAGCGGCGGATCCGGTCGTCCTCGTCGCCGTGCTCGCTCTGATAGAGCGCGCACGACTCGGGCTCGGAGACGCAGGGCGGCACGGGGTGCCGGCCGGTGAATTTGTGCGTCTGGCGGTCGACGTGGCAGTCGGCCTTGTAGCGGGTCAGGAGGCCGAACGGACCGGCGCTCTCCTTGATGATCTGCTCGAGGTACGGACAACGGCGCCCGCGTGGTCGAGATGGCGCCGACTGGCGCTGCGGCTCGGGCCGGCCGCGAGGTGGCGGCGGTGGTTCTGCTCGCATCGCCCCCCGAGTGTAGAACTCCTTACGGGGCGAGCATCGACTGGATGCGCGACGCGAGTTCCTTGATCTTGAACGGCTTCGCGAGGGTCTGGACGTTGCCGTACGCCTCGAGCTTCGGTGCGGTCGAGGCATTCACCAGCGCACTCACGACGAGCACCTTGGGATCGCTGCCGTGATCGGAGCGGATCCGTTCGAGGACCTGCGTCCCGGACAGGTCGCCGGGCAGCATCAGATCGAGGAGCACGAGGTCCGGCTGAAAATCAACGAAGGTCGCAAGGCCCTCGTCGCCGCTCTTCGCCACCTTCACCTCGTAGCCCTCCATCGTGCAGAGCAGAGATTCGATGTCGGCGAGCGCGTAGTAGTCCTCGATGATCAGGACTTTTTTCATGGCGGTACTCGTCGCTGGGCTCATATCGGGATCCGGGCGAATATAGCACGGGCATTTCGGCGATCCCGATCGGGTGTGACCAACCCGTCACCGGGTGGCGCATCGCCGCCACACCGTTGCCACGCGGGGCGGTGTCGATCAGACCGAGCGGTCGATCAGCGTCCCGGTGCCGAGCCCTCCGCCGCAGCACATGGTCTGAAGACCATAGCGGCCGTCGCGCCGCTCCAGCTCGTGGAGCAGCGTCGTCATGAGCCGCGCGCCGCTGGCGCCGAGCGGGTGGCCGAGCGCGATCGCCCCGCCGTTGACGTTCACCCGGTCCATATCCGGATGGTGCTCCTGCTCCCATGCCAGGACCACGGGGGCGAAGGCCTCGTTGACCTCGAAGAGATCGATGTCGTCGATCTGCAGACCGGAGCGCTCCAGGAGCCTCGTTGTCGCGGGAATCGGTCCGGTCAGCATGGTCACCGGGTCGACGCCGACCACGGTCTGCGCTGCGATCCGGGCTCGTGGCGTGATCCCGAGTGCGGTTGCGCGTTCCAGTGACATCAGGAGCACCGCTGCCGCACCGTCGGTGATCTGCGAGCTGTTGCCGGCATGGAGGATCCCGTCCGGCTTGAATGCCGGCTGCAGACTCGCCAGCGATTCGGCGGTCGTGTCCGGCCGGATGCCCTGGTCCTGGCTGATCACGCGGCCGTCCCCGTTGGCTCCGACCACCACGGGAGCAATCTCGCGGTCGAACCTGCCGTTCGCCTGAGCGTCGCCGGCGCGACGCTGCGAGCGGGCCGCGAACGCATCCGCCTGCTCGCGGGTGATATGCCACATCTTCGCGATCATCTCGGCCGAGAGACCCTGGGGCACCAGGTTGTAGGCCTCGAGCAACTCGGGCGGAAAGGGCGTTCCCGGCCCCTGGAACACCGTCGTGCCAATGGGGACCCGGCTCATGCTCTCGACCCCGGCGGCGATCGTGATGTCGCACACACCAGCCTGGATCAGGTTGGCGGCGAAGTGGATCGCCTGCTGCGACGAGCCGCACTGGCGGTCGACGGTGGTCGCCGGAACCTCGATCGGAAAGCCGGCGGCAAGGACCGCCTGGCGACCGATGTTCACGGCCTGCTCCCCGGTCTGCATCACGCAGCCGAAGATGACGTCATCGACCATCGCCGGATCGACTGCCGCGCGAGTGGTCACCTCGCGGAGCACGTGCGCGGCGAGCATGACCGGGTGCACGTCACGAAGATCACCGTTGCGCTGGTTGCCGCGGCCCATCGGGGTTCGCACCGCTTCGACGATCACGACGTCAGTCATGGCTCCACCTGTGATTTGTTCGGGACGCGTGCTTTGGTCGGGCCGCCAACCTTAGCAGCGGGAGGCCCGTCAGCCGCCGAAGCGATACACGCTCTCGATGATCGGTCGCGGCGCCGAAGCGTCAACGAGATTCGCAGGTCCGCGCTCGACCGCCGCGAGCGTCCAGCCGCTCGGCGGCCCGGGGTCGTACTCGCTCAGAACGAGCACGTCGCCGGCGGCGGGATGCTCGGAGCCGATGACCGCCACCGAGATCACCTGCATCCCCAGCGCCGCCAGTCCCGGGGTTGCGTCGTCGGTCTGCGGCTCCGGTGGCGGTGGCGGGAGGGACGCGAAGAACACTTCGATATACGGCTGATCAAGGGTGTCCGACAGGTAGATCCGGTGCGAGCCGGCCAGCTCGCGCGCCGTGGTGATCGCCGCGACCTCTCCGGTGTCGAAGAACGGTGCCGCACGGTTGGGATAGGCGGCATACAGATCGACGGTATAGAGAACCGCCTGCGCCGCCAGGGCCACGGCGATCCCGCCGGCGACGGCGCGGCCGGCTCCGGAGCGTCCGGCGAGAGCCCCCCTGATACCGTCCGCGCCGAGCACGGCGAGCACCACGAGGAACGGGAACATCCCCGACGAGCGCAGCGCGTGTGGAGTCCCGTTGTTGGTGAGTGCTGCGGCGATCGGCGCCAGCAGGATCGCAGCGACCAGGAATCGCACCAAGGGCTCGTGCCGCCGCCGCCAGCAGACAAGCACCCCAGCGATCAGCAGCGGCGCCGTCACCCAGAGCAGCATGCCGCCGATCTCGGTGTTCTGACGCGGGTTCGCATCTCCCTGGATGAAGAGAAAGCTCGGGCTGAAATACGAGAGGTAGTTCGCGAGAAACCGGTCGACCACGACGCTCAGCGGCGCGCCGTCGGCCCAGATGCTGATGGCCGCGAAGCGCCCGGTGAGGGCGCCGGGGTTGAGCAGCGAGTAGGCGCCGAGGACGGCGTAGCCGGCGGCAACGGGAATGAGCGCACGCCACCAACCGGCGGCCTTCGCCAGCCCCCACGCGATGGCGATCACGATCGCGATCAGGATGATCTCGAGCCGGGCGGTCGTGTACCCGTAGATGGCAAACGCGAGCAGGACGCCGGCGATCCCGAACTGGCGAGGCGTCGGGGTTCGGCTGGACAGGCACCAGAGTGCCGCGGAGAGCAGCGCAACCATCGAGATCGTCTCGAAACCCACGCGGCTCTCGATGACGAGCCATGGTGTGAACCCCACCAGCGCGAGCGTGCCGATGGTGATGACTCGCGAGCCGGTCAATCGCCATGCCGCCGCCGTGAGGAAACCGACCACAGCACCACCGAACAGCGCGGCTGGAAACCGCTCCACGGCAACCGTCAAGGGGAGGAACCGGACCAGCGCGGCCACCGCGTAGACGTAGATGGGATTCTTGTACTCGCCGAATGCCTGGAAGAAAAGCGGAAAGTGGATGCCGTGCTCGTCCACACCGAAGTGGGCGATGGTCCAGGCGTTGTAGCCGATTGACGCTTCGTCGACATACAGTCCGGGTGGCGACCCGGAGAGGTCGACGACATTGCGCACGGCCACCATCGCCGCAAGCAGGGTGATGGCGCCGACCCAGAGCCGGCGGTGCAACCGGTCTGCTGCCGGCTCAGCCTTCACGCACGTGCGGCGGCGACGAAGTCGGCGAAGAGACGGCGCGCCCAGTCGCGTTCGAGGTAGAGCTCCTCCGGATGGCACTGCAGCCCCACGACGAAGCGCCGCCCGGGGTGCTCCACAGCCTCGACGAGCCCGTCGTGCGCCCGTGCCGTGACCACGAGGTCACGCCCGATGTCGCGCAGTGCCTGGTGGTGCATGCTGTTGACGTCGACGTGCCGTGAGCCAGCAATGGTGCGCAGGCGTGAGTCGGCGAGGACGTCGATGTTGTGCGTGAGGTCCTGACGAGAACCGTCCTGCGCATGGTTGTGCTCGGTCGCGCCCTGCGTGCCGACGTCCTGCCACAGGGTGCCGCCGAGCGCGACATTGAGCACCTGCGCCCCGCGGCAGATGGCCAGCACCGGCTTGTCAACGTCGAGCGCCCATTTCGCGAGCAGCATCTCCGCACGATCGAGATCGCCATCGATCTCGACCGCGCAATCCGCGCGCGTTTCCTCCCCGTACAGCGTCGGCTCGACGTCCGGCCCGCCCGGCAGGCAGAGACCGTCGCAGAGATCGAAAAGATCGCGCAACCGGGACTCGGACAGGGAGGAGCTGATCCCCAGGGGAGTCCCGCCGGCACCCTCCAGCGCGTCGAAGTACGCACGGTTGCGGGCGAGATCAGCGGGCAGTCCTTTCTCGTGCAGCACCCGAAGCGTGATCCCGATCAACGGCGAACGTGTCATGACAGGGCTTCCCCGATGCAACTAGGACGTGAAGCTGAAACGTCGAAGGTGCAACCAGGGTGACAGAACCCCCGATTCCCCTTCACCGAGCTCGAGTCGCCGCTCGCGGCTCACCTGCATCACGCCGGCGAGCGCTTCGACGATGCTCTGCGTGAAACGCAGGTCCTTGACCGGACGCGTGATGCTCCCGTTCTCGATGAGGAAGGTTCCCTCCCTGGTCATGCCGGTGATCACGGTGCGCAACGGGTGTACGTCGCGCACGTACCAGAACCTCGTGATGTACAGGCCTCTCGAAACCGACGCGACCATCTCCTGCCATGGCGTGTCGCCCGCGTCCATGGCGATATGGCGCGGGAGCGGTCCCCACGTGTTCGGCTGCGGCAGCGAGTGTCCGGTCGATGCGACACCGTCGAGCCGCGCGGTGGGCGTGTCGTACACCACGGCAGCGCAGACGCCGCGGTCGATCAGCGTCACCGGCCGCGTCGACACGCCCTCGTCGTCGAATGGAAAGGGAAAGATCTCCGGGGTCTGCGCATCGTCACGGATGGTGATCGAGTCGCTCATGAGCTGCTCGCCGATGCGCATGAAACTCCGGTGCTCCTGCACGGCGAGGGCGCTGAATCCGCTCCACGCAAGGTGTTCCAGGAGGTCGGTCACCGCGTATGGCGAGAGAATCACCTCGTAGTCGTCCGGACCGATCGCTGTCGCACCCTGGTTGCGCACGCAGGTGTCGACGACCTCTGCAGCGAGGCCGGCGACGTCGAGCGCGGCGATGTCGGCGGAGTGTCGCGACGCATAGCCGCCGCCGTCATCGCCACGAGCCACCGACACCAGGCTCGCCTGGGTCGATGTCGCCGATTTGCGGACGCCTTCGCTGGTGACGATCGCAGTCGTGGTCGTTGCGGTGCTCAGCGCGCCATAGGCGTTGATACTCTTGGCGCCGGCGGCGTCGGTGATCATCGAGACGAGTTCCGCGCGCTGTTGCGGTGTCGCGGCGTCGGTCGCCTCGGAGAATGCTACCGGGCGGTCGACGTCCCCATCGGAAGCGCTCGGGAGGGGTGAAACGTCCGCCTTGGTGGCCACGCGCCTGCTCTCCTCAGCAGCCGCGAACGCGAGTGCGACAGCGGCATCGCCGTGTCCGCGCACCTCGCCGACCCCGGTACGCCCGCCGTCGATGAGCCGCACTCTGATGTGCCGGTAGCGCTCGGCGACGCTCTGATGGATCTCATTGCTCGCGAACCGCGTCAGCTCACTGCGCACATCGGCGATGACAACCTCTGCCTGGCCGTGCGCGAGCGATGCCAGCGCCTGGTCCGCGGCCGAGATCAACTCCTCGTCAGCGCTCATCGGGCCGGCTCGACGCGAACATTGCGGAAGCGGCATGGAGCCGCGCCGTGGCCGACATGCATCGATTGCGACGGCTGACCCTTGCCGCAGTTGACCACGCCGAACATCTGCCACTCGGCCGGACCCGCCACCGCGTCGCACGACCCCCAGAACACCGGCGTCTGCCCGCTGTAGATCGGGTTGCGCACCAGCCGGGTGCGCTTGCCGTCCGTGATCTCCCACCCGTTCTGGGTGCCGAACTGAAAATTGAGGCGCCGGTCGTCGATGCTCCACGAGCGGTTGGTCTCGAGGTAGACGCCGTGCTCGGTGGTGGCGATCATCTCCTCGAGGCTCGAGGTTCCGGGCTCGAGGTTGACGTTGGTCATGCGGATGATCGGCAGCCGCGACCACCCGTCGGCGCGCATCGCGCCATTGCTGACCTGACCGATCGTGGCGGCGGTCTCGCGCGACGAGAGATACCCGCTGAAGATGCCCTGGTCGACGAGCACGGACTTCTGCGCCGCCACACCCTCATCGTCCCAGCCGAAGGTGCCGAGCCCGGGCGCCCGCGTTGAGTCGGCCGTCATAGTCACGTGCTCGCTGCCGTAGCGGAAGGATCCGAGCAGGTCGGGCGTGAGAAACGACGTTCCGGCGTAGGCCGCCTCATGGCCGAGCACCCGATCGAGCTCGGTGGGATGACCGCACGACTCGTGGACCTGCATGGCTGCCTGGGTTGCGTCGAGGATCACGGTCATGGTCCCGGCCGGGCACTCGGCTGCGGTCAATAGCGCCACCGCCTCCTCGGCGATCCGGCCGGCGTTCCCAGGAAGATCGAATGCTTCGATCGCCTCCCAGCCGGCGCAGACCTGGTGCCGCCCGAAGCTGTTCGGGAAGCTCCGCGTCTGCACCTCGTCGTCGCTGGTCGCTGTCGCGTCGAGGCCACCGCCGGACTCGATGATCGTCTGGTCGAGCACCGCTCCCTCGCTGCTCGCGAAATGGCGCACCTCGCGGACGAACTCGAGCGAGCACTCCCGGACCCTGACCTGCGCCAGGTGCGCCATGGCTTCGTCGGTCCGCATCAGCAGCCCGACCTTGTCGTCGAGGGAGACCGCGAAAGGGTCGCGCACCACTGGGGTGCGGTATTCGCCCACGAGCGCCGGGGCGGGTGCCAGCCGGACGGGCGTGCGATTGACACGGGATGACGCCTTGGCGATGCGCACCGCATGGCGAGCGGCTTCCTCCACGCTCACGGCTGCGAGATCGTCGATGCCGGCGAATCCCCAGGCACCGCCCGCGATCACGCGGACGCCGATGCCCTCATCCTCGAACAGCTCGACGGACGCGACCACGCCGTTCTTGACCGTGAGCCGTTGCACGGTTCGATTGATGACTCTGCAATCGGCGTAGGCGGCGCCTGCAGCGGACGCCGCATCGAGTGCTCGCTCACTGAGATGACGCACGAGGGCGGAGTATACGGGCAGCCGTGCTGCCGAACGTTTCGGCTAACCGGCGCAGTTTCCGTCTGCGCAGTACCAGGCGGCGGTGTCGAAATCGGCGATGAGGTCGTTCTGTGCGATGCCGTACAGACTCGATGAGTACGTGTTGACGATCACCTGCTGGTAGAGCGGGATCGCGGGCAGCAGTGCGGCCAGGCGCTGATCGGCGAGTGTGTAGGCGTGTGCGCGCGCCGAGAGGTCCGCGCTGCTGCGCCCGAGGTCGAGGTCCTTGTCGAGCTCGGAGTCACTGAGCCCGCTGAAATTCATGCCCACCCCAAGATCGGCGCTGGACGGAACGGCGTCCGCACTCGGGCAGGCCCCGCCGCAATCGCCGTGCCAGATCGAGGAGTACGTATCGGGTTCGCCGGGAAGACCGATCCCCACCGTGGAGATCGCGGTGTCGAAGCTGTGCGTGGCGAGGGGCCCGGCGTCGGCGAATGCCGCAAAGAATCGCGACGCCGGAACGTTCGGCTTGAAGGATGCCGGCACGTTGATGCCGATCTTGGCCAGATCACTGCGGATCATCGACTCGACGGCGACCCGGACCGCGTCGTCGCTGGTGGTGCCGACGTTGATGACGATGCAGGTCCCATCCTTGGCGGCGCGAAAATCCTGACCATCGGGGGCCGTCCCGCATTTGGCGTTGCGCACGTCACCGGCGGCGTCGAGCATCGAATTCGCGGTGGTGGGGTCGAAGGTTGTCGTCGCGACGCCCGCTCCGTTGAGGTAGCTCGCCCCCAGGTTCATCCACGAGTCGGGCGGCACCGACGTGATCCCAGGCGCGACTGCCTTGACGATTGCCTGCCGGTCGACGCCGAGGAGGATCGCCTTGCGAATGGTGGCGTTCGCCGTGTCCTCGTTCTCCTGAGCCGCCGGGTTGTCGCACAGGCCGCCGTCCGCCGCGCAGAGGTTGAACATGAGCACCTCGGACCCCGAGCCAGTGATCGGGTCGACGGTGAACGGCGCGCTGTGAGCACGCACCGCCGCGTTGAGCGCGGGAAGCGCCGCCAGCCCGAGGTTCAGGCCGACCTGGACGGCGCCGGAGCGCACGTCCTTCTCCTCGGTTGCGAGGTCGGGCTCGATCCGCAACACGATCTTGTCGATATGGGCGAGGCCGGTCTGGTTCCAGTAATCGGGGTTGCGCACGAGCACGACCTGCGATCCCTTGCTGTCGCTGGCCATCACGAAGGGCCCGGTGCCGTCGAGGACCGTGGACAGCGATGCGGTGCCTTTGAATGCTCCGGGGTTGCCGGACCCCTTGGTGAGATCGAAAGTGGTCGCTGCGGTGTCGAGATTCCCGCCAGACGCCAGGAGCGGGTCGAGCACCGCCGCCGGCAGGATGCCGTCGACGCCGCTGCCGAGAGCGAGATAGGGCCCGTACTGGGTCTTGAAGTCGACGACCGCGGTATACCTGTCGAGCTCGGTGCATTTGGTGACCTGGTTCCAGCCGGTCGTCGACGCCAGGGGCGTTGGGCTGGGCTTGCCGGCGGCGCCGTACGCGAGCCAGTGGAACTCGAAGGTGTCGCAGACGTCGTGCGCCGTCAGGTCGCTGCCGTCATCCCACTTCACGCCCTGTCTGAGGTGCCAGGTCACGCACATTGCCGCCCCCGTGGCCGCGCATCCACTCGTCTGGACGCCGCCGTCCGCCACGGTCGGCACGGCGGTCGCGAGATCGGGGCTCCAGTAGTCCGCCTCGGACGTGGTGGTCGCGGTCGCGGCCGTGGCGCGGTACCAGAGCAGGCCCTCCTCGACCGGCGCTGCGATAACGTCGGCGAACGGGAGGTTGCCGACGATCCCCGCGTCGAGCAGCGTCGTGGGCGCCTGCCAGACCCCGACGGTCACCGTCCCTCCCTGGGCCACCGTGCCGTTGGGGGCGCTGGTCGGCGTCTTCGCCGCGGGCGACGGCGTGCACGCCGAGAGCAGCAGCGCCAGCGCAGCGGCGAGCGGCAACGCCAGACGCCACCCGGTGTGGCTCGAAGGAGTGGGTCGGGAGCCCGCTTCAGACACGAGCGTGCATTGTGCCCCGCCCGTATAGTGGAGACGGAGTGGTCCAAGGGCTGATGGGGATATTCGCGGCAACGACGGGGTTTGGAGACATGCCATGAGGATCGGCCGCGGGAGGCGTCCACGCAGGCGAGACCCAAGACGGCGTTTTCGCAATCGCCTCCTCCTGGGCATGGTGGGTGTCGCCCTGCTGCCGCTGGTCGCCTTCGCAGTGCTCGCGGTCCTGGAGCTCGACACGATCGCCAAGAGCACGGCCAATGCGACCGAGACGGCGATCCTCCAGCGCCAGCAGGCGCTGAACGACGCGGCGCTCGACAGCCGTGCCCTGGAGCTCGACCGCACGATGGGCGCCATCAACACCGACGTGCAGGAGGGCCTGACCAGCGCACTCGGCAAGGCCCTGACTCAACCGCAGCCGCCGCCCAAGGCGGGACAGCAGCTGAGCAATTACGTGGAGCCGCCTGGCTCCGTCGCTCCAGACCCGAAGTTCGCCGCCGCGAGCGCCTCCCTCCAGGTCGTCCAGGGGGTGACGCTGGTACTCAAGGACAACACGGCGATCAACAACGTCTGGTTCGAGGACCCGAAGACGGGAGAGCTTCGCGTCTACCCGCCGGTCCCGGGTGGGGCCGTAGCGCTCGCGGCTGACGGCTATGACGCGTCCCACCCCGAACTGCGCAGTCGGGTCCCCGTGCTGGCGACGTCGGAAGGCGGGCAGGCAGCCGCCACCCAGCCGAACGTGTGGGCGCAGCCGGATATCCCAGCGGTCAGCCCCAACGGACCGTTCTGGACCGATCCCTACCCACTGATCGAGGACGCGGAGGTCGGTGTCAGCGCCTGGTACCAGGGACCGTCCAACATTCTCGTGGGGGTGGATGTCTCGCTGACGAAGCTCATCCAGCCTGCCTTCGGCTCGGCATCGAGCACCGTCGACCCGCTGATCATCAGCGCGACGGGCGCGGTGGTCTACGCCTCACCCCAATCCGTGACCGACTTCCCGAACGCCACCGCGGGCTTACCGTTCAGCGTGGCACAGACACGGTTCATGAATTCGCTGCGGCGCATGGAGGCCACCGGCAACCTACCCGCCGCGCCGCTCACCGCGATGCTCGACAAGCAGAGCACGGACGTCTTCACCGCACCGGTCTACAGCGGCCACTGGATCATCGCCAACCCGGTGCCGCTGAGCGCACTCGAGCCTAGCCTCACCGCACTCACCCTCGGCATCAACGACAGCGTTCACCGTCTGTTCCCGGTGACGGTGCTGCCGGTGCTGATCCTGCTGGTCGGCCTGGCGTTCATCGCCACAACGCTGCTCTCCCGCCGGATGTACCTGCCGGTGCAGGCGCTCACCGACCATGCGGTGCTCGAGGAGCGCACCCGGCTCGCGCGGGAGATCCACGACACGCTCGCCCAGCAGTTGACCGGCATCGTGCTGGAGCTGGAAGCCGCAGACACACTGCTCAATCGCGGATCGGAAGGGCGGGCGAAGTCCTCGGTGGAGAAGGCCCGTGAGCTCGCCCGGGGCGCACTCCAGGAGGCACGCCGGTCGGTGTGGAATTTGCGCCCCGCTCCGCTGTCCGCGACCGGGCTCGTCGCGGCGATTGGCCACGAGGTCGAAACCTGGGAGGAGCGCACCGGCATCCCGGCGCGCTTCCGGGCGCGCTCGGTGCCGATGCATCCACCGCTGTCACCCACCGCCGAAGTCGCACTCCTCCGGATCGGTCAGGAGGCGCTGTCCAACGCGGCGCGTCATGGCAAGCCCGCGCACCTCGACGTCGAGCTGCGCGCCCACGCGCAGGAGTTGGTGTTCTCGGTCCACGACGACGGAGTCGGCTTCGACCCCTCAGCAAGTGCGCCACGCGAAGACTGTTTCGGCCTCGACGGCATGGCCGAACGGGCGCGCAGTGCCGGGGGCTCGCTCACGGTGGTGAGCGCTCCGGGTCAGGGCACGACGATCACCACCAGGCTTCCGTTCACCGAAGCCGTGGCTGAAGCGGTCAGCGCATGATCAGCGTGCTCGTGGCTGACGACCATCCCGTGGTTCGGGACGGCCTGTGCACGATGCTCGAGCTCGAGCCGGACATCAAGGTGGTCGGCAGGGCAAGCGACGGTGTCGAGGCGGTGGAGCTGGCGCGCCGGACTCACCCGGACGTGATTCTCCTCGACGTCCAGATGCCGATCATGGACGGCATCGAGGCGCTCAGAAAGATCCGAGCGCGCGACCCCGAGGCTCGGGTGATCGTCCTCACCACGTACCGCAACGAGGACTACATCTTCCCGTCGCTCAAGGCCGGCGCACTCGGGTACCTCCTCAAGGATGCGACCCGCGAGGAGCTGGCCGGCGCGATCAGGGCGGTCGCCGCCGGGGAGTCGTTGCTCGATCCGCAGCTGGTCAGCGCCGCGGCCGAGCACATGCCGTCGATCACCCGGCGGGAACGCGATGTGCTGCGCCTGATGGCCGACGGCAAGAACAACGCGGAGATCGCGGTGCTGCTCTTCCTCAGCGAGAACACCGTCAAGACCCACGTGAGCAACATCCTCGAGAAGCTCGGATGCAAGGATCGCGCCGCCGCGGTGCTGCTGGCCTGGAGACGCCACATCATCTAGCCCCCAATAGACTGTCCCGGCAATGGAATCGGTGGGCGTTGGTCTGCTCGGGCTTGGAACGGTCGGAACCGCTGTCGCCAGGCGACTCATCGACGAGTGGGAATTGCTCGGTGAGCGGGCGGGTGCGACTCCGGTGTTGCGTGCGGTCGCCGTGCGCGACCTGTCGCGGCCGCGAGAGGTCGACCTCAAGAACGCCCGGCTCGTCGCCGACCCCGGTGCGGTGGTGGCCGATCCGGCGATCGGGATCATCGTCGAGGCGATCGGAGGCACCGATCCCGCTACGGCGCTCATCGAGTCGTCGCTGCGTGCCGGCAAGACCGTGGTGACGGCGAACAAGGCCGTGATGGCCGAGTCGGGCCCGCGCCTCACCGCCATCGCCGCCGAGCACAGCGCGCGCCTGTACTTCGAAGCCAGTGTCGGCGCTGGACTGCCGGTCATCGGGTTGCTCCGTGGCAGCCTGCTCGGCGACCGCATCGCCACGCTCGACTGCGTCATCAACGGCACGACCAACGTCATCCTCACCCAGATGCGCACCGCGGGCGTGAGCTTCGAGGTTGCGCTGGCTGACGCCCAGCGTCGTGGATTCGCCGAGGCCGACCCATCGCTCGACGTCGACGGCTGGGACGCCGTCCATAAGCTGGTGATCCTCGCCTGGTTGGGCCTGGGGTCACGAGTGGCGCCGGCAGCCGTTGACCGAGTGGGGATTCGCCATGTGGCCGGAGCCGACGTCGCAGCGCTCGCGCAGCTCGGCTACCGGGTCCGCCTGGTCGCGCACGCGGAGCGCGCGCCCGGTGGCGCGGCCGTCCATCTCCGGGTGCGACCGACCGCCGTCGCCACTGGACACCTCCTCCACGACGTGGAGGATGCTGACAACGCTGTCGTCATCTCGAGCGACCTCGCGGGCAGAGTCATGCTCCGGGGGCTCGGCGCCGGAGGCGCGTCGACCGCGAGCGCGGTGGTGAGCGACATCGTCACAGCGGTGCGCGAGCGCAAGGCGCCGGCGGATCGCGCGGTGTCCGCGCCCGTCGAGGCCAGGTTGCTGACCGAGGAAGACGTCGAGGTCGCCGGATACGTCCGGATTCGCCTCTCGCCCGAAGCCGACGCTCGAGCCCTTGTGCTCCAGGCGCTCGAGGACCGTGGCATCCCCGTCGACGCAGCTGTCGACGCGCCCGGCTCCGAGCTGATCGTCCTCACCGGCACCGCGCCGCGCGCCGTCCACGACCGGGCG
Source organism: Candidatus Dormiibacterota bacterium (assembly GCA_003153505.1). Classification (GTDB taxonomy): domain Bacteria; phylum Chloroflexota; class Dormibacteria; order Aeolococcales; family Aeolococcaceae; genus Palsa-851. The sequence continues at coordinate 112,518 of PLZA01000015.1, forward strand.
CTCGAGACGCTGGACACGCTGACGCATGTGGATGAGATCCTCGGCGCCCTCGACCGGGCCGAGGCGTAGGCGCGCCGCATGACCAGCCGCGCCGGGGGCGTCCTCGCCCGCTGGGCCGACCGTCTTTCGCTCCCCGCGGACGCGCCGCATATCAGCCTCGGCGAAGGTGGCACGCCATGCGTCGCGTCCATGACCATCGGACCTTCGCTCGGCCTCGCCTCGCTGCACTTCAAGCTCGAAGGCCTGAATCCGACCGGCTCGTTCAAGGACCGGGGCATGGTGGTGGCGGTCGCGGCAGCGCTCCACGAGGGCAGCCGGGCGATCATCTGCGCCTCCACCGGGAACACCAGCGCGTCGGCTGCCGCATATGGCGGGCGCTTCGGCCTGCGTACGGTCGTTGTCGTGCCGAGAGGCCACATCGCCTCCGGAAAGCTTGTGCAGGCGCGGGTCCACGGTGCGGCGGTGGTGAGCATCAACGGGGGATTCGATGTCGCGCTCCGGATCGTGCGCGAGCTCTGCGAGCGGCATCCGGTCACCCTCGTCAACAGCGTGAACCCGAACCGCATCGAAGGCCAGAAGACCGCTGCATTCGAGATCGTCGACGAGCTCGGCGACGCTCCCGACGTGCTCGCACTTCCGGTGGGCAACGCGGGCAACATCACCGCGTACTGGCGCGGCTTTCGCGAGGAGCATCGCGACGGACGCACAACCCGGCTCCCGCGCATGTTCGGCGGCCAGGCGGCGGGCGCGGCGCCGCTCGTCCTGGGGCGCCCGGTCGACGATCCGCAGACGGTCGCGACGGCCATACGGATCGGCAACCCGGCGTCGTGGCAGGGGGCGATCGACGCTCGCGACCAGTCGGAGGGACTGATCGCGTCGGTCGACGACGAGGCGATCCTCGATGCGCAACGCCGGCTCGCGAGCCTCGAGGGGATCTTCTGCGAGCCTGCGTCGGCCGCGGCGCTGGCCGTCCTCGAGCGCGCGATCGCCGAAGGGGCCGTTGCTCCCGGCACCCACGCCGTCTGCGTGCTCACCGGCAACGGATTGAAGGACCCCGGCGCCGTCGAGGCTGCCCTCCCACCAATCCTGGAGATCCCTGCGGACGCGAGCGCCCTGGCGCGCGCGATCCAGGTCTGACCCGGCGTGCGCGTCCGCATCGCCGTCCCGGCAAGCGTGGCCAACCTCGGTCCGGGGTTCGACATCCTCGCGATTGCGCTCCAGCTGCAGAACGACATCCGAGCCGAGCACCGACCGGGCCCGCTGGCGATCGATCCGGGTCCCGGGGCCGCCGCGGAGCTCAACGATCCCGCGCGCAACCTGGTGACGATCGCCTATGCCGAGGCGTGCGCGGCGTTGGGTGTGGACGCTGCCGGCGTGCAGTTCACCTGTGTGCACCGCATCCCCATCGGCCGGGGCATGGGCTCGAGCGCAGCGGCCGCGCTGGCCGGGGTCCTCGTGGCGACGGCGCTGCACCAGGCGCCGTGGGACGAGAACGACATCCTCGAGCGCGTCGGCGCGCTCGAAGGCCATTGCGACAACGCCGCTGCGGCATTGCTCGGTGGTCTTGCCATCTGCGCGCCGGGGGCACCCGCAGTACAGCTCGCGGTGTCCGATGACCTGCGCGCGGTGCTCTTCATTCCCGACCAGCCCTTCACCACGACCGAGGCCCGCCAGGTCGTTCCCACCACCTTCAGCCGCGCGGACGCGATCTTCAACGCGAGCCACTGCGCGCTGCTCGTGCGCGCGCTGGCGGTCGGCGACCACGCGGCGCTGCGTGTGGCTATGCAGGATCGGTGGCACCAGGACGCCCGCTTCGCGCTCATGCCGGGAGCAGGACAGATCGTCGCCGCAGCCAACGACGCCGGCGCATCCGGCGCCGCTCTGGCGGGCGCCGGACCATCGGTCATCGCCCTGACGCCACTGGACCCCGAGCCGATCGTCAGGGCGATGACCACTGCGGCTGCACGCGCCGGCGTGGCCGGGAGCACGATGGTCCTCCCACCTCGCAACTACGGCACTCGCGTGGACGTGTCGGCATGACCCGGGTGGTGCAGAAGTACGGGGGATCGAGCGTCGCGACGCCGATGAAGTTGCGTCGCGTGGCCCGGCGGATCCGCGAGTCCGTCGACGCGGGGAGCGAGGTCGTGGTGGTAGTGAGCGCCATGGGCGACACCACCGATGAGTTGATCGCGCTCGCCCATCGCGTCACGGCCGACCCGCCCTCGCGCGAGATGGACATGCTGCTGAGCAGTGGAGAGACGATCACCGCGCCGCTGCTCGCGATGGCGCTGCACGCCGGGGGCACGCCGGCCATCTCGCTCAGCGGCGCGCAAGCGGGCATCAGAACCAGCCGGGCGCACCGGACCGCGCGCATCGTCGACATCGTGCCGCAGCGAGTCCTCGATGAGCTCGAGCGTGGCAACGTCGTGATCGTTGCGGGATTCCAGGGGGCGACCGAGGACATGGATGTCACCACCCTGGGTCGGGGCGGCTCCGACACGACGGCGGTGGCCCTTGCCGTGGCGATCCACGCCGATCACTGCGAGATCTTCACCGACGTCCCCGGCGTGCACACCGCTGACCCGCGGATCGTTCCCAACGCGCGCGTGATCGCATCGATCGATTACGACGAGATGCTCGAGCTCGCCTCCGCCGGGGGCCGGGTCATGCATCCACGCGCCGTCGAGATCGGTGAGGCGTACTCCATGGAGATTCGGGTGCGATCCACGTTCGACAACGAACCGGGGACAATCATCGCGAAGCAGAACAGGATGGAAATTCGCCAGAAGGTGCGCGCCATCGCGCACGAGACCGACGTCGCCAAGGTGACGATCCTCCGCGTCCCGGACAAGCCGGGAATCGCGGCGTCGATCTTCGGTCCCTTCGGTGACGCCGGGATCGACATTGACATCGTGCTGCAGAACGTCAGTCACGACGGCACCACCGATCTGAGCTTCACCATCGCCGAGTCACATCTGCCCAAGGCCCGGCGAATGCTGGGATCGGTGACCAGGAAGGTTCAGGCGCAGGGGTACACGGCCACCGCGGGCGTCGCCAAGGTCACTGTCATCGGGAGCGGGCTGAGGGGAACGCCGGGGATCTACGCCAAGATCTTCCAGGCACTCGCCGACGCGGGCATCAACATCCAGATGATCGCCACAAGCGAGATCCACGTCACCTGCATCATCGACCGGCCGCGGGTCCGTGAGGCTGTCCGTGCACTGCATGCCGCGTTCGAACTGGAAAGGATTTGAGCCTCAGTGTCGGCATCGTCGGGCTGCCGAACGCCGGGAAATCGACGCTCTTCAACGCGATGACGCAGGCTGGCGCCGCGGTCGGCAACTACCCGTTCACGACCATCGAGCCGAACACCGGCGTCGTCCCTGTCCCGGATTCGCGTCTCGACAGGCTCGCCGCGCTGTTCGAGCCGCCCAAGGTGATCCCGGCGACGGTCACCTTCACGGACATCGCGGGGCTGGTGCGTGGCGCGAGCCGCGGCGAGGGACTCGGCAATCGGTTCCTCGGCCACATCCGCGAAGCCGATGCCACCGCGTTGGTGGTGCGCGCATTCGAGGATCCCGACGTCACCCACGTCGAGGGAGGGGTCGATCCCGTCCGGGACTTCGACGTGCTCGAGCTCGAGCTCCAGCTCGCCGACCTCGAGACGGTCACCAAGCGGCTCGAGCGCACCGAGAAAAGTGCGCGATTGCAGAAGGAGAAGGAGCCCGAGATGATCGCGCTCCTGCACCGCGTCCAGGAGCATCTCGATCAGGGAAAGCCGGTCCGCACGATGCCGTTGACTCTCGAGGAGCGGTCGATGTTGCGGGAGTTCTGGCTGCTCACCGGTAAGCCGCTCATGGTGGTCGTCAACGTTGCCGAAGCCGCGGCGGGTGAGCCGGTACCGCAGGAGATCGTGCAACGAGCCGCGCTTGCGGGCGGCGATGCCATCGCCGTCTCGGCGCGCATCGAAAACGACATTGCCGAGCTCGACGCCGCCGACCGGGCGACATTCCTGCATGACCTGGGGCTCGAGGAGCCCGGCCTCTACCGCGTCGCCCGCAGCGCATACCGGCTCCTGCGCCTGATCACGTTCTTCACGGCCGGCGACACCGAGGTGCGCGCGTGGAATCTTCGCGAGGGCGAGACCGCGCTCGACGCGGCCGCGAGCGTCCACACCGATATTGCCCGCGGGTTCATCCGCGCCGAGGTGACCGGCGCGGAGGAACTGCTCGACGCGGGGTCGTATGCAGTGCTACGCGAGCGCGGAAAGCAGCGGCTGGAAGGTCGCGACTACGTTATGCGTGACGGTGACGTCATCCACGTGCGCTTCAATGTCTGAGCGTGCGGCCGCGACCGTCGGCCGGCGCCTTGAGCTGATCATCGACGCGCCCGCGCCCGGCGAGGAGAACATGCGTCGCGATCTGGCGCTGCTCGACGCCTGCGCGCGCGGAGCGATCCCGGGCGTGGTGCGGCTGTACGGGTTCCGTCCCGCATGTCTGAGCCTCGGACGCATGCAGCCGCTCGACGACGTCGACCTTGAAGCGTGCGCCCGTGATGGCGTCGACGTCGTGCGCCGACCGAGCGGCGGGCGCGCGGTGCTGCACGACCAGGAGGCGACCTACGCGGTGGTCTGCAGGTCGACCGACCCGGTCTTCGGTGGCAGGGTCCTCGAATCCTGTTCGCGAATCCACGAGGCGATTGCAATCGGCCTGGCAACGCTTGGCGTGCACACGATGCCCCGCGCCCTGCCGGCCAACCTGCGCCGGGACGCCCGGGAAGGAGCCGCGGTGGCTGACTGCTTCGCCCGCCCGGCCGCTCAGGAGCTGCTCGACGACCGGGGCCGCAAGCTGGTGGGCAGTGCCCAGGCGAGACGCGCGGGCGCGCTGCTCCAGCACGGATCGGTGTTGCTCGAGCCACCACGTGCGGCCGGCTATCTGCATGGCGAAGCGGCGCCGACACTGGGTGGCGTCGGCGTCCGGGAGCTCCTCGGCCGTCAGGTGAGTCGCGAAGAGCTGGTTGCTGCGCTCGCTGCGGGGTTCGCCCTTTCTCTCGGGTGGCCTTCCTAGCCGGCTGTTCGGTCTGCGATTCCTGAGTGATCGTGGATGCGGTGGTTCGGGTGGGCGGGGATGTGCGCCAGGAAATCTCCGGCGTGCTGAGCCGCAGCACGCGAAATTGGTATCTGAGTGCGAATGCCGATGTGCCGGAACGCCGGCGCCAGGTTTGTCCAGAGAGCGGTCGGCTGCGAACATATGTTCCCTACTACAGGAATGTCTAATGCCGCGGCGGTTGCCGCCCGCTGGCGATGCTCCTCGAGGCGATCCAGCGCTGCGCTGGGCCGGCTCCCGGGCAGCGTCGCCGCGCTCGATGCGGGGGAGATCGGCTTCGCTCACTTCTCGCTCCTGGCCGGGGTCGCGCGCTCCCTTGGCGCCAAGGCCAGGCCTCGGTAAGGTTTGTCGTGCGCGCTTGCGGGCGAGGCCTACGATCTGGTCGCGATCGGTGTTGTCTGCGTCCTCGGCCCGCTCCATACTGTCGGCCTTCTCGTTGCGCACAGCCTCTCAGGGCCTCAGCTTCAGTACTTTTCGGCCAAGGTCTTCGATCCGGTTGTGCTCCCGGTTGTCCCCGTCGCTATGCAGAACATCGCTGTTCCAGTGACCGCGCAACTGACCGAGTAGAGGAGGTTCGCGGATGAGGAGCTGGCTGATGGCATCGCCGCCCAGCCGCCAGACCCGCTCCATTGCTCGATGAGGGTCCCGACGCTGTCCGAGCCCGCTGCTATGCACTCCGTCGTGCTTACGCACGTCACGCCCTCCAGCCTGCCGTAGGACCCTGGGTCGGCGGTGCCCACTATCGACCAAGCCGCTCCGTTCCATGTGACAGCGAGGGGCTGCTCGGTGTCCGTGGCCTCGCCGGGGGTCTCGCCGACAGCCCAACAGAAGTTGGTGGCCCGGCATCGAACACCCAAGAGCGTTCCCGGCGTGGAGAAACTGCTGATGGCCCAGCTGGCGCCATTCCACTGCTCGATGAGCGTGCCCGCGAGCCCGTCACCGACCGCCATGCAGGAGCCGGCCGTCGGGCAACTCACCCCGTACAGTTCGTCACCGTAGTTGCCCGGCAGGTACTCGGACGCCCACTCGAGGCCGTTCCACCGCTCGGCGAACGAGTACCCGTTAGGATCGCCGTTCAACGTGTAGCTGCCCACAGCCATGCAGAAGCTCGTGCTCTTACAGCTCACCCCCGTGAGCAGCCAGTACCCGCCTTGATTGGGGGCCTGTTTGCTCAGGCTCCATTTCGATCCGTTCCATTGCTCGATGAGGCTGACGGCACCGTCACCACCCGGGTACGCCCGACCCACGGCCATACAGAAATGGGTGCTGATGCAAGCCACGCCGCTGAGCCAGCTCTCCGGAGCGCCGCTAGGAACTGGCGCCGAGAGCGTCGTGAGGTTTGAGCCGTTCCACTTCTCGATCAGGGGCTTCCCCCTAGAAGCGCTGCTCCACCCGCCGACGGTCATACAGAAACTGCTGCTTATGCAGCTGACGCCGGACAAGGCGTCTGACGACGCTCCAGCATGGTTTGGCGACGGCACAATCGACCACTGAGCGGCGTCGGCGGAAAGGGTGTCGCTCATACCAAAGGCCAGAGCAGCTGCGATGATGGCGACGATGCGGCGTGGTGGCATTTGCCATGTCCTCCACCAAGCAGCCTTCGTGGAAGCTGTCACCCAGACTTCCGCCGGACTGCGCGTCTGATCGTCGATGCAGGAGGGTGCTCGCAGGTTCGAGACGTGGTCCAGAGCCGAAGGTCATGTGCTAGGGGGGTCGAAGGTCATCTTGACGTTCGTGAATCTCTTCGTTGCCGTGGCGTCAGCCCCAAGGAGGAGCTTCTTGGGCTCACCGAGATGGAGCATGGAGAGATTGAACCATCCCGGTTTCATAGAGACTCGGGTCATTGAGACCCAGCCATTGCGACTGGGGTGACTGACGGTAATAGGTCGCCTCGAACTCAGCGGGTGGGATTCAGGCCGGTCTCTCGGTGCCGACGGCGCTGGTCGAACCAGTCGACGTACTCGAGAGTCTCGACGCCCCCCTCGAGCACCCCGCCCCACCCCTCGTGCGGAAGCGCCCGAAACCCACCGGCAGGACATCGACGACGTTCTCGCTGCTGATCATCGTCGCCTCCTTACAAAGAATGCGTTCCCTTGGTAGGTGGTTTGAAGTGGCTGAACGCATCATTCGATCGACACACAGCAATCGTCCGATCCCGCCAGCAACCGGCGACGGTCGGCTTTCTAAACCGCGACGCTGTCGAACGTGGACTCGATCGGGGCCGTGTTGAACGGCGCGATGAGCCCCGCGCACTCGAAGTGATCTAACCCGTAACTCGGTTTGAACCTACATTTGAGGACCGACGGCCATCACCTGGTGCACTGGGCCCACGGCGGGGCTACCACGCTCGAGGACCTCGTCAATCGTCAATACGACCCCCTCGAGAGCCGCCGAATGGCATCAACCACGCTCGGGCAAGCCTTCTGGTCCTCGACCAACCACCTTCTGTGGCCGTGTGGAACAGGGCCGTCGCCGACCTGATTGCCCGCTGGTCACCATCGAGCATGCTGGGTGGATGGCTGAGCGGTACTGTTCGCCGTGCATGGACGGCTCGGTTTCCGCGCGTCGGGCGACGCCGACCGACATCGAGTTGGTCACCACCATCATCGAGCTTGCGTTCGCCAAAGACCCCCTCTGGAGTCGTGCGTTGAGCCCGCTCAGCCTCGCGCAGCGTCGACCATTCTGGCGCCTGTTCGCTGAGGGCACGTTGCGGTACCCCTGGACATGGCTGCTGGGCGGCGGGGGAGCCACGTCGCTGTGGATTCCACCGGACGGGACAGAGATGTCGCCCGAGCAGGAGGAGCGTATATCCGAGCTGGCGAGCGGGCTCGGTCCCAATAAGGACAACTTCCACGAACTGTTGAGGCGATTTGATGCTGCTCACCCGCGAACGGAGCCGCACTACTACCTGTCTCTCCTCGGGACGCACCCCGACCACCGCGGTCAGGGCCTGGGCATGCGGCTCCTCGCCCACGATCTAGCGTTGATCGACGAGGAGCACCGCGCGGCATACCTTGAATCGTCGAACCCGACGAACAACCGCCGCTACGCACGCGCTGGCTTCGAGGCGGTTGGCGAGTTCTCATATCCAGGCAACGGTCCAGTTGTGACCACGATGTGGCGCCCCGCTCGTTAGCAAACGGCCTCACCTGCCCAAGGGAGAGTGCAAACAGCCAGATGTGGGCCTAGTGCGAACTTGTGCGCCCTCGCGTGAGCACCCAGGGCAAACGGCCGGACAGGGCGACACCGACCTTGCCAACCTGATCCTGCTCTGCTACCGCCACCACTGGATGCTCCATGTGGGGGGCTGGCAGCTCACCAAGGTCGAGCGCGGACGCGTGCTCGCAATCCCACCCTCCGCCACTCACCGCTCCTGGACCCGCGCCCCCGCTATCACGGCGGTGTGAGGCCCCGGGATCTGGCGGCAGCTCCTCACGCCGTCCGGTGCCCGCGGCTTGCTCGCGTGTGGCTTGGTTTTCGCGTGGCTTGCTTTTCGCGAGGCTTCGCGGAGCACAGTTGCACTGATCCACGGCACGGAACCATGCCCACCGACCCCGATGCCCGCAGCGGACGCCACGCCCGCTGGCGACGCCACGCCACTGGCACGGCAACTCGAGTGCCCGTGCGGGCACGGGAGGGCCACTTTCCCTCCTTGAATGCCCCAGCATGATGTGCTAGCGTTCCGGCCAGGCCACAAGATGTAGGGCTGCACCCCTTACATCTCCGGCTCGTCGGGCAGCGGGCGCCGGGCTCTCTCACCGCTCAGGCTATGGCTCCGATCGTGGCCCCTCTCATCCGGAGGCCCGCTGCCTGCCCTGGATTCACACCTCCGCACGACACCACGGCCTTTCGAGGTCGGGTCGGGCCCTTGGCCCCTGATACGCTTCGATGAGTTCATGGCGAAAAAGACACGGAAGCAGAAGCAGCGGGCTGCCACGCGGCGTCCGGGAGCACCGGCCACGGGAGCACCGGCGACGGCGGCACCCGCTGCAGCCGCACGCCCGGCGGCGACGCAGGCGCCCGCGAGCACGCGCCCCGCAGCCGCACAAGCGCCGTCGAGCCCGCGTCCGGCCGTCCCCAGAGCGCTTCCCGACACCATCCTGCCCCTGCCGGGCACCGAACTCGAAGTCGAGTCGGACCAAATCGATGAAGCGCCTGACGACGAGGTCGCTGCTGCCGTGGACAGCTCGTCACGCCGCCGAGTCCAGCGGCTCAACCCCGCCGCCCAGCCGCGGCCGCTCCGCGGCCAGTTGAGCGCTGCCGCTATGTTCCAGCCGCTCGACAGCGAGGAGGCGGCGATACCGTTCGATCGCGTTCCCTATGTGCCTCGCGACCTCCGTCGCGTCGCGATCATGGCCGCGCTGATGATCGTGCTCATCCTCATCGCGGCGTTCGTGGTGACGCGCATCAATCCGTGAGCATCGAGACACGCGCGTGCGAGTGATCCTCTACACAGGCAAAGGTGGCGTCGGCAAGACGACCGTTGCGGCGGCAACCGCCGTGAAATGCGCAAGCCTGGGCTACAAGACGCTGGTCATCAGCACCGACGCCGCGCACAGCCTCGGCGACAGCATCGATCAGGAGATCGGTGACCACCCGACCGAGCTTGCGCCCAATCTTTGGGGGCAGGAGGTCAATGCGCTCCACGAGCTCGAGGAGCACTGGGACCGTATCCACATCTACCTGACGTCGCTGTTTGCGTCGCAGGGCGTCGACGACATCGTCGCCGAGGAGATGGCGTCCCCTCCAGGTATGGAAGAGGTCGCGAGCCTCATGTGGATCAAGAAGCACAAGCGTGAAGGCAAGTTCGACGTGCTCATCGTCGATTGCGCGCCGACCGGCGAGACGCTGCAGCTGCTCGCGTTTCCCGACGTCGCCAAGTGGTATCTCGATCGCATCTTCCCGATTCACCGCATGATGAACAAGGTCGCGCGTCCAATGATGCAGCCGTTCATCAGCATCCCGCTGCCGAGCGACGAGATCTTCGGCAACGTCAAGGATCTCCTGCTCGACCTCGAGGGCATGAAGAAGATCCTCGGCGATCCCAAAGTCTGCACCACCCGGATCGTCCTCAACCTCGAGAAGATGGTGGTCAAGGAGGCGCAGCGGGCGTTCACCTACCTGAGCCTTTACGACTATCTCACCGACCTTGTTGTGGTCAACCGTGTCCTGCCACCCGAGGTCACCGACCGCTATTTCGACTCGTGGCGCGAGGCTCAGCAGCGATATGCGCTGATGGTGGAGACGGCGTTCTCCCCGATCCCGACGCTCGAGACCAAGCTGTTCGACCACGAGATCGTCGGCCTCGACTCGCTTGCCGAGATGGGCGAGTCGATCTACGGCGACCTCGATCCGTCGCAGATCTTCTATCACTCGGTGCCGCAGCGCATTCGCAAAGTCGGCAACAACTACGAGCTCCAGCTCCACCTTCCCTTCGTCGGCAAGGAGGACGTCGACATCAAGCACCGCGAGGGCGAGCTCTTCGTCAGCGTCGGGCCGTACAAACGCGAGATCTCGCTGCCCCGGGTGCTCAACGGCAAGCGCGTGAGCAAGGGGCGACTCGACGAGGGCATGCTGGTGGTCACATTCTCGGATCGCAAGCCGTGACCGAAGCGTGTCGCGTCTGCCCCTCACGCCTCGTCGAGGAGGCTTCGAAGATTCTCGGGACCTCGTTCAGCGACATCGTCCCTCCCGAGGCGCAGCGCCACCTGCTCATCGCCCAGCGCGAACTGCTGCTCGCAGTGGCGGCGATGATCGAGCACCACACGTCGCACCCCGCGCCATCCACCGAGTCACCGTCCGGCGGGCGGAGACGCTCACGAAGCGGAACAGAGCGCTCGCGGCGGCCGTCGCGGGTCGAGCTCGAGTAGCCGGCGCCGGGTGACAAGCCCCGGTACCTACCTGGCGATCGTCCTCTACACGCTGCCAGGTTTCGTGTTCGGATCGCTGATCCACGAGCTAAGCCACGCTGCCATTGCGTTGCGCTGCGGCGACCCGACGCCGCGCCGCGACGGCCGCATGACCCTCGATCCGCGTCGCAATCTGGATCCGCTCGGCTGCTTTGCGCTCCTGCTGGCGGGAGTCGGCTGGGGACGTCCCGTGCCGCTCGATCCACTGCACCTCCGCGAGGGCAGGCAGCGCGCGGCGGTGGCGGCCGCCGGGCCGCTCGCGCACCTGGTGGTGGCCGCGATCTTCGCCGGGGCCTTGCGCGCGGAACTGCTCGGTTCCGGGCTCGACGTGAGCGGGTTCGACACGCTCGCGCAATTCACCGTGCAGGGCGTGATCCTCGGCGTGCTGCTGCAGGGATTTCTCGTGAACATCGCGCTCTTCGTCTTCAACGCACTCCCGATCCCCGGGCTGGACGGTTACGCGGTCATCCGCAGTCTCCTGTTCAGTGCGGCGCCGCGCGTCTTCCTCTACGTGGAGCACTACCGCTACGTGCTCTACGCACTCGCGGCACTGGCCGCCCTGCTGCCACCGCCGTTGACCCACGGCCGCGTCGATCTGGTTGCGGCCATGACCGTCGGCACGGCCACGCTCACCTTCGACCACCTGATCGTGCCCGGCGTGGATCCGATCTTCATCGGTCTGCCGAACCTGTTCCACCTTCTGTCATGAGCGTCGTGTCTTGTGCGTCCTGTCATGAGCGTCGTGTCTTGTGCGTCCTGTCATGAGCGTCGTGACCATCGACGGCGTCGAATGGACCGTCGAAGGCGCCCAGGTTGCGATCGTGGAGCGCGGGCGCGTGCTCCTCCAGTTTCGACCCTGGCCTCCTGGGTGGGAGCTTCCCGGCGGTCACTGCGAGCCCGGTGAGGATCCCGCGGTCACGGCGGCGCGGGAGACCGAGGAAGAGACCGGCTACCAGGTGCGCGTCGCCGGCATCGTCGGTGTGTACTCATGGCGGGGACTGCGCTCCGCCGGTGACGTCCTCTTCCTCGGCCAGGTCATCGGCGGTGCCCCGCGGCGCAGCCTCGAAGCCTGGGCGCTCCGGATGGCCGCCCCCGACGCTTTGCCTCGCACAGTGTTTCCGTGGATACGGGACCGGGTGCGCGACGCTGTCGACGTTGCCGGCGGTGAAGCCGCCGTGCACCGCGTGCAACCGGTGACGATCCGCCACGTGCTCGGCTTCGCGACCGCGTGGCTGCACACACCGGTTGACCGATTGCTGCGACGCCGATGATCACCGCGCTGCTCTTCGTCGCGAGCCTGATCCTGGTGGTCGTCGCGTCGGAGCTGTTCACCAACGCGATCGAGTGGGCGGGTTACCTGCTCAATCTCGGCACCGGTGCAACCGGCAGCCTGCTCGCCGCACTGGGCACGTCGTTGCCGGAAACCGTCGTCCCCATCGTCGCGCTCGCGACTCACTCGCCGGCCGCAGACTCGGTCGCGACCGGCGCGGTGCTGGGTTCGCCATTCCTGCTCCTCACCCTTGGGGCCGGCGCGACCGGCATCGCGGTGGTGCTGCGTGGCGGAGCGCGAAAGCTGGTGATCGACCGGCGGCAGGCGCGGCGTGACCTCGGTGTCTTCCTCGGAGCATTCACGGTCGCGGTGGTCTCGAGCGTGCTGCCGGGTGGCGCGCGCATCGCTGTCGGCGCGCTGTTGCTGCTCGCGTACGCCGTGTACGTCGTCGCCACGCTGCGCGGCAGTGCGGCTGCGGGCGAGAGTCCCGAGCCGTTGCACATCGTGCGCTGGCGCCCGGACAAGCCGCACCCGATGCTGGTGGCGCTGCAGCTCGCCATTGCTGTCGCGTTGCTCATCGTCGGTTCGCAGCTCTTTGTCACAGCGCTCGACCAGACGGCGTCGGCGCTGCAGGTCCCGGCGCTGGTGCTCGCCCTAGTGATCGTCCCGGTGGCAACCGAGCTTCCCGAGACGCTCAACAGCGTGCTCTGGGTGCGCACCAACGACGACATGCTCGCCTTCGGCAACGTCGCGGGGTCGGCAACCTTTCAGTCGTGCGTCCTGGCTTCGATCGGGGTCGTCTTCACGACCTGGCACCCGGGGTCTGCGGGGCTGATCAGCGCAACGCTCACCGTGCTGACGGCCGCATTCCTGCTCACGCTGCTCTGGAACGGCCGCGCCCGCGGCGCGTTGCTGATGCTGGCGATCGTCCCCTGGGTTGCCTACGTCGTGGCGCAGGTCGCAACCGGCGGACGTCTGGCGCTCTGAGACCGGCACAATCGCCGGTCATGCGCGTGCACAGCACCGGCGACGTCGAGGAATATGCGGCCGCGGTGGAGGCCTTTCTCAAGGCTGATCCCTGCGCGCGCAACGTGCTGCTGACCATCATCGACCTGGTGCGCTCCGCGCCCCAGACCTACCCCGTGGCCCCGAGCTTCTGGTGGGTCGCGGACTCGGACGCCGTCGTCGGCGCTGCCAGCTGGACCCCGCCATATCACCTGCTCGTGTCATCGCTCCCGCCGGAGGCGGCGGGCGACCTTGTCATCGACGTCATCAAGCGTTCGACCGAGCACGGGCCCCCCCTGGGCGGCGTCAACGGTCCGGCTGACTCGGCGCGCGTCGTCGCCGCGGCATGGACCTCCGCCACGGGCGACGCCATCGCTCGCGACCGGCTGATCCTGTTGAATGAACTCGTCTCACTCGTCGAGGTGCCGGTGCCGCTTGGTGCTCGCCGCCACGCGCGCGCTGAGGAGGTGACCATGCTCGCCGCCTGGCTCGAGCGCTTCAGTGCCGAGGTCGACCACCCCGCTCCGGCCAATGCGCTTGCGATCGCCGGCCACATGGTGCAGAGCAATCACGTCGACGTCTGGGTCGTCGGGGATGAGGTGGTCTGCATGGTCGGATATCGGGACGCCGCAGGAGTCGTTCGCATCGGCCCCGTGTACACGCCGCCCGAGCATCGCAACCACGGGTACGGGCGGCGGCTGACCTACGAGGTGACCGCCGAGGCGATTCGGCGGCCGGACGTCGACCACGCCATGCTCTTCACAGATGCAGCCAACCCTGTCTCGAACTCGATCTACCAGCAGGCCGGCTATCAGGCGCGGGGCGAGCACGTGGAAATCGACTTCGCTGAGCGAAGCCTCGCGCAAGGTCACTAGAGTCGGCGCCATGAATCTCGAAGGAAAGGTCGCCGTCGTCACCGGAAGCGGCCGCGGCATCGGCCGCGCGTACGCCGTCGCGCTCGCCCAGGCAGGGTGCGCGGTCGTCGTCAACGACGTCGACGGCGATGTCGCCGAGGCCACGGCGGACGAGATCGCCGCTGCCGGCGGCCGTGTCGTCGCCGAGGTCTGCGCCGTCGGATCCGCCGACGCCGCCGACCAGCTCGTCGCCGGCGCCGTCAAGGCGTTCGGGCACCTCGACATCATGTGCACCAACGCTGGCATCCTTCGGGATCGCGTCCTCTGGAACATGAGCGACGAGGACTTCGACGCCGTGATCGCGACTCATCTCCGCGGCACGTTCACGTGTGCCCGGGCGGCCGTACGCCGGATGCGCGAACAGGGGTCGGGCGGACGGATCGTGGTGGTCTCCTCGATCGCCGGGCAGCGCGGCAACTTCGGGCAGACGAACTACGCGGCTGCGAAGGCCGGGATCGCCGCCTTCGCTCGCACCTGGGCGATGGAGTGCGCCAAGCACAGCATCACGGTGAATGCGATCGTCCCCAATGCGATCACCAGGATGATCTCGACGATTCCGGGCATGGCGCCGCTCGTCGAGGCCGCGGAGAAGGGCGAGCCACTCCCGGCGACGGTGCGCAAGCAGATGGGCATGGGCACCGCCGACGACGTGGCGCCGTTGCTCGTCTTCCTGAGCTCCGATGCGGCGGCGGGGGTCACCGGCCAGTGCATCGGCCTCGGAGGCGACAAGCTGTCGCTCTGGGCACACCCGAAGGAGATCTCGGTGGCGTTCCGGGACGGCGGATGGAGCGCTGATGCCATCGCCGAGGTGTGGTCGACTTCCGTCGGCTCCGAGCCCGAGTCCTACGGAATCCCGTTCCTCGGCGGCGGTGCTACTTGAGCTGAGCTGAGCGTCAGGGGGGCAGCGGCGCCGAGTCCGGGGGTAGTTCCGGCGGTTCGGAGGGCGAGGCGTTGGCCGGGTCATCGCTGAGGATGGGCATCGAGGTGGCGGCCGGGTCATCGCTGAGGATGGGCGTCGAGGTGGCGGCCGGGCCATCGCCGAGGGCGAGCGCCGACGTGGCGGCCAGGCCATCGCCGAGGACGAGCGCCGAGGCGTTGTAGAGGACGATCAGCCCGAGGATGACCAGGGCGACCAGCAGGCCTGGGCCCGGATCGACGTTGAACAGTGACGCCGGGTCGAGCCCGGGAACGCTCGAGCCCTGGCTCGACGAGATCTTTGCCAGGAGCACGTCGTGAACATGGGCGTGATCGAGGACCAAGAGCACGCCGGCCCCGGCTCCGAAGATCAGGGTCACGAATGCCCGGCTCCTTGATCTCAGGAGGCCGAGCACACCGGCCAGCGCAAAGAGCAAACCCAGCCCGACGCAGACCATCGCCAGCGCCGCCAGCAGCTGGGGCCCGATGTTTGCCGACGATGTGTCCGTGCCCGCCGCGTTGCCCTGGTTGCAGGCCGGCGGCACCGACCCGATCACCGGGTCTTTGCCGAAGGCGAGTTGCCAGCCGTTGAACGTCAGGATGTCGACCCCGTCGAGCGCATTGATGCATGCGCTCACCTGGGCCGCCTGGGCGACGCCCACCCCCTGGGATGCGTCGATCGAGTTGATCGCCGCCTTGGTCGCCGTCGTGTTGCAGGACACCCCGGCAAACGCGAGGAAGAATGTGAGGATGACCAGCAGGAAGAGGAACGGGCTGACCCGGCGCGCACCGGGCTCACCGGCCAGGGTCGCGGGATTCACGCGACCACGGAGCAAGCCATCTCAGCCCACCCGGTCGCCGGGAGCGCAGGGCAGGTCCGGACGCAGGAGGACGACTCGATCGGAACCCTCCTGGTAGACGCCGAGCACCAGCACCTCGCTTCGGACCGGACCGATCTGTCGCGCCGGGAGATTGACGACTGCGACCACCGTGGTCCCGGTGAGCTGCTCGGGGGTGTAGTGGTCGGTGAGCCGGCCCGACGATCGCCTGGTGCCAAGGGGACCGAAGTCGATGACCATGCGATAAGCGGGCCGTCGCGCCTCCGGAAACGGCTCACAGCGCAGCACGATTCCCACCCGGATGTCGACGCCGAAGAAGCGCGCGGCATCGACCTCCGCCAGCGGGGCGGCATCTCCACTCACGCGTCGCAGTGTATCGGCACACCTATACTCGCCCGCGATACCTGATCGCGTTCGGAGGGAACGTCATCGCGGGCTTGCGCCGCCTCGCACCGGTCCTGACAGCCTTGGTGCTGCTCAGTGCGTGCGGTGGGCCGTCGCTCGACCCAACGTCGCTGCTGAAGACCACGAAGTCGGTGCTGGACAGCACGTCGTCGTTCCATTTCGTGCTCACCAGCGCCAACGTGACCGGATCGGGCGCCCAGCTCACCGGTGGCAGCGGGGATATGAAGCGACCCGCCAGCATGTCGGGATCGCTCCGGGTCTCGATCTTCGGCCTGGCGCTCAGCGTGCCGGCCGTCTCGGTCGGGGGAACCTTCTCGGTGAAGCTGCCGACCAGCTCCGGGTTTACAGCTGCGAATCCTGCTGACTACGGCTTCGCGGACCCGGCGACGCTGATCGACCCGAATACCGGCCTCTCATCGCTCCTGCTCAAATGCCAGTCGCCTCAGGTCCAGAGCGACGATCGCTACAACGGCGAGTCGCTCCACGAGATCCAGTGCTCGCTGCCGGGCAGCGCGGTCGCTGCGTTGCTCACCAGTGCGGATGCGTCCAAGAATGTCGGCGCAACCTTCGGTATCGACACAAGCTCGAGTCAGCTCAGGCGCGTCGTGCTCACGGGCCCGTTCACGAGCCAGAGCATCGAGACCACCTACACGCTCGTTCTTACCAACTATGGCGAGAACGTGTCAGTGACGCCGCCGCCCGCGAGCGGGTGACCGCGCGCCGGCGCTGGATCCTCGCCGTCGCGACGGCATCGGTACTTGTCGCCGCGATGGACACGTACGTGATCGTGCTCGCGCTGCCCGCGATCATGGCCGACGTCGGTATCGGGATCGACCAGCTCCAGGCTGCGACGCCGATCGTCAGCGGGTTCCTGCTCGGCTACATCGTGGTCATGCCGCTGCTCGGGCGGCTCTCCGACATCCACGGACGCAGGCCGCTCCTGATCCTGTGCCTCGGGGTGTTCGCTGGAGGGTCGCTGGTGACCGCCTCAGCGACCGACCTGGGTTCGGTGGTCGCCGGCCGGGCGCTCCAGGGTCTCGGCGGCGGGGGGCTCGTCCCGGTGACCCTGGCACTGGTCGCCGATCTCTGGCCGGCGGACCGGCGGAGCCTGCCTCTGGGCATCGTCGGCGGTGTTCAGGAACTGGGCAGCGTGCTCGGGCCGCTCTACGGCGGGGTGATCCTGACGGTCGCGTCCTGGCAGGCGATCTTCTGGCTCAACCTCCCGATCGCCGCCGCGCTTGCCTTCGGACTGTTCGCCGCCGGCCGGACCGCCGGGGCAGCAGTTGCCGCCCCGATCCGCCGTCCGCGCCTCGACCGGATCTCCATCCTGCTGGCCGCGGTCGCCCTGGTGGCCGGTTGCCTCTCGATCGTCGCGCCGGGGGCGCTTCGGGACAGCGAAACGGCGGGGGTGGCCTACAGCGCGCTCGGCGGGATGACCTGGCTGACGCCCATCGCGCTGGTCGCCGCCGGGTCGGCGGCGGCGCTGATCGTCTGGGAACTGCGGGAACATCCCGGCACCCGGGCGCTCGTCGCCGTCAGGCGCCTCCCGGCGCTTGCCGCCGCGCTGGACTGGCCCGGGGCGGTGCTGCTCGCCCTGGCGCTTTCGACAGTGATCGTCAGCTTCTCCGCGCAGGACCCGACCACGGGAGCGATCGCTCCGGCCGCGCTCTGGCTGTTGCCGCTCGGCGCGGTCTCGGCGGCGGGCTTCGTGGTGCGGGAGCGGCGCGCCCGGCATCCCCTCATCGCGGACGCGGAGCTCCGGTCGCCGGGCGCTTACGGGGCGCTGCTCACCAATCTCGCGGTGGGAGCGGCGCTGATGGCCGCGCTGCTCGACATCCCGGTCCTTGCTCGTGCCACGGTCGACCCGAGTTCGCAGCTTGGAGCGGCTCTCGTCCTCCTCCGGCTGCTCGCCGGAGTGCCGGTGGGCGCGGTCGCCGGCGGGTGGCTGTCGCAGCGCTTCGGCAACCGGCTCGTCGCCGGGGTCGGCATGGCGATCACCGCGGCGGCGTTCCTGGCGATGACGCGCTGGAGCGCGACGACCCTCGCTGATCCCCTGGGACCGGGGTGGCTGCACCCGAGCGATCCGGTGCTCGTCGCGTGCGGCCTGGGTTTCGGTCTCGCCATCGCCCCGGTCAACGCCTCGATGCTCGCCTCGGTGCGCGACCAGCTCCATGGGCTGGCGTCTGCACTGGTGGTCGTCGCGCGCATGATCGGGATGCTCGTGGGCATCTCCATCCTCACCGCCGTGAGCCTGCACGTCTTCTACACCACCGCGTCGGCGTTCCCGCCGCCTCAGGTCCTCTGCCCGAAGTCGCCGCTCAACTGCCCCGCGTACGAACGCGACGTCACCGCAGCCATCGTGACCGAGCTGCACGCGGTCTTCCTGGGCGCCGCGATCTGCGCCGGGCTCGCCGCGATCCTCGCGGCGGTCCTGCTCCGCGGGCGCCCCCAGCGACGGGTGCCGGCCGTCCCATGACGGCCACGGTCCGTGAGGTCAGCCCGGATGCGCCGGGGCTCGAGGATGTGCTCGAGGCCATCGCGGCGGCCGC
This sequence comes from Candidatus Dormiibacterota bacterium, assembly GCA_003153505.1. Lineage (GTDB taxonomy): Bacteria > Chloroflexota > Dormibacteria > Aeolococcales > Aeolococcaceae > Palsa-851. Next base: position 131,429 of record PLZA01000015.1, read on the forward strand.
TCGCGAACTCGACGCCGAGGTGTACCTCGTCGGTGGCTTCGTCCGCGACCGTCTGCTCGGCGGTGGGCACGGCAAGGACATCGACCTGGTCGTGGTCGGGATGGATCCGATGCCGCTGCTCGGAGCGGTCGCCTCGCGGTTCGGCTGGTACGCTCCCGAGCGCTTCGAACGCTTCGGCACCGCCCAGATTCGCGGTGGGACCTGGATCGTCGAAGGAGTGCGCGCCCGATCGGAGCGCTATGACCCGGAATCCCGCAACCCGGACGTCCGGCCGGGCACCCTCGCCGAGGACGTGTGGCGGCGCGATTTCACCGTCAACGCCCTCTGCCAGACGCTCGACGGGGAGATCGTCGACATCACGGGCAAGGGCATCGCCGACCTGCAGGCGCGTGTGCTGCGCACGCCACTCGATCCCGCTGAGACCTTCGCCGAGGATCCCCTGAGGATGTACCGGGCAGCGCGGTTCGTCGCCCGGCTCGGCTTCACGCTCGCCCCGGGGACCATCGAAGCGATGCGAGCCCAGGCCGCGAGGACCTCGATCCTGTCGGTCGAGCGGGTCAGCGACGAGATCCGCCGGTTGCTCGTCGCACCGTATCCGAGCGCCGGGATCGCCGTGCTCCTCGAGGCGGGGCTGCTCGAGCTCGTGCTGCCCGAGCTCGTGGCCGGCATCGGGATCGAACAGGGCGGCTATCACACCCACGACGTCTACGGGCACACCGTGGCGACCGTCGACGCCGCGCCGCCGGACCTGGTGACCCGGACCGCCGCCCTCCTCCACGACATCGCCAAGCCCCCGACTCACGTGGTCGTGTCGGACGGGCGCCACACCTTTTACGACCACCCGCAGATCGGCGCCGAGATGGCCCAGACGATCCTGACGCGCTGGCGATTCAGCAACGACGAGATCAGCGATGTGAGCCGGCTCGTGCGCCTCCACCTCCGCCCGATCCAGTACGACCGCGAATCGTTCGGGGACGCGGCGGTGCGCAAACTGATACGTGATGCGGGACCGCTCCGCGGCCGGATGCTCGACCTGGCGCGGGCGGACACCACGGCGTCGGCGTACCCGACCCTCGAGGAGCTCGACGAGCTGGATGCGCGCATGGCCCGGCTTGACGCCGGGGGAGTGGTGTCTGCGATGACCGACCCGCTGACCGGCGATGAGTTGATGAAGATGGCGGGGCGGGGGCCGGGGCCGTGGGTGGGAAAGGCCAAAGCCGCCATCCGCGAGGCGGTGATCGACGGCGCGATTCCTCCGGGTGATGGCGCGCGCGCTCGGGAGTGGATCGAACAACATCGCGCGATCCTGAACGACGACTGAACGCACACCCGTGCGCCCCCGCCGCCTGCCCTTCGATCGATAGCAACGGCAACAAAGTAGAATGCGCGGTTCGAGATGTTGAGCAAGCTCCGCAGCGCCAAACGCCTTTTCGTCGACCTGCCGCGCATGCTGCGGCTCGCGTACTGCCTGATGTTCGATGCGCGAGTGCCGGGCTACATGAAGCTCGCGTTCGGTGGTGGACTCGCCTTGATCGCGCTCCCGATTGTGGAGCTTCCCGAGTCGCTCCCGGTCATCGGTGAGCTCGACGTGCTCGCGCTCAGCCTGCTCGCAACCCGCGCGTTCATCGCCGCCTGCCCGCGGCATGTCGTCGCCGAGCAGGCGGAGTTGATCACCCAGCGGCGCAGCCGCTTCGACGACGACGTTCGCAACGGAGAGCGCATTGCCCTGATGATCTACCGGCGGCTGCGTCCCGAAGAGCGGGAGGTGGTGTCGTGAAGGTTCTGTTTCTGAAGGAAGTGGCAGGAACTGCCAAGCCAGGCGATGTTCGCGAGGTGTCGCCCGGATATGCGCGCAACTTTCTGTTCCCCCAGCACCTCGCGGTGGTCGCGGACCAGAACACGGTCGATCAGATCCGCCGCCGTGAGGAGGCGACCCGCCGGCGCGTCGAGAAGGCGCTGATCGACGCGAAGGAGACGGCGCAACGGCTGCGCAAGCTCACCGTCACCGTCTACGCCAAGGCCGGCGACGCAGGCCGTCTCTTCGGCACGGTCACCACCGCCGATGTCGCCAAGCAGCTGAAGCGCGAGGCGGGCATCGACATCGACAAGCGGAAGATCGAGATCGATCCGCCGATCCGGTCGCTCGGCCCGCACGAGGCCACCATCGAGCTCCATCCGGAGGTCACGGAGACACTCAAGGTCGTCGTCGCGGCCCAATGACCTCTCTCCCGCAAACCGAGTTGGTGGGACGCGGGGCCGCTGCGGGAGCAGCTCCGATGCGTGTCCCGCCGCACGACAACGAGGCCGAGCAGGCGGTGCTCGGCGGCATCCTCATCGACCGCGAAGCGCTCTCGATCGTGCGCGACGTGCTGGTCCCGGAGGACTTTTACGCGGAACGCCACGCGGTGCTGTTTCGCGCCGCGCTGGCCCTCGACGATCGCGGCGAAGCGATCGACACCGTGACGCTGCGCGATCAGCTGGAACGCGGCCCGGGGATCGGCCGGGCGGGCGGCATGGACTACATCGCCGAGCTCACCCTGGTGGTCCCGAGCTCCGCCAGCGTCAAGCACTACGCCGACATCGTCATCGGACATGCGCTGCGGCGCCGCCTCATCGAGGCGGGCGGCAAGGTGAGCCGGCTCGGATTCGACAACACGACCCCGGTGAGCGAGGCGATCGACCAGGCCGAACAGGAAGTCTTCAAGATCGGGCAGGAGAGCCGCGGGTCGGAGATGCGCAACATCGCGCCGGTGGTGCGCGAGTGGTGGGACGTCCTCGAGAAGCGCATCGAGCACAAGCAACTGGTCACCGGCGTGCCGACCAACTTCTCGAAGCTCGACATGCTCACCCAGGGCCTCCAGCCCGGCGAGCTGATCATCCTGGCAGCGCGACCCGCCGTCGGCAAGACATCGTTCGCCCTCAACATCGCCCGCAACGCCGCCGTACTCGCAGGCAGGCCGGTCGTGGTCTTCTCGCTCGAGATGTCGCGCCAGTCGCTCGTGCAGCGCCTCATCTGCAGCGAGGCGCACGTCGACTCCTACATGCTCCGCACCGGCCAGGCGGACTCGATGGCATTCCAGAAGATCGCCAAGGCGATGGACACGCTCACCCATGCCGACCTGTGGATCGACGACTCGCCGGGGCTCGCGATCACGACGCTGCGAGCCCGGGCCCGGCGCATGAAGGCGCAGCACAAGATCGAGCTGATCGTCATCGACTACCTGCAGCTGATGCAGGGAGGACGGCGCGACTCCCGTGTGCAGGAGGTGTCCGACATCTCCTCCGGCCTAAAGGCGATCGCCAAGGAGCTCGACGTGCCCGTGCTGGCGCTGTCCCAGCTCTCCCGAGCGGCCGAGCAGCGGGAGAACAAGCGCCCGCAGCTCAGCGACCTCCGCGACAGCGGCTCGATCGAGCAGGACGCGGACGTGGTGCTCTTCCTCTACCGCGAGGGGATGCACAACCGCGAGATCGACAAGGGGAAGACCGAGCTCATCGTCGCCAAGAACCGCAACGGGCCCGTCGACGACCTGCCCCTGGTCTTCATCGCCGAGCAGACCGCATTTCGCGAGCCCTACCTCGCGGCTGAGTGACGTCCGGCACACGCAAGTCGTCGCGAGGAGCAGTCGGAGTGTCACGGTCCGGCCAACGCCGCGAGGACAGACGTGCAACCCTGATTCAATGGAACCGATGAGACGAGCCGTACAGATCGCGCGCGCCGTGATCGGTTCGCCTTGGACCCGGGTCAGCGGAACGGTCGTCGGGCTGATCATCCTCGCCCACTCGATCAACCTTCCGCAGGCCGTCGCGAGCCTGGCCCACGCCGATCCGCTCTGGATCGCCGCCGCCATGGGCCTCACGGTGCTGGCGGTCGCGGCGAGCGTCGTCGAATGGGGAGTCCTGCTTCGCACCGCCAGCGCGCCCGCGGGCGCGGGGCCCGGCTCCCTGCTCAGCTGGCGCCGTCTGAGCTCCACGTACCTCCAGGGCGTCTTCTTCACCCAGATGCTTCCCGCCGGCGTCGGCGGTGACGCCATGAGGACCGTCGAGATGGGCCGACAGATCGGCCACGGCCGGGTGCTCGCCTCGCTCGCCGGCAGCCGTCTCGCCGGCATGCTCGGCATGACCTGCTGGGGCATCGCCGCGGCGATCCTGCTTCGGGCGCTCCTCGGCACCGGCGTGGTGATCGTGATCGCCGGCCTCGCCATGGCGGTCGTGGTCATCTGGCTGGTGGCGCTCAGCGCGGATCGAATCGTGCCCCACCGTCTGCTCGCTCGCGTGTCGGGGGCGATGAGCCGGGGCGTGCGCTCGTTCAGCGACGCGTTCGCCGGCTACCGCAAGCACCCGCACGCCGTAGCGCAGTCCCTGCTGGTCGGAGCCGCCGGCTGGGGATTCAACCTCCTGGCGCTGAGCGTCGCCGCGAGGGCGATCGGTGTCGACCTCAGCTGGACCGTGCTGGCCGTCTGCATCCCGATCACGCTCCTGGTCGCGCTCGCGCCCTTCAGCATCAACGGCCTCGGGCTCCGCGAAGGCGTCCTGGTCGCGCTGCTCTCCCGCACCGGCGTCTCGGTTGCCCACGCGGGCGCGATCTCGGTGCTGATCGACCTGCAGATGATCCCGTTCGCAGTGCTTGGTGCGGTCCTCTGGTCGCGACACCGCCGGAGCACCCGCTCCGTGGCCGAGATCACGGTCGAGGTGGCTCGCATCGAGGATGTCGCGCTCGCGGAGTTGACGTCTGGTGCGCCTAGACTTCAGCGGCGTGACCCGGCAGTTCAGCGACTTCCTGGCAGCCCACGCGGCGCGGATCGCCGACTTGTGGGAGAGGCAGATATCACCGGCTGACGCCGGTGAACCCCTCGATCGCGCGCGCGGACCACGTCAGTTCGTCAACGCCGTGCTGGTCGCCCTGACCGCCGACGACTTCCGGCCGCTGGTCGCCTATCACCACCTCGATGCGGGTACCGGCCTGGAGCGGCGCCTCCAGACGGCTCTCGCCAACCTCACCGCGCTCCGCCAGGTCACCGCTGAGGCCGTGCGAGAGGAGCGGCTCGACGCTGAGGAGACGCTCGAACTCGCCACCACGACGGCCGACGACATCGAGGCGGTGGGGCAGCATCTGGCCGCCTCGTGCGTGGCAACGCTCGAGCATCGCCTCTCCAGCGCCACATCGGAGTCGTCCGCCCGGGGCACGTCGCTCTCGATCACCATGCACGAGCTCCGCCGCCCGCTCACGATCCTCAACAGCTACGGGCAGCTGCTCAGCGCCGGGATGCTCGGCGAGCTCCCCGAGACGGCGATCGTCGCCATCGAGGGCATCACCGCCAGCACCGAGATGATGGTGCGCATGGTCAACGCGCTCGCCGAGCTGGCGCGCCTCGAGGACCCTGACGACCATCTCGCGCTCGAGGTGATGGACGCCGAGGAGGTGGTCGCCGAGGCGATTGAGCATGTCGCCATGGAGGCGAAGCTGCGTGAGTCCACGATCACGAGCGAGTGCGAGCACGGGCTCACCGTGAAGGGCGACCGGCGCCGCGTCATCCTCGCGATCACCAACCTGCTCGGCAACGCCGTCAAGCACGGACCGATGGGATCCCCGATCGAGGTGCTGGCCGCTCGCGAGGGCGAATCGGTGCGCTTCACCGTGCGTGATCATGGGACCGGGTTTCCGGTGGCGGACACGGGCCACCTGTTCGACAAGTACTTCCGCTCGGTCGCCGAGCGGCAGCGCAAGGTGCCGGGCAGCGGTCTCGGCCTCTACATCGTGCGCACGGTCGCTGAGCGCCACGGCGGTACGGTCGCCGCCCGGAGTGTCCCCGGAAGCGGCGCCGAATTCGACATGACGATCCCGTTGCACCGAGAGGAGGTGACTGCGTGACCACCACGGCGACCAGGAAGGAGCGCGACTCGATGGGTGAGTTCGAGGTGCCGGCAGACGCCTACTACGGCGCCAACACGATGCGGGCAAAGGTGAACTTCCCGATCAGCGACCTCCGCCTGCCGCGCGGCTTCATCCGCGCCATCGGGTTGATCAAGCAACAGGCTGCGCTGGTGAACCGCGAGCTTGGGCTGATCGACGAGGACCTGGCGGGAGCGATCATCCGCGCCGCCCAGGACGTCATCGACGGCACCCTCGACGGTGAGTTCATCGTCGACGTCTTCCAGACGGGCAGCGGCACCTCGACCAACATGAATGCCAACGAGGTGATCGCCAACCGGGCGATCGAGTTGCTCGGCGGCGTGCGGGGATCGCGGGCTCCCGTCCACCCCAACGACCACGTGAACCTCGGCCAGTCCAGCAACGACGTGATCCCGACGGCGATCCAGGTGGCGGCAGCGGTCTCGATCCGCGAGGACCTGATTGCCGGCCTGCGGATCCTCGAGGCGTCATTGCGGCGCAAGTCGGAAGAGCTGTGGCCGGTGATCAAGACTGGCCGCACCCATCTCCAGGACGCCACCCCGATCAGGCTGGGGCAGGAGTTCCTCGGCTACGCCGGTCAGGTGGGGCGGGCGCGCCTGCGCTGCGAGGAGGCGATCGCCGCCCTGGCCGAGTTGCCGCTCGGCGGCACCGCGGTCGGGACCGGAGTCGGAACCCACCCCGAGTTCCCACCCAAGGTGATCGCCCTGCTCGCCGCCGACCTCGGCATCCCCTTTCACGAGACCGACAACCATTTCTGCGGGCAGTCGACCCTCGACGCGGTCGTCGCCGCCAGCGGTTCGCTTCGCTCGGTGGCGGTCTCGCTGTACAAGGTCGCCAGCGACATCCGGCTCCTCGGCTGCGGCCCGCGCGCCGGGATCGCCGAGATCGCAATCCCGGCCGTGCAGCCGGGCTCGTCGATCATGCCGGCCAAGGTCAATCCGGTCATCTGCGAGTCCGTGACCATGGTTGCCGCGCAGGTGATCGGCAACGACGCGACGGTCGCGTTCTGTGGCGCTGCCGGGTCGCTGCTCGAACTCAACGTCATGATGCCGGTGGCCGCGTACGACGTCCTCCAGTCGGTCTCGTTGCTGGCAGCGTCGGCACGCAACCTGGCGACCCAGTGCGTCGACGGGATCACCGCCACCGAAAACGGTCCCGCGCTGGTCGAGCGCGGGCTGATGCTCTGCACCGCGCTCGCACCGCGGATCGGCTACGACGCCGCCGCCGCGATCGCGAAGGAGGCGTACAACACGGGGCGCACCGTGCGCGAGGTTGCGCGCGAGCGCAGCGGCCTCGATGAGGCCGAGTTGACGCGGTTGCTCGACGCCGAGGCGATGACCCGCCCCGGACGCGACGCCGCGCCGGCCGCAGGCTGAGATGGCCGCAGGCAGCACCCTCGCCGTGGTGGGCGCCGGCGCCATGGGCGGCCAGCTTGCGTACCAGGCGGCATTGCACGGCTATCAGGTCCGCTTGATCTCTCGCAGCGAGGAACGTCTCCGCGCCGCGACGGCGTCGGGCGGCGGGGCTGCTTCGCCGCCGTGTGGAGAAGGGCAAGCTCGACGCCGGCGCATGCGATGCGGCGCTCGCGCGGGTGACCCCGGGCTCGGACTTCAGTGCGGTCGCCGGAGCGGCAACGATCATCGAGTCGGTCGCCGAGGACCGTGACGTCAAGCGCGAGGTGTACGCGCGGATCTGCGAGCACGCCGACGATGCCGCCATCATCGGCACAAACTCGTCGACCCTCCCCTCGTCGCTGCTGATGGACGCCGTCACCCGCCCCGAGCGCTTCCTCAACATCCACTTCTTCAATCCCGCGCTGCTCATGGCGCTGGTGGAGGCGGTGCCCGGGCCGCACACCGCCGAGAACGCGATCATCCGTGCCATGGACTTCGCCCGATCGATCGGCAAGACGCCCGTCCGGCTGGCACGCGAGGAATACGGTTTCATCGCCAATCGCATCCTCTTCATCGCCATCCAGGAGGCGATGCACCTCGTGCAGGGCGGCTATATCTCGGTGGAGGAGTGCGATCTCGCCGTGCACAACGCACTCGGCTGGCCGATGGGCCCCTTCCATCTCTCCGATCTCGTCGGGCTCGACGTGGTCGAGGCGATCCTCGACGAGGGCTTTCGACAGACGGGCGATCAGCGCTGGGACCCGGTCGCGCTGCTCCGTGACCTGGTGGCGCGCGGACGGCTCGGCAACAAGTCCGGGGGCGGGTTCTTCAGCGCCCCGTGATCGCGACGGCGGCGGTCACGCGGCCTGGACGCTGCGCCGTCCGCTGCCCACCGGGGTGACAGCCGGTTACAACAACCCGAGCTCCGCCAGGACGTCGGCGACGCCGCCCTCCTCCGGGGGTGCACAGGTGACGTCCGCGGCAGCGATGACCTCGGGGCGCGACGACGCGACGGCGACCGCGTATCCGGCCGCACGCAGCAGCTCGACATCATTCGGCGCATCACCGATTGCGACGGCGTCGGCGAGCGAGTAGCCGAGCCGCTCGCACACGATCTCGCACGCGACAGCCTTGCTCACGTCGGGGTCGAGGATCTCGACGAACTCCGGATTCGAGCGGGTGATCCGCGCGCGGCCGGCCAGCTCCTCGGTCATGACCGCGATGGCGTGGTCGACCTCGGCGGGATCGTCAATGACGCACGCCGCCTTGGTGGTCCCCGCCTCGAGGAGCGCTTCGAGGTTCGGCACGACCCGGAACTGCACCCCACTGATGCGCGTGTACAGCCGTGCCTCGGGCCGGTCCCGCTCGCAGATCAGCTCGTCGTTCTGATACGCCTGAAAATGCCAGTCGTGCTCCCGCGCGACCGCCAGGGCCCGCCGGGCCGCTGCCGCCTCGAGCGGCTGCTCGAAGATCGTGAGCCCGGGCGATCCATCCGGCCGCGGAGCCTCGCGCACCAGCGCGCCCTGGTAGCAGACCAGGGGTTCGTGCGTGCCAAGCTCGCTCGCCCAGGGCAGCGCTGACCGGTACATGCGCCCGGTGGCAACGATCACCGGCAGGCGCGTCGCAACCGATCGCACCGCCTTGCGGATGCGGGGGTGCAGGCGCTGCCGGTAGTCGATCGTGGTGCCGTCGAGATCGAGCACTACGATGCGCGGCACGAATGCTCCGCGCGCAGGCTCGGAATCGGGATGACCGGCGATCAGACTCATCGAACCGCGGGCGCGCTGACGCGGTGGAACGCCATCAGGCGATCTTACGCGGGAGTGAACGCGCCAATCCGGGGTAGACTGACGTTGTCTTGCGTTCGTCTTCTCGCGCGCGGTTTGGTAGACCGCTCGGCGCAAGGCCCCGTCCCGCCGCTCCGGCGCCGGTCGATGAGGCCTTGAGTACTGTCATCCCCGAACCGGTCCGCTTCGACGAGCTTGCCTTGAGTGTCGCCATGCAGAACACCGTGGCCGAGCTCGGATACACCATGGCCACGCCGATCCAGGCGGGCTCGCTGCCCTTCGCGATGGCAGGCCGGGATGTGATCGGTCAGGCCCAGACCGGGAGCGGCAAGACAGCGGCCTTCGGGATTCCGATCATCGAGCGCCTCGACCCGCGCGACGGTCCGGTGCAGGCCCTGGTGCTCTGCCCGACGCGAGAGCTGGCCGTCCAGGTGCACGAAGAGCTCACGAGGCTCGGCAAGCGGCATGAGCTGCGCAGCGTCGCCATCTATGGCGGCGACTCGATCGGACGTCAGATGGAGGAGTTGCGCCAGGGTGCGCATATCGTCGTGGCGACTCCGGGCCGGCTCGGCGATCACATCCAGCGGCGCTCGCTGACGCTCGCGAATGTCCGCGTGTGCGTGCTCGATGAAGCCGACCGCATGCTCGACATGGGCTTCGCGCCCGACGTCGAACGCATACTCCGGCAATGCCCGCCGCAGCGCCAGACGTTGCTGTTCAGCGCCACCATGCCCGAGTGGGTGCGCAGGCTCGCCCTGCGTCATATGCACGACCCGGAGACGGTGGAGATCAGCACCCGGCCGGAGATCCCGTCGGAGGTCCGCCAGCTCTACGTGCAGACCACGTGGGCTGACAAGACTGATGCGCTGGCCCAGATCCTGGATCAGCCCGACGTGGTGATGGCGCTCATCTTCGTCGAGACCAAGCGAACCGCCGATGTGCTGCAGGCGCAGCTCGGCGGGCGCGGCTACCAGGTGGGACTGCTCCACGGCGACCTCACCCAGCGAGAGCGAGACCGCTCCATGCAGCAGTTCCGCGCCACCCACATCAAGTACCTGATCGCAACCAACGTCGCCGCGCGCGGACTCGACATCGACGACATCTCACATGTCATCAACTACGACGTGCCCCTCACCCCCGACGAGTATCTGCATCGCGTCGGCCGGACTGGACGAGCCGGGCGCGCCGGTGTCGCCGTCACGCTCATCACACCGAGTGAGATCCTCAAGCTGCGCGACGTCGAGAAGCACGCGCGCACGCACATCGAGCCCGCGACGCTCGACCAGGATTTCCCGGCGGTCGCGGTCGGCGCCCAAGCCTGACGCTCCGCGACGGACATGCTGCCGGCCATCCATGACACGGGAACCGGTGCGCCGGTGCTGTTCCTCCACGCATTCACGCTCGACGCCTCGCAATGGGACCACCAGGTAGCCGCGTTGTCCGGCGACATGCGCTGCATCCGGGTCGACCTCTGGGGATGCGGCTCGTCGCCCGCGCCGCCCGCCGGAGAGCCGGCGCTTGACGGGTTCGCAGCGGCGGTGCTCGCAGCGCTCGACTCGCTGAACATCGACAAGGTCGCAGTCGTGGGGCTCTCGATGGGCGGCTACCTTGCCTTCACGCTGTGGCGGCTTGCGCCGCAGCGGATTCGCGCCCTGGCACTCTGCAACACGCGCGCGACTGCCGACACCGCCGCCGCACGCGGCGACCGCCTCGCGATGGCGGAGCAGGTGGAGCGCGAGCAGTCGGTGGAGTCGATCGTCGAGCCGATGGTAGCGCGGATGTTGAGCCCGGGTGCGCACGACGAGGCACACATCGTCGACCCCGTGCGCGGACGGATTCGGCGCTGCTCGCCCGCGGGCATCGCCTTCGCGCAGCGCGCGATGGCCGCGCGACCGGACAGCACCGCGCTGCTCGCGTCCATCGACGTGCCCGCGCTGGTCATCGCCGGAAGCCGGGATGCGATCATCCCGACCCAGGAAGTTCGTGCCATGGCTGACGGGATCACGGATGCGCGCTACCGCGAGCTGGAGTGCGGGCATCTGAGCAACCTCGAACGCTCCCGCGCTGTGAACCAGGAGCTCGCGACCTTCCTCACAGCGGCGACAATGGCGTCATGAGTCAGCTCCCCAAGGATCTCCTCGACATCCTCGCCTGCCCGCGCTGCCGCGGACCGCTCGTCGTCGAGCCGGTATCGCTGCGCTGCGACGCCTGCCGGCTCCGCTACCGCGTCGACGACGGCATCCCGGTGATGCTGGTCCACGAAGCCGAACGCCTGGACGGCGGCGACCCCGAGCTCGACGCCGGGACGCCGGCGGTCAGCTAGGCTGCGTCAGACCCCGACCGCCTCGGTCGCAACCGAGGCCGGAGCCGCGCAGAAGCCCTCGTAGTCGATCGGCTCGGTGATCGTGGGATTCTCACCACACACCGGGCACTGGGGGTCACGCGGGACGCGAAACTCGCGGAACTTCATCGCGAGCGCGTCGATGTGCAGCAGACGGCCGGTGAGCAGGTCGCCGGCACCGGTGATCAGCTTGATGACCTCGGTTGCCTGGAGGACGCCCACGATCCCGGGGAGCACACCGAGCACACCTGCCTCGGCGCACGACGGCGCCTCCTCGGGCGGAGGCGGCGAGGGGTAGCGGCAGCGGTAGCAGGGCGACTGGAACGGGACCACTGTGGTGACCTGGCCCTCGAATCGGAAGATGCCACCGTCGACCATCGGCTTTTTGGCAAAGATGGCCACATCGTTGGCGAGGTATCGAGTGGGGAAGTTGTCGCAGCCGTTGACGATGATGTCGTACTGGTCGAAGATCTCGCGAGCGTTCTCGCCGCTCAGCACCACGTTGTGCTCGACGACGCGGACGTCGCTGTTGAGCGCGGTGAGCGCGATCCGAGCCGATGCTGTCTTGAGCATGCCGATCCGATCCTCGGTGTGGAGGATCTGGCGCTGCAGGTTGCTGCGATCCACGGTGTCGAAGTCCACGAAGCCGATGGTGCCCACACCCGCCGCGGCGAGGTACAGGGCTGCCGGACTGCCGAGGCCGCCCGCCCCGATGAGCAGGACGCGCGCGTCGAGCAGTTTCGCCTGGCCCTCGGCGCCGATCTCGGGGATGAGGAGGTGGCGGCTGTAGCGCTGCTGCTGCTGTGCCGTCAGGACCCGGGGGACGATGAAGTCGAAACCAGCCTGCTTCCACGCGCCGTAGCCGCCCGCCATCGACTGGACGTCGGTGTAGCCGAGCTCCTGGAGCGCTCGCGCGGCCAGCAGCGAGCGGACTCCGCCGGCGCAGTACAGGGTGATCGGCGTGTCCCGCTTGGGAACCGTGTCCTCGATGCGCGTCTCGATGAACCCTTTGCTGAGGTGCATCGCCCCGGGGATGTAGCCCTCGTCGAACTCGTTGCGTTCGCGGACATCGATCAGGGTGCGGGATGCCGCAGCGGCGCGCACCTGCTGCGGGGAAACCTCCGGAACGGTGGCACGTGCGTCGTCGAGGAGGTCGCGAGAAGACTTGGCCATGTGGCCAGTCTACCCAAAACCTGTCGAAACCTGACCTGAGAGGTCTGGATTCGGTTCAGGCCTTCGGGGGACGTCCGACCGGCTTGCGGCCTGTGGGGCGGGTCCTGGGCCTTCCGACCGCTCGCTTCGCCGGTGCTGCGCTCGCTGTCTTGGGAGGCCTGCCGACCGGGCGTTTCGCCGGGGCCGCAGCCGCCGTCTTGGGTGGCCTGCCGACCGGGCGCTTGGGCGGCGCGGCCGGGGCCGGCGCCATCGCGGCGAGGATGGTGCGTTCGGTCTCCTCGAGCCGGGCCGCCAGGGCAAGGACGCGGCTTCGCGCGGCGCGTGTTGCGGCCAGTGCATCGGCCAGCGAGACCGGCGCACCGCCAGCCCGCTTCTGCTTCTTTCCAGCCATGATCGCAGCGACCCTACCATAGACTGCGACGGTGCATCCGACGCGTGCGGCGCGCCCACTCGCGGTTCTGCTCGGCTCGGCCGGGATCGACGTCGCGCTGCCTCCTGCAGCGGCCGCTCTGGACATCACCGCAATCGACTCCGACTCCCGCTCCGTCACCGCGGGCAGCCTGTTTGTCGCCATTCCAGGGCTCCGGGCTGACGGTCGCCGATTTATCGCTGACGCGGTCGAGCGGGGCGCCGTGGCGGTGGTGGTCGAGGGGCCCCGGGCTGCGCCGATCGACGCCTCGATACCGCTGATCACGGTTGGCAACGCTCGCCACGCACTGTCCGAGCTGGCAGCAACGTTCAACGATCACCCGAGCCGGAGCCTCTGTGTCGCGGGCATCACAGGGACCGACGGCAAGACCACCACGGCGACACTCCTCTGGCACGCATGGCGGGCGGCCGGGATTGCCGCGGCGTCGATGAGCACCGTCGACCGGCGCACCGGCGACGCCGTGACCCCCAACCCCTCGCGGCAGACCACCCCCGAGGCGCCCGAGTTGCAGGCAGAGCTCGCCCGTATCCGCGATGCGGGATGCACGCACGTCGCACTCGAGACGTCATCCCACGCGCTCGAGATGCAGCGCGCCGACGGTGTCGCGTTTCGTGCGGCGGTGTTCACGCGGATCACCACCGAGCACCTCGAGTTGCACGGCACCCGGAACCGGTACCTCGCGGCCAAGGCGCGCCTGCTCGAGCGTGTGTCGGCGAGATCCGACGGCATCGCCGTGCTCGATGCCGGCGATCCCTTTGGGTTCCCCCACCTGGTGGCGATCCCGGTTGCCACCAGGCTGACGTACACCGATCTGCCGGAGATCGCAGCCGACCTGCGCGCCGAGGAGATCATCGCCGGACCGGCAGGTGTTCACTTCCTCGCACGGACGCCGTGGGGCGACAGCGCCGTCCGCCTCGGGCTCGCCGGCGCATTCAATGTTCGCAATGCACTCGCTGCACTGGCCGCCGCGTGCGCCACGGGCGCCGATCTCGGTAGCGCCGTCCTGGGCCTCGAAGCCGCCGAACCGGTGACGGGCCGCATGGAGCGCATCGACCTCGGCCAGCCCTACGAGGTGATCGTGGACTACGCCCACACGAGCGACGCGCTCGAAACCGTGCTCGACGATTTGCGCCGGACCACGTCCGGACGGCTCTGGGCCGTGTTCGGGTCGGCCGGCGAGCGCGACCTAGAGAAACGGCCGGCCATGGGGGCCGTCGCGGCTCGTCTCGCCGACGTCAGCGTGATCACCGATGAGGATCCGCGCGGCGAGAACCGCGACGTCATCCTCGAGCAGATCGCGGCCGGCGGCGTCGCCGCCGGTGCGGTTCGGGGCACCAACCTCTTCGTCATCCCCGATCGGGAGGAGGCCATCGCCTACGCGGTGGCGAACGCCGCCCCCGGCGACACCGTGCTCCTGGCGGGTAAGGGGCATGAGAAGACACTCGAGACCGCGGGGGGCGAGATTCCGTGGAACGAGCGCACCGTCGCGGCTGAGGCGATCCGCCGCCGGCTCAGCTGATGGGGTGGCGGCTGGGTGTCCCCGCCCGCCGCGGGTAGGCGTCGGGCGTCGGGGCGACCTTGCGAACTCGGAGGACGCCGTCGGCCGGCGCCTCCGGGGCGGCGCCGCCGCACGCCGCAGCGGCTGCGGCGCACCCAACCTGCGCCGACCGGGCGTCGGCAACCAGCGCACACAGGCTTCCGCCGATACGGAGCATCGGCAACGCGAGTTCGCACAGCACCGGTGGTGGGGCGGTCGCTCGTGAGGTCGCCAGGTCGAACGCCTCGCGCATGCCCTCGCGACGCCCTGCGTCCTCGGCGCGGAGTGCCTCCACGACCACCTGGGAGAGCCCCAGCAGACCGGCAACATGGATCAGGAACCCAACCTTCCGCTGATCCGAATCGAGCAGGGTCACGGAGAGATCGGGCCGGAGAATGGCGAGCACCATCCCGGGGACGCCACCGCCGGACCCGATGTCAACCACCCGGGACGCCACGGGCGGCGCCGTCGCGTGGAGCAGATCCTCGACCTCGACGACATTGCGAACCCACCGCTGCTCTCGCGGGATGGACGTCAGGTTGAGCCGCGCCGACCAGTGGTCGAGCTCGTCGAGGTACGCCTCGAGAGTCGCGGTCCTGTCGCCGGGCGGCGCCGGTCCCATGCCACCGAGCCTAACGCTCGCGCCGCGGCGTGGCGGGTCGGTGACGGTGATCCCAACGCCTCCCCGACCGGCCCTCTCCGTGCGATCATGCAATGGAGCGATGGAGACGAACCCGGAAACGTCCGACCGCTGCCCCATCTGCAAGGGCGCAATGCTTTCGGTGCTGTACTACGGCGCCGACGGTGAGTCGGTTGGCGGCCATCGAATCTGTCCCGGCTGCGGACCGCGGACTACCGTCGAGCTCGTCGCCGCTGACGAGATCAGGCGCCGCCTGCTGGAGCGCAAGGCCTCCTAGCCCCCCGGTCGAGCACCGATTCGTTCGATCGACCCGGCCCATCTCGTACATTCCCGCGTCGGCTGTGTGACGTGGCCGTGACGGCAGGTTACGGCGCGATGACATCGGCAGGCGACCCCGGTACCCGATGGGAGACTGGCCTCGATGCGTCACCCCCGGTTTCAGTTCGCCCATCACCGTCTCGTCCTCGCTTTGCCGTTCGCGCTGGCGCTGACGCTGATCGCTGCACCGGCCGCCGCGGGACCGACGCCCGGGGTCACGGCGGCGCAGCAGGCTGCTGCCGCGGCCGCCAAGGATGCTCAGAACGCCAAGGACGCTGCCAACAACGCTGACACGGCACTGTCGCTCGCACGGGCGGCGCTCGCGGCGGCAAATGCGCATCTTGCGGTGCTCAACACCCAGATCGGCGCGCTGCAAGTCACGATCGCTGCCGACAGCGCGACGTTACGCACCGTCAACGCGCAGCTCAACGGAGACCGCGGCCACCTCGCCGCCTACCTCCGCCAGTCGTATGAGAGCGGGGGCTCGCAGGCGATGCTCGCCTACATCATCTCGGCGAACACGATCGCTGCCGCGATCCAACGCGACGTGCAGGTCAACGAGATCTCGTCCGCGAGCCAGCAACTGGTCGCACGGATCGGCGCGGAGGAGCGGAAGGCGAGCAGCACGCTCGCACAGCACACGTCCGACCTCGCGCAACTCGCCGCCGAGGAGGAGCAGTCTCGGACAGAGCAGGTGATCGTCAAGGTGCAGACGCAGACCCTGCTGGCGGCCGACGTCACCGCCCACGCCCACGTGTCGCAAGCGCAAAAGGCACTGGCCCAGGCGGTGGAGGCCCTCGCCGCCGCACGCGCCCGAGACGCCATCTACCAGGCGGTTCCCGGTCCGCTGTTCACGGTCGACACGAATCTCACCCTGCCGAGCGGAGAGACGGCCGCGAGCCTGAATCAGTTCCTCGACGGGTCAGCGCTCGCCGGGCTCGGCGCCAGCTTCATGCAGGCGGAGACCACGTACCACGTCAGCGCGCGCTACTTCGTCGCCCACGCGATCCTCGAGTCCGGCTGGGGCACCAGCGCGATCGCGCAGAACAAGCACAACCTCTTTGGGTTTGGCGCCAACGACTCCAACCCCTACGTCGATGCGACGACATTCACGAGCTTGGATGCGTGCATCCAGTACGTCGCGCAGTTCATCGCGACCAACTACCTGACCGTCGGCGGCCAGTTCTATCACGGCCCGACGCTGCGCGGCATGAACGTCGACTATGCGAGCGACCCGAACTGGGCGGAGAAGATCGCGAGCATCGCCGACACGATTCCCCCACTCGCCGTCCCCTGATCCTGCGCGAAACATTGAGGCGCTAGGCTGCGCGCATGCAGCATCGGATCGGTGAGCACGCGTTGCTCGCCGACTCGCGGACTGCAGCGCTCATCGACCCCGACGGCAATGTCGCGTGGCTCTGCTGGCCGTGGATCGACGCAACGCCGCTCTTCTTCTCGATCCTCGACGGCGATCGTGGAGGCACGTTCTCGCTCCGGCCGGTGCAACCGAACGCGCGCGTGATCTCCCGCAATTACCACGCGCGTTCCCTGGTTCTCGAGACTGTCTGGGAGGTGGGGCGAGCGCGACTGTTCGTGGACGAGGCACTCGCATTGGCGGACGGGCCGCTGCTGGTGCGCCGCATGCGCGCGGAGGGTGGAGCCGTCGCGGTGCATGTCGCGGTCGAGACCCCGGCATGGCCCGGACAGCACGCGGCACTGCGCATCCTCGATACCACGCTCGAAATATCCGGCGCAGATCGTGTGGCCGTGCATGCGCCTTCTGCGTGGGAGGCAACGCCGGACGGAGCCCGGTGCGGGTTCGCGGTGCTCCCGGCGGAGGCACAGACGGTCACGCTCGCCTCCGCCGACGCGTCGACAACCGCTCCCTCAATCGAGACGACGCTCACACGGTGGCGTCGCGTCATACCAGAGATTCGACAGCCGGCCGGCGCCGCACCCGGCACCGCCGGACTCCTCGAAACTTCAGCGGCAGTGCTGCTCGGCCTGCGTCGAAACGACGGCGGCATCGTCGCCGCGCCGACCACATCGCTCCCGCAGTGGCCGCAATCGGCGCGGACCTGGGACTACCGATATTGCTGGCTGCGTGACTCGTCGCTTGCCGCGCTGGCGATGCTCCGCCTGGGTCTCGTCGATGCCGCGCGGTCGCTCGGCGCGTTCATCGGCAGCGTGGTGGTGGAGTCGGGCCCGCTGCCGCTGGTGCGGCTCGACGGGACGGCACCGCCTACTGAGACGGCAATCCCAGAGCTCGCGGGGTACCGCGGCGCGCGCCCGGTCCGGATCGGCAACGCCGCTGCCGGGCAGGCGCAACTCGACGTACCGGGTGAGGTGATCGAGCTCGCAACTGCCCTGGCACGGGCCGGAGCGCTGCCGGCCGAACTCGGCGCCGCCGTGCCGGTCCTGGCCGGATGGCTCGTCCAACACTGGCGCGAGCCCGACAACGGCATCTGGGAGATCCGCGGAGCGCCCGCTCGCTACACGCATTCGCTGGTCACGACGGCGAGCGGCCTGGAGGGGGCCGCAGCTCTCGCCGATCAGCGCCTGGTACCAGGAGATGCCGAATCCTGGCGAAAGGTGGCCGCGGCAGCGGCGACCGAGCTCGGCGGCGGCGATCGCCCGCTGGAGCTCCGCCTCGACGGTGGCGGCGCCGACGCCGCGCTCGCCCAGGTTGCGCTCCTGGGCGGGCTGGACAACCTTGCAGGACGTGTCGACGCCACCCTGGACCTGATCGTCAGCCGGCTCGTCCGTGGTGGTCTCGTCGATCGCTACGAAGGTCAGCCGGACACGCTGGTGGACCCGTGTGCGCCCTTCGTGTTCCCCACCTTCTGGCTGGCGGGCGCCCTCGCCGCCGTGGGGCGAGACGGTTCCCGGTGGCTCGACGCCGCCCTCGCGACCCGCGGACCATTCGGGCTCTTCGGGGAGGTCGCCGACCCGGGCGATCACTCCCCCCTCGGCAACTACCCGCAGGTGCAGAGCCACGCCGCCTTCGTGCTCGCGGTGGTCGTCCCGGAGACCCCCTCCTAGATCAACCGCACGACGAGGCGACCGCAGGCACCCCGGGATCGTGCACCCCGACCGCGACTCCCCCGGGCACGACCTCCACGCACTCGATATCCGGGCGCAGCACGCTGAGCTTGGGGGCGATCGCAAAGAGGCGGTCGAGGGAGAGCGCCGCGTCGATCTCCGACGCGAGCCCGGACCCCGCGAATCCGGGCAGGCCGAGCATGCCGATGTCGACCTCGGGGACCTGCGCGGCGATCACCGGACCAGCCGCGCCCGGCTGCAGCGAGAGGCTGATATGGGCGACCCCGGTCGGCGTGAACGGCCCGGCCGATATCCGCGCCGAGACGACCAGCAGGCCGTTGCGGATGCGCACCTGCAGATCTCTGTATTCGTTTGGATGAGGATTGTTCGCGACAGCGAGCACCGTGAGGTCCTGCTCGCTCAGCACCACGACCCCGTGCGGACCCTGGATGAGCTGTGCGGCCATCTCCTCGCCGAGTGCCAGCGCGATGGCCGCCTCGCTCGTGCCGTGTGACGGCCCCGCCGGCACCGCACCGAGGACCGGGGACGCCAGGGCGCGGTCGGCGAGGAAGACCGAGCCACCCACGAGGATGAGCAGGACCACGAGCCCGAGGCAGCATCCGCGTACGATCCCACGCTGGTCAGAGGGGTTCACGACCCCTATGTTCGCCCGCCCGGCTCCGTCA
The DNA here is from genome assembly GCA_003153505.1 of Candidatus Dormiibacterota bacterium. GTDB lineage: Bacteria > Chloroflexota > Dormibacteria > Aeolococcales > Aeolococcaceae > Palsa-851. The sequence goes on from PLZA01000015.1 coordinate 150,688, forward strand.
CGTGCGTCGCGGGCATCGGGTGGAGCACCAGGCGCGTCCGCGCGTGCCTGCGCACCTGCTGTGCGCTCCAGTACAGGGGGAACTGCCGGTTGGTTCGCCAGCGGCGCGAGAGGTCCCGATAGTGGCCTGACCCCGGTTGCCCTGACTGCCCGGGAACGTGGATCCCGCCGCTCGCATCCCAGCTGGCGAGGTCGATCACCTGACGCCACGACGGGGCCGACAGCCGGGTCTCGAAGGGCTTGCCTGGGACCTGCGAGGTTGCGAGGACGGTGTCGGTGTTGCCACCCACCTTGATCGACGGCGCATTGAAGAACCAGCCAAGGCCACGACGGCGGCCGAACGCATGGATGAGCTCGAGCCGGTGGGCGCGTCCCCACAACCAGCGGCGCGAGTTGCGGCCGAATCGGCTGCGAAGGTCGCCCATCGCGTCCTCGAGCGACTTCGAGACCACCTCTGCCCAGGTGGTCAGGCCCTCGAAGAGGCCGTCGTCCCCGAGCTCCCATCGTTCGATGAGCGACGGCGTGAGCCGCCCCACGAGATTCCCCGGGTACTGAAAGACGGGGTGGGCCAGGTCCACCCCGGCGAGGATGCGCCACGCATTGCCGCAGACCGGGCTGAGCGAGTGCTCGGCCAGGCGGGCCATGAACGCCTCGTAGATGGTCGGCTCGACCCGGCGCGGGTCCATGACGGCATCCCACTGCGCCAGTCGCCTGCGACCCGCCTCAGCCGCCGGCTGAGCGCAGTGCATCGATCCCAGCAGACGGACCACCTGGCGGGCGGGCGGGCAAACGAGGTCCATCTGCGCCCGGGCCATGTAGGCCAGGTCGACCACCCGCTCGGACAGCAGCTCGCCGATGCGCAGGGCGCGGTATCCCGACATGTAATCGGTGCCGATGTAGAACGGGAAGTCGGCGCCGACGATGCGATTGTTGGCGGTGATGATCTGCTGCTCGGGGGGATCGAAGAGCTGCGGGACCTCATCGGGGGTCAGGTATCGCGTCCAGACGGCGTCCCCGGTCCAGCCCTGGATCGGCAGCCCGCTCGGCCGGGCCTTGCGCACCGGGATGCGGCCGGAAAGCAGGTAGCCGATGTGGCCGTCGACGTCCGCGTACACGACGTTCTGGGATGGGGCGTCAAACGGTGCGAAGGCATCCTTGAAGCTCCTCCAGTCGCTCGCACGCTGGAGGCGGAGCAGCCCCTCTGCGGCGCCGCCGGGCTGCAGCGCAGTCCACTGAAGGGCGAGTCCGCGCCAGATGGAGCGCTCCGGGTCCTCGATCCGCTCGACGATCGGACCGTGGCGCGTCACCACCACCTCCTCGAGCACGTCGGACGAGCCCTTGACGTGGATGATCTCGCGGAGCCTCCGTGTCGGCTCGAATCCCCGCTCGGTTCGGAATCGGTCGCCCGCGGGCTTGTCGAACTCCTCGATCACCAGGTCCTGGCAGTCGGCAAAGGAATTCGTGAACCCCCAGGCGACGCGGCGGTTGTGGCCGATGATCACGAACGGCATACCCGGCATGGTCACGCCCGTCGACTCGAAGTCCTCGCCGGCCTGGACGTGGGCGGCGTACCAGATGGACGGCATCCCCGGGACCAGGTGCGGGTCGTTGCAGAGAATCGGCTTGCCGGAGGACGTCCGCTCGCCGGACACGACCCAGGAATTGCTCATCCCCCCGGCGGTCGGGATCCACCGGGCCGCTTCGCGGAACATCAGCAGCAGCTGAGAACGGGTGTCCCCGCCACCGGCATCGCGAAGCGTCTTCGCCAGGATGGTCGGGTTGGCGTCCGGGTAGACGATGTCGAGCCGGGCGGCGTGCTCCGGGCCGATCGCGCGCAGCAACTCCAGGCGCTGCAACTCCGCATCCCAGTTCATGCTCAGCCCGAGTGCGAGCAGCTTGAACGCGGCCAGGCTGTGCATCGGCTCCCAGGGCTCCGGGCTCACGCCGAGGAGGCGGTACTCGAGGGGCAGCGGACGGCCGGACTGCCCGATCGCGTTCACCCCCGCCGCGTATGCCTTGAGCATGCGGCGCGCCTCGGGAGCGAGACGAAGCTCCTCCTCGCGGGCGACCCGATGCAGGCCCACCCTGCGGATGAAGCGATCGATGTTCACGCCTTCGACGCCGATCAGCTCGCTGATCCGGCCGGTGGCAACCCGCCGTGTGACCTCCATCTGCCACAGCCGGTCCTGCCCATGTACCACGCCCATCGCAAAGGCGGCGTCTTCCATGGACGTGGCATTGATGTGGGGAACGCCCCAGCGGTCCCGGCCGACGGTCACCTCGGCGGCAAGACCGGCAACCCCGAGCTTGCCTCGCACCCGAGGCAGGGACGCGCCGAAGGCGCGGTGGCGCGCGACCAGCAGAGCGGCACAGAGGGCGACCACGAGGGCCGCCGCGACGATGAGAGCAATGATCATTTGAAGCGGTCTGGGAACGTACTACACTCGCGAGCCCATGGCCTTACGAACTCCGCTCTATGACCGGCACATCGCGGCGGGGGCGCGCATGGTTGAGTTCGGCGGCTTCGACATGCCGCTGCAGTACTCGACCATACGCGAGGAGCACGTCGCGGTTCGGACTCGCTGCGGCATCTTCGATCTCTCGCACATGGGGGAGGTGCGCTTCACCGGCGACCTAGCGCTCGACGTCGTGCAGCGACTGGTGACCAACGACGTCGCGCGGCTCGAGGTCGGCGGCGCCCTGTACGGGGTGATGTGCCACGAGGCGGGGGGCATCGTGGACGACGTGGTCGTGTATCGCGAAGCCGGTGGCTACATGGTCGTGATCAACGCCGCGTGCCGCCCCAAGGACGTCGCCTGGATGCGTGATCACAGTGACGGCTGCGATTTCGAGGACGTCGGCGACGCGATTGCGCTCCTGGCGGTGCAGGGACCCCGCGCCGTTGGCCTGATCAGCGGCATGTGCCCGGACGACGCTGCCGCGCTCCGGCCGTTCCATTGCATGGAGAGCGTCGTTGCAGGAGTTCGGGCGACCGTGTCGAGAACCGGCTATACCGGCGAGGACGGCTTCGAGCTCTACGTCGACGCCGCTGATGCCTCGGGGCTCTGGGATGCGCTCATCGAGGCGGGGGGGCCGGAAGGGCTGATCCCGTGCGGCCTCGGCGCACGTGACACGCTGCGACTGGAGGCGGGGCTGCGTCTCTATGGCCAGGACATGGACGATGACACCGACCCGTTCAGCTGCGCGCTCGGCTGGACCGTCAAACTCCAGAAAGGCGATTTCATCGGGAGCGAAGCGCTCGCCCGGCTGGATCCCGCTCATCCCCCGCGGCGTTTCGTGGGCATCGAGCTCGAGGGCAGGGCGATCGCGCGCCACGGTCAGCGAGTGCTTGCCGCAGGCGAGCCCGCCGGCGAGGTGACCAGCGGGACGTACAGCTTCACCCTCGACCATTCGATCGCAACCGCATCATTGGACGGCGACGTCCCGGCGGACGCCGAGCTCTCCGTCGACATCAGAGGCACCGTCGCCGCGGCAACGGTGGTGCCCCTGCCCTTCTATCGCCGCCCCAAGGGAGCCTGAACGTGGCCGATCTCTCCAACTACCGGTTCACCGCCAGCCACGAGTGGGTCCGCGTCGAGGGCTCGACGGCGACGGTCGGGATCAGCGATCACGCCCAAGCGCAGCTCGGGGACGTGATCTTCCTCGAGCTTCCCGCGGTGGGGACCGCGGTCACAGCCGGCACGAAGTTCGGCGCCATCGAATCGGTCAAGGCCGCCTCGGACCTCTACGCCCCGGTCAGCGGGACGGTGGCCGAAGTCAACGCCGCCCTGACCGAGCGCCCGGAGTTGGTGAACTCCGATCCGTACGGCGAAGGTTGGATGCTTCGCGTCGACGGAGCGAGCGCTGAAGGTTCGGACCTGCTTGACGAGGCCGGCTATACGAAGCTGGTCGGCGCCTGACCTAGACTCACTGCTCGGGGTCAGCTAGCTCAGCTGGTTAGAGCGCGCGGTTCACATCCGCGAGGTCGAGGGTTCGAGTCCCCCGCTGACCACCAGTTTCGCGACTCGCACCCGCCATTCACCGCGCGGTCCTGCGGCCAAAGACGGATCGCGCCCAGACGCGGGTCACCAGACGAAGGGGATCAGCCGCTTCGTCCGCCGGCTGTACTCGGTGTATCCCGGCAGCTCGCGACCCAGGAGCGCCTCCTCGGCCGCGACCCGGCGATGGTACGCAGACCCGAGCAGGCCGGCGACCGCCCCGACGACGGGAAGGCTGCGCGACGTCAGCGCAAACCCGGTCCAGATCAGGAGCGATCCCGCGTACCCGGGATGACGGACGAATCGATACGGTCCCCTCTCGACCACGGTTTGCGCGCCCTCAACGCGCAGGGTCCGCGAGTAGGAACCGCCCAGCGCTCGCATCGACCACGCCCGGAGTCCGAGCCCTACGGCCTCGATCCCGACGCCCACGGGACCCGCCGCGCGTGGGAGTCCCGGCCGCCATCTGAGCCGCACCAGTGGTGCCGCGATCGCCGCGGTGGCATACGCGGCGATGATCATCCGCGTCGTGCCGCGGTCATCCCGAGAGGCGTTCAGGCTCGACGCCGAGCCACGCTCACGCGCCGACGCTTCGAGGACCAGGAACCCGGCCACACCCGCATACCCGGCCAGGAACCAGACGATCCCACCGCGACCGCCGCTGCGCGCGTCCGGCTCAGTCACGGGAGAAGCCTGACACCCGGCTGGTAGGCTCCGTGCAATGAGTGACGACCGTCCCGTGCTGCTCTTCGGTGAGACCTATCACCACCCCAACATCCTGTATCGAACAGGGTTCCTCGTACCCGACCCGGTGGTCGTCGTCGATCGGGGGGGCAGCGACACCGTGCTGTGGGCCAGCGCGCTCGAGGAGGGTCGCGCGCGCAAGGAGGCGTCGGTGGGCGAGGTTCGCAGCACCGTCGAGCTGGACATTCCCGCACCCCGCGCCGGGGGCAATGAGTACGACGGCTGGGCGGCGCTGGTCGTGGCCGTCTGCAAGGAGCACGGGCTCAGCGCCGTCGATGTCGACGCCGAGTTTCCGACAGTGCTCGCCGACCACCTCCGCCACAACGACGTCGATGTCCGACCGCGCACCGACATCTACCAGCAGCGTCGGCGGATCAAGACTCCCCAGGAGATCGAGTGGATCACCGCGTCGGAGAACGCCGGCATGGCGGCGCTCCAGAAGGCCATCGACGTGATCGCCGCCGCCGAGATCCGCGACGGGCTGCTCATGCACGAGGGCCGCACCCTCACCAGTGCCGACCTCATCTTCACCGTCGAAAGCCATCTCCTCGAGAATGGCTGCAGCACGGTGGACTCCATCTGCTGCGGCGGCCCTGAGTCGGCCGATCCGCATCGGACGATGAGTGAGGTCATCCGCGCAGGGCTACCGATCGTTCTCGACATCTACCCCTTCGACAAGCAGACCCGTTATTGGGGCGACATGACCCGCACCGTCGTCCGGGGCACGCCGCCGCCAGAGGTGATGCGGATGTGGGACGCGGTGCTAGAGGCGCAGCAGGCGGGACTCGACACGGTGCGACCCGGAGCCAACGGCCGTGACGTTCACCACGCGTGCTGCGAGGTGTTCAAACGGCACGGCTACGGCTCACTCGGGAAGGGTTACAGGGACATCAAGAGCGATGCGCGCTTCATCCATGGAACCGGTCACGGGCTGGGGCTCGAGATCCACGAGTTTCCACGGGTGAGCGAGGCGGACGTCGTCCTCGAGGTCGGGGATGTTGTCACCGTCGAGCCGGGCCTGTACGACCCGCGCCTCGGCGGCATCCGCATCGAGGATCTCGTGGTGGTGACCGAGACCGGTTGTCGCAATCTCACCACCCTGCCGAAGACGTTCCGGCTCGACTGAGAAGGGGTCCTGCTACACTGCGAGCGCTTCTCATCGAGAGGCGTTTCCACATAACGCTTTCCTGCGCCCGGATCGTGGCTGCCTGACCACCTCGGCAGCCACAGCACCCCGGGCGTCGCAAGCCCAGAGGAAAGGAGGTGCCACGCATGGTGCGTGACTACGAGCTGATGTACATCGTCCGGCCGGAGCTGGAGGATGACGCGGTCCGCGTGGCCGTGAAATCTGTGCGCGCGCTCATCGAGCTGCAGGGCGGCGAGGTCGTCAAGACGACGCTCTGGGGCAAGCGGCGACTGGCCTACGAGGTCAAGCGCCTGCGGGAGGGCCACTACGTCCTGGTCGTGTTCCACCTCGACGGCGGCAAGGTTGCCGAGATCGAGCGTGCGCTCCGGATCCACGACACCGTGTTCCGCCACCTGATCGTGGTCCACGAGGGTCCGATGCCCGATCCCGAGGCGGAGATCGAGGAGGTGCAGGGACCGATCGAGCCCGAGTCTGAAGTCGACGCTGCGGACGGCGATACTGTCGCAGCGGGGTCCGCCGGTCCAGACGATGATCTGGAAGCAGAGGACGTGCCCTCGGCAATCGACGATGACGAAGGAGATCTCTGATGGCTGGTTCGCTCAACCGGGTGATGCTCATCGGCCGTCTCACCCGTGACCCCGAGTTGCGCTACACGCCCAGCGGGACGGCGGTATGCAACATCGCGCTCGCGACCAATCGTTACGGGAGCGACCCGGCGACCGGCGAGCGCAAGGAGTTCACCGACTATCACGACGTCGTGGTGTGGAACCAGGGCACGCGCAAGCTCGCCGAGACCACCGCGCAGTATCTGCAGAAAGGCCGCCTCGTCTACGTCGAGGGCCGGCTGCAGACACGTTCCTGGGATGACGCGCAGAGCGGTCAGAAGCGCTACAAGACCGAGGTCAACGCCAACGACGTGCAGTTCCTCGACAGCACGGGTCGCCAGGAAGGTGCGCCCGGCGGCGACGCTCGCCCGGTGTCCGAGCCCGGCGCGCAACCCGGCGGCGACGCTCGCCCGGTGTCCGAGCCCGGCGCGCAACCCGGCGGCGACGTCGACCCCGATGACATTCCGTTCTAGGTTGGAGAGCCATGCCTGATTTCGATCGCCGCCGCCGCAAGGTCTGCAGCTTCTGCCTGGAGCACATCGATTTCATCGACTACAAAGAGGTCACGCGCCTGCGCCGCTACCTCTCCGAGCGCGGCAAGATCCTGCCGCGACGGATGACCGGCACGTGTGCCCGTCATCAGCGGTCGCTGACGGTTGCGCTGAAGCGGGCGCGGCACATCGCCCTGCTGCCGTTTGCGGAGTTGCGCTAGCGCGAATCAGGGCATCGTTGCCCCGCCCGCTCCCCAGGTCGATCCGTACACCTGCACAGCCTCGATCTCCCATCCCACCGACGGCGGAGCCTCGACCGACACGGATACGGGCTGGCCGGGAACTTGGTTGGGCGGCGTGAACCAGCCCGTGTTGCCACCGCACTGTGTCGTGGCGACGTGCGCAACCCCGGAGGTGATCACAGTCAAAGATCCCGGTCCGGAGCACGAAAAGGCGATCGTGTAGTGCTGGTTGGTGGTGAAGGTCGGTAGCACCTCAGGTCCCATCCCGACCTCCTTGGGAGCGACTCCGACGTCTTGAGTCACCGGCCCGAGGTTGCCCAGCTCGGGCAGGATGATCCCATCAGGCCCCTCGGTGATTTGAACCTCCCAACTGACCGAAGGATCGGCTGTGAATTGCAGGCCGATCGGTCCAAGGCCACGACTTCCGGACTGGGATACAGCGGGTCCAAATCCGACCATGGAGATCGAGCCGTCGGCGTTGAACACCAGGCATTGGACCTGCTGCCCGTCCGGCCAGAGGGGATTGGGCGCAATCTCGAGGGTCTTTCCTGAGGTGCCGGAGTTACAGAAGATGTTGACCCTGATTGACTCGTCTGGTGCAACGCTGAACGTTGGCAGCGCGGATGAGCCCGTGCCGTCGGTGAGAGGCACCAGAACTTGCTGATCCGCCTGGACGGGCAGCACCTCGGGAAACCACGTGGTGGTCTCGGCGACAAAGATCTCCCACGACGTCAATGGGGCGGCTGTGATGGAAAGGGTCAATGCCGTGCCGTCGTACCCGGGCTTGCCTTCGAACCCGCTCGAGCCGCCGACGGTTTTCGTCGTGACACCCGCCGATGTCGAGCACTTCGAAAAATCGCTGCCGACCAGAGGGTTGGTGGAGCTGATCTTGAAAGAACCCGGTCCTGCGCAGTCGAACTGGAGGAGCAGCGTCCCCTGAGGCGTGAACGTCCGCAGTCGCACGGATCCGTGGCCGCGCATCAGCGGAATCACCACCTGCGCGGAGGTTGGAACCCCTCGGTTTCCCAAGAGCGGCATCCGCTTCAGCAGCGACGCAGACGGAGGCGGTGAGGACGTGATCACCGGAGGGGAGCTGCGGTGACCTCTCAGCTCGACGGCAAACAACGTGACGCCGGCTACAACGACCGCGACAGCCGTAAGCCCGGCGAGCAGGTTGATCATCCCCCGCCTGCGAGCCGGCGCGACGTTGATGTCGGTCAGAGCTGACGGCGGGGGGGACGCCTCGATGTGGTCGAAGAACGCGCGCAGCCGCGTATCCAGTCCGGGATCGATGTCAAGCATCGCCAAGCTCCTTTCGCAACGTGACAAGACCTCGCGCGAGGTGAGCTCGCACGGTTCCAGGCCGGCAGCCCATGAAGACGGCGCACTCGTCGACCGAGTAGCCGTGCCGGTAGTTGAGCGTGATCGCGGCCCGCTGTCTGAACGAGAGCCGCCGGTACGCCCGATCGATATCTATGAGATCAGCGGCTGGAACCGGGTTGGACGACGCCGTGTCCTCGATGAGCGCCAGCGGGGGCCAGCCGCGCGAGCGCAGATGGCGGCGGCGGCTGATGCAGTGGTTGACGCAGACGCGGGTCAGCCAGGCGGTCGGTCGATCCATGCGTGACACCGAGTCCCAGGACCGCCAGGCCTTGAGCAGCGCTTCCTGAACCGCATCCTCAGCCTCGCCCTCGTCTCGAAGAATCGAGAGCGCGAGCGAGTAGAGCCGCCTGGCGTCCGGGACAGCGACGGCCTCGAAGGTCAGCTCGGGCACGGTCCCTCCGGCCGCAACCACGTTCGGCGAGGCAATCACATCCTTCCCAACGCTTGTCAGAGCGGTTTTGCTGACACGCCGCACCTATACTGGGCTTCAGGCGCATGCGCCATCACCGGGCTCGTCCTCTCCACATCCTTGCCATCGCCCCGGTCGCCGCGATGTTCGCGGGTGTCCTCGGCCCGACGCCCCATGCCCTCGCCGCGACAGCCAAGGCGCCGTCCCCGATCGTGGTGACCGTGGATCCGGGTCACGGAGGCGAGCCGACACCCGCGCACCCGAACATCTCATTCGACCCAGGTGCGATTGGAACCAACGGTCTGCTCGAGAAGGATGTCGACCTCGATGTCGGACTGCGTTTGGCGTCGTTGCTGCGCGCGGACCTTGTCGACGTGGTGATGACCCGGAGCACCGACGTGTACGTCTCCGCCGCACGCCGCGTGCAGGTGTCGATGGCCCATCACGCGGCACTCGTGGTGAGCGTCCATGCCGGCGCCTCGACGAACTCCGGGATCGACGGCTCGCTGGTGCTCTATCCGACCAGCGCGAGTGCGGCCTTCGCGCAGACGGTCAGCGATGCGCTCACCGCCCAGATCACGACCGATGGGGTGCCCGACGCGGGCATGGCTCTGGGCGACGCCGGGTGGCTTCGCAGCCCAGCGCCGGTCGCCACCGTCGAGATGGGGTATCTCAGCAATCGCTCCGACGCGTCGCTGATGACGACTGCGCATTTCCGCCAGGACGTGGCGATCGGCGTGCGGGACGGCGTGGAGGCGTATATGCCCGCGATCATCGCGCGCCGCGACGCAATCCGTGCGTGGCGGGGCGGCCACTCGGGCGCGGTCCTGCCTGGTTCACTTGCCCCGGCGTCGGCGACAATTGCCGGAACCAGCGGCTTTCAGTTCGGCACGGTGATCGTGTGGCTGGTCGGCATCAGCCTCGTGGGACTCGTGCTGCTGTTTCGCGATGCGGTGGCGCGAGTTCTGGTGGTGCTCATCGCTGTGATCGCGCGTCTGTTCGGTGGCGTGCTCGGCGCCATCATGTGGCTGCGACGTTCCGCGATCCGGAGCCGCCGCCGGCGCCGGCGCGTCAGAACGGATACAGGACCTGAGCAGCCCTACCGGCAAAGCGGTTCGGTGTACGACGACATTCCACTTTGAGCAGGGAGGACAGAGCCATGTCGAACGCTGACGGCCTATCTCGAACGCTGCTTCCCAACCGCGGATCGTTTCGCCACGTCGGAAGTCCTCGCCCGTCCCGGCCGGCCACGACGACGTGTTCCTGCTCTACGAGTACCAACTGACCACGGGCGAGCGCTACAGGAACACCGAGTACAGCACCATTCGAGGCGGCCGGCTGGTGGAGACCCAGGTGTTTTTCGGCGGCCGCGTCTCGGTGTAGTTCCGACGCCTGGCGGCGATCTCGGGCGGCGTCCAACCCTGCCTTCGATAGACTTCGGGCCATGGGTGAACCACAACTCCGCGTTCCCGGTCCGACCCCGCTCCCCGCTCGCGTGGTCCGCTCCGCGAGCCGTCCCATGATCAACCACCGCGGCCCGGAGTTCGCCGCGGTGCTCGATGACGTCGTCGGTGGCTTGCGATGGGCGCTGCGCACCGACAACGACATCCTCTTGTACCCGTGCAGCGGCACCGGCGGCCTCGAGGCCGCGGCGGTGAACCTGCTCAGTCCCGGCGAACAGGCGCTGTTCTGCGTCATGGGATCCTTCGGTGAGCGCTGGGCCAAGATCGGCGACACCTATGGCGCCGAAGTGATCCGCCTGACAGTTCCTCCCGGTGAGCCGATCGACCCCGAGGACGTCGAGCGCACGCTCGCCGAGCATCCTGAGATCACCACCGTCTTCGTGACGCACAACGAAACGTCGACCGGCGTGACCAACGATCTCCCGGCCATCGCCGGTGTCGTCAAGAGCCGGGGCAAGATGCTCGCGGTCGACAGTGTGAGCGGCGCCGGGTGCCTGCCACTGGAGACCGACGCTCTCGGCGTCGACGTCCTAGTCACGGGTTCGCAGAAGGGCTGGATGGCCCCTCCCGGCATCGCGATGATCGCCGTCAGCAAGGCGGCGTTCGAACGCGCCGAGACCGCCGCGAGCCCGCGCTTCTACCTCGACTTCGCCCGCGAGAAGAAGTCGCAGGACAAGAACCAGACCGCAACGACACCGGCCGTCTCGGTGATGTTCGCGCTTCAGGAAGGCCTGGCGATGCTCCGTGAGGAGGGTCTCGACAATGTCTGGGCCCGCCACGCTCGCGTCGGCCGGATGATCCGCGCCGGGGTCGAGGCGATGGGCCTGAAGCTGCTCGCCGCCGAGGGTCACCGAAGCGACACGGTCACCGCGGTGCACAGCCCCGCGGACACGCCCGAGGCGCTGAAGAACCTGCTCACGACACTGCGCACGAGGCACAGCCTCGTGCTCGCCGGCGGTCAGGAGTCGTTGCAGGGCAAGATCTTCCGGATCGGACATCTCGGCTTCATCGACGATGACGACGCGTACACGATCCTCGCGCTGCTCGAGGCGGGCCTCATCGACACGGGACTGCGCACGCGCGGCGGGCTCGCCACGGCTGCAGCTCAGGCAGAGGCCCGCGGGACGGTCGCCCAGGCGGAACCGGTCAGCGTCGGGTGACCGTCACCGCGGAGCCGCGCGCCGCGGCCGGCACGGTGACGCGCATTCTCGTTGCAGACCCGATCGCCGAGGACGGCGTCACCCGACTGCGCGCCGCCGGCGAAGTCGACGTCCTGACCGGGCTCGAGCCAAGCGTGCTTCGCGAACGCATCGGTGACTACGACGCGCTCGTGGTTCGGAGTGAGACCAAAGTCACGGCCGAGGTCTTTGCCGCGGCGCCGCGTCTGCGGGTCGTCGGGCGCGCGGGTGTCGGCGTCGACAACATCGACATCGAGGCCGCAACACGGCATGGCGTTCTCGTCCTCAACGCCCCGACCGGCAACACCATCGCCGCCACCGAGCATGTCATCGCGATGATGCTGGCGCTCGCGCGCAACCTCGCCGCGGCTGACCGCTCCCTGCATTCCGGCCTCTGGGAACGCTCGAAGTTCACGGGCATCGAGCTTCGCGAGAAGACTCTGGGAGTCCTCGGGCTCGGCAAGATCGGATCCGAGGTTGCCCGCATCGCGCGTGAGGGGCTGCGCATGCGGGTCATCGCGCACGATCCGCTGGTCACCGCCGAGCGCGCGCAACAGCTCGGCGTCGAGCTCTGCGACTTCGAGACGATCCTGACCGAAACGGACTTTCTCACCGTCCACGTCCCGCTCACGGACGCCACCCGCGGCGTGATCGGCGCGGCAGAGCTCAAGCGGATGCGCAAGGGTGCGCGTTTGATCAACGTCGCCCGCGGCGGGATCATCGACGAGCAGGCGCTCGCCGACGCGATCCGTGACGGACACATCGCCGGCGCCGCCATCGACGTTTTCACCAAGGAGCCGCCCGACCCGGCGAACCCGCTCCTCCAGATCGACAAGGTGGTGGTGACGCCGCATCTCGGTGCCAGCACGCGTGAAGCACAGGTCAACGTCGCCTTCGACGTCGCCGATCAGATCGTGGAATTCCTGGCCGGCGGGACACCCCGCTATGCGGTCAACGCACCGACGGTGCTGCCCGAGGAGTTGGCCCGGCTCCAGCCATACCTTGTGCTGGCTGAGAAGATCGGCTCACTCGCGGCGCAGCTCGACGGCCGCAAGCTGCGCCACGTCGTGTGCAGCTACTCCGGCGAACTCGCCGGCATCGACACCTCGATCATCACCGCGCACGTCCTCCGCGGGCTCTTCGCGCACTTCACCGAAACCCGCGTGAACCCGGTCAACGCTAAGGTTGTGGCCACCTCCATGGGTGTTGATGTCGACGAGCGTCATACGACACGGAGTGTTGACCCCGAGGGATCCCTGCTCGTCGAGGTGGTCGGCGAGCAGACGCTGAGCATCGCCGGCACCCAGTTCGACGACGGACCCCGGATCACGCGCATCAACGACTTCCGCGTCGACATGCAGCCGGCCGGCACATTCCTCGTGGTCACCCACCAGGATCGTCCCGGTGTGATCGCCGCCATCTCGACGCTGCTGGCGCGCAACGACATCAATATCGCCGGCATCGAGCTCGGTCGGGACAGGCCGCGCGGTCACGCGGTGATGCTGATGGAGATCGACGATCCGGTCGGCGCCGAGCTCCTCGAGGAAGTGCGCGAGACGGCAATGCTCGATCAGCTCCGCCAGGTGCGGCTCTGAAGGCCTGACGCTCCGTCCGCGACGGAAGCAGACGCATGGCCACCGTTCAACCTTTCCGCGGTACCCGGTACAACCCTGAGCACGTGAAGCTCGGCGGCGTGCTCGCGCCCCCGTACGACGTGGTCAGCGATGCCAAGCGCGAGGAGCTGTACGGTCGCGACCTCCGCAACATCGTGCGCATCGACTACGGCATCGCGTACCCGGACGATGTCGCGGGAGTCGACGACCGATACACGCGCGCGTCGTCGTTCATGACGTCATGGCTGGACCTCGAGGTCCTGGTGCGCGACGACAGCGACGGCTTCTACGTCGTCGATCACTCCTTTCAACATCAGGACGGCTCGGTGCGCACTCGGAGGGGCCTGCTCGCCACCGTCGCCGCGACGCCATGGGAATCCTCGGATCTGCGCCCGCACGAGCGCACGTTGCGCGGCCCCAAGGCCGACCGGCTCGCCTTGATGCGCGCCACGCGAACCCAGACGAGCCCTGTCTTCGCGGTGTGGAGCGGTGCCGAACGCATCGTCGAGACACTCGAGACCGTCGCAACGGGCTCGGCACTGCTCGGTGGACGTATCGACGGGGAGATCGCCTCCGAGAAGTTGCTGGTCTGGCGAGTCGCCGACCCGGAGTCCCTGGCGGCCATCGCCGACTCGCTCGGGAGTGCCGCGCTGTATGTCGCCGACGGCCATCATCGCTATGAGACTGCCGCCGCGTACGCCGCGGAGCGCCGGGCAGCGGCCCCCGATGCCCCTCGTGATGCGGCATTCGAGCGCTGTCTCGTCTACCTCGCTGCCGCAGACGATCCCGGGATCACCATCCTGCCGACGCACCGCCTGGTGCGACCGGGCCCCGGCATCGCATTCAGCCTCGATGATCTCTGGGCGCGACTCGACGACGTTTTCGAGGCCGTGCCGGCACGCGATGGGCGTGCAGCGCTAACGACCGCGGCATCGATGCGCGCCACCCACCACGCGTTCGCCGTGGTCGCGCACGACGGAGCCGCAGTGCTCCGACGTCCCCGCCGTGCCGGTGGGTCGCCGCGTGACGGTCTCGATGTCGCGGTGCTGGAATCGGAGGTGCTCGGCCCGGCGGGCGTTTCTCGCGACATGATCAGCGCCGGCGCGCTGGCCTACACGCGCGACCCCGATGGGCTCGACGCCGCTGTGCAAGGCGGTGATGCGGTGCTGGCGTTCGGCGTCGCGCCGGTGACCGCCGGCGAGGTGATCGCGGTGGCCGACGCGGGGGAGACGATGCCGCAGAAGTCGACATACTTCTACCCGAAGGTGCCGACGGGGCTGGCGCTTTTCGAGCTCTGACAAGGCCCGCTGTCACCGTCGCGTGTTTGGCGCGAGGCCGTCAACGGGTAGAGTTGAAGCGTTCAACCGCGAACAGGGAACCACTGATTGCCCACGTACGGATACCGCTGCCCGAAGTGCTCGACCGAATTCGAGGTCTGGCAGTCCATGCGCGACGATGCTGGCGCACCCTGTCCCAGTTGCGGCGCCGCCGCAGCGCGGCAGTTCTTTCCCGCGGGCATCGTTTTCAAGGGATCGGGCTTCTACAAGACTGACAGCCGCGGCGCATCCTCATCGTCGATAACGTCGGACGGTGGTGACTCGAAGAGCGCCGCGACCGGCACCGCGAAATCAGAGAAGACCTCGATCACATCCGAGCCCGCGTCGACCCCCGCCAAGAAACCCGCTTCGACTGACGCCGCCAGTTGAGTACGATGAGCCAGCGGCTGCCCGACTAACCAGGAGACCCACATGTCCCACCCCGTCACCGTTACCGACACCACCTTCAAGGAAGAGGTGCTGGACTCGGAGCTGCCCGTTCTGGTGGACTTCTGGGCCTCGTGGTGCACCCCGTGCAAGATGATCGCCCCGATCGTCGAAGAGTTCGCCACCCAGTACGACGGTCAGGTGAAGGTCGCCAAGGTCGACGTCGACGCGAACCCGATCACCCCCGGGATGTTCGGGATCATGAGCATTCCGACGCTGATGATCTTCCGCGGTGGTAAGGCCGAGGAGCGCATCGTCGGCTACCAGCCGAAGCAGTCGCTCGAGGCCAAGCTGCTCGCCGTTCTCGCCGCCTGAACCGCTCAGACGCCGACGAGTTCGAGCACCTCGCCGGCGAGGTAGAGGGAGCCGCAGACCACAACCACGCCTTCGCGTCCGGCGAGGAGGCGTGCCCGATCGAGCGCGGTCGCAACATCGGCGGCGACCTCCGCGGCCGGGTCGAACAGGCGGGCGAGCTCTCCGGGGGGCGTCGCCCGCTCCACGGCCGGCGCGGTGACGATGATCTCGCCGGTGAGCTCGCGCAGCGCGGCCGCCATGGATTCGACGTCCTTGTTGCGCATCGCCCCGAAGATCGCGACGGTCCGGCGCGCGCCGATCAGCTCTCGAGCGGAGGCGACCATCGCCGCCATGCCGGCAGGGTTGTGCGCGCCGTCGATCAGCATCGCCGGTTCGCCGTCGATCCAGTCCATGCGCCCAGCCCAGTGGACCGTCTCGCAGCCGCGGACGACCGCAGGCGCGTCGATGGCGGCACCTTCGGCCCTGAGCGCATCGCTGACCGCAATGGCGGTGGCGATGTTGGCGACCTGAAACGCCCCGCGAAGCGGCGAGCTCACGGAGATCGGGTGCCCGTCGAACACCGAATCAACGAGAACGCCGTGCATCCCCGCTGAGCGTCCCGTGAACGGGACGCCGGCGCCCACCACGGAGAGGGTCGCGCCGACCTTCAGCGAGCGTGCGCGGATCGCGCTGAGCCCCGGCTCGGTTGCGCCGGTCACCGCCCGATTGCCCGGCTTGATGATCGCCGCCTTCTCGCGCGCGATCTCCGGGATCGTCGCCCCGAGCAGATCCTGGTGGTCGAGGGCGACATTGGTGACTGCGGCGACGCCGAGGTCGAGGACGTTGGTGCTGTCGAGGCGCCCGCCGAGGCCGACCTCGCAGACGAACACCTCGGCATCGGCTTCGCGGGCCACGAGGATGCCTGCGGCGGTGAGCACTTCGAAGCCGGTGGGCTGCAGCTCGTCCGGCAGGGCCTCGGCGGCGTCCCAGACGCGCGCGACCAGTGTCCCGAACTCGGTCTCGGAGATGGGCGCGCCATCGCGGACGATCCGCTCGCAGTACGAGATCAGGTGCGGGCTGGTGAGCAGGACGGTTCGATGGCCCGCGGCGCGGCACACCGAGCCCACTGTCGCGCAGACCGACCCTTTGCCGTTGGTCCCGGCCACGAGCGCTCCGCGCAGCCCGACCTGCGGGTTGCCGAGGGCGGCCAGCAGAGCCCGCGTGCGTTCGAGCCCGGGCATGATCCCGCGCCACGCGACCGAGTCCAGCGCGGCGACCGCTCTCGCGTAGGTGGTCGTGCTCACGCCCAGTGCCAGGACTCGCTCATCGCCTCCCCGGGGTCCGGGCGCCGGATCAGCAGCCGGAGAGCTCCCATCCAGGCTCGCCGCCGATCAGCAGCATCCTCGACGCCCTCGATCGCTGTGTCGCGGAAGAGGCCGCCCGTCTGATGGGCGAGCACCGCCTGCAATTCCTGGTATTCGAGGAGCCCCGCGGCATCAACGATGGCCGCGCCGCCACCTTCGGTGGCGATGACCAGGCGGAAGATGCGCCCCTGGTTGTCGTCGAACGTCGAGCGCGGCGTGATCGTGATTGCGCCGGTGGCGGGCATCAGACCCGCGATCCGGTCCAACCACGCCCGCTGCGGGTCAGCCGATGCCTCGACAGCGGTATCGACGAACAGCTCTCCGGCGAGCGACAGGACCGCCGTCTGGAACTGCGTGTAGTAGAGAAGGTCGGCGCCATTGAGCGCCACGCTGCCGACATCGGCGCCGTCATCGCCGCTGAAGGTGACCATGAATGGGCGGGCATACGGCTTGCGCGCCTCGGATTCGCTCCAGCGAATGCGGATGGAGGGCATGGTGTCAGACCCTTGCGAGACCGCGTCGCGCCAGCGCAAGCGCCAGCGTGTTGCGCAGCAGCATTGCGATGGTCATGGGCCCAACGCCGCCCGGCACCGGCGTGAGCCATCCCGCGACCGGCTCCACCGACTCGCGGTCGACGTCGCCGACCACGACGCCGTCCTCCGGCGTGGTTCCCACGTCAATGACGAAGGCGCCAGGCTTGACATACGACGCGTCGATCATGCGTGGTCGACCGATGGCGGCAACCAGGATGTCGGCCTCTCGGCAGGTCTCGGCGAGGTCGCGAGTCCGGGAGTGGCAGATCGTCACGGTGGAGTCCGCATTGGTGAGCATGAGTGCGATTGGGCGCCCCACGATGGCACTGCGGCCGATGACCACGGCCCGGCTTCCGCGCAGCGCCACGCCGCTCCGCCGGAGCAATTCCATGCACCCCAGGGGAGTCCCAGGGGCGACCACCGCCGGATGGCCCTCGGCGAGCCGCCCGAAGTTGTACGGATGGAAGCCGTCGGCGTCCTTCTCGGGAGTGATGCACGCCATGACCGCGTCGGGATCGATCTGCGCCGGGAGGGGCAGCTGCACGAGGATCCCGTCGATGGTCTCGTCGGCGTCGAGCGCGCGGACCAGCGCAACCAGCGCATCGGTGGTGCTGTCGGCGGGCGGCCGGTGCAGCGTGAACCTCACCCCGGCGCGCTCGGCGGCTCGGCCCTTGTTGCGCACATAGATCGCCGACGCGGGGTCGTCGCCGCACAGCACCACCGCGAGCGACGGCGGCGGGCTGCCGTCGCTGGTCAGCGCCGCCACCTGCGTGGCGATCTCCTCCCGAAGCTCTGCCGCGACGGCCTTGCCGTCGACGATGGTCGCGCTCATTGGTGAGCACCCTCCTGGACAGCGAACCGCTCGATGATCACCGAGCAGCGGTCGATCGCGCCGGCGATCGGTGGTTGCTTGCCCACTCGGATTTTCACGCTTCCGATGCCAGGCTCGGCGAGCAGGGCTTCGGCGATGCGCGCGGCGATGGCTTCGATGAGGCTGTACTGCTGGTCCTCCACGATCGCGCGCACGAGTGCAAACGCGTGCGCGTAGTCGATCGTGTCCGCGATATCGTCGGTCCGGCCGGCACGGGAGAGATCCATGCGGATCTCGACGTCGACGTGAAAGCGATTGCCGAGGGTGCGCTCGGCCTGGGTTTCGCCGTGGTAGCCGTAGAACGACATACCCTCGAGCACGAGCAGATCCGGCGAGCCTGGCACGGGGCGATTGTACGGAGGCGTGCAGTCCAGGACGGCTGGAGCTCTGCCTGGTTCCGTGGGGCGCTGCCGCCCCTCAGACTCCGCGAACGCCGCCCTCGGGTCGCAACACCTGCTCGTGGTGGTCGACCGGGTTGACCATCACGACCTGGAAGAGATCCTCGAAGTCGCACGCGAACAGCTGCATCAACGACTGGCGCAGCTTCGGGCCCGGGTTGCGGGTTCCCGCTTCCAGTGCGGGGATGTAGTTCTGGGTGACGCCAAGCCGCCGCGCCAGCTCGCGCTGGGTCAGGTGATGCTTGTCACGCATCGCCCGCAGGCCGACGGCTCTCACCTCGACATTCACACGGACAAATATACCCACCTGTGAGTGTGTTCGTCAACGCAACGGGTTCGCGGCCCTCCGCTCGCCACCGCCGCAACACCAGGCGCTCGGTTCGGAGTGTGATCCCGTCCGCCACGCGGCTCACGTTATCCTCGCCGCATGTGCCGTGTCTGCATGAAGCGCCCCGAGATCCCGGATGAGCGCTACGGCCGGTGTGAGCAGTGCGCCAAGGCTGGTCGCAACGCGTTCCGCTTCCGGCTGTTCCCCGTCCGGGGCGGTTCCGGCTACTCGGTCAAGGCCGGCGAGCTGTCGCCACATGCGCTCCGCCAGAAATGGCGCGCGCCACTCGCGGCGTACAAGGGTCATCTGACCTCCAAGGCGAATCTCGGGCTCCACGAGCTCGAGATGGTCACGGCCAAAGAGCGGGTCGAGAGCCTGCGGGTCGCCCCAGACCTCGCGGGGCATGACGTGGCGGTCCTCGCCGCCTTGCATGAGGCCGCGGAGCGGACCGACTCCGCCTGGTGACGCATGGCTGTTCAGCTCGAGAACAGCTTCCACCAGGGCGAGGGCCCCGCGATATCGCTGGCGCTGACCACCTTCCAGGTGATCGATGTCTTCGCATCCAGCACGCCGGTGATCTCTCCGACGTTCGCCCCTCCAGGGAGTGGGGCGTGCGTGGCGAGAGTGGTCACGCGGATGCGAAGCAACGCACCCGATCGCACCAGGACGACATCAGCCGCATGCCCCGCAAGCAGCACCAGCGAACTGTCTCCCCAACGCGTGGAGATCGACCCGGAGAGCTGCGGCGAGAGGCCCGCGAGATCGACGGCCGCGTAGCCGCGCAATGCGGCAACCGCCGCGCTCCGGCCATACACAAAGGCTTCGCCCAGCTCCGGATGCTGGGGATCTCCAGCGGTTAGCGGCGGCTGTCCGAGCACCGCACCCCAGACGGTGATCGCGCGACCGGGGGCATAGACCATGCTCGCCGCGAAGAGCAGGCACCCACCGGCGACACCTGTCCAACCGGTCTTGATTCCCAGCCAGCCAGGCTGGGTGCCGAGGAGGATGTCGAGGTTATTGAGGACTGTGCCGTCGGGCAGCGCGGCCTGGCGGACCCCGACCAGCTCGGTGAGTGCGGCGTTGGCGGTCACTGCCCGCGCCAGCGCCACCAGATCACCCGCCGTTGAAACGGTCGCGGCACTGAGCCCGCTCGGATCGGCGAAGTGCGTGTGAGTCATACCCATTGCCGACGCGGTCGCGTTGAGGCGGGCGATGAACGAAGCTCGGTTGCCGGATACCCAGACGGCGAGTGTCTCCGCGATGTTGTCGGCTGACGGGAGCAGCAGCGCGAGGAGCAGATCTCGCTCGGTCAGGATCTCGCCGGCGTGGACCCGCAGGTTCGATCCACCCTGGGCCACCGCCTGCCGGTAGAGGACGACATCCGCACCAGTCATGGTCACCTCGGGTCCGGACATTCCCCGCGCCAGCGGGTGCGCGGCGAGCACCACGAGCGCGGTCATCGCCTTGGCCACGGATCCGATCGGCCGGACGACCGCGGGGTTGGCACTCGCCAGGGTCCCGCTCAGGCTGGTGGCGAGTGCGAAGCTCCCCCGAGTCGGAACGGGGATCGATGGTGGTGCGGTGCCGTCGACGAGCAAGGTGGCGGGCACGTTGATGCTCACGTCGGCCGGCGGCGCCGGCGCGACGAGCTTCGCCGTGACGAATGTGCCCGCAGCGATCAGCAACGCGCCAATCACCGCCAGGAACGCGATCCACACCCATGAGATGCCCCGCGCCCGTGCCATCAGGCGTGTCGACGCGCGTCTACCCGTAGCATGCGTGCGTGCCTACCAACGCCGACGTCGCGCCGGCGGCGTCACATCATGTCGCCTGACCGGATCAGGCCTTGGCTCTGCGTGAGCCCCGTGCGCCCTTGACCGCGCTCGAGAGCGAGGTGCTCGCCGAGAAGCGCACCACACGGCGGGCTGGAACCTTGACCGCCTCGCCGGTGCGCGGGTTGCGCCCGAGCCGGGCAGCGCGCTGCGCGGTCTTGAAGTTGCCGAATCCGTGGATGCGAACCTCGTCGCCTTTTTCCAGCGACTGCGCGATGGTGTCGAAGAACCAGCGCACCTCATCGCGTGCTGCGGTGACGGTGATTTCTGCACGATCTGCGAGTTGCTTTGCGAGCACATCGCGTGTCACGACTGTGGCCATGCGTTCTCTCCAGAAGTCTGACGGGGAAACGGCCGCGATTGTAAGGAAAACCGAGGTGCTTTCTCAACATCGATCGTGTCTGTCGCTGTGCTAGCGTCGCAACACGTGTCGTCGGCGCACGCCGGCGTCGCAGATGCGGAGTGGGACTTCGCGCTGCAGCGCATGGGCGGCCATTTCCTGCAGAGCACCCTGTGGCAACGCGTCCAGACCGCGCTCGGCCACGACGTGATCTGGGCCCGCGACGAGCAGTGGATGTGGGCTGGTGCGATTCGCGCCGGCCATTTCCCGCGCTATGCGTACCTGCCCCACGGTCCCACGGCCATATCCCTGGCTGCGATGACACGCGCGCTCGAGGAGGCGGTGAACGCTGCGCGAGCGCGGTCCCTCGACTTCGTGCGCACCGAGCCGGCCGGGGCTGCGGCCGTCGACGCCTTGCGTGCCTCCGGTGCGTACCCGAGCCGCCCGATTCAGCCCCGATGGACGTGGATCCTCGATCTCACGCCCGAAGAGGCCATGCTCCGCCGCGGACTGAGTGCCGGCCATCGGGGCGCGATCAATGCCGCGGCCCGGCGTGGGCTCACCTTCCGGGCGAGCGCTGATCCCGAGGACATCGAGGTGTTCCTCGGCCTCCAGGCGCGCACCGCGGCGGCCGGCCGATTTCGAGGACAGGCGCAGTCGTATCACCGCGCGGTGGCGCGCACGCTGATGCCGGAGGGCGCCGCCACCCTGTACATCGCGGAGGCGGCAGGCGATCCCGTCGCTGCCGCGATGTGCTTCGACTTCTCGGGCACGCGCTACTACGCGCACGCCGTCTCCGATCCCGACTCAGGTCGCAAGCTCCAGGCAGCAGCTCCGCTGGTCTGGCGGATGATTCTCGACGCCAGCGAATCGGGTGCGCGTCGATTCGACTTCTGGGGCATCAGTCCTGCTGATCAAGCCGCCCCGGGTGCACATCCCCATCCGTGGGACGGGTTCTCGCAGTTCAAACGGTCGTTTGGCGGTGCCGCGGTGGAACGCGCGGGGACGTGGGATCTCGGCGTCCGCGCGTTGCGCCACGGCCTGTATCGGGCTGCGGTCCGGTTGCGCCGGTGAGACGCGCAAGCCCGCAGGAGCTCGGTGGTTGGGACGGGCTGGTGGCCGAGAACCCCGATGGCGGCCAGATCCTGCAGACGCGCGCCTGGGGAGAGTTCAAGCGTGCGCATCGCTGGGCGCCGGAGTACCTCGTGTCTGACAGCGGGCAGCGCGTCGCCATCCTCGAGCTCCGCCATTCCGTGCCCGGGCTCGGCGTGCTCGGGTACGTCCCGAAAGGCCCAGGGGTCACGGCCGCGGCGGAGTTACCGGCGCTGCTCGAGGGCCTCCGCGCCACTGCCGGCTCGGCATTCGTGATCAAGGTCGAGCCGGAGATCGCGCAGAGCGCCGCGGCGGTTGCGGCGCTTCGCGAGATGGGCCTCGAAAAATCCCGCCACGACGTGCAGATCAGCCGGGCGACGATCATCGTCGACCTCCGGCCCGACGAGGAGGCGATGCTCGCCTCGTTCAAGCCGAAATGCCGCTACAACATCAGGCTCGGCCAGCGCCGCGGTGTGACCGTGGCTCCGGTGGCGCTCGACGCCACGAGCATCGACACCATGTACGCGCTGATGGCGTCGACACGGGATCGAGCGGGCTTCACGCTACGGAGCAAGGAATATTTCGCGCAGTACTGGCAGCTCCATGCGGCAGCCGGTCAGGGCCAGCTGTTCTTTGCGTCGCTCGACGGCGCGGTGCTCGCGGGTGTCTTCGCAACGTATATCGGCAGGAAGGCCTGGTACAAGGACGGTGGGTCCACCAAGGAGCATGCATCCGTCATGGCGCCGCATCTCCTCCAGTGGGAGGTGATGCGCTGGCTCAGGGCGCGTGGCGTGGAAGCCTATGACCTCGTTGCCGTGCCGCCGGCCGCCGAGCTCAATCCATCGCACCCGCTCTTCGGCCTGTACCGGTTCAAGTCGGGGTTCAGCGACCAGATCACCGAATATGTCGGCACCTGGGATCTGCCGATTCAACGGCGTCGCTTTGCCGCGTGGAACGCCGTTGCCGAGCGGGCGGCGCACCAGTGGGCATACCGCGTGCGCCACGACCTCCTGTACTGACGCTCGGGCTAGCGCCAGATCCGCTTCATGATCACCTTCGACAGCTTCTCGGGATCGTGGTGGGTGGAGATCTGCGAGGACGCGACATCGGCGAGGATGTAGTTCACGGGCTGGAGCGTCGCCTGGTCGCGGTCGAATCCCACGCGCGTGACGCCTGCCTCGACCGCTGACGGCGGCAACGGCAGTCCGACGTTGCTGTTGACGATCACGTAGTCGAAGAGGGTCACCCCCACGTGCTCCTCGATGGTCTTGAGATGCTCGCTGACCGAGAAACCCATGGTCTCGCCGGGCTGGCCGGCGATGTTGCAGACATACACCTTGACGGCCGGACTCGCGCGCAGCGCCTCGACCATTCCCTCGATCAGCAGGTTGGGCAGGATCGAGGTGTACAGCGACCCGGGCCCGATGATGATCAGCTCGGCCGCCAGGATCGCGGCCTCGGCCTCGGGGTTGATCTCGGCGTCGGCGGGCTCCAGGAAGACGCGGTCGATGTGGTCGATGCCGTACGGCACCTTCGACTCACCGACCCGCACCTCACTGCCGGCTGTCGCGCAGAGCACCACGTCTCGAAGCGTCGCTGGGACGATCTGACCGCGCACCGCGAGGACCCGGCCGGATTCGCGGATCGCGTGCTCGAAATCCCCGGTGATCTCGGCCATGGCGGTGATGAAGAGGTTGCCGAACGAGTGGCCGGCGAGCGCTCCCTCGCCGCCGAAGCGGTACTGGAAGAGCTCGGTCATCAGCGGCTCGGTCTCGGCAAGGGCGGTCAGGCACTGGCGGATATCACCGGGCGGGAGGACTCGGTACTCCTCACGGAGGCGTCCGCTGGAGCCGCCGTCGTCGGCAACGGTCACGATCGCCACGATGTTGCCGGTGTACTTCTTGACACCTCGGAGGAGCGCCGAGAGACCCGTCCCCCCGCCGATCGCCACCAGGCGCGGTCCCTTCGCGAGCAGGCGGAACTTGTAGAGCTGTTCGGCCAGGCCACGGTCGGAGCTGCCCCGCCCGGGCAGGAACGGCCCGAGGATCGAACGGCCGAGCTTGTAGAAGCAGAGGACGATCAGGCCGACGCCGACGAGCGCAAACAGGAGGGCGCGCACCAGCCGGGGCAGGAACTGAAGGGTGAGGTCGCCGACCCACGACGGGAAGGTGATGGACGCGCTGTAGAGGTCTCGCAGGATGTAGCCCGCTGCCAGGCTGATCATCACGATCGCCAGGAACAGGAGGAGCAACCAGCGTTTGACGTGAAGCCCTGGCGTGAACCACCGCATCAGGTTCGCGCTGGGGCGGATTCGTACCTTCATGCCGCGTCCCGATTCTGGCACTTCGGCTCCTATGTGCCAGGGATCGGTGCGGGAGGTCAGGCTCCCGGAGCCGGCCGGGCCTCGCCTTTGGAAGCCAGCTCGACCGGGTCGCGGCGGCGGCGAAGCTTCGCGAGGTTGTGCTCCGCGTCGATGTAACGCGCGGTCCCCGAGTACGAGCGCATGACCAGGCTCTGGGTGTGGCACCGGTCCTCGCCGAGGAAGCGCACCCCCTCGAGGAGCTCGCCGCTGGTGATGCCGGTCGCCGCGAAGAACACGTTGTCGCCCGAGACGAGATCGTCCAGCTCGAGCACGTCACCGGCGTGCTTGCCCTCGCGCTCCTGCACGCCGCGCTCTCCTTCGCCAACCCAGATGCGTGCCTGCATGCCGCCGCCGATGCACTTGATGCCGCAGGCGGCGAGCACTGCCTCGGGGGCACCCCCGATGCCCATGAGCACGTCGATACCAGTGCGATGCTCCATGGCGGCCATCAGGCCGGCAGCGACGTCGCCGTCCATGATCAGCTTCACCCGCGCGCCGGCCGAGCGGATCTCCTCGAGCAGGGTCTCGTGGCGGTCGCGGTCGAGGACCACCACGGTCAGATCCTCGACGCGGCGATCCTCCGCCCTGGCGATGCGCTTGAGGTTCTGCGCCACCGGGGCCGTGATGTCGATCACCTTTGCCGCAGCGGGACCGACGATGAGCTTCTCCATGTAGTGGAGGTGGGTGTGGAACATCGATCCCCGCTCGGCGAGCGCGACGGTTGCGATGCCGCCGGGAATGCCCCGCGCCACGAGCCGCGTCCCGTCGATCGGATCGACGGCGACATCGACGGCCGGAGGACTCCCGTTGCCGACGTGCTCGCCGATGTAGAGCATCGGCGCCTCGTCCTTCTCGCCCTCGCCGATGACCACCACGCCGTCCATGTCGACGAATCCGAGGCTCCGGCGCATCGAGTCGACGGCGGCCTGGTCAGCGGTTTCCTTCTGGTTGCGTCCCATGTGCCGTGCGGCGGCCATGGCAGCGCCCTCGGTGACCCGAACCAGCTCGAGCGCAAGGTTGCGATCGATCGGTGTCCCCAGGTCGCGCGGCCGCGTTGCCATCAGCCCGCGATCATACGGTGCTGGTTCCCCGAAGCCCAGCGGTGCCGAATGCCACGATCGCACCGGCGGCGCACCGGATCCCCTCGGCGAGCGCAGCCTCGAATGCGGCGTCATCGGTCCGTTCGGTCTGCGCGACGTGGCCGAGAAAGCCTCCGGCGAGGGCGTCGCCTGCGCCGGTCGGGTCGACCACGTTCGGGACGGGGACCGCCGGCTGCTCGATGATGCCACCCGCGGTGACGCAGGCCGCGCCCAGGGGCCCTCGCTTGACCACGACCGCCCGCAGCCGGCCCTTGCCGCACAGCGCCGCCGCCGATGTCCGCCAGTCGTCGTCCTTGGTGAGCACCGCAAGTTCGGTCGCGGTGAGGAACAGGACATCCACGCGCCCGATCAGGGACTCGACGTCACCCTGGCCGCCGTCGATGAAGACGGTCATCGAGTCGGCGCCGATCAACGCTGCGTCGGTCTGATCGATCACCTGCCGCTGCAGGCCCGGGTCCATGCTCCCGACGAAAAACACTTGGGCGCGCCGCGACCGCTCCGGAAGCACCGGCTCCCACTCCGGGTCACATCCGGGCTCGGACGACTCGTGCGAGGTGACCCAGCGGTCGAAGTCATGCACCGCGTGCCAGCGGAACGTCGGCGATTCGCTCTCGACCAGCCCTTCGAGGTCGATGTTCGGATGAGCCAGGATCCGCCGGTACTCGGCGGCGGTGTCCGAGCCGACGATCCCGTTGACGTGGACCGGTGCGTAGCGCGACGCCGCGAGCGAGAAGTACACCGCAGAACCGCCGAGCACGTCCCGTCTGCCCGCCGGGGTGGTCACATCGTCGCTGTGGAGCGTTCCGGCGACCGCGACCTCCCAGGTCACGTCGGAAAGTGCGTCAGCCCGCAGCCGCGGTTCGGTTCCGCTCGCCGAAGAGCGGAATGATCGGGGCGAGCCTCGGGCGGCGCGACTCGAGGGCGCGCATCAGGAGCACTTCCTGGGCCTCGAAGAGGATGTCGGCGACGTGGTCGGGATCGCGGTCGATGCCGAGGCGGTCGCGCAGCCCCGAGTCCACCGCGCCGACCGCACGGACCACGGCGCTCCACAGCGCGGCCGGGATCAGGCGGAACGACCGAACACGGCACTCCTCGATCAGGTCGATGAGCACGTCGGCCTCGCGCACGCGCAGCCGGGTTCGCGAGATGCGCTCGCGGCGGAAGGCCGCCTCACGCTCGACGCGAGCGATTTCCAGGCACGTACGCTCCATCGGACCGGGCTGCGAACGCGTGGCGGCGGCGGGCATCACCAGATTGTCCCACGCTCGGATGAAGGTGCGAAGTTCGGTTTACTGCTGTTACACGGGGTAGCAGATGGATCGCCAGCGCCCACCACCGGGCACGAGGTGGACGACCCTGCGGATCCTGGCCACCGGCCCGGGATCGCCGACCTCGTACTCGACGTCGAGCTCGGCAACATCGCGGTAGGTCTTTCCCCTGGACGTCTCCGTCCACTCGGGCAGATAGCGGACCTCCTTGACGCTCACGCCCCGCAGACGGCGCATCGCCGAGGCGCCCTGTGCCTCCGCAAATGCCTCGGGAGAGCCCCAGCTGAGCTGGCAGTCCTCGCTCAGCAGGGAGAAAGCCCGGCGATACTGGTTCGCTCGCATCAGCTCCACGAAAAGCGCCTCGCTGAACGCGGGGTTGCCCGGTGGCCGGGTGCCGGCCGGCGCGCGGCCCCGTTCATGCGCATCGACCAGTGCCGCGGCACGTCGCGACGTGACATTGGCGGTCTCGCTGCCGGCCCAGAACGCCCTGGTTGCGGAGTCCACCTGGGTCGGGCGCGGCGGTTCGGCGACCGGGGCGGATGCCGGGGCGGCGGGGTGGCGCTCCGGACGGTGCAGCCAGCGGGTGAAGCGGCTTCCATCGAAGCGTCCGCGCCGGGGACGCTGTGTGCCGATCAGGACGTGTGGTGGCAGCGGCATCGCCGGCGCCAGTGTACGCGGCTGGATCGAGGCGGTGAAGCGGCACGGGGGCAGGCGGTTTCCCTACGATGCGCGGTGATGCCGCCAGCCCGCGCCCGCATCCTGATCGCCGAGGATGAGGCCGCCGTCGCTCAGCAGGTCATCAATCGATTCACGTTGCGGGGGCACGACGTGCACTGGGCTCGTGCGGTCCGAGAGGTGCGTGCCGAGCTCCCCCTCTTCGAGCCGGACGTGCTCATCCTCGACGCGACCCTCGACACCGACGGGCTCGAGCTGTTCCAGGCGCTCCGCTTTGCGCCGGAACACCCTCGCGCGGGCGTCGTCATCCTCACGGCCGCCGGCGATGTCGGCGCCCGCGAGCGCGCCCAGCAGCTGGGCGCGGCGGCGGTGATGATGAAGCCGGTACGCCACGACGAGCTCGTGGAGATCGTCGAGGATCTGCTGACCTACATCTGAGCGCGGCGCACGCGGCTGTTGGTCAGCGGGCGATTGCGGCAACGATGATGTTCATCACCTGACCGCCGACCCACATGGCCAGCGTGGCCCAGAGGTAGGCCGGGACGCCCGCCGGCTGATCGTAGAAGCTCACGACGCGCCGCTCGGTCATGATCACGATCGCGAGGGCGTCGACCAGGAGAAAGATCAGGGTCACGATCAGACCAGCCGCATCGACCCCGTTGCCCACGATGGCGCCGACCACCACTGAGATCGCTGCGAGAGCGATGGCGGTCGCCAGCGTTCCGATCTGGGTTTGACGGACCCACGCCCGCTTGCGCGTCAGCAGTGACGCGATGATGATCAGGGTCGCCGAGAAACATGCGGCCGACACTGCACCGATGATCTGGACGGCGAGCGGCACCCTCGCGATGGTGCCGGAGCCGGTCGCCACGCCACCGGCAAAGGACGCGAGAGCGCCGAAGAGCGCGAGGATCGCGAGCACCAGATCCCACGTGTATACGAACAGGACGGCTCCGGGGCGGTGTTCCTGCTCGTCATCTCGTGAGGTAACGGAATTCGGCACGCGGCGATGATGCCATCGCGTCGACCGCTCGCCGCCTCCGGGCGTCGACGTACGCTTTGGCGGTGACAACCATCGTCGTCCTGCGTGGCGACCAGACCGGCCAGGAGTTGCTCGACGAGGCGCTCCGGGTGATCCACCCGGACGTGATCGGCGCGGCGCTGGAGCTGCAGACCTTCGACCTCTCGCTCGGACACCGGCGCGAGACCCGCAACGCCGTCGTTGCCGAGGCAGCGGACGCGATGCGTGCCGCCGGGTTCGGATTGAAGGCGGCCACGGTCACCCCGACCGATCGCACCGACGTGGGCAGCCCGAACGCGCTGCTCCGCCAGCGGGTCGGGGGACGCGTGATCTTGCGCATCGGGCAGCGCATCCCCGGCGTGGCCGGGATCGCAGGGGTGAGCGCGCCGATCAGCATCGTGCGCATGGCCGTCGACGATGCCTACAACGCCCGGGAGTGGCGCGAGGAGGAGGACGGCGACGAGATCGCGTATCGCACCGAGCACATCTCGCGGGCAAACTGCCGCGCTGTCGCGGAGTTTGCCTTCGTCCACGCGGCTCGGACCAACGCCCGCGTCTTCGGCGGCCCGAAGTTCACGGTCTCGAGGGTCTACGAGGGCATGTTCAAAGAGGAGCTCGACGCAGCCGCGGCGCGTCACCCCGAGGTAGATTACGAGCCGCAGCTCATCGACGCGACCTACGCGCTGCTCTTCAGCCGGGCCGGCGATCCCCTGGTCATCCCCGCGCTGAATCGCGACGGGGATTGCCTCAGCGACCTCGTCCTTCCGCTCTTCGGCACGATCGCGGGTGCCGAGTCGCTGCTGCTCGGTTTCGGCGACGACCCGCTGGTCCCGTCGGTGGTGATGGCCGAGGCACCGCATGGCACGGCGCCGAGCCTCGAGGGCAAGAACGTCGCCAACCCGATGGCGATGATCCTCGCCGCCGCCGCCCTGCTCGGGTTCGCCACCGACGCGCGGAGCCGGCTGGCGTCGACCGCGATCCGCCATGCCGTCTTCGACGCCCTTCGTGCGGGCATCTCCACCTCCGACCTCGGCGGCCAGGCTTCGACCACGGGCTTCACCGACTCGGTGATCGAGCGGGTCCGTGCGGCGATCGTGGCAGCTCCTCCGACCCCGGCGTGACCCGCATCCACCTCGACCACGCCGCGACCACGCCGCTGGCGCCCCAGGTGCTCGAGGAGATGCTGCCATATCTGACGACAACGCAGGGCAACCCCTCGTCGGTGCACGCTTCCGGGCGCGCCGCGCGGTCGGCGGTGGACGCGGCGCGCGACCGGATCGCCGCAGCGTTGGGATGTGCGCAGCGAGAGATCGTCTTCACCGGGTCGGGCACCGAGGCCGACAACCTCGCGCTGCGCGGCGTGCTCGAGCGCTGGGGCGCAGAGCGAGGCCGGCACCTGGTGGTGAGCGCGATCGAGCATGACGCCGTCCTCGAGACCGCGCACCACCTCGCCGATACGGGCCTGGCGGCGCTGACGGTCGCCGGCTGCGACCGCGAATGCAGGGTCAGCCCAGACGCCGTCGCTGCCGCTGTGACTCCCGAGACGGTGCTCGTTTCAGTCATGTTCGTCAACAACGAGACGGGCGCCGTGCAGGACATCGGCGCGATCGCCGAGGCGGTGCACCGGCGCAACCCGGACGCGCTGGTGCACACCGACGCGGTCCAGGCGTTGGGCCGGCTTCCGGTCCATCCGGGCGCGCTCGGCGTCGACCTGCTCTCTCTCTCCGCGCACAAGATCTACGGCCCGAAGGGTGTGGGTGCCCTCTGGGTCCGGCATGGGGTCGCCCTCGCCGCGCAGACCACCGGCGGCGGGCAGGAGCGCAACCGGCGAAGTGCCACCGAGAACGTCGCCGGGATCGTCGGCTTCGCAGCAGCCGCGGAGCTTGCCGAGCGCGTCCGCTCCGACGAGAGCCGTCGCCAGGCGGGGTTGTGCGCTCGGCTCACCACGGCCGTTTGCCAGCGCGTCCCGGACGCGATCGTCACCGCGGCCGGCGCCGTGCGGGCGGCGGGGTTTGCGAGCTTCGCATTCCCCGGCGTGCGCAGC
The DNA here is from genome assembly GCA_003153505.1 of Candidatus Dormiibacterota bacterium. Taxonomy (GTDB): domain Bacteria; phylum Chloroflexota; class Dormibacteria; order Aeolococcales; family Aeolococcaceae; genus Palsa-851. The sequence continues at coordinate 181,245 of PLZA01000015.1, forward strand.
GACGTGCTGCTCGCCACCCTTGACATGGACGGCGTCGAGGCGTCCGCGGGGTCGGCCTGCGGCAGCGGCGCGCCGCTGCCCTCGCATGTGCTCAGGGCGATGGGCTATCCCGATGGTCTCGCCGCCGGGGCACTCCGATGCAGCACGGGTCGCTCCACCACGCTCGCGCAGATCGACGCTGCCGCAGTGGTCATCGCGGACGCCGTGGCGAGAATGCGAGTCCGCGCCGGCGCCGCTACGGCCGCGCCTGGCTGAGGCGTTCGGGTCGGCCGGAGCCGGGAGCCCGATCGTCGAGCCGACCTGCGGGGCCGATCCGGCTGTCAGGCCGGCGCCGGAAGCCCGATCGCCTGGCGCAGCGCGGTGGCGTCCGCCGCCGCCATGGCCAGCAGCGCGATGACCTGCTGCTGCAAGGTCGTGATCACCGTGATCGCCGGCGCGGTCGCGGCCTGCTCGAGCAGCTTCTCGATCGCAGCGTCGTCACCGAGCAGGTGGGCGGCCGCGGTCGCGGCGCTGCCGCTGAACGGGATCGCCCGGAGCGCGCTGTCGTAGGCGATCGTGAGTTGACGCTGGGCGCTGAGCGCGGTCTGGCAGGCGCCAAGCGCGACTGTCGCGCTGGCGGCGTCGCAGGAGCTGTTCTCGGTCAAGGCGATCTGAGTCGCAGTCTGGTTGTAGTGGCTGGCGGCGGCGCTGTAGCGCGCCTGGATCTGCGCCGGCGTCAAGGGTGTGGCGCTCGACGTCGTCTGGCTCGACGATCCGCCGCAGGCCACCACCGGCACGGCCAGGAACGCGGCGAAGATGGTGAAGCGAGCGTGGGGGAATCGCATCGGAGCCCGCCGAGAATATCTCAGCGGCGGTCGCTTCCTTCTCGATGGCCGGGCCGGCGCGGTATAATTCTGACCATGACAGTCGGGATTCTCTCGAGTTCGGCGCGGGGCGCCTCTCACAGGCATACATCCGATCCGAGCGCACCGCCCGCCGCGTCCTTCTCGATGCGGGTGAGCTCCAAGGCTCATTACGGCCTGCGCATGATGACCGAGTTCGCCAAGGCGTATGGCGCCGGCCCGCTGAGCATCGCGGAGGTGGCGCGGATCGAGCATCTGCCGCTCGCCTACCTCGAGCAGCTCGCCTCCCAGCTGCGCCGGGGGGGTCTCGTGGAGAGCACCCGGGGGGTCCACGGCGGATACGCCCTCACCAGGCCCGCGGATCAGATCAGCGTCCTCAACGTGGTCACCGTGATCGAGGGCGAGGTGTCCCCCGTGGAGTGCGTCTCCCATGGGTATGTGACCGGGACGTGCCAGCGCGAGGGCGAGTGCGCATCGCGCGGCCTCTGGATGCGCCTCAAGCAGAGCATCGACGCGGTGCTCAGCCAGACCACCCTCGCCGAGCTGGTGGCCGACCAGTCGCTGATCGACTCGATGGCTCCGGCCCCCGCAGAGGCGAGCCGATGAGCAAGGCGGTTCTCTCGATCTCCGGACTGCACGCGACCGTCGAGGGCAAGGAGATCCTCAAAGGCGTCGACCTCGAGGTCGCGCAAGGTGAGATCCATGCGCTCATGGGCCCGAACGGCTCCGGCAAGAGCACGCTCGCCTACACCCTGATGGGCCACCCGAAGTACGTCGTCACGGGTGGGTCGGCGACCTTCGACGGCGAGGATCTGCTCCCGCTGACTGCTGACGCGCGTGCCCGCCTCGGGCTCTTTCTCTGCTTCCAGTACCCAACGGCGATTCCCGGTGTCAGCACGGTCAACTTCCTTCGCGCGGCTCTCCGCGCCCAGGGGAAGGAGATGCCCGCACGCGAGTTCCTGAACCGTCTCAGCACCGAGATGCAGGCGCTCAAGATCGATGAGAGCTTCCGGGCGCGCTACATCAATGACGGCTTCTCGGGTGGTGAGAAGAAGCGCGCTGAGATCCTCCAACTGGCGATGCTGCGACCCAAGCTCGCGATTCTCGACGAGACGGACTCGGGCCTGGACGTCGATGCGTTGCGCACCGTCGCCGACGGCGTGATGCGGCTCTGTGGTCCGGACATGGGTGTGCTGGTGATCACCCACTACCCGCGAATCCTCGAACACCTTCACCCGGACCGCGTGCACGTCCTTCATGACGGGCGCGTGGTCACCTCCGGCGGGGCGGACCTTGCGCGAGAGATCGAGCGCGAGGGCTACGAACCAATTCTCGGGACGGCCGCCGCCGCCACCGCGTAGGAGAACGGCGATGGCGATTCAGGCAAGAG
>PLZA01000050.1 GCA_003153505.1 Candidatus Dormiibacterota bacterium
CACGTCGAGACTGCGGACGACCTTGTCTGAGCCGTCCGACTGCCTTTGCTTGATCTCAACGGTGGGCTCGCCAGGCTTTCCCGGCACAATTCGCTGCCACGTCATGCGGTTCCCATCTCCGCACTCCTCGACGAACTTCCGAAGGCGATGGAGATTGGGGCCGAGCCAGTGTTTGTGCGGGTAGGCGAGGTGAAAGAGCTCCAACTCGGTCCAGAGTGCATCGAAGAACTCTCGAAGCTGTTCTGAGCCTTGGGCGTCGTACCAGCGTTCCGATGCGTCCTCTTGCTCGGTCATGGCTGGCCCTCCCGACGTCCTGATGAGTGGGTCGCGCAGCTTACTCAGGTGGTCGAACTGTCACCACTTGCTGGCCCGTTGTCCGTGTCGGTGATGTCGCGGTACCAGAAGCTCGCCCCGGCGACGACCGACACGAACGCGCTCATGCACGGCCGGCCCGGCTGCGCGAGCGCGTATGTCCCAACTCGACGGCAAGCGCACGCCGAGTCGTCCGAAGACCCGCTCGCATGAAATCGGGCCACATCGTGTTGTCGAGAAACTGCCGGTAAAGGCCGACCCCGCGAACCGCCTCATAGGGCACGGGGTTGATCAGCCTGACGACCGGCACCTCGCGGCGCAGGCGAGCCAGGTTCTCACGCGCCAGCTCGATGTGCTGGATCTCTCGCACCTGTGACGCCGCATAGAGAATGGACCCGGGCTTCTCGAGCCACCCGGTGATGTCCTCCCCGTCGAATTCTTTCGGATAGAACCCGTTGATCGCGATCACGACGTCCGGCGGCGTTTCGATGTCGAGCAAGGGACGCACCGGCAGAATGTCAGCCGTGCCTCCGTCCCAGTAGTGATGGCCGCGGTACTTCACCGCCTCGACGAACAGTGGAAGAGCGATAGCCATGCGCACCGCGCGAGCAACTGCGAGTCGCGGATGCGTGCGCGGTCCGATGTACTCGACTTGGTTCCGTTCCACGTCCCACACCGGCGCGTAGGCGGGGATCGGCAGCTCCGCAAGCGTCATGTCGCCGAGCCACTCCCGGTACCAGGCCTCGATGCGATCGCCGCGCAGGAGTCCATTGAAGCCCCGGCCCCGGCTGGGGATCAATCTGAGCAGTGCGCGCCAGTCGACGTCGACCAGGTCCGATGCAGTCAACCCGAGGGTGACCTCCGCCACCTCGTCCGCGCGCCGTCCTGCCGCGATCGGAAACCCGAACAGCGCCGCCCCCGAGCAGACAGAGATCACCGCGGGACGGACGTCCGCTTCCTCGAATGCCCGGGCCGCGCCCACAAGGGAGGCGAGCGCCCCACTCCCACCCGTGGTCAGGAGGGCCACGCGACGTGATCGCAGATGCCGTAGCTGCGTCTTTCTGACCCGGGGGAAAGGATGGCGGTCGATCGCGGGAGACCTCTCGTGCGGCAACGTCAGCAGTGCTCGCCGTGCCACCCGGAGGAACGACGCGTCGCTGCGTATCCCTCCGGCGAGCTCACGGGCCATGGTGACGGCGTTGAAGTACTGCCGGATGCGAAAGGCGTCGAGCGCGCGGTCGAGCGGAGTCGGGTTCATAGATCGCTTCAGCACGACATGGTCGCAGACCGTTGATCCATTCGATTCAGCCCTCACCTTAGAAACGCGAAGTCCCCATCAACATGGGCCGAAGGTCATGAACCGCCGCGCCGTCGGTCACCAAACCCCCTCTGGTCCACGCCACGCTCCCCGGCAGTCTGAACCGACCTCGGTCAGGTCCTCGGGGCGCACCGATCGTGACCAAGGTCCCGGCTCACTGAGTACGTACGCCGCTGGCGTTCCATCGCGCTGCGCATCACTATCGAGGCTGGTGGTGATCGCCGCGGCGAGAATGCGCGGCGCGGGCAGCGATACAAAAGGGGCAAGCGATGACGCCGGCGATCGTCCTTCATACGGAGGGCCTGACCAAACACTATGGGTCGGTCGTGGGGTTGGAATCGCTCAATCTCGACGTTCACCAGGGGGAGGTGCTCGGGTACCTCGGTCCCAATGGGGCAGGCAAGACCACAACCATCAGGACGATCCTGGGACTGATCAGGCCGACCGCCGGAAGCGCTGAGATATTCGGCATCAACACGCAGACGGACACGGTCGAGTCGCACAAGCGGGTCGCCTACGTTCCCGGCGAGGCGACATTCTGGCCGAGCCTGACCGGCATGGAGACACTGCATCTGCTCGGCCGCGTGCACGGGTCGGTCGATGTTGCATTCCGAGATGAGCTCATCAAGCGCTTCGACTTCGACCCGTCACGAAAAGTGCGGACGTATTCCAAGGGGAACCGCCAGAAGATCAACCTGATCGCGGCGCTCGCGACGCGTGCGGACTTCCTGGTGATGGACGAGCCCACATCGGGGCTCGATCCCATCATGGAGCAGGCGTTTCGCCACAGCATCGTTGAGGCGAAGGGGCGCGGCCAGACGGTCTTCCTCTCGTCACACATCCTCGAGGAACTCGAGGCACTCTGTGACCGCATCGGGATCCTGCGTGCGGGAAAGCTGGTGGAGCTGGGAACGCTCACCGAGATGCGCCATCTTTCGGCGCTGACCGTCGAAGCGACCTTCGGTGAGCCTCCCCCGGCACTGGAGCACGTTGCGGGTGTGAGCAACCTGCATGTGGAAGGAGGCCACGTCACATTCAATGTGCGCGGAGCCGTTGATCCTGTGCTCCGGGTGGTTGCCGATCACCATCCGATCACCTTCCTCAGTCGCCAGCCATCCCTCGAAGAGCTCTTCCTGTCGCTGTATGGCGCGTCCGACGGCGTTCCAGCAGACTCGCCGCAGTGACCACGATCGCCGCGGTTCGCCCGTCCGGATCGGCGCTCACCCCGTTCCGCTCCCCGGGGACGGTCATTGGCCGGCTGGTCTTTCGCCGCACTTGGCGATCCGCCGCCATCTGGGCGGTGATCTTCGGCGGATACACCGTTGCCAAGGCGCTCGGCATCGTCGACATCTACCCCAACGCTGCTGCACTCCACACCGCGGCGGTCCAGCTCGCGAGCGATCCAGGCCTCAATACACTGGTCGGCGCACCCCGATACCTGGATTCCCTGGCGGGAATGCTGCAGTGGAACATCGCGTCGATCATGGTGACGCTGGGCGCGATCTGGGCCCTGCTCACCTCCACCAAGCATCTGCGCGGAGAGGAGGACGCCGGCCGCTGGGAAATCCTCCTGACCGGACAAACCACGGCACGAGGCGCGGCGGTGAACGTCCTCGCCGGACTGTTTGCCAGCACGCTGCTGCTGTTCGCCATCGATGGCGTCTTCTTTGTGGCGACGGGATCGGTCAAGACCGTGCACATCGATCCGGGGCCGGCGGTGCTTCTCGCCCTGGATGTCGCGCTCGGCTGCGGCATGTTCGCCGCCATCGGCGCTCTGATGAGCCAGCTGCTCCCGTCCCGCGGACGGGCGGCCGGATTGACCGCGGGAGTCCTGGGGGTTTCGTTCGCCCTGCGTTCCATGGGAGACATCACGTCGGCAAGCTGGCTGCTGAACGTCACGCCGCTCGGCTGGCTGGAGCAGTTCTCTCCGCTGACGCACACATCGTCCTTTTGGATCCTCCCGCCGCTGGCCCTGATCCTGGCGTGCGGCAGTCTGAGCGTGTTCCTGGCGGGCCGGCGGGACCTGGGTTCCGGCGTGATCACGGTGAGCGACTCGTCGCGGCCGCACACCCGGCTGCTCAACAGCCCACTCGCGGCGGCCGTCCGTCTGACCAGGACGTCAACTGTGGTCTGGCTCGCGGCGTTCACCGTCGTCGGCGGGCTCTATGCATCGTTCACAAACGCGGCGGTCTCCTCGCTGGCTGGGTCGGCAAGTGCGCAGCAGATCTTTCAACACCTGGTGCACACCAGCACCGCGGTATTCGCCGGGGCCTACCTGGGTCTCGCCTTCTTCATTCTCCTCACGCTGATCTGCGTCTACGCCGCCAACGCTGTTGGCGCGATCAGGGATGAGGAGGCATCCGGTCGAGTGGACAACTTCCTGGTCCAGCCGGTAAGCCGTCTCCGATGGCTGGCGGGCAGAGGCGCGCTCGTGGTGCTCGTCATCGTCGTCAGCGGTCTCCTCGGAGCGATCGGATCGTGGGTCGGTCTAGGCAGCCAGGGCAACGGGATCTCGTTCACCACGCTGCTGCAGGCCGGTGTCAACGCAACGCCGCCCGCACTCTTCATCTTCGCGGTGGGCATCTTCGCGCTCGGGTTCTGGCCGCGCCGGACCATCATCGCCGCATATGCGGTGCTTGGATGGTCGTTCCTCGTGGTGATGCTGAGCAGCGGTATCAGCATCCCAACGTGGATTCAGGACACGTCGTTGCTGCACCACATCGTGTTCGCTCCGGCAGCGCCACCCGATTGGGGGGCCAACGCGGTCATCATCGGCATTGCGGTGGTCCTCTGCGCAGCTGGAGCCGTGCGCTTCAATCGCCGCGACCTCCAGGGAGAGTAGCGGCCACGTCGACCGGGCCTGGCATGCGTGTGCCAAATGACCACTGGATGCCGTCCATTCGGCCCTTGTTCCACGGCCACACGGCGACGCACGGTTGACATTGGATAAGCCGCGAGTCCGTGCAATGGAGCGTGCCTGACCGGCGGAACGGCTCGGCACCCGGACACTGAGGAGGTTGGTGGAGATGTCAGAGACGATCAGCGTTCCGGCCGAGCCGGTGGCAGCAAAGAGCGGGGGCGCGGGCCACGGCGGCGCGGTGGCGTCCGAGCTGGCCCATCTCTATGGCGACGGAGGTCGCTGGCTTGCCGCGGCAGATGCGCCGCAACCGGTCAGGAACCTCCTGAGCATCGCGCGATTGGGCCGTGCCAACCTCCTCACGCTGCTCGACATCGCCGGGGGCTTCAAGCGCGACCCACACGAAACCCCCGTTCTCCTCCGCGGTCACACGGTGGTGCTGTACTTCAACAAGCCGTCCACCCGGACGCGTATCTCGTTCGAGACGGCGGTTGCACAACTGGGTGGAACGCCACTGGCGGTGGGGCCCCACGAATTGCAGCTGGATCGCGGCGAGACGATCGAGGATACCGCGCAGGTCATCAGCAGCTACGCCAAGGCTTTCGTTATTCGAACGTTCAGTGATGAGGACGTGCGCCGTTTCGCTGCGGCCGCAACCATCCCCGTCGTCAACGCTCTCACCGACATGCACCACCCGTGTCAGGTCATCGGTGATCTGCTCACCATGCGCGAGCTCTGGGGAGAGTTCGGGGGGCGGCGAGTCGCCTTCATCGGCGATGGCGACAACGTTGCGCACAGCCTGATCGAGGGTTGCGCCCTGCTGGGCATCGACGTCGCCGTTGCGTGCCCGCCCGGGTACGAGCCCGATGCCGGCATCGTGGAGGCGGCACAGCGTGTGGCAGCGGCTGCGGGAAGCACCGTGCTGATCACACACGACCCCCTCGAAGCGGTTGCCGAAGCCGATGCCGTGTACACGGATGTGTGGCTTTCCATGGGGGTTCCAGAACTCGAGCGAGCGGCTCGGGTCAACGCCTTCCGTGACTACCAGGTCAATGCAGCCCTGATGGGTCATGCCAAACCGGATGCCGTCTTCCTGCACTGCCTGCCCGCCCATCGCGGCGAGGAGGTGGCGGCAGACGTCTTCGACGGCCCGCGCTCGCGCGTCTTCCAACAAGCGGCAAATCGACTTCCCACCGAGCAGGCGATCCTGTTCGCACTGCTCACCGGGAGGCTGCGCGATGTATCCACGAACGTGCCGATCGCAAAGGAGCTGTCATGAAGCGAGTCATCATCATGGGTGCGGGTGGCCGCGATTTCCACAACTTCAACGTCGCATATCGCGTGGATGCTTCTACCGAGGTGGTGGCCTTCACAGCCACCCAGATTCCAGGGATCGCGGATCGCACCTATCCGCCGAGCCTGGCCGGTCCGCGCTATCCAAAGGGGATTCCGATCAGGCCTGAGGAGGAGCTGACCGCGTTGATCCGCCGGTACGACGTCGACGAAGTTGTCTTCTCCTACTCGGATATGCCGCACGTCGAAGTTATGCACCGCGCGTCAATCGTGCTGGCCGCCGGAGCGAGCTTCGTGCTGCTCGGGCCGCATGCGACCATGCTGCAGAGCACCAAGCCGGTGGTGAGCGTGTGCGCCGTGCGCACCGGATCGGGCAAGAGCCAGACCAGCCGGCGTGTCGGCCGAATCCTGATGGACGCGGGGCTGCGCGTGGCGCTGGTTCGCCATCCGATGCCGTATGGCGACCTCGATGCGATGCGCGTTCAGCGATTCGCGACCCTTGCGGACATCGATGCGTCGCATCCCACGATCGAAGAGCGCGAAGAGTACGAGCGCCCCGTCGAGCTGGGCATGCTCATGTACTCCGGTGTCGACTATGCCGAAATCCTTGCGCAGGCGCAGGCGGAGGCTGATGTCATCGTCTGGGACGGGGGCAACAACGACTTCTCGTTCTACGCTCCGACGCTCCAGATAGTGGTCGTGGATCCGCTTCGCGCCGGCGACGAACTCGCCTATCACCCAGGTGAGACCAACCTGCGCATGGCCGACGTCGTGGTGATCAACAAGATCGACAGCGCAGGCCTGGAGAAGACCGAGCGGGTGCTCACAGATGTGGCCGCCGTGAACCCTGCTGCGACCGTCATCCGCGCCGCCTCGCCGACCATGCTGCAGGACGGGCCGCCCCTAATGGGGAGGCGGGTCCTCGTCATCGAGGACGGCCCCACGCTCACCCACGGGGGTATGAGCTTCGGCGCCGGTCTGGTGGCGGCGCAACTCGGCGGCGCGGGCGAGGTGGTCGATCCACGGCCGTTCGCGGTCGGATCCATCGCGGAAACCTTCCGGCGCTTCCCACAGGTTGGTCCAGTGCTCCCCGCCATGGGGTATTCGGACACACAGCTGGGTGAGTTGGAGCAGACCATCAACGCGGCGGATTGCGATGTCGTGCTCACCGGAACGCCCATGGATCTCGGCAGGCTCATCCATTCGCGGCATCCGATCCGGCACGTCACCTACGAATTGCAGGAGATCGGTGAGCCCACGCTGGACGACGTGCTCCGACCGATGATTCAGAACGCCAGGCGCGATCTGGCGGTTGCCACGGTGTGAACGGAGCCGCGCATCGAGTGCGGCCGCTCGTGGTAGCCGCACTCGGCGGGAACGCCCTGCTGCACCGAGGCGAGCCGCTGAGCGCCGATGTGCAGCAGCGCAACGTTGCCGTGGCGGTGAAGGCTCTCGCCGAGGTTGCAATGGACTGCGACCTCGTCATCACGCACGGCAACGGCCCGCAAATCGGGTTGCTCGCGCTCCAGGCGGCAGCGGAGCCGTCCGCTGGACCCTATCCACTCGACGTTCTTGGCGCCGAGAGCGAGGGAATGATCGGGTACCTGCTCGAACAGGGCTTGCGCAATGAGCTCCCGGCACGCAACATCGCGACGCTGCTGACCCAGGTCGTCGTCGACACCGATGATCCTGCGTTTGCCGTACCGACCAAGCCCATCGGCCCGGTGTACACAGAGGCCGACGCACGTCGTCTGGCCGTCGAGCGCCGCTGGACGGTCGCGCGCGATGGAGATGGGTTTCGCCGAGTCGTTCCATCACCAGAGCCCCGACGCATCGTCGAGCTCAGCACCATCCGGCTTCTGCTCGACGCGAACGTCATCGTCATCTGTGCGGGTGGCGGCGGTATCCCTGTCGTCATGGAAGGCAACGCAGGAATCCGCGGCGTCGAGGCCGTGATCGACAAGGACTTGTCCGCCGCGCTCCTTGCCAGGCAGCTCGCCGCCGATGCCCTGTTGATGCTCACCGACGTTGCCGGGGTCGCGCGCGACTGGGGAACGCCTCACGCCCAGCTCATCAGCACCGCGACACCGGATGAGCTGTCGGCGCTCGTCTTCGCGCAAGGATCCATGGGACCGAAGGTCACCGCGGCATGCCGCTTCGTTCAGAACACAGGAGGGCGCGCGGGCATCGGTGCGCTGGCCGAGGCAGCCGCAATCCTTCGCGGCGACGCCGGGACCACCGTCAGGCGAGTTCTACACCCAGCGGGCGCAGACATGAGCTCTCGGCCGTAGCGGAAGCTGACAATGGCGTGGGTCAGACGGCAAACCAACGTCGCGGATCGTGGCTTCCAGTAATGCGCCCACGGATCCGCTAATGCCACATCAGTCGCTCTGATTTCTGTCGGCCTGCTCACGACCCTGGAACTCAGACGTATTGGCTGATCACGCGACTACGATGCTCACAATCGACTACGTGATGCCGAAGCGGTGCGTGACACCGATCAGGGCTGCGAGGTCCGAATCGTTGGGGTCGTCCGAACCGCGCGGGTGAAGCGTATGTGAGAGTTAGCGGGACGCGACGGCTCCACGTCCGCCGCACCCGAGCCGCCGCACCTGGTCGGGCCGGCCGCCCAACGGGGCGTGCCACTATGGAGAGCGACTCCCGCTATCAACCGCCCGAGCTACGCGAGCAGCCGTGCGTGCTTGCCGGAGAGGCGCCGGCGTGCGGACACCGAACGTGCAGGAGAGGACAACCGCGACCGCCGTCTCGGGATCCGTTCGCCAGGCCGCATGTACGGCGATTGGGCGCCCGCGGAGCACGGTTCGCACCCAGAAGCCGACCACCTCACCAGCAACTCTGAGGGGGCTTACCGCCCCTCGCTCGTCGTCCGGCCACTCGCCGTGCGCAAGAAGGCTGCGATGCGTGACGCCGACAGTTGGTATATTCAGGACGGCGCCGAGTTCCAAAGCCAAGCCCGCCCTGCGCGGGTGGTCCCGGCCAGTGGCGTCAACGAGCAGCACATCCGGGATTCCCGGGAGCGCGCGCACCGCCGTCTCAAGCAGCGCGCCCTCGCGCAGGGCGAGCATCCCCGCTTGATATCCCTCACCCGCCGCACCACTGATAACCGCTGTGTGCCCGTGCGCAGACGCGGCAGCCCAACCGTGGTCGCCCTTCCGGCCGGAGCCGGCAAGACCGCGCTCGAAGCAGACGAAGCAGCCTCCTACGACGGCGGCTGCCGTCCAGAACCACGGATGTGGCGACAGGTCGGCCAATGCCTGCTGCTCGACGACAAGCTCGGTGGCGGAACCCGGCCAATGTGACACAGCCCATAGCTTGCCGCAGCTTGCAACGCATTGACTGGTGGGAACTGGAGCACGACTCGCGGGCTAGCAGGTGACCGATGCTGATGCCGCTGCGCGCGATGGCTACGGCAAAGAAGAGCCGGCGTAATTGCCCTCTTCGAAGTGCGCTAGGACTCAAGTGGCTTGCGCCAGAGCTCCGTGGACCAAGATTCGGGCTTCCGTGCCGCGAGAAGATCAAGGGCCGAAAGACCCTGGTAGGAACCGGCACGCGCGCCTAATGTGACGCCATGGCCCAATCCAACGATACGGTGGCGGCAGCGCTCCAGGAGTTCGCCGATCTCCTGGCCATCTCGGGTGGCGACCCGTATCGAGTGCGCCACTGCGCAGAGGGGATGGGTCGGCCCGGACGCGGTCATCAACACACATCCCATTGCCCAGCTACGGCGGTTCCTACGCAAGCCGTCGCAGCGACGGGCGGCATAGGCCGGGGGATGCAGTGGTACGGGGGGCTGCTCATCCCGCAGTGAGGGCAACGTTTCACACGCTCGCCATGGAGGTTGCAAATGCTCACGCGCTGGAGGAGGCAAGCTGAGAATCGCGCTCGCTGGTGACGTCATGTTGGGACGCCTCGTCGACGAAGTGCTGCGCCACCGGCCGATCCTGTCGGCGTGGGGAGACACGCTGCCCCTGTTCGCAGCGGCCGACGTGCGCATCTGCAACCTCGAGTGCAGCCTGACAATGGAGAGGGATCCTGCTTCGCTTCCCTCCAAGGAGTTCAGGTTCCGATCCGACCCCTTCAACGTCGCCGCGCTGCGCCTTGCCGGCATCGATGCCGTGTCCATCGCCAACAACCACGTGGCGGACTTCGGTGACGCAGGCTTGATGGACACAGTGATGACTCTCGATCGCGCGGACATCGCCCACTCGGGAGCCGGAGCTTCCCTTGAGCTTGCGTCGGCGGCCGCCATGGTGCGCAGCCGTGCGGGATCCGTCGCTGTGCTCGCCTGCACGGACAACGAGCCCGGGTGGGAGGCCGGCCACGACCGTCCTGGGGTGCGCTACTTACCCGTCGACCCCCGCGACCGGCGCGCGGTCGCCCTGATCGACGACGTGCGGCGACTGCGGTCACATGTTGATGTCGTCGTCGTATCACTGCACTGGGGCCCAAATTGGGACGGAAGTCCGCCACCCGAGCACATCAGCTTCGCCCGTACGATCATCGACGCGGGCGCCGACATCGTCTTCGGGCATTCCCCCCACATCGTTCGGGGCATCGAGGTGTACCGGCGGCGGGTCATCATCTACTCCGCCGGCGACTTCGTGGACGACTATGCCGTCGACCCCGTGGAGCACAACGACTGGTCGTGTCTCTTCACGGTCGACATCAACGAGCGCGGGTTACGGCGGATGCTGCTGCACCCAGTGCGCATCGAGGACTTCGCGGCCCACCGCGCTTACGGACAGCTGGCGGCGACGATCGCCGCTCGCATCGCGCGCCGTTGCCGGGATCTCGGGACGCCCTGCCATTGGTCGCGTTCGGCAGAGGCGCTCGTCATCCGTCCACTGCTGCGTTCTGGCTGTGCTCCACCCGAGGTGCTAGCAACATAGGGCACCGCCGCGAGGTTCTCCGCGACAGACCTCTGACACTATTCATCCCAGCACGCACGAATGATGACTGCCGGAGCGCATCAGGAGTGTTTGACGACTGTGTACCAAACCCGGTCGGCCACGCGCACGACCTGGTCTCCCATGCGCGCGTAGCGGCGATACAGCTCCCGGCGGCCGGCAAGCTCACGCGTATCGGCCGTCTTCAGCGCCTCCGACATTGCGATGCGATACCGCTTCTCGACATCCCTCGAGACGTTGATCGCCGCGTCCGCCTCAGCCGTGGCACGGTCCTGGTCGCGAGCGAGCATCTCGAATGCGCTGGCCAGATGACGGACGCCGGTGAGGATCGACGCAGCCATGGCAGCAAGGTGGGCGTCGGGCCGCATGGACATGACCTCGGCCTCTCGCACAGCGTCCTTGGCGCCGTTGAGTACAACATCGAGCCGCTCGGAAAGGGTGTAGATGTCTTCCGCGTCAAAGGGCACACTGAATGCCACGCGCAATTCCTGCTGCAGCCGTCGTCGGACGGCGTCGGCAGCATGCTCCGCTTCGCGCACGGCAAGTGCGCGGTCGCCGTTGCCTGATGACCACTCGAGGAATGCGTCCAGCCCGTCAACCGTGACGTGGCTCTGCTCGCGCAAGGTTGCGAGCACATCCGGGGAATGCGGCAGGAACCAGTGCTTCACACGAAGGGCCTCCATGCGAGGAGCGCGACCGCGCCGAGGATTGCCGACGCGGGAAGCGTCACCACCCACGCGAGCAGGATCTCACCCATCACCGGCCAGCGGACGTGCCGCCATCGTCGACCGCTGCCCACCCCGGCGATTGACGAGGCCACGACATGGGTGGTGCTCACTGGACCACCGAGAAGCGCCGATCCGAAGATGATCGCGGCCGATCCGCCTTGGCTGATCAGGCCATCCAGGGGGCGGATTCGGTAGATCCCGGAGCCGACGGTACGTACGATCCGCCAGCCTCCCAGCGCCGTGCCGGCGGTCAGAGCCATGGCTGCCACGAGCTTGACCCATACGGGAACGTCGAATGAGTGAATCTCCCCTTGAGCGAGGAGCAGCAGGGTGATCACACCGCTCGTTTTGGACGCGTCGTTGGCTCCATGACTGAATGCAAGAGCGGCTCCGGTTACCCATTCGCCGCGCCGGATGATCGTTTCAATTGACGTTCGCGCGCGTCGCAGCAGCCGCTTGGCGAGGAGTTCAAGGAGCAGTCCTGCGACGAAGCCGAGGAGCGGGGAGATCGCCAGCACGAACAAGATCCCGAGCACCCCAATTGGATAGATGCCGTTCAGGCCGCCCCACCGCACCGCGGTTCCTCCCGCCTCAAAGACAGCCGCTCCGACCAGGCCACCAACCAACGCATGACTCGAGCTGGAAGGCAGACCACGCCACCAAGTGAGCAGGTTCCATGCAACCGCGCTGCTGAGCCCGGCGCCGACAACGGCGACCACTTCCTTGTGGCCGACCTGCACGATCCCTCCGACAGTGTTCGCGACCGCGGTGCCGAGGAGGATGGGTCCGACGATGTTAAAGGTGGCTGCCAATGCGACCGCCTGCGCGGGCCGGGCGACGCGCGTTGCTACGAGGGCAGCGATGGCGTTCGAAGAATCATGAACGCCATTGGTGAAGGCGAAGACAATGGCCATCATGAGGGCCACGATGAGCAGCCAATCCACGCGGCTCCTTCGCAACCTGCAGTACCGGGACGGCAACGCGTCTCACGCCGTGGGCCGATCGTAGTCCAGGCAGCAGGGCAGGCACAACAGGCGGATATCCTCGATCGCACCCTGACCCCAGCACTGCAATATCTCGACGCCCATCTCTGAACGATCGAGCACCGCGTGGCGGCCTCGCCTGACCGCGCTGCTGCGCGGGGCGTTTGAATGAAGGCCGGCAGTGACCACACGCGGGTGCGACGCCGGGCTCGAGCAGCCCGAAGGCTGACGGGGTGTGGGGCTATGTGACTTTGGTCACGTGCGCGGGAGGACCGCGGTCTCTGTCGAATGACCGGCGCTGGGCCCACGCTTGACTGGATGGACCCGGAACCTGCCGACCTTCCGATGATCACGCCAGCCCAGGTTGAGAGGCTGGCCGACGCCGCGTTTCTGACCAATGCTCAGGGCACGATCGCGGCGTGGAACACGGCGGCCACGGAGTTGCTCGGCCATCCGGCCACCCGCGCCGTGGGGAGCCGTTGTGCGGTCCTCCTCGAGGGAGTGAAGATGCATGGGGCACCCGTGTGCACGCACCCCTGTTTGATGGTGCAGGGCTTGTTGCCTACGCAGCGAAGCTCGCGCACCCCGGCTCACCCGACGGCTCACCCGGACATGGTGGCGCGCAATTCCGACGGCGGGCGCCTCAATCTCAGCGTCGTGGCAATGGCAGTGTCGGTGGACGGAATTCCCATGCTCCTGCATCTGCTTCGCCATGACGCTCACAGTGAGCACGATCCGTTGACGGGTTCGTTGAGCCGCGATGCCTTCACCGTACGCGTGCTCGACGAGCAGAACCGCGCTCTTCGCATCGGGTCATCACTGGCGGTGGCGCTCGTCGACGTTGACGGACTCAAAGCCATCAATGACGCACATGGCCACGCGACGGGCGATCGACTGCTCATCGGCATCGCAGACGCGCTTCGCGCAGGTCGTCGCGCCGACCTCGTGGCGCGGTGGGGCGGTGATGAGTTCGTCGTTCTCCTTCCTGATGCAACGCCGGTTGAGGGGATCCGGCGCCTGCGACGCACGCTGAGATTGCTGAGACAGACGGTCACCCTCGAAGGAAAGCCAGCAACCTTCTCCGCCGGCGTTGCGCAACTCGAGCCGCAGGCTCCCTTCACCATGGCAATTCAGATGGCGGATAAGGCGTTGTATCGGGCGAAGCGGCGAGGGGGAGCGTGCGTGCTTGTCGCCAAGGCCTAGCCCTCGCGGCCGTGAGGGTCTCCCGCCAGCCTGGAACCACAAATGAGATGGGGGCGTACGTTGCCAAGGCAAAGCCGTCGACCGGCGCGTCACAGACAGATAGTGCCATCGAGCAACGCTGGGCGGCGGGTTGCGGGCGCCGGGCGACCACCAAGCTACGGTCGGCAAGCAACGGTGGATAGATTCCCGGGCGAGGTCGCGACGTGTCCCCAAGGCCTAGTGGGCGTCGCCCTTGACGGTTCATCGCGCGAGGAACTGCGGCTTGCACGACGACCCCCGCTGCGGGGTGGCGCCGCGGGTCAGCAAGGCACCAGTTGAGGAGGTTGGTCCGTGAGACGTCCGACGTCGCCGCTGGAGCGCGTGGCACGACTCGTGCCCATCGGCGTCGTCAAGGGCTGAGAGATGGTCGACGCACCACCAAGCTGACGGTCTGGCTCTGCCGGTTGCGGTCGTAGCCGATCAGCCTGACGTAGCAGTCCGGATGAGCCGTCGTGCAAGCCTCGATCTCCGTCAGCACCGCGGCGGCAGCGCGAACGTCGAACAGAGGAAGCTTCCACATGCTCCAGTAGTGATCACGTGGATTCGGCTCCGCGACGTATTCGATGGCGGGGACGAGCCCTTGCTTCAGTATGTACTCGATCTGCTGAGCCACCTGCTGTGCGCTCAGCGGGGGCAGATAGGAGAAGGTCTCAAGCTTCACTGCCATCCTCCATACACTCGTTTAGGATCCCGCGTGGACTGGGTCGAGGCGGTCCACCTCGTCGAACTCGAACTTGATCTCCCTCCACAGATTCAGTGCTTCTCGCAGCTCTGCTGAATGCCGGGCGGCAGCGTTCAGAATCTCTGGTCCCTCGACAATCAGGTCCCGGCCTTCGTTGCGTGCCTGGACCACGGCTTCTAGGGCCACGCGGTTGGCCATGGCTCCCGCACTGTTGCCCTGAGGATGCCCTTGCGTGCCGCCACCGAATTGGAGCACGCAGTCGTCCCCAAAGATGGCCACCAGCTCAGGTATGTGCCAGACGTGGATGCCTCCGGAAGCCGCCGGCAAGACCGCCGGGAGGGAGGCCCATTCCTGGTCGAAGTAGATCCCCCGGCTCTTGTCCGCCGGAATGAAGTCTTCCCGCAGCAGGTCGTTGATGGCCATCGTGGCCTCCCGGTCTCCTTCGAGTTTGCCGACCACGGTCCCGTTGTGCACGTGATCGCCACCGGCCATGCGCAACCATTTGGCCAGGACCCGCCAGTGGATGCCGTGGTTCTTCTGGCGATCGATCACAGCGTGGAACGCCCGGTGGCAGTGGAGCAGCATGCCGTTGTCCCGGCACCAGCGGGAGAGCGAGGTGTGTGCGGTGAAACCCATGGTGAGAAAGTCGGACATGATGATCGGAGCTCCCAGCTCCTTCGCGAACTCGGCTCGCTGATAGATGTCCTCCATCGTCCCAGCGGTCACGTTCAGGTAGTGCCCCTTGCGCTCGCCGCTCTCAGTCTCGGCCTTCCCGACCGCCTCCATCGTGAAGAGGAAACGGTCCCGCCAGCGCATGAACGGCTGGGAATTGATGTTCTCGTCATCCTTGGTGAAATCGAGGCCGCCACGCAGACATTCATAGACCGCGCGGCCATAGTTCCGTGCCGATAGTCCCAGCTTGGGCTTGATCGTCCCACCCAGGAGCGGTCGGCCATGCTTGTTGAGCTTGTCTCGTTCCACCTGGATCCCGTGCGGCGGCCCCGGGAACGTCTTCAGATAGGCGACCGGGATCCGCAAGTCTTCGAGGCGAAGTGCCCTCAGTGCCTTGAAGCCGAAGACGTTGCCGACGATCGAGGACATCATGTTGACCACCGACCCCTCTTCGAAGAGGTCGAGCGGATAAGCGATGTACGCCATCAGCTGATCGGGCTGCCCTTCAACTGATTCGACCTGGTAGCAGCGCGCCTTGTAACGGTCCAGGTTCGTGAGAAGGTCGGACCACACGGTGGTCCAGGTGCCGGTGGACGACTCGCCGGCGACTGCAGCGGCAGCTTCCTCCGGCGCGACACCAGACTGGGGAGTCACCCGAAACGCAGCCAGGATGTCCGTATCCCTCGGCGTGTAGCCCGGGTCGTAGTAGGTTTCCCGATACTCGTGAACCCCGGCGTCGAAGGCGGGGGTGCTGCCTTTCCCAGGGACGTCAGACATGTTCATGGTCATGGGCGATCTCCTCTGCCGCATGGTCGTGGGCGATGGACTCGTGGGCGCTCAGGGGCACTCTGAGCAGCATCGACTTCTTGGCGCTGAGGATGCGGTGCACGAGGAGCAGCTGAGTCAGCGCCAGTGGGTCGCTGTGGTGTTGCCGCATCACGCCATCCGTGAAATCACCGAACTGCTCGGGCGCCAGATGCCGCAGCTGCTGGTGCCGCGCGTCGATGTGGTCCCAGATCCGGTCTTCCAGTCGCCGAACCATGGCCGGATCGATGTTTCCGTCGATCTCGAGAACGTCTGCCGTCTCCGCGTCGTCCTCCTCCTGCACCGCTCGCAGCCCCTTTGTGGGGTGACCGAGCACACCGTCCAGATTCAATCGCGGGAGCGTTGCCCGCTGGACTATGCGCACGCTGAGGTGCTCATCGCCGCCGCCGGCGTCGGTCTCTGGTCGGAAGAAGCGCACGACGAGGTCCGCATCGTGGCGTTGCGGCGCGATGTATGCCACGACGTCGGGCTGCCGGGCGATGATCTCCTTGCCCACTTGCTCCGCGGTATACCCGCGCTTGGCCACGTCACGCTGCACCTTCCAGCGCCGCTTGAGCTCCTCTTGCGGGTCGAGCCAGACCTTCAAATCGAAGAGGCCCCTGATTCCCGGGACGAGGAACGGATGCAGACCCTGAACGATGACCACTTCTCTCGGTTGGACCTCCTCCGGCGCGCCGAAGGTGCCGTCGCGGTGGTCGTAGACAGGCTTGAGGATGGACTGGCCGCGCTTGAGGGCCAGCAGCTGATTCTCCATGAGGGCGAAGTTGCTCGCCCGAGGGTCCAGCGCGGTGATGCCCACGAGGCCGCGTTCGCGGCGATCCAGGCTGTGATAGTCGTCCAGGCAGAGGCTCGTGATCCGGCTCGCGGGGAAGATGCGGTAGAAACCCGCTGTGAGCGTCGACTTGCCGCTCCCGCTGTCACCGCCGATCCCAACGAAGATCGGGCGCTGCCGCCCTGTCCCGACTGCCGGCGCCATCAGGCGTGCCTCCCACCGGCCACCACAGGCCGGTTCGCGGCACTCTCGCGGCTGAGCTGGTCGCACCATGAGCTTCGCCCATGCCCTTTGAGCCGGCTACCGCGCTGCTGCATTCTGTTGCCTCGCGCGCCATCATCCCCGCGACGCCCATCTAGGTCCAGAGCACAAGGTCACAACTACGCAGTCACAAGGCCTTGGCCCCCACCGCTTCTGTCGAGCCAACCCCAAGCTTGATCAGGTCCCGGCAATGCGCTGCAAGTTCCCAGGGTGTCAGGCGGCGCGCATCACCGGAGCTTGCTGTGCGGTGCGACGACCCACCGTGCGCGTATTGTCACACGATCTGCAACCACTGCGAAGCGAGCAGTGTCGTCGGTCGAAACCCTTGGCGGCATGCTTCCCGATTCTGACCCTCTTCAGACGCGGAGCGAAGCCTGCTGAACAGATGGCGTGACCACCAACTGAAGACAGGTACATCAAAACGCCTCAGAATTGCTCGAAACTTAGCACGTGATGATACAAATCTAGTCGTTGCTCCATACGGCCGATAGCGAGCTTTGGACACGCGAATTACGTTCTGTATTGAGCCGTTGCGACTTCGAGCGCGTGCTGCGTCGAGCATTCGCTCGTCTCGCCGTTGCACGCGAGCACCCTCGCTCGCGAATGCGCGGGCCGCACCACTTTCGTTCGAGCATTCCCCTGTTCTGTGTGGAGTGCGTCGCCACCAACGATCGCCCTTTCATCAGCGATCAACGTCTGCCGATTCTTACGCGCCGAATCCGAAACCGTCGCCGGAGTCGGTGATCCGACCGAGTCGTCGACTGCCGGTGCCACCCTTGAGGTTGACGAGTGTGATCTGTACTGCGCAGGTCGACGCGAAAGGAAGAGTCGTCGCGTACGCGACCGCAGCGGGATCCGACACGACATCAGGAACAACGCCCGTGCCGGTATCGAACAGGCAGGACCCGTGCACCCACGCCAGGTCGATGGCCGCTGGTACGAATGCGGTGGCCGCAATTTGCTATTTAACCGCTGCCGACGACGCGGTGACCCTGCGCGTTTACCTGACGATACCCGGGGGCGACGCGGCGGTATCCTAGGCGCCCTGTAACGCGCTACCAGAGAGGGGATTCCTAATGCGACGTACACTCGTGACCCTAGCCGCCCTCGCCGCCCTGGCCGTGCCCCTGACCGTGCACGCTGCAGGGCCGACCGCTGAGCACTGGGGAGAAGAGTTCGCCGCTCTGGGCTACCCATCTTCACCCCACCTCCTCAGCCCCACTTCTATCACCCTGCCTGGCGGGGTGATCCAGGTCGCCACCTCCAACAGCACCGACTACGCCCTGCTCAGCAACGGCCAGGTGTGGGCCTGGGGGCTGGGCACACAGGGGCAATTGGGCGACGGCACCACCACGACCTCGCTGACGACGCCGGTGCAGGTCCAGTTCCCAGCGGGGGTCACCATCGCCAAGCTGCCCACCGACGCCATGCCCTTTGACGCTGGGCTGGCCCTGGACAGCACGGGCAACGTGTGGGGCTGGGGGTACACCAGCGAGGAAGCCCTCTGCCTGCCCCGCTCCCCGGCAGAGGTGCTCACCCCCAAGGAGCTGCCCCTCACCCATGTCACTGCTCTGGCTGGGGCCGGTGACCATGCCGTATACGACGCGGGCGGCACACTGTACTCCTGTGGAGAAAACCACGACGGTGACTTGGGCGACGGCTCCAATACGGGCTCTGCGACGCCGGTAGCCGTGAAGGGAATGGCTAATCAGGACGTCCTGGAATTGGTTGCGTCCTGCGATAATTCGGGAGCCTTGCTGGCCAACGGCGATTACTACAACTGGGGCTTCGACGGCCTGGATCAGCTCGGTGATGGACAGACTGGTGTCTCCAGCGACGTCCCGGTCCTGGTCAACCTTCCTCTGCCGGTCACCCAGGTCGCAGAGGGAGCCTCGTCGCCAGAGAACGGGTCGACCGTCGTCCAGCTCTCCGACGGCTCCTATCGCGCCTGGGGTGATGACGAGTACGGCCAGCTCGGCGACGGGCACACCACCAACCAGGCCTCCCCGATCATCTTCACGCCCCCGGCTGGGGTCACCTACACCCTGCTCGCCGAGGGCGGCGCCACCAGCTATGGGGTCACCGCGACGGGGGCGGTGTACGCCTGGGGACAGGGGACGGTGGGCCAGATCGGCAACGGCAAGCGGATGTCGACCCCCGCCCCTACCGAAGTCATCAGCTCCGGGGTCGCCCAGATCTCGTCGACGGCATTCAACGTCACCGTGCTGCCGTGACCGAAGGTGTCTCCCAATGACCCCCGGGGGGTTCGCCTTCATCAGCAGTCATGCGGGAACGCCTCGCCGAGATCGAGCGGGAGAACGCGGGTTGTTCGAGGACGGATGTATGGCGTGGAAGACTGCTACGGAAGGGCAGGAGGGTCGACCGCCATCATCTCGAGATGATCAGGCTAACGTGCGAGCGTAAGGGCTGCCCGATACGCTGGCGGGGTACGGCCTGAGACCAATCACGCGGGAGCCTCCGGAGCACGGCCACGACCGCGTCTCGGAGGGTCCCTCGTCGAGGACGGCCACAAGAATTGACACCTAGCTGAGAACTCTCACGAGGTTGGTGACACAGAAGGAGCCCTGAACTCGGCAAGGTGAGGTTGCTAACACCAACCCAACCGAGGAGGGCTCTGGGATGCATTCTCACCCCAACGCCAGGCTGACCGCACTGGGGCGAGCGCAGGTTTTTGCGGCGGTGGAAGCGGGCATGACGGTGTCAGCCGCGTGCCTCGCCTTCCGGGTGTCGCGACGCTGGTACTACCGCTGGCGCCCGCGATGGGCGGCCCAGGGCGCGCAGGGGCTCTTCGATCGGAGCAGCCGACCACGGCATTCGCCGCACCGCCTGTCACTCATGCAGGAGGCGGCGATCGCGGCCATGCGCCGGCAGACCGGGTGGGGACCCGACCGCCTGGCCGTGCTGTGCGGGGTCCCCGCGGCCACGGTGCATCGGGTGATTCGGCGCCAGGGACTGGAGCGCCAGCGAGCCGCACGACCGCCGGTGATCCGCTACGAGTACGCTGGCCTCGTTCTTCATCACTGGGAATGCTGAGGCGCAGGTGTTCATCTTCCATTTCTCCTCACCGGCGGTGACTTTCTACAAGAAGACGGCGAGCTACACCCAGCCGGGCTGTTCCTTAGCTTAGCGACCGACCTCAGAGGGAGTACGCGATGAAGCCAAGCCGATCTCTGCCGCTACTCGCCGTGGTGGCGCTCGCTGTCGCGGGGTGCGGCTCGACCAGCGCGCCACCGCATCCAAAGACGACGCCGGTACCGACGCCACGAGCGGCGGCATGGACGGTGACGAACCTCACCGACACGAGCCCGATCGCGGCGGTGTCCTGTCCAACAACGATGCTATGCGTCGCCGTCGATGGCGCCGGCAACGCACTCGTGTCCACGAACCCGACGGGCGGCGCATCCGCGTGGACAGTGACTCCCATTGACACCAAGGGCTTGTACACGACGTTAGAAGACATCTCCTGCCCCACCGCAACGCTCTGCGTGGCCGTTGACGAGGGCGGCAATGCCCTGGTCTCCACTAATCCGACCGGGGGCGCAGCCACGTGGATCGCGAGCGACGTCGACAGCGAGCCGCTGTACAAGCAATTGGACACGATCGATTGTCCCAACGCGACCCTCTGCGTCGGGGGTGACATCTCCGGCAACATCGTGACGAGTACGAACCCCACCGGCGGCAGTCCGGCGTGGACCACGACCAATGTCGACGGCGATGTGCCCATCGCGAGCGTGGCATGCCCGAGCGCTGCACTCTGCGTGGTCGGTGACAATGCCGGCAACCTGCTCACCTCGACGGATCCAACCGGAGGTGCCTCGGCGTGGCACCTGACGTCCGGCTTCCAACCGGACGGGAACATTGGCCTTGCATCCTGCCCCTCCGCGAGCCTGTGTTTCGTGGAGGGCGACGCGCATGTGTTCAGCTCGACGAACCCGACCGGCGGGATCGCCGCATGGACCAACACCCGATTGCCGATCACCCTCGACGGTCTCGCCTGCCCGACGGCTACGCTGTGCGTTGGCGAAGACGTCGCCAGCGACATCACGTGGTCAAACGATCCGACGGGGGCGGCATCCACATGGAAGGAGTTCTCGGGCGGGGCACGTAATCACTTGGGAGGTGCCGTTGCGTGCCCCACTCAGCAGCTGTGCGTGGCGGTCGCAGTGGACCAGGTGATTACGTCGACGAATCCCTGAACTGAGGTAACGCGCCCGGTTCCTTGCGCTGCTTGCGGATCCGAGGCGGCGCGTGAACCTTCCGCTGGCACATATACGAGGCGCTCCGGCGCAGGCTGGACATCATGAATGTAGAAGGAGCCCCACCCGATGGCAGCAGCGTGCGAATCGGGCGCTACGCTCCCTTTAGCGACCCGGCCGAGGATGCGGCGACGGACCTCTCTAAGTTGCTCCCCGGTGGACCACCACCAAAGCTGGATACCTTTGGCGCCTAGCTGACAGCTAGCCGTCGGCGTTCAGGAGAAGGCCACCACGTCCTGCGCGGTCGCCGACATCTGGGTCACTCCTTGTCCACTCAGGACCTCCAGAGGGGTGAGCACGGCGGTCTGCTTCACGCCATTGCCCACCTGACCCTCGACGTCCCAGCCCCAGGCCCAGACGTTGCCGTTGCTGTCGACGGCGTAGGCGGTG
Organism: Candidatus Dormiibacterota bacterium; assembly: GCA_003153505.1. GTDB lineage: Bacteria > Chloroflexota > Dormibacteria > Aeolococcales > Aeolococcaceae > Palsa-851. The sequence continues at coordinate 21,541 of PLZA01000050.1, forward strand.
GCACCGCTCATGGCGATCACCTTGTAGATCACCCCGGCCGGGGGATGCACCTCGATGGGGAGGGCCCGGTTCGTCGACCCACCGTCGCCGAGTTGGCCAAAGGTGTCGCTGCCACAGGCCCAGAAGGTGCCATCGGCAAGCCCGACGAGGAGCGATCCATTGGTCGCCAGACTGCCGCCCGCCGCCACCTGGGTGACCGGAGCGGAGTCGGTGAAGGGCACCTGGACAGGCACATCGGAATCGGAGACGCTGGAGCCGTTGCACAGCTCATCCTCGGCGTTGCCGCCCCAGGCGTACAGGGCGCCTGATGCGGTGAGCGCATAGGCGTCCTGCGACGAGGAGTAGAGACCGACGACGGTCTGGCCCGCCAGCCCGGTCACCGCCACGGGGCCAGTGTGCGCCGCGGTCTTGCCGTCACCGAGTTCGCCGAGGGAGTTGCCGCCACAGGCGAACAGCGTGCCCCCGGCTTCGTAGAGCGCATGGCCGCTGGCCGATGAGATAAGGGTCACGTGGCTCAGCGGCACTTCCACAGGGCTCAGGAACTGCGTGTCCCCCATGCAATCCACACCGTGGACGTCGTCGCCCCAGGCCCAGACGTTGCCGTCGGTGTCGACCGCCAGGGCTCCGGCGTTGGGCATGACGTCGGTGGGCAGGTTGGCGATGCTGACGCCGGCGGGGAAGTCCACCAGGACCGGCGTTGAGGAATTGGTCGTTCCGCCGTCACCGAGTTGACCGAGGGTACCGGTCCCCCAGGCATAGACCTGGCCCGTCGCGGTGAGCGCATACAGCGTGGTGTTTGATGACGCGACTTGCACGACGGTGCCGGGAATTGGCATGACGCTCGGCGAGAGGTGCGCCCGGCCGAAGAGATAGCCCCAGTAATTCACGCCGCCGGTGGCGGCGGCAACCGGCGACGCAGTCGCGGTTATAGCCAGAACGACGGCGGCCGTGGCCCCCGCGCGTAGCATCAGGCCAAACCCTCTCATTGGTGATCCCCTTCCTGACAATGACTGCGCCGGCATCTCGGTGAGCTGCTGGTGGTAGTTGACGATTCAGTCCTGCTCCTGAGTGTAGCCAGATGGGGTTGCCGTCGTCCTGAAGGCGGATCGCGGCGGACGGCGGTCTTCAGCAGCAGCCGTGGCGCCAGGGCGGCTCCACCATGGCGACGGTCGCCGACCTACGCTGCGCAGAATTCGTTGCCTTCCGGGGCTTGCATGACCCACCAGTGCCCGACAGGTCCGCTATCCTCCAGACCTCCAATGGCACCACCGTCGTGCCGGGCACGACGATTAGCGTTATTGGGCGGTGGCGTTGCCCGTGACGTTCACGCCGCGCTGCCTCTTTCGCGTGTGATGCGCGTGCAAAGGCGATGACATTGGCGCTCTTGTGCTCTAGGCTGCTCAGCCGAAGCAACTGCTTCGGATCTTGGCCCTCCGCGAGGAGCCTTGGGATCAGCTGATGCCCAATTAGGCGTTCTTCTGAACAGGTCTGATTGCGGCGGTTTGGAAGTTGTGAACATCGATTAATCTCGCAGCACCGGCCATCATCATCGACTAGTTCCGGGACTCGTTAGCGCTCTCTCGACAGCAGGGAGCGATTCAGACTCAGTCGACGACGGCAATCGCCCGATATGGGACGGCGGACCGCAACGCGGAGAGACGGACATCCGACTGTGCTAAGGCGAGCAAGCCTTCCACATTCGCGTTGCGACCCAATTTCTTACGCGACTGCGGCGTCACGAAGCTCGTCGATGACGCGGTGACGCAGATGACCGGGCCACCCACGCGACGAGTCGCGGCGGCACAGCCCCCGCAACCGTGACAACCCGGCCGGCCCGAAGGCCGACCGGGCGGAGACAGGGTTAGCGGGACGCGACAGCCGCGAGTTCCTTCCATGCGGTCTCGAGCGCCGCAAGGCTCTCGCAACCGAGCACGAGACGCGTGTCAGTCGCAAGATACGCGGTTGTCAGGTTGATGCCGGCGTCGGCGAGGCGACGCGTGACTTTGCCAAGCATGCCGGGATGATTCTCAACGCGCTCAACGATCACTTCCATCTCGCGGGTGACCTTGTAGCCGACCTTGGTGATGGCGAGAGTCGTTGCAGCCTTGTCCGTGGTCAGCAGGTGGAAGATGACACTCCCGTTCTGCTCGACTGCGCACAGGCCCTCGATATTGATCTTCGCGCGGCCCAGCTCCTCGGCGAGAGTCGCAAGACTGCCCTTGGTGTGCGGTACGACGATGGTGAAGTCATATGCGTGCATGACTGTTCTCCTCTGTCGGGCGCCGAATATCTCAGCTGGCCCACGACCCACGCTGCGCGTGCTGTCACACGATATGCAACTGCCGCGAACGGCGCATTGTCGGCGGCCGCCGCAGACCAGTCGAAACCCTTGGCGTGTTGCTGAGATTCAACTGAATGGCGGCGAACTAGACTGCCGGGATGATTCGGGGTGACCTCAGGCCCTCAGCGCGCTGCTCCGGCCTCTTCGCGAGAGAGTGTACCGACCTCGGCCGATGTGCTGGCCATGTCGAAGACGATCCGCCCGGAGATCCTGCCTTTGAGCACGTCGTCGATCGACTCGTTGACAGTGCTCAGCGGGCGCGTCTCGCGGATCACGGTTGTCCGTCCGCGAGCATGCAGGTCGAAAACCTCATCGAGATCTTTGCGGGTCCCGACGATGGAGCCAACGATGGTGATCCCGTTCAAGACCGTTTCGAAAATAGGGATGCTCACCGCATTGTCCGCAGGGAGCGCCACAAACACCAACGTGCCCTTGCGGCGCAGCGATCCGAACGCCTGCTCGAACGCTCGCGGTGAGACTGCGAGGGCGATGGCTGCGTCGGCACCACCGAGGCGCTGGATCGCCTGAACCGGATCCTCCTCCGCGGCGTTCACTGTGTAGTCGGCGCCGAGGCGCTTGCTCATCGCCAGCTTCTCGGTTGTGACGTCGACAGCAACGACCGTTGCGCCCGCGATCTTCGCGTACT
>PLZA01000063.1 GCA_003153505.1 Candidatus Dormiibacterota bacterium
CGAACGTGTCGTCCGCACTTGTCAGTCATTGATCAAGACCAGGAGCAGCCGAACTCCTAGGAGCGAGCACCGACCACGCTGAGCGCGCAGATACGAGCCTGCCGCTGAGTGCGTCAGATGCTACAAACGGCCCGGGCAAGCCATGACCAATGGCCCTTGAACCTCATGCGGCCGGGTTGGACAGTTGAAGGTGTGTTGATGGCACTATGTGATCGCTATTTGGCCGAAGGAGGGTTCGCGCATGACGAGTGCGCCTGATATCGGTAGGCCACCCCAAGGCACGACCTGGCGCGTCCGCCACCCCTTGCCACGGGCAGCCCGTCGAGTCGCCGCGCTACGCGACGCCGGAGCAATCACCCAAGAGGAGTTCGAGGCGAAGAAACGTGAGCTTTTCAGCCGGATATGACGCTATATCTCGCGCGGCGACTGGCTCTGGGGGAGTCCGCTCGGAATCGGATCGGGCCTACCCGTCCCGCAGCCGTCACGCTCGATGCAGAGGGGGCCCGGAAGTCGCTCTCAATGTCGCAGCTGAGACAGATCGGAACTGCCGGGTTCAGCCGGGGTTGTCGGCGATGGGCGATCCCCAAGCTAGATCCCGGACGACGTAGATAGGCCCGAGATGACGAGTATTCCGAGAGTGGTGGTCATCGGGGCGGGGTCCACCGGTGCCGCCACCGCTCACGATCTGGCGCTCAGGGGTTTTCTCGTGACCGTGGTGGAGCGGGGTGAGATCGCCTCCGGTACCAGCGGGCGTAACCACTGTCTGCTTCACTCTGGTGGCCGGTACGCCGTGAACGATCAGGAGTCGGCTCGGGAGTGCATCTCCGAACGGCGGACCCTGGAAGAGATCATGCCCGATTTGCTGGAACGCAACGGCGGCCTGTTCGTGGCGCTGAACGAGGAGGACCTTGCCTTCAAGGAGACATTTCTCGCGGCCTGCGAAGTTTGCGGCATCCCCGCCCGCGAGCTTCCCCTCGCTCGGGTCCGGAAAATGGAGCCGTTTCTGAACCCCGACGTCCTGGCTGCCGTGGAGGTGCCCGACGCGGTCTTCGAGCCCTTCCACTTCTGCCTGGCTTTCCTCGCCACAGCCAGGACGAACGGGGCTGAGGTCCGCACATATAACGAGGTCCTGGAGTTGCGAACCGAGGGAGGAGCGGTGAGCGGGCTGAAGGTCAGGGATCATCGCACTGGTGTGACCTCGATGATCGGCGCGGACCTTGTGGTCAACGCCGCCGGGCCGTGGGTCGGAGAGATCGCTGCGATGGCTGGACTGAGCGTCCCCGTGACCCCCACGCCCGGAGTGATGGTGACGATGGATGTGCGCCTCAACAACCTGGTAATCAACCGGCTCAACCGTCCGGCGGACGGCGACATTGTGGTGCCGCAACGGGCCACCTCCATCATCGGGACGACCTCCTGGGTGGTTGAGGATCCCGACCTCATTCCGGTACCCCCGGACCATGTCAGCAGGATGCTGGCCTGCGGACAGCAATTGATCCCGGCGGTGGCGAAGGTGAAAGTGAGGGCCTCGGTGGCGGTCGCTAGACCGCTGGTGAATAAGACGGGGGGCGATTCGCGGAATGTCAGCCGCACCTTCGAGTGCTTCGACCACGCTGCCGAAGGGGTGGAGGGACTGGTGACCATCGCCGGAGGGAAGACGACAAGTTCCAGAGCGATGGCCGAGCGCGTCGCCGACGTCGTGTGCGCCAAGCTGGACAAACAGGTGCCGTGCCGGACTCGGGAAACCGCCCTTGTTTCTTATCGGGATTACTACCGATGAGCTCTGCCACCCAAGGCTTCGTTGAGGCGCGCCTCGAGATACTGCGCCAGGGGCCGCGAGAGACGCCCCACTTCGAGACCTTCACCGTGAGCGTGCCCGCGGAAGCCAAGGTCCTGGATGCCCTGGACGCCGTGTGGGCCGAGCGCGACCATGGGCTGCTCTTCCGCCGTGCCTGCCATCACTCATCCTGCGGAGCGTGTGCCATGCGGATCAACGGCAGGGAGAGGCTGCCCTGCATCACCCCCTACCGGGTGGCGGCCTCCGAGCGGACCCCGGTGCGGCTGGAGCCGCTCCGCAACATGCCGGTGGTGGCCGACCTCGTGGTCGACGTCTCCGGCTTCTTCAACCGCATGTCTGCGTCTGACCTGGCGATCACGCGTGTTGCCGAGAGCACCCTTCCGCTGAGCGTCGACCCTCTTCCCGCAGGCCTGGAGCCCCGGCAGATTGTCACGCCGGACGACATACCCGATCTGACGCGGTTCGAGACCTGCATCGAGTGCGGTATCTGTATCAGCGTTTGTCCGTCGATGGCTGCGGATGACGGCTTCCTGGGGCCGGCCGCGCTGGCGGGAATTCACCGTACCCGAGAAGCGACCCCGGACCGGGGCGAGGCCGAGCATCTGCTCGACCTGGCCGACAGCGAGGACGGAGTATGGCGCTGCCACAGCTCCTTCGAGTGCACGGCTGCCTGTCCGCAGTCGGTCGATCCCGCCGGCCGGATCATGAGTCTTCGGGGTCAAGCAGTCAGACGCCGCTGGAAGCGACTTTGGGGGATGTGAGACGGACACGCCCTCGTCGACACCCGCACGGTCTGCCAGCCGGTGGTACGACGTTCGTGGGCGCCATCTCGGCGCCTACGCCTACCTGTTCAACCGCCTCACCGGTATCGGGCTGGTTCTGTATCTGTATTTCCATCTGGCCGTTCTGAGCCTCCTGTCCCGGGGCGAGGCGACCTGGAATGGCTTCCTCGCCGGGGCCCAGGGCCCCTTCTTCACCGCCCTCGATGTTTTGGTTCTAGTGGGGGTGCTCTTCCACAGCATGAACGGGATACGGCTGGCCGTCACGGGTGTCGGGGTGGCGGTCCGCTGGCAGCGTCAGCTCCTGCTGGGGCTGGCCGCTTTGGGGGTCGTCCTCTTCCTGGTGGCGGGCTTGGTTTGGAGCCTGCGCGGATGATGAGATTGGTTCCGTCGCGGCACACGCGGTCGAGCGCCGGTTGGCTCTGGCAGGCAGCAACCGGCGTGCTGCTCGTGCCGCTGTTGGCGCTGCACATCATTGCCCAGCACTTCGTGGTGAAGGGAGGGGAGAGGAACTTTTGGGAGGTGGTCTCCTACCTGAGTCACCCTGCCATCATGGTCGTGGAGGTGCTCTTCCTGATTGTGGTGACCACCCACGCGATGCTGGGAATCCGATCGATCCTCTTTGATCTTGGCCTCCCCCAGCGGCTTCGCGCGAACGCCGGTCGCGTGCTGAC
>PLZA01000052.1 GCA_003153505.1 Candidatus Dormiibacterota bacterium
GCCAGACCTTGACCGCGGCGCCGATCCCGATCAGCCAGGCGGCACGTCGCGGGTGCTTTGCCAGACCCGCTACCGCGAGGAGCAGGCAGAGCGCCGGGATGCTGTCGAACTGGCCGTGCAGGGTCGGCACCGCGATCGCGATCGGGTTCAACGCGTAGAGCCACGCGCTGCGCCACCGCCACCGCCCCCGAATCAGGAGCGCGAGCGTCGGTGCGATGGCCGCGTCCACGATCCAGAAGGGCGCGCGCACCAGGGCGGCGAAGAGGTGGGGGCTGCCGCTTGGCACCGCGGTCGCGGCCAGCGACCACCACCAGTAGATGACCGGCGGGTAGTTGGCGAGCGATGGGAGCCGTTGCGCAAACACGTCGCCGCCGTGACGGAGCTCGTCGCCCAGCTTGCGATAGGCAAAGAAGATGTCATACGTGCCGCCGTCGAAGAGCAGCGACACAGCGGCTCGCACGCACAGGGCGACGAGCGTGACTGCCAGCAGCCGCAGCACGAGACGTCCGGCTCCGGCATCCGGCGGAGCCGGCGCGAACGCGATCGCGATGCCGGCGAGCCCTGCGCCGGCGAGCAACACCCACGCGAACAGGGTGGCCGTGCCCGCCGCTAGACCGATGGTCATCTTCGAGGGGTCAGCCTAGCGCCGCTACCCCCGGTGCGGACGCCGCGGTTAGGTCTGCTGCACCTGCAGCATCGCCTGGAGCGCGGCGATGCGCTGCTCGATCGGAGGATGCGTGTCGAAGAGGTGGTGGGTGAATCCACCGTGATGCTGCAGCGGATCGTCGATGCACATCGCCGCAGTGGCGTGGGTCATCTTCACGAAGGGCTTGTCATTTGCCTGCAGCTTCTGGAGCGCATGCAGCAACCCCGTGGGATTGCGAGTGAGCTCGACACTGCTCGCGTCGGCGAGCGACTCGCGGGAGCGTGACAGCGCGAATTGCATGAGCGGGCCGACGATCACCGCGACGACCGAGAGCAGCGCCGCGGCGGCGATGAGGAGGATGATCAGATAGCCGCCGTCGCGGTTGTTGCCGCCGCGAGTGAAGAACAGCGAGCGCCACAACAGGCTCGCGACCAGTCCGATGAGTGCGACCGACGTCGCGACGATCAGGACAAGGCGGACGTCGTAGTTGCGAATGTGGCTCATCTCATGCGCGACCACGCCTTCCAACTCCTCACGATTCATGATGGCGAGCAGCCCGGTGGTGCACGTGATCGCCGCTTTCTGCGGGCTCGTACCCGTGGCGAAGGCATTCGGCGACCGGTCGTTGATGATGTAGACCTTCGGCATCGGCAGCCCGGCGCCGATCGCCAGCGTGGAGACGACGTCGTAGAGCACCGGCGCTTGCTGCTGTGTCACCGGCTGCGCACCCGAGACTGCCAGCACCGTTGCCTGACCGAGGGTCAGTGACCAGAGCACCACGAGGAGCGCCAGGATCGCGGCGATGACGATGCCCGAGATGCCGCCGCTGACGCCCGAAGCGATATAGCCGATCACATAGCCGATCGCGGCCCAAATGATGAAGAAGGCCGTGACCACGACCACGCTCTTGCGCTTGTTGCGAGCAATCTGGTGATACATCGCCTTCACTATGCCACGGCAGAAGGCGGGGGAAACCGCGGTCCAGTGCGCGGAATCAGATCAGGTCGGCGTAGCGCTCCCTCACGGCTCGCAGGGATGCGGGCACCGGTGTCAGCGCTTCAGCGCGTGCTGCAACGCAATCGGCGGTCTTGAGGCCGGCGCCGGTGATGTACGCCACGACCGTCTCGTCGCCCTCCCAGCGGCCCGCCCGCGCGAGGTTTCGGAGCACCGCGACGGTGACCCCACCCGCGGTCTCGGCGAAGATGCCCTCGCTCGCCGCCAGCAGCTCGATGCCCTCGACAAGCTCGTCCTCGGTGACACTGGCGACGACCCCGCCGGTCTCGCGAGCGATGCGCAGGACGTCGGCGCCGTCGGACGGGTTGCCGATCGCGATCGAGCGGGCAATCGTGGCCGGCCGCACCGGTACCACCGCCGTCTCGCCGCCGGCGAAGGCTGTCGCGACCGGTGAGCACCCGAGCGCCTGCGCGCCGGTGAGACGGGGCAGCCGCGATCCGCGTTCAACGAGTCCGAGATCGATCAACTCGCCCGCCGCCTTCCGATGCTTGACGAACTGGCACCCGGACGCCACCGGCACGATGATCTCATCGGGGAGGCGCCACCCGAGCTGTTCCGTGGTCTCGAAGGTGAGCGTCTTGCTGCCCTCGCTGTAGTAGGGGCGCAGGTTGAGGTTGCAGAAACCCCAGTCGACGCAATCCGCAAGTTCGGTGCACAGACGGTTGACGTCGTCGTAGCTCCCGTCGACGGCGATGATGGTGGGCCGGAAGATCGAGGTGCCGATCATCTTCGCCGGCTCGAGGTCGCTGGGGACGACGACCACAGCGCGCAGCCCGGCATGGGCCGCGTATGCAGCCACCGAGTTCGCGAGGTTGCCCGTGCTGGCGCAGGCGATGGTGGTGAGGCCGTGCTCGCGCGCCCATGTCGCGGCGACGCTCACCACGCGATCCTTGAAGGAGCCGGTCGGGTTCTGCGTGTCGTTCTTGAGATACAGGTTGCGCAGACCCAGCTCTGCGCCGAGGTTGCGCGCGTGGATCAGGGGCGTGAAACCCTCGCCGAGGGAGATCGGTTCGGTCTCCTCGAGATCGACCGGGAGGAGGTCGTGATAGCGCCAGATGCTCGGCGGTCCGGCGGCGATGCTCTCACGCGAGATGCGGCGAGCAACCTCCTCGTAGTCGTAGCGCACCTCGAGCGGCCCGAAGCACCGCTCGCAGATGTTCGTCGCCTCGACGGGGGTCTCGTGGCCGCAGGCGCGACACACGAGGCAGCTGACGTGCGCACCCGACGGAGCGCGTCCGTAGCGTTCGAGCAGACTGATGGTGGACATAAAAAAACCTCCCGGGCTTGTGGTCCGGGAGGCTTCCCAACGTGGGCGCGTGTGCCCCTACGTCCGGAAACCTCCGCGGGGCATGATCATGGTTGCGAGCACGACTCTTGGTGTCAGCACAGTGCGGGCATGCTAACACGGACACCGCGCACGGTCGCAACTCGCATCGGTGACGGCTTGTCGCCAACGCTCAGATGCGGCGGATGAGATCGCGTTCGACGCGCTCGCGCGTGAGCGCGACAAGCGGGTGGAGGGTGTGGCCGCGCAGCGCCTGCTCCATCTGCCGGAGCAGGGAGTACAGGCTCTTCACCGCCTTGACGACGTCACCGGTATCAGCGCCGGGCGGAGGCTCGATGTCGGCAAGCGGCACGCCCGACGCCCACTCGTAGGCGGGGCGGATCTGCTCCAGTGACAGAGGCGGCATCGTCTCGAGCCCGTGCTCACGCTCGAGCTCGACGAAGCGCCGCATCGCAGTCCGCAGGCGGCGATGCCGTTCCTCGATGCGCGGCGTCGGGAAGTGGCGGCGGGACGGCTGGGGGCGCTCTCGGCCGCGGTCTTCGGCGACGAGGCTCACCAGCGTCGCTGCGAGCTCCTCGGGTTTCAGGCCGTCCAGCACCCCGGACGCGATCGCGTCGGCCACCAGCAGCGAGCTCTCCCCATACAGGGAACCGGCGAGGCGTCCCAGGTCGGTGGGCTCGTCGCCGTCGAGAAAGCCCGCGGCCCGCAACACCGCACGGTGGGCGCGGAACTCGCGACGGAAGCGATGCTGCGAACGCTCGAGCTCCTCTTCGGCCCCGGCGAGTGTGGTCTCGATATCGGCGATGCGATGGTGGTGAGCACGGTGCTCGCCGAAGTACGGGCAATGACGGCACGGCGATTCGTTGAGCCGGTCCTGAAGCGATCGCGTGGTCCGCCGCAGCGCCTCGTAGCGCTGTCCGGGATCGGAGCCTGCCTTGCCGTAGCGGCCCCTGCGGGCGTCGGTCCAGTGCCCACGGCGGACCCGGCGCAGCGCGAGCTGTGCCTCGCCGAGCTGCGTGGTGGTGGTGAGGAATGAGCTCAGGGTCCGCTCGGTGCAGGGAATCCGAGGATGCTGAAAGCGCCGTAGCCGGAGATCGTGCAACTCGGCTTCGAGATTGGCCTTGCGATGCTCCCACCGTGCGGAACGCTCCACAGCCTGGTACTGGCCGAACGAGCTGTCGAGGAGGAGCTCCGCCGCCTCCGCGGACCGGGTCCGGAGCAGGTTGAGCACCATCGTGTATGTGGGGGAGAACTTGGAGTCGACGGCGAACTCTCCCGAGATGGCGGCATCGTAGATGTCGCGCAGGTCGACGTCACTCTCCTTGAGGATCACGCCGTGCCCGACTGTGTCGATGCCGCGCCGCCCGGCGCGACCCATGAGCTGGGTCAGCTCACCGCTGGTGAGCGACGCGAAGCTCACGCCGTCGAATTTCGTGAAGCTCGAGATCACACAGGAGCGTGCCGGCATGTTGAGCCCGAGTGACAATGTCTCGGTGGCGAACACCACCTTGATCAGCCCCTGCTGAAAGAGCCGCTCGACTGTCTCCTTCGCATAGGGGAGAAGACCGGCGTGATGCATCGCGAGGCCGCGGCGCAGCAGGCGCCGGTCGAGCTCGAGCAGCACGCACTGGCGCTCGTCGGCATCGCTCAACGCCGCCATGCGTTCAGTGACCGCGACGTCGATGCGCTCCTTCTCATCGTCGGTGGTGAGGTCGATGCCGTGCACGCCACAGCGCTGGAGCGCTTCGCGGCATCCTCTGCGCGAGAAGATGAAGTAGATCGCCGGCAGCATCGAGCGCTTGCGGAGCACGTCGATCACCTGGAGCATGTCGTTGTCGGGCGCGCGCCGCGCCTCGCGAAACCTCGGTTGCTGCACAGCGTCTGCCTGGGCCAGCTCCAGGGTGCCGCGCGCGGCGTTGCCGGCCTTGTCGAAGAGGGGATGCAGCGTGTTGTCGATGCTCAGCCACATCTCGAGCGCCACCGGGCGTTCGGTGCGCGTGACCGTCTCGATGGTCCCGCGCAGGCCGGACATCCAGGCCGCCACCTCGCCGACGTTGCTGATGGTCGCGGACAGACCGATCAGCCGGATGTGGTGTGGCGCCTCGATGATCAGCTCTTCCCACACGGTACCGCGTGGGTAGTCGTCGATGTAGTGGACCTCATCGAGCACGACGTCGCCGACGCGATCGACCCGCGCCGGCTCGTCGTAGAGCACGTTGCGCAGGATCTCTGTTGTCATCACCAGGATCGGTGCTCCGTCGTTGAGCGTGTGCTCACCGGTGATCAGTCCGATCCGGTGCTCGCCGAATCGCTCGCACAGGTCGTGGAACTTCTGGTTGCTCAGTGCTTTCAGCGGTGTCGTGTAGACGACATCGGCCGCGTCGGTCAGCGGCCGTCGCAGTGCAGCCGGGGCGTCGAGACGGCGCCAGATCACGTAGTCGGCCACGACGGTCTTGCCACTCGATGTGGGCGCACTCACCAGCACGCCGCGTGAGTGCTCGAGCTTGATGATTGCCTCGCGCTGAAACTCATCCAGTACGAACGGCAGCGTCGCCTGGTATGCCTCGATGAGATCCCGCGTCGGCGGGGCCTGCTCAGACGTGGATCAGCTCGAAATGCGAGCCGAGGACGAGCGCCTCGCCGTGGTCGTCGACGAAGCGCAGGACCTTCTGGCACATCTCGTCGGCGTGACGGCTGTCCGAGCTCACGCACGCCACGCCGATCACCGCGGACTGCCAGAGATCCTGATCCGCGACCTCGGCCACGGCCACGTTGAACGTGTTGCGGAGCTTGGCGGTGAGCGACCGAACCACCTGGCGCTTGTCCTTGAGGGATTCGCTGTCCGGCACCTGGAGGGTGACCATCAGCGTGCCGATGACCAACGGTACCCCGCTAGCCCTGTGGCCCCGAGGTCATCACAGGGCGTCGAGCAGTTTCTGGCGGAGGACCTCCAGCTTTTCGAAGTCGTCGACGGACGGTCGGGTCGGCGGCTTGCTCGGGAACTTGAGGTGCTGGACCGCTTCCGAAAGGATGCGCAGCTCGTCGTCGGTCAGCCGGACGGAGCGCATATGCGGCGCCGGCGCGGTCGGGACCGGGTGGACGGCATCGTCGTTGACGCCGGGCGACAGCGGCGCGTCGAGCTGTTCGGGCTCGGCGGACCGGAAGAGCTCGTCGCTGCCGCGCAGCTGGGCGCGGCGAAATCCGCGCATCACCCTCGGGCCGCGCGCACCCGCTCGCGTGGACGTTCCGCGCTCCCGGAGACCTCGATGGCGTCGCCATCGCCGCGATCCTGGGCGATGACGGCTTTGGCGAGAGCCCGGTAGGAGCGTGCCCCAGGCGAGTTCGGGGCGTACTCGAGGATCGACTGGCCTGCCAGAGGCGTCTCGGCAAACCTGATCGAGGAGTCGACGGTGATCGGGAACACCAGGTCGGGATACGCGCTCTTGACGAGGTCGAGCACCTCCTGGCTGTGCAGGGTGCGCGACTTGTACAACGTCGGCAGGATGCCCGCCACGCGGAGATGGCTGTTCAGCTTCGCGCGCACACGGTCGATGGTGCGCTGCAACTGCTGCATCCCTTTCATGCCGAAGTACTCGCACTGCAGGGGGATGATCACGTCGGTCGACGCGACCAGCGCGTTGATGCAGAGCAGGCCGAGCGACGGCGGACAGTCGATGACGACGTAGTCATAGCGACCGTCGATCGGCTCGAGCTTCTCCTTGAGGATCGACTCGCGGCCGAACTCGGTGACCAGCTGGAGCTCGGCCCCGCTGAGATCGATGTTGGCCGGGATGAAATCGAGGCCCATGCCTTCCGAGGTCAGGAGCACGTCGGCGACAGTGACGCGATGGTCGGTGAGGAGGTCGTAGATCGTCCGCTCCAGCTCGTCAGGCCGCCGGCACCCCATGTTGATGGTCAGATGACCCTGGGGATCGAGATCGACCGCCAGGACCTTGGGACCGGCCTCGGCGATGGCGGCCGCCAGGTTCACAGCGGTTGTGGTCTTGCCCACACCGCCCTTCTGGTTCGCGACCGAAATGATCCGCGTCATGACTGGCGCGGTGTCAAGAGATCGCAAAGGGAACGGGCGCGCCTCACTGAGCAGGTATCATAGCGAACCCGATTGCCTCTCTCGGCCGTGGGTCGGGAGCAAGTGCACTTGCAGCGGTCATTGACCCTTGAATCCGGGGTGGTGTTTGGTGTCTGAAGAACGTGTGAAGCCTCGCAGCCTGTTCGTTGACGAGGCTATCGCGCTTGCGCTCGAGAGCCGCTGGGCGGAGGCGCTTGCTGTCAATCAGGCGCTGGTCGAGCGCCACGGCGCCGAAGAGGACACGCTCAATCGCATCGGCAAGGCGCTGACCGAGCTTGGCCAGCGCGAGGAGGCGCTCGCGTCGTATTCGGCGTCCCTCCAGCTCAATCCGTTGAACCTGATCGCCCAGAAGAACGTGCGCAAGCTCACCGCCATGCTGGAGAGCAAGAGCACGGCCGCCGGCCTGGCGGCCGCAATCGACGTCGAGCTGTTCACCGAGGAGCCCGGCAAGAGCGCCATCACGGTCCTGAGCGCACCCTCGAAGTCGGCGACGGTCGCGATCGCCCCCGGGGACGTCGTCGAGCTCTACCGGGAAGGGTCGACGCTCCGGGCGCAGACGTCGCGAGGCGTGTCGCTTGGCGAGGTGGACACCAAGATCGCCCGGCGGCTGATCCCGCTGATGGAGACGGGCAACCGGTACTCGGCAGCCGTCGCCCGGCTCGAGGACGAGCGGGTCGAGATCATCCTCCGTGAGACCTATCAGGCCTCCGAGAACGCCCGGAAGTCGTCGTTCCCGCTCGCCAAGGGTGGCCGTCGTGAGGAATTCCGCCCCTACGCCAAGGAGTCGCTCCTGTCATCTCGTGAGATCGACTCCACCCCGCTGGACGATGACGGCGAGGAGGTGGTCGGCCGGCCTATTGCAGACAACGCCGAGGACGACCTCGGGGAGCTGGGGATGAGCACGTTCCAGTCCGACGCCGAGGAGGCGCCACCCGGAGCCGACACCGAGGATGACGATGACTCGCGCCCCGAGGACGAGTACTAGCCGCAAGGAGCCCAAGGGTCGCACCGTCTCGCGCGAGCGGATCGACGGGTATCTCCCGATCGGGGCCTATGGGCTGATCGGCGACTGCCGCTCGGCGGCACTGGTCGGTCAGGACGGCAGCATCGACTGGCTCTGCCTGCCCCGATTCGACGACGACGCGCTCTTTGGCCGGATCCTCGACGCGAGCCGGGGTGGGAGCTGGCAACTCCATCCGGACGAGCCGCACCAGGTGCATCAGCGCTACCGGGACCGGACCAATCTGCTCGATACCGTCTTCGCCACCGGGACCGGCGTGGTCGTGGTCACCGACTTCATGCCGGTTGACGAGCACAGCGTCGTCCAGCACGCCAAGCCCCACAACCATGCCCGTGTGATCAGGTTGGTGGAGTGCCTCGCCGGCGAGATGACCATGCACCACGTCTTCGATCCCGCCCCAGGGTTCGCTCGCCTGCCGGTGTCGCTCAGCATTGATGACGGCCAGCTCCACGCCGATTCCCAGAAGCTCCATCTCTGTCTGAGCTCGACCGTCGAGCTGGACGGACCCGACGACAGCTTTCACGTTCGCGCGACCGACGCTGTCGCGTTCGCACTGCACACGGGGGTGGCCGGGACCTGCCGGGCAAGACCGTGGAGCGTCGAGCGAGCTCGTGCTTCGCTGCGTGACAGTCAGCGCTACTGGTGGCGATGGGTCGGCCAGGTCGACTACCACGGCCCCTACCAGCAGCATGTGTGGCGATCGGCGCTCGCGCTCAAGCTCATGACCTATGCGCCCACCGGCGCGATCATCGCCGCTCCGACGACGAGCCTTCCCGAGGACATCGGCGGCGAGCGCAACTGGGACTATCGATTCACATGGTTGCGGGATGCGGCGTTCACGCTCTACGCATTCTTTCAACTCGGGCTCACCGATGAGGCGACCGCGTATTTCGACTGGCTCACCCACCGGCATCTCACTGACCGCACGTCCTTGGATATCCCCAACCTCTTCGACCTGAGCGGGCACGCGCACCCCACCGAGCACACCCTCGACCACCTCGAGGGATATCGCGGTTCCAGGCCGGTGCGCGTCGGCAACGCCGCCGTCGATCAATTGCAGCTCGACGTGTACGGCGAGGTGCTCGACAGCGCCTATGTGTTCGCCCGCTTCGGTGGCGGCGTCATCAGCGACACGCTCTGGGAGGAGCTGAGCAACATCGTCGAGATCGCGATTCGGCGCTGGGAGGAGCCCGACTCATCGATCTGGGAAGTGCGCAGCGAGCGCCGCCAGTACGTGTACAGCAAGCTGATGTGCTGGGTCGCGGTCGATCGCGGCATCCGCATCGCGGATCGCTACGACCTGCCGTACGACAGGCCTTCGTGGCGGCGTGCGCGTCTGCGCATCCATCGTGCCATCACGGATCGCGGCTGGTCGGAGCACCGCCATTCCTTCACACAGGAGTTCGACAGCGACGCGCTCGATGCCTCGATCCTGCGCATGCTCCAGGTGCGCTTCCTCCGCGACAAGGATCCGCGTCTGCACGCGACGGTTCGCGCCATTGCGCAACACCTCGGCGAAGGTGTGCTCGTCAACCGATACCGGATGGACGAGAGCGAGGACGGGCTGCGTGGCGAGGAGGGCGCGTTCTTCCTCAGCTCATTCTGGCTGGTCGACGCGCTCGCGCACTGTGGCGAGCTCGAGGAGGCGGAGCGCCGCTTCGAGCGCCTGCTTCACTTCAGCTCACCGCTCGGCTTGTTCTCGGAGGAGGTGGACGTGCGCAGCGGCCAGCTGCTCGGCAACTTCCCGCAGGCGTTCACGCACCTGGCGCTCGTGGGCGCCGCTGTCAATATCGAGCGCGCCCGCCGGCGCACGCTCGGGGTCAAGGGACTGCGCAAGCCCGGAGGTCTCCCGAGGCGCTGACTGCATAAGTATGCAGGTGACCCGTATACTGCTCTGTCGTGGCCCAGTCGAAACCGCTTCGCGCCGCCGTCGTCGGCTCCACCGGGTACATCGGCATGCAATGCACCGCTCTGCTCGCCGGTCATCCCGATGTGGAGCTGACACGCGTCCTCGGCCGCAGCAGCGCCGGGAGCCGCTACTGCGACGTGGTTCCGGGAAGCGGGGTCGAGATGATCATCGAGGACAGCCTCGATCCCGGTGCGGCGGACGTGATCATGGCGGCGCTGCCCCACACAGTCGCGGCGTCATTGGCGCCCGGCTGGCTCGCGGCAGGCGCAACCGTCATCGACTGCTCCGCGGATTTCCGCCTGCGCGATGCAGCCGCGTATCAGCAGTGGTACGGCGTTGCGCATCCGTCACCGGACCTCCTCGGAGAGGCTGTGTACGCGATGGTCGAGCTCGAGCGCGCGCACCTCGCATCCGCCAATCTCATCGCGGTGCCGGGCTGCTATCCGACGGCCGCGCTGCTCGCCTGCGTGCCCGCGCTCCGTGCAGGGTTGATCGAACCGGACATCGTCGTCGACGCCAAGAGCGGGGTCAGCGGTGCCGGTCGCGAGGCGAAGGTCGCCAATCTCTTCGCGGAAGTCAACGAGTCGGTGCACGCCTATGGCGTCGCTGGACACCGCCACAAGTCCGAGATGCTCCAGCAGCTGCGTGTGGCCGCCGACGGTGATGTCCGGTTCACGTTCGTGCCCCATCTGATCCCGATGACCCGCGGCATCCTCGCCACCGCCTATCTGCGCCCGCGCCCTGGCGTGACCGAGACGCAGTTCCGCGACGTGTACGCGGCGTTCTGCGCCACCAGCCCGTTCCTCGACCACGTCGACAGGCCTCCGGCGACCAAGAGCGTGACCGGCACCAACCGCGCTGCGATCCACGCCGGATGGCAGGACGGCACGGCGGTTGTCACCGTGGCGATCGACAACCTCGGCAAGGGTGGCGGCGGGCAGGCTGTCCACGCCATGAACGTTCGCTTCGGGTTCGACGAGACGGCCGGGCTGGAGTCCCGCGTCCTGTGGCCGTGACCGCGCCGGTCGCGCAGGCTCGCGCGGGCGTGTGCGCCCCGATCGGCTTTCGCGGCGGCGTGGCCGCGGCGGGGATCAGGGGCGACGGCGATGCCGCGCGCACTGATCTTGCGGTGATCCGGTCGGACACGCCGGCTGTCGCCGCGGGCGTCTTCACGCGCAACACGGTCAAGGCAGCGCCGGTGGTGATCTCCCAGCTCACGCTCCGGCGTGGGACGCCGATCTCGGCGGTCGTGGTGAACGCCGGCAACGCCAACGCGTGCACCGGCGCGCAGGGATTCCGCGACGCGCTGGTGATGTGCGCGACCGCAGGTGATGCGCTCGACCTCGACCCCGGCGATGTGCTCGTGTGCAGCACCGGCGTGATCGGCAGGCCGATGCCGATGGACCGCGTCGTGCGCGGGATTCGCGAGGCCGCCCTGTCGATGTCACCGGCTGCCGGTGGCGAGATCGCGCGCGCGATCATGACGACGGACACAGTCGCCAAGGTGGCGGAGGCCACGTTCGTCGAGGCCGGCGTGACGTACACGGTCGGCGGCACCGCGAAAGGCGCAGGGATGCTGCACCCGGATATGGCCACGTTGCTGGCCTTCATCACCACTGACGCACCCATCGACGCGAGCGTCCTGCAGCCCGCGCTGTCGCGGGTCACCGACAGCACCTTCAACTGCGTGACCGTCGACGGTGACACCTCCACCAACGACTCCTGCATCCTGCTCGCCAACGGCGCGGCGGGTGGGGCGACGTTCGCCCCGGGATCGAGCGCCGCACGCGCCTTCGAGAGCGCGCTCCTCCAGGTCTGCGACTCGCTCGCGGAGCAGCTCGTCGCCGATGCCGAGGGCGCCACACGCCACTTTCGTGTCGCGATCGAGGGTGCCGCCGACGCTGACGAGGCGCGCATCGCCGCCCGCGTCATCGCGCAGAGCCCTCTTGTCAAGACGGCGATTCACGGCGGCGATCCCAACTGGGGGCGCATCGTCGCCGCGCTCGGGCGCAGCGGCGCGACCTTCACGCTCGATCGCTGCCGGGTCGCAATCGGTGGCCTCGTCGTCTTCGATCGAGGGGCTCCGGAAGCGGTCGAGGCCGACCGGATTCGGGTCGCCCTCTCACACCCGCGTCTCGACATCGACATCGATCTCGGCGCGGGCGACGCCTCCGGCCACGCGTGGGGCTGCGACCTGTCCGCCGACTACGTGCGCATCAACGCCGACTACACCACCTGATACGGAGCAACCACCACACCACCATGCCTGAACAGACCATCGACGAACGGATTCACCGCGCCGAGGTGCTCATCGAGGCACTCCCCTACATCAAGCGTTTCGCCGGCCACATTCTGGTGATCAAGGTCGGCGGCGCGGCGAGCGCCGCCGCCGACCTCGATGCGCTGCTCGAGGACGTCGTGCTCCTGCGCTTCGTCGGCATGCGACCGGTCATCGTCCATGGTGGAGGGGCGGAGATCAGCGCGTGGCAGGAGCGGATGGGCATCGAGACGAAGTTCGTGAACGGGCTCCGCGTGACCGACGCGCCGACGATGGAGATCGCGAAGATGGTGCTCACGGGCAAGATCGGGCCGGACATCGTCGCCCGCATTCACACCCTGGGCGCGGGAGCGATCGGGCTCTCCGGGGAGGATGGACCGACGCTCCTCGTGCGTCCGCGATCCGAGGCGGGAGGCGCGGACCTCGGCTATGTCGGCGACGTTGCGCAGGTCAATGCCGAGCCACTCATGGCGATCCTCGACCAGGGGCGCATTCCAGTGATGGCGTCGATCGGCCTCGGATACGACGGCCAGGCGTACAACGTGAACGCGGACACCGTCGCCGCCGAGGTTGCGGTGGCGCTCCACGCCAGCAAGCTCATTCTCATGACCGACGTCGAGGGAGTCCGCGACGGCGACGGCACCCTGATCAGCGCGCTCGACGCCGCCCACGCCCGTGCGTTGCTTGGCAGCGGTGTCATCCACGACGGCATGATCCCCAAGGTCGAGGCCGCGATCCGGGCGACAGACGGTGGCTGTGCGACGCATATCATCGACGCCCGCGTACCCCACGCTCTGCTCCTCGAGCTGCTCACCGAACGTGGGGTCGGCACGATGCTCACGGGTGGTGAGACGGAGTGACTTCGGACGCGATGACACCGGTCGATGCGCTTGCCGCTCGCGCCAGGAGCGTGCTCATGGACACGTACCAGCGCCAGCCGATCGCCCTGCGCAGCGGCCACGGCGTCTGGGTCACCACCGACGACGGTCGTGAAATGCTCGACCTCGTCGCCGGGATCGCGGTGAACGTCCTCGGGCACAATCATCCGGCGCTGCGGCGGGCGATCGCAGACCAGGCCGCGACGCTGATGCACACCAGCAACCTGTATTACACCGAGCCGCAGCTGGAGCTTGCGGAGTTGCTGGTCGCGTCGGCGTTCCCGTCTCGTGTGTTCTTCTGCAACAGTGGCGCCGAAGCGAACGAAGGAGCCATCAAGCTGGCGCGCAAGTGGGGCAAGCTGCATCGTGACGGTGCGCACGTCATCATCTGCGCGCAGGGAGCTTTCCACGGACGCACCATGGGTGCCCTTGCGGCAACCGCGAACCCGCGGTATCGCAAGCCGTTTGAGCCGCTGCCCAAGGGTTTCGTGCACGTGCCGTACGACGATCTCGTCGCCCTCGAGCAATCGATCGACAGTGCGACCTGCGCGGTGATGCTCGAACCCATCGAGGGAGAGAGCGGCGTGATCCCACTCCAGCCTGGCCGGCTGGCGGCGGTTCGGCGGCTCTGCGACGAGCGCAACGTGCTGCTCATCCTCGACGAGGTCCAGACCGGCATGGGCCGCACCGGCCGCTGGTGGGCGTATCAGCACGAGGAGGCGGCGCCCGACGTGATGACCGTCGCGAAAGCACTGGGTGGTGGCGTTCCGATCGGCGCCATCCTCGCCGCGCCTCGCGCGGACGTCTTCGAGCCTGGCGACCATGGGTCCACGTTCGGCGGTGGGGCACTGGCATGTGCGGCAGCAGTCGCGGTGATGCGCACGGTCGAGAGCGAAGGACTCGTCGAGCACGCGGCTGCAGTCGGTGACTATCTGGCCGAATCGTTGAGCGCACTCGCCGGCAGCGGTGCGCCGGTAGCGGGCGTTCGCGGCCGCGGCCTGATGCTCGGAGTCGCGTTGACCCGTGATGTCGCCCGTGACGTCGCCGCAGCCGCGCTGGACGAAGGCTTGATCGTCAATGCCATCGGCGAGCGGACGCTCCGTCTCGTGCCGCCGCTGATCATCACTCGCGACGAGGTCGATGAGGCGGTTCGGCGCCTGGGCAAAGCCTTCGAGTCGGTTGCCGCACGGAGCTCTGACTCGTGAGTGCCAGCGCACCACGGCTGGTGGGGCCGGCGGCGAAACCCGCGCGCCACCGCGCCATCCTCGCACTCGTCCGCGGCGGGGTCATCCGCACTCAGGACGATCTCGTGTCCGAGCTGCATCGCAGGCGCTTTCCGGTCACCCAGGCAACGGTGAGCCGTGACATCCGCGAGCTCGGTCTTCTCCGCGTCCACGATGATGCCGGACCCCGCTACATGGCACCGGTTGCCGAGCTCGACGTCGAGCAGACGATGCAGCGGCTCCGCAATGCCATCCGCGAGCACGTGCAGGCGATCGAATTCGTCGACCTCTTCGGCATCGTGCACACTGCACCGGGCTGCGCGCCCCTGGTGGGCGGTGCACTCGACGGCTCGCGGTTCGAGGAGGTCGCCGGGACCATCGCCGGCGATGACACGGTGCTGGTGATCGCACGCTCGAGACCCGCGGCACAGCGTCTTCTGCTCCGCCTCAACACGATGTCCGAGGAGGACGCGTGAGCGCGCGCGAACGCTGCGTGCTCGCCTACAGCGGCGGCCTCGACACGTCGGTCGCGATCCGCTGGCTGCAGGAGGAGCTCGGCTACGACGTCATCACGCTGACCGCCGATCTGGGTGAGTCCAAGGACGTCGACGCGGTCGCGACCAAGGCACTGCGCACCGGAGCGCTCAGCGCGCACGTCGCCGACGCGCGCCGGGTGTTCGTCGACTCCTTCTGTTTTCCAACCCTCGCCGCCGGCGCGCTGTACGAGGGCGTCTACCCGCTGGCCACCGCGCTCGCGCGTCCCCTGATCGCCAAGCTGCTGGTCGACGTCGCGCGCGAGGAGGGAGCGATCGCGGTGGCGCACGGTTGCACCGGGAAGGGCAACGACCAGGTCCGGTTCGACGTCGCCGTTGGTGCGCTCGCGCCCGAGCTTCGTGTGGTCGCGCCGGTGCGCGACTGGGACATGGGTCGCCCTCAGGAGCTGGACTACGCAGCCAGGCATGGCATCGAGGTCCCCGTGACCAAGAGCTCCCCGTACTCCGTGGATGCGAACCTCTGGGGTCGCAGCATCGAGGCAGGGGTGCTCGAGGACCCGTGGATCGAGCCCCCACCCGACGTCTACGAGTGGACCGCGAGCGAGCACACCGCGGGTGTCGTCGTCGAGATCGGGTTCGAGCGCGGTGTCCCGGTGGCGCTCGACGGGCGCGTCCTCGAGGGCGACCGGCTCGTCGCCGAGCTCAACACGATCGCCGGGGCGCGCGGCATCGGACGCATCGACCATGTCGAGAACCGTCTGGTCGGCATCAAGTCGCGCGAGATCTACGAGGCTCCCGCGGCGGTCACGCTGCACGTCGCGCATCACGCGCTCGAGAGCCTCACGATCACTCGTGACGTGGCGCGATTCCAGCGCATCGTCGGTGATGAGTGGGCGCGGCTGGTGTACGACGGGCTGTGGTTCTCGGCGCTGCGTACCGCGCTCGATGCGTTCGTCCAGGAGACCCAGGTCCACGTCACCGGCGTGGTGCGTGTGCGCCTCGAGGGCGGTGCCGCCCGGGTCATCGGCCGGCGCGCCGACCGATCGCTCTACAGCAACAACCTCGCGACCTACGATCGCGTCAGCGACACGTTCGACCACGCATCGGCGCGCGGTTTCATCGAGTTGTTCGGCCTGCCGCTGCGCACGCAGACGAGGGTGCAGGGAGCGCTCGAGGACTCCGCCCCGCTGCATGTCGAGCGGCGCACGCAACGGCGTGGCGACTCCTGAGCGGCGGGCGCGCGGCGCGGCGCGCCCCACCAAGGTGTGGGCCGGCCGCCTGAGCGCGCGGACCTCCGAGCAGCTCGAACGATACACATCGAGCCTCGCGGTCGACCGGCGTCTCGGCGCCGACGATGTTGCCGGCTCGCGTGCTCACGCGCGCATGCTGCGCAGCATCGGCGTGCTGACGGCGGCGCAACACCGCGCAATCGATGCGGGGCTGCGCGCCATCGCCGCCGAACTGTCGAGTGGCGTCTTCACGGTGTCTCCAGGCGACGAGGACATCCATACAGCCGTCGAGCGCCGGCTGTTCGAGCTCGCGGGCCCCGTCGCGGGCATGCTGCACACGGGGCGCAGCCGCAACGACCAGGTCGCGACCGACCTGCGCATGTGGGCTCGGCGCGCGTGCACCGACCTGCTGGTGGCGCTCGCCGGGTTGCAGGAGGCCCTGATGACACGGGCCGGGGAGCATCGCACCGATCCGATGCCGGGATATACCCACCTGCAGCGCGCGCAGGTCGTGTCGCTTGGGCATCACCTGCTCGCCTATGTCGAGATGTTCGGCCGTGATGGCCTTCGCCTCGGCGCGGCGCGGCTCGCCTGCGACGAGTTGCCGCTCGGCAGCGGCGCGCTCGCTGGTTCCACGCTGCCGCTCGACCGTGAGCGGGTCGCCCACGAGCTCGGGTTCGGAAGGATCGCCGCCAACAGCATGGACGCCGTTGCCGACCGGGACTTCGCCGTGGAGCTCACCGCCGCGTGCGCGCTGACGATGGTGCACTGCTCGCGGCTCGGTGAGGAGCTGGTGCTGTGGTCGAGTGCCGAGTTCGGCTTCGCGAGCCTCCCCGACAGCCTCGCCACCGGCTCGTCGCTGATGCCTCAGAAAAAGAACGCCGACGTCGCGGAGCTGGCCCGGGGCAGAAGCGGGCGAGTGATCGGCGATGTGGTCGCGCTGCTCAGTGTCCTCAAGGGTCTGCCCCTCACGTACAACCGCGACCTGCAGGAGGACAAGGAGCCGCTCTTCGACGCGGTCGACACGACGGCGGCGACCATGCGGATGCTCACCGAGGTCATGTCAGCGGTGCGCTTCGACGTCGCGGCGATGCGCCGGGCTGCTGCCGATCCGGCGCTCCAGGCAACCGACATCGCGGAGTACCTGGTCGCCAACGGAGTCCCGTTCCGCGAGGCTCACACGATTGTCGGCGCGGTCGTGGCGCGAACACTCGCCGAGGGCCGGACCCTCGCCGATCTGAGCGTTGAGGAGTGGCGGGCAGCGTCCGATCGCTTCGGCCCGGGCGTCGTGCGGCTCTTCGATCCCGATGCTGCGCTCCGCCGCCGCGACGTCCCGGGAGGGCCGGGACCGAGGTCGGTGACGCGCCAGCTCGCCCGGGCGCGAACGATCGTGGCGCGTACGCGACGAGCCGCAGCGGGCGGCTGACCCCGCGAACGTATCCTGACGGCGTGACCCGGCCCACCCTGATCGTCGGCGATGTCCAGGGCGACGTCGACAGGCTTATCGAAGCGCTCGAGCCCTATCCCGAGGACGAGGTCGATACCGTCTTTCTCGGCGACTTCTTCCAGGGAGGAGAGCCGGGCGCCGGGGGCGGGGCGGCGGCCGCGGCTGTCGCCATGCGGCGCCGCAACGCGCGCTCGGTGCTCGGCAACCACGACCTGTTTCTGCTCGTCATGCTCGAACGCTCGCGGGGCGGCGACCAGCTCGGCGCCTGGAAGACGCGCGACGGTCTCAGCATCGAGGATCTCTGGCTGAGCCGGCGTGGCGACTGGGCAGACCTCACCGCCGTCGCGTCGAGTCCGGACCTCGAGGCATGGTTGCGAGCGCTGCCCTTCCTCGTCGAGCTCGAGGACGGCACCCTCGCGCAGCACACCGACGACGACCGCTACGCGGAGATCGGCGACAGCGTCGCCGGGGTCAACGCCGTGGTGCGGGCGTGGCTGGCGACCCGGGGCGGCGCCTTCCAGGCGCTGCGGTACACGATTGGACGCCACGGGTTCGTTGACCATGATCGGTTGCGCCGCTACCTCGAGCACTTCGGCGTCAGCCGGGTCGTCCACGGACACACACCCCACTGGGGTCAGGTGCCGATCTCGTTTCACGATGGCCTCGCCGTCGGGTACGACGGGAGGTTCTCGCGCTTCTGGGGCCGCGCCGAGGGTGAAGAGCCCGGCCCGATCGGTGCGACCGTGGCCATCCTGCCGCCGCTCCCTCTGAGCTCTGAGGTGGGCGGCCGCCGGGTCAGGGGTGCCGGCTGAGCATCTCTCCCAGGCGCGCCACTGGCGGCTCCTGTCCGGCCGTGACATAGGCGGTGACCACGAGCGAGAGCAGGAGCACCTTGAGGGCATGGAAGGGCGCGGCCGCCGGCTGCTGCACCACCAGCCCGGAGAGGGCGATCCCATCGATGGCGCTCAGGATCGCGCCGGCGAGCTCGCGTGGAGCGACCAGCGAGTAGGCGGGCAATCGCCCCAGCACCTGGCGAACCTCGACCTCGATCTCATCGACCAGGTGGGTGCGAAGCCGGGCGCAGCGAACCCGCAGCGCCGGACTGCTCAGGCTGACGGTGTAGAGATCGAGGAGTAGGCGGAAGAACTCCGGCTGATCCGCGCAGCGGGCTTCCGCCTGGTCGAGCCCGGTGACGATCCGCTCGAGCGGATCGTCGACCTCGTCGACCACCGCCTTCCAGTCGGCGACCATCTGGCGCTCGGTGACGAGGACCACCTCGAGGAGCAGCTCCTCTTTGGATTCGAAGTAGTAGTGGAGGAGGCCCGGCGCCACCTTGGCCTCACGCGCGACGTCCTTGAGCGACGTCTCGGCATACCCCTGACGGCCGAGCACGGCGGCCGCGGCGCGGACGATCTGGCTTCTCCTGCCGGCCTCGTCGATGTCGGCACCCTGGACGGTGGTCCCCTCGTCGGTGGCGCCGATCGTGGCGATGTGTCTCACGCGTTCAACCTGAGCGGCAATTCTAACCCGGCTGACGCGTTATGAACCAAGCCGATTTCAGTCGATCGGCTTGTGGAAACCGACACCGATCGCGCCCGGCCCGCTGTGGCAGCCGACGACGGGGCCGACCACGGTCAGTGACGGTTCGCTCGAGACCAGGGGTCGCATCCGCTCGACGAGCTCGGCGGCGATCTGCGGGCGGTCGGCGTGGGCGATCACGACCTCGGCGCCGCCCCACGTCGCCGCCGCCTGCTTGCACTCCTCAACGAGCCGGTCGATCGCCCTTGGATAGGTCCTGACGCGACCGACCGGCTCGATGACGCCGTCGCGGATCTCGAGGATTGGCTTGATGTCGAGCATCGAGCCGAGCAGCGCCCGTGCCCCACCGATGCGGCCGCCGCGGCGGAGATACTCGAGCGTTTCGACTGTGAAGAGCACCTTTTCGGTGCCGCGCACCGCAACTGCGGCCGCCTCCACCTGGTCGGCGTCACCTCCCGCCTCGACCGCCCGGACGGCCGCCTTGACGGCCGCGTAGTGTCCGACCGCCACGCTGCGCGTGTCGATGACACGGATGTCGAGCTCCGGAAGCGCGGCCTGCGCCTGGGTCGCCGACGTGTAGGTGCCGCTCAGGTCCGCGGAGATGGTCGTGCAGACGATCGATCCGCCGTCGGCGCCCAGCTCACGGAACACCTCCTCGAATTCGGCCGGCGTCGGCTGGGAGGTGCGCGGGAACGGCCCGGGAGTGGCGAGGCGCGCGTAGAACTGCTCGGCGGTCATGTCCACGCCATCCAAGTAGGTCTGATCGCCGAAGATGACCTTGAGGGGGACGACTCGCACCGTGTGGGCGGCCCGGAACGCGGGATCGAGGTCGGCGGTGCTGTCGCACACCAGATGGACTGACGGCATGGCGCCGTAGCCTACCTCTCCGTCAGCAGTCTCGCCGGATCCTCGCCGTTGTCCTCGGCGATCAGCAGCGCTCCGAGCAGTGATCGCTCCTCTCCCAGGGTTCCGCGCGCGATCTCCGGCGGGGGCTGGAGGTGGAGGTAGCGCTGGACGGTCTCGAGCAGCGACGGCGAGAACCGGCTCCAACTGGCACAGACGCCGCCCCCGAAGATCACCACGTCCGGGTCGTACACCGCGGTGACGTTCACGGTGGCGAGCCCGATCCAGCGGCCGACGTCCACCCAGGCCTCGGGATCACTCAGCTGGTCGGCAGCGACCCCGTAGCGCCGGGCGATCGCCCGTCCGCTGGCGAGCGCCTCGAGACAGCCCGCGCCGCCGCAGTGGCAGGGCGGCCCACCGAGCCATGCCGGCCACAGCACCATGTGGCCCCCTTCGGTGTCGTGCCTGCCGACCACGATCCGCCCGTCGCGCACGATCCCGCAGCCGATGCCGGTCGACACGGTCCAGTACACGACCGTCCGGTGACCCGCGCCGGCGCCGAGTCGCGCTTCCGCGAGCGCCGCGCAGTTGGCGTCGTTCTCGACCACCACAGGGCAGTCGAAGCGCTGGCCGAGCAGGTATGCCAGCTCCAGCCCGTGCCATGACGCAGGCATGCCCGGAGGATTGCGCAGCGCGCCCGCAGCCCGGTCGAAGGGTCCGGGTGCGGAGATCGCAATGGCTTCGGGAAGGACGCCGCCCATGACTCCCTCGATCAGCCCACGGAGCGTCGCCAGCGGCGAGTCGACCGGTGTCGGGATCCGCCGGACGGTCCCGACCGCTGCGCCACGCCCCGCCGCGGCTGCGATCTTGGTGCCGCCGATGTCCAGGAGCGCGATCACGTGGCGATGATGCCTACACTCGCCGCCATGCTGCTCGCGATCGATGTCGGAAACACCAACATCGTGGTCGGCGTCTTCGAGGGCGACCGGCTGACCGCGGACTTCCGGATCCACACCGATGACCGGTTCACGGGGGACGAGCTGGGTCTCGTGCTCATCGATCTCCTGGCCCGCCGCGACCTGGCGCCGGCACAGGTCACCGCCGTGGTGGTGAGCAGCGTGGTTCCCACACTCGCACGGAGCATCGACGAACTGTCCCACACCTACTTCGACACAGCGCCGATGATGGTCGGTCCTGGCACCCGGACAGGGATCCGCATCCAGTACGACGACCCCCGCCGGGTGGGTGCCGACCGGATCGCGAACGCGATCGCTGCGCACCATCTCTACAAGGGGCCCGCCATCCTGGTTGACTTCGGCACGGCCACGACGTTCGACGCCATCGACGCCCGGGGGGACTACCTGGGAGGTGCGATCGCGCCGGGGATCCAGCTCAGCCACGATGCGCTGGTGAGCCACGCGGCGATGCTGATCCGGGTGGAGCTCACGGCGCCGGCGGAGGCGATCGGCCACTCGACCACGGGGAGCATGCAGTCGGGGATCGTCTTCGGCTACGTCGGACTCGTCGAGGGCCTGGTTGCCCGTTTCCGGAAGGAGATGGAGGGCGAGCCCAAGGTGATCGCCACCGGCGGGCTTGCGCCGTCGCTGGCTCCGCTGATCCCGGCGATCGACATCGTGGACGAGCTGCTCACCCTCCACGGGCTGCGGCTCATCCACGAGCAGAATCGCTAGACGGGGCAGACCCGCCCCGTACCATGAGGCGATGGCAGTCGCGGCGACCGCACTCCGCTCGCTTCGGATCGGCCGGCTCGAGCTCTCCTCGCCGGTGCTCGTGGCCCCGATGGTCGGCATCACCGACGCGCCGTGCCGAGCGCTCTGCAGGGAGTTCGGCGCCGGCCTCGTCTCGACCGAGATGGTCGCCGCTGAGGCGATCGTCCGCAGCACCGACGCGGCGCTCCACCTCCTCGATTTCCCGGGTGGCGTGTCGCCGGTGGCAGCCCAGCTCGTCGGCTGCGATCCCGCGGTCATGGCCGACGCTGCGCAGGTCTGTGTCGAGCGCGGAGCGGTCCTCGTCGACGTCAATCTGGGCTGCCCGGTGTCAAAGGTCGTGAGCCGCGGGAGCGGGGCGGCCCTCGCTCGAGATGTGCGCGCGACCGCTCGGGTGGTGTCGGCGATGGTCGATGCGGTCCGGGTGCCGGTGACCGTGAAGATGCGCCTCGGCTGGGATGCATCCACCATCAATGCACCTGAGCTCGCCCACGCGCTCGAGGAGGCGGGCGTGGCGGCGGTGACCGTGCACGGCCGGACCCGCGGCCAGAAGTACGAAGGGACCGCCGACTGGGCCGAGATCGCCCGGGTCAAGGAGGCGGTCGGCGTTCCGGTCTTCGGGAGCGGCGACGTCGAGGACGTCGAGACGCTGGCCGATCGCATCGAGTCTGGGACGGTCGACGGGGTGGTGATCGCCCGCGGGATGCTCGGCAACTTCTGGTTCGTGCGCCAGGCGGTTCACCGCCTGGCGACCGGGAGCCGGCTTCCCGATCTCGATTTCGCCGATCGCATCGCACTCGCCCGACGCCATCTCGACATGCTCTGCTCGTACCACGGCGAGACCCGGGCGCTGCGAATCGGCCGCAAGTACGTGGCGTGGACGATTCGCGGATGCGCCGGTGCAGCGCGTCTTCGGGCGGAGGTCCAGACCATGGACACGCGCGAGCGACTCGACGCGCTGCTCGACCGCGCACTGGCGGCGGGGCCGCGACCCGAGGGATGGTTCCGCCCGGTGTTCGTCAGCGGCGAAGGCTAGGCCGGCAAAGAAGAAGGGCGCCTCTGGAAACCAGAGACGCCCCGAGAGGGGGGGCAGTAATAGAGATCCCCGCAGTGACCTCGCGACGGATCATATGAACCGGAGCCATTTCCGTCAAGGAATAACGACAAGTTGTTACGCCGCGTTCTACATTGCTCGCCTATACTCCGGGCTCCGCAGAGCGGAGGTCGCTGGATACCCCGCCCAAATCTCCTCGTACAGGGAATTGAATGGACAAACCTGTGTTGCTCACGCGAGACGGTCTCGTCAAGCTTGAGAACGAATTGGAAGAATTGCGCACGGTGCGTCGCTCCGAGGTGGCCGAGCGCATCAAGTACGCCAAGGACTTCGGCGACCTCTCGGAGAATGCCGAATACGATGAGGCGAAGAACGAGCAGGGAATGCTCGAGGGTCGCATCCTCGTCATCGAGAACATGCTCCGCAATGCCGTCATCATCGAAGAGGGCAGCGAAAGCGGCATCGTGAGCGTCGGCACCACGGTCGACGTCAAGGACGACTTCGGGAAGCAGACCCTCACGATTGTCGGACCTGCTGAGGTCGACGTTGCCGAAGGCCGGATCTCGATGGAGTCGCCCGTCGGCAAGGCGTTGCTCGGTCACAGCGTCGGTGACACGGTCGACGTGGTCAGTCCGGGGGGCTCCCGCCAGATCAAGATCGTCAAGATCAACTAGGGCGCGCTCCGGCGCGTCTCGCGCACGCGGCGAGCCCTGCCGGGGAAGATAGGCCGCATGCCATCTGACGACCTCTTCGCTGAACGCAGGCGAAAGATCGACGAGCTCGCCGCGCGCGGGATCCCGTCCTACGGTGTCGACTTCGTGCCGAGCGCGACCATGGACGAGGCGCGCCTGCGGCTCAACACCTACGAGGCGGAGCATCCCGGCGCGGACGTCGACGCCGCGGATCGTCCGGTGGTTGCGGTTGCCGGTCGCATCATGCAGCTCCGCGACCTCGGTGGCGCGGCATTCGCGCATGTCGAGGACGAGTCCGGGCGTCTGCAGGCGTGGTTCCGAGCGGACCGCGATGGCGGCGCGCACGCGATCGTCGGTCTGCTCGACCTCGGCGACATCGTGGGGATCACCGGCCCGATGACGCGCACGCGACGCGGCGAACCGAGCGTGCTCGTGGACACCGTGACGCTGCTCGTCAAGGCGCTGCATGCACCGCCCGAGAAGTTCCACGGACTCCAGGACCAGGAGACGCGATACCGCAAGCGCTACCTCGACCTGCTGAGCAACGCCGCGCAGCGACGCCATTTCGCCACACGCACTCGGCTGCTTCGCGCGTTGCGAGCGACGCTCGATCAGCGCGGCTTCCTCGAGGTCGAGACACCGATCCTGCAGCCGATTCCCGGCGGCGGGCACGCGCTTCCTTTCGAGACCCACTGGAACGCACTCCACACCGATGTGTACCTGCGCATCGCGATCGAGCTGCACCTGAAGCGTCTGATCGTCGGCGGGTTCGCGCGCGTGTATGAGATCGGCCGCGTGTTTCGCAATGAGGGTCTTTCGCCGCGCCACAACCCCGAGTTCACGATGCTCGAGGCATATCAGGCGTATGCGACATATGACGATATGCGCGAGCTCACCGAGGCGCTGATCACCGCGGCCGCCAACGCGGCCGGACCGCAGGTCGCGGAGGACGAGGAGGGGGGAAGCGCACCCTGTGAAGATCCACTCCTGCGCACCGCATTCGGACGGTCGCTCGACCTCCGACCGCCGTATCGCGCCGCAACCATGGTCGATCTCGTCCTCGAGCACACGGGCATCGACGCGCGTGCGTCATGGGGCGGCATGCATGCCGCCGCTGCGGCGATCGGCGTCGAGGTGGGCGGCGCGCTTGGACCGGGAGCAGTGCTGCTCGAGGTCTACGAGCAGCGTGTGGAGAGCGATTTGTGGGATCCGACATTCGTGCTCGACTATCCGGCCGAGGTGAGCCCGCTGGCGCGACGGCGTCGCGACGATCCTCGTTTCGTGGAGCGTTTCGAGCTGATCGTCGCCGGTCGCGAGCTCGCCAATGCGTTCAGCGAGCTGAATGATCCGCTCGACCAGCGGGCGCGCTTCGAGGAGCAGGCGCGACTGCGCGCCGCCGGCGACGCGGAGATCCCGCCGATCGATGAGGACTTCCTCGAAGCCATCGAGGTGGGCATGCCGCCCGCAGGCGGCCTTGGTGTCGGCGTCGACCGGCTGGTGATGCTGCTCACCGACTCTGCGACCATCCGCGATGTGTTGCTGTTCCCGACCATGCGTCCCCAGCAGCGGGGCGGCGCCTCCTGATGCTGCCGATACAGCGCATCCGCGACGACCCGGATTCGGTTCGCGACGGTGCGCGCCGGAAAGGCGAGACTGCGCCGATCGACGAGCTGCTCGCCGTCGACGCCGAGGCGCGCAGCCTCAGAACGACGGTCGAGCAGGCGCGCGCCGAGCAGCGAGCCGCATCGGCGGCGATGCGCGGCAAGCCGTCCGATGATGAGCGCGCAGCGCTGACCGCGCGCAAGCAGCGCATCCAGGAGGATGAGGCGCGACTGGCCGAGCTCGATCAGCGCGTCGACGCGCTCCTCCTCGAGGTGCCGAATCCCCCCCACGAGAGTGTGCCCGACGGCGGCGGTCCCGAGGACAATGTGGTTGCGCGCACGTGGGGCGACGCACCGGGCTTCGGCTTCGAGCCGCTGCCGCACTACGAGATTGGCGAACGCCTCGGGGTCTTCGATTTCGAGCGCGCCGTGAAGATCAGTGGCTCGCGCTTCGTGGTGCTGCGCGGCGACGGCGCGCGGCTGCAGCGCGCGTTGACGTCCTTCATGCTCGACGTCGCCCGCGAGCACGGCTACAGCGAGGTGGCGCCCCCATTCCTGGTGCGACGCGAGGCGATGGTGGGCACCGCGCAGCTGCCGAAGTTCGAGGACGAGGCGTACCACGCCGACGACGGACTCTTTCTCATCCCCACCGCCGAGGTTCCGTTGACCAACCTCTACGCCGGTGAGATTCTCGACGCGGCGCAGCTGCCGATGGCGCACGTCGCGCTCACACCGTGCTGGCGTCGCGAGGCCGGGGCTGCGGGGAAGGACACACGCGGGTACATCCGCCTGCACCAGTTCGAGAAGGTCGAGATGGTTCGCTTCACCACCCCTGAAGCATCACTGGACGAGCTCGAGCTGCTCACCTCGCATGCTGAGCACGTGCTCCAGCGGCTGGGTTTGCATTACCGCGTGCTGCTCATGTGCACTGGTGACCTCGGCTTCGCCCAGTGGAAGAAGTACGACGTCGAGGTGTGGGCACCTGGGCTGCGCCAGTGGCTCGAGGTTTCCTCGTGCTCGGTCTTCGCCGACTTCCAGGCGCGACGCGCCAACATCCGGTACCGCTCGGCCCCTGGAGAGAAGCCCCGCCACGTGCACACGCTCAACGGAAGCGCGCTCGGTGTGCCGCGCACGTTCGATGCGCTCCTCGAGACCTACCAGCAGGAGGACGGCACCGTCGTCATCCCGGAACCGCTGCGTGGATATCTCGGTGGGCTGGATCGTCTGATCGCCCCGTGATCAACAGCGACATCGACCCGGCCTGGCTCAACGATCGCAGCGAATTCCAGCAGAACTGGGTGCACGGGCTGCGCAATCCGTCGGGCCTCCATTTGCAGTACGAGCTCGACGGCGCCCTTGTGTTCACGCACTGGACGCCCGGCGACGACCATGCGGGCTTTCCCGGCTTTGCCCATGGCGGCATCATCAGTGCGGTACTCGACGACGTGATGGGTCGCTGTTCGGCGCTGCACCGCCACTGGGTGGTCACCGGGCGTCTCGAGGTCCGCTATCGCCACGCGGCGCCGCTCGGAACTCGCCTCCGTGTCGAAGGCCGCATCACCCGGCTCCTCCGGCGCGCGCTCCACACCGAAGGCCGCGTCCTGCTCCCCGATGGCGGCGTGGTCGCCGAGGCGACGGGCACCTACCTCCCGCTGTCGGATGAGTTGCGCCGCCAGATGGTCGCCGCATGGCCCGGGTTCGAGGAGTTCCTCTGACGCCGGGCAGTCGGCGCCCTAGCTGGGGAGCGTCGCCCGATTGGCGCGCCGGCGCGCGCGGAATCTCGCCTCCGCCGTCGCTCGCGCGACCTCCTCGATGACAGTGGCCTCGGCGGAGTGCCCCCAGAAGCCGTGCGACCCGCAGGGACTCAGTCATGCACCATGGCAGTCAGCACCTCGATCGACACGCCCAAGAGCGTGCCAGATTCCCATGCACTCCCCGTAGAGTGGTGGCGATGCCCGAGGAGCGCGAGATCAAGATCCCGGTCGATATGGCATTTGTGCTCCCCGACCTCGATGGCGTCGTTGACGGCACGCATGCGCTGGACCGCGGCACTGTTGAACTGTCCGCGACGTACTGGGACACTGATGACCTGACGCTCCTCCAGGCCAAGCTGGGGCTGCGCCATCGGAGCGCGCCGGGCGAACCCGGCAAGTGGACGCTCAAGGCGGGCGCCCGCATGGTCGGGCACGCCGTGTCGCGCGAGGAGACGGACTTCGCCGGCCCCCCCGACGAACCGCCTCAGGCGGCTCTCGACGTTGTCCGCCAGGAGGTTGGCGACGTCTCGCTGCATCCGGTCGCGCAACTGGTGACCGACCGGCATACGGTCGATCTCGTGGTGGGGGGCACGCGCCGTGCCGAGGTCGCCGACGACCGGGTGTCTATCCGATTCGGCGACACCACGGTCCAGACCTTCCGTGAGGTCGAGGTGGAGCTGTTCGACGCCGACCAGTCGCTGATCGATGCGGTCATGTCCCGGCTGCGGAGCGCGGGGGTGGGTGAGCCGGACAGCACACCGAAGTATGTGCGCGCACTCCTGGCGCTCGGACACCACGTGCCCGGCCACGCGGACGGCTGACCGTGAGCCAGCCTGCTCGCCGGGAGCGGAGAGAGACGTAGCCCGCTCGACGCGGGCTGCGCTCCCGTCCGGTGGGCCCGCCCACTAGCCACCATCCCCCTGGCTGGCAACCCCCCTCAGTTGTGGCCCCTGGGCGAGCATCCTGACGGCGCCCGCTCGAGAAGGTGGATCGGCCATGCGTGGACTTCACCGTTATTTACCCTCAGCAAACAAACATTTGCCGCGGGGCGCCTCTGAGCCCTTTGGATCCCTCTCCGTCGCGAGTAAAGTCGGCAGCGTGACGTTAGCTGCGAAAGTAAAGCCGGAAGCCCCGAACAGCGACTTCTTTCAGGACGCCACGATCCACGATCTGCGCCTCGCGGCGATGTTCCGTCGTGGGTTCCGCCAGGCGATGATCCAGATCAACCGATCGCTGGCGCAGCACGATCTGAGCCCGCTCCAGTACCACCTCCTGCTCGAGGCAGGCGCCGCCGGAACCGAGGGCTGCGTGCAGGGCGACCTCGCCGAGCTCATCCAGGCACCCGAGGCCCGTGTGTCCGTGATGGTGCACGAGCTGAATGCGCGTGGCCTGGTGCGGACGCTCCGGTCAGCTCCCGACCGGCGGATGGTTCGTGTCGGACTCACCGAGGCCGGCTGCAGAGTCGTCGAAGCTGCGCTCCACGCGCAGCGCGCCGCGCTCCACGAGCTTGCCCAGGACTTCGACGTACCGGGTGTGGCGCAGATGCTCCGCGGAGCGGTGCAGCTATACCTCGGGGTCGATATTGCCGAGGAAGGCCGCCTCTAGCACGGCGCCGACCCGGAGCGCGTACCGCGGCACGTTGACTCCGAGCCAGATCGCCTCGCCCCAGTTCGACGGGTTCCGGATCGCCCGCCCCGGCTCGGCCCACGCCGGGGAGAGCTCGCGAGACGGGGTATCGAGGATCACCCGGAGGACGGCGAAGCGCAGCGCGGACTCGGCGGCCCCCGCCGACTCCATATCCACCGCAACGTGACCACGTCCCGCCCACGTCTGCCTCGCTGAGCCGGTCACCATCCCCGCGGTCGAGATCAATGATCCGCCGACCACCGGGAGGCGCAGGTACCGAGCGGCGCGCTCGAGCGCGGCGACGATCCCCGGATCGCAGGAATGGGTGACACCCTGCTCGTCGATGACCTGGGTCGGGATGACCACCGTCCCCGGTGTGTGCTCGGGCAGCAGGCCGCCGCAGAGACCGGCGCTGATGACGATTCCCGCCATCCCCGCCGGCGGCCTGCCGCCGATCCCGACCTGGATCACGCGCAGGTGCCGGGCACGGCGGCGCACACCCCAGGCCTCAACACCCATCGCGCAGACGGCGTGAACGGTCGGATCAGGCGGCATAGCCGTTGTCGCGATACCAGCGCACGGCACGCTCGATTGCCCCGCGCGCGCTCGAGGCACGGAAACCCAGCTCGGCGGCAGCCTTGGCGCTCGACGCGTACATGTCGAGCCGGCCCATGTGCACCCCTTCGAGCGGCACCGCGGGCTCGGCGCCGGTGATCCGTACGCGAACGGCATCGACGCGCGCTGCCATGACTGCGATCGGATAGGGGAGTCGAACCGTGCGCCGCGGCAGGCCTGCCGCCCTGGCGATGAGCCGCCACAGCTCGGCGAGCGTGAGATTGACCCCGCCGGTGATGTAGCGCTCGCCCGGGCGCCCACGCTCGAGGGCAAGCACGTGCGCGGCGGCGACATCCTCGACAGGGACGATGTTCATGCCGCCGCCGAGCGTTGCCGGCAGGCGTCCGCGAAGCAGGTCGACGACGATCTTGCCGGTCGGGGTCGGCCGGCGGTCGCCGGGACCGATCGGTGCCGTCGGCAGCACCGTGATCACCGGGAGCCGTGCGCTCAGCGCCGCTCGCTCGCCGGCGAGCTTCGAGGCGTGATACGACCAGCCACTGCGCGCGGCGCTCGCCCAGTCGGACTCCGTGGCGGGCTGCGTGGCAGGCGCCGGAGGCAGGGCGGCCGAGCTGGAGGTGACGACACAGCGTTCGACACCGGCCATCCGGGCGGCCTCGAGGATGCCCGAGGTGCCACGGACATTGACCACAGCAATCGCTGCGCGGTCTCGTGGCGCGAAGGAGTAGAGCGCCGCGGTGTGGATGACGTAGCGGCATCCCCGGAGTGCGGGGATCAGCGCCCCCGGTTCGCGGAGGTCGCCGGACACGCTGACGACGCCGGGTGGCGCGTCCCACGGCCCGCGCACGAGCGCGCGCACCTGGTAGCCGCGCGCGAGCAGCGCAGCCAGCACGTGGGAGCCGAGGAATCCCGACGCGCCGGTGAGCAACACGTCGCCCTCGCCGGGCCCTGCCTGCGCCGGGTTCACGTCAGTTCAGGTGCGCCTTGGTTCCACGAGGGCGGAGGCTGTCACGCGCCGCGCGCAGCGACTCGCGCAGCGACGCGGAGGTGGCGACGACGGCGGTGGGCTCGTAGCCGCAGTGGGCCATGCAGTTGCCGCAGCGCTCGTCGCGGCCCCGCCCGTACTTCTCCCACTCGGTGGTCTCGATCAGCTCGCGGTACGACGACGCATAGCCATCCGACATGAGATAGCAGGGGCGCTGCCAGCCGAGTACCGAGTAGCTCGGGATGCCCCACGCGGTGCAGCTGAAGTCGATCTTGCCCTCGAGGAAGTCGAGGAAGAGCGGGGAATGGTTGAGGCGCCACTTCTTCCTGCGCCCGTCCGCAAACGCGTCGCGGAAGATCGCATGGGTGCGCTCGACGTTGAGCCAATGGTCCTGGTCGGGCGCCTTCTCGTACGCGTAGCCCGGCGATATCTGCATGCTGTCGACCTGCACCTCGTCGTTGAGGAAGTCGAGCACGCCGCGGATGGACCGCGCATCGTCCTGGTCGAAGAACGTGGTGTTGGTGGTGACCCGAAACCCCCGAGCCTTCGCGGCTGCGATGGCGGCGATGGCTTTGTCGAACACTCCCGTGCGGCAGACCGACTCATCGTGGCGCTCGCGGAGGCCGTCGATGTGAATCGAGAACGAGAAGTACGGTGATGGCGTGAAGAGGTGCAGCTTCTTCTCGAGCAGGAGCGCATTGGTGCAGAGGTACACGTAGCGCTTGCGAGCGACGAGCGCCGCGACGATCTGGTCGATCTCCTTGTGCACCAGTGGTTCTCCACCGGCGATCGACACCATCGGCGCCTCGCATTCCTCGACCGCGTCGATGCACTGCTGCACGGTGAGCCGGCGCTGGAGGATGGCGTCCTCATGCTGGATCTTGCCGCATCCTGCGCATGCCAGGTTGCACTGATACAGCGGTTCGAGCTGCAGCACCAGCGCGAACTTCTCATTGCGGCGCAGGCGTTGCCGCGCCACATAGCTTCCAACCCGCATCGCCTGTCGAAGTGGCACCGCCATAGATCTCTCCTTGTTGCTCTTGAAATTATCGCTGGACGACGAGCTCGCGCTCGGCGGCTCGCGGCCCGGTTTCGGTAGCTTCGCCACCGGCGAGTGCGAGGGTCGGAAATACATGCCGGTAGAGGTGGTAATTGATGTAGAAGTCACCGGGAAACCCGGTGCCGGTGTGCTCCGGCTCGTCCCAGGTGCCGTCGCGCTGACGCTCGAGAAGAAACGCCCGCCCACGTGCGCACGCCAGGTCGTCGCCCAACCCGGCAAGTTGCAGGGTGAGCATGGCCCACGCGGTCTGCGACGGTGTGCTCGTGCCCACGCCGGCGAACGACTCGTCGACGTAGGAGTGACAGCTCTCGCCCCAGCCGCCGTCGGGACTCTGCACCTTGAGCATCCACGCCGCAGCAGCACGGACCATGTCGTCCCCGGTGCGCAGCGCGACCAACGCGCTCACAACGCACCAGGTGCCGTAGATGTGGTTCACACCCCACCTGCCGTACCACGATC
The DNA here is from genome assembly GCA_003153505.1 of Candidatus Dormiibacterota bacterium. GTDB lineage: Bacteria > Chloroflexota > Dormibacteria > Aeolococcales > Aeolococcaceae > Palsa-851. The sequence goes on from PLZA01000052.1 coordinate 31,428, forward strand.
CCCATGACCGCTGGGTTGCGCGCAGATATGCGAGCGCCGGCGGGATGTCGCCATCGTCCAGACCGCATCCCACCGCGGCAAGCATCTCGATGACGTGCGCGGTGACGTCCTCGGAGGGCGGGTCGAGCATCGCACCGAAGTCCGCGAAGGGCAGCTTGTACACGAGCGCGCGCGTGTTGTCCTTGTCGAACGCAGCCCAGGCGCCGTTGCGCGAGCGCATCGCTCTGCACCACCGCACCGCGTCGGCAACCGGTTGCGCCACGCGCTCCGGATCGGCGGATTCAAGCAGCGCAAGCACCACGACCGCTGTGTCGTCGACGTCCGGGTAGATGTCGTTGTCGAACTCGAATGCCCAGCCCCCGCAGCTCTCGAGCGGGACCTTGACCTGCCAGTCGCCACCGCCCGCGATCTGCTCGGCGAGCAACCAGTCCACAGCGCGGCGCAGCGCCACGTGCTCGCGCGGGACCCCGGCCTTGCGCAGCGCGAGCATCGCCCACGCCGTGTCCCACACCGGCGACATGCATGCCTGGAGCCGCCACCCGTGGCCGTCATCAAGTGCGAATCGATTGAACCCCTCGAGCCCTCGCCGCATCACCGGATGATCGATCGACATGCCCTCGAGGTGCAACGCGATCAGCGAGTACACCCACGGCGGCTGAATTCCGCCCCAGCCGCCGTCGGCCTCCTGCCGCGCCGTGATCCACTCGACGAGCTTGCCGCGCGACGCGGCGCGGCCCGGCTGCCGGGGCAGACGGTCGTACAGCTTCAGCGCGTGGTCGAGCCACAGGAACACTCCGGACCCCGGGACGCGATGCATCATGCGCTCGCTTCCGGGAGCGATCACATCGTTAACGTTGACGCCGAGGTCGCGCACCGGGCGATGCGAGATGACGATCAGCAGCGGCGCGATTGTCCCGCGAGCCCAACACGCGAAGTCGTAGAGGTTGAGCGGCGCCCATGACGGGAGTCGTACCAGCTCCGGTGGCATGCTCGGCACGCCGTCCCACGGGTAAACGCCGAACAGCGCGAGCCAGGTCTTGGTGAAGACGCGCGCCTCGACGAGTCCTCCCTGATCGAGGATCGTGCGCAGTGCTTGACGCATTGCAGGTTGCGTCGCGTCGACGCCGAGGACACGAAGCGCGACGTAGGCCTCGATGGTCGTGCTGAGGTCGCCGGGGCCATCATGGTACAGAGCCCATGTGCCGTCCTCACGCTGGGCGCCGAGCATGTGCCGTATCGCACCGTCACGGATGTCGTCGTGCGAGACACCGAGGAATCGCAGCAGCATCACGTGCTCCGCGGTCATGGTTACGTTGGTCTCGAGCTCGCCGCTCCACCAGCCGGACTCGTCCTGATGGTCGAGGAGCCACTGCACGGCGGAGCGCAGACCTTCAGACTGCACGAGCCACCTCCAGCGCCGCACCGGCGCTGCCGGTACCCGTTGTTGCGGTCGTCCATCCGGCGGCGTTGCTGAAGAGGGTCAGCGCCGCCGTGCGTCCGCTGCGCACAGCCGACTCGATCGTCGCCGGCCAGCCCGTGTCGGTCCACGCGCCGGCGATCACGAGGTTGGGCAGCGCAGTGGTCGCGCCGGGACGGCGCACGCCGGGGGCTGGGATGAACGTGGCGTCCGGGTCACGTGTCGCCGCGCCGCGCAGCAGCTGTGCGCGCGCCGCCTGCGGGAGCACGGCGGCGAGCGCAGTGCGACCGAGCTCGACAAGCTCTCGCTCGGGACGCTGGACCAGGTCATCGGCTGCGCTCAGGCTGCAGCACACATATCCGGGCGTTTTCTCGAAGACCCATTGCACCGGTGAGTCGAGCAGGGCTGCGAAGTCGCACCCGAGGACTGGCCGGTCGTACCAGAGATGCACATCGACAATCGGCATGGCCGCGAAAGCGTCCAGCCCGTCGACGCCGCATGCGGGGGCGTCCCCGAGGATGGCACTCAAGCGCGACGGTGGCACCGCGATGACGCAGGCGTCACAGGCCGCCCCTGTCCCGCCGCTCAATTTCACGCCGGTCACGCGATCGCCGTCGCGATGGAGCCCCACGACCGCCTGACGGAGATGCACACCGTCGAGTCGCGCTGCGGCCGCCTCAGCGAGCCTCGCGAGCGGGACCGTGAGATACGCGATGCGCGCCGCATCGCGATCGCCGAGAAACGCCGTGCGGATGACGAAAAGCCCCATCGCCGCCGAGACCCGGTCGAGGGGCGCGTTCAGGGCGGGCACCAGGAACGGCTCCCAGAACGCGCGCAGCGCCCGAGGGCTCTGGTGATGGCGGCGCAACCAGGCGGCCATCTCGCCCTGGGGTGTGACGTCGCCGCGCGCGGCGACCAGCGCCCGACCCACCTGGATGCGGTCGAGCGCGCTCAGGTGCGGATAGCGGGCAAACCCGGCCATCAGGTGGAGGGGTGCCGGCCACGATGAGGCGCGCAGACGGGCGGGCGGCCGCGTGCTCGACAGGACGGTGACCTCGAATCGCGGCTGTATGTACAGCGAGTCGCTGAGGCCCAGTTCCTCGATCAGGTCGAGCGTCGCCGTGCAGCAGGCGAGGACAACGTGCTGCCCGCAGTCGACCTCGTGACCCTCGACCTCGAACGACGTGGCCTTGCCGCCGAGCAGGCGGGAGCGCTCGTAGAGATCGACACGCCAACCGCGCTTGGCAAGCGCCAGCCCGGCCGTGAGGCCCGCGAGCCCGGCACCGACGACTGCGACGCGCGGCTGCCGCGTCATACCACTGCAAGCCATGAGCGAGCCATCACGCCGAGCTTTGCCACCTTGGAAAGGCGCGCCCGGCCGCGCAGGGGCAGTTCGGGTGCCGCTTCGATGCGATCGAGGATGCCGAGGTAGATCCCCGCCATGGTGCGGACGCACACCGCAGGCTGCTTCGGGATGGACTCGGTCACGCGAATTCCGGACGCGTGCAGCTCCCGCGCTCGAGCGATCTGCATCGCCATGAAGTCGTTCCAGCCGGGCGCGACGCGGCCCTCGAGGATGTGACCCTCGGTGATGCCGAACGCGCCGAGCTCATCCAGAGGCAGGTAGATGCGCCCGCGCGCTGCGTCCTCCTGGACGTCACGCAGGATATTGATGAGCTGGAGCGCGACACCGAGCTCGTCGGCGCGCTCCAGCGCAATCGGATCGCGAAAGCCGAAGATGCGGACGCACATGCGCCCGACGACCGACGCGACCAGGTTGGCGTATGCGCGCAGCTCGTCCCAGGTCTGATAGCGCGTCGTCGACAGATCCATCGCGACGCCGTCGATGAGCATGTCCAACTCGGCCATGGGAATCGCATGTCGTCGCATGGCGATCGCGAGCAACCCCATGATCGGGTCGGTGCTGTCGCCGGGGCGGGTGTCGCGAAGACGGCGGCGGTGGTGTTCGAGCCGTTCGTCGCGCGACGCACGACCGTCGAGGTCGGCGTCGTCGTCGACCTGGCGCGCGAAGTCGTAGAGCGCGTAGATCGAGGTGCGTTGCCGTCGGGGTAGCGCGATGAATCCCCAGTAGAAGTTGGCGGCTTCGCGGCGCGCCATGTCCTCGCAGTAGCGCTCGAGCGCGCGCACGTGGGGGTTCGCGCGCGTGTCAAGCACGCGGTTCACCAGCGGGTCGCGCAGGGAGGGGAACCGCTCCGGCTTCCCCGTGGCGCACTCCCGCCAACAGTGCCGCCGCGACGATCCGCACCCGCGCCGCTCGATCCACGGCGGGACGGTACGCGGCGGTGCGGTAGCCTGCCCGCTCGATCGCGTCGAGAATGGCAGTGCCTCCGAGGCGGTAGAGCGCGAGCTGCACGCGCAATCGCGGCGGCGCCAGCGCCTCCAACGCGACGCCCGACGTGAGCAGCGTGCGCGCCCGGTCGCACATCGAGCGCGTGGCTCCCTCGACACCGGCATCACGGATGTCGCGTTGGAGCAGGTAGCTGCGCCCGAGCCGTCTGTCGACCGACACGTCCTGAGCGAAGTTGGCGAGCTGGAGGCCGATGCAGACGTCGTCGCTGAGCGCCACGGCGGCGGGATCGCGAATATCGAACAGGCGGAGCACGATGCGGCCGACCGGGGCGGCCGAGAGCATGCAGTAACCGCGCAGCGCGGGCCAATCCTCGTAGGTATCGATGCGCTGATCCTGCAGATTGGCGTCGATCAAGTCGACGAACGGCTGCGCGTCCAGCCGGAACCTTCGTACGGTGTCATTGAGCGCAACCAGGACCGGGTGGGTGCGCTCATCGTGGTCGAAGCTCTCGCGCGTTTCGTCGCGCCAGCGGCGCAACCGTCGCATTGCAACAGCGCGGTCACCACTCTCATCGCCGAGGTCGTCCGTGAATCTGCAGAACGCGTACACCGTGGTGAGGTCGCGACGCAGCGATCGCGGTGAGAGCCGCGACGCGACGGTGAAGTTCTCGTAATGCCTGACGAGACGGCGGCAGTACGCGTCGGCCGCCTGGATCGAGACGCTCGGCTGGGTCATCACCGTGCCCGTCCATCACAGCGGACGAGGCGCGCGCCGCTGCGTAGCTCGGCGACCCTCGCCGCGCCGACGCAGAACATCACGAGGCGCAACTCCTCGAGGATGACGGTGACGGTGTCGTCGAGGGTATCGTCGCCCGCCGCTGCGGCGCGGACCAGCGGTCCGGCGACCCCCACCGAATCGGCTCCGAGTGCAAGCGCTTTGGCAACGTCGATGCCGTTGCGCACGCCGCCGCTCGCGATCAGCACGCCGCGGGGCGCGGCGCTGCGCGCGTCGATGAGCGCGTCAGCGGTCGGGATGCCCCAGCCGGCAAATGACGCCGCGATGCGCGCGCGCACCGAGTCGCTCATGCGATGACGCTCGACCTCGCTCCACGAGGTGCCGCCGGCGCCGGCAACGTCGACTGCAGCAACGCCGGCGTCGAAGAGTCGGGTCACGAGATCGTCGGCGATCCCCCAGCCGACTTCCTTGACGATCACCGGTGCGCCCAGCCCTGCGCACACCGCCGCGATCCGCGCCAGCAGGCCGGCGAAGGCTGTATTCCCCGACGCCTGGAGCGCCTCCTGGAGCGGATTCAAGTGCAGCACAAGGGCGTCGGCACGGAGCACTCGAAGCAGGCGGCGGCACTCGTCGATTCCGACACCGAGGTTCAGCTGCACCGCGCCGAGGTTGGCGAGCAGCGGTACGTCCGGCGCCAGCGCTCGCACGTCGAATGTCGGCAGCACGTCGGGTTGCTCGAGGAGGACGCGACAGGAGCCAAGACCCATCGCGAGTCCATGTGCCTGGGCGACGCGTGCGAGCCGCTCGTTGATGACGCCGGCCTGCTCGGTCCCGCCGGTCATGCACGAGACGAGCAGCGGTGCGCCGACCTGGTGGCCGAGAAGGTCCGTGCTCAACTCCACGCTGTTGAGATCGATCTCCGGGAGTGCGCGATGCACGAAACGCCAGTCGTCGAAGCCGGTTTCGATGCCCTTGGCGGCGACGTCCTCGTCGATGTTGATGCGCAGGTGCTCGTCCTTGCGCGAGGCCGTGCGCGAGCCGGGTTTCGCGTCGGTCCTCGAGTCAGCGGTTGCGTTCAGCAACATGGATCGCCAGATCCGCGAAATCGGTGATCGCCTCGTCTGCGAGGCCGGAGAGCGCGGCGATGGCGTCACGCGCGAGCACCATCGGCACCCCGGCGGTGAGCGCCGGACCGCCCAGCTCGTCGAGCAGCGCGCGCAACCGGAACTCACCGCCCGGCTCGCGTTCGCGGAAGAGCCGGCGCAACTCGCGCCGGCGCGCGGGCGTCGCCACTTCGTACGCGGCGACCACGGGGTAGGTCAGCTTGCGCCGGCGCAGGTCACCGCTCCGTCCCTTGCCGGTGAGCTGCGGGTCACCCCATGTCCCGAGCCAGTCGTCCCGGACCTGGAAGGCGAGGCCGAGCAACCTGCCGGCGGCGTCGAAGCGGCGCACGACGTCGCGCGGCGCTCCCGCCAGCACCGCTCCGGAAGCCATCGCAGCGCCGAGCAGTGCACCGGTCTTCATCGTGACCAGGCGCAGGTAGGTCGCCTGCGGCGCACCGGCCCGCCCTTCCAGCGAGAGGTCGAGGCACTGGCCCTCCACCACCTGGACGACCGCGGCGCTGAGCAGATGCGCGGCCCGCATCCGCCGCCCGGGGCGGGGCCCTGGGGCGAGCAGGCCACTCAGAGCATTGGCGAACATGCCGTCGCCGGCGTTGATGCCCTGCTCGGTACCCCAGATCGTCCAGACCGTTGGGCGGTGACGGCGGAGCTGATCGCCGTCCTGGATGTCGTCGTGAATCAGGGTGAAGTTGTGGATCAGCTCGACGGCCACAGCCGCCGGCAGTGCCCATGCCGGGTCGCCGCCGAGCGACTCGCACGCCCACAGCGCGAGGGCCGGCCGGATTCGCTTCCCGGCGGGCTCGTTCGCCGGACGCCCCTCGGCGTCGGTCCAGCCGAGATGGTATGCGGCCATCTGCCGCAGCAGCCCACGGGTACGCGGCGCCGTCTTTCGGAGCCCGGAGTCCAGCAGTGCTGTGTGCCGGTCGAGAAGCGTCGGCTGCCCCTCGATCGGCGGCGACGGATCGATGTCGAGAACGCGTTCCGCCATGGGCCTCCCCCTGCAAGGAAGCTTTCTACGTCGTAACTATCGTCGAATGGTAACCAACGGGCTTCGGCGGCGGCAAGCCGGTCAAACGTTGACGGCAGCCGGCAGCACGACCTGGAACTCGGTGCCGCGGCGGGGCTCGGACGTCACCGACACCGTCCCCCCGTGGGCCTCGACGACGTGGCGGACGATGGCCAGACCCAGCCCCGAGCCCTCGCCGTCGCGCTGCCGGGAGCTGTCGGCCTTCCAGAAACGCTCGTAGATGCGCGGCAGGTCTGCCGGCGTGATCCCGACCCCCGTATCGCGGCAGCGCAGGACCACATGACCCGCCGATGCCGGAGCGGCGCTGATGCTGATGAGCCCGCCCGACGGTGTGAACTTGATCGCGTTGTGGGCGAGGTTGCGGAGTACCTGGCCGAGGTGCGATGCATCGCCGGTGAGATCCGGCGTCCCGGGTGCGACGCTGACGTCGAGCGAGACGCCCTTGCTCTCAGCGAGGGGGCGGAGGCGATCGAGGCTGCCCATCAGCCCGGCGATGGGGACGCGTTCGCTGGCCATCGGTCGAAGGCCGGACTCGATGGTGCTCAGCTCGAGCAGCTCCTCGACCATCTGCGCCATGTGCGACGCCTCCTGGCCGATCCGGCGGACGAAGTCCGCAGCCGCAGCCGGGTCTTCGAGACCGCCGTTGGCGAGCGTCTCGGCGATGAGCTGCACCGCGGTGATCGGCGTGCGCAGCTCGTGCGAGACGTTACTGACAAAGTCGCGCCGAACTCGCTCGAGGTGATGCACGCGCGTCTCGTCGCGGACCATCAGCACGGTCGCGACCTCGCCGTTGAGCGCGATCGCTCGAGCGTTGAAGTCGCGGTCGTGTAAGGTGATCGCTCGCTCCTCGACCTGTCCGCTCTGGCGTGCCGCGTCAAGCAGACGGATCAGGCGGTAGTCCACCTCTCCGGCGACGAAGTCCGAACCCTCGACCAGTGGAAGGCCGAGCAATCGCCGCGCGGGCTCATTGGCGAGCAGCACCCGGCCGCCGGCATCAAGGCCGACGATGCCCGGGTCGAGGAGCAGACCCACCGCCCGCAGCACGTCGATGCTCCCCGCGCCGGAGAGAAGGTCGACGCCGCTCAACACCTCCACCGTGGCGAGTATAGGCTCGTCTCCGACGGCAACCATCGAGGCGAACCGCTAAGCTCGATTCATGGCGCCCACCGTCGCCAAACGGATTCTCGTGGTCGAAGACGAGGACGCCATCCGCGAGACGCTGCGCTACAACCTTGCGCGCGAGGGGTACCACGTCCTCGAGGCCGCAACCGGTCCCGACGCGCTCAGTGTCGCGCGAGCCGAGCGACCCGACCTGATCCTCCTCGACGTGATGCTGCCGGGCCTGAGCGGGCTCGAGGTCTGCCGGGTGCTGCGTCAGGAGTCGTCGACGCCGATCCTCATGCTCACCGCCAAGGGAACCGAGGTCGACAAGGTCGTCGGGTTGCAGCTCGGCGCAGACGACTATGTGACCAAACCCTTCTCCTTCAATGAGCTGCTCGCCCGCATCACGGCGCTGATTCGCCGTTCGGAGATGAGCACCCGCCCGACCGGAGCGCCGGAGATCGAGGAGTTCGCGGGCTTCAAGATCGATCGCGCCGCGAGGACGATCCATGTCGAGAGCGTGGAGCTGCGCCTCGCGCCGAAGGAATTCGACCTGCTCTCGTTGCTCCTCCGCAACAGCGGTCGGGTGCTCTCACGTCAGGCGATCATCGCGGCCGTGTGGGGAAATCGCTTCTACGGCGACCCCAAGACGGTGGACGTCCACGTGCGCTGGCTCCGCGAGAAGTTCGAGCCATTCGCCCAGATCCCCTTCCGGATCACCACGGTCTTCGGCGTCGGCTACCGCCTGGACCGAATCGGCGCGATCGAGCCGTCCCCGTAAACTCGACGCAAGTAGCGGAGGAAACACGTGGACGCAGTGGTCATCGGCGGAGGTGTCATCGGTCTCGCCGTGGCGTGGCGGGCCGCTCGCGCCGGCCTCAACGTGGCCGTCGTCGATCCCGAACCGGGATCGGGCGCCTCCAACTTTGCTGCGGGGATGATCGCGCCGGTTGGAGAGGCCGAGTTCGGCGAGGAGGCGGTGATCTCCCTCAACCGTGATTCCGCGGCGCGATATCCATCGTTTGTCGCCGAGCTCGAGCTCGACGCGGGCCGCTCGGCAGGCTACCGCCAGACCGGAACGCTGCACGTCGCCGTCGATGCCGACGAGCAGAGCGCTCTGGAGCGCCACTACCGTTTCCGCCAGGAGCTCGAGCTTCCTGTGGAACGGCTCAGCTCGCGCCAGACACGTGACCTCGAGCCGGGTCTCTCGCCATCGATCCGGGGCGGGATGCTCGTCGATTCCGACCACCAGGTCGATCCCCGGGCCATGATCCCCACGCTGCTCCAGGCCTGCAGCCGCCTCGGCGTCCAGATCCACAGGTCGAGGGCTTCGCTGCTCGTTGAGGCGGGTCGCGCGACCGGCGTCGCGCTCGACGGCGGGCAGCGGATCGAGGCGGCGTCGGTGGTGCTGGCGGCCGGCCCCTGGTCCGGCGCTGTGCCCGGAGTTCCCAGCGATGACACCCCGCCCGTCCGACCCGTGAAAGGACAGATCCTCCGCCTGCGCGGATCACCGGAGATGATCGCTCGCACCATCCGCGGCGGTTCCGTGTACATCCTTCCCCGAGGGGACGGCCGCGTGGTGATCGGCGGCACGGTCGAGGAGCGTGGCTTCGACACGTCGGTCACCGCCGGTGCGGTGTACGAACTGCTCCGCGAGGCTCGCGCGCTCGTCCCCGACGTTGCGGAGCTGGAGCTGGTCGAAGCGTCTGCCGGGCTTCGCCCGGGGTCACCCGACAACATGCCGATGGTCGGCGATTCGACGACGCCGGGACTCATCATCGCGACCGGTCACCATCGGAACGGGTATCTCCTGGCCCCGGCCACCGCCGACGCCGTCGCGGCCGTGCTTGCCGGCGGGACGTGGCCCGAGGCGACGAGACCATGGTCGCCCTCGCGATTCCGCCGCCCCGCTGGAGTCGGGGCATGATCATCGTCGTCAATGGCGAGAGCCGCGAGGTTGCCGAGGGACTGGGACTGACCGATCTGCTGCGCGCGATGGAACTCCCACCCGAGCAGCGTGGTATCGCGGTTGCGAGAAATGGCGACGTGGTACTCCGAGCCCGCTGGCCGGAGACCACCCTGCTCGCCGGCGACCGGCTCGAGATCCTCCACGCCGTTCAGGGGGGTTGATGTGGACGACTTCCTGATGGTCGCGGGAGAGCGTTTCAGGTCCCGGCTGATCATGGGGACCGGCGGCGCCCCGAGCCTCGACATCCTCGAGCGGGCGCTCGAGGCCTCGGGCACCGAGATCGTCACCGTCGCACTCCGCCGCCTGGACCCCTCGGGCGCACGCTCGTTCCTGGACGTCGTGGGCCGTTCAGGCCGGCGCATCCTGCCCAACACCGCCGGTTGCTTCACCGCGCATGACGCGGTGACGACCGCCAGGCTCGCGCGCGAAGCCTTCGAGACCAACTGGATCAAGCTCGAGGTGATCGCCGATGAGGACACGCTGCTGCCCGACGGCGCCGAGCTCCTTGTCGCCGCAGAGCAGCTCATCGACGACGGTTTCGTCGTGCTCCCCTACGCGAACGACGATCCCGTGCTCTCGCGTCGACTCGAGGACCTCGGCTGCGCGGCCGTGATGCCACTTGGCGCGCCGATCGGCAGCGGGTCGGGCATACGCAACCCGTACAACCTCCGGATCATTCGGGAGCGCGCCGGGGTCCCTGTCGTGCTCGACGCGGGTGTCGGAACCGCATCGGATGCGGCCATCGCGATGGAGCTGGGCTGCGACGCGGTGCTCGTCGCCTCGGCGATCACGCGCGCCGCCGAGCCGGTGCTGATGGCGCGGGCCATCGCTGCGGCCGTCGAGGCCGGCCGGCTGGCATTCCGAGCGGGACGCATTCCCCAGCGCCTCTACGCGGAGGCGTCCACATCATGGGAGGGCATCGCCGACCTGGGCCACCGTCCCAAGCCGGTGACACCCCTCGGCGATGCCGAGTCCGGGTGACCGGAGGCGGGAGCGCTTGGCGCGAGCCCGTCTGTACGTGGTCACCGGGGCCCGCGAGGAGCAGGCGGATCTCGCGGCCTTCCTGAGCGCTGTGCTCGAAGCCGGCGCTGACATCGTCCAGCTGCGCGAGAAGGATGCGGAGGCGGGTGATCTGCTGCGCTGGTCGCAGCACTTCCGCTCGGCTGCCGACCGGTACGGCGCGCTGTTCGTCATGAACGATCGGCCGGACGTGGCGGTGGCTGCAGGAGCGGACGGCGTCCACCTCGGTCAGAACGATCTTCCACCCGTGTGGGCGCGTCAGATAACCGGGGCTGACGTGCTCATCGGGCTTTCGACCCACTCCAACGAGGAGTTCGACGCGGGCGCGTCCGAGGCCGACTACCTGTGCGTTGGCCCACTCATGGCCACGCCGACCAAGCCGGGCCGGCCGGCCACGGGGCTCGAGGTCGTGACTCACGCGGCGACCCGCGCTGACGAGGGCGCCGAGCGGCGCCCATGGTTCGCGATCGGAGGCATCGACGGTGCATCGCTCCCCGGTGTCGTGGCGGCAGGGGCAACCCGGATCGCCGTCGTGCGGGCGGCCGCGGGTGGCGATCCCGGTGCCGCCGTCCGAGCGCTGGTAGCAGGTCTCGCAGCGTCCCTCGTCCCCTGACGACCACGGGCGCGCAGCCCGGAGCAGGGGGATCGGGAGCAACCGTTAAGTGCTTCTTAACCATGCTCATGTGTCGCCCTTAACCAACTGGTCGGCAGGATAGGGCCGTGCAGTCGCCTGGACGGCGAACAAGCGGGGTTATGAGGGCTGACATGATCGTCAAGATAGAAGCACGGCTGAATCGTGATCGGCCCGTCTGGCGTCGAGCCGCGGGCGTTCGTGCTGCACTGACATTGATGATCGGGGGCACGGTGCTCGCCGCGTGTGGATCAACCTCGCCTGCAACGTCGGCTCCGAGCGCCACCCCGACCCCTGTCTGCACGGGGACCACGGCGAACCCTGGCTATAGCAATGGCCTCGCTACGGTTTCTGGCCAGGCGACGACGCTGAGTGGGGCGGGCTCGACGTTCGTCGCACCGATGATGTCCGTCTGGACGAAGGCATACGCGACTGCGAACAGCGTCCAGGTCGCCTACCAGTCGGTGGGTTCTGGCGCCGGTATCGCTCAGCTTCAGGCGAATACCGTCGACTTCGGTGACTCCGATGCGTTCATGAAGGATTCCGACATCGCAAAGGCCAAGGGTCCCGTGGTGCAGATCCCACTGGTGCAGGCGCCGGTCGTGGTTGCGTACAACCTCCCCGGCGTCGCAAGTGGTCTCAAGCTCGACGGCGACACGATCGGCAAGATCTTCTCCGGGGGCATCACGGTCTGGAATGACCCGGCGATCAAGGCCCTGAACCCGGCGATCACCTTGCCGAGTACCCCCGTCGCCGTCGCCCATCGTTCGGACGGGTCGGGAACGACAGCCATTTTCACCGACTTCATGACTCAGACGAGCCCTGCCTGGGTGACCGCCCTCGGCGGATCGACCACCAGCGTTGGTAAGACGGTGGCGTGGCCGGTTGGGATCGGCGGCAAGGGCAACGAGGGTGTCTCGGCGGTCATCAGCCAAACCCCAGGCGGCATTGGGTATATCGAGCTCGACTACGCCATCGCGCAGCACCAGACCTATGCGGACGTCAAGAACAAGGCAGGCAACTTCGTCGAGCCGTGCGAGCAGACCGCAGCCAATGCAACGGTGGGGATCACCAGTTACCCATCCGACCTACGGGTCGATATTGTCAACCAGTCGTCGAATGCTCAGGCATATCCCATCACAGGCTTGACGTGGGCGCTGGTCTATCAGAACCAGACCAAAGCAGCCACGGCGGCTGCGCTCGTCAACTTCTTCTCATGGGTTCTGACCAAGGGTCAGGATCTCACGGGCTCGGTGAACTACACGCCACTCGGGCCGACCCTGCAGGCCCTGTGCATCGCCCAACTCAAGAAGATCACGGTCAACGGTACCCCCGTCTCGCCGTGAGCCGAAAACAACATTGACCGTGGTGGGTTTCTGATGCCGTCGCCAGCTGGTGTGGGCGGCGGCATCGCCGCCTCTACCGTTCGGGTAGCGCCGACCCTTTTGAAGCGCGGCCGGCCGCGCTTCGCCGACCGGATTTTCGGAACCAGCGTTTCGGTCATGGGCGGGATCGTGCTCGTTGTCATCGTCGGCATGGTCGTCTTCCTGGTGCTGGAAGGCCTTCCAGCCATGCAGCACTATGGCTTCTTCTCTTTCATCACAGCCTCGCGATGGACACCGTCAACCGCCTTCCCGAACGTTTCGCATCCGAATCCGTACGGGATTCTGCAATTCATCTACGGCACCATGCTCACGTCGATCATCGGAATGATCATCGCGGTCCCGCTCGCTGTCGGGGCGGCGCTGGTCATCACGGAGGTGGCACCGCAGCGCGTCAAGGGTCCGCTCTCCGGGCTCGTGGATCTGCTGGCGGCTGTACCCAGCGTTGTCTATGGCTTTTGGGGGATCTTCGCGCTCATACCGGCGATCAAGCCGGTGGTGGATTTCTTGACCACGACGCTGGGCACGGTGCCGGTGATCGGCGTTGCGTTCCAGGGTCCATTTTTCGGAGTGTCGTATTTCAGCGCAGGGCTGGTGCTCGCGATCATGGTCCTGCCGATCATCGCGGCGGTCTGCCGCGAAGTCTTCCGGAGCACGCCGCGGAACGAGAAGGAGGCCGCGCTGGCTCTGGGGGCGACGCGATGGGAGATGATCCGTATTGCGGTGCTCCCGCGGGCACGTTCGGGCATCGTCGGGGCGTCGCTGCTCGGTCTCGGCCGCGCTCTGGGCGAGACCATCGCGGTGACCATGGTGATCGGCAATGCCGTGCTGCACATCAACGGGAGCATCTTTTCGCAAGGGGCGACGATGTCCAGCGTCATCGCCAACGAGTTCACCGAGGCCACGGAGCCCTTTCATCTGTCGGCACTGTTTGTCGTGGGATTCTGGCTCTTGATCGTCGCGTTGGTAGTGAACATCGTCGCGCGCCTAGTGGTGCACCGTGGGGTGGCGCTGTGACCCAGCTCGCGGTCGGCACGCCCGGCTTCCGCAACCGTCCGGCGTTGCGGCGGCGACGCGCAAAGAGTGCGGTCCTTGTCGGCTTGCTTATCGCGGCAGTGGTGGTCGCAGTCGGCGTGCTCGCCTGGGTACTCGTCTACGTCGCCATCCAGGGCGTGGGTGCATTGAACCTTGGTTTCCTCACACAAACCCCTCCCGGCAACCCGGCCGCCGCCGGTGGTGGGTTCTATAACGGCATCGTCGGCAGTCTCATCATTGTCGGTATCGCAGCGTTGATCGGGATCCCACTGGGAATCGGCGCCGCGATCTACCTGGTCGAGTATGGGCGAGGTCGACTGGCCGACACGATCCGCTTCTTCAACGACGTACTGATCGGGGTGCCGACGATTGTCACCGGCGCATTCATCTATGCGATCTGGGTGACGCGGTTCGGCTTTTCCGGTTTCGCTGGATCACTGGCGCTCGCCATCGTCATGCTACCGCTGGTGACTCGAACCACTGAGGAGATGCTGCGGCTGGTCCCAAACGAGCTCCGGGAAGGCAGTCTGGCGCTGGGGGCCACTCGCAGTCAGACGGTGATGCGGGTCTGTATCCCCACCGCACTGCCTGGAATCATCACCGGAGCGATGCTGGCCGTCGCCCGTGCGATGGGGGAGACCGCGCCGCTGCTCCTGACCGCGCTGGGCAATGACCTGTTCACCGAGTACAACCCGGCAAAGCGCATGTCAACCCTCTCGCTGCAGATCTTCGACAACGCGGTGACGGGGTTCCAGGAGGGTCAAGGACGGGCATGGGCAGGCGCGCTCACACTCATCGCCATCGTGCTGATCTTCACCTTCGTTGCTCGCTTCTTCGGCCGCCGAGTGCGTACGTCGAATGCCTGACGTGGCAACTGAACCCGCGCCTGCCACACCCAAGGTGGATGGCACGACCCCGATCGCCGAGGCATCGGTAGAAGGGTTGTCGATTGAAAGGCTCAACGCCTGGTTCGGTAAGCATCACGTCGTGGCTGACGTGGACTTGACGGCTCCGGCGCATCGGGTCACTGCCCTCATCGGCCCTTCCGGCTGCGGGAAGAGCACCCTCCTGCGGTGTGTGAATCGCATGCATGAGGTCGTGCCCGGTGCACGCGTCGAGGGCCGGGTGATGTTCGGCGGACAGAATGTCTACGATCCGGACATCGACCCGGGCTCGGTGCGCAGCGAGATCGGGATGGTGTTCCAGCGGCCGAACCCCTTTCCCACCAAATCGATTTATGAGAACGCGATCATCGGCGTGCGGCTCGCCAAATCCTCGGGGAACCGGAAGCTAGATGAG
This sequence comes from Candidatus Dormiibacterota bacterium, assembly GCA_003153505.1. Taxonomy (GTDB): domain Bacteria; phylum Chloroflexota; class Dormibacteria; order Aeolococcales; family Aeolococcaceae; genus Palsa-851. The sequence goes on from PLZA01000052.1 coordinate 46,476, forward strand.
ATCGCAGAAAGTGCGCTGCGCCGCGCACAGCTGTGGGACGAAGTCAAGGATCGTCTCAACAAGCCGGCGGTGAGCCTCTCTGGCGGGCAGCAGCAGCGGCTGTGCATCGCCCGTGCTGTCGCGGTGGATCCGTCGCTCCTCCTGATGGATGAGCCGTGTTCCGCGCTGGACCCGATCGCGACCTTCAAGATCGAAGAGCTCATTCGCGAGATCGCCGATCAGTACACCGTGATCATCGTGACCCACAACATGCAGCAGGCGACGCGGGTATCGCACTTCACAGGCTTCATGACCATTGAGCGTGCAGGCGAACCCGGCCGGCTGGTTGAATTTGGTGCGACCGATCAGATTTTCGGAGCGCCGGCACAGGCGGCGACCGAGGCGTATGTGAGTGGTAGGGTGGGTTGAGAGATGGCGAGTGAAGTGAGCATCCTGGGGCGGTTGCAGGAGTCCGACCCCGGCCGCGAGCGTCCCAAGCGCCCCAGCATCGTGCAGGTGGAGAGTCCTGCACTGAGTACCCGAAACGTCAACGCGCGCTATGGCTCATTCCTGGCGCTTCGCAACGTTTCCATGTCGGCACCGCTCGGAGAGATCACGGCGATCATCGGTCCCTCCGGATGCGGCAAGTCCACGCTGCTCCGCAGCCTCAACCGGATCAACGACCTGATCCCCTCGTTCACCCTCGAGGGCGAAGTCATGGTGGGCGATCAGAATGTGTATGACTCGGGAGTCGACGTCGCGAGTCTGCGCCGGCGAGTTGGCATGCTCTTCCAGCGCCCCGCGCCATTCCCGATGAGCATCTACGACAACGTTGTCTACAGCCTCCGTCTCGATGGACGCCAGAGCAAGGCGGTGCTGGACGAGACCGTCGAGCGTTGCCTGCAACAGACAGCACTATGGGATGAGGTGAAGGATCGTCTCAAGGCGGCAGCCACCGGGCTCTCCGGAGGGCAACAGCAGCGCTTATGCCTGGCGCGGACCTTGGCCGCCGGGAGCGACATCATCCTCATGGATGAGCCGTGCGCTGCGCTCGATCCCATCTCGACGCTGCGGATCGAGGAGTTGATGCGAGAGCTGTGCGGGACGGTGACGATCATCATCGTCACGCACAACCTGCAGCAGGCGGCGCGAGTCAGCGACTACACGGCGTTCATGTTGATGGGCGAGGGCCGGGCAGGCGAATTGGTCGAGCTCGGCAGGACCGACGAAATGTTCGCGGACCCGGTGGACAAACGAACCGAGGACTACATCACGGGGAGATTCGGATGAGCCAGCCGACGCCGGCGGGGACGCCGGTCACCCACAGGCCGGTTCTCCAGGCGGAACTTGACGCCATCCGCACATCGATTGTCGAGTTGACAAAGCATGTTGAGGTCGCGATCGAGCGGGCCGTCTGGGGGCTCCGTGAGCGTAACCCGGACATCTGCACGTCGGTCATCGAGGGCGACGTCGCGATCAACGAGCAGCATCGGAAGATTCGCGATGCCTGTTTTCACGTGATTCTCACGCAGGCGCCTGTGGCACGCGACCTTCGCGACATCCACGGCTTCGATCACATGGCCTCAGAGTTGGAGCGCATGGCAGACCATTGCGTCTCGATCGCCCGGATCGGCAGGTCGATGACGGAGTTGCCCGACGTACCTTCTTCGGAGCCGCTGGGAGCACTCGCCGAGCAGGCTGAGACACAGGTGCGCGACATTCTCGCTGCCTTCGAGGCGCGTGACACTCTTGCTGCCCGGGACATCGCTCGGCGCGACAGCATGGTCGATATGAAGTACCGCCAGATATTCTCGACCTACGTCAACGAAATGACCGCCGACGGGAGTCTTGCCCCGCGTGCGACCGGCCTGGTGTTCGTAGCGCACTACCTTGAGCGGATCGGCGACCGAGTGACGAATATCGCCGAGGAACTGATCTTCGCCGAGACCGGCGGGCTCGAGGACCTGGGGTAGCCGCGTCCGTTCTGGGGAACTCGGATGCCGATCACAAGCGACGCCCGTCACGCGACTCGCACCTTCGAACCGGTCACACTTGCGCGCCTGGAAAGCGCTGCATGGATCGGCTACTACCGCCGTGAGTGGTTTCGTGTCCTGGCCGCGTCAGTCGGACTGGTGCGGTGCGGTTTCGCAATGTCGTGGCCGAAGACGCTCCGGGGCGCGCGACCCACGCCTCCCGGAGATGCGGCGATTCCTGCTGCGCACGTACCGCAGCCTCAAATCAGCCGTTGCCTGACGAGCATGACGCTTGGGCCGTCGAGCCCGACCCAGATCACCGACGCCTAGGGCGACGCGCAAATGCCGTGCTTGAGGCGTCATCCACAATCCTTCGCGGGATTGCGGGGTAGGATGGGTCCTTCGTGGAGTTCCGTCGATGACCAGCCTCTTTCGGCGCCGGCGCAGGGAACCCCTGGCCGTGCCTCTGGAACCCGAGCCCACCGGCATCGATTGCACCGTGCCCGGATGCCCGAACACCGATGCTCTGCGGTGCGAGTACCGCGATCGTCGGGGGCACCTCTGCCCGGTGTCCTTCTGTCCGGACCACGGCACGGTCATCGAGGGGGCCCCGTACTGCCGCCGTCACGCGAGTACCGTGCGGGCGATCGGGGCGCTCGCCTCCGATCCGAACGGCCGGCCGGATCTCGACGACCGCACCCCGTCGCTGGTCAACTGGATCTCGCGCGAGCTCGACGGACACATCCGAGCGCAGTTGGAAGCCGCGGCAGGCGAAGGCGAGTCGGTGGTGTCCGATGATGCCGTCCATCTCTCGCGAGATCAGAACCGGAACCTTCGCTGGGAGCGGAGCTGGCGGCTCGTGGAGAACACGGGCCTGGTGCTCAAGATCAGCATCCACGTGTCCGCGGAGAACGACGAGCTGGTGCGCATCAACGTCGGCAGCGAGATGGTCGCCGATGGCATCCCACCCTGGATCGCTCGGCGGAAGATGGGCGAGGACGTCGACGTCTCGATCGACGTCGCGCAGCGACAGCTCTTTTATCTGTACCTGCAGGAGAGCATCGCCAAAGCCGTGGCGGAGTTCCGAGGCGGCGATCGCCGCTCCGCGCGGTAGCCCTGGCCCCAGTCGATACCCTGTCGGCCGAGGACAAGCTGAGGCCACATTTCGAGGAGAGTCGATGAACGCCGAGGAATACCTTGACAACACCGGTCGGGATGACATCCTCGGTGGCGGCGCACGGCGGATTCCGATCACCACGTCCAGAGGTGACTTCCACGTCTGGACCAAGCGTGTCGGCAATAACCCGACCGCGAAGTTGCTGCTCCTGCACGGCGGACCAGCGGCAACCCACGAGTATTTCGAGGCCTGTGACAGCTTCCTTCCGGCCGCCAACATCGAGTACTACTACTACGACCAGCTCGGGTCTGCATTCAGCGATCAGCCGGACGAACCGGATCTCTGGCAGGTTGACCGGTTTGTCGACGAGGTCGAACAGGTACGCGTCGCGCTCGGCCTGGACGCCGGGAACTTCTTCCTGCTCGGGCACTCGTGGGGCGGGATCCTCGCAACCGAGTACGCGTTGCGCCATGAGGAACACCTCAAGGGGCTCGTGATCTCCAACATGATGATGAGCATCCCTGCGTACAACGAGTACGCCCGCAACGCGCTGATGCCCGCGATGGACCAGGACGTGCTCGCGGAGATCAAGCGGCTCGAGGCCGCCGGCGACACCGAGACGCCGCGATACATGGAACTGCTCAACGACCACTATCTGCAACACGTGCTCCGGTTGCCCGCCGACCAGTGGCCGGACCCGGTCAACCGCGCGTTCGCGCACATCAATCGGTCCATCTACGTCCCCATGCAGGGACCGAGCGAGCTCGGTGCCAGCGGGATCCTCGCCAACTGGGACCGGACCGATGCACTGGAGAGCATCAACGTGCCCACGCTCGTGATCGGCGCAACCCACGACACCATGGACCCGGCCCATATGGAGATGGTGGCCGGCAGGATCCCCCACGGCCGTTTCCTGCTCTGCCGGAACGGCAGCCACATGGCCATGTACGACGACCAGGTCACGTACTTCCGCGGGCTGATCGACTTCATCGTGGACGTCGACCACTGGAGCGCGTCGCGGCGGGGAGCCGACCAGTCGCTCCCCGGACGCCGGGGGCTCTGACGGCCTGGCCCCCACTCCGGAGCCCTATCCTGTGCCCGTGCGGGCTCCCCAGGATCGGCGCGGTGACGCTGCGCCTGAGGAGCAGCGCTCGCTCAGGAGGACGTGCGCGGAGGCGTTGCTCCTCGTCCTCGCGCCTGCGGCGGCCTTCTTCGGCCTGAGACTGACGCTGATGGCGCCGCCGGATCTGAATGACCCGGCGATGCACACCACGTTCATGATCGATCCGCACGACATCTTCGTCCGGTATGCGGCCGTCTTCCAACCGACCGAGCGCCTGCGCGAGGGGGCGCGAGTTGGGCTCCTGGTCCCCGGTCGAATCTCCTACCTCCTGTTCGGCGGCGTCCCCGGGTTCGTGGTCTTCCGCTATGTGCTCGCGCTCATCGCAGTGGTGCCGACGTACCTGCTGCTGCGACGTCTCTACAGCCGGGTGGCCGGGGTCATCGGGGTCATCGTCATCCTCAGTTGCCCGGTCATCATCCTGGCCTGGGGCACCGACTTTCCCGACTCCGCCGGCGTCTCGTACCTGATCGGCGGGCTGGCATGCCTCGTGATGCCATCAGCTCGCCACCGCCCCGCCTGGCTGATCGGCTCGGCGGTGCTGTTCACGCTTGCGGTCTGGGCGGTGGCCGCTTCGGCGCCGCTGATCCTCGCAACACTCCTGGCGTACTGGCTTGTCCGGCGCAAACGCGACCGCCCGCGCCTCTGGCGAGACCTCGGCGTGATGGTGGGCACCGCCGCAGGCGTCACCGGGCTGCTCTCGGTCGCTTCCGCCGTGCTGATCGGTCCGTGGGACTACATCCTGACCACGATCCAATCGCTCATCTACCTCGCGGAGCCGGCGCAGACGGTCGCCAACCATTCCCGCAGCCCGCTGTGGGCGCCCTACATCACGTACCTGCTGGTTCCGCCGGCGGTCGGTCTCGCCTGCTACGCGGCGTTCGGCGGGCGCCTCACGGATGTGATTGCCAGGGGCCGCCTGGGGCGGATCGGGCGCCGTCTCGGGGCAATTCCCACGGCTCAACTGTGCGTGAGCGTGGCGTGCGCCTTCCAGATCGTGATCGACGTGATCCTGCAGTTCATCGGCGACACGCAGGTCCTGGAGGTGCACTACTTCTCGTCGCTGCTCTGGGCCTCGGTGCTGCTCACGCTCGCGATCACGATCGCCGAACTTGGCCGGCCGATCCTCGAGCATGCGCGCTATCGCTGGCTCATCCCTGTGGGGTTGGTCGCCGTGCCGCTCGTGTTCGAAATCTCCCCGCGGGTGCCGCAGTTCGGCTGGATGCCGGTTGGACTGCTGATCGTCGTTGCCATCGTGCTGCTCGCGTGGGTGGCGCATCGCGAAGCCGCCTCGCACGACCTTGTGCGCTCGCGGCTCATGGTCGGTGGAGCCCTGACCGCGATCGTTGCCGGGCTGCTCGTGCTGACCGTCACGCCGACACAGCACAAGCACGAGCGCGGTACCGTCGATGACACGTTCCCCGACTACGCCTATACGTTGGGGGGCAACGACCCTGCGTGGGGTGACGACTCGACGTGGGTGAACCTCTATTCGGTCACCACGCAGATGCCGGCGTTCGTCGGTCCCGCCGCCTACACCGGCGAACAGCTGCTCATGTGGTGGAACGGCAACCAGCTCAAGGAGCTGCGCGAGCCAATCGGCATCTTCCACGCATTCTTCGACTCGATTCCGAGCAACCTCGGCGACCTGACGCCGCTCGACAAATACTTCTTCGGACAGCGTCATCCGGCGCAGATCCTGCTGATGAGCCTCACCGGCCAGGGATTCCAGGCCTCACTCGACTCGCTGAAGCCCTACGGGGCTCAACTGGTGCGCGCAGGAGTCCTGCGATCGGGCTCGGTTGCGCTGCATCTCTGGCTGATCGATTTGCACGAGTACCTCCGGACTCCGTAAGGGGCGGGAGCCGGGAAGGGAGGACATCCCCATCCCGTGACGATCTCGTTGTGGGGCGGCAGCGCCCGCTCCAGCATGGGATCGTCGTCTGCATGACGCGGAATCTGCGCCGGGTGTCAGTCGCCCTCGTGGCACCGAGCGTGCTGCTCACCGCGATGCTCGGCAGCGGCGCGCCGGTCGCCGATGCCGGAGCGGTGACGCCGGCCTGGACTGCGTATGTCGCCAACTCGGGTTCGGACACGGTCACTCCCATCGATACAGCCACCGGGGCGACCGGGCCGCCGGTGGCAGTGGGCACCTATCCCGACGCAATCGCCTTCACGCCGAACGGGAAGACCGCGTATGTCGTGAATGTGGATTCAGACACGGTCACACCGATCAACACATCCACCAATACCCCGGGAGCACCGATACCGGTCGGGTCCCTTCCGGAAGGGATCGCCATCGCGCCCGATGGCAAAACGGCTTACGTGACCGACACGTTTTCGAACACCGTCACGCCGATCAATATCGCGACCAACACCGCTCTGCCACTGCTAGCCGCCGGCAACGAGCCTGTGGGTATCGCGATCACGCCGAACGGAGGAACCGCGTACGTGGTGGATCTCGCCTCGAACAGTGTGAGCCCCATCGATCTCACCACCCGCGTCGCGGGCGCTTCGATCCCCGTCGGCACCGCCCCCAGCAATCTTGCGATCACGCCTGATGGAGCCACGGTGTATGTGGTGAACAGCCGGTCGAGCAATGTGACGCCGATCGATACCACAACCAACGTCGCCGGGACACCGATCACGGTCAGCTTGAACCCCGACGACATCGCCATCTCGGCGGATGGGACCACCGCGTACGTCACGGCGGTGGGTGGTCCAACCGACAACGTCATGCCGATCGATCTCGCCACCGCGACGCCGGGCAGCCCGATTCCGATCGCCGGGGGAGCAACCGGGATGGCGATCACACCGGATGACAAGACCGTCTATGTCACCGACTACAACGTGGTCACGCCGGTCGATACCGCTACGGACACCACAGGGACGCCGATCAGTGTGGGGGCGGACGCTTTCGCCATCGCGATCACGCCCGACCAGGCGCCTGTGGCGCGACTCACCGTCACGGGCTCGGCCCTCGGCATCGCGACCGAGTTCGACGCATTGGCATCGACGGTCGCGTATGGCGGCATCGCTTCCTATGCGTGGAATTTCGGCGATGGCAATACCGCCACCACCACAACGCCGACCACTTCGCACACGTACGCGGCGGTCGGGACCTTTACCGCCACGGTCACCGAGACGAGCACCGGCGGGACGTCGACGACCCAGGTCTTCACGGGAATCACCATGAGCCGGAACGGCGGCCCCTCGGCGCGGGTGGCGCAAGCGGTCACCATCGTGGCGCCCGGCGTCTACAGCGCACTGACTCCGTTCCGCGTCTGCGATACGCGCGTCGTGACGCCGGCAAATCAGTGCACGGGGCACACCCTTGGCGCGGCGGGTTCTCTGGTGGTGCAGGTCACCGGCAGGACCGGACCGCAGGGTCAGTCCGTGCCCGGGAATGCGCAGGCAGTCGCGTTGAGCGTGACCGCCGTTTCCGACAGCAGCGCGAACAGTTACCTCAACGTCTTTCCGTCTGGTGAAGGCCTTCCCAAGGTCTCCAATATCAGCCTCGACGCCGGCGCCGCGCAGGCAAACCTCGTGGTCGTGCGGCTTGCAGGCGGTGGCGACGTCACCGTGTTCAACGCAGCCGGCAGAGCCGATGTCGTCGTCGACGTCGAGGGATACTTCGCGCCGCCAGGCGCAACGCCGGTCGCCGGCGAGTTTCACGCAATGCCGCCACTCCGGATCTGCGACACCCGGGCCGGCGCGGGCACCGAGTGTGCAGGCACGGTCGATCACGCTGTACCAGGCAACACCTGGCGTGACGTGGTCCTCTCCGGTCTTCCCTCGGGCGCCGCGCCGGGCACGCCGTCAATCCCGACACACGGCGCTGCGGCGGCGGTGTTCAACCTCACCGCCGTTGGCGGAACGCAGTCGACGTACGTGACCGTGAGGCCGCCGGACTCGATCTCCGACGCATGTCCGACCGGTGCTCCCGCGACGTCAAATCTGAATCCTCGCGCCGGAACGGCATTGCCCAACCGGGTCATCTCCGCGCTCGGACCGCACCAGGACGTGTGCGTCTACAACGCCGTGGGCAGCATCGGTGTCATCGTCGATGTGAACGGCTGGTTCGGCGACGGGACCGAAGCTCCGACCGTCCCGCCCGGCGCGTTTTTCTACTCACTGCCGCCAGCTCGCATCTGCGACACCCGCACCGCAGCGACGGGGTCCGGGACGGCGTGTGAGAACCATGAGCTCGGGCCGAAGACCATGCTCGTCGTCCAGGTGGCCGGCCAGGGTCTCGTTCCCAACGCGGGAGGCGCGAACCCGCCGGTTGCCCTGGTGGCCAACCTCACCGGCGTGGCGGGCACCGCTGCAACGATCTTCACGCTCGTGCCCGACGGTGGCCATCGTCCGGTTGCCTCTGACCTCAACCCCCGCGCCGGCGACGTGGTCGCGAATCTCGCTTTCGTCGAGCTCGCCACCTCCGGCCCCCATCCCGGCGCCGTGGACCTCTACAACGACGTCGGCTGGATCAACGCGATCCTCGACGTGGCCGGCTGGTTCCAGTAGCCAGGCACGAGCTCCGGCCCGAGTCGGGCGCGGTCCCGATGCGTATCATCGGTCGTGAGCCGGGTCGCCAGGGGACTCGGCGATGGTAGAAGACGAGAAGAGGTGGTGGAGCAATGAACGTCAGCAAAGTGCGTCGAGTTCTCTTTGGAACGGTCATCGGTGCGACCGGCATCGCGTTGGCGGCGCCGTTCTCGCACACCGGCCTCGCCGCCGCTGCGCCGGCGGCCACCGTGTACGCGAGCGGAACCACCGGTGTCGTCTCGCCATCGCACGCGGTTCCGGCAGCGGCCGGACAGGTCGCCACCCACGCCCCGCGAGGCGTGCGCGCAGCGCCGAGATCGGCTGCCGCGCAATCACATGCCGCCGCGCCGGCGGCCACTGCCGCAACCGCATCGGTGCCGAGCTCGCTGCTCGCGAACTTCAACGGAACGAGCAGCAACGACAGCCGCAAGACCAACTTCAATCAGGAGTTCGAGCCGCCGGACCAGGGACTCTGCGTCGGCAACGGCTACGTGCTCGAGCCGGTGAACTCGGCATTCAGGATCTTCAAGACCAACGGTCACAGCCTGATTGGTCCCAGTAACGTCAACGACCTCTTCGATCAGGGATCGACGCAGTTCACGAGCGATCCGCGCTGCTACTACGACCCGACCACGAACACGTGGTTCGCCACGATCCTGTTCCTGAGCGGCGGTGAGAGTCCCGACGGCAAGTCGTCTCAGCTGGACATCGCGGTCAATGCCTCGGGCAACCCGGAGAACATCTGGACGCAGTACCAGATCAACACAACCGACGCAACCGGCAACGGCTGCCCGTGCTTCGGTGACCAGCCCACACTCGGTATCGACCAGGACAACCTCTACGTCAGCACCAACGAATTCTCGATTCTCGGCCCCGAGTTCAACGGCGCCCAGGTCTTCGCGTTCTCCAAGAAGGACCTGGTGGCCGGCAGTTCCGTCCACTTCGCGCACTTCAGCAACCTCAGCATCGGTGGCACGGTCGTGGCGTCGGTGCAGCCGGCGATCAGCACCGGTGCGCCGAATGCGGAGTACTTCCTCAACTCGCTCGATCCCACCGGCACCACGGACCACCGCCTCGGTGTCTGGGCGATGACCGATCGCACCGCGCTCCAGCACGGCAAGCTGCCCAAGCTGTCCAGCACGGTGATCGCGTCGGAGACCTACGGCCTGCCGCCGGGGTCCGCGCAGAAGGGCGCGACCAGCACGATCGATTCCGGGGACGATCGCATGCAGCAGACCCAGTACATCAACGGTCTGCTCTGGGGTGAGCTGACGAGCGTCGTCACGATCGCCCATGACTCGACCAATCGCGCTGGGGCCGCCTGGTTCAGCGTTCGCCCCTCGCTGAGCGGCGGGCACATCGGCGCATCGGTGGTCGAGCACCAGGGCTACGTGGTCGACTCGGGTAACAACGTCATCTACCCCGCACTCCAGTCCACGTCGTCGGGGAATGTGGCGATGGTCTTCACCGTGACCGGTGCCGCTCATTACCCGAGCGCCGCATATGCGGTGCTCGGAGCAGGACGGTCCTCCTTCGGCGCCATCACCATCGCTGCTGCGGGCACCGGTCCGTACGCGCCCACATCCTCACGCTGGGGTGACTACTCGTGGGCGGTCATGGATCCCACCGCACCGGCCGTGTGGCTCGCCACCGAGTACATGCCGCCGCTCTCGAGCCAGACACCTGACCGCGTCAGCAACTGGGGGACGCGTGTCCTCGAGGTGGCCGTCGGCTAGGAATTCCCCTGTCGTCAGGCCGGCCATGCGCCGGGCGCCGCACCGCGGATGCCCGGCTCGTGGCGCCCGACCCTGAGCCCGGACTAAAGCTCAGGCGGGCTCCATGGCGATGGCGCGGGAGGTGGCGGCGCGAGTGGCAGCGCAGCAACGGGCACTGGCGCACGAGCGGCGACTGGGGCGGGCCGGCGGGGCGCAAGGAAGGTCATCGTCAGCACGTATGCGAATCCCGCATCGATGATCAGGCCGGTGATCGTCCCCGCGACCAGTGCGAGTGGCTCCGTCCCGATCCGTGAGGCGGCGGCGAACGCTCCGATCAGCACCAGTATCAACAGGATGACGCGCACGACCGCCCATCCGATGGCCTTGACGAAGCCGGCGTAGAAGATCATCACCAGAACGGCGACGATCGCCAGCCCCGGTCGAATGTTCACCGTTTGCTCGACGATCCCTCCCGTGCTCGGGTCCTGCACAGGCACGGTGATAGTCGGAACGATCAAGCCGATTGCAAAGATGAGAAGAACCACGAGCGCGCCGTGGGCCACGGTGATCCATCGAGCGATTGCGACCCAGTCGGTCCCGACCATGGGCGATGCCAGCGAGACCGTCGGGGCATTGATGCTCACCGGCGCCGGAGCCGTGCCACTTCGCGCCTCGTCGACGCGACGACCGTCGGGCAGGACCAGCGGCGCGCCGCAGCGCTTGCACGTGCTCGCATTCTTGAGCTCCGACCACCTCCAGCAGTTGGGGCAGCAGACCGCGACGGGTGCGCTGGCAGCCATCGCTCATTCTCTGCAGACGCCGAGCGAGGATTGAGCGCCGTTCACAGACGGTGCCACGCCCGTCACGGGTTCGCGTCAGGCGGTTGGCACGCCCATCGGCGAGTGCTGGGAACCGATCAGCGAGCGCGGATCGACCAGCCCACAGGTGCAACCTCGACGGGCGGCGGCTCAGGCAGTGCGGCGACTGTGACTTCGGGCGGTGCCGCAGCGACCTCGTCGGCGCGCCGGCCGTCCGGAAGGATGAGCGGAGTCCCGCAGCGCTTGCAGGTCAGCACCGTTCCCAATTCGGTCCATTTCCAGCATGTCGGGCAGCAGACTTTTATGATCACCGCTCATTCTCAGCAGCGAAGAACCGGGAGTCGGGCGCCGTGCGTGGACGGTGCCGAGACCGTGACCGGTTCAGCGCAGGCCGAGATATCGGATCGGATCCGGTCAGCGAAGTCACGACGCGCCTCGCCCAATCGGTGCATCGTAAGGGCGACGATCGAAGGCCTCGAGATGCTCAGGCGGGAGGAGTGCACATCGTGGATACTGGCGCGCCGGTGCCGCAAGCGTAGATCCCTGTGTCCCATGTGGCGACGTACTGCGTCGCACCGACACTGTAGGTCACAGTGAATCCGGTCCAGCCACCGCCGGCGGACGGTGAACGCCGCACCATCGCTGAGATGATGGCCAAGGGCAGCTACGCCCACATCCTCATGGCCAAAGCCGACCTCGACCGTGCCTTCGCGCGGTTGGAGGCCAGTGGCGCCGAGGTTGTCCAGGAGCCGGCCGAGCAGCCGTACGGGGTGCGCGACTGCGCGTTCCGCGATCCCGCCGGCAACCTCATCCGCATCCAGGAGCAGCGCTGAGCCATCCGGCGGTCGCAGCCAAGGAGAAGTTGTGGCCGAGACAGCACGATCAGCGGACGGAACCAGGATCGCGTACGAACGCACCGGCGACGGCCCGGTCCTGATCCTTGCCGGCGGCGCGTTGAACAACCGGCATTCAGCTGATGCGTTGGTCCCTCACCTCGTGGAGCGGTTTTCCGTCGTTGCATTCGACCGTCGCGGTCGTGGGGACAGCTCGGACACCCCACCGTACGCCCCGGCTCGCGAAGTGGAGGACCTCAAGGCACTCATCGATGCTGTCGGTGGTTCGGCGATGGTCTTCGGCCACTCCTCTGGCGCCGTCCTCTCGCTGGAGGCCGCCGCTGACGGCGCCGCAATCACCCGGCTGGCTGTCAACGAGCCGCCGTACCTCACGGGCAACGCGGAGACAGCGGGTGCCACCCTGCGGAGGATCGAGGCCGCACTCGACGCAGGCGACCGGGGCACGGCGGTGGAGATCTTCATCCGCGCGACCGGCGCCCCATTCGACCCGGCGATCAAGACGCAGCCCTGGTTCGGAGGCCTGGAGGCGGTTGCTCACACCCTTCCGTACGACCTCGCCCTGGTCGGGGACAGCAGCGTCCCGGTCGAACGGCTCGCGAAGATCACGGCGCCCACGCTCGGCCTCTACGGCGGTGCCAGCCCCGAGTGGGCTGCAGCGTCAATCAGCGCGGTCGTCGGCGCCATCCCGGGTGCGACCCAGAAGGTGCTCAAGGGCCAGACGCACGCGGCCGACCCTGCGGTCCTCGCGCCGGTGCTCATCGACTTCTTCGGCTGAGCTTGCGCATTCCCACGGATTAGCGCAGGAGTGCGTCGGTAGCGCGAGATCAACCGCGTGATCGGCCCTACATGCACATGTTCGGAATGTCGACGTGCTTTGTCGTCCCGGACTCCACGGTGATGCTGACGAACGGAGTCACGTTCGCCGGGGGCGGGAAGTGCGCCTGGAGTACGTACTCACCTGGAGCGAGAGCGAACTGATACGACGAGTTCGTCGAAACCTGCTCCTGCGCCCTGACGGTCGTGGGGAACACTGCGACTGATGAGCCAGCCCCGATGGACCTCCAGGTCATCTCACCTTCAAGCACAGTGACGGTCCCCGCTGCGTACTGCACACCAGGGGGCGGTCCGAGTGCAGCGCACGGGATGATCCCACCCACCACGAGACCTTCACCCGGTGGCGGGTTTGTTGACCCGCACGCGCTCGCGCTCACGACCAGAAAGAGCGACAAGAGCACCAGCCGAGATCGCATCGGGCGGGAGCTAACCACAGTTCCCTGTTGAGGATGTCTCGCCAACACTCATCTGCTCGACCCCGCTCGCAACGGCCATCGCAGACCGAACGGCGACCTGCGTCACCGCCCCGTGGCCGCCGACAACGAATACCGATTCGCTGAGGGGTTCATGTCCGGGCGACACAGGCGGCACACCGAGCAGGAACGCTGAACCTGCCGGCTCCAGGTTCACGTCAGTTGGAGGCAGCGCAGCGGACCAGACGGTCGCCCCGCTACTGAGTGTTCGGACGGACACAGCGGTAGGTGCGAACGAAGGATTGCCCATTGGTCCGTTGGTGAGCGCCGAAGTTCCATCCCATGAGAATGCCTTGACGTACGTGCCCTGAAGACGCGCGGCGACACGACCCGCGTGAGCGAGATCGTGGATCACCGTTCCGCCACATGCGGAGTCGTCCTCTGCGATCAAGGTTCCGTCGTGTGTCGCAACCACGCCAAAGACCGATGACCCAACCTCTGCTGAGTACAGCAGCTTGCCCGTGGACAATCGATATTCGCTGATCTGCGTGATGGAGACGAAGGAGGAGGTGGTTACGATCGCCTCGTCTGACGTGAGACTGCACGAGACAACGGAAATGTTTCCGTGGTCGCTGAAATCTCCCACTTGCGTGATCGGCCGGCGATTGTGTCCGGGGAGCGATACGTACAGCCACGCCGGCGACGTCACTCCGACGATTGTGTTCGCCGAGACCTGCACCGACTGTTGGCCAGCGGGCGCGGCGTTGGGTCCAAGAACCTCGCAGAGGTGACGACTGTCGTCGGCCCAGGTTCCGCCGCTGAGGTTACTCGCAATCAGCCGGCCGTCAGACGAGTACAAGGCGTTGCCGATCTCGACGCCTGAACCGTCCGGCGATTGCTCTCCGAGTCCCCGAATCGAGGCTGCGAACTCCATCCAACCAACCGCGTGACCCTGCCAATCGCTCGCGATGAGCCGCCTGGGATCGGCTGCGTCGACGGTCCAGAAGACGGCGACGCCGGCCGGCAGAGCTTTCTGGGTGATCGGCAGCGGCGCGGATTGTCCGCTGTCGGTCGCCCAATTCAGAAGCGCCCCGGGAGCCGGCGACCATTGCGGGGGAGTTCCCGATCCGCCGTTGCACCCGGCCAGGGTTGCAACTGCCGCGCACCCAACGAGGCCCTGGCGCACGGCGCAAAACGGTCGCCGCCTGGGTACTCCCACGCCCCTTGAGCCTCTCACCATCACTGACTCCACTCCTTGTCCCAGTACGTCCTACGCCCATCCGAACCGCAGGGTTCCCGCGAGACCCACGACCAGCAGAGATATCCTCGACGGCCTCGTGCGCAAAATCCCCTGATTCGCTAAGGGGTTTGTGGCGGAGGGAGAGGGATTCGAACCCCCGGTGGCTCTGACACCACTGCGGTTTTCAAGACCGGCAGGGGCGTGTCGCAATGTGCCGTTCGGGGTCGTTGTGAACTCGGGCGCAACGGCGGTGGTGCCGCCGGGTACCGCTGGGTGCTGGCTGGTAGCGTCGCCAACTGGGGTATGAATTGGGGTACGGCGTAGGCCGCAGCTGCCCTACTGTGAGCTGAGTCGCGGGGGCCCGCCTCAGGTCTGCGTGTGCCACCGGGCCGTTTCGTATTCGGCGGACACGTTGAACGTGTCTCCGCGGGGTCATCACAGGTGTGGGCTGACAGCGCCCTAGGGTACGCGCGGGGGTTCTAGCCATAGCTCGTCGCGGGTTGAGTGATTGCCTCCGCCTTGCATCGCGTGGCCGGGACGCCGACGGTCCTCGGAGTCAGTCGCGCGTTGCGCGTTTCCTCGATCGCGATCCGCGGTCAGCCCGCCCGTGAGGGGTCAACTGAGGGGCCATGATTTGTGGACTCGGCGATCAGCGAACCCACGTGCTGCGTCGCGTGTCCAACGACGGTACGTCGTCGGACGGCGCGACCTTAGCCAATGGGACAGGACCATCCGAGCCTGAACCCGGTGACGCCTTACCAAGATGTCTCCAAGGCTCTTGTCCGTTAACCCAGGGCAGCGCAGTTGCGACGCTATACGTGTACTGCCGCTAGCGATTTGTGTCAGCGCACTAGCAGGCGAAGACGGATGCGTCGTAGCCAGCACTGATGGTCACGTTCCAAATGAACGACGGCAATCTGACCGTCGGTGCCTTCAGAACCCATATCCCGGTGGATACGGAGAATGAGCGCGCCGGTTGGGGTGACCTCAGCCAACCCAACGCGACGCCCAACAATCCCGATCCTTCAACTTGTAGCTCCAAGCGCGCTCCGGGAGGCAGGAGCAGTTCTGAGGGGAGGGGCTCACGGTCAACGCAATTCGAGATGACAGTCGCCTTCGACAGAACGACTGACGAGGCAAAGACGGTGCGTAAAACGGTGTCGACCACCTCTGGCTGCTGAGCCGCCGCGACACCAAAGGGAGGGAGATCTCCGATGGAGCCGAACCGACGCTCAGCTGCATAGAACGCGGCAACTTGGACTGAGGGAGCGTCGTTCGCATCCGCCAGGACTGTTTGATCGGGGGTCGGCGAATTCTGGATGGCATTCAAGGTCGCCAGGACAATGTCCTCGGTGGCGCTCTTGTCCCGCCAGTACGCTACGGCGCCCGCGAGCGAGGCCATGTTTCCGATAAGAGCAACCGCGAGCGCCCCCGAAAGGACTATTCGCCAGGGGAGTCGGCAACGCAGAGAGGACACCGACGCGCTGACGAGAAGCGTCAGCAAGACGACCGATACGTACATATACCGATTGGTACCTGCTTCGGCTACTCCAAAGCCTTGCACCCGCACCAACCCGATGGATCCGAACTCAGCGACGATGCCCGCGAGGGGACTGAGCACCCAGGCGATGGGCGATCTGGTGACACCCACACCGGTAATGGCCGCCAGACCGAGGACGGAAACTACGAGCGGCAGAGCACCGAAACGCGTTCCAGCTCCCGCGGCAGACGCTCCGGTTGCAGCGATACCGTACCCAATGAACTGCACGACTGCCCAGATTCCTCCAGGTGTCAGCGGAACCGCAGTATCCGCCCCGGACTGGTCGAGCAACCTGAACCACGCCACGAAGATAAGCAACGGCAGCGAGGCCGCAGCGATGCCCAGAGGATCCCGCCGCAGCCCGGCTTGAACAAGTGCCGCGACTACAAAGGCAACGCCCATCCCGGAGGCCGCCAACGAAAGTACCAGAGCGCCAGAAGTAAGCAAAGTGCGCCAAGCGACGGGGCTTTGATCGAGTAGGTCAAGCGCGAGAAGGCCGAACATCACTGATGCCGCGAACTGCCCGCTGCAGCAGTAGACAAAATCATCCGAACCGAAACCCATGACCAACACGAGTAGAGCGGCGGCCGCAGCAAGAAGGTCGCCGGAGCGTCTACGCGCGATCCGAAACACGAGTGCGACCACCGCCAAATGTTCAACCAGCATGAGGACCTGTTCGGGCACGTGCGTTGCGAGGCCGAAGACCCCCAACAGCAGGCGGTACACGATAATGGGAACTGTCGACCAGTGCCCATTCGACGGCGCGAAGTACGCCGACAGATCTTGCGGGCTGACGGTCACGAAATACCAGTCGTCGTGGAAGAACTGCAAATGCTCAGTTTGCGAAAGCAGCACGGAGAAGGTAGTCAAGCTGATCAGGGCAAGCGCAGACCGTAAGTACGGCACGCACACGCCGCCGATCGTCTCAGCAACCGTCGGTGGGCCAAAGCTGCCGATGCGCTTCACACCGGATCCGATTCTACTCACTCGTCTTCGAGGGAGTGCTGCGCAAGTCGAGAAGTGTGGACGCTCCGCGGGGAGACGGCTCGTGGGTTCCCGCACGGCCGAGACGCCTTGTGCACAGTGCCCACCATTGGATTCGGACCCTCATTTGCGGTATTACCGCTACTCGGTAGCCCTGCCTTACTCCACGGGCCTGGATTCGGTCCGGACTTCGGACTGCAACCGCCAGAAGGCTTCGATCTTGTCGTCTGTCCAGAGCGAGTTGAACCGGTGTGCAAATAGTTGATATGCAACTTTGCAGTCGCTTGCCAAAGCGAGTGAGCGCGTAGACAGCCGCATCTATATCCGCGCCGATCGTTCTCGCTACCAGAAACTCAGACTCCGCAATGTAGGGTTAATCCGGCGCCAAGAATTGGTTAACCTGTGGGGCTCACGCTAGAGAACGCGCCACAGCAGTGCTACGATCAGGCGAGTGGTGAGCAAAGCGGCGGGTACCATAACCGGTAACGGTGCGCTGACATCCTTTACGTTCAGCCACACTTTGAGCACAACTGATGTTGCAGTAATGGTTATGGACAGCTCTGGAAACATGGTCATCTGCGGTGTACAAGCGACCAACTCGTCCACGGTCACCCTAACCTTTGCAACGGCCGTGCCGAATGCAACCACTTACCGCGTGGTGGTAATCGGGTGACAGTCAGATTCCTCAATGGTGTCGCATCCCGTTTGTGGCGCGGGCGAACCGGCAGCGACGGGAGTCGCTGGGAACTGTGCGCGGATGCGATCGGATTCGTCCTGGGAGTGCGTGCGACTGGGACGCAGGGCTCGTCGGTCTGTCCAGTGCCCCAGGTAACCGAGTCAACTAGGAGATACTGTCGATGAGTATTGCGCAGCGCTACCTACGTACGACGATCAGGAATACGGATGCCATAGCCCCGAGGAATAGCGTCAGGTACCCCGTCATGGTGATCCAATGACGACGCAAGCGCAGGACGTGATCCAGTTGCCGGCGACTGGCCGGGCAGGACCGCCCATCAGTGGCACGTTCGTCGCGGGAGTGCAGATGCAAGACACGAGCGGTCTGATCTGGGAGTGCGTTGTCGGTGGAACGCCTGGAACGTGGATAAGCGCCGCAGTCGCGGCCACGCTGGCGCAGCGGGTCTACTGCCGATGAGCGCCGTGCCCACGTATGCCGGAATCCCGAACGTTGGAACGGCCAATCTCGGCACGGCCGAGACCGAGGTCAAGCCGCCGCAGCACGCGGTCCTGCTTACCACTGCGGGTGCCAACGGCACCAAGATAGAGGAGGTCATCCTTCAGGCTGTCGCCGCTTCGCTGACGCCGACATCCACTGCGTCACTCGTGTACGTATACATTTACGACGGTACGAACTACTGGCTGCGCGATGTGCTGACGGTCACTGCGGTGACTGCGTCAGCGACGACGGCACCTTTCCGGCTGAGCAAGACGTACACCAACCTCTGGCTCAAGAGCGGCGAAGCTCTCTATGCCTCCATGTCGGCTGCGCAGGGCACTGGCACCTCTCTTGATGTGACCGCTCAGGGGTTGGACGCCTGATGAACCGTGGATTCCTGCCGGGCCTGAAGCCGCCACCGCTGATTCCGCCATGGGTGGGGGGTGGCGATCCCGCCACAGCGGGAATGGCCCTCATCTCTGATCCCACCATGGAAGGCGGTGTCCGCCTTGGCACGCCGGTAAATGGCACGGTCGTTGGCGGTGCCTATGTGAACGTCAGCGCCGGTAACTATCAGCCGGTGCTAGTCGACACGGTCGGCGACATCGTGCCCATCACTCTCACTGGTGGTGGCGCGACCAATCTCCTGTTTCCCGCCGCCATCGCCGGCCAACTGACCCAGTTTCAGCTGCTGGTGAAGCAGGGCGGCGGCGGCAGCAACACGATCAGCTGGCCGGGTGCAGCGTCGTTCGCCGGCCCGTACTTCCTGCAGACGGCCGTGGGCGCAATCGACGCCTTCGACTGTCGCAGCATCGACGGCGGCGCGACCTGGCTGGTGACGCGCCTTGCCGCGCCTAACTTCGGGTTCAGCACGACCCTCAACACGGCGCAGACAGTGGTCCAGGGCGGCGGCATAGTCAACGTCGCCTTCGACACTACGAGCGGGACCGTACTGGCCGACGACCCCTACGGCCTGTTCAGCACCACGGCGCACAGCTTCACGATGCCCGTCGGCTTAGAAGGACGGTGGAGCTTTGTCGTCGATCTGAACCTGAACGGCCCCACCAGCAGCGCGACCAACTCGTTGCGCGTCCTCGCTGGCATCGCGAAGGCCGGTGTGCTCTGGGACCGCGGTAACGACATGCAGTTTCCAGCGTCAGCCGCCGGCCCCAACCTGTGGAATCTCAGCTCCGCCGGGATTATGCGCTGCGCAGCCGGTGATGTCATCACGGGCGCCATCAACCCGGTCAGTGCCGCAGCCAACTTCAACGTCGCCGGCGGGAACGTGTCGCACCTGATGGGTGCGTTCCTGGGACGATAAGCAGCGGTGGTCAGCGGAGGCTACGCTCCGGTACCAGCTTGGTCGCTGCTACCGAACAACCGGCGTATACGCGGCGCCAACCTCGCCCCGAACCCGTCACAGGGCGGTAGCTGGATCAACTTCTGGGGTCCGATGTGGGACTGGACGGGCACGGTCAAGCCGCAGCTGGACAACGCGAAAGCGTTGGGGTTGAACACCGTGCGCATCATCGGCGCGGCTGACTTCGTGGCCAGCGGCAACCTCACGCATGCCACCTGGATCGCCAACCTGCAGACGGTGCTGGCATACTGCAGGTCGGTCGGCCTGTACTACTACTTGACCATGGGCAGCACCGTGCACGTCACGCCCTGGGACACCAACTTCGCCACCGAATTGAGCAGCACGGCAGCGGCTATCGTGTCCTACATGGACGTGATCATCGCCTGCGACGTGTTGCAGGAGCTGTTCAGCTGGGATACCGCCAACGACGTCCCGTCGTATCTGCCCACAGACGCCACCACCAAATGGAACACCGCGCTGCGCGGCACCTCGGGCTGGACGGCACCGCTAACATACTCCGCGTACTCAAATAGCGAGGCCAGCTTCGTCGCCAACGCACCCGGCAACGCCTGCGCCGACGCAGTCAACCTGCAGCAGTGCGGTGTCGACTACTTCGACATCCATTGGTATCTGCCCGAGGGCGTGGGCTGGGATCATGCCCGCCTTGCGCACACGTGGTGGTCGACGGTCGCGTTGGCCGGCACGCGGGTGCTATTCGGAGAGTATGGGGCGCCACTGTCATGGACGTCGGCGCACCGGGTTGCGTACTACCAAGCGATGAACGACACCGTGCTGCATCCCGGCGGCAACAACGAGCGCTGTGCCGGGCAGCTCGCCTGGGGCCTGATCGACCAGAGCAACGTGACTTCCAACCAGTGGTCGATCTTCAACAACAGCAGCGACGAGGCTAACGTCCTTGCCGTTGCGCCGTTCTGACAAGTCGTCAGATATGAGGACGTCCCGCTCCGGGCTCCGCGATGCGGCTAGCAACCATCTCGTCGGCAGCCTGCAGGTCGGCACCGGTGACCTCAGAACGTCGGCAGCTGGTTTCCACAATCTACTGTTCCTATCTTAGATTTGACGATCTGTCGTGACACACCAGCAGGCCTCCCCTTTTGGCGGCAAGTGAGTCCCATGCGGGAGCGGAATGGGAAGTAAGGCCCGTGCCATCGTGTTCGGAAACTGTCAGGCTATGGCACTGGAACACGTGCTCAAAGCGAGCGACGGGTTCTCGAAGCGATTCAAGGTGAGGACCTTTCCGCCGGTCCACGAGATCACGCGAGAGAAGGTCGTCAAGCTTCACGCTTCGCTCGGGCAGTGTGATCTAGTGATAGCCCAGCGCGTGAGTGAGAGT
This sequence comes from Candidatus Dormiibacterota bacterium, assembly GCA_003153505.1. Lineage (GTDB taxonomy): Bacteria > Chloroflexota > Dormibacteria > Aeolococcales > Aeolococcaceae > Palsa-851. The sequence goes on from PLZA01000052.1 coordinate 67,496, forward strand.
TATCGTGGCCTCGGAGTTGGCACGAAGACTCTGGCGTCGATGGCGCCAAAGGCCACGCTGGTGAGGTGGCCCGACGCCTACTGGGGAGGTTACTTCCCCGATCTCTTCTATCTCCGGGATGCCGCCGGTCAGTCAGTGGTAAACGGCCCCTTTGACTACCACGACCGGGGCATTCTCCATGCGTTTGTGTCGGGCTGGGGGGTGGATGAGACGATCCAGCGCCTCAGGGATCCCGACCAACCTTTGACGGCTGAGGAGTGGGTGCGCGACGCTCGTGAGAACTTGCAAATCAGGGAGCATGAGTGCGATATCGCCATTAGTCCGTTTGTGGAGTCCGCGTTCGACAGCGCTCTCCTGTTCTTCACCATGAACCATCCAGCGAACATCGTGCTCAAGTACATGGCCGAGCAGGTTCTTGAGCTCATCGGTCTACCGAACGAGCTACCCGCGCGCAAGCGACTGCCTGAGCGCCTCTGTGCAACCTTCTACCCAATTCATGCAAACCACCACCGCGCCCTTGGCCTCCAGTTCGTCACCCCGGACACGTACAAGATTCGCGGAGCTAGCTATGATCCGCGACGGGCGGTGAAGGCCTTCTTCAGTTACTACAAAGCCCATCCAGAGCTCGTGTCGCTCAACGCACTTGGCTCCACGCGTACCCCCGAGGTCACGGAATCGGCTCGAACGAGAGACGACCAGCGCGACGCTATAAGTGCCATCGGCGGCACCGACCCACGGAACTGATCGAAGGCGTCGTCGGGGCAGTGCATCCAGGATGCGGTTGCCGATCCTCACTTCCGACCGATCGCCCCTCGTCTTGGTCGTGGGTGACAAGCATCCCAGGACACACGGACGCCCCTGGTTCGTGCGGCAAGGAGGGCGCCTTCAGGAAGGGGAATGAGCATCAGGTTCGGTTGGGGCCGCGGTCCAGTGGGCCGGGTTTCTATCGGCACCACAGCCCGGGCGCCCATCGCAACGCGGCGGACCGGGTAGGGCTGTGCGCAGCCAGCCAAGGCTCGCAACAGCGCCACGTCGATCTCGATCGCCGCAGTGACCATGGTCGCCTTGACGATTCCCTCCAACTGCGAGCTGAAGTCGTGCACGTAGCGGCGCGTCTCGTCGTACATGACGTCACGCAGGGTGTCGATTGGGGCGCACCACGGGTTCCTGGTCATCGCATGACCTCCGAGAGCGGCAAGCGGTGCCGCGCCGTCCCAAGAGCGCTCCGAGCGTACCACCGGGGCCGCGGCGCGGGGACGGGTTCCCTCAGTGGATGCGTGAATGGATCTTCGTCACCGACAAGACCCCGCCAGGTAGGACTCTCGGGTGACGTTTCGTTGAGTCGCGTCTCGTGAACCGTTTCCGCATACGGTCGGCAACATTGACGCTGACACTCGGCAAGCGAGTCTCACCACGCCGGGAGCTCGGGTGACAGCCCCTGCTCGCGCTCGAACTCCAGCTGCGCCGCTTCCAGCTGCGCATCGATCTCGGGGGTGAGCCAACCGGCGACGGCCTTACCCTCGAGGTGGTCGCGGGGCCCGCCGGTGGCGTCCTCCGCGTCGATGCGATCCACCGCACGGTCCAGCAGTTCGTGCGCGGCATCCTCGGACATGCCCATCTCACGCAACCAACCTTCCAGCTGGTCGTAGGCACGCTGAGCCACCAGGCGGTCAATCTCCTCCCCGGCTTCCACCCGGGTCGCCTCGTGGGTCAGCTCGGGTCCGCCGAGCATCTCGACCAGGGCGCGCTGCCGGTCGGTGGCCGACGCCTCGAGGCTGCTCTCGACGGTGATCCGCTCGGGTGTCTCGTAGCGCTCCGGGTAGTCGAGCGCCGACTCCTTTATTTCGCTGCGGGTCCAGGCCTGCACGGTGCGCTCCTCGGCGGATCGGCTTGTTTCTTTCCAGTGCTCGACGCCGAGAGTGTCCCGCTCCGGCGGCTTATACACCTCGTAGTAGTGGGTGGCCAGGGTGGCGCGCGACATGGCCGTGTATGCCCATTCCCGGGTGGCACCCTCGGATCCCACCACCAGAGCGATGTCAGCCGTCATCCCCTGTGCCTTGTGCACGGTGAGCGCATAGCCACGGTCGATGGCGGCGTAGTGGGTGGTGTCGAGGGTGAGCTGACGCTTGTCGGGGCGCTCCAGGGTGAGCGTCTGGTGCTCGAGATCGACGGCGGTGATGACCCCACGGGTGCCGTTGCTGACCGACCCGTTGCGCTCGTTGGCGAGACAGATGACCCGGTCACCCACCTGGTACTCCTTGCCACCGACGGTCAGTGCCAGGCCGTGGACCCTCCCCTCGGCCACCGATCGGGCATGGGCCAGCTCGTTGAGCTCGGCCACCTCGTCACGCCGCCGGGCGAGGATGACCGTGTCGAGACCGCCGGCCTCGAGCCGGGCGTGGTCCTCGATCACCTGGACCCGGCGCTCGGCCACCGAGTGGGCGTCGTGGATGCGGTTGTAGCGCTCGTACTCGCGGTACGCCTCGCGCGCCTCACCGTCGCGGAGCAGCCGCAGCGTCGCCCGCTCCCAGTCGTACTGCTGGCGGATGTTCTCGTGCAGCTCCACCCTGCCGATGTGGTCACTTAGGGTGCGCATCGGCGCGCCCGCCTCGATGGGCTGGAGCTGGAAGGGATCGCCGACCACGACCAGCTTGGCTTCGTCGCGGGCCGCCAATGAGACCAGCTCGGCGAGCTGACGGTCACCGAGCATGCCCGCCTCGTCGACCACGAGCACCCCGCCGAAGGGAAGGCGCTCGACCTGGAGCTGGTGGAGCGTGGCGGCCACTGTGGTCGAGGCGATGTCCGATCCCTCCTCGAGGAGCTCAGCGGCACGTCCGGCCAGGGCGCAGCCGACCACCTCGACACCGGAGGCATCGAAGGCTTCGCGGCAGACCTCCAGCGCGTAGGTCTTGCCGACACCGGCGTCGCCTTCGATCACCAGCACGCCCGCGGGACTGAGGCAGACCTCCTCGATCATCGCCCGCTGGTCGGCGGTGAGTGTCCGACGCGACGCCATCGCTGCCGCGACCGTGTCGGCGCGGGCCATCCCGACGCGCGCGCCGGCGCGCGCCTGGGCAGTCGCCACCATGCCTCGTTCCAGGGCGAGCATCTCCGGCGTGGTGTAGCGGAGGTCATGCCCGGTCTCGGTCCAGCGATCCATCGCCGCGGGCTCGGTCTCGCCGTCGCGCGATCGAGGTGGCAAGGGCCGCACCGCGTCATGGTCGGCGAGGATCCGGTCGACGGTCGCCTCGAGCTGCACCCGGCTCATGCCCAGGGGCGCGTGCGAAGCCACGGCCCGGATGAGGTCGCGCCGGGTGAAGGTGGCCTGCCGGGCGGTGAGTCCATACACGCCGAGGATTTGGACCGACTGCTGCACGTCAAGGCGCCGCGGCTCGAGCGCACCGGGCTCGCGGCCGAACACCGCCTGCGCCGTCTCGCCGTCGAGCCCGACGCTCGCGGCACGCTCGTGCCATCGGGCGAAGAGGTCCTCGGTGGCTGCGACCTCGTGCTTGCCCTCGCGGGTGTCGAGCGTGGCCACCTCGCGCCCGGCACGCGTGGTGACGTCATATGCGGCCGCCGCGGCATCGATCTGGAGCGACCTGCGCGAGAACTCACGCCGCTGGGCATCGGTGATGCCGACGATCGAGAAGCACCCCTTGCCATCGACCACGGAGGAGATGCCGAGCTCGCGCACCAGACGGTCGCGCCACTCCGCCTGTGCGATGGCGCCGGCCGCGGCCGCGTGCTGGTACAGGTGCTCACTGTGCAGCTGGCTCCAGCTCCCGTCGGGACGCTGCACCCAGGTGGGGACGGTGATGTGCGTGTGCAGCTGCGGGTCGACGGTGACCGTCCCCGTGGTCGGATCGGTGACCGGCCGGGCGGTGCGATGCACGAACTCGGGCATGACCAGCTTGGCCCGCACCGCCTCGGTGGTCTTGGTGTCCGGGTTGTACTGGCGGGCCCACCCGGCATTGGCCTGGAGATACTCGGCGGCGGCCTGGACTCCCTCGCCGTGGATGCGCAGGATGGTGGACCTGGTGCGCTCGTCACCGAGCGCGTAGAGGATGCTCACGTCCTTGGGTGCTGACACGGTCACGTCGAAGGCGATGACACTCTGCCTCCGCCAGTGTTTGCCGAGTTCCTCACCCGTCCGTGGATGCGTGCCGGCGAGTACCGCGGCGAAGTCGGTGTCGGTCACCTCGCCGCGCAAACCCAACACCTCCGCACCGGGTCCGGCCCAGCGTCCTGGTGACTCACCGCGGGCGGTGTAGTACTCGAGCTGCTGCTGCGCGACCGCCTCGCGCAGGTACCGCACCGCCTGCTCGACGCTGGTGAGCTTGCCGATCGAGATCATCGCGGAATCCCGTGTTGCACGGGCTCCAGACTAGGGAGAAACCGCCTACGCAGCGCTTACATTCTCGAAGCGTTTGATCTGGAAGAAATCAGCGATGCAACTGTGTGCGTGTCAGGGTCGTCGATGCGTATGCGCGAGGGGGTGAAGGCGGCGCCAAGAGGTGTTTGATGCACGTGCCTTTGTCGGAGGGAGAGGAGATGGTCGGTCAGTGGAGGACTGAGAGGTGATGACGAGGAGCACCGAAGCGCTACTGAAGCGTCCGACCCCGCAGCCCTCCGGTCGCGGCGGCCTTCCCCGTCGTGGGGTTCGCGGATGACGCGAACTCCGCTGAACGCGCGTCCCTCGCGTGGAGAGCGAGAAGCGCGCAATCCACTTGTTCAGCGTGACACGCTGACAGCGCGAACGTCGCGAGCCACGCGGCATGCGCGCGATGCGTCTGATTTGCGATGTCCGCTTCAAGGGTCAAACCTGCGAAAGACGCGAGGCTCGCGAACCTCGCGACGTTGACTGAGACCGCATACACCTCGGCAGCACGGACGCATGACCGCATGATCGACGCACGAGGCGGATCCAATGGCGTCGGAATCGGAGGCAACATTCGGATCGCGAAAAATGTAAGCAGTCTGTGAGCAAAAACCTGGCATGCTCAAAACATGCTGCAGATCCTGTCGCGGTCCTGGAGGCCGCTGCACGAAGATCCAGTAGCTGGGCGCCGCTGGCCCGGGACGACCCCTCGCGTTGCAACGATACGGGGTGTCGCTCGATGGAGTCGTCGATGATCACATCGAGGCAGCTCAGTTTCCCCGTGCAAACCCCACCTGTTCCGGCGATTTCGAAAAAGCTACCGGCTGGGCGCACTCGCTCTCAGGCCCACTCCGCGACCCCACTCCGCGTGGCTGCGCCCGCGACTGAGGTTGGCGCCCACACCCACGCTAACGGGACGTATGTGCCGGCACCGATGTCGATGCTACTGACGGTGCGCGACGTGGCCGTCGCACTTCGGCTCGGCCGCACCCGGACGTACGCATTGCTCCGCTCCGGGGAGATCCCGGTGATTAGGGTGGGGCGCGCCGTGAGAGTGCCTCGAGACGGCCTCTACCGCTGGATCGAGGAGCACTGCACGTCCGTAGACCACGTATCCTCGGGCAACGGTTTCGGGTCGCGTTAATACAGCGCGGCCGCGGTCGATCTCTCCAACGTTCACACCGTCGCTGGCGCAAGCAGGCGCGTGATGCGATCAGCCGCATCCGCATGGAGCGAGTGGAGGACACCGGCATACGTGTTGGCCGTGATCGCGATCGTACTGTGTCCAAGAATCGCTGAGACCGTCTTGAGGTCGACGCCACTGGCGAGCAGCAGCGTCGCGCAGCCGTGGCGCAGATCGTGAAAGCGACGGACGGGGAGATCCTTGGATTTCAGCGTCCACTGGAACCGATTGGTGACGGTCGTGCCAGTCAATGGTGTCCCAATCGCAGTCGTAAACACCAGATCAGGGATCTCCTCATGCCACGCCGGTCCGAGCCGAAATCTCTGCTGGTGCTGTCGATCGCGATGGGCAGTGAGCACGGGGGCGAGCGGTGCCGGCATCGCGATTGTTCGCGCCGATCGTCGTGTCTTCGGTGGCAGCAGCCGCCACTCACCACCGAGACGCTGGAGGGAACCCGCGACGGTGATCGTCCGTCGTTCCACGTCGACGTCGCGCCATCGGAGTCCGAGGATCTCGCCCTGCCGCAACCCGGTCCAGAGAGCGAGCGCGACGATCGGTTCGAGGGGATGATCGCGGAACGCCCCGAGGATGTCCTGGGCCTCACCTGGAGGCATGAGCGCGACGTCGAGGTCCGCGACCTTTACCGGCTCGGCGAGACCGGCAGCGTTGCGGTGCAGTTCGCCACGTCGTATGCCCACGTTGAGAGCGCGCCGCAGGACGGCGCGCATGTGATGGATGGTGCGGGGGGCCAGGCCCATGTCTTGCTTCCGCCGCATCATCATCGTCACGTCGTGCGGGGTGAGCTTGCCGAGCTTGATGCGTCCGACCTCGGGCACGATGTGGTGCTCGATCAGCTCCCGGTAACGGCGAAAGGTCTTGGGGGCGAGCGACCGCTCCACCTCTTGAAGCCACTCGCCAAGGAAGGCAGCCACGGTCTTGGACCCGCTTGGGGACGAGATGCCGCGGCGCTCTGCGGTCAGACTGTCCTGAAGCTTTTCAAGGACCTCCTTCCGCGTGCGGCCATAGAAGGACCGGCGACGGTTGGTCTCGTCTGGATTTGTCCCGACTGCAACGCGGGCCTCCCAGAGACCGGTGGACCGCTGGCGGATGCTCCCCTCAAGGTTGCCGCGTCTCGTGGCAGTCATCGCCCAGAGCATACCTGAAACTGGGGTACAACTGGGGTACGCCGGGTAACTGAGCTAGGAGTTACAGACTAGCTGGTACTGCCTGAGGAAGTCAGAAACCCTTATCCTATAAGAGCTTTTGGCGGAGGGAGAGGGATTCGAACCCCCGGTGGCTCTGACACCACTGCGGTTTTCAAGACCGCTCCGATCAACCGCTCCGGCATCCCTCCGCGCGGGGTCAGTCCAGTTTAGGCGGCCATCACGGTGACGGACTGACCCCAGGCCACGCGTGAGGAGCGCAGGAACCTCGTCGTTGACGAATTATCCCCAGAGGGTGACCATGGCTCGCATGGCAGCGATGTTGATCTTCGTGGTGTGCATCGCCGCCTTCCTGGTCGTTCTCTTCTGGTACGGATTGCGACGCGAGCCCAACCGCGACCCGGCAATCGGGACCAACAGCCCGTATCCCGCCGGCCCCACGGGGGCAGGCGCGGACGTTCCGCCGTACCTCCCGACCTTCACCGTCAGCGACGCGGAAACCTTCCGCCGCGGCGCAGACCGGCGACTTACCCGCATATTCCGTCAACCGCGGGTCAAGGCGCGGAGCTGGATGGACGAGCCGGGTGCGCTCGAGGCTGCTGGCCTTGTCGATGCTCCGTCGCCGGCCGATCCCGACACCCTGACTCCAGTGGCGGCGCATCCACATCGGCACAGGAAGCGCCGCTAAACCGAGGCAGCCGTCATCTCCTCGAGCTGATCAGCGTGCTCCTCGAGGTGGCCGACGAGGAAGCGCTCGACCAACTCCTCGACGGTGATCGCCCCGCGGGTCGGATGCAGCCCGCGGATCCCCCACTGGCCGGCTGCCATACCAGCGAGGAAGCCGCGCAACGTCGCGATGCCCTCACGTGCGCCCGACCACAGCACAGCCACCGGCTCGCGTCGGTCCCGCTCGATCGTCCCGATGCGCTCCGGGTCGCTCTTGGTCCGCCCGAACGGTACCGGTTCGCCCGAGGGCTGCCCACGCAGCACCGGCCCCGCCTGCATGATCCAGTACGGGATGAATTCGGCGACATGTGCCCAGGCCTGGCCGCGATCCCACCGCTCGCCGCTCTCAGGGTCCGCAGCGCTCAGCGCTCCTGGCGATGGCTCGGCAGCCGCGGCGGCGGCAAGCCGGGTTTCCACCGCATCGACTCGCGCGATGAAGGCGTCACCGACGCTCATCGAAGCGGCCGCAACGGCCCGCCCGCGGCCACACGGTTGCGAAGCATCCCCAATCGTTCGACGCTGAGCTCGACGACGTCGCCGGGCTGCAACCACGGGTATCGATCAGTGCCGTGCACCATGGACAGCTCGAGAATACAGCCCGTCCCACACGTACCGGAACCGATCACGTCACCGGTCTCGACGCGCGTCCCGCGCGACGCGTAGGCGAGCATCTCGCCGAAGCTCCAGAAGATGTCCGCCAACGATGCGCGCGAGTACTCGACGCCGTTCACCGAGGCTGTCATCTCGAGGTCGTAGCTCTTGTTGCGGCGCGTGTCCTCAAGCTCATCGGGAGTCACGAACACGGGTCCGATCGACGTGGCGAAATCCTTGCCCTTCACGGGACCCATGCTCAGTTTCATCTCCCGCCGCTGGATGTCGCGAGCACTCCAGTCGTTCATGACGCAGTAGCCGGCGATGCCGCGTTGCGCGTCCTCAGGATCGAGGTCGGCGCCACCGATTCCAACCACGGCCGCGACCTCGAGTTCGTAGTCCATCTCGGCGCAGCCCGGGGGGATCGCGACGTCGGCATCAGGGCCGCAGATCGCGTAGGGGTTGCTGAAGTAGAAGACGGGCAACTCGTACCAGTCCGGGTCCATCTCGAGCCCGCGGCGCTGGCGTGCCGTGCGCACGTGCTGCTCGAACGCGTAGAAGTCGCGCACCGTCGGCGGCCGTGGAATCGGCGCGCACACGCGCACCGCGTCGAGCTCGAAAACCTGATGCGGGTCCCGGCGGAGTTCGTCACCCTGAGCGGCAAGCCGCGTGCCGTCGTCGCCGAGCAGGCCGATCAGCGTCGTGTCCGGTGTGGAGGCGTGGATGCGGCCGTCGACGAGCAGGCCGGTGCGCTCGGCGTCGTGGTTGTTCTCGGTGAACGTCACCCAGCGCATTGACGCCGTCGCCTTCGCCGTCGCTCCAGGACCACGAGCAGCGCGCCGGCCGCGACGAGCACGAGCGATCCCGCAACCAGCAACGGCACCACTGCCCCCAACGGCTGCGCCGAGACGGCGGTCACGCCGGTGAGCAGGCCGAGGCTCGCGGCAGCGATACCGGCGCTGTCTTCAGCGTCGAACCCGCTGGCGATCCGCAGCCGGTTGGTCGGCACCCACGCCACCGGCGTGGCGGTGGGAGATGGTGTCGCACGAGGCGTGGTAGCAATCACGTGCCGCGCGGCCGCCGGCCGTGGGATGGCGGCGTGCGCGGTGCGCTCAATGACGATGGCCATGCTGCCGTAGATGGTGAAGGTCTTGGCGAACTGCGCCATGGTCGTGCCGTTGTACGAGCCGGTGAGCGGATCGCTGAACTCGAGGGTCCCGGCGGTGGTGTCGACGCCCATCAGCACGACCACATGGCCGGCCTCGGTCCACGGCACCACCCGCCCGTCCCACGCCGTCCAGGTGCGCGCGGTCTGCGACGTGTAGTCGACGGTGGTCCAGACGAGCACCGGATGGCCGGCCTCAACAGCGGCGTAGAGCGCTTGAGGATTCCAGCCGGTGAGCTGTGCGGCAACGGGGACGCCGAGCGATTCCGCGACTCGGGCGACCACCGGCGCGTAGGCTCCCCACCCGGCGTATGCCGTCCAGTGCGGATTGCTCCCCGGCTCCGAGCCCATCACGTAGCCGACGAAGTCCGTGTACGGGTCGCCCCACTGCGCCGGAAGGCCGTTCGCTCCAAGCACGGGGGCACGCGTGTCAGTGGGGAAGTGGCCCTGGACCCATTGCTGGGTGGTCCGCACGCCCACCGAACCCAGGGCGATGGTGAGCGATGTCGCCTCGCAGTCGAGCGGCATCTGCATGCGTTGCGTTCCCACCGGGAGGCGATACACGGCGGCCTCCGCCGTGGTCGGGGCGCTCGCGATCGCAACCGCACCCAACCCGAGGGCGACGGTCGCGGCGATCCCCCTCCGCGCGTGGACCACGACCTGACTCTACGGGTGCTCGCATTTGAGATGGTCGCGAGCCGGACACGACATATACTGGCCCCGGCCTGGGGAGGTGGCTGAGAGGCTGAAAGCGCCCGCCTGCTAAGCGGGTGAGGGATCTTAAGTCCCTCCGGGGGTTCGAATCCCCCCCTTCCCGCCAGGCCTGTTCTCGGCAAGGTTCTCAGGATCCTCCGGCACCGGAGCAACTGCGGGAAATTGCCGCCCACCGAGGGCCTCGATCGCTCTCGGAAGCGCTTGCCACCGTCGCAACGGCCGACGAGTGCCGTTAGCCAGCAGCCGGCCGTCTGGGGTGTGTGTGAACTGTGCGCTGCACGTTGCTTCCTGCTGCACTGCGCTGAGCGGCCGTAGCGTGAAAGTCGGGGTGTCTAGGCCTCGACGAGGATCACCAGGGACTCAGGGATAACCCCGTCGTACTGCATGGCTGCACGCATCTCGTCGTTCTCCATCGCGGCCATGACCTTGTCCATGTCCGCCACATCCATGACGATCGCAACGCGGTTGGGATTCTGCGGATCGATGAACTTACGGATGTTGGTGACGCCGAGCGGGCCGAAGACTTCCTCACGTTTCGGAGAGGCGAGCCAATGCTTCTGATCCTTCACATCGTGGTGAGCGACGACGGTCGTCATGATGTCTCCTCGTACCGTTGCGCCCGGCGAGAGCCGGGTCGGGCGCAGATCGTACTCCGCCGCCACGCGCGGCGATGCGGTGGTCGACGGATGGCTTCGAGCCAGGATGCACGCCGCACCCCCTGACCTCACGGTGTTCGATGAACTGCTGGCACCCGATTACCAAGGCGATCGTGCTGCCCAGAAAGCCTTGACGTCCTAATCGCGTTTGGTGCGGCTCACATATCGCGGGACGTCAGCTTCGCCGGCGTCCCCGGCGCGGAGGCTTGCGGCCAGATCTTCGAGCGCGGCGGTGAGCTGCTCGGGGGAGATGGACCTGAGCCCGGCGACCGTCCGCTCGGCCACCGTTCGCCAGGCAGCTTTCAACTTGGGCAGGAGCGCGCGACCGGCGTCGGTCAACTCGACGATGGTCGCCCGTGCGTCCGTCGACGATGGACGGCGAACCACGAGCCCGGCAGCCTCGAGCTGACGGACGCTCAACGTGATCGTCGGTGGCTCATAGCCGCTCGAAGCGGCCAGCTGGGCCTGTGTACACGGCCCGAAGGTCTCGAGCTCGAGCAGGAGGAGCTTGTGCCCCGGATGGATACCGAACGGGGCAAGTGCCGAGACGGCGAGGGCACGGTGCCGGATGCCGATCGCGCGGATCGCCTCGTTGAGCGCGTCGGCCTCGTCGTAGTTCACCCAGCGACCTCTTGACGGGCGGATAGTTAGGTGCCTAACATTAGGCGCCTAAGTAAAAGTCTACCGCCTGGCACCGCAGTGGTGCGGGTGGTCGCAGTACCGAGGAAAGGAGTCGCGCCATGGCCACCACCACCATCAACCACGCTGCCAGTGCCACCGATCACACCGTCCGAAACCGTGCGCTCGGCGTCGTGGGAGCCGTGCTTGGGGCCGTGGTCGTCTGGACGATCGCCGTCCCGCTCCTGGGGGCCCATCTCTTCATTCGGTTCGGCGCGGGCGCGGCTCAGGGCATCGGGCTCGACTACGTGATCGGCATGAGCCTGGGCGCGTCGCTCGCTGGGTGGGCGTTGCTCGCCGTACTGGAGCGGCGCAGCGCTCACGGCCGCACCATCTGGACACGCATCGCCGTGGTTGTCGCGCTGGCTTCGTTGAGTCTGCCCTTCATCGCCGGGACCACGACGTCGACCAAAGCAGCACTCGCGCTGATGCATGTCGCGGTCGCCATAGTGCTCATCCCCACGCTGAGGCGCGGCCCGTCGACACGACGCCTCTCCTGACATTGCGCACGCGCATCCGAGAGCGGCGCAAATAAGATGCGGACGCTTGCTCTTCGGATCCTCGGGTGAGGCGACGCGCGCTAGGAGGTGGCGATGTCTTTCTGCACAGTGGTCGAATGGGATCAGGACCTTGGTCAGGTTCTGCGCACCCTCCCCGGAAGCGACACGCAGCCTGAAGGATCGCTGGTGCGCATCTTCGGGTCGTCCGAGAAGGGCACCTACGCGATCGAGCTGTGGCACTCCGGTGAGGACGCGCGCCGATTCGCCGAAGCGAGTGCACCGGCACTCGCACAATCGTCGCTGCCGCCACCCGCGAGGGTCGCAGGATTCGAGACGTCCTCGGTGTTCATCCGCGCCGCGGAATCAGGCTGAGACTCGCTCGGCGGCAAGCTCGCCGAGCATGGACATCGCCATCTCCAGTTTCCGTCGCGGTGCGCTGAAACACAGCCGCAGATGGGAGGGCACGCCGAATGCTATCCCGGGGGTCAGCAGCACGCGCCGCTCGGTCAGCGCATCGATGATCTCGAGCGTGTCCGGCCAGGGGCTGCGGAGCCAGAGGTAGAGACCTCCCTGCGGTTCGATCGCGTCGAGTCCGTCGGCGCGGACGCGATCCATCACCATGTCGCGGCGCTCGCGATATGGGATCGGATTGATCTCCCACGAGTCGAGATGGAGCAGCGCGCGCTGCGCCGTCGCCGGCGCGTTGACAAAGCCGAGCGCACGCAGCGCCTGGGCGAGACCGCGATGGGTCTCGGCGCTGACCAGCGACGGGTGCAGCACGAGATATCCGATGCGCTCGCCCGCAACGCCGAGATCCTTGGAGAAGGACCTCGCAAGCACGGTGTGCTCGTAGACGCTGAATGGCTCGACACGCCGGTGCGGGGGATAGGTGAGCCGGCGGTACACCTCGTCGATGATCAGCAGCACCTTGCGGTCGTGCTTGTCGTTGTGCGCCTCGAGCACCGCCGCAAGCCCGGACAGCTCGCCGCCGTCGAGCACATGGCCGCTCGGGTTGCACGGCGAGTTGACGATCACCGCCGCGGTATGCGCGGAGAGCGCGGCGCTGATGCCGTCGAGGTCGAGACGCAGGTCGGGTCCGGTCGGCACCGGCACGAATCGTGCCGCGGCGGTTTCACAGTACAGGCGGAATTCCGGAAAGTACGGCGCGACGCCGATGACGTCATCACCCGGGTCGACAAACGTGCGGATCGCGATTGCGATCGCAGCCGCGGCGCCCGGCGTCATCGCGATCGAATCGCTGCTGATGCCAGGGAAGTCGACGTCCTCGGCGGCGCGTTCGCGCACGTCCGCGTAGCCGAGATTCGGCATGTACCCGAACCGTCCAACGAAGCGCTCGCGGCTCGCCGCGGCGAACGCCTCAACGACGCTCTCCGGCGCCTCGAGTGGCTGGCCGATGGAGAGATCGGCGACAGTCTCCTCGCCGAACTCGGCCCGAAGCCGCTCGCCCTCCATGAACATGCGCCGGATCCAGCCACCATCCTGGAGTTGCGCCCGCGACCACCGGGAGATCGGCACGGTCAGGCGATGCTGGTCGTGCCGGAAACGCCGCCGGTGTGCCAGCTGAACGGGTAGTCGCGGTCGAAGATCTGGCGCGCGATCGCCGTGCGGTGCAACGGCCGGAACGTGTCGATCATGACCGCAAGCTCGTCGGTTTCGCGGGGACGGTCGAGTGACGCTTCGAGCGCACCCGGTTGTGGCCCATGCGGCAACCCGCCGACGTGATGCGTGAACGAACCCTGGCTGATGCCGCGACGGGCCGCGTAGTTGCCCTCGACGTAGTACAGCACCTCATCCGAGTCGAGGTTGCTGTGGTGATAGGGGAGGTGGATCGCGTCGGGGTCCCAGTCGAGCTTGCGCGGGACGAACGAGCAGATCACCAGGTTGGTGGCCTGGAACGTCTGATGGATCGGTGGTGGCACATGAAAACGACCCGCGCGGGGCTCGAAGTCATGAATGTTGAACGTGACCGGATAGATTGTCCCGTCCCATCCGATGACGTCGAACGGATGATGGTCGAGCACATAGCGGCTCACATGGTTGGAGCGCTTGAGCCAGATCTCCGCCGGTCCCTGCGTGCTGCTCTCGAGTGCGTCGGGGCCGTGAAAATCCCGCTCGCTGAACGGCGCGAACTCCGTGAGCTGGCCGTTGCGTGCGCGATAACGATCGGGCACATCGACGAGGCCGGTCACCTCCATACAGAGCAGGCGCACGTCGGCGAGGTCGTCGAAGTCGATGCGGTAGATCGTGCCGCGCGGAATCACGATGTAGTCGTGGCGCTTGAAGATCAGGTGCCCGAACTGGCTGTGCAGCGCGCCGCTGCCCGCGTGCACGAAGAGCACCTCATCCGCCGAACCGTTGACATAGAGCACCTGCTGCGGGCTCACCGGCGCGACGAGCCCGATGTGCACGTCGTCGTTGACGAGCAGCCAACGCCTCCCGGTGATGACGTCGCCCTGCGGCGGCAGGTCGAACCCCTTGAGGTGCGCGTTGGTGTGCACCTGCTCGTGCTCGGGCGTCATGAGGTCGGCGGGACCCTCGCTGACGTCCTGCGCGCCCTCCGGCATGTTGCGGTGATAGAGGAGCGAGGAGGGTCCGCTGAAGCCCTCGCGTCCGAAGAGCTCCTCATACGCCAGGTGTCCGTCATCCGAGAAGCGCATGTGCCGCTTGCGGGGGATGTCGCCGAGTTGCCGGTACGGTCGCACGCCCAGAGCCTACCGGTTCGGTGCTACGCCGGTGCGCCGACGACCTCGAAGATCGCCTCGAGCTCGACCGCGGCACCAAGCGGCAGCTGCGCGACGCCGATGGCGCTGCGTGCATGACGCCCACGATCGGGGCCGAGCACGGCGACGAGCAGGTCGGAGGCACCGTTGATCACCGCCGACTGCTCGGTGAATGTCGGAGCGCTCTGGACGAAGCCGGTGAGCTTGACCACCGCGATGGTGTCGAGGGTGCCGAGCGCCGCGCGCGCCGTCCCGAGCAGGTCGATGGCGGCACCTCGGGCCAAGGCGTATGCGGTGTCGGTGTCCACGTCCTCACCGACCCTGCCGGTCACCACCGCGCCGTCATGTTTGCCGAGGTGACCGGAGAGGAACAGCAGGTCGCCCGTGCGCCGAGCCGTGACATAGTTGGCGACGGGGACGGTGGTCTCCGGGATGACGATGTGCAGCTCGGCGAGACGGTCGTCGACGCTCACGGTCAGTAGTCGTGAAGGTAGTCGCAGTTGTCGGCGAAGCGCTCGGCGTCGAAGCCGAAGCCGACCCGAACCGAATCGGTGCGGGTGATGTTGTTGCGGCTCAGCATGCGCAGCTGATCACGGGTCACCGGCGCGTGGCGCAGGAGCTTCTCCATGATGAAGGCGGGCGGCATCATCATGGGGACCGGAATGTGGACGATCTTGCGGTGCAGGCCCAGCGCGGTCTTGATCGTCCGGACGATGTCCTCGTAGCTCATCTGGTCCGGGCCGCCGATCTCGTAGACGCGGTGTGCCGGGCCCCGCTCGAGGCTGAGGACGATGCACCGGGTGACGTCACCGATCGAGATCGGCTGGAAGAGCGTCCTGCCGTCGCCGGCGACGGGGATGACCGGGTTGATCCGCATCATCCGGGTGAGCAGCGTGAAGAACCCGTCGCCGGGGCCGAAGATGAGGCCCGGACGCAGCCCGGTGTAGGGCACGCCGCTGGCGCGGACGGCCTGTTCGCCCTGCCATTTGCTCAGCAGGTACGGGTATCGCGGATCCGGATCCGCCCCGAGCGCGCCCTGGTGGACCAGGTGGCCCACCTGGGCCTGCTTTGCCGCCTCGACAACGTGCTCGGTGCCCTCGCGGTTCACCCGGTCGAAAGTCTGGCGGCCACGCTCCTGGATGATCGCCACGAGGTGGACCACCGCGTCGCAGCCTGCGAAGATCTCCGCGAGCTTCGGCGCGTTGGTGAGGTCTGTCTGGACGAAGGTGACCCGGTCGCCCTTCGGACGCCGCGTGGTCCCACGGGCCACGATGACCACCTCGTGCCCCGCGTCCTTGAGCGCGCGAACGGTGTGGATGCCGACGAAGCCGGTACCGCCGGTCACCGCAACGCGCACGCAGTTCCTCCTCGCCGGGGTGGGACGTTCGCCCGCGAGTTTACGGGCAGGGCCGCCGCGCGTGCCCCGGGATCACGACCGGTCGATCAGCGCGGCGATGACCGCCGGCGACCCCTGTAAGGCGGTGCGCTGCATGAAGTGTTTCACGGCGCGAAGGCCACCGAGCTCCTCGCCGCCACCCGCCCGCCCCGGGCCGCCGTGGACCAGCTGTGGCATCGGCGTCCCGTGCCCGGTCGATTCCCCGGCGCAGTCGCGATCGAGAACGAGGAGACGGCCGTGATGCGGCGCCGCAGTCATCACCACCGCACGGACGAAGTCGGGATCGTAGGAGACCACCGAGCCGACCAGGCTGCCGTTGCCGCGCGCGGCCAGCGCCCCGACGTCATCGGTCTGCGCGTAGGGGATCAGAGTCGTCACCGGGCCGAATGCCTCGATCTCGTGCGATTCCGAACGTTCGCTGTCGGTGCACAGCAGCACCACCGGCGCCATGAACGCGCCACGCTCAGCGTCTGCGTCGACGGGATCGACCGACATCGGGTTGCCGTACACGACCTCTGACGTGCGCGCCAATGCGCCGACGGCCTCGCGCACCTCAGCGCGCTGCTGGAGGCTGACAAGCGCCCCCATGGTCACCGTGTCGTTGCGTGGGTTGCCGACCACCACCTTGTCGAGCCGCGCTCGCAGCCCGGCGATCACGTCGTCGACCATGGACTCGGGGACGAGCGCGCGGCGGATGCACGTGCACCGCTGTCCCGCCTTGGTGATGATCTCTCGAGCGATCTCCTTGACGTAGAGGTCGAATTCCGGTGTCCCCGTGACGGCGTCCGGTCCGAGGATCGAGCAGTTGAGCGAGTCGGTCTCGGCGTTGAAACGCGCCGCCTGCCGGGTCACCGCGGCGTTGCCGCGCAGCACGGCCGCGGTGCCGGCGCTGCCGGTGAACGCGATCACATCCTCGCCGCCGAGGTGATCGAGCAGATCGCCGGCGCCGCCGCACACGAACTGCACCGCGCCCTCGGGGAGCGCGCCCGACGCGATCACGTCGCGCATCACCGCGGCGGTGAGGTATGCCGTCTGGGTCGCGGGTTTGACGATTGTCGGAACGCCCGCGAGCACGGCGGGCGCGAGCTTCTCGAGCATGCCCCACACCGGGAAGTTGAAGGCGTTGACCTGCAGTACAACACCGCGCAGCGACGTGTACACATGCTGTCCGACAAACGTCCCGGCTTTGCCGACCGGCTCGAGGTCACCGTCGGTGAGGAGATATCCATCCGGCAGCTCGCGCCTGCCCCGGCTGCTGAAGACGAATGTCGTTCCGATCCCGCCGTCGATATCGCCGGTTGCGTCACGCCGCGTCGCGCCGGTCGCCAGCGAGAGCTCGTGATACGCGGCCTTGCGGGCGTCGAGGTAGGTGGCCAGGTCCTTCAACGCCGCGGCGCGTTCCTGGAACGTGAGACCGCGGAGCGCGGGACCACCCACGCGCCGCGCATGCTCGACGAGCTTTCGGGTGTCGAGGCCGGTGCTGGACACCCGCGCAACCGGATCCCCGGTCGCCGCGTCGACGACCGTCGCGCCCTCGTCCGGCGCGGTGTACCACTCGCCGGCGACGTAGCTGGCGAGCATCTCAGGCATCAGCCGGCTCCGGGTGCCGGTGACGAACCATGTCAGCTCCCCCTCGATCAAACGGTTCTCACGCAGCTTCACGTGCATGCCGCGCGACACGTACGAGCGCAATTATCGCCATCTCTGTAACGCTTTGGAGGGGGAGTCGGTTGATTGGAATATGCACGTCAAGTCAATCGGAATGCTCCTCACGGCACCCGCCTTCGGACTGACGGTCGCCGCCTGCGGAAGTGGCGCGGCGCAGCCGACGAAACAGGCCACCGTTGCCCTGTCAACGCCTTCGACCACCGCGACCCCATCGTCGACTCTGTCGACCGCATCACTGCCGCAGGATCCCTGCCAGTGGCTGCTCGAGAGTGATGCGCAACAGCTCCTCGGGGTTGCGATCAACACCAAGATGGATGGCCAGACGAATTGCAGCTACTCCCCGGGCACGCTCGAGGCAACTGCCTCTCCAGCACCGGGCGCGGCCGACGGCGCGTCGCTCGACATCCTCGACAGCACTTCGTTCGCGAGCGGGCAGACGTCCCTGCAGGCGGACGGCGTGACGTACTCCATCGTCTTCGTCCCGTCCGCGAACGTGATCCCTGGATCATCCACAAACGACGCAACGTTCTTTGCCATTGGGAGCGGGTCGAGCGCCCATCCCGCCTGGACATATCTGTACGTGCAGATTGGCGGCAACGTCTCTTTCCGCGTGGGGCTGCTGGCCCCGTCGCTGTCGGCTCCCGAGCTGGAGGCCAAGGATCAGACGGCGGCGCTCGATGTGTTGAGAAACCTCAAGCTCCACTGAGCATCCGGGGCGCCTCGCCGGTCCCCAGGATGAGGGTCTGGCGCGCGGCCTGAGCTGCGCTTGCGAATCGAACATCTGTTCGCTACACTGACGTCCCGCCTCGGCGCTCCTGCTTTCCGTCCCAGTAGGCGGCGGCCTTTTCCAGTGAGGAGCGATGTCCGATTCCCTGTCCGCTGCTCTGGCGACACTTCGATCCCGGTACGGTCCCCAGGCGCTCCGCCGTGGTGGGCTGCCGGAGGAGGCCGGCTCGTGGTCCACCGCGGTGCCGGTCCTCGACGGTGTGCTCACTCCTGGCGGGCTGCCGCACGGCCGGGTCACGCTGCTTGCCGCCGCCGGGCGCGGGCCTTCGGGCCGGCTGACGCTGCTGCAGTCGCTGGTCGCGCTGGCCAGCCGCGCACACGACACCGGCTATGTGGACCTTGCGGGCACACTCGATCCCGGGTTCCTCGCCGACCTCGGGGCCGATCTCGACGCCTGTCTGGTGATCTCCCCCGGCCCCGCCAGGTGGGGGCGCGGGCTGGTCATGGCACGCGCACTGGTGGCTGCGGGCATGCCGTGGGTGGGAGTGGCGCTCGGCGGTGAGCAGCCCCGTCCGTCGCTCTGGGAGCACGCGCTTGCAGCGCTCGCTGAAGCGGTGGCCAAGCGTGGTGCGATCTGCGTCATCGCCACTCCGGCTCCGGTCGCGGCGCCGCTTCGCCACGCCTCATCGCTGACGCTGCTCTGCACGGCGGCGGGCTGGCAGCGGGCCAATGGCGATGTGGCAGGGCTGCGGGTGCGGCTCACCACCGCCAAGAGCAAGCTCGGCGCGCCCGGTGCCGAGGCCACCGTGCTGCTCCGCTATCCCCGCCCCTACGCCACCGCCGAGGTGATCGGTCTGCCCAGCGTGGTCGTGCCGCGGCTGCAGCCGATCTCCCTGCCAATCCCGGACGTGGCCGGCGTCGCGGCTCGAGGCTGAGGTGCGCGTTCTCTGTGCTCGCCATCCGCACCTCGGCCTGCTGGCGGCCCTGCGCCGCTATCCCGAATTGCGCGGGGAGCCGGTGATCCTGGGCGGAGCTCCTGAGTTGCGGCTCCCGGTCGTCGCCGCTTCGGCGGCGGCGCAGGCGGCCGGAGTGCGAGTGGGGCAACCGCTCCGCCAGGCACAGCAATCCTGCCCCGCAGCGGTGTTCGTTCCGCTCGATCCAGCCGGGGTCGCACGGTTGCGCGCCGCAGTCTGCGCCGAGCTCCACCGGCTCTCGCCCACGGTGGAAGCGGGTGACGAGGAGGCATTCGGTGATCTCTCCGGTCGCCACGCGGAGTTCTCCGACGAAGCCGCCTGGGCCTCCGCCCTGGCGCGCGGGCTGCGCGGTGTGCTCGATGTGGAGATCGCCGTGGGCGTGGCCGGATCGCGATTCGTTGCCGGCCTGGCGGCGCGGGCGAGCCATCCCGGCCGGATCCGCCGGGTTCGCTCCGGCGACGAAGCAGGGTTCCTGGCGCCGCTGCCGCTCGACGTGCTTCCCGTCGATCCGGCGGTCACCGCCCGGCTCGCGGCCTTCGGACTCGACTGTCTCGGCGCGGTGGCAGGCCTGGGGCCGGCCGATCTCCAGCGCCAGTTCGGTCCCGATGGGCTTCGGCTGTACCAGCTGGCGCGTGGCGAGGACAGCGGGGGAATCCATCCGGCACCGGCGCAACGGGCCTGGAGCGAGCGGCTCGTGCTCGACGGCGCCACCGGTGATCTCGAGATCCTGCTTCGGGCCGTCCGGCGGTGCGCCACGGCACTCGGTGGCCGGCTCACCGCCGAGGCCCTGGCGGCCGGTGAGGTGAGCGTGGTGTTCGAAATCGAGGAAGCCGAGGCGATCTCGACTGCGGCGGTGCCCCCGGCACCCTCGGGGAACAGTGGTGAGCTCTGGACGGCGGCGCTCGGCCTTCTCGGTGAGCTGAAGCCTCACGCACCCGTGGCGGCTGTTCGGCTGGTGGTGAGCCGGCTGACCCCGGCTGCAGGCCGGCAGGCTGATCTGCTGCGCCCCGGCGACGGCGCCCACGATGCGGTGGTCGCCACGGCAGATCGTCTCCGGAGCCGGTTCGGTGCCGCCACGGTGCGCCGGCCCAGGCTCGCACTGGATCCCGGCGATCTTCCGGAACGGCGGTTCACGTGGGTGGCCCCGGTCGTCGTGGGCGCAGCCCGATGACCGAGTTGCTCGAGGGCACCGTCGACGTGCGCACCGGCCCGAACGGACAGCTGCTGGCGATCCGAAACGGGTCGGTGTGGGAACGCGTGACCGAGGTGGTGAACACCTGGCGAGTCGAGACCGACTGGTGGCGGACGCCGGTGGGTCGCGACTACGTGCGATGTCTCCTCAACGGTGGGGATTGCGTCGATCTTTACCGGGACCTCCGGACCGGTGCGTGGCATCGGGAACGCCGCTATGACTGAACCGTATACCGCCCCTCCCTGGTGGCCGCCGGTTGAGGGGAACCGGCGGCCGGGAAAGGGGAGAAGGCCTGAGGCAGGCACCTCCTGGTGCCGTTTGCGTCGGTGGGCTGACCCGACCGATAGTTACACAAAATTGTAGTAGTTGTCAAGCCGCCACACCGCGCCGATGCCCGGGTTTGCCGAACTCGCCGCCCGTTCCCACTACTCCTTCCTGGAGGGGGCAGCCTCGCCCAAGACCATGGTCGAGACCGCAGGCCGGCTCGGAATCTCAGCGCTCGCCCTCTGTGACCGCAACGGCCTCTACGGAGCGGTCGAGCTGATCCAGGCGGCGAAGGCGCAGGGGATCCATCCGATCATCGGAACCGAGCTCGAGCTGGCCGGAGGCTCGCGACTCCGCCTGCTCGCGCGCAGCCGCACCGGATACCGCCAGCTCTGCCGTGCGGTCAGTGCGGCCCAGCTCGCGGGAGTCAAGGGGCAGCCCCGCTTGGTTATCGACGGGCTCGAGTCGGGCGCGACCGTCTCAGGGCAAGGGGCCTTCCAGGAGATCCGGACGGGTGACGTCGCAGGGGGGCGCCTGCCCGGCGTGTTTACGGAAGCTGGGACGGAGGGGCCCCCGCGACGGCAGGACCCGTCCGGATCGCACTCGCGCGGCGCTTCCAGAGCGCATAAGCGCCCGACTTTGCCGCCGCCAGAGCGGCCGGCTTCGCTGCGGCCGACTGCTGGGCCGTTCCCCGCTGGGTGGCCGGGATTGCCGTCGACGACCCTGCTGGTCGAGAGTGAGCCGGCTCGTGTTGATCCCGCGGAGCTGGACGATTGCATCGCGCTCATCGGCGGGTCGCGCAGTGCTGTTGTCGAAGCTCTTGTGCACGGTGATCGGCGCGAGGCATTGCGCAATGCGCAGTTGGTGCGGGAGTGTTTCGGGCGCGACCGCGTGGCGATGCTGGTGAGCAATCACCGGCATCCCGCGGATCGATGGCTGATCGCGGAGTGCGCGGCGATCGCCCAGGCGGCGGACATCCCGCTGGTGGCGAGCGCCACCCCGGATCACGCCACCGTCGAGGACAAGCCGCTGCTCGATGTGCTCACCGCGATCCGCCATCGCACCACCCTCGACCAGGCCGCTGCCCACGGCCTGCTCCTGCCCAACAGCGAGCACCGTCTGCACAGCGAGGCGGCGCTGCGCGCACTGCTTCCCGACCTTCCTGAAGCGTTCGACAACGCGGCGCATATCGCCGCCGCATGCGAGGTGTCGCTCGACTTCAGCGATGTGCGCTTCCCAGGCTTCCCCGTGCCCAAGGGTGAGACGCCGTTCTCCGTGCTCTACCGGCTCTGCCAGGAGGCGGTGCAGCACAAGTACCACCCCATGACTCGCGCTGTCGCAGCCCGGCTGCAGCGCGAGCTCGACGTCATCGAGAAGACGCGGCTCGCCGAGTTCTTCCTGATCACCTGGGACATCATGCGATTCGCTCGCGAGCACGGCATCCCAGGACAGGGACGCGGCAGCGCGGCGGACTCGATCGTCGCCTATCTGCTCGGGGTCACGCGTGTCGATCCGGTTGCGCACGACCTGCTCTTCGAGCGATTCCTGCACGAGGACCACCAGGGCACGCCCGACATCGACATCGATTTCTCGACCGACCATCGCGAGCAGGTGCTCCAGTACGTGTACGACAAATATGGTCCGGATCGCACCGGGATGGTCGCCAACGTCGTCACCTTCAGGCCGCGCATGGCCATCCGCCAGGTGGGCGCCGCCATGGGCTTCCCGGAGACCGTCATCGACAAGCTCAGCACGCACACCGACAGCTGGTACCTCGCCGACGTGGAGTCAACGCTCGCATCTGCCGGTGTGGAAACTACGATGGCGGCTGATGCCGATGCAGGCACAGCAACGCCGAGTGACGTCGATGCAGGCACCACGAGGCCGGGTGGCGTCGCGGGGGGGCGCCGGCCCGGCGTGTTCACGGAAGCCGGGACGGAGGGGCCCCCGCGACGACAGGACCCGGCCGTCGATGTGTCGAAGCCGACGTCATCCGGCGTTGCGGTGTCGATACCGGCGTCAACCGGCGACGTGCCAAACCACGCGTGGCAGCAGTTCGTCGGAATACTGCGCCGCATCGAGGGGACCCCCCGACATCTGAGCATTCATGTCGGCGGCATGCTGGTCACGGGCGAGCCGCTTGTCGACGTCGTGCCGGTGGAGCGGGCGACCATGCCGGGGCGCGTCGTCGTGCAATTCGACAAGGACGACGTCGAGGACATGGGCCTCATCAAGATGGACCTGCTCGGGCTGCGCACGCTGTCCGCGATCGCGGAGTGCCTCGACCTCATCGAGCAGACCACCGGGCAGCGGCCCGACCTCGACGCGCTGCCGCTGGAGGATCAGCGCGTCTACGACGTGATCTGCAAGGTCGACACCATCGGGCTGTTTCAGATCGAGTCGCGCGCTCAGCAGCAATCCCTCTGGCAGTCGCAGCCTCGCTGTTTCAACGACCTGATCGTGCAGGTGGCGATCATCCGCCCGGGGCCGATCCAGGGCGATGCGGTCCACCCCTACCTCCGCCGCCGCCAGGGGCTCGAGCCGGTGACCTACCTGCACCCCAAGTTGGAGCCGATCCTGGCGGAAACATGCGGTGTCGTCCTGTACCAGGAGCAGATTCTGCGCATCGTCATGGAGATCGCCGGGTACACCGCCGGCGAGGCGGATCGATTCCGCCGGGCGATGAACCGGCACCGTTCGCGGGTGGAGATGGAGGAGCTGCGCGACGGTTTCATCCGTCGCTGCATCGAGCACGACCTCGATGAGGCGGTGGCGCAGCAGATCTTCAAGAGCGTTGCCGGCTTTGCGGAGTTCGGTTTCTGCAAGTCGCACGCTGCGGCCTTTGCGCGCACCGCGTATGAGACCGCATGGCTGCGCATGACCTATCCGGCGCACTACACGTGCGCGCTGCTCAACGCGCAACCGATGGGCTTCTATCACCCCTCGGTGCTCGTTGACGACGCCAAACGTCACGGGGTCAGGGTCCTGCCGGTCGACGTCACCACAAGCCGGGCGCGATGCGGTGTTGAGGCCGTCGGGCCGGCGGACTTCGGAATCCGCCTCGGGTTCGCCTACGTGCGCGGGCTGGGACCGTCGGCACGCGCCGCCTGCGATGACGCGGTGGTCGCCGGCGCCAACACGTCGGTCGCTGATTTCTGGCGG
Source organism: Candidatus Dormiibacterota bacterium (assembly GCA_003153505.1). Classification (GTDB taxonomy): domain Bacteria; phylum Chloroflexota; class Dormibacteria; order Aeolococcales; family Aeolococcaceae; genus Palsa-851. The sequence goes on from PLZA01000052.1 coordinate 91,373, forward strand.
CACACGCTCTTGCCCCGGCTGGCCATGGAGAACCTCATCCGCGTTGGCGCCTTCGATGCGGTGGCGGGCGGTAGGTCGCGCCGTCAACTGCTCTGGACGCTGAAGGAAACCGAGGAAACGCTGCCGCCCCGCAAACGCCGCAGCGCGACCATCGCGCCCGCCGATCAATCGGTCGTCGCCGCGGCGGTGGTGACCGGGCCGCCGCGGGGGAGCGGGGCGGTGGCCGGCAAACGGCTCGGCGACGCGCCCCACACACCCCATGATCCGCGCACGGACCCGGTACCACCCCTGGTCTCGCTCCCGGCGCCACCACCATCGTTGCCCGCGATGGACGAGCGCACCCGGGTGAACACCGAGTACGCGCTCACCGAGGTGAGCACGGGACCGCACCTGGTGTCATTCATGCGCGAGCGGTTGAACGCGCTCGGCTGCGTGCCGCTCGGGAAGGTGCGCGACCTGGTGGACGGCACCAGGATTCGCGTCGCGGGACTGGTCATCACCCGCCAGCAGCCCTCGACCGCACGCGGCTTCAGATTCTTCACCCTGGCCGACGAGGATGCCCATCTCGACCTGGTGTTCCGTCCACCCGTGGTGCGGCGCACCCTCGAGGTGAGCCGCCATCCGCTGCTCATGGTCGACGGCAGGCTCCAGGTGGAGCACGGCCGGGTCAACGTGCTCGTCGAGGTGGTCACAGCGCTCACGCCGGACGGCGACCCGATCGCCCATCCCGGACCCCCCACTCCGGACGCCGGCTTCCACGGTTCTCACGACTACCGCTGACCCGCCCTCGGTCGCCATATGCCGTGGACACGGCGTGACACATCCGTGACACTCCGGCAGCAGTGCCCTGACATCACTCGTGCATGGCACGACACCCGTCATAGGCTGCGGGCATCTCGATTGCTACGCCGCGCGCCATGAGGGATGGAAGACGATGACCGAGCACACCCCAGAGAGCGGCGGAACTCCCCTCTCGTTCAAGAAGGCCCCCGACCCGGCACAATTCGAACGCGCCCCCGCGCCGCGCGAACCGGTGCGCGACACGGGCGGTCCCAATCTCGCCTTCGAGGCCGCGCCGCGCACTCCCCTGCCGCAGGTCGCCCCCGATCCGCGAACACTCAAGCAGTCGCCACTCATGCCTGCACCACAGCCGGTGCCCAGGACCCCGGCGGTCGCACCGGCAGTGCCGTCGAAACTGCCCGCTTTCGAGGCGGTCCCGGCGACGAGTGTCACCGCTCAGCAGCGGCTCTCGACTCCCACGATCGGCATCCGTCCCGATCCGGTGGATGTCGCCGGCCCGGTGAGCCCGGGTGGCACCGGATGGAACATCCGCGGCCGGGACGAGGCCTTCATGCCGAACCGCGGGCGCGCCGAACCTGCGGACGGCCCTGCCTGGACCACCAGGGATCTCCCCAACGCGACCCGGGACAGATCCGCCTGGTCGGTCCCCGTTGCGCCGCGCACGCGCCGGCTCTCTGGCCGCCGGGTCCTCGGCATCGGGCTCTCACTGACCCTGGTCGCGATCCTGGGGTTCGCCGGCTACGAGTGGCTCGCCGGTGGCGACCACCCGAGTCACACCATCACCACGCCGTCGGCCGTGGGCGCGCTCACCGCGGTGCACACGCCCGCGACCGTCGCGGTGACCCAGCAGATGCAGAAGGTGATGCAGGAGTACGGCGCGACCCGGGTTGTGAGCGGCGTCTACGGCCAGGCCGGACGCGCGACGCTGGTGGTGCTGCTCGCCCAGGGACCGAACATCGAGACAACCACCAATCAGTTCTTCCACGACTTCACGACCGGCCTCAAGACCCAGGGCGTCACCGTGGTCAGCGGCAAGTCTCTCAACACGAGCGCGGGCGGCAGCGAGTTCATCTGCTCGGCCGCAACCGGACCGGCGCCGCTCATCGCGCTGTCGTTGTGCGGCTGGGACGACGGCGACACCATCGGGCTCGTGATGGACGTGACCGGTCAGCCGGTCGCGGCCACCCTTCGCGATGCCGAGGCAGCGCGGGGTGCGGGCGAGCACTGATCGCAGACCGCCGGGAGGCGCGGGCCGACTAGCATGCAGGCGTGATCTCTGAGCGCGGAATGACTGACCGGCTTGCCGGCATCACCGACCGCAGACGGATCGGCGTCGTGCAGGTTCGCGGCGCGATCGGTGGTGCGGCGCGCACCGATGACCTGATCCAGACGCTCGGCCAGGCACGCCGGAACGCGCGGGTCCGAGCCGTCCTCCTCGAGATCGACTCGCCCGGTGGCACGGCGATCGCGTCCGAGCAGCTCTACGTCGCGGTGCGGCGTCTGGCCGCGCGCAAGCCCGTGGTGGCGTGGATTAAGGGAGTCGGCGCCTCGGGCGCGTACTTTCTGGCATGCGCTGCCACCCGGGTGCTCGCCTTCCCGAGCGCGCTGGTCGGGTCGATCGGGGTGATCAGCGTGCGTCCCGTGGTCGTCGACGCCCTGCGCCGCGCCGGGGCGAGGATCGTTGTCACCAAGACGGGTCCCTTCAAGGACCTCGGCGCGCCCTGGCGGGAGCCGACGGAAGCGGACGAGGCGCGCGAACGCGAGCTCGTCGACGCGATCTTCCAGCGCTTCACGGGGGCGGTCCGCGCCGCCCGCGGCTTCGACGACGAGGCGCTTGCGCGAGTCACGACGGGCGAGGTGTGGCTCGGGACTCGCGCGTTGGACCTGGGGCTGATCGATGCCCTCGCCGAGGACGAGGAGACGGCCCTCGAAGCCGCACAGGACCTCGCGTCGTTGCCCCATCACCGCACGCTCCGGCTCGGCGGCCGGCGCACCATCCTGCAACGCCTCGGCGTGCCCGGCGCCGGGATGGGGCCGCCAGGAGAGCGCTGGCTCATCGAGATGGAGAGCTGGCTCGGAACTCCGCGGCTCCGCGCCTGAAGCCCTCCCACCGCGCTCGGTCAGCGAGCGGCGCCGCGCCGGCGGTCAAGGCTGAAGAGCACTGCCACCACGATGAGCAGGAGGACCACGAGTCCCCCGACGATCGCGACACCCGGGATGCCGCCGCCTGAGGTTGCGGGCGTCGTCCCTCCGGCGGCTCCTGGCCGCACCGCCGCGAACTCGCCGAGCTGCGTCGAGGTCACCTCGAACGTATTCCCGCACCCCGCGTTCAACGTGGACAGCGGCGTCCACGATGTCCCGTTGAACCGGTCGATCGTGGGCGCCGGGGACGAGGTCAGGCCGCGGAGGATGACGAAGACCGCGAGCGATGGCGACGCCGGCTCGAGTTCGGTGCCCGCAGCGTTGACCGCCGAGAATCGGTAGACGTTGCCCTCGAGGGCCCCGTTCGGCGGCTTGCTCGGCGGCGCCCGGACCGGGGTGATGGTCACGGTCACCGCCGTCGAGTTGTCGAACGTGCCGGCCTCTATGAGGACCTGTGCCTGGGGCGGGGTCTCACCGGTGAGCACCTCGGAAGGGGGGAATTCGCCGGCCGCCGCGAAGGTCTTGGTTGCGGAGAGGGGCGCGGGACTGCCGCCGAGGATCGCGTACGGATTGGCGATGCACTGCCCGTCATAGATGGGCGGGGACCCGGCGGGGAGGACGCGCCAGACCAACGCCAGCGCCACGGTCGAGACGGCGATCACCACCCAGCCACGGCGAGCCGTCATAGCAGCCACCCGCCGGCGAGATCCGCGATCACGTGGGCGATCGCTGGAGCGAGCGTCCCGCGACTCACGATCCGGAGCCCCCCGAGGAGCAGCCCGGCGGCGAGGTCGAGTGGCAGCGACCCGATGCCGTACAGGGGCACGTGGAGGACCGCGAACAGCACAGTCGTTGTGAACAGCGCCCCTCCATCGCCGCACCAGGATCGCAGCGCGTCGAAGAGTGCTCCCCGCATCGCAACCTCCTCGGCGACCGCCACCAGGGCGACGAGCGGCGTCCAGAGCGCGAGATCGGCGTTGAGCGGGGCGAGCTGGACCCCCGCGGCGCCGTGGGCAAGGAGCCACGCAGCGACCAGCGCGCCGCCGCCGCCCACCCCAAGCGCCAGCGCCGCGGCACGGGGTGCCGCCGGCCGCCAGCCGGCCGCAAACGCGACCACCAGCAGTGCCAGGGCGAAGGCGACGCCGGCGGGCATGGACGCCGCGGTGTCCGGCGCACCGGCGGCCGCCCGCAGCGCAGCGGCGACCACGATCCCGGCAATGATGAGCGCCGAGCGCAGCGCCCCTCGCCGCTCGACCACGACCCGGCCGGGCCCGGAAACGAACGCTCCCGCCGCCGTCGGACCTACCTCGCCGGTCCGGGCGCGGCCCGCGCCGGGGCAACTTCGGGCCGCTCCGGCGGGTCGCTCGATGCAGCCGTGAGCAGCGGCTCGATCGCTGCCACCGCGAGGGTTGCCGTCTCGAGCGCCTCGGGCTCGAATCCGCCAGGTGCGAAGCGCTCGCAGACGACCACCGCGGCAACCTCGTCACCGCGCACGACCGGAAGCAGCATTCGTGACGCCGTCTCGATGTTGGATCGGCGCTGGGCGCGATACGAAGCGGCTTCGGTGATCAGCACCGGACGCCGGTGGGCGATCACGTGCGCGAGGAGTCCGTCGGGCAGTCCGGAGGACGCGTCGCCCCGTGCCGGGAGCAGATATGCGCGGTCTGCGCCAACCTCGCCGGCCAGACGGGCGAGGCCGCCCTGCACGCCGTGGTCGATCGCGACGGATGCCCACATCGAGGGGCTGTGATGGAGGTGTGCGCGGTTCACCAGGCCGTTGAGGAACATCGCGACCAGTGCAGCGGCAAGACCCGCGAGGACGCTCGCCACGCCGATGTCGATGAGCACCGCGAAGACGCAGAACATCAGACACCCGCTCAGGAGCGCGAACTCCAGGTAGTGACGTGGTCCCTGCCCGCCTCGCCGCTGGTCTCCGAACGTCAGGCGCCAGTTCATCGCCGTGTTCCAGGCCGCGCTCAGCGCGAATGCGGGGATGAAGGCGACGAGCGGGTTCAGCTCGACGATCCCGCACAGGATGGCGAGGACCGGCAGGAAGACGCAGAGCCCGCTCAGCCCGACGAGCCCGAACTTCCAAACCCGCGCTGATCCGGGGACATCGAAGAACAGGGACCGGAGATGGCGCAGATAGAGGATGCCCTGGCGCGCGGTTGCCTTGCTGACGCCTTCGGCGCGGACGGCCTGGGTCACCGGGACGTCGACGACACGCAGGTCGGGCACGCAGACAAGGAGCTCCAGGAGGATTTTGAAGCCCACCGGCCGGAACTCGATCCCGTCGATGAGCGCGCGCCGGCACAGGAAGTAGCCGGAGAGCGGATCTGAGCTCCGGCGGGCCTCCTTGAACAGCATTCGCGCCACGAAGGTCGCCTCACGGCTTACCAGACGGCGCACCGGCGTGCCGAGGCCCTCGTGACTGCCGCCCGGCGCGTACCGGCTCGCGACCACGAGGTCGGCCCCGCCTTCTGCCTCACCAAGGAGTGTCGGGATGAGCTCCGGAGGATGTTGCAGGTCGGCGTCCATGACGCAGACGTACAACCCGCGAGCCATACGCAGTCCCGCCACGACCGCGGTGCTGAGGCCGCCTTTGCGGTCGGGACCGTGACGTACCAGAGCGCGGATCCGGGGGTTCGCCTCGGCGAGATCGAGGAGGACGTCACCAGTGGCGTCGTCGCTGTCGTCCACGAAACAGATCTCGAAGGGGGTGGCCCCGAGTGCCGCGGTGACCCGGTCCACGAGTGGCTCGACGTTGCCGGCCTCGTTGCGGGTGGGAACGACGAGGCTGACCACTGGCGCGCCGCCACGCGGCCGTTCGGGAGTCACGGGCAAAGAATAGGCGCGAACCCCCGCAGCGGTCACCGCTCGTCACCCGATCGGCGGCATGCGGTCACCGCTGGGACACCGGTACCTGCCAGATCGTCAACGCACCCGCCTGCGTCGGCGGGGCATCGAAGAGCCGAGTGAAGAGCGCCGTCACTCCGGGGCGCACTCCGGTTCCGACCACGACGTCGTCGACCCCGAGCCCGTGGAGTGCGCTCAGCAGCCGGCCGCGATCGCCCGCCGAAACGGTCACATCCGGTGCGCTCGCGGTGAGCGAATGGATGAGCTGCTGGAGCGCCTGCGCGCCGGGCGCATACGGCCCGATGATGTACCCGCCGACCATTGCGAACGCGAAGCTGGCGCTGACCTGCCAGTGCATCGCGTCGACGTAATCGACGCTCGGAAAAGGTTCGAACAGCACCGTATCGCCCGGCGAGATCGGCGTCGGTGCGATGCCCGCGAAGGCTGCAGGCGTGGTGAGCTGCGTCGCCGGAGCGGGCAGAGTCGGGAGCATCGGCAGCAACACCACGACCACGAGCGCGACATTCAGCAGGAGACTCGCGCGGAGCAACCAGAGCATGCGCAGGGTGAAGGCAAGCATCATCGCCGCAGCGAGATCGACATACACCATCAGCCGGTTGGGCAGGATGTCGTCGAGCACCGGGAGGTGGGCTGGAATCCACCACGGCAGCGGAACGGCGAGCAACGGATGCCCCTGCACGTTGATGTGCGGACCAAGTGAGAGCACGCTGATGATCAGCGCGAGAATCGCCGCGGTCCGGATCGGTGGGGCGCGCCAGAATCGCACCGTTGCGAGTACCAGCAGCACGATGAGCGGGATTCCGAGATACGCATCCCATTCCGATGCGTTGCCGCTGAAGTGCGATGACACAGCCGTCGCGACCTGAGGCGAGAGCAGTTGCGCAACCGTCGGCACCACGAAGTTGGTCGGATCCGTGACGTAGATGTCTGTGCCGTTGATGGCACCGCCGACGACGTGATCGGGACCGAAGAACTGCAGCCACGTCGGAACGGCGAGCAGCACCACGGCGGGAGGCACCGCCCATGCGATCGAGCGCAGGACAAAGCCGATGTGCGCGCGGACCGCCGAGTGATGCGTGCTCGCGAGCACGATGGCGAAGATGACCGCGACGATCGTCTCGGTGAGCAGGATCTCCTGCGCGATGAAGAACTGGACGACGGCAAGGAGCGCTGCGAGCAGACCCAGGGTGCGCGGACGCCGCCGCTGACGCACGAGGATCTCGTCGGCAAGCATGAGCACAAGCGGCGGCGTGACCCCGGCGAGCACGAGGTTGTAGTGGCCGAGGAGTTGCCCGGTCATGTACGGGGAGAACCCGTAGAGCAGTCCCCCAACGGCAGCGGCGACAACACCGCCGGGCACCCAGCGCCGGATCACCAGAAAAGCGAAGAACGCCGCCAGCGCGAGACTCAGCGTTGCGACGACGTTGTAGGTGACCGTCGCGCCGACGAGCGCGGTGATGGGCCAGAGCAGCGCCGCGACCAGGGCGGTCGGCGTGCTCCAGAGAATGTCGGTCCCTTCGGGCCGGTTGAGGAGGTGCGTGTACACGGGGTCGAGCCCATGGCTGATCGCGTACGGGATCCACGCGATCCCCCACATCTGCTGGATCGGGTCAGGCCCCTCGCCGATGTACGCCAGCGACGGTGATCGCCACGCGTTGATGCAGAGGAGCACGGCGAGCATGAGGTAGGCGAGCCCGACGCCTGCGGGGACGAGGCCGCGACGGCGCCAGGGCGCGCCGCCGGCGGTCGCGCGACTCACTCAGAGCTTGGCCGCGACGAGCAGCACGATCAGGAGGAAGAGCAGCACCGCGTCGGGCAGCATCGCCATCGCGACCGCAACGAACGGCGTCACGTCGAACACCGAGAAGACGGCGAGCGCGGTGAGGTACAGGAACCACGCCAGCAGGGGCAGCGTCAGCCAGGCGATGACCGACTGTGCGACGGTGCTCGCGCCGGCCGCGGCTTCGACGACAGAGAGAACGCCGTAGGCGATCCAGGGGATGAACGTGAACCCGCTGACAGCGAGGTACTGGCGCCAGCGCCCGGACCGCGCCGACAGACCAGCGGCCGCGTCGATGATCAGCGAGGCGGCGCCCCAATAGACGAGAAACAGCAGCGGCAGCAGGAGTGACGCGATCATCCCTGGAGCGCCCCCACCCCCGATCTGGTTGGCGAGCAGTCCCAGCGCGAGAGCGACGATCCCGCTGCCGAGGACGGCGGCGAAACCAAGCGACAGACGCGGTGCATCCGCAAGGGCGGCGAACGTGCTCCTCGGCCGGACCACAACCCCGATCACCGTCACGGCCACCACGGTAGACGAAGGATCCGCGTCGTGACCCAGTCCCAGGGGGTTCTGCCCAAGCCTGATATACTTGCTTAGGTCAATCTGACCTAAATCCACAGAGCCCGTGAAACGGGTGACAGGTGGCGGGATGATCACAGCAGAGCGAGACGTTGCGACACAGGGCCGGGCCAGACTCCTGGACCGGATCGAGCAGTTGCGGCAGGAGCGCAACGCGGTGATCCTGGCGCACAACTATCAGCGGCCAGAGGTCCAGGACATCGCCGACTTCGTGGGCGATTCGCTCGGTCTCTCGCAGCAGGCGGCGGGGACCGACGCCTCGGTGATCGTCTTCTGCGGGGTCCACTTCATGGCCGAGACGGCCGCGATCCTTTCGCCGGAGAAGGCGGTACTCCTGCCCGACCTCGAGGCGGGCTGTTCGCTCGCCGCCACCATCAACGCCGATCAGCTGCGCGTGTGGCGCTCCCAGCACCCGGGTGCGGTTGTCGTGTCGTACGTGAACACGACGGCCGAGGTCAAGGCGCTGTCGGACTATTGCTGCACCTCCTCGAACGCCGAGGCCGTGATCCGGTCGATCCCAACGGATCGCGAGATCCTCTTCTGCCCCGACATGTTCCTCGGCGCCCATCTGGAACGGGTGACCGGACGCAAGCTGCACGTCTGGATGGGTGAGTGCCATGTGCACGCGGGCATCGTTCCCGAGCGGCTCGATGCGATGCGCCGTGAGCATCCGAGCGCCGAACTGCTCATCCATCCGGAGTGCGGCTGCACCTCGTCAACCCTCTATCGCCTGTCCTCCGGCGACGTCACCGGCCCGGCGACGGTGGTCACCTCGACGGAGGGCATGGTCCGGCGCGCCGCGGATTCGCCGGCGTCGACCTTCATCGTCGCCACCGAGGTCGGCATCCTCCACCGCATGCGGGAGCAATCGCCGGGGAAGCAGTTCCTCGCCGCCTCTGAGGCCGCCGTGTGCCCCTACATGAAGAAGATCACGCTCGAGAAGGTCGCGCTGTCGCTCGAGCGCATGGGACCGCGCGTGACCGTCGATCCGGCGATCGCCGCGCAGGCCAGAGGCGCCATCGACAGGATGCTCGCGATCGCCCCAACCGGCGCCCCGCGGATCTCGACAGCGGCCTGAGCGTCCACACGTCCGCGGGGCTGACGCCTATGTCAGCATCGCTCGCGTGAGCCAGTCCCCTCAAGCGCGCCGGCGTCGTGCCGGCTGCTGTGACCCGCAATGGGCAAAAAAAGACCGGAGGGCGAACCCTCCGGCCTTTCAGGAAGGGAATGAGTTTCAAACGGAGGCAGCCTGCCGCTGCGGCCTTGACTGTACCCCTCGCCTCTCAGGATAGCAGTAAAGGAACCTCGAATTCTTGTAAATAGATGTCAACCGAAGTCCTGACCTCAGAGCCCACCAAACCCGTGTCCGACGGCGGTCCGCCGCTGGTCCGGGCCGGCCTGCGCGGGTTCCTGGAGCTGGGTCGCTTCGACGTCATCGCGGTGATCGCCCTCGTGCTGGTTGCGTTCGGGTTGCGTCTTGCCAGCCCCATCCTTCCTGACTTCCTGAGCGGAGGCGGGACGGTCAGTGCGCTCGGCGTTGGATACCCGACCACCTCCGGGTCGAGCGCGGAGTGCACCACGGTCCCCGAGGGACCTCCCGGCGTGGTCGCCGGGGTGAAGGTGAGCCACACCGACGTCAGCGTCTGCGGCTACGTCTTCGACGAGGTGTACTTCCCGGTGGACGCGGCCAAGGACCTGCGTCAACCCGCCGAGTCGTACTTCGACCCCGAGCCGCCGCTGGCCAAGCTGTTGATGGCGCCCCCGATCGCCATCTTCGGCTTCAACAGCTGGAGCTGGCGGCTCAGCACGACACTCTTCGGCAGCCTGCTCGTCGGCCTGATGTATCTGGTCGCGCTGCGCCTCCGGCGCGACCGCTTCTTCGCGCTGGTCACAGCGCTCTTCATCTGCTTCGACGGCCTGGCATTCGTCGAGTCGCGGACGGGGGTGATCGACATCATCGCGGTCTTCTTCGTCGCGCTGTTCTATTACGTCTTTCTGCTCCACTGGCAGGCGCGAACACGCGCGCAGTGGCGAACCACCTTGTACGTGATGGCCGGCGTCGCCGGGCTCGCCTTTGCTGCCAAGCTCACAGCCCTCGCGCCGCTGGTGGTTGCCGGAGCGCTGATCGTGATTCGCGGCGTTGCGCCGTACCTGGCGGGTTTTGTTCCATGGCTGCGCCGCATCGCGGGTCCCGGGCGAGCCGAGACGGTCATGTGGCGGCATGCGGCGGGTCCCCGCGCGATCCTGCATTACGTCGCGGGAGGGCTGATCGCGCTCGCCATCTTCAGCGCTTCCTTCTCGCGCTACGAGACGATCCAGCACCAGGACGTGTACTTCTTCACGAGCTGCAATCCCGCTGTGTCCGGTCTGCCGGGAACACCCAAGACGCTCAACGTCCCGGTCATGCACGTCGGATCGTTGACGGTCCCGAACCCAGTCGAGGCGATCGACAACATCGTGCAGATCACCGCCGCGTCGCTGCGGTACCACGCCGAGGAATGTCACAGCCATCCGTACTCGTCGTTGTGGCTGACCTGGCCGATCATGGAGCACCCGGTGCTCTTCTACGCAACCTCGCAGTCCAACAATGGCGCGGTCGCTGAGGTCACCGACATGGGGAATCCCGCGATCTGGTGGCTCGGGATTCTTGCGCTGCTGTTCTGTGTGTGGCGCCTGACGCGGGGACCGAACTGGTGGCGGCTGCTGGTCGCGCTGATCGGGCTCGCCTCGCTGGTGGCGATGATCATCCTGTACCAGGCGGCCGTGCGGTATCACAACCCCAACAACTTCAACACGTCGTACACCGGAGCGCAGTTCACCGCGCTGTTCCATCAACCACCGTCGTCGCAGTACGAGATCTCGCGGACATCACCGGGGTTCTGGTTCGTGGTCGCATTCGCCGGCATGGTGCTCTTCGCAGCGCTGGTCGTCGTGTCGGCGGTGATCTCGCGGCGATTCGTGCCGGCGTTCATCGTGCTCGGCTACATCGCCGCGTGGATGATGTGGGTGCCCGGCAATGAGCGTCGGGTCCTGTTCTTCTATCACGCACTCGGCATGCTGCTGTTCACCGCGCTCGCACTCGCGTACGCGCTGACAGCCATCCGAGGCATCCGATTCCGGCTCGGTGGCAGGCAGATCTCGCTGGCCCCGGTCGCGTACGCGTTGATCGGCAGCGTGCTCGCCGCGTTCATCTTCTTCTACCCGATCTGGACGGCCATGCCGCAGAGCCCAGCCGACCAGCAGATGAGGATCTGGGTCGACGTCGGGTGACCGCCTTGCTTCTCCTTCTTGACGCCGCGCTGACGCTGGCGTCCGGCGCAGCCCTGGCCGGGCTGGTGAGAACACACCTGACCCTCGCCGAGCGCGCGACCGTCGGCGTGACCAGCGGGCTCCTGGTCGGGACCGGCGCGACGTACGGGCTGTCGCTGGTCGCCGGCCTCAACACCGCCACCGTTCTCATCGGCCCCGCGCTGGCGCTCGGAGCTGCGCTGGCCGTGTCGCTCCTCACGGTCAATCCGCGCGCGACCTGGCACGCCTCATGGGTCGAGACGAGGGATCGATGGATGCAGCGCATCCCGTGGCTGCCGATCGTCGCCTTCGCCGGCGGCGGCGCGGCGGTCGCCGCGATCTTCGCCCACACCGTCTTCTCGGACTCGGGTGGGCTCGAGGCCGGGTATCCGACGGTGTGGGCGGACTGGTCGCAGCACCTCACCACCGCCGCGAGCTTCGCGTCCGGCGGGAACATCCCGCCGGTCAACCCGCTCTTCAGCGGCACGACATTGCTCTACCCGTTCCTGCCCGACTTCCATGCAGCGACGCTGATGACCCTCGGCCTCGCCCCGGGCCTCGCACTCGCCATCCCCGGAGGGATCCTGGCGGTCGTCATCGGGATGCTGGTCGTGGCCCTGGGCCGCCGCCTCGGGCTCGGGACGGGGGCAGGCATCATCGCGGTGCTGATCTGCGGTATCGGCGGCGGCCTCGGGTTCATCGGCGTCTTCTCCGACGCCTGCATGAGTCACGGATTCACCGCATCGCAGTGCACGTTGCAGTACGTCGTGAGTCACCCGGGTACCGGCGTCTCCATCGTCGGATGGACGCTCCACGACCTTCCCGGAACCATCGTCGCTCAGCACCGTGCCTATGACGGACTGCCGTCTGACGGCGGGACGCCGCCGCTGCCCGACATGCAGTGGTACACGCCACTGATGGCGTGGTGGCTGCCCCAACGAACGCTGCTCTTCGGCTTCGCGGCCGCGATCTCGGTCCTGCTCCTCGTGCTCGCGGGCGCGTCGTCCCATGGCCCGAGCTGGGAGCCGTTCGCGCTTGCCGGCGTGCTGACCGGGCTGCTGCCGATCGTCCATGTCCAGACGCTGATCGCGCTCGCGATCCTGCTGTTCGTGCTGTTCTGGCGGCGGCGCCGGCGCGAGTGGTTCGCGTTGATCGGCATCGCCCTCCTGCTCGGTGGCGTCCGGCTTGCCCAGCTCGCGCTCTCAGCACACGGGGCCGCGGTGACCCCCTACGGCACCAACGTCTACCCCTGGCTCGAACCAGGGTGGCTCGCCAACGCGGGCACGGCGGTCAATTCGAGCGGCCGGCTGACCCTGTCCATCGGCAACCTGGTCACGGGCGCGATCCAGGCGATCGGGATGCTCGGCACCGCCCAGTGGTGGGGATTCTGGCTCGCCAATCTCGGAATCGCGGTGCCGATGCTCGCGGTGGTGGCGATCGCCGCCGCGGCCCGGCTCGGCGGCGGCAGCGCCGGCCGCGTGATGACCGCGGCGTTTCCGGTGCCGCTGCTCGAACTGACCCTCGGCGCCCTGATCATCTTCGCGGCCTGCAATCTCGTGGTCTTCCAGTCCTGGAACTGGGACAACACCAAGCTGCTCGTGTACTGGTACCTGGTCATCGCCCTGCTCATCGGTGCGCTGGCAGCGAACTGGTGGCGGCGTGTGTGGCCGCGGGTCGCCGCGATCGTGCTGGTGGCGCCGGTGCTGCTGACCGGTGCCCTCGTGGTGCTCCGGCTGCTGCCGTGGACGCCCGCGGCCGACGCGGTCACCGGTCCGTACACGATTGCGAACACGCAGGAACTCCGGCTTGCCTCGACAATCGACCGCGTGACTCCCAAGGACGCCGTCTTCCTGACCTTCGGACGTCCCAACGATCCCGTGCTCGCCGTCGCGGGGCGGATCGGTGTCATGGGCTACGGGGGCTGGCTCTGGAGCTATGGCATCAGCTTCGAGACGCGCTTCGCCGATGTCCAGGCCATGTACAGCGGCTGTGCCACCGACGCGGCCACATGCCCCGTGTTCCGCCTGTTGCGCAAGTACGGCATCAGCTATGTGGAAATCGACAACCGGCTCGGCGACCCTGGCGCGATCGACGGCCAGGCAGGCATCAGCTGGTGGGCGGGCCAGGGCCTGCCGGTGGTCGCCAGCTCCGACCACATCACCGTCTACGACGTCCGTGGCAGAGGTTGAGGTGACCGGCGCGCTGCCGGCGCCGGGCACCCATCCGTCGATCAGCGCTGTCCTCCCCGCGTACAACGAGGAGGCGGTCATCGCCGAGACGGTGCGGCGCACCGCGGCAGCGCTCATCGAGATTGGCATCACGGACTTCGAGATCCTGGTCATCGATGACGGCAGCAGCGACGCGACTGCGGCGCGAGCGTCGGCGGCAGACGGCGCGGGCTCGCGCGTCCGTGTGGTGTCGCATCCGCGCAACCGCGGCTACGGCGCTGCGTTGCGCACCGGGTTCGATGCGGCCACGCGCGAGGCAGTCTTCCTCATGGACAGCGACGGTCAGTTCGATCCGACCGAGATCTCGCGGCTCCTCGCCATGTATGGGCCGGACCGTGTCGTGTGCGGCTATCGCATCCGGCGCAAGGACACCTGGGCGCGGCGTTTCTATCACACGGCGTTCTTCGGCCTGGTCCGGCTCGGATTTGGACCGACAGCCCGCGACGTGAACTGTGCGTTCAAGCTCTTCCCTCGCGCCGTCGGCAGGGGGCTGCACGCGGAGGGGGCGCTCGTCTCCACCGAGCTCCTCGTGCGTGCGCGCCGGAGTGGATACCGGCTCATGGATGTCGGTGTGCACCACTACGCGCGCACCACAGGGCGGGCGACCGGCGCCGACGTTCGCGTGGTCCTGCGAGCCTTTCGCGAGTTGCAGCAGCTGCGCACGGACCCCGCACTCCTCGACGGGCTCGAACCGCCGGCGTGACCGGGCGACCGGGAACCTCGGCGTGGCGTACCGCGCTTGGGGCGGTCGCGCTGTCGCGGTTGCTCTGGCTCGGCGTCTTTGTCGCCGTGCTCGCGATCGACTTCCCGTCGACCCCCGTGCTGACCGGGCTCCGCACCCACCTGGTTGCGTGGGATGCGATCAGCTACCTGTCGATTGCCGACCACGGGTACCCGGCGCATCTCGACTACCGCGACGCGTTCCTCCCCGGATTTCCGTTGATGGTCCGCGCGGTGATGATCATCACCCGCGACGGCGTCACCGCCTCATGGCTGGTGAACGCCATCGCCGAGACGATCGCACTCTGGTACCTCGGGCGTCTCGTGCTCGCCGAGCGCGATCAGCCGTCGGCAGAGTTCTCGGTATGGCTCCTCGCGCTTGCTCCGACAGCGCTCTTTCTCATCGCACCGTTCACCGAGAGCAGCTTCATCGCGTCCGCCGCTGCGAGTTTGTACTACGCGCGTGCCGGACAGTCGCGCAAGGCCGTCGGCGCCGCGGCGATCGCCTGTGCGCTCCGGCTCACCGGGCTCGCGCTGATCCCCGCGCTGGCCATCGAGCACCTGCGGCGATCGGGCTGGCGTCCGCGCCCGGACCTGCTTGTGGTGCTGCTGGCGGCCGTGCCGCTCGTGCTCTACGGGCTCTACATGCAGGTCCATATCGGTGATGCCCTGGCGCTCCTCCACGCCGACCACCTGCCGTCCTTCGGCCTGCAGCCGACACCGCCCTGGACGGGATTCGCAACCACCTGGCATACGCTCGTCACTGCGTCCAATGGCGAGACGCGCTCGATCTTCGCCCGCGAGGTCGCGTTCGGCCTGCTGGGCTTGGTGCTCTGCGCCGGGATGTGGGTGTCCTCACGGATCCCCCGATCGCTGGCCCTGTACTGCACCATCGCGTGGTTGATGACCGCATCTCTGCCGTTCTGGCGCTCCCAGCCCCGCTACAGCCTGGCGCTCTTCCCGGTCGTGCTGCTGGTGTCGGACCTCACCCAGCGCTTCCCCAGGGCGCGGCCGGCGATGCTCGGCGCGAGCGCCGTGCTCATGTGCGCGGGAATGTGGATCTTCGCGCAGGGACGGTGGCTCGGATGATCATCGACAGCCACGTCCATATCCTGCCGGCGAGCATGCGCGACGCTCGCGACCACCTCGCGGCGCTCGATCCCTGGTTCGACGTCTGTCACCGGGGAGCGCGCTCGATCGTCACGGCTGAGGAGTTGCTCGCTTCGATGGACGCGTCGGGAATAGATCGCTCGGTGTGCTTCGGCTGGCCGTTCGCGGACCCGGATCTCTGCGCCGAGGTCAACGACCACCTGATCGCCGTGCAGCACGAGCTCGGGGACCGGCTCACCTGCTTTGCGACGGTGAGCGCCGGCCGGCCGGGCGCGGTCGACGAGCTGCGCCGCTGCGCTGCGGGCGGTCTGCGCGGCGCGGGCGAGCTCAACGCGGATGCTCAGGGGTTCGACCTCTCCTCGCCAGGGATCGACGAGGTGGCCTCTGCATGCACCGATCTCGGGATCCCGATGGTGCTGCACTGCAGTGAGCCGGTGGGTCACGACTACCCGGGCAAGGGCACAGCGACGCCCGGCAAGGTTGCCGCCTTCGCCCTCCGCCACCCCACGTTGCGGCTCGTCTGCGCGCACCTCGGCGGCGGCCTTCCCTTCTACGCCCACATGCCCGAGGTGGCCGAGCTCTGCCGGCGGCTCTGGTTCGACACCGCTGCGGCGCCGTACCTCTTCGCGCCGACGGCCTACCGTGCGGTCGCCGACCTCTGCGGCGCCGACCGCCTGCTCTTCGGCTCCGACCATCCGCTCCTCCCCGCGCGACGCTACATCGACGCGTTCGCGGAGGCGGACCTGACCGTCGCCGAGCGAGCGCTCGTGATGGGCGGCAACGCCGCGGAGCTGCTTGGTCTGTGACAACGTGCCCCTCTCGTTACACGTCTGTGTCGCAGCATCGGAGGCTCCGTTCGGTCCCTTTGCGACACTTCCTCTGGGCGGAGAAACCGGCGCCCGCCAGCCGGTCCTTCGCCTCTTTCGTGACCAGGATTGGGGGCTTCGGCCCCGTCCGTGGTCGCAAGCGACGCTCCGATGAGGGACCGGGTGCATGTCGAAGCCGGCACCTCTGGTCGCCGGTTTCGCACACTGTGCGGCGATGTTCTCTCCTGACACGCTCGACGTGGTCATGGTGTCCTTCGAGGGACCCGACCAGTACAGCCAGGCGGGCGGTCTCGGCGTCCGCGCCCGGGAGCTGTGCCGTGCCTTCGCGGCGCTGGGATACCGCACCACGCTCGTCTTCGTGGGCGACCCGGACAAGCCCGGTGTCGAGCTCGACCAGGGCGTCCAACTCGTCCGCTGGTGTCAGCAGCTGAGCGACCGGTACCGCACGGGTGTGTACGAGGGTGAGCTGGGCAAGATTCGAGACCTCACCGCCACGCTGCCCGACGCGCTGATCGACAGCATCCTCAGGCCCGCGGCAGAAGCGGGACGGGTCACCGCCGTCCTCTGCGAGGAGTGGCACACCGCGTGGTTCTGCCGCGCGCTCAGCGACCGGCTCCACACCCTCGGCCTCCGCGAGAGCGCGGTGCTGCTCTGGAACGCCAACAACCTCTTCGGGTTCGAGGCCATCGACTGGCCGATCCTCGACTTCGTCGCCTCGGTGACCACGGTCAGCAAGTACATGAAGCACCTCATGTGGCCGTACGGCGTCAACCCGGTGGTGATCCCCAACGGGATTCCCGAGAGTGCGCTCGCCCCGGTCGACGGGTCGGCGGCCCGGGCGATTCGAGCGGCCGCGGGGTCACCCTGCCTTACCTTCAAGATCGGGCGCTTCAGCCCGGACAAGCGGTGGACCCAGGCAGTCGCCGCCATCGCCGAGCTCCGCTCGGAAGGGTTGCCGGCCCGGATGCTGATCCGCGGTGGGATGGAGCCGTATGGCGCAACGGTCCTCGCGTTCGCCGCGGAGCGCGGGCTGGCCGTGACCGACTGGTATGAGCCCGTGGAGGATGCCGGCGGCATCGTGCGCGCGCTCACCGAGACCGACGGCGCGCCGATTGTCCACTTGCGCCGTTTCCTCCCCGACCAGGTGGTCACCGAGATCAATGTGGCGGCAACCGCCGTCCTCGCCAACTCGGGGCACGAGCCATTCGGACTCGTCGGCCTCGAGGCGATGGCGGCCGGGGGCGTGGCGATGGTGGGCGCGACCGGTGAGGAGTACGCCCGCCCATACGGCAACGCGATCGTGGTCGAGACAGACGACCCGGCTGAGATCGCGAGCGCCCTGCGCGGGCTCGTCGAACAGCCGGCTCTCGGTGAACGGCTGCGCGTCGCGGCACGCCTCGACGCGGCCGACTTCGCCTGGCCCATCGTGATCGCCGGGCTGCTCGAGCGGCTCCGCTTCATGTGCGTCCATCAGCGGGTCGTCCTGCCCGACGACGGAGCGAGCCCACGCGCGTAATTCCGGGCAGCGCACCATATGATCTGCACCAACAGACCGGTGCCGAGGAGGTGGCTGCGTGAAGGCAGTGGTCATGGCGGGGGGGGAAGGGGCCCGGCTGCGTCCGCTGACGAGCCGCCTTCCCAAGCCGCTCGTCCCCGTGGTCGGCACCCCGGTGCTCGAACACATCCTTCGGCTCCTCAGGGAGCACGGCATCACCCAGGTCGTCGTCACCCTCGCGTACCTCGGCGCGGAGATCCGCAACCGCCTCGGCGACGGCGCCGAGCTCGACATGGAGATCGAGTACGTCGTCGAAGACCGGCCGCTTGGGACTGCGGGGAGCGTGCGCAACGCCGCTCATCTCCTCGACGACACCTTCCTGGTCATCAGTGGCGATGCGCTCACCGACATCGACCTGACGTCCGTCATCAACGGCCACACCGAGCGTGGCTCGCACGCGACCATCGTGCTGCACTCGGTGCCCAACCCGCTCGAGTACGGCGTCGTCGTCACCGATGACGAGGGAAACATCAAGCGGTTCCTCGAGAAACCCTCGTGGGGCGAGGTCTTCAGCGACCATGCCAACACCGGGATCTACGTGATCGAGCCCAAGGTCCTCGAGCACATCAAGGAAGGGGCCAACGCCGACTGGTCGCAGGACGTCTTCCCGACCATGCTCCGCCGTCACGAACCGCTGCACGGGATCGTCGTCGACGACTACTGGTGTGACATCGGGTCGATCCAGTCGTACATGCAGGCCAACTGGGACGCGCTCGACGGCAAGGTGCGCTGCCACATCTCCGGCCACCGCGAGGGCAACGTCTGGATGGGCGAGGGTGTGGAGATCGGCATCGGCGTGCAACTCGACGGCCCGGCGTTCATCGGCGACGAGGTCAAGCTCAAAGCCGGTACCCACGTCAACGAGCACGGGGTCATCGACCGGTACAGCGTCATCGATGACAACACCAAGGTGAGCAACAGCGTTGTGTGGCCGCACTCGTACATTGGCGAGCGCTGCAGGCTCCGCCAGGCAATCGTCTGCCGCAACGTCACCATCAAGAACGACTCGCTGCTCGAGGAGAACTCGGTGATCGCGGACGAGTGCGTGCTCGGGAGAGGCTCGCAGATCCGCGCCGGCGTGAAGATCTGGCCGAGCAAGACCGTGGAGCCGGGTTCCACGGTCAACGAGTCGGTGATCTGGGCAGGCGAGTGGCGGAGTGGACTCTTCTCGTCGTACGGGCTTGGCGGTCTGATCAACGTGGAGCTCACCCCGGAGTTCTGCGCGCGCCTCGGCGCCGCATTCGGCGCGACCCTGGCGAAAGGCGCGTGTGTCGTGGTCGGCCAGGATCACGCGCGCTCGTCGCGGATGATCAAGCGCGCGATCGTGAGCGGCATCGTCAGTGCCGGCGCCAAGGCGCGAGACGTGCGCGAGCTGCCCGTGCCGGTGACCCAATGGGCCACGCTCGACGCCGAGTGCGCGGCCGGGATCCACGTGCTGGTGTCGCCACTCGATCAGCGCAGCGCGGACATCCGCTTCTTCGACACCGACGGCCTGCAGATCGACAAGCGAGCGGAGCGCAAGCTCGAGAACCTGCTGTTCCGCGAGGACTTCCGTCGCGCCGGGTTCTACGAGATGGGCGACATCGAGTATGGCGAACCGATCCCCGGCTACGTCAAGCATCTGTTCGAGACAGTGGATGCGGAGAGCATCCGCAATGCCGGCTTCCGCGTGCTGATCGACTATGACTACAGCGACGCGTCGGCCGTGCTCCCCATGATTCTCAACGAGCTCGGCGTGACCACGATCCCGCTCAATGCCGGCATGCGCGAGGGTGAGCACCACCGCACCGTGCCCGATGAGACCGCGTTGATCAGCAAGACGGTGCACGCCGACGTCGGATGCATGATGAGCCCGGGGGGCGAGCGGATCACTGTCATCGATGACAAGGGGGTCGTGCTCTCGCCGCACGAATGTCTCGCAGTGCTCGCCTCCTGGTGGGTGCGGAGCAACCCGGGCACCGTCCTCGCCCCCGCAGCGACGCCGATGTGGATCAGTGACCTGGTTCGCGCGGAAGGCGGCAGCTTCAACGCCACGCCTGGCGATCCGGCGTCGGTGCTACGCGCGTCCACCAGGTCCGGGACGAGCATCGCATCGGACGGCGAGGGCGGATTCGCCTGGCCCGGGCACCTGGGCGCCTTCGACGCCATGTACACACTGGTGAAACTCCTGGAGCTGCGCGCCAAGGTGGGCATTCCGCTGAGTCAGGCACGCGCTGCGCTGCCGCAGGACGCATATATCACCGCCACCGAGTTCTGCCCATGGGAGGCGAAGGGACGGGTGATGCGGATCCTGCTCGACCGTCACCGCACCGACTCGGTCGATCTCGTCGACGGGATCAAGGTGTATGTCGATGACGGCTTCGTGCTCGTCCGGCCCGATCCCGATGAGCCCGCGTACCACGTGGTCGCAAGTGTCGCGGATGCGGAGCGCGGTCGCCAGCTCGTGGACGAGTATCTCGCCCAGGTTCGTGAAGCCCAGGGGACCAACGGGGTGCATGCCGCCGTGGAGGCTGCGGCCGGGGCCGAGTAGCCTGGCTCGGACGGGGGAGCATTCGGTTTGCGCCCGCGGCGTTATTGCCGGAAATGGCGCTAACCTCATGGGAACCATATTGTCTGTTTCACAACGAACAGATGTTTGGTACATTGCGTCAATGGAAGCGTTCGCAGTCATCCCCGAGAGAGGGACCAGCGGCCGTTGCGCAGCTGGCGAGAGCGGGAAGCACGAGGAGCGCAAGGAGAGTGCCGGGAAGGCGAGCCTGGCGCCAATGGGCACGGCCCGAGAAATCAACAGCCAGCCGCGACCAGCAGGAGTGTTAGGACAACACGTATCGCCGATCCGGCCTGGAGGAGGTATTAGCCGTGCCTATTCCCAGGCCGGTAGCGAGCAGACCGAGCAGAGGCCATTGCGCCGGGGCTGATTGCGGCCAAATCACTCTCCCGACCCTGTCCTCGGCCCCCGACCCACGGCGCAGCGATGACCGACCGTCATTGACCAACGCACACAGCCATCTGTATGGTGCGTCTAGCGTACCGACAGGCCTGATAGCGAGATGAAATGGTCTCGCCCGCGCGGGAGGGTCAGCTCGTCAACGGGGGCGTGGACACGATGTGCGATCAGGAAGGGCCAATATCGGAGCACGGAGAGCGCCGGGAGCTCAGTCGCCGTAAGTTTCTCGCTTACTCGGCGAGCCTTGCTGCCATTGCCGCGGGGTTCCCTGAATGGCCACGGACGGTCTTTGCCGACCGCTCCCCCATCGCTGCCGCGGACGGCACGCTCCCGGTCAGTATGGCAATGCACATTCACTCTTCATTCAGCGAGCAGTACGGATCCATGGAAGGGCATCTGTTTCAAGCACAGCAGAACGCCGTGGACGTCATCTGGTGGACCGACCACGACTACCGGATGAGCAGCCTTGGATATCGGAAGACCGTCCACTTCACCAGCCTCACCGCTGAGAAGGGCGGGCCCGGCGAAGGCGGAGCCTGGCAGTGGCAGCTCGTCCGCACAGGACCGCTGAGTGCTCACTCCAGCGGTGGCATCGTCACGAGCCCGGCCTCTCCATTGGATCCCGTGATTGGTGGCAGCCTCGCGGTATCCGCGCAAAGCACGAAGCAGTCTCCCGCGACATTGGGCTTCTACGCGCAGTCGCACCCATCTGATTGGAACTATCACTGCAGCCTGATTGGACAGACGCTCTCGATCGAGGTGCTGCCGACTGCTATCGGCGCAACCGCCTATCTCGAGTTCCTGGTCACCAGCTCATACCACCCGGCGCGCAACGGTCGCCCCGCCGGCCAGTACGTCCTCTCATACCGGTTCGGAGGATCTGGAAGACCGGGAACGCGTTCAGTGTCCGGGCTGCTCGGGGTCGTGAACGTCCCGGTGGTTCCGCGCCAGTGGAACTCAATCGCCGTCAACCCTGCTGCCGACATCGCAGCGCTATGGCCGGACATGGACGCCCGCGACTTCGGGCTCTTCGGGCTCAATCTCAACGCAGTCTCGACCGGCGGCGCTGCGTCTGGCAACTTCGACTACCTGAGATTCTCGCGGTCCGCTGGCGACGTGCAACTCCAGGCACAGCAGGACATGGAGGTCGATTACCGGTCGTCATACCCCGGGGTCGAGCAGTTCCAGGCACTCGAGATATCGTTGGCGCTCCCTCACATCAACTGGTTCGGCAGTGGAGTCGCCCTGACCGAGTATGGGACGGTGGGCGCCAAGCAATACCAGGCGTTCCTCCAGAGCACCGTGATTCCGCAGATCCATGCGGTCGGCGGCCTGGTGAGCTACAACCACCCGTACGGTGTGCAAGCGATCGCTGCGTTACCGCAGGCGTCGCAGAATCAGAAGCTGACCGCTGTCGCATCGGCGATCCTCAAGAATCGAGCGCTGGCCGCAGACATACTGGAAGTGGGTTACCCGTTGCGGAGCGGTGTGGACCTGGCGCACCACATTGCGCTGTGGGACGTCTGCTCACGCAATGCGCTCTTTCTGACCGGAAACGGCGTCAGCGACGATCACGTCGGGACCGATTGGTTCCACTTCGGGAACAACTGGTTCACATCGGTTTGGGCGGTCAGCAACGCCGAGGCTGATTTGCTCAGCGCGCTTTCGGCGGGACGCTCGTGGTGCGCATCGCTGTCCGGGTATCGCGGCGGGCTCGATCTCCTCGTTGATGGCGCCTGTCCGATGGGATCCGCGTCAGTCTCTGCTCGCACAAGCCGACAACTGACCGTCATTGCCACGGAACTGCCGACGAAAAGCACCCTGCAGGTGGTCCGGGGGGCGGTGGACTACGCCGGCACCACCGCACCCGCACCGAACACTTCGATCATCGCGAGCTACGGTGCAGCGGCCTTGTCATCGGGCTCCGTCACGTTGCCTGTGGACTGCACCGTCTCCTCATTCGTCCGTGCCCAGGTGGTCAACTCCAGTGGCACCATCGTCGCTTTGTCCAACCCTGCGTGGTTGCTCCGAGAGGTGCCTCCAGGCGGGATTCCGGCCCCACGCGCTTGTTGAACACCTGACGCACGCGAGCACGGCAGCGACGAGTTCAGCGGTGCCTCTGCCCATGCGCATGCTCCGACGACGACCCGAGGCCCCAGCGAGTGTTCGCGATGCGTGGTGCGGTCAGGAGGTGGTG
>PLZA01000009.1 GCA_003153505.1 Candidatus Dormiibacterota bacterium
CCACGAGCTGCCAACGCAGCCCCAGCACACTCCATCGGCGGCGCAGGAAACCCCACACGCGGCCGGGGATGGCGGCCATGGTCCTCAGGCCACCTCGGCGGTGATCTTGTATCCGACCCCGCGGATGGTCACGATCGCGACATTCGCGTGTGCTGCGTGCAGCTTGTCGCGAAGCCGGAACACATGGACATCGACCGACCGCTCCAGCGCCGGGGAGCGGTCGCCGGTATACAGCTGATCGATCAGCTGGCTGCGCGTCAGTACCCATCCGGGTCGCTCCAGCATCGCAGCAAGCAGTCCAAACTCAACCTTGGTGAGCGCGACGCGCCGCCCGTCGATGACGACGTCGTGTCGCGTTGGTGAGAGTTCGACGTTGCCGAGCCGGATGACTGACGGGGCTTGTGGGCCGATCTCCGAGCGGCGTAGGAGCGCGTCGACGCGCGCCAGGAGTTCGCGGGGGCTGAACGGTTTCACCAGGTAGTCGTCCGCCCCGATGCGGAGCCCATCGATACGGTCAGGCTCATCCGCCCGCGCGCTGAGGAACAGGATCGGCACGATCGATCCGGAGCGGCGGATCTCCGTGCAGATCTCAAAGCCGTCCTTCCCCGGCAGCATGACGTCCAGAATCAGGCAGCGTGGCAGGGTCTGGCGGACGACGGCCAGTGCCTCGGTGCCCGAACGGCAGACGACGACTCGATATCCGGCGCTTTCGAGGTAGGCGCGAACGACGTCGCAGGTGGTCTGATCGTCCTCCACCACCAGGACCGGAGCTGCCAGTGAGGCTGGTCGCGGCTCGATCATTGCGTCCTCCGTCGAGGTCGCGCCGCCGCCTCCGGCCGTAGTGTTGATGGTCACTGCTCCCCATTCTGCGAAAGTCGCCTCGCTTTGGGCGGGTGGCGAGCTTCCTCACCCGCCCGCGTCCGGTGCGACGCCCCGGCTCAGTGATCGCTGTGACGCTCGGGCTCCTGGCGGTGATGTCGGCCGCCACAGCCCTTGAACTGCTGACTCCGCAGAACGAGACTTTTGGAGGGATCCCGCTCCTGTGTGTTGTTGTGGGACTCTGGCTCTTGCCGGGCTGGGCGGGATTGCTCGTCGCCACTGCCGCCATGGCTCAGCCGGTCGTGCTGCTCGAGGTCGGGGAATGGCGGGCGCTCACGGCCGATTTCCAGTTCATCGCGGTGGCCGTCGTGACCGTTGTTGAGACCCTCACGGTCACCGTCCTGGTCAGAATCGGAACCGAGAACGCGAATCTGCTCGACAGCCTCACGAGGTTTACAGCCGATGCGGCTCATGAGTTGCGGTCCCCGTTGAGCACCATCCGTAACACGGCGGACGTCACACTGCAGCGGAGGCGAGAGCCTGAGCAGTATGTCGCTAGCCTCGAGCAGATACGCGACCACGCGACAAGGCTGACCGTCCTCACCGACGGACTACTCCTGCTTGCGCGGGGGGATGCCAAGGCGCTCTACGTGCGTCGAGAGCCACTCTCCATGGACGATGTCTTGGAGGAGCTGTTCGACCGCTGGCGAGAACCGGCGCAACACGCCAATGTCACGCTCGAGGTATCTCGGAACACCGGGCTCGAGCTCTGGGGCGACTCGGTCTTACTTGGGCGCCTCCTTGACAACCTCGTCGACAACGCTCTTAAGCACGCCACCTCAGCGATCAGCGTTTCGACCGGTCGCGACGGCGACGCTTGCACGGTGCGGATTGAGGACGACGGCGCCGGCTTCCCAGAAGGGAACCGACCGACTCGGGTCGACCGGCATTGGCGAGGTGACGGACTCCCGGCAAGCAACGGTGGCACAGGGCTCGGACTCTCGGTTGCGGCGGCCATCGCCGCTGAACATGGTGGGACGCTCACGATCGATCACCCCGCAGGCGGATCGCGAGCGGTTGTTCAACTTCCTGTGACACCGAATTAAGGGTTCGTACAGGGTCGGTGGTCAGGTTGATGGCATGACCTCGCACAGGGATCCCGGAGACGCCATGACGCGCCTCGCAGCCACATATCTCCGACTGGCGGAACGAGTCCACCGGCAGTTGGATGAGGGTCTCTTCGGGCGCCAGGAGGGTCAGGGGATGGTCGAGTACGCGCTCATCCTCGTCCTCATCTCCATTGTCGTGATCCTCATCCTCACCACCGTCGGCAAGCAGGTCAAGAACGTCTTCTCCAACATCAGCAACGGCCTGGCCAGCTGATTGTGGGCTTGTCTACAGACCACGCGTCGCTCACGGCTGGTGTTGACGACTGCAGGGATTCCCGCGCAGCACGTCGCCGTAACGTCGTGCGACGCAGCTGACGACACCGGCCAATTTCTCCTCACCCGCACCGGGCGTCACCGGTGCGGGTGACCACAACTCACGGAGATTCAGACCGATACAGTGACCACCCCCCAAATGAGGCAGATCTTGGGAGTGAGTACCACGCAAGGCGCCGCCCCAATGCTTTGAGGTAACCCCCAAGAGGCCGGGTCCAACCTAGTGCTGTTCTACAACCCCGCCCCCAACGACAATGCCACCTCGAATGGCTTCAGTCTGGGCAGCATCCACTCCAGCCCGGAGAATCAGCGCTTGTGATTGCACGCCACGATCACCGCGGTCGCGTCAGGAACTCGACAGCTCGCCCAGGGTCACCGCTGAGATCGCGCTTACCCGAACAGCCTGGCGCTATGCACCGTAACCACCAGCCGCGGGCTGAGCGGTCAAACACCATCGCAGCCTGGCAGACCGGGCACGGTTCGGCGCGACGGGCCTTCTCGATGCGGTCGTTGAGGTCGCGATTGTCAACCAGGGCGATGCCGGTCGCCCTTGCCTCGGAGCGTGCTGGCTTTGTGAAATCGGAGAGCGTCACGAAAATGCCCGCGCTGCCGGGGAGTCCTTCGCGCAGGAGTGTGCCCGCGAATCCTCGCACCTCATCAACACCGACCAGCCACGAACCCCAACGCTTGCATTGGACGACCTTGCGCTCACCAGCACGCACCAAATCAAGGTCGATGTTGCCGTCCGGACTCTCTTGGCGGCCAGTCTCCTCGACCTTCCAGCCCTCACGTCGGAACAACTCTCCGACTAGCCACTCAAACTCCTCGGCGCTGAGGAGACGCAGGTTCGTGGTCCACTCAATTAGATGACGCCGATCGCGCGCCACCACTTGGATGAACAACCAGCCCATGCTCACCACGGCTGCGTAAACAGCACCGAGAACGTTGGCTGCGACCAAGGCCGTGACCGACCAGTGCAGCGCAAGCGGCAATATCAGCCCGACACCCGGATAAAGGAGCAGTGTTAGCCCGGCCACCGTGCGCCCGGAGACGCGGCTCACGACGCCGAGCACGGCTCGTTCGAACAGGTCGTCGGATTTCGACACCGAGGCCATCGTCGCAAATGTCACACGGTCGGGCGAAGGCAATCACTGACAAGCCGCAACTGCCAGCCAGCGCCAGCACTACTCCCGCGCGTATTTGCCTTGGCGATTGCCCAGATTGCCCAGATGTACGAGGCTCGGGGAAGGTCGCGACCCGCGCGGGTGCCGAGAAAGGGAATCGAACCCTCCCAAGCTTGCT
>PLZA01000032.1 GCA_003153505.1 Candidatus Dormiibacterota bacterium
TGGGCTCCAGCCCCCGACGACGCCCAACCTGAACTCGATTCTCGGGGATTCCACAGCTCGCTGGACAACGCCATTCTTGGCCATTCTGGGGCGGGCATTCGGACTCCAGACCGATGGAGCACTTTTCACCATAGGTGCTCCATGACCACCACCGCAGCGCCATTGCAACCACCCAGCTGGGACCGCCCCATCGTGGCCAGAGGGTCGCGTCCCATCGACCCTCCTGTGTCGGTCCGACCCCTGGCGCGGCCCGGCCGCGTGCCCACCGTCGAGGAGGCCATCGCCGCCTGGTTGAGCGCCCGGGGATTCGCGCCGTCGACTGCGGCGGCAACCCACCAGCACCTGGAGAGTGGCCGGGCGCGGGGGTGGCGCGCCCAGCAGGGCATCGTCACCATCGACCAGCTCAGCGCCGAGGCCGGCGCCGCCTACCTCCGCTACCTGCGCGACCGCGGTGCCGCCCCGGCAACCCTGCGCAAGGTCAAGACCCTGCTCGCCAGCCTCGCGGCCTTCTGCGCCGAGACCCCCGGCTACGAGGTCGGGCTCCGGGGCGACGCGCTCAGCAGGCTGCGCCTCCCCCCACTGGTGGAGCGCATCCCCACGGCGCTGAGCGAGACCGAGTGTCTCCGGCTCATCGCTGTCTGCGCTGACGTCCCCCGGGATCGCCTCATCGTCGAGACCTTCCTCTTGACCGGCCTGCGGGTCAGTGAACTGTGCGCCCTCACCCTGGATGCGCTCCATCTCGACACTCGCCCCGCCTACGTCGACATCCACGGCAGCGTGCACAATCCCCACCGCCCCAAGACGCCCCGGGAACGCCGGATCGTCGTCGACTACGACAGCAGCGGGTTCGGCCGTGGCTATACCGGCCGGCTCCGCCACTTCATCGAGTCAGTCCGGGCGGCGAGCTTCCAGCGCGAGCTGTTCCTCGCGCATCGTCGCGATGCGCAGGGGCAGCACACGCCCCTCACCCGCGACGGCGTCGAGCGACTGATGGCTCGTCTCGGGGAGCAGAGCGGGATCCACTGCAACCCCCACAAGCTCCGCCACACCTTCGCCACCCGGTGCGTCGACAAGGGCGTGCCGATGTTCCATCTTCAGGACGCCCTCGGCCACCGCTCGCTCGACATGGTGCGGCGCTACCACGCCCAGAATCGGCACGCCCAGGCGGAAGGCTTCTATCGCGCGTTCGGGAGTTCAGGGATGGGCGGGAGCAGTTGACGCTTGCGCAACCCATTGAAGATCTTGGTCGCCGTGTCGTCCGTGACCCCATAGTCGCCCAGGGCTCGATAGAGACACGCCAGGCTGACGTTGGACACGACAGCAAACTCACGCACGGTCCAGCCACGCAGGACGATGGCCCTGCGCAGCTGGGCGCCATCGAAGGCTCCGGAGCGCGGGTTCCAGAACGGCTTTTCGATCTGAGTGGCACAGCGACTGGCGAGCTCGGGTCGACGGCGATCGGGTTCGAGGCGCACGCTCATGGCCGCGGTCCTCCGCAGCCCGGAAACGATGATCGATCGTCGCTGCTCGGAATCTCTCGGGTCATCGTCACTGACCCGGCAGGCCGCGCACCTGGCGATCTGCAATCGCTCCGCGCCGCTTGGTTGGGAGTCGCTCGACGATGCGGTCCGGGCCCACCGCCTGCCTGCTGTACCAACTGGGGTGCGCTCGTCCCGCGAAGGACGAGTGCATCTCGACGGCGATCACCGTCACGTCGAACGCTCACGTCACGTCTCCGCCGCTGCCCCGCTGACCACATGCCTTGAGTCGATCTTGGCAGCGAACGGCTAAGGACGTCGCCTTCGCCATCGTCACCGTGCACTCCATGTCGAAATGATCCGCCTTCCGTGGATCAGTCGTCAAGTCGGCCGTGGGATGGATATCCCTTTGAGGACATGGGTTTTCCCTTCGCGACGGGAGCGGCGCAAGGACGGCGCACGGACGAATTGGCCATATATGGCAGTTTCATAAGGGATGTGAGGGCGTTTCGAACTGCATTATCCGGATTCTCCGTGACCGGGGCGGTGCATGACCGGCACCGTGCGCCGTCCGTGTGGCGGTCGGACCTGCGGCCGCTGGCAACTCGGAGCGCCTGACGAAGAGTGGGCCGAGCCGACCGCGCCGGAGGTGTCGCGCCCGCAGAGGCGCGGAGCGTCGCGGACGAGGAGTGAACGCGCGCGGCTTCCCTGGAGCCCTTACAGACCCAAGTAGGCTGCCGGGGACTTGTCGAAGAGACCCATGGAGCTGCGCCCGGCCGCCAAGGACCGAAGACCCGTCTGCGCCCTAATGACGCGCTCCGGAGCGCCACCTGCCAACGCAGCCGTCACGAAGCCGGCGCGCAACGAGTGGCCCGCGTAGCGCGCGGGATCCAGGCCGGCGCGGCGGGCTGCTCGTTTGATCACGAGCGCCACTGCGCGGTCGGTGAGCCGTGTTGTTCCGACCCGGCCATGACGGTCGATGGGCCGGAAGAGCGGTCCCCAGCGGATCCCGCTGATGGCGTACCAGGCCCGAATCGCGCGCACCGGGCAGGTGTCCGCGCGCTCGCCGCGGGGAATCGTGACCACGCGTCCGGAATGCCACACGCCGGCGCTGCTCGGGAGCCGAATCCGGAGCCGATCGTCGGTCAAGCCGATGTTGCTGATATCCAGGGCGACCAATTCCCTCGTCCTCAATCCGCCAGCGAAGCCCAGCAAGAGCATGACCCGGTCTCGGGCGCCCGCTGCACTCCGCGGCGGCGTGGCCCTCAGGAGCCGACGCAAGGTGGTGACGTCCACCTCGGCCTTCGTCGCCGGGAACTTCAACTGTCGTCGAAGTGTCCCGAGGAGCGGCCGGATCAAGTTCGCGCCCTCATCGGAGAGGCGCTCGCCGGCGATCTGGTGCGCCTTCGAGATCGACGCTCGCCTGCGCAAGATCGTTGACGGCCCATAGCCGCGATGGAGGAGATCAGCGACGTAGCGGCCTATTGTCGCTGGCGCCGCCGGCACCGCCGCTACTCCGTGGGCTTGGCAGTACGCCTCGAAATCTCGAACATCGGCGGTGTAGGCACGCATCGAACTGGACGTCTTGGGCACCAGGCGCTGCTCCCGCAGTGCGCGCATCTCGGCCTCCAGGGCCGCAATCGTGACCGAGACGTCGTCAGCCCTAGGGTGGACTGCGCCAGCCTGCACCGGGGGAAGCTTGACGACCTTCTGAATGCCGTGCGCAGTGCTTGCCCAGATCGTTTGCTCAGGGCGTGGTGGGGCGCGCAGATGCCCGTTCACGAGTTCGAGGCCGTAATCCGCCATTTTCCGAGTCTAGATCAAGTAGCTTCCGATAACTAATAGAAATCGGGAGTCAGGCCGGTGTGGGCACGATATTCGGGGAGTTTCGGGGGGCGTGATAGCCCCGAAAGGAGGGCACGCGGGTGGACTCGTGCACCACCGTCAAGACTGTCCTGCCGGCGAACGAACAGGCTTGAGTCCCGGCCAGTGCGTCCGCGAGCCCTGAGTTCGAGCTTCGCCGCCGCGGCCCGGCGGATGGACCGGTGAACGCCAGCGCCATGGTCACTTCGAACTGGGTTTCGGAGGGCGGCGATAGCGAGGACCCGGCGGCTGCCATCGGTGGCGCCACGGAGCCAGGAAGTGGCCATCCTCGAGTCCCTCGCGGCCGCGTCGCGTGGATCAGTCGATGAACAAGAGCGCGCTCGTCGGGTAAGGCGGCCTTCCGGAGTTCAGCAAGCGTTGGCGCCGGCGCGGGAGTTAGATCGACCAACTCTGGCTCAGGCACTCACCGAGCTCCGACCGTCCCGAGAACGTCACCAGGCAGGACGCGGATCCCGCGGAGTCGCCGGCCTTGTGGCCAACGCACCGTGGTTATATGTTGTTTCTCGCTGCGGCTGCCGTCGTCGTTGCCACCCTTGCGGCTGCGCGCGTGAGCGCAGCTTTCCTCATAGTCGGTGCTGTCGGGGCTGCGATAGCCGCCGATGGCCTTGAACCCTTCCACGGCGGATGGATTGGGTTCCGGCGACCCCTTGATTTTCGGCGACTGCTCTTGTTCCTGGCGTACTTCGTGGTTGCCTTGGTTGCACTCGGCGGCATCGCCGTCGTCTTCCAGGAGCATGTGCTTCTCGGCCCGTAACCAGTTCCGATGATGGTGTTGGGGAGACTGACGGAACACCGAGATTCGGACAGCGAGCGCTTCGGCACGGGCCAGGGAAGAGGCACGCGGACCACGCGACTACTCGCCAATCACCCCCGGGATGGAGCCCTGGCGTCTAGCGACGGCACGCGTTGAATGAGGCTTCCAGCACCGGCGTGACCGGCTGTCCGGCGACGTGGTCGCGGTATTTCGAGAAGAGTTTCTGCCCAGCGGCTTCCCCGCCTAGCGCCTCGGGGCTTTCCCAGTGGAAGATCGACACCGCGCCGAGTCGTGACCGCCCGAGAACCAGACGGCCGAGTTCTGCCCCGGACTGCCACCCGGTGGGCGCGATGACTGAGTGACCATGGGCGACGGCGTTGCGGGCGCAGCGAAGCCCCCGGAGCTGCTCCTTCACCTCGCTGCTGTCACCGCGCCACGCCGGATCGACGTGTTCCGCAAGGTCGTCCAGAGCTACAAGCCAGAAAAGACACTCACCGACGGCAGCGAAGGCCGGCGACGAGTCTACGGCGGAGTAGGGAGCCCATCCAGTCAGTCGGTGCAGAGCCTCTTCGAATGCCGCAGCGAGCAGCGCAGCGCGCTTCTCAGTTGCCCCATCGACCGCCTCCCACCGAGCCATCGCCCGACGATAGCCGCTTCGCTGATTCGCTCGCGGGTCGAGGTGAGCGGAGCAGACGAAGGGAAGAATCGAGTTAGGGCACGCCGTGGCAGACCAGCCTCATATCTCTTGATGGGGCTGACACCCTTTCTGACATCCTATGTCGCGGTCACACCCAGTGCTCGGCGGACGGGATCGCCGTTCCGATGCCTTGCTTGAAGACGACACGGCCATCGACGGACACGCGCGAACTCACCGGCCACGAACTCAAGAACCGCGCCGATCAGCGTCAATGGGTTCGACGAAAGAAAACCTCGCCCATGGCAGCATCCGCGAATGCGCATTAGCAGGCACTTCCAGGCGCGCACGTCCTCACGGAGCCGGGCACCTTGGCGGCGTGGTGACGGCACCCACAGGAAGTGACGTGACAGCGTCCTCCCGCCTGGGGAGGGCCATGTAATGTTTACCGGCACTTCGAGCGTATGCATCTCGTGACCAGCTCCGCGACCGTTGCGTCAGTGGCTGCCGACCGCCTATCGGCAAGCGACAAGGCGATGTCGCTTTCCGCCGGCGAACTCTGCGAGCGGTACGCCGCCCGCGTTTATCACTTCGCAAGCATGGTGGCGGGCAGTGACCTCGAGGCCGAGGATCTCGCGCAGTCGGCGCTTGAGCGTGCCCTCCGGGGGTTGCCACGCTTCGACAGTCGGAAAGGTCAGGTCGAGGCATGGCTCTGGCGCATTGTCGTGAACGTCGCGCGAGATGCGGGGAGAGCCGCGGTGCGGCGGCAACGACTGTGGGAACGACTCGTCCAGCTTCGCAGTGGCGTGACCGGCAACGACGATATACCGCTTGGAATCAGCAACGATCGGCTCCTTGAAGCGATACGCGCGCTCACGCCGCACCAGCGCTCGGTACTCGCGTTGCGGTTCGGCGCTGATCTCGACTACGCGGGTATTTCGGCCGCGCTGAGTATCTCATCGGGTGCCGCCGCAGTCGCCACGCACCGGGCACTAATCGCGTTGCGGCGGAACCTGCTGGAGGACAGTCGATGAACGCACCGCAGTTGTCGGAATCGTTGAGTGACCGGCTGACAGCCTTGAAGAGCCCGCTCCCACCCGGCTTGATCGCGCGCGCCCGAGCGGGAGCCGAAGTGTCCACGCCACCTGTCGTTCGGGGAGCTGCGCCCATGGACGAGCGCATCGAGGCTAAGAACCCACCAGCGCGGCTGACCACCCTCGCTCCGGTGGCCGACCGTCCGCGTCATAGGGCTCTTAGTCGATTGGCGGGGGCAGTCGGCATTGCGGTGGTCGCGGCGGCGGTTGCAACGTTTGGGCTCGAGCTCAGCGGTCACGTCCACTCGACGGCACCTGCGCCGGCTACCCAGCTTGCCGCAATGCCCGTCACCGGTAGCTCCGGGTTTCCCGCATCAGCGCAGATCGTGGTGCCGACCACGCGGGGCAAGGGCAGAGCGGTACTTCCCACCTTCCTGGACCAAGCAAAGGTGTTGTACGTCCAATACGACTGCAGTGGGAGCGGGCAGTTGGAGATCCTGTCGACCAACAATGCTGTCAAGGCGGATCTCCAACCCTGCTCAACGTCTGTGGCTGCGACGACGGTCGCGCTGGATGCAGCGGCAACCGGCGCACCGTTGACCCTGGACGTCGTGACCGGCTCGGCGGTGAAATGGGAGCTGCTCCTCGCAGAAAGTCAGGTGCCGGCGAACTTTCCAAGTCTGAGTATCGGCCTGCCGTTGCCCGCCTTTCCACTCTTGGTCGGTGACACGTACTCCGACGGGTCAGCGTCGCTGCCGACCTTCACCCCGACCAAGCCGTACTGGATTCAATATGCGTGCCTCGGAACCCGATCGATCGACATCCTCTCCTCCGACGGTTCAGTGCACTTCACGTCCGAGAGCTGCGTCTCGCCTGGCATCAACGGCCTTCTGGTGCCCCAGGATCAGATCACAGGGAAACCCGTTTCCCTGCGCGTCGAGACGACAGCATCGACTGCGTGGGAACTCCGCGTGATGCAGTACATCGGGGGCGCACCGCCGCCTTTCGAAGGCGCACCGCCGTCGCCGCACCCCGGGTACGACCCTGGCGAGACCACACTCATTCCCGACACACACGGGTCGGGGTCTGTCACGCTGCCGACTTTCACCCCGAAAACTGCGTACGACCGCATCGTGCTCCTGTGCTCGGGGCCTGGATCGCTCGAGATCACCGGGTCTGATGGGTCGACCGACACCACAGAGTCGTGTACGGGCGAGGTCAGCGGCAGCGGCGGGTCGATCCAGCCCGGGGTGCCGATATCCCTGATGATCAAGGCTGACCCGGGAACGAACTGGGAGATCACCGTCTACGGGATGAACGTGGAACTCCCGCAGCCTTAGCAGATCCCAAGAAGGGGAGCGGGCCGCGCCTCCCAGTTCGATGTGCACAATCGGTCACCGACTCGGTAGGGGAGTCAGCGAACTCTCACCCACACGAGCCTCATCTGCCTTGAGCCGACTGACACCCTAACTGACACCGTATGGCGCGGTCAGGTCCGAACTCCGGCGGACGGAATCCCTTTGTGAACGCCGAATTCTGAGTACGCAGCGGACGTCCACGACCACCACAGGAGTCGCCAGGGACGAACTTGAAAACCGCAGTGGTGTCAGAGCCACCGGGGGTTCGAATCCCTCTCCCTCCGCCAAATTTCTTTGCACCATAAGGGCTTTCGGCGCGGTGTCGATCCAGGTGGGCTCGGTGGGCTCGCCCTCGACCGCCGGGTTGCCGACGGATTGCCGACGGAGCCGCGTGCTCCGCAACCGGTGACGAGGGCTGGTCTCGGTCTTGGACGCCTCGAACCACGGAGCCAGGGGCGGTGGAACATACTCTGGTTTGGGCCACGTGGTCGCCACGGCGATATACAGGGGGGCGAGATGAACAAACAAGTTCTGGGCGCATTGCTCGGCGTTGCGGCGGTACTGCCTTTTGGGAGCGCCACAGTGAGTGCCGCGACGACCTGGAAGTCGGTGGCGCCAATGCCCAAGTCGCGCTGCTGCATGGCGGCCACCAAGGGCCTCAACGGCGACGTGTATGTGATCGGCGGCAAACCTGTCGGGAAGCTCTCCGACGACACGATGGTCTACAACCCCACCACGAACAAGTGGTCAACACTTCCGCCCGCCCCAAATCCAGGAGAACAAGCAGGACCCGCAGCTGCAACCGGTCTCCAGGGGAAGGTCTATTCCGTCGGCGGCGGCTTCTATGACGACGTGGACCAGTGGCAGGACAACGGCGGACTGAGTGCCCTCTCGACCAAAACAAATACGTGGACGATCGAGGGGTCTATGCCGACGCCTCGCGGTGATCTGGCGGCCGTCGGTGCCCCGAACGGGTTCATCTAT
This sequence comes from Candidatus Dormiibacterota bacterium, assembly GCA_003153505.1. Lineage (GTDB taxonomy): Bacteria > Chloroflexota > Dormibacteria > Aeolococcales > Aeolococcaceae > Palsa-851. Next base: position 8,127 of record PLZA01000032.1, read on the forward strand.
GCGCTGGGCGGCGCGGTCGATGATTCCAACGACAACGCCATATCGTCCAGCGTCGTCGAGGCCTACAACCCCACGACCAACTCGTGGGCCGAAGTGGCGTCAATGCATCAGGCGAGAGATCAGTTCGGCGCTGTTATCGGACCTGACGGGCGGATGTACGCGGTCGGGGGCGAGTACGTCACCGACAGCATCGAAACGGACACAGCGAGTGTCGAGGCGTACTCCTTCCAAACGAAGACCTGGACGCAGGTGGCTCCGCTTCCCACTGCGACCTTGATCAACGGAGCAGTCCTCGGCGCCGACGGGAGGATCTACGCGGTCGGCCCTGGGTTTCTTGCGGCCCTCAACGTTCAGAAGAATACCTGGACGACCTTGACGGCGCCACCTCCCGCAACGCTCCCAACAGCGTTCGGGCCCAACGACACCACTAGCCGACCGGTTGCTTTCGCCGTTGCCGCTGGGAAAACCGACTCGATTCTTTTCGTGAACGAATCGGAAGCGTACAAGACGTCTCCTGCGTACCTCTTCGGGACCTGATGGCTCTCGCATGCCGGTCCTCGGGTGAGAAGCGATCGCGTGCACCCACTCGCGGGACGCCTGCACCCGCGACGTGGGCGTCACCCCCCGACGCATGCGCACCTGACCTTTCTCGGTAACGGGCTCCGCTTGGCTCTGTACGCTGACGGTCGTTGAGCGACCACCACGTCGAGTCGAATCTCACGTTCTCACACGCGTCCGTGGAAGCCAGGGAGGCACGGTTCCAGCAGGGCTTTGCGGAAGCTCCTTCACGAGGCTCAGGAGCTTCCGCAAATTCTGCTAGATCTGGACCCTAAGTTCGGCGGTCCGGTGCAGCATGACGACTTCCCCTCAGTTACCCTCGGTTGGCTCCGAACGGCTGCCGTGCTCCAGTACCAAGCCGTCGTGACACTGCTCGCCCATCCAACCTGTGCAAGCGAGGCTGAACTACTTCTGCGCCCGCTCCTCGAATCCTTCGCGCACACCGTGTGGATCGACGAGGGAGTCGCCGGTGGAGGCAACCGTACAGCGCGCTGCTGCGCGGTGTGCCTCGAATTTGGCATCGCGCAATACCGGCTCGGTAGCCTGCCAGGAATGCGTGGGCTCGCGGCTCATGAACGAGAGGAGCTTGCGACGGGGATTAGAGAGCGCGTTGAGCAACTTCGTCAACTCCACGCTGCAGAAGGTTGCACATGCAGGGGGCGTAGGTACTCAGCCGCAAAGACTACGATTGATACCTTGTCCTCTATGGATGCTCGTTACGACGCCCTCTGTCAACAGTGGGACTGGTCGTCGAGTGGACTGCACGTGTTTGAGCCGAATCGAATGTACCGGCGCCTCCCAGACGGGAACGCGTTGATCGGCGCACCGATTCGTCCCGGATGGCGAGCCACGATGCTTACGCTGGTAATCAACGTGCTATCGGAGCTGGGAAGCCGGACCCTGAGAGTGCAAGGCGTGGCGCCGGAAGCACAAGCACGGCTCACGTACTGGTCCGCCGAGTTCTTGGAGCGACCGCCCCTGCGCAATGCCTTGCGTGGCGAGTTCGAGTGATCCGAGTCACCACATGTGTCAGCGCATTTCGCAGCGCGGCCTTCAACACGAACGCATCGAGACGCACACCCGACGCACTCCGGTACCGAGCGAATGCTAGGTCGGCGGTCCCCAAACTGACAGTGAGGTCTTCGATTCGTCTCGCGCCGTAGTGGCAGGGCGTCGCTGGTCTGCTGGAAGGTTCTCTTCCAGCTTGTCCAACAGACGCTCCGCAAACGTGAGCAGTTCAGCCGCCCGATCCAGGTCTACCGTCCCGCGATGGTCACAGGCGAGGCCCTCATGGCAGAAGCTGTTGCGCGCTTTACGGAGATTGTCGAACCCCTTGTACAGCGCTGGATCTGCGTCGCTCAGTCGCTGACCACCTAGAGACTGGGGGATAGCCTGCAGGTAGTCCCCGACCCGGAGTTGCCCCCCGAGCCACGACCACATCCCTTCCGGTACACCGTGCTTTGTGGCCAGCGCCGCGCAGGAAGCGGTCCCGCATGTCTCGACAGCGGCCAAGCCTAGAACCATGGCGGTCCCGATGTCCGGTAGCGCGGCCCATGCGTCAAGGATTAGCTGACTCCATCGCGTGACCTGACTGGGGGCAGGGCCGCAATCTCCTCCCAGAAATCCGGATTGATCGTTACTAGGCTCGGCACTCGCCCATGCAACACCCCGAGATGTGGACTCGAAGGCAGCGGCTGACGATCGTCATTAAGGTAAGTCACTCGCCATGACATACCCCGGCGGGTGATCGGATGCACGAAGGGAGCGCGTCCTGCGACACGCAAGCGCGTAATGAGGTTATTGAGGGCTTGGATGGCAATCTCGAGGTACCACTCGTTCTCGTCGGTGTCCACAGTCACCTGCTGGATTTCGGCGATGCCCAGGGGCAAGCGAATCCCGGCCTCACGGTTTACGAAATAGTCGAGGTGCTCTGGTGGCTCGAAAGCGCTTGCTGTGGCTGGGGCGATGCCATCCTCGGCCTCCGCCGCGAACTTCACCGCAACCTGTATCCCATCGACAACCTCTGGCTGGAAAGAGAGCACCCTCGATGAGTTGGCTGTCACGAGCCGGAAGGGGAGGCGGAAGCAATATTGGGCAATCACGCGCGCCGTATCAAGCGGAGCCATCCGCATCGCCAGATGGACGTGGGATAGCACCCCGCTTCGCGGCCAGCCTGGCAGCAATGGCGTCGACCTCCTCGCGGTAGTTCAATTTGCGCGTCGGAACCAGAGCCTTGGCCGCGCACGCAGAGCACAGCGTGGGTGTAGGGACGATGGTCTTCCTGCCGGTGGCAGCGCGGTGCGTCTTGCGTGGATTGACCAGCTTGCCACAGCCGGGGCAGACGTACCCCGAGCGGGCGTGAATAGCGGTTCGGCCCTGCCATCCCGACGATTGTAGAACCGCCTCAGTCCGCCTTTGGCTCTCGGCGCTGATCACCCGAGCTATTGCTCGGCATCGTGGCGCGGAATCTGATGCAGGATGAAATCGGGTGGTCGATCGTTAGTTGAGTTGCTCACGTGGTGCGGCCAGTCCCTCGGGATCAGATCGAGAAGCATGGCCATGCCCTGCGGAGCTGGCCCGAAGCGCGCCAGAAGATCGGCGATGAAGCCGTACATGGCGTCGAGTGCCTTGAGCATGTCACCCACAATCCCGACGTGGATGTGTCCAGCGAGGCGCACATCCCAGTCGACATCCGGAGTTAGACCGTTGGGCCGCACGAAGATGCGTACCACTGGGTCTCCGGGGTGTGGCTCGCGCGCACCGAAGTAGACAAAGTCATACCCGTGGAGTCCCTGCGACCCTGCGCGCGCTGCGTCCTCTTCACAGTCGACGAAGCGATCGGGCGGGATCGGAACCTCGATGTCGTAGTACTCGGTGACGGCATTGAGCAGGTGAATGGTCTGGTGCTTGTCCACATCGTTGAGCACCATCAAGTGCTCCAAGGGATGAAACACTCCCGGAGGTCGTGGGTGGAACGGCTGGCTTTGCCTGACGATGGCCGCGTCCTCGGTGGTCATGTGTTTCCAGTTGGCGTTGTCTTTCCACCTTTTCTCATCGAGTACGATTGGGTACTGAATCGCCCTGATTACGCTGCGGTCGACCGGAACGACGCCGCGTGAGTGCCGCAACGCGAGTTGCCACGCGAGGTGATTGATCGCGGAACGCAGGTTGTGCAATGCGTCGCCGAGCATGAGCGTCCAGTCGTCCGAGATCGTGATCACGCGGTCGATCTCAAAAACCACTGCGCGTCCCGCAGCATCGTATCGACGTCGTAGCGGGATCACATATGGATCAGGGCTGCCAGCCTCCCAGACCTCCTTCCGGAGTGCATTGACGAGCGCCTCGCAGCGCCGAAGTTTGGCCCAGGCTCCCGTGAGGTCGACGTTGTACGGCATGGCTTCCCCCTTCCAGTCGCGACCGAATAGGGTTGGGACAGTACACCTCGAAGAGTGTCGCCGTCTCTGTCGCCGTGCCTTCACCCCGATCTCAGACAACCACCCGACTAGATGGGTCGCTACGCATTCGGAGACGGATGGCCGCTCACTGTGACGACTTTCGCCGAAGCACCTCTGCGAGCCGCTCAGCTGCAGCCTCCCCAAGACCCGGAACCACGTGGGTGTACACATCCAAGGTCAGCGCCACGGTGGAGTGCCCCAGACGCTCACTCACCACTTTCGGGTTTCGGCCGCAGAGAGCACCGCCCTAAGATGCCCCTGGGCAGCGGGCCAGCGGAGGTCGTGCCGTCAGGATCCCCCAGTGGGCATCATCAGGTGCCTCAAGTGCTACGTCGCTCGCGAGATATGTCCGACTTGGACACGCCCTTCTGCCTGCGCCGAACCATGTAAATCCCGGTCGGCTCATACCGTGAGCTCATCCCTCGAGCTGCACTCGCCGCAGCGGCTTCACAAACAATAGAAGCATCACCAGAAAATCCGGCCGAGCCTGTAGGCCCATGGGAAGGATGGACGGCACCCATCACCGCAACGTCTCGATGAACTTGGTCCGGAGAAAGGGCGCGTGAGGCGGGTCGGGATCGGACCCCGTCGACTCACAGGAAACGCATCGGTAGTGACCGAGGGCCAGTTCGGTGATGCCTGTCGGCCCTCCTCAGCGAACCCGGGCGGGTTGCGAGTGCCGTCCCCGATAGCAGCGAGCTACAGCCGATCTGACGCTGTTGTCACAAGCTGCATACGGGGCATCCCCTAGCGGGCGTCCCGGGCGCATCGAAATCGGCTTCGTCGGGGGTGCCGGCATCAAGCCGCCCGCGCAGAATGGTCTCCGCGTGAGCGGTTTCGTGTTGATCGCCTTGGAACGACGTCTTCGAATTCACGGTTTCAGCCTCGACCCGAGCGCGGTGATTGAACGTCCCGCATCGGTTTCGCGGAGTGACTGCTTCGAGAGAAGGCGTCGTCGAGCTGGGCATGCAACCGCTCCACGAACGCGGGGTCTGGCTCGATTGCCGCGTGAGCCTCTCGACCCTGAAAAGCTCGATGGGAACAGCTACGGATCGGAGCCAGGGCCGCGATGCTTGAGGTCGCGGAGCGGGTCACCCCCGACCAGTTCAACGCTCTGACCACTGAGCTACGGAGGCTTGGGAGAACGAGCACCGACCGGGCGGGGTGCGTCCTGAGAACATCGGGCCGTAGCGAGCAGGAAGGCGCCGGCTGGCAGCAACTTGCTGCTCCGGGCGGGCCAAGGATCGAGGATTCGCTATTGTGCCGATCGCGTCAAGCGTGCTCGATCTCGGCTCGGCAAGCTCGGCAGGCAGGCCGGAGCTGGAACGGCCGAGGGCGCTCGGCGCGGCTCGGCCACGGCTAGAGAGCCGAGGCAGGCTCGACCCGGCAGTCCAGACGCAAATATCGAACGGGCGTTCGCAATCGGATCTAGAGTACGTAACGTGCCTCGCCTCGCATTCCTCTTCGGAGCTGGGGCCAGCTTTGGAGCTCGTGGTGTGCTCCCGCACTGTCCTCCACTAGGCAAGGATCTGTATGACGAGCTAAGGCAAAGCTTCCCGGAGACATGGGGCAACTTCCCGCCCGAGTTGGCAAGTCGCTTCAAGAGGGATTTCGAAACGGGTATGGACGCACTATGGCGGCGGGACAGCCAGGAGCAGAGCCAGCCCTTGGCGGAAATCGGCCGCTACTTTGCTCGATTCCGCCCGGACCCATCGGAGCCAAGTTGCTACATGCGATTGATTCGACTCCTCGCCTCATTCAATTTGATCGACGCGTGCGGCTTTGCAACGCTGAACTACGACTGCCTCCTGGATCTCGACCTGCACTCGGCCAACATCGGGTACCACGACGGTGCGAGACGTGGACCCTTCAAACACACTAGATCAGTTCCGCTGTGGAAGCTCCACGGGGCGTCCAACGCCTTACCGGGTATCGGCACGAACACATTCACCGGAACTAGATTTCACGGAATCAGTGGCGAGATCTTTAGCGGTCCTGTCCGATACGTTACGCCAGGGGAGGCGATTGCAAACTACGACAACGATGGACTTCCCCCGATGCTCAGCCTCTACGCCCCCTGGAAAGCCAACCTATGTTGCAAAGGAGGCCATAGAAACAATTCGTCGTAATTGGGAGAGTTGGGTCCGACAGAGCGATGTAGTGATCGTAATAGGAGCCCGTGTTCTCCATCAGGACGGACACATCTACCGCCCTCTAAAGAAGGCGCGTGGCGACATTTGGTACATCGGTAACCGTCGCCACTTTCAACCCCCGCGACGGTTTGAACTGCTTGGCGAGCGATTCGATGAAGCGCTCGATGGCGGATTGAGGAAACGGCTCGCGTCACTAGCGCGCTGGTGAGCGAGTGGGACGCGCCCAGGCAACAACCCGACGTTAGGCGGCGTACTGGACCGCGAGCGGACGAACTTTCAGCAACCAACAAGTCGGATGCGATGTGCGTCCCCAGTGAGCGCGTGCACGGTTCTGTGTGTACGCGGGTCGATTGCTGCCCCCGCCGGGTGGGCGAGGGAGCTGGAAACGCTATTCTTGGAGCGAACGCGTCAAGCTGGTCTCGATCTCCCGAGCGGGTGGCTCGGCGGGAGCGTCCAGGGACGTAATCGTGGCGAGCAGCAAGCGGGTCCAGCCATCTAGCGTCGAGGACGATCGATCGCCCTTGAGCGTGGAAAGGTGCCCGGTTTAGAGACCTGCATGGTCCACGCCGTATACCGCTTGGGCCTTGGTGAATTGACCCCCATACGGGGAATCAAGCTGCGCGATCAAAGCGTTCCGCGAGAACGGCGAGGTGGCGAGATACGTCTTGGCCGCCAAAACCGCTTGAGCATTCCAGTCGACGCCCTGGGAATCGACACCATAGGTCGCATCTGCCTTGGAGTATTGACCCCCGTACGGGGAATCAAGCTGTGCAATCAAACCTGCTCTCGACCACCCGTTCCCCTCGCTGAGATATTGCGCGGCTTCCGCAGCAGCATTGGCCTGACCGGCCGTAACGTCCGGGGCCGGCACGGGGGTCGGCACCGCGGCGGCGCCAGCGGTAGGCGAGCACAGCGAGGGTATCTCCTTGGCCTGCGTGGCGCACGAGAAGGGATCCGCAGGGTTATAGGGCGCATTGTCGACGGGGCCGGGTGTCCCCGTGTACACCGGATCCAGGTTCGGGTCTGTCGTCTGATGTGGTGGCCCAGTCGGGGCGGATGCCGCGTTGATATTGGCCGCACCGCATCCAGCAACCAAGCCGACGAGTGCGGTGCCAATGACCAATCGAATCGAAGTCATCGTGCATCTCCCCTTCCTAAGGCGGCCTGGATCCGCTCTGATAGTGAGTATGCGCTCAGTACCGCGTCAAACCGGGCTTCGATGTCGCCAGTCGAGCGTCGGGGGCGAGCTTCCAGGCTCGAAAGCGTGACGAGCAGCAAGCGGACGCAGGCTGCGGGGACCCGAGGTCGATAGATCGCCCGTCTCGCGTTTCGCGTGGCTGCGTCAACGCTCGGCCCGTGCGGACCCCGCTTGTCTCCGCCACACTTGATCGAAGTGGCCACGACGCCCCCGAATGAGCTGATGAGTCGGCTCCCACCTATCACACGAGCTACGGTTCGGGACTTCCTAACCTACCTCCGCGAGGAAATAGCTCTCAACGAACTGAGCGTACAAGGCGTCGATCGACTTTCAGGAGCCGTCGCGCTGCACAAGTGGACGTTAGAAGCCGATGAAATCCTCAATACCAAGAGATCACCGGAGAAGATTGCCGAGGACGAAAAGGATGCCCACCGGGTTGCCAAGGTCGCGCAAGCTGCCGTCGATTCCGACTTCGCAACTCTCAACGCTCACATGCTCGTTGCGTGTTGGGGAGCACTTGAGAGCTTCAGCGAAGACGTGGTGGTTGCAATGCTCCGAGACAAGCCCGATCTCCTCACCCAAGCCGTCGAGAAGGGGCCTCCGGTTTCGACAATCAAGATTCCGCTCGCGGAGTATGTCCAGATGAGCCAGGACGACATGTTGCGACGCATCGTCCGCGATGCGGCGCAGGCGTCAAAAGCAAGTCTTCAGTCCGGGAGGTCACGCCTTGAAGCCGTCCTTGAGATGTTCGACCTCGCTGGGCCTACGGAGGCTTCGACCTCCACCAAGCTCTTTGAGATGCATCAGATTCGCAATGTCATCATCCACCGTCGATCGATCGCGGACGACCGCTTCGTGCGTCATTGCGCTCATCTCGGGTACAAGCGATGCGACAAGGTAGCCCTAACGCCGAAAACCGTCTTCGAGTATGTCCAGGCGATTGTCAACTACGTTACTAGCCTCATACAACACCTAAGTGAAAGCCTCGAGAACGCTGACCAGTCGAACTACGAAGGACCAAAGGAAGCACCCACAACCAAGGCAACCACGGCTCGCACGCGCAGAAAACGAGGAACGGGCCACGCCTCAACACGACCAAAGGAATAAGAGGAGCGAACCGGCGCCGCATACGGTCCGCCCCCGAGTTGGCGTTGTTGAGTGAGGACGAGCCGTGCGACTGCGGCGACCCGCCCTCACTTCTCACGGAGGACGACCCGTACCTAGGCAGCGTATTGGAATGCGTCGGGCCGCATCTTGACGAGCCAGTGACCGCTCGCAACGTTGGTCCGACCGGCGAGGACGTGAACGACCTTGTGTGTCGTCGGATCGATTGCGTCGAATGTTTCGCGGGCGACCAGGAAACCTCGTGAGCGGTAACCCTCGTGCGCTGTTCCGCTCGGGGCGGGGTACACGGCCGGCGAAGGTGTCGAGTGCGGGTGTTGGAATCTCGCTCCCGAGGACGATCGCCGTGGACGAGACGACGCCGACGCGACAGATGCTGGCATCGGTTCTCCGCAACCGGTGCAATTGTTGTTGCTCGGCGGATTGAGCCGCGAACAGGTCGCACACTTCACGGTGTCGCCGTCCTTCGCGCCGGTGTACTCCTCCAGCGGTAGCAGCGGGTTCCCACAATTCCCGCAGTGCTCCACGTCAGGCCGCGACATCTTCTCGCACTCTGGACACATGATTTGCCCGGTGACGGGGTCTGCACGCCAACCGAGGCGAACCTGCTCCCTGATTCGCGAACCGACCGACTGCCGAGGACGCGGCTGGAGAATCTCCGGAAGACGCCGAGCAAGCATGTGCTCAACGTCAACGGCTTGCTCGCGACGTTCGTCCAGGGTGCGAGAGAGGCCGAACACGCCACCCCACGCGTAGACGGCTCCGCTTGCGTCGCGACGATAGATGGTTTTCATGGTGGGACGCCTTTGTCAGATGATTGCTTCGTAGTCTGCAGGACGTTGTTTGACGAGCGGGGAATCACGATCGACCCATTGACCGCGGAAGTGAACGATGAACCGCTTGAACTCTCCGAACTGTTGACGCTGCACAGGGTCGGTTTCAGGAATCCAGTTTCCGTCCTCGTCCTTGCGCGTCTCGCTCCGGCGGGTCAGGGCACGCACTGAGTTAGCTCTCGTCCGGCCAGGGGGAACGACCGGGACGAAGTGCGACGGGTTCGCCTTGACCAGCTTGTTGTTCTTGCTCAGTCGTGCTCCTATCGGAAGTGCCAGAGCACGGCCGATGTGACTGTCTCCATCCGCCGACCCGAGAAGTGACCGAATGGTGATCACCGCGTCCTCGTCGAGCAAGACCGGGGCCGGTGTCGCCAGCCGCAGGGAGGTCGCGGAGCTTCGCTTCGCCTGATCGCCGATCGCAGCGACTGAAGCGCATTTCGAGCCCGCAACCACTCAAATTCGTACTCGCAGGTCGGTACGCGCCTTCTCCACTGATCGCCGACTCTCGACGGGGTTGTATTAGCGAAGTACGAGGTTGTCGGGGCTCGTCCCCTGCTGCTCCCCGACGGAGCGATTCTCGAATTCATCCGGTCACGACGCGGCAGCAATCCGGCGGGTGCTGAGCTCCAGGACGAGTCTCGGCGATGCGATGGCAGACGGCCTTGAGGAGAGCCAGAAAGCAGCGTGCCTCAGTCGCGACCCTTTACGCGTCTGCGGCCGACCGCGAGGATGAGGCCACCGATGAGCACAAGGCCAATGCCAAGGCCAGGAAGCATGGACGCGGCGCCAGTGCCGGGAACCGTGACTGACGAAACCGTGCACGTGCCGGCCGGGGGGGTGATGCGGTTGGTGTCCAACGTGAGTGCGCCGTTTCGAGCCAGGGCGCGCCCTTTGAGGATGTTGGCGCCGGTCACCATGGTGATACTCGTTAGCGCCATCAGGTTACCTTGAAACTGAGTAGCCGATCCGAGCGTGGCCGAGCTGCCAACCTGCCAGTACACCGCGCACGCCTGGGCGCCATTCCTGAGCAGAACGACCGAGTTGCTCGCGGTGGTGAGGGTGCTGCCGATCCGGAAGATGAACACGCCGTTTCCACTCAGGGTGAGTGAGCCGGTCAACTGTGCCGAAGAGCTGAACGTGTAGACGCCGGGGGACAAATTCTTTCCGCCGAGGTTCTTCCCGGTCAGGTTGGAGGTCGTCGGCGCCGTCGCGGCGTCGGTGTATGCGGTGATCAGATCGTGCTTCGCCTGCAACGCCACGGCGTCGGTGATGTGTTTGACACCAGTGACGCTGCCGGGGGGGAATCCGGTCACGGCGGAGCCCGGGGACAATCCCAGATTGCCGGTGAGCACAGTGGGACCGGTGTTCGTGATCGTGGATCCTGCCAGGACCGTGAAGTTGAGGGCTGTTCCCAGCCTCGGTTGAGTGGCCGCAAACGCCGTTGCCGGCCAAGCACCCGCGATCACAGCCGCGATCAGGACCAGCAGCGAGGCTCGCCGCTTTGAGGTTCTGTCAAGCATGGTGTACCTCACTTTTGGCGTAGGAGATTGCCGCCATCCTCGCACGAATCGGGCCCGCGTATTGGGGGCGCTTCATGTTGGGCAGCCGGTTCCTCGCAGGCTCCCCTTTCTACTTAGGTGGATGCATTAGGAATGGACCAGGTTGTCCAGGTTGGTGTCCGCGCCGAGTGGCCCCTGTGGTGCTCGTCGATCCACGAATGTATGTTGAGCCGACCTGACGGGGCGATCCGACGGGTGAGTTCCCCGCTGGCTGCGGCATCTCGGGAACCACATCACGACCTTGAGGGGGCTGACGGAGGTGATATTCGTGGCGGTCAACCCCGTCCCTCGGGCGCCGTGGCACCTCGGCCTGTCAGTAGCTTGTGCCATGCCCGGCCAGCGGGATGAGGATAGCTACTCCCCGGGACGTCCGTTGGAAAGAGGGCCGGGGCCAAAGCCCGGTGGACGTCATCTGAGCTATCGGTCTTCCGTTCGATCTTCGTCTCGTCGGAACTTGGCCTTCGGAAGCCTGACCCCAATGCCTTCAGCGAAGTAGCCCGACGTACCGGTTTTCCGGCTTCAGCTTTCATCTTCTTCGATGACACTCTCGAGAACGTCATGGGCGCTCGAAAAGCAGGAATGCAGGCGATCTACGTTCAGTCGACCGATGATGTTTCGTGTCGCACTTCACGAGCTGACGTGTTCGCCGAACAGCGAGAGGCGGGGGACGTGACCGTGGCTCACCATAGCGTGCAATCAACACACCAGAGCGGCGTGTTGTTCGGCGCCTACGCGGGTATCTCCTCAAGGCCACCCGCGACTTCGATGGCGACCGGGCGACGCTGCGTTTGCGCATTCTGAAGATTCTTTCGGGTGTCCATGCGGAGGGCCCATTTAGCAAGCGCAGGTCCCCCACGGTGTCGATCTATTGGCGTCGTCGCGGCCGTTGTGGCACCGCTGGGGCTATCTGCTCGCGCTCTCATCGATCTCCACGGCGGCAACGACCTGCCTACGATCCGCGAGAATGGCGCTCGTTGCATCCACAGTCCAGGAGTACCGCCATGGCCGAGAGCGTCTATCGCGTCACCGAGTTGGTCGGGACCAGTACCGAATCCTGGGAGAAGGCTGCCCAGGTCGCCATCGAGACCGCCTCTTCATCGCTGCGCGACCTGCGCATCGCGGAGGTCGTCAGGCTCGATCTCACCGTCGAGAACGGCAAGGTCGCTCGCTTCCGCACCCGGCTCAACGTCTCCTTCAAATACGAGAACGAGTAGCGGCGCTCGCGTCTTCTTTGCGGCAAAGTTCGCTCACTGGCGGTCTCATCTCGTCCCTTAGCCGATGCGCAGCACGCCCGGGCCGGTTGGCGGTCAGGTGACTGGCCCGCGCGGCGCGCCTCCTGGCTATTACCACACCGCTTTTCGAGAGCGACGAAGGCCGTGTTTTCGGGTGACGCCGCCGGCCGTCGAGTATCTGAAAATGAAGCAGCGCAAAGCCATCGCCGTGCCGCGCCGTGCCGCCAGGTGATTCCGCCTGCCGACAAGTTGGTCGGCAAAATGTCGGCAACCTCCGCGCCTCCGGCGGCGGGCCCTAGTCCAGCCGTGGCGCCCGCATACGGCGGGTAACTTGAGACGCGTCCGAGGCTGGTCCGCATATGCGCTGGCTTCACCACCCCAGCGAGCCGCGAGCATCAGGATGACCGGATCCCCAAGCGATCATGATTGCGCCATGGGGAGCCTCCTGGCGCCCTCTCAGCAGCTCTCGACTCTCTAGTCGCGGCAGTCGACCGTCCCCGTGGATTGCATTGGTGTTGATGACCGTTGGCGGAGATCTCGGTCGCAAACTCTCGCCCGTGACAGCTAACGCCCCCCATCACCCGGGTCAACGCACGGCCGTCCGCAAGAAGGCAGATCATTCAGGTCCCGACACTCGACGAGGAGGACACGCCATGACCGACCAACCGAAGCCGCACGACCAGCACGACTCCGAACTCCAGCTGGTGCTGACCATCGGCATCGAAGGCTTTCGGGAACTCGTCTCTTGGGTGGCTGAAGGCACCACCCCTGAGTCTCGACACGCCCGCGGATCCACGGTGCGGCAGGTCATCGATGACATAGTCAAGAACGTCGATTCAGCGAAGATCAATCAAGCACTTCTCGATGAGGCGGCGCGGCTCAGCAAGGAGGCGCCACAATGACGGACCTGTGGCCGCACGTGGCGCACGAGTGTCGTCAGCGACGGCAGGCGCCATCCATTCCCACCACGTGCCGCTCGATGACGCGGTCCCCAAGCACAGCCGCCACGGGGCTCACGCTGGATCTGGGCCAGAGGGGGCTTCCTAGCAACCGGTAGCGAGACCTCGCCGCCCTATCTTCTCTGGAGCGGGCGGCAGGTCGCGCGCCCTCTGCAGATTTCTAGCGCTGATGCGGCCACGGCCACAGACTGGATCACGTGAGCTACATAGGCTTCCCGCAGGGTCCGCCGCGAGAGGCTGTCACGCAGATGGAGGACCAGGCATGCGTGGACGGGAAGATCAGCGCGTCGTTGCTTGGGACGCCTTCGTCAAATGACGATCGCGATCTTGACACCGAGCAGAATCAGCGGCCAGAGGAGCACTGCGAGAATGGCGGACAGGATGGCGCCGATGGTCCCAACATGCTCGAAGAAGTGATGCGTGGCGGCGACGACTAGTCCGATGACGATCCAAATCAGGGGCAGCAGCAACGATAGTCGCGGGCGGTTCACCATCCGAATCCTACGCTCGTGACCGGGCGACGCTGGTCAGCTGGCTAGCAAGGTGCTGGATGGACGAGCGTGCGCCAAGGAGGGCTTGCGGTCCGGCGCCGCCGACCAACTCTCACTCCCCTTGGCGTCACGGTTGAGCCGTCAGGGTTGTGAACTTGGCGATTGGCATCCGGCTCTGTCGGTTCGCCACCGTGTCGATGGAACGCTAAGCATTCGGCAGCTCGAGGTGATCGACGCGAACGCCACGACTGCCGGCGTGCCGATGTTTCGGCGGTCAGAATGCGGGCTCCGCGTTCGTCTCGATCGGCGTCGGCGGCGGACAGATGTTGAAACCCGTGCTAGACGCCGGCACGAGGGCCTGCTCGGTCACTGTTAGTCGACACAGCGGGCACGGTGCCCTGGGCACATGAGCACAACTCCTGCTGCCTCCGCGTCCTCGAGGGTAAAAACCCGGCCGGGAAGCCGTCCGATATGGCTGACGAGCACCTCGGATTCAACGACCGCGTCGGAGCGATTGTCACCCGGGATGTCAGCTCGATGTGGTCGGTGTATCTCACGTGATGAGCAGGCGACCGTCATGTCGATGCCACCGCGTCGGTAGACATAACTGCCTAGGACGTGACCATGCTTTCCGGCTGGGTTATGTGTCCCGGCGCTCGAGCCCCATGGCCAGCACGAGGCCATAGAGCAGATGATCGGCGGCGAATGCCGCCCGCTCCGCGGGGCGGGTTGCCGTGGCCGAGCTCAACCCGAGGGCCGGAGCGATCCCGGCCTCAAAGCCGAGCCAGAGCAGGAGCCCATACGCGGGACCCGCCCAGTTGCGTCGGCGCAACGAGCGGGGCAGCAGGCCGAAGAGCGCCCCGCCCACCGCCCCGAACGCCCAGTGGGAGAGCTCGACCACGGCACCGCGGTTGCCGGGAGGAATCTGCTTGAGCAGCCCGCTTGCGGCCTGCCTGGCCACGGCCTCCGGCGGCGTCTCACCCACTAAACCCAGCTCCGTGGTCAGCGTCCGCGTCCCACTCATAGCCATCGCCCCTACGATGCCCCAGCTGCCAGCCTGCATCATCACGGTGAGCTTTCCCGGCTCTGAAGTCATGGGCATCAGTGTGTCCTCCTTGGCAACAAGTAGGCGGCCCGCCCGTAGCGACCCCGCAGACGGACACTATGCGATGCGCGGACGGAGAGATGCTTGCGGCCAACCGGCACTTCGCTCTCTCGGTCACAGGTGCCTCCTCGTGAATCGGAGGCCCAAGTGTCAACAGACTGCGTCAGTTTTATAACTAGCGGCTAATGAAGGGCATGGAAATGCCATCAATCCGAGTTAAGAGCGTCTCGGCGGCGAAGACCGCCCATGGAACAATGGGCTCATGTCCGGCATTGTCGTGAAGCCAGCTCAAGCTTCCCGCGGGGGTCGGCAGGGACCAGACGAGCCGCATCATCGCGATGTCCAGGGGGGCGCATCTCGGGCAGCCGTTTTCGGGATCAGCGATGGCTTGCTCACCAATATCTCCCTGATCCTTGGCGTTGCCGGAGCTCATCCAGCTGCTGGCGTGGTGCGCCTGGCGGGGTTCGCCGGATTGGTCGCAGGGGCTTTCTCGATGGCGGCCGGCGAGTACGTCTCAATGACCGCTCAGAAGGAACTCCTTCACCGCGAGCTGGACGTTGAACGCAAGTCACTCCGCGTCTCCCCCAAGCAGGAGCTGGCTGAGCTGGTGGCGGTCTATGAGCAACGCGGTGTCCGTCGTGAGGTTGCGGAGGAAGTCGCCGAGGCACTCATGAGTGATCCCGAACGGGCGCTTGAGACGCACAGCCGGGAGGAGCTCGGCGTTAACCCTCAACAGACAGGCGAACCCAAGAAGGCAGCAGCCTCGTCGTTTGTCAGCTTTGCCGTGGGGGCTGTGATTCCGCTGCTGCCGTGGTTCTTCATCAGTGGCGTCGGCGCGATCGTCGGCTCGATTGTTCTGGGGACTGTTTCCGCCTTAGCCATCGGCTGGGGGCTGGGCGTTGCGACCGGACGGCCGCCGTGGAAGGGGGCATTGCGCCAGCTCGGAATCGCTGCGGTGGCTGCAGCCGTCACCTATGGTGTGGGAAGCCTGCTGGCGATGAAAACGTCGTAGGTCGACACTCAATGCCGAACGCGGTACCCACATGCGGGATGGATTAGCGATGAGCCCTTTCTCCCGAGGTCGTAATTGATGCGGTGAGTTCGCCACCGAGTTCCACAATCGGATAGCGGAGAATTGAGCCGATGCCCACGCGTCGTCGCACTCATAGAAAGCCTGTGCTAGCACCGGATGAAAAACCGGACCCGATCGTCGACGCTCTGACCAGAGGATCCGCCGACCCGGAACGGCCAGCCGACGAGGTGCACAAAGACGCGACCGCCGGTGAGGCGGCGACCGGCACGCCCGTGGCTGGGCGTTCAACGATCGCGGCCGTCACCAAAGGGGGTCCGTTCGGGTTTCTGCAGATCCTTGGCCCGGGCCTGATTACCGGCGCGAGTGATGACGATCCCAGCGGCATCGGAACGTACTCGCAGGTCGGGAGCCAGTTCGGCTATGGATTCCTGTGGACCGCCCTCTTCACCTTCCCGCTGATGGTTGCCGTCCAGGAATCGTGCGCTCGGATTGCACTCCACACCGGGGTCGGATTGGGCACGAGCCTCCGTAGAAGGTTCCCGACGTGGTTGGTGGGCGTCGCCATTCTTGCCTTGCTCGTGGCCAACACCATCAATGTCGGCGCTGACATCGGGGCGGTGGCGGCTGGAGGACAGTTGCTCACCAGCGGCGGCCACAAGACCGGGGGTATCCCCGCCGTCTGGCTTGTGGTTCCGGTGACAGCAGTGCTGCTGTTCCTCCAATTCCAAGTGACCTATTCGTTGATCTTTCGGCTCTTCAAGTTCCTGACTCTTGCCCTATTCGCGTATGTCGTGGGTGCGTTCATCACCCATCCACAACTCCTCGAACTCCTCAAGGCGACGGTCATCCCGCACTTCGAATTCAGCACACCCTTCATTACGGCGTTCGTCGCCATCCTCGGCACGACGATCTCTCCCTACTTGTTCTTTTGGCAGGCGTCCAGCGAAGTCGACGAGATGAAGGCGGCGGGAGGTGCAACGGAAGAAGAGCGCCGTGGGATTACGCGCAGGGAGCTCCGCGCCGCGCGGACCGATGTCGTCGTCGGGATGGCTTTCTCTCAACTCGTGATGTACTCGATCATCCTGACCACCGCCGCCGTCCTCAATGCCCACGGCATCACCAACATCCAGACCGCTCAGGATGCCGCTGCGGCACTCAAGCAGGTTGCTGGTCCGTTTGCCTTTGTGTTGTTCTCGCTCGGCATCATCGGCACGGGGTTGCTGGCCATCCCGATCCTCGCCGCCTCGGGCGCCTATGCGGTGAAAGAGTTCTTTGGTGTTCGTGGGGGACTTGCCGACAAGGCGCGCTACCGTCCCTTCTTCTATGGCGTGCTTGCGTTTGGGATGCTCGGTGGATTGGCCATGAACTTCGTCGGCATTGATCCAATCAAGGCGCTCTTCGCCACGGCCGTGATCAATGGCCTGGTCGCGCCTCCGCTCCTGATCCTGATCACCCTGCTGGGCTCCGATCGCAAGGTGATGGGCGAGCACACCAGCGGCCCTTTGAGCAAGACGTTCGGTTGGCTCGCCACCGCAGTCATGAGCATTGCCGCGATCGCCTTGGTGTTGACGACCGTTCGTGGCGGTGGTTGATATCGTCCATTGGACGCACCCGCGTAAGGCCAGTGCGACTGTTGCTGCAATTGTTACGGTCGCGGAAGCAGATTGAGATCACCCGGGGCCACAGGGCTGACAGGCGGCAGGGTCCAGCGTCCACCAAGGAGGTCAGAAATGACCGATATGCAAACACGGGATCAGGCTGTCAGCACCGATGGGCAGAGCCAGAGCGAGGTGACCAGCATCACCCAAACGGCTGCCGACCCGGTCACCGGAGCCAGCATGCGCCGGAGTACGACGCGGGCATGGTCGGGGACCTCTCCGGCGGTCGGAATTGTCTGGCTGCTTGCGGGCATCGTACTTGCGTTCCTCGCCTTGGACTTCGTTTTCCACGCCAGTGGGGCAAACAACGTGGGATTCGCATCGTTCGTCTTTTCCGTCGGGACCGTCTTGGCCGCACCGTTCGCCGGCATTTTCAAAACCACATACGCAGCTCACGGAAACCTGATTATCTGGGCGGACGTTCTGGCGATGGTCATCTACGCGTTGCTCGCGCTTGTGATCGTCAAGGTCGTGGCCATGGTTGCCGCTCGCAGCAGCGCGACGACGGCTGTTTAGCTTCTCCACACTGTCTAAATTCACCGTAGCCACGGGCTGAAATGGCGCTAAGGTCGAGCGCCCACAAAGAGGGTCACGGATGCTGGCGATTGACGTCAGGGACTGTCATCTCACGGTTAGCACACCACACCGGCATGGGGGTGTCGCGAGCATGCTGGTTGCTCTCGGGGAAGCGAGAATCGAGGTCAGTCGGATCGAGCTGCGGGGCGATGATTGGGGGATGTACCGCCTGGCCGTGAGCGACAGCGCAGAACTCGCGGTCAGGATCCTTGAGGGAATCGGCTGCTAGGTAACTCGGGGCCCCAGCGACCGGATCGGAATCCACCTCACCCCTCGGGCTAACGGTTACGCTGTGACTGACGCGGGTCGGTCACTTTGACCCCTCGCTGCTGCCTCGACTGTAAAAAGCAAACCGGAACACTGAGGAGGTGCGCATGATCATTCTTGGAATCATCCTGCTGATCATCGGCTTCGTTGCAAGTATCCCGATCCTCTGGACCATCGGGATCATCGTGCTGGTCATCGGGCTCGCTCTCGCGCTGTTGGGTATGGCCGGACACGCCGTAGGCGGTCGACGGCACTACTACTGACCGCCGAACATCCGCAAACCGCGCTCGTTTGGACAGCGTGTGAGCTAAAGATCAAAGGTGTTGCGGTGGGTTTGCTGAAAGGTCCAGGTGGACCGCAAAATCCGGATCCCCAGAGCCGGCTCAAGGCGATAACGGTTCTCAGAAAAGTGACCGACCTTCCCTGGCGAAAGCGCTTAGCTCGGACTCAGAAGGTGCCCGTCGGGTGAGGCGGCCGGCGCTTATGCGCCTAGTCGGCGTTCCGAAACGTCAGTGAGTACCCGCGGCCGGGCCGGTTGACTAGGTCACACGGAATCTCCAGCCGGGCTAGGATTTTCCTGATCCGGAGCACGTAGTTGCGGACTTCCTCTGGGAACAACGCGGCGTCTGACCAGGCAAGTCCCGTGATCTGTGACGCCGTGTAATAGCGATGGGGATGGTCCAAGAGGAACTGCAGGAGTTCGAACTCTCGATGGGTGAGCACAGCCTCCTGCCCCTTGTGCCGCACCACATGACCATCCGGATCAAGCCACAGGCCGTGGAGCTGCCAGACCCGCTGGTACCACAAGTCCAGCCGGGCGTGGTACCCAGCCATCTGGGCCTCGATGAAGGCGACGTCCACATCGGCGGCCCTCTGCGCCACCGGATGCAGTTTGGGCAACTCGCGTTGGACGCGGTCGAGGAGCCCCAGCTTGAACCGAATCAGGTCGTCGTAGATGCTCATCCAGTGGCGGGCGTCTTCCCAGTGCTCCGTTTCGATGTCCTCTCCCTCCAGCGGCCGCGGCACTGGGTTCTTTGCGCCTCCTGCCCCCATGGTCGTGACTATACGGAAGCTGTTGCTGATCTTCTTACGCTGGTCCGTGTATCAAGAGACCATGAAGCCTGAAGACGGTCGACCGGACAGACCCGACATCGCCGCCGCGATCAGGGGCGGCGACGACTCGCTGGGTATGTACGGTGAGGCTGATCCCGCGACAGCCTCACTGGAGCAAGCGCTGTTCTGGAGGAATATCTACACCGAGATCCTGGCCATGGAGGAGGCAGTCCTCGAGCGTATCCAGCAACTCATGGCCGATCAGTCACCTCAGGCGCGACGAGAAGTTGAGCTGACCAATGTCCCGGTGGTTGTCGCCCAGGCTGAGCGATTCCGCTCGAGGCTGGGGTTTTGGGAATCCGCATACAAACGCCTCGATAGCGCTGTTGCCTTGGGGACAAGCTAGCCTGATGAGCTGGCGAGGAGAACCATGGTTGGCTCCCTCTTCCGGCCCGTACTGCCTCCAGGTCCCAACCTATGGCACCACGGATGTCGGGCTGCCTGTCTCTTAGGTTTCGATGCGACCTTCGTGGAGGTCAAGCGCCCCTTCCACGAACCCAGCCCGCCAGGTCGGATCGTCGTTCCCCTGCCATTCGCTCGAGAGCGTCGGCCACTTCGCAGCGTCGGGCGGACCAGCGTCGGGCGCACCAATCTCCTGAGCGATGACATAGCACCGGTCTGAGCCCCTCGTCGGCAGGTCGGCGGGGCCGAGTCCTTGCTGCTCATACATCTCGCGAAGCTGGTCGAGTTCCAGTTGCTTCGCGCGATCGGGCGCCCATTGCCGGCCGCTCTCCTTACCGCGCTCGCGGTCACCGGGGTGATTTAGCATGGCACCTCAGTCTAGCCCACGGGGCTAGCGGCGAGCAGCGGCTCGAGGTCGCTGCTCAGGGCGAGCCGTGTGTGACGTTGCTACAGTTTCGGGTCGTCTGAGTGGCGAACTTTCCTGATCAGAGCCGGCGACTGTTCGTGATTACCTCCGCAGCCGACATGCCCGGGAGGATGCATCCGTGAGCTTTCTCCAAGGCCTCCATGGAGCGGTCGCGCTGGCGCTGCTGACCGGCCTGCTCTTTGCTGAGGAGGCCGGCGTGCCATTGCCCTTCGCACCGGGAGAACTGACACTCCTCGTGGCCGGCCTGCTGATCGTCTCCGGGGGCCTCAACCCATACGTCTTCATCCCTTTGGCGCTGGTCGCCTGCATCGCCGGATCCTTGGTTGGATATAGCTGGGCGCGGGTGGTGGGGGACGGGGGACTTCGCGCACTGGCCAAGCGCCTGCGTCAGCTGCGCAACCTTGAGAGAGTTGAGCGACGGATTCTGTCGACAGGGTGGGTCGGAATTGCGGTCACCCGACTGATCCCGGGGCTGCGCATCTACACAACGCTCGTAGCTGGAGCCGTCCGAGCGCCGCGCCGGTCGTTCATCCTAGCTATGGTCTCGTCCATCGTGGTGTGGGTCGGCGTCTACGTCGCGCTGGGCATCGTGGTGGGCGTTCCGGTGGAGCGTTTCCTCAACCAGGTTCAGAAACTCGCGCTCCAGGGTGCGATTCTCGTTGTCATGGGGATTGGCTGCTACATCGCTGTTCGGAAGACTCCGGCCTCTTCGGGCGCCGGGCTCGTGCGAGTCCCTCGCTGGGTCCGGGTCGTGCTCGCTGCGGCACTCGATGTCGGCGTGGTCGCGAGTGTCATCACGGGCCTGCTTGCCCTGGGACGCCTGCTTGGCCTGGGGCTCGGGGCCGGCTGGGTGGATGCGGTGATCGCACTGCTCGTTGTGGGCGCCTTCTATGTCATCGTCGCGCGGCGAAGCGGCGGCGCGACGGTGGGGGAGGTCCTGCTGCAGACCAGCTATATCACCGGTAAACGCGTGCCCCTGAGACCTCGCGCAGCCTTGCAGGCTGTGCGTGCGCTAGTCGCAGGCTCCGACCACGAGTTCTCCGCGGCATGCGATCTGCTTCGCGCTTTGAGTGATCCTGTCCGGCTAAAAATCGCAGCTCGGCTGTTAGAGCGGCCCCATACGCTGCTGGAACTCGCGGCATCCTCGGGAGTGTCACCATTTGAGGTGCGACACCTTCTCGGTCGTCTTCAGACCACCGGCGTAGTCGACGCCCAGGACGAGGGCCCGGACGTGCGCTATGACATCCGGACCGATCTACGCCCTGCGCTCGTGCAGCTGCTGGGGGCAATGCATCCCACGCTCACAACTGCGGCGGCGCCCGGACCGGGTCTCGGAGCACCTTCGGAGAGCGCGTGAGGGTCGAGTCCGCCTTGGATGCCAGCGGCATGGTTACGTCGGGTGCGTCCCGGTGAGAAACGGTCGTGCCGCCGCGCTATCGTCCTGTGGCGGAGCGCGTCCGTCCGTGGTACGACTATCCAGGTGAGCCAAACAATCGGCGGCCCATTGCCGCCCGACAGGGACGCTGAAGCGCCGCCGCAGTCGTCGGAGGTCGCCCCTCCCGCAGTCCGCGAATCTCCGCCGCCGATTGCGCCGCCAGCGCAATCAATCGTGCCGAGAACCCGGACTGGAGTTGCCTGGTGGGCACTCGGGTTCAGCATGCTGCTCCTGATTCTGGTGCTGATATTCGTGCTGCAGAACCTGTCACCTGCAAGCACTAGCTTCTTCAGTATTAGGTGGACGATCCCGCTCGGCCTGGACCTGCTCCTGGCAGCATTGCTCGGCGGCGTGATCGCTTTCCTCCTGGGCGCCGCTCGCATGCTGCAGCTACGTCGCGTCGCACGACACTATGCGCGCTCTCGACGACACGACTAATGCTGCGCACTCGAGTCGGTAGGAGAACGGATCCTGGGGCACCCGGCGCACAACTTTCACACCGCAGGCGGAAACGGCGGCTCGACGGTGCTGAACCAAGCTTGCGTCGCCGCGGCACCCGTGTGCACACGTCACCAAAAAGCAGCAGCCCGGATCCTGACAGCCTTTTCTTGAAGCCTCCATTCCAAACAACCCCGGGCGCGCCCGAAGGGCACCTGCTGTTGCTGTATTTGTTGCGGCAGCGGCCGCAAGCTGAAATCACGTGACCCACATGGGGCATCCTTCGTGGCCCACAGGCAGAGGTTGTCCCGCAATGGAGGACCAGACATGGGTGGACAGGAAGATCAATTCGTCGGCACGGCGAAGGAGTTTCAAGGCAAGGTCACCGGCGACGCCGACAGGGAAAACGAGGGCAAGGTTCAGAACGCCCAAGGAAAGGTCGAGAAGACCGCTGAAGACGCCGTCGATAATGCTAAGGGTGCCGCGCAGGCAGTAGGGGACAAACTAGCCGACCGTTGATGCCGTCGTGAACGCCGATTAGCTCACCATTAGCCCGACGCGGTCGAGTGCGCAGTACCTCAGCTACGGCGGGTGGCATCCATACACGCCGATTGACCACGACGCCGTTCAATGCACGGCTGTCAAGGTGACCACGCTACCTTTAGGAGGCGCACGGACGACATGGCTCGGAAACGACGTTTGAAAAAGCTGGAGAAGAAGGTCTCCGGACTCGTGAAAAGCGTGTCCCGTCTCGAGCGCGAGACCCGCAGGGTGGTCCCGCGTGTCGTCGGCGGTCCGGCGAAGCGTACCGGCTCCGAGAAGCGTACCGATACACGCAAGCCTCCGTTGGCAAAGCGGACGACCGGCCGTCACGCGACGACAACCCGCAAGTCGACCGGCAATCGTGCCCCGACGGCTCGCAAGGCAACCGGCACGCCAGCGAGGCACTCTGGCGGCGGCACGCTTCGGGGTCTGCCTTCCTAGGTGGCTCAGGGTTCGGTGCGTTCTCGGTGTGAACGGACGGAGACGAATCCCGACGCGGCCCTCGGCTTCCGCTGAAGGCGGCACCAGGGGTGATTGCACGCTGTCTGTCGTGGCGGATCGCGCCTTACGGAGGACGGGTGGTTGTGCGGCTTAGCGTGACCGGTCGTGTTCATCTGCGCGCACCACACCGATCGCATTAGCGTAGGGGCAAGCCGAGGCGGGCGCGGACGGGGGCGAACGTACGGACTGAGCTCTCAGGTCTGCGCTTGCTCCCTCACGGCCCCAGCCGAAGAAACCGATCGTTCACTCGCCGCGAGCGACGACCGCGGTGGCGTCGCGGCTGCGCTGGCGGCAGAAGTCGTGCCGCGCGTCAACCGATCTGAACAGTTCGGGAGCAGCGTGTCAGCCGGCGCTGCGCGGACCCGTGATGCCGCCGCCGCCTCGGCGGCTGACGATTCAGGACGTGGCTCCTTGTCCCGGCGCGCTGTGTCACGCCGCACGGTCTGACGACGTCCGTCGTTTGGGAATCCAGCGCCGACTTGGCGTGGGCAACCAACGCTCGGGAACCCAGAGGATGAATGCAGACCAACCAAGGCCAAGGAAGAACCCGCCGATGACGTCTGTCGGCCAATGCGCACCCGCCCAGACGCGACCTAAGCAGGCAAGCACGATCACGAGTCCGGCAATAACCCCTACGATCCGGCGCCAGCGCGCGCCCACGTGCGGCGAGATTGCCGCCGCCAGCATGAATGACAGCCATGTGAAGTAGAGAGCATGGCCACTCGGATAGCTGTAGCCACTCGATGGGTTGAGAATCGTGACCAGGTCCGCCGTGGGGCGCTGACGCTCAACAGACACCTTGACGATCTCGCCGATGAGACTGCCGATCGCACCGAGCGCCATCAACCAACCCGCCCGGCGGTCCAGCACGAACAGCACCGCGACGATCGCGGCGCCAAACAGGTCCTGGATCGGTCCGCCCGTGACGTTGGTCAGGGTCATCCAATAGGTGAGCGGGCCCCAGGGCACCTGCTGAACGGCGCGCTCGATCGGGATATCGAACCCAGCTCGCGTGACGCCGCTGAGAACGAGAGCAGTGACGACGCCAAAGAGCAGAATCCCACACAGCGCCAGGGGTCCCAGCCATCGACGTTCAGCAGCGCCGGGTGCACCCGCCCGGATCTCCGGCGCAGCCCCGTCCTCCACCGCGGATTCGCCGACGCCGATCCTCACCGGGACGTGCCCCTCGCTACCAACATGGCAGAGATGCTAAATACTTCGTCTACCGATCGAGATTGGGTCGGGCACAATCCCTCGAGATGACTGCGACCCTACATTCACGGCTGCATCGCCTCACCGGCGACATCGACTGGATCTTCATGTCCCTTGCGCTGGTGGCCGGGGTGCTCTTCGCTGTTCTCTCGGTGCTCGTCGCTATCCACCCGGCGCCCTTTTTCTTCGACCGTCCGGTCGAGGTGGACGTGCAGTCGGTCCAGGTGGGACCTCTGGATTGGTTCAACGTGTTCGTGTCAGCCTTCGCTGGATTCGTCGGCGTCGGCGTCGGCGCCGCCGTCATCGCTATCACCTTCGTACTTCGTCGCCCCGCCACGCCGTTCGTGGCGTTCTCGGCGATTTACGCTGCCCTATACAACATCGTCAACGTCATCATCCGACGGCCGCGGCCGACCGGTGTCGCGCACACGACCTCCAATCTCATCGGCTTCAGCTATCCCAGCGGGCACGTTGGCTTCTTTCTGTGGCTCAGCGTGCTCGCCATGGTCCTCCTGGCTCGTCGTCTGCCCCGGCCGCTCTACGTCGCGTGCTGGGCACTGGCTGTGGTGCTCGTAGTGAGTGCCGCGCTCAGCCGCATCTACGTGGGCGCGCACTGGCCTAGCGATGTGATCGGCGGTTTCCTGGTTGGGCTCGCGTGGACGTGTTTGAGCCTCTCGCTGGGACGGCTCACGCAACCGGTATTTGTCAGGCGTTCTGCGCGCCGCGCGGGTGTCCGCAGCCGCTGAACGTCGCAAATCCAACCGCCGGCCAACCAGGTCCTCGACCCGGGCCAAGGGGAGGCGCGGAGTCGGGGTTTGATGGAAGGGGAGTCAGGTGCGTCGCGA
Source organism: Candidatus Dormiibacterota bacterium (assembly GCA_003153505.1). Taxonomy (GTDB): domain Bacteria; phylum Chloroflexota; class Dormibacteria; order Aeolococcales; family Aeolococcaceae; genus Palsa-851. Next base: position 33,242 of record PLZA01000032.1, read on the forward strand.
TCCTCGTTGACTGCTGTAGCGTGGGATGCCACAGTTCCTCGGTGGCGCGTAGTAAGGTCGACGATTCAAGCCCGTTCTCGCTCTCAGGGTCACGTTCCCTGGCGCGCGATCCATTATTCTCGCCCGCATCTGAGCGTGCCGCAGCAGGGCACGAGCATCCCTGGCGTGGCCGGTCGGTCCGAGGAATGTCGCGTCGGAACCTCGTACTCCCCAAATGGGGAATGCGCCATCATGGCTCGGAAATGGAGTCCGACCTCGAGTGGAGCGGCTGGGGCGGAGAGTGATTTCTGACCTGGCGGACGGCGTTGACGCGCGGATTGGCGGGGTCATCGAGCGTGCCAACCGCAATCACCACCACCGGCGCTTGGCGCGTATCGACTGGGACCAGGCCTTTCGCGGCGAGGACCGGGGTTGGGCGAGCCGACGGCCGCCCCGTGAGGGCAACGACCTTCAGGTGTATGTGGACGGCGCCGCGGCCCTCCCCGCGATCGCAGCCGCAGTGCGCGGCGGCGCGTTCCCTTCCATGGTCGTTGCACCACGTCGGTACTGAGGCCAATGTGGGACTGAACTCACCGTCGGGATGACCTCGGGCTCTCACCCGGCTCCGACTTCCTCGCGAGAGAGCGCAGCGACGTCGGCGGAGGTGCTAGCCATGTCGAAGACGATCCGCCCCGAGATCCTGCCTTTGAGCACATCTTCGATCGACTCGTTGACAGTGCTCAGCGGGCGCGTCTCGCGGATCACGGTTGTTCGTCCGCGAGCATGCAGGTCGAAAACCTCATCGAGGTCCTTGCGGGTGCCGACGATGGATCCAACAATGGTGATCCCGTTCAAGACCGTTTCGAAGATAGGGATGCTCACCGCATTGTCCGCAGGGAGCGCCACGAACACCAGGGTGCCCTTGCGGCGCAGCGATCCGAACGCCTGCTCGAACGCTCGCGGTGAGACTGCGAGGGCGATAGCTGCGTCGGCACCACCGAGGCGCTGGATGGCTTGAACCGGATCCTCCTCCGCGGCGTTGACTGTGTAGTCCGCGCCGAGGCGCTTGCTCATCGCCAGCTTCTCGGCCGTGACGTCGACCGCCACGACTGTTGCGCCCGCGATCTTCGCGTACTGCAGCGCCAGATGACCTAGCCCGCCGATGCCGAAGATGGCGACAAGATCAGAGGAGCGCGCTCCGGAAACTTTCACCGCCTTGTACGTCGTCACGCCCGCGCAGGTCAATGGCGCCGCGTCGAACGGGTCGAGACCGGAGGGTACGGCGCCGACGTAGGCGGCCGAGGCTTTCGCGTACTCGGCATGACTGCCGTCGATCGCATACCCGGTGTTGAGCTGACGCTGGCACAGGGTCTCCCATCCCGAAACGCAGTATTCGCACGTTCCGCACGCGTAGCCAAGCCAAGGGAGAGCGACACGATCGCCTTCCTTGATGCGAGACACACCGGGCCCGGTGCGAGTGACGATGCCGACACCCTCGTGGCCGGGAACAAATGGAGGCGTCGGCTTGACTGGCCAGTCGCCGTAGGCGGCATGGATATCGGTGTGGCAGAGTCCCGACGCTTCGATGCGGACGACCAGCTCGCCGGCTTGGGGTGTCGGTATCGGCCGCTCCTCGATCACGAGCGGCTGCTTGAATTGACGAACAACAGCTGCTTTCACGGGATGCTCACCTCAGTCAGGGGTCGAGGCGTCTCGGTAGGGGACGTCGATTCGCGCACGGGGAACTTGGGAAGGTCCACTGATCCCACACGGCTGAAGATGGTCCGTCCAGCATAACAATCGCAGCAATACCTTCGCGGGTGCACGCTGCGAGCGCGCCCGTCGGTGCAAGAGTGCGTCAACGAGGATGTGGTCAGGAGCGTGCAGCGTCAGCGTTCCTGCCCGAATCAGTTGGAGGCGGCGGACCCCACCAGATTGAGAGCGGCGATCCCGAACTCGTACTGCCACTCGACAAACTTGGTGACGATGTCGAAGTTGCGATCCACCACGGTGTCGATGGCGGGAATGAGCTTCTCAGAGTTGGGAAGCATGAACACGCTGAGCGGAACCAGGACGGAGGTGATGCTCTTGAGGACCTCGGTGGCCGCAAGCTTGATCTCCGTGGTCTGTTCGAGGCCTTCCGCGATAGCGGCATTGACGGTGCGGGTCGGTCCGGTTGTCGGTCATGACTGTTTCCTCGTGACCTCTGGGTCCCGATGAGGGTCCCTCTGGAGGCCGCGCTAAGTATACCAAGCATCTGCTTGGTTGTCAAACAAGAACGCGTGCCCAGCTGGGCCGAGGCGCTGCCCGCTGCGCCGCCTCCGGCCGAGCGCGCTCCACAACAGCCAAGCCCCGGGCTCATGCTCTCGGGCTCCGCCCGAGGGGTCACCGGGATTGCCGCGTGTCTCGATGACGCGGCTAAGGCCGTCGGCCATCTCCTCGATGCGCCCGGAGCGGACGCAAGCGGCGCGGCTGTCGGCTCGGTCAGCGGGAGGACCACGGCATAGCCGCGACGGTGATGCAGCCCTCTCATCGTCTAGGGGTATGCACGTTCATGTGAGGATTACGGCAGCGCGGTCCAGGGACACGAATCTGGCTCACCCCAGCGTGCAATTAACACACTAGAGCTGACAGCCATCTGGTCAGGCGGAGGCGCGTCTCTGCTCGATCCCCTGCAGTCGGAGTCAGAGGGCGCCTCTGACACGGGCGAAGTGGTCAGCAAGCTGAGACGTTGAGGGGAGGACCACGGTGCTCATGCGTTTCGCAACTCCCGACGCCACGAGTACGTGATGGGCGAACTTTTCGGTCACCACGACATCGCAGTACGGAACCGCGAGGCTGAGTGCGTCGACGTCGGTGATGTCGTTCGGCGTCCACCGCAGAGTCCCATCCCGATGCCGCGTCGCCTTGAGGACGATGGCGACCTCGGTGCTCGGCATAGAGCGTGTAAACCGTCGCAAGGTTTCCCGCTCGCTCAGAACATCCTGCCAGAGGTAGCCGCGCTCGGCGCACGCCTTCTCGAGTGGGTCGAGGAGCTCGTTGCTCATCTCGTATGCCGCAACGACATCAAGATGCGGCCGCGGCGCCACCTGGGATCCTCATCAAGTCGCGCTCGCATGCCTTCCTCTTGGTCGGCGCGCCGCTGCGCAACCTTGAAGGCGGCGAGCGGATCGTAGCCTCGCTCTGCCAGGGCTGCCCGCCACGTTCGAATCGTACCCCTGGAGCAGGGTCTTGATCCCGCGGCTCGGCCTTGCCGCTCCGGGACAATCTCACTCAATCCAGACCGGCGAGAATCTCGTGGATTGACATCGTCGCACCGCAGACGTGCGTGTCCGCAGCGCCGTAGTAGATGGTCAATCGGTCGTCCTCCGCGAAGGCGCCGGTCGCGAATATGACGTTGCCGAAGAAGCCGTGGATCTCGTAGTCGGCGAGCGGCTCCATGATCGGGTCGGGTGAGCGGCCGAGCACACGGGCCGGGTCGTCGGCGTCCAGCAGCACCGCACCGAGGCAGTAGCACTGGTCCTGGTCGACACCGTGGTAGATCTCGAGCCAGCCCTCGGGGATGCG
>PLZA01000054.1 GCA_003153505.1 Candidatus Dormiibacterota bacterium
CCTATTCGCCTTCCACTGCACTAGAGTTTGGCTTCCAGCCCCGAGCGGGCTAACCGAGATGAGGGTTGAGGAGCGTTCGCCATGCTGGTCCTTGCTGCTACCGCTGCGATCCATTGGCTCCGCGTGTTGAGTCAGGTATCACCGAACGATCCCCTCTCCCAGCAGGTGCTGGCCCGTGTTGCGAATCCGCTGCTCACCTCCGCGCAATTCCTGATCCCGGCAGCGGTGGCAATCTCGGGCATTCACAAGATGATGGAACATCGGGAAAGCGGCGGCTCTTTCATGGTCGATATGGTCACGAAAGGTGGGGGCGCGATCCTTGTGTTGCAGCTCGTGAAGTCGATTTCAGGTGTCGGCTGATGCGCGTCGAAGTGTATCTGCTCTCGATTCCTTTCGCTCGACACCGGAGCATCGTTCCGAGACCCCACCGGTTTGCACCGGCACTCGAAGGGTACGGAGTCCCGCCTGTGCAACGGCAACAGAGTGTGACTGATGCGCTCACCGAACCGCGAACGTTTCCGGACGCGCCGCAACCCACCGATCACGACTGACCCAGCGGGAATTCTCGAAATGATAGGCGCTGCCGCCTGGTGGAATCCAGTCAGCTGGCTCCAGAACGTCGCCGGCTTCTTTCATGGGGCGTACGACGCAGGAGGCGCTGTGCTGAACGTGATGGGTGGTGCGCTGACCATTCTCACTCAGTTCTTTCGATTCTTCTTTGACACCGGGCACTTCATCGCTGATGCCGTCAACTGGCTCATCAATGCCCTCTTTCCGCCGGAGCTGCAAACGTGGTTCCTGGGCACCATCGGTGCACCGGGCGGCCAATGGAACTCGGCGCAAATTTACGAGTCGCTGTATAGAGGCATGATCCCGGCCGCCCTGATGATCGCGAGCGTCGCAGCGGCCGGTCGCATTGTCCGAGCGCTTGTCGATCATCGAACCGGATCGATGGACACGATCCTCTCGGTGCTCCCGCGGTTTCTCCTGGCAATCGCGGTCATTGGCGTGCCGGGCACCTCGGTCAGCATCGGATACGCCGCCATCGTCTGGTGCATCGACGCGTCAGTCGCGATTTCGGGGGCAGTCGTCGGGCTCATCCTGCATGCATCCCTCCTGAGTGGGTTCCCGCCGGGTCAGGGATGGTTCAGCCATCTGTATGGGACTCTCGCGGCCACCAGTCATAACTTGGTCGCGGTCGTGGTCGGCGGGGCGCCGCTCCTGATACTCGTGCTCTATGCCGCCTTCCTGATGGTCGTTCGCACGGTGATGCTCGGTTTCTGCGTCGTGTCGGCGCCACTCTGTCTGGCTACCGCAGTATTCGACGCCAACAACCGTTTCTTTCACTGGTGGCTCGATCTGCTCGGCAGCGTTCTGCTGACCCCGCTCGTTCTTGGCATGGCTATTGCACTCAGCTTGACACTCGCGTCGCACGTCGTCGTCGCCTTCGCGATTGGTCCGCTGCTTGCTGTTGTGATCATGTGTGGCTGGTTTCCGGCTGAGTCACGAGCCGGCGGCGCCGATGCTCACCGAGGAGAAATGTGCCACCGTGACCTGGCCGCCCGCGCAACGAGTGCAGATCAGCCGCGCGAGCCCAGCGCGCCACGCGTACGACTCGCGTTTCGCCAGGCAGGACCCATCTGAATGGGCCGCCTGAGGCACGCGCAACCTGAGTCCTCGTTCCCAACCCGGCGACGACCGCGACGCAGACGATGAGCGCAAGCGCTGTCCAGAATTTCCAGGCGACGACGCTCGACGTTGGTGCAACCAAAACCCACCACTCGAATGGCGCAGATCCCGACGCGACGCGGTGGAGCAAAGCAACAGGGTCGATGAAGGCCACCGGCGACGCGCTCGGATGACCGCCTGCGATCCACGTCGCCACGGTGAGTACGAACCACGGAGCGATCCAGACTGTGACGAGCGCAGCGACCACGCCGATGTCGCGCCACGCCTGGCTTCGATACCGTGGGGCTGCGGCCATCAGTCATGCATCGTGCGGCCCAACCCCGGACGTCATCCGGACATCCGCGCCAGCTGATCGACTGCTGGTCAGTCTGTGTCGCGATGCGCCAGGGCAAGCATGTCGTCGGCGAGTTGATCGAATGTCGAGTGCAGAAACCCGCGCACGGTCATCACGCGCACTCGATCGGCGAGCCATTCGACACTCTGACGATCACTCGCGGCACTATCGACGATCTCCTCGACCGATGAGGATGACCGCTGGAGGCGATTCCGCACCAGCAACCTCAGTTCCGGGAGCAGCGCGTCAACCGGCATCGGAAGCCGTCGACCTGACGGGTCCGCATCGAGCGCGAGGTGTCGATCCGGCAGGTCGCGGTTCGTGCCGAACAGCGTCGATAACGTGGTGTTCGGATCGTCGTCCTGCATGACCGCAGGGCGCGTGGCGGCTTGCGGAACCTGTTCGCGCCGCGGCCCATAGAGGCTTGTCGTGGTGACCGCAGGCGCCATCGCGGAAAGTGGGCCGGGCTGGGACGACGCGCGCGCGCCGCGGTCGACAAGGACTCGAATGGCGCCGACGCCCTCGGCGCTGAGGTTGTCCACGAGATCGGGGTCGCCGAGCGCGAGATGGGATTCGGCGAAGGTCGCGACCTGCTGCCCCTCGCGGATCACGGTGACACCTCGACCGCCCGGCGTTGCCAGCTCCACGACGTACGTCGCGCCGCGCTGAAGGAGATCGTCCAGCAGCCTCGGCCACACGACCCACTCGAGGCGGAGATCGGCATAGCACGGCTCGCCCCGAATCAGCGGCCCCACCACCGCCATCGCCTCGTCGGAAAGCCGGCACGCCGATACCGAAGACGCCACGGCGGCACGCATCAGGGCGAACGCCTCATCACCGACGGTCCGGGCGCCGTCGACAACCCAGAGGCAGTCGGAGATGATGCCATCGCGGACGACGAGTACTCCCTCCCGCGGATCGTCGCGCATCGTGATCAGGCCGTCGCCGACCGCCGGTGCGAGAGCGTCGAGCACGAGCGCGGCAAAAGGGAGGGACTCGAATATTGTCGCCCCAGCGGGGAGCAGCGGCAGTGACCAATCCCTTCCCAACTCGCCAGCCATCGGGCTCAGTATGGTCGTCGCGGGGTGGCCCGCGACGGACAGTCGAGGGACATCGACCCCTGCGCCAAGCTGCTAGGGTCCAGCTGTGGATCTCGGGCTCCGAGGACGCGCGGCTTTCGTCGCGGCGTCGAGCAAGGGAATGGGGCGTGCCATCGCCGAGCACTTCGCTGCCGAGGGCGCCGATGTCGGCATGTGCGCGCGCTCCGACGCCACGTTGCAACCGGCCGCCGATGCAGTGCGATCGCATGGCGTGCGGGTCGTCACCACGCTAGCGGACGTTGCTGACCAAGACCAGGTCACTGCTGCGGTCGACCGCACCGTGTCCGAATTCGGCCGGCTCGACGCCCTGGTCGTCAACGCCGGCGGACCTCCGCACGGCGTTTTCACGGACCTCGACGAGGCCCGGTGGGAGGCAGCGCATCAGCTCACCTTCATGAGCGCGGTGCACCTGATCCAGGCTGCCCTGCCGGCGTTGCGGAGCTCCGATTCGGCGGCCATCCTCTTCATCGCATCGACCAGCGTCAAGCAGCCGATCAGCGGCCTCACCCTGAGTAACAGCATCCGCGGTGCCGTGAGCGGACTCGCGAAGACTCTCGCGAATGAGCTGGCGCCACACATCCGGGTCAACTCGCTGCTGCCGGGATGGATCAGGACGGACCGTCAGATTGAGCTCGCCCGCGCCTCAGGGGTCACGGACCTCGATGCGTTCTTCGCGAGCGCAGGCAGGATCAATCCGCTCGGCAGAGTCGGCGAGCCTGATGAGATAGCCCGCGTCGCCGTCTTCCTCTGTTCTCCGGCGGCCTCGTTCGTTACCGGAACGACGCTCGCGGTCGACGGCGGACAGATCCAGTCAGTCGTCTGATCGCGCCGGCGATCAGTACTCGGCGCCGATCCCGTCCGTTCGCACCGAGTCGATGCGGCGAGCGAGCAATTTCGCCTGGTAACTCTCGGCCTGACCCTCGAGGACGAGACGTGCCAGACGCGCGGCATCCTGGCGCACGCCGTTCTCGATCCGTGTCCAGCGAGCGACCTCACCTTCGGCAGAGGGTGTATCGGACGTGCGCGTGATATCGCTCATCGCGTGCTTCCAGTTGACGTGCTGCCCGACGACGCTTGCGGAACATATACCAACCGCGTCGATTCCTGAAGGGTCAACACGTGGTCGTCGTGCTCAGAATCGCGATGATGTTCGGCAAATTGAAGAGCGCGTGCGTGAGGATTCCTGGAATGATGCTGCGCGATCCCTGATAGAGCGAGGCAAGCACGAGCCCGACGAAGAACAGTGGCAGGAACAGCACCAACTGTTGATGCACGGCCGAGAAGATCACCGCGCTGAGCGGTACAGCGAGCAGCGCCGGTCCCCACCGATGCAGCCAGCCGTAGATGAAGCCCCGAAAGATGGTTTCCTCGGAGATCGGCGCGATGACGCAGACCACGATGATCGCGAGCACGTAATAGTGACTGTAGTCGTGCTGGACTTCGTGACACTGGCCGTTGGTCACGCCGGGAAACAGGTTTTGGTTGATCGTCTCCAGGTAGTTCGCTCCCACCAGCGTCACATACGTGGCGGCCGGCACGATGGGAAGCCACCACCATTTGAAACCGCGCCAACCGAGGTCGCGTAGGGTCCCACCACGGCGCATGAACCCGAGCACGAAGATGTTGAAGAGCATGCCCGCGTACTGGCAGACGGCGAGCACCGACGACTCGATGGCATTGCGCACCGTTGGGTCGGAGTTGGTGCTGATGAGATTGGTCAGGATGACCGCCACCGAACCGAGGAGCTGGAACGCGCTGAACCATCCCGGCCAGAACATGACGAAGTCGGTCCAGTCCCAGGGCACCTTCGGGTCAGGATCGGCCGGATCGCGAATCACAAGCACATCGCGTCGCATGCGCGTCGCGCCAACCCCGAGGATGACGACGCCGACGATGCACAGTCCGCCGCCCCCGACGACGGTCAGCAGGTCACTCCCTTCGGCGCCGCTCAAGAAGCCGAACGAGATGAGGACGAGGAAGGCCGCCTCCATGTAGAGGATGACCCGGGCGGCGTAGTGGCGTCCGCTTTCGGCCTGGTGCGGCGGCATCGCTGCCTGCGCTGGCGTCTGGGACTGAGTCACCGCGGGCAATTCTGCACAATCCGTCCCGTGACCACGCTCGACTCGGTGATCGGCCACGGCCCCGTCCTCCAGCGTCTGGTGGCGAGCGGGGTCGACGAGGAGCTCACCCACGCGCTGCTGCTGATCGGCCCCGAGGGCGTGGGCAAGACCACGGCGGCGCTGGCGCTCGCGTCCGAGCTGCTCGACGCCGCGCAGTGGCCTGGCGGCCTCGAAGCGCACCCGGATTTCTGGCTCGAGGACTCTGCCGCGGAGAACGTTGGCATCGATCGGATGCGGCCCTCGCCGAAGCGCAAGCCCGGTGACGAGGAGGCTGGACCGTCCCTGCAGCAGTTCCTGTCGCTCTCCGCCTATGCCGGTGGTCGCCGCGTGGCTGTGATCGCGCGCGCCGACCGACTCACCGAGCAGGCGGCAGACAACGTCCTCAAGACCCTCGAGGAGCCGCCTCCACGCGCCCATCTGCTGCTCACCTCTGCGCATCCGGAGCAGCTGCCTCAGACAGTGCGATCCCGGTGCGAGAACGTCGTCCTCGGCCCCGTCGCGCCGGCCGTCATCGAGGCGTGGCTCGAGCGCGCCCACGGCGTGAGCCAGCACGATGCCGCCACAGCCGCCGCGCTGGCGGCCGGCCGGCCGGGACGCGCGCTGTGGCTTGCCACCGAGCCCGGTGCGCTCGACGGTGAGCTCGATGCGCTCGATCGATTCGTCGCCGCGGGGGGTGGGGGCACAGCGGGCGCACTCCGGGCAGCGGCCGCGGTGACCGTCGCCGTGGCGGCCGGCACCGAGCGCAGCGCGGAGGTCCGTGAACAGGCGCTGATCACGCTCGGTGCCTGGGCCTCATTCGTCCGCGACGCTGCATGCTTCGCATCGGGCGCCCCGGAGCTCGCGGTCTGGAAGGCATACCGACCTGCGCTCGAGGCGTGGGCTCAGGACCTCGATCTCACCCGCATCGTCGAGATCCTGGCGCGCATCCTCGAGACAGCCGAGTCGGTCGCCATGTATGCGCAACCACGCCTCGCCTTCGAGGCGCTGATGCTCGACATCTTCGCCAGAACGGACAGCCCGCCGCTGGTGGACGTCGTCCCTCGGGGAGGGCTCGAGGTCAGCGCCGGCGGCGCAGCACGAGGAAAGCCACGCCGATCCCCACCAGCGCGGCGGGGATGATCCACGGGCGCCTGGCCGCCATCGACCGGATACGGTCTGAGATCCCCGCGCCTGCATCGTCGATCTCGAAGGGATCCTCGGTCATCAGCCGGACCGTGCCTGCGACCCGGCGCGGGCCTTCCTCTTCGCCCCCGACGGCGTCGTCGTGGCGGGCCAGCTCTGGAGTGGGCATTCGCGCATTATGGGCCGGTCCGGGAAGGCTGTCGGAATCGCACCTGCCAACGGCTGTACCGAGCGGTCGGTTCGGGCGGGCTCGGCGGAGACCCCGCGGCACAGGCCGCACGTATTCTGATGGCGTGATCGGAACGGCAGGTCCTGCGGTGGTGGTGGCAGCGTCATGGCAGACGTCCCGCTAGTCGACCTCAGCGGCTCGGAGGAGTTGTGTACCGAGCCAGGCGCGCTGGAGCGGGTGCGCAAGGCCTACGCGCGTCTCGAGCCCGGAGGCCGCCTCGAGGTGCGTTCGCCCATCGCTGAGCACGCATTCGCCGTGCGTGCCTGGAGTCGCAAGAATGGCGTGAGCGTCGTCGTCGACGAGGCGTCGGACGGCTATCGCCGACTCATCCTCGAAGCCCCCGCGGCGAGCGGGTGACCCAGCGACGGTTTCCTGACCGATTCCTCCTCGGATGCGCGACTGCGGCGCATCAGGTCGAGGGAGGCATCGACAACGACTGGTCGAGGTGGGTCGCCGACCACCCTGAGGCGGTCAACGGCGGAGGCGACGCGGCAATCGCGATTGACCACTACCGGCGCTACCGAGACGACCTCGAACAGCTCGGATCAATGCAGCACAACGCGCATCGATTCTCCGTGGAGTGGGCGCGAGTCGAGCCCGCGCCCGGCGTGTTCGACCACGACGCGCTCGCGCATTACGTTGACGTGGCGCGCACCTGCCGTCGTTTCGGCATGGAGCCGGTCGTCACGCTCCAGCACTTCACCCTCCCCGTCTGGCTTGCCGAGGCCGGTGGCTTCACCGCTCCTGACGCGCCGGTGCGGTTTGCCCGGTACGCGGCTGCCTGCGTGGAAGCGCTGGGAGAACAGGTCACCTGGTGGGTCACCGTCAATGAACCTGTGGTCGTCGCGGTGCTCGGTTACCTGGAAGGGTTGTGGCCGCCCGGCGAGCGCTCACTCCCTCGCACGATGGCCGCTCTCCGCGGGCTCCTGCGCATGCACGCAGCCGCCGCACACGCGATCGCGACGGTGTCGCATCAGCACGGGCGCGCTGCGCAGATTTCGATCGCTCATCACGAGCGCCGTCTGCTGCCACGTGACCCGTCGTTGCGGGCGGATCGAGCCATCGCGAAGGTGCCGGACTATCTGTTCAATCGCTGGTTCCTGCGCGCCTGCGTCACCGGCCGAATACTCCGCCCGGTCGGGAGCGGCGAGGCGGTGCCTGGTCTAGCGGGTTCGCTCACGTACCTCGGCCTCAATCACTACACGAGCGAGGCCGTCTCCCTCGACCTCGGAGCGCCCGGCATGCTCTTTGCCAGACATGAGCCAGTACCGGGATTGCCGCTCTCAGGTACTGGATGGGCGATCGATGCAGGCTCGCTCCGGGTCGCGCTGATCGACCTGGCAAGGGAGTTCGGTCTGCCAATCATGATCACCGAGAACGGCGTCGCCGATGATCACGACGAGTTGCGTCCCACCTTTCTTCGCGACCATCTCGGCGCAGTTGCCGACGCGATCGATTCCGGTGTCGACGTTCTTGGTTACCTGTACTGGACCGCCTGGGACAACTTCGAGTGGGCCGAGGGGTATACACAGCGCTTTGGGCTGATCAGCGTCGACCGCGAGTCGCTGCAGCGCGTCGCCAAGCCGAGTGCGGCGCTGTTCGCTGAGATATGCCGGACGCACGAGGTGCCGGACGCGCTCGTGGCCACGCGGCAGGGGGCGTGAGTTTAAGTTCGCTCGCGCTGCGGAGGCACGCTCGCGCGTGCCCCCGCACGCACATCGGTCGCGTCAGATGCAGTCATTGCGCGCCGACCATGGATTGACCATGGCTGAGACACGTTGCAGCCTGCTGCGCTTCGAGCAGTCGGACTCGTCGTAGAAGCTGCGCTGGCGCTCGATGGAGCGAACCAGCTCGGCAGCCCGAGTCAGCTCGATGGTGACGAAGCCACTCATCTCGGTACCTCCTGTTGTTGGTTTGCGATGGATTCAGTGGGTGCGGTGGGGCGGACGCGGGTAGGCGAAGAACAGCACCTCGATCGGCGCCGCGCCGCGCGGTCGTTTCTTCGGGTTGCCGATGCGCTCGACAAACGGCTTGACCAGGTTGCGCATCTGTTCGTCCAACGCGTGCAACTCGTCAACGGTCACGTAGAGCAGGTATTCGCTGGCGCCGGTCGCCTGCTGCCACTCCGTCGGGGTGTCGCGGCGCAGCGCCAGGCCCTCCTTCAGACGATCCAGGTAGAAGGCGTGCAGCACACGGTTGAGCGCTGTCGCGGCGAGACGCGTCTCGGGGTCGTCGCTCACGTCCGAGAAGCTCAGCCCGGTATGGACGAGGCGCCACGGGCGCTTGCGCCCCGGAACGCCCGCAACCTCCTCGATGAAGCCGTACTTGGCCAGCTGGCGGAGGTGGAAGGAGCAGGTCGTCGGGCTCTCGCCGATGTGCTCGCCGGCCTCGGTTGCCGTCAGCGGCCCCTCTGTCCCGAGCACCTCGAGCAGCGCGATCCGAACAGGATGGGCCACCGCGCGCATCGCCTTGGGGTCGGTCAGCTTGCGTGGTTCGAGATTGGGCAGTGAGGATGGCTCCGACTGCCGTTTTGAGAGATTCGTATCGACATCCATGTATCGAATTATATCTCTCGAAAGTTATCTCTGCAACCCAGGGTCGCCACTTCGTGACGGTGGGCGTACCATCGTCGTCGCGGGAGCTCGGCGGGACCGGGCTGAGAGGGTCGCTGCGGGCGGCCGACCGTGGAACCTGATCCGGGTAATGCCGGCGCGGGGAGCGCACCGCCTGCGGACGGCGGCTCTCCGGGCGTCGTGTCACATGGAGGCGGACCACGCCAAGGAGCACCTCGGACTTCCCGACCGGCAGGACGTCAAGGACGGGGTCATCGCGTACAAGATTGCCGCGCACGCCGCCGACCTCGCCAAGGGGCATCCTGGCGCGCAGCGCTGGGACGACGCACTCTCCCAGGCACGCTTCGATTTCCGCTGGGAGGATCAGTTCAACCTGAGCCTCGATCCCGAAACAGCGAGGTCGATGCACGACGAGACCTTGCCCGCAGCCGGCGCGAAGGTCGCGCACTTCTGCTCGATGTGCGGCCCGAAGTTCTGCAGCATGCGTATCACCCAGGACATCCGGGACTACGCTCGAGACCACGGCGTGGGCGAGGACCAGGCCGTGCGCCTCGGCATGGAGGAGGAGTCGCTGGAGTTCCGCGAGCTGGGCGGCCGGATCAACGTCCCGCAGTAGCACGTCGATGTAACCAGTCCGCGGGGCTCTGGTTAGAGTGATATGAGCGTGGACGAGATGCTGTGCCAATGATCCGTCTGCGGCGACCCGCCGTCGCGGCGGTGGGCCTGCTGACGCTCGCAGCCGCTGTCGCGCTCCCACTGTGGACACTCGCGGATGGCACCACGTCCCACGCGACCGCGCAGATTTCGGGTGGCCCCACGGTCACCTCGACGCCGACTCCACCGGGGCAAACGGCGACGCCGGTTGCCACCGACGCCGGAGCGGTGTACCTGCCGGGGCCGATCATCAAGCAGGATCTCGCCCTCGACTGCGAGTCCGCGGCGCTCCAGGTCGCGCTGGCGGTGCGGCACATCGACGTGGCGCAGGACCAGATCTACGCGAGCCTCCCGCAGGATCCACGGCCGGTTCAGCTGGGGGCCGACGGATACCCCGTCCGCTGGGGCGATCCATTCTTGGCTTTTGTCGGTGATGTCAACGGATACGAGCCCAAGTACACCGGCTACGGGGTGTACTACCCGCCGATCGTCGCCGCTGCCGAGCGATACGGAGCCGTGGCTGACGGCCACACGGGCTGGACGATCGCGGAGATCGTGGGCCAGCTGCGTCTCGGCAACCCGGTGATCATCTGGTTGACGTCGGACTTCAAGGCGCACATCCCGCGCTACTGGACCGCCTGGGACGGAACGCGGGTCCCCTGGTCGATCGGGGAGCACGCCGTGCCAGTGATCGGCTACGACCCCGTTCAGAACACGGTGACCTTCGTCGACGTGCTCTACGGGGTGCAACGGACCATGACGACCCAGGCATTCGCAGCCGCGATGACCACCTTCGGCGGAATGGGAGTGTCGGTCACCTCCGGATAGTCGCCGTCGGCAGAGCCGCCGAGGTGCTGTGCGTTGCGCACGACGATACTCGCCACAATCGGCGGCGGGGCAAACCGAAGAGTGCGCTAGAATCGGCCGAACCACCTGCGCTTGTGCGCCCCGCCCTAGTTGGAGGCCATCAATTGCCATCATCCACCCGTAGGGAAGCGCCCCCCGACCTCGTGGCCAGGGTTGAGGAGGCGCAGGTGCGCCATATCGACCTCCAGTTCACCGACGTCGTCGGTGGGGTCAAGACGGTCACCATCCCGGCCTCGCAGCTCGGCGAGGCGATCGCGCATGGAACCTGGTTCGACGGATCCTCTGTGGACTCGTTCGCCCGCACCGCCGAGTCGGATATGTACCTGGTGCCCGATCCGTCGACGTTTCAGCTCCTGCCCTGGGCCGACGAGCGCACTGCGCGGCTGATCTGCTGGGCAACGACCCCCGACGGCGAGCCGTACCAGGGCGACCCTCGGGGTGTGCTCCGGCGAGCCGTTGGGGAGGCGGAGCGCCTCGGCTTCGAGTACCGGGTCGGACCCGAGGTCGAATTCTTTCTGCTCGAACGTGGCCCGGACGGCACGCTGGTTCCCACCCGCAACGATCGCAGCTCGTATTTCGACTTCTCGAGTGACGGCAACCGCGACCTGCGCCAGCGCATGGTCACTGCGCTGATCAGCTTGGGGATCGCCGTGAATACGTCGCACCATGAGATCGCAGGTGGCCAGCATGAGATCGACATCGACGCCGCCCCCGCGCTCAAGGCGGCTGACGACCTGATCACCTTCCGGTACGCGCTCAAAGCGGTGGCCGAGCAGTCCGGGGTGATCGCCACGTTTATGCCCAAGCCCTTCGACGGCAAGCCGGGCAGTGGGATGCACGTCCACCAGAGCCTCGAGCGCCTGCGCGACTCGGTGAACGCGTTCGCTGGAGACGATGCGTACGGACTCAGCGAGGTTGCCCAGCACTTCATCGCAGGGCAGCTCCATCACGCGGCGGGGATCAGTGCCGTGCTCGCTCCGTTGGTGAACTCATACAAGCGCCTGGTGCGCGGCTTCGAGGCACCGATCTTCATCTCGTGGGCGCGGACCAACCGGGGGGCGCTGATCCGGGTTCCGCATGTCGGACGGGCCGAGGCGACGCGCGTGGAGTTGCGCAGTCCGGACCCGTCGTGCAATCCGTACCTCGCCTTTGCCGTCATGCTGCGCTGCGGTCTCGACGGCATCGAGCGACGGCTGCCGCTTCCGCCACCCGTGGAGGAGTCGCTCTACGGATTCGACGAGACCGAGCTGGAGCGACGCAACGTCGGCGTCCTCCCCGACAACCTGAAGGACGCCATCGACGCGCTCGAAGCCGACGAGGTGGTCATCGATGCGCTTGGCGACCACCTGGCGGAGCGGTTCATCGCTGCCAAGCGCCTCGAATGGCAGGCGTACCGCGGGCAGGTGACCCCCTGGGAGATCGACCAGTACCTCGAGCGCTGCTGACCGATGCTCGCGACATGAGCTCGCCGACGCTGACGGTCAAGGATGTGTGGCGGGGGGTCCTGCCGCCCGGCACCGACCTGCTCGGCGGCGGCGGTGGCCTCGAGCGCAGGGTTGAATGGGCCTGCGCACTGCGCACTCGCCCGCCGGCGTTCGAGGCCGTGAAGGGCGGCGAGATCGCCTTCGTGCCGGTCAAGAGCATCCGCCTGCTCGACGAGCGCCTCGATCTGCCGCAGGTGATGAGCAGCTTTGCGGAGAAGGGCGGGGTGGCGGTCGCCGTCGTCGGCGACGTCTCCGTCGAGAGCATCGCGGCCGCCGACCGGCTGATGATGCCATTGCTCCGTCTGCCCGAGGGGATCCATGCGACGGACGCGCATCACACCTGCGTTCGCTTCATCCTCGACCAGCGAGCGCTTCTCCACGAACGCGCCCAGGAGTTGCAGCTCTCCCTGATGGATCTCGCACTCGGGGGGGCGGGTCCGGACAAGATCATCGAACGGCTCGCCGAGGTCACCGGCCTTCCGTCTGCCTGGTTGGACGAAGCCGGCGCGGTGCGCCACCTCACGGTCAGCGACGAGACGCTGCTCGCCGATGTCGGAGCGGGGGCTGACGCGCTGCGACGATGGGGGGGAACCATCGCGGTGGTCGGGGCCGATCCACCGGTGCGCGAGTTCACCGTGGGCCGCGACGGGCTGGCCTCGCTCGTGAGCCCCGTGCCGATGCGAAACGGCGTCGGCGGCTTCGTGTGCGTGATCGGCGAGGAACATCGTCTCGATCAGATTGCGCGGCTTGCGGTCGCGCGGGCCGCGTCCGCATGCGCCATCGAGTTCGACCGCGAACGTGCCGTCACCGAGACGCGCGACAAGCTCGAGGGCGATTTCATCGCCTCGCTGCTCACCGGATCGTACTCGTCGGAGCGAGTCGCGCTCGAACGCGCACGACGGCTCGGTGCCGATCTCTCCCAGCACGTTGCCGTGATCGCGCTCCGCGGCGCAGTTTCCTCGCCCTCGTGGGAGTCGCGCGCACTTCGAGCCGCGCAGAACGTTGTCGCGCGACGCGAGGTGCGTGCGCTCGTCGCCGCATACGAGGACGCGGTCTGTGTCGTCGTCATGCCGGAGCCTGACGGCGCCGTCGACGCCATGTACCGGTTCGCGGAGCTGGTGCGCAGCGAATGTACCCGCGCCACCGGGGATGCGATGACATCGCTCGGCCTCGGGCGCACCCACGACGGCGCCTCGGGCGTGCGCCAGTCGTTCCGTGAGGCAGAGCACGCGCTGGAGATGAGCCGCCGCCTCCTCGGTCCGGGCCGGCAGGCGAGCTTCGCAGACCTCGGCCTCCACCGCCTCCTCTTCGCCATGGCGCAGCACCCCGAGCTGAGCGACTACTACCGGGGCACCGTCGGGGAGCTGGTCGCGTATGACGAGCGATCGAGCGCCGAGCTGATGGCCACGCTGGACGCCTACTTCGAAGCCAACGGGTCACCGACCGAGACGGCGCAACGTCTGAAACTCCACCGCAACACGGTGCTCTACCGCTTGCGCCGTATCGAGGAGGTGGGCAGGCTTCGCCTCGACGACCCTGCCACCCGCCTCAACCTGCACCTCTGCCTTCGCATTCGCGATGTGCTCCAGGCGGGAGCCGCACGGGGCGCTCAGCCAGAGCCGGAGGGAGTCCCGGATAGCTGAGCGCCCTTGGTCGGCGGCGCGGACTGTTAGTGGAGCAACTCGAACGTGTTGGTCGCGTCGTCCACGAAGTACACACCGTTGCGCGTGGGTGTCACGACGAGTCCGAAGAGCGCGCCGCTCCCGGGCGGTGAGCCGCTCATGTCGAGCCAGTGGAACGCGACCTGCGCGCCCGCTGCCGTGGTTTCGACGATCCTTCCATCACCGGCGTTGACGGTGAGGATGTCACCGTTCGGCGCCAGGGTCAGACCGAGCGGCGCGTTGAGCCAGCCGTTGCTGGTGACGTCCGTTCCGGTGAACGCCGTGCTCTTCCTGGTGAGAGCGTCGGGGATGGCGGCGATGCGGTTCGAGGCGGTGTCAGCGACGTAGAGCGTGCCCGCCGCGCTCACCGCGGCCCCCGTCGGTCCGACCACCAGCGCGGCGGGGTCGGTCCGCTCCGCGAATCCGGAGCCGACAACAGTGCTCGACTCGATCCATGGCGCCGCACTGCCGCCGGTGTGGAGCACGATCCGGACGACCGTGCCGCGGTTGACCACTGCGCCACCCGCTGCGACCGTCCCGTTGAGCACGTTGGTCACGAAGACGAAGGAGTCAGCACCGCGGTCGACGGTTGTGAGATCCCAGGGCCCGTTGATCCCGTCTGCGTTGTTCAGCGTCTCGACCACGTTGCCGTTGCCGTCGAGAATGATCAGGCACCCTGCCTTGGCCGTCGCCGACGTGCCGTCGGTCGTCGGCAGCGATCCCACGATCACCCAGTGGTTGTGGAGAATCCCGAGCGCGGTCGTCAGCCCGACACCGCCGGTGCAGATGCCTCGCACGTCACTCGACGTGATGTGCGCGAATACCGATCGCCGCCCCTGCGGCGTCATCTCGGCGATCGTGGTCCCGGTCCCCTGGAAGTTCGAAGCTGCGTTGAAGTTGCTGATCAGCACGTCGCCGGCCACAAGGCGGCCCCAGTTCTGACTGACGACGGCCATGCCGTACGGGTTCACGTCGCCGTTGTGGGGCACTGTCGAGCCGAGTGTTGTGACGTGTGTGAGCCCCGCGATGAAGGGCCCCGATGCCGAAGCGGCGACCTGACCGAGCGCGAGGCCGGCGGTCGGAATCGCCACCATGGCGAGGCGTCCCAGGGTGTGATTTCCCCTCACTGTCCAATCTCCTCGGACGCCGGACAGTCTTCCCCGGACCGCCTAGGGCAGCGCCACACAATGAGTACGCGCGCCGGTTACGCCGAGCCCGGTGAGTTCGCCTTGGTAGACTCAACGGCGGCTATGACTTACATCGTCACCGAGACCTGCGTCGACCTGAAGGACAAGTCCTGCATCGAGGTGTGCCCGGTGGACTGCATCCACGAGGCCGCCGAGGACCGCATGGTCTACATCGACCCCGACGAATGCATCGACTGCGGCGCCTGTGTCGATCCCTGCCCGGTTGACGCCATCTTCGCCGAGGAGGACGTCCCCGAGGCCCAGGTCCTCTTTGTCGACATCAACAAGGTCTATTTCAAGGACAAGGCCCTCGCTCGATCCCAGGTCGCGAACATCAAGCCGCCAGTCGCTCCCTGAGCGACGTCCCGGCGCTTTGGTTTGTGCACTGCGCACAAGCCATCCCTCGAAATCATGGTCTCCGAGACCATAGTCCGCTGCCCGCGAGAACCCTAATCTGATCTCGTAGTGTGCCGCGGCGGCCGAGGGGTCCAATCGGCGGCGGCGGTGAGTCAGCCAGCGTCCGCGGAAGGAGTCCAATGGCAATCGACGAGTCCTTAGCCGTGAGAGTCATAAACGAGGTGCCACCCGCGATGTCTCCGACCATGACCACCAAAGCCAAGCCCGCAGACGTCATCCGCAACGCGCGCGAGTTGGGGATCAAGATCGTCGACCTGCGTTTCGCCGATCTGCTCGGCAGCTGGCAGCACTTCAGCATCCCCGTCGGCGAGCTGACCGAGTCGCTCTTCTCGGAAGGCATCGGGTTCGACGGTTCGAGCATCCGCGGCTTCCAGAAGATCTACGAGAGCGACATGCTCCTGTTCCCTGATCCCGGACGCACGTTCGTCGACGGAACCCTGGAGATTCCGACGATGGCGATCGTCTGCGACATCAAGGACCCGCTGACGCTCGAGGACTACAGCCGCGACCCACGCTACGTCGCGCGCAAGGCCGAGGAGTATCTGCTCGGTACGGGAATCGCCGACACCTCGTACTGGGGACCCGAGCTCGAGTTCTACATCTTCAACTCGGTTCGCTTCGACCAGAACACCCACGAGGGCTACTACCACATCGATTCCGACGAGGGGATCTGGAACACCGGGAAGAACGGCACGGCCAACCTCGGCTTCCGCCCGAAGCTCAAGCAGGGCTATTTCCCGACGCCTCCGATCGACAAGCTGCAGGACCTGCG
Source organism: Candidatus Dormiibacterota bacterium (assembly GCA_003153505.1). Taxonomy (GTDB): domain Bacteria; phylum Chloroflexota; class Dormibacteria; order Aeolococcales; family Aeolococcaceae; genus Palsa-851. Next base: position 16,210 of record PLZA01000054.1, read on the forward strand.
CAGCAAGATCGTGCTCGCGCTCATCGACGCGGGCGTCCACATCGAGGTGCACCACCACGAGGTCGGCACCGCGGGCCAGACCGAGATCGACATGCGCTTCGACTCCCTGGTGAACATGGCCGACAAGGTGCTCATCTACAAGCACATCGTCAAGAACGTCTGCTACGAGAACGGATACACGGCGACGTTCATGCCCAAGCCACTGTTCGGCGACAACGGCAGCGGCATGCACACCCACCAGTCGCTCTGGAAGGACGGCGTCCCGCTCTTCTACGACAAGGACGGCTATGCGCTGCTCAGCGACACCGCGCGTTGGTACATCGGCGGCCTGCTCATGCACGCGCCGGCGGTGCTGGCGTTCGCTGCGCCGACCACCAACAGCTACCGGCGGCTGGTGCCCGGGTACGAGGCGCCGATCAAGCTCGCGTACAGTGCTCGCAACCGGAGCGCCTGCGTGCGCATCCCGACGTACAGCGCGGCGCCGGCGGCACGCCGCCTCGAGTTCCGCTCGCCGGACCCGATGTGCAATCCGTACCTCTCGTTCGCGGCGTGCCTGATGGCCGGGCTCGACGGGGTCAAGCGCCGGATCGAGCCGCCGACGCCGGTGGAGGCCGACCTCTACGAGCTCGAAGGCGAGGAGAAGGCACGGGTCAAGGATCTTCCCGGCTCGCTGACCGAGGTGCTCAACGCGCTCGAGGTCGACAACGAGTTCCTCCTCGAGGGTGGCGTGTTCACCCAGGACCTCATCGACATGTACATCTCGTACAAGCGCGAGAACGAAGTGGATCCGGTGGCGTTGCGGCCCCATCCCTACGAGTTCGCCCTGTACTACGACGCCTGAGCCAGGGGCTCATTCACTCTCAGCACACTCCTTCCTGGACAGGGGGGCCGGGTTACCTCGACCCGGCCCTCCCTTCTTTTAAGTCAGGACGTCCAGGGGTCACGAAACGCGCGGCCGGACTATCAGCGGCGGATCGCGGCGCTCGGTGATCAGGACGTGGCCGAAGGCGTCCTCGCACTCAAAACGCAGAACTCGTTGGCCTCGGGGTCGGCCATCACCACCCACGTGACCTCCCCCTGACCGATGTCGATCCGGCGAGCCCCGAGCGACAGCAACCGCTCCACCTCGGCGGCCTGGTCGTCCGGGCGAAGGTCGAGATGGATGCGGTCCTTGACCGATTTTCCCTCGGGAACGTGCAGGAACAGGATGTCCGGGCTTTCTCCACCCGGTTCGATCCAGTACTCGCCCTCCTCGGGTCCGTGCAACTCGAGCCCGAGCGCCTCGCTCCAGAAGGATGCGACCAGGAGCGTGTCGGTGCAGTCGATGACGATGTTCTGCCAGCGAAGCGACATGACGGCAGTCTAGCCGTGCACCCTGGTGCCGAGTACCGCGTCGCGGATGGCGCAGACCTGCGCGGCAGGCGTGTACCAGCGCAGCGTGTGCTCGAGCCCGCGCTCCGCGACGCCGGCGAGGTCGAGTTCGCCGGACACCGCCTGTTCGAGACGGTCCTCCCAGTCGTACGCATCGACGAGGTATCCGTTGACCCCGTCCTGGATGGCGAGCCGGAATGCGTCCGTCGGGGTCGCAAGAGTCGGCGTCTCGACGATCGCCGCCTCGAAGTATTTCAGCTCGGACTTGGAGTTGCTGAAGACGTTGATCTGCAGCGGAACGATGTTGAGCCCGGTTGCGCCGATCAGTGACTCGAGCATAAGGAAGTCGGCAAGCGGGATGACGTCGATGCGATCGCCCAGGCCGCGGAGTGCCGGTCCGAGATCGAGGAAGCCGACGATGCGCAGACGCACATCGGCGTGCCGGGTCATGACACTCGCGAGTGCGGTCGAGACCAGCTCGAAGTCACGGTTGTGGGTCGGCGTCCCGCTGAAGTAGCCGATGCTCATTGTGTGACCCGACTCCGCGGCGGCATGCCGCGTGCGCCGGACCTCCGCCGCGCGCTCGAGCTGCAGGTGATTGAGAAAATTTGGGACGACCCACGTGGGCAGCTGCGCAAACTCCTCGATCCGAGCGGTCAGGAAGTGATTGGTCGAGATCGCGGCGTCGCAGAGTCGGAGCAGCGCGCCCATTCGCGACATCGACGCGAACCATTCGTCGAGCATCGCCTCGCCTGGGTTCCGGTCGAGCGTTTCGAGGACGAGGCTCACGTACCGCGTATCGAAGATCAGGTCGTCGATGTCGAACAGGACGCGGCATCCGGCAGCGCGAGCCCGGGTGATGAGGCTGTCGATGCGAGCCGTGTAGCGCGTACGGCAGATGACCAGCGTGTTGATGCCACCGATGAGGCGTTCGAGGATCGGCAGCTCCGCCCGGGTGAACCATGTCGCGGCGATGCGCTGGTCGTGGTCCTCGAGGTCGAGGGCCTCGACCATGTTGAAGATGCGGTAGCGAAAGGTGCTCGTGTCCGGCACCTCGTAGAGATACGCGACTCTGTGGACGCCGTCCGCAGACGCTCTGCGGACACGTTCCTCGATGCTCTGCGCCCACGGTTCCGGAAACTGTGGCGGAGCCGGCTTGCCGCGCACCCCTATCCTTCGGTCGCGGCGAGCGCACCCGCGAGCTGATCGCACACCGGCGCAAAGACTGCACCCCAGTCGGTGAGAAGCCTGCTCTTCCGATGGTTCGCGCTGCGTCGCTTGACGTCATTCGCGAGCGCGACGCCCTGACCGATGCCGGCGACGAGGCCCGCCACGCTCGGGTCGCTGCAGATGATGTTGGCCGAGTACTGATCCAGTGATTGCTTCTCCGAGCCGAACGTGTTGGTCACCACGGCAGCTCCCGCCGCGGCCAGGTCGAGCGGGGGATAGCTCGAGTGCGGAGAGGCCATCAGCGACAGGCCGAGGTCCATCCGGCGGAGCAGCTGCTGATAGGCGTGCCAGCCCAGGTTCTCGATGAGGGCGGGGCGGACTCCTCCGGGGAGTGCCACCGGCTGCAGGTCCCGGCCGATGAAGAAGAAGTCCCACGTCGACGGGTCGAGATGGCCGCACTCGATGGCCCCGGAAATTGCCTCGAGGCCGCGGTAGTACAGATTGCGCAGATTGTTGGGTCTCGCGTAGAAGATGAAGTTGCGTTTGGATACCACCGACGGCTCGCGCGGGGTCAGGAAGGCCGGGAATGCGGGCTCGAACCACGACGGCGCGCGCGCATGCACGGCGGGGCCGCTGAAGAGATGGTCGAACAGGGGCTTGGAATTGACGATGCACGTGATGCGTGGATCCTCGAGGATCTCCGCACAGCGGATCGAGTCGTCGCCCTCCGGATAGAAGCGTCGCTCGTCCTCCTGGACGAGGTAGACGATGCTCGATGGATCGACCGATGCACGCGTGGCCCAGGTGGTCCACCAGGACGTCGTGACGAAGAGATCGCCGTCGGCGACGTCGACCAGCCGCCCGTCCGAGCTGTCGCGTGACGAGAAGACGAAGTCGACGTCGCCCTGCCACGGAATCCCATTTGCCTCGAGCACGGTCCGGCAGTTCGCCGGGGTCGGCGGCTCCGAGCGGGTGATGATGCGCAAGGGGCGTTCCATCCGCCGCGCGAGCAGGGTGGCGAAGATCAACGCCGTGCCGACCCCGCCGAAGAGGCTGCCGCTGTTGATGCTGTCGGTGACCATCGAGATGCGCTTCGGCGCCGAGGCGTTGGTGTAGACGCGCAACGGGCGGAGGTTCGGAAAGCGTTCGTCGAGCGTGAGTGTCAGCCACTGCCGCTCGACCGTCGACGGCGCGATCTTGCTCCCGCGCGCCCGCCCGAGACGCACGTAGTGCAGCAGCGCGTTGGTGCCGCGCGATACGTCGGGGTTGTGCTCGAGGTAGAAATCGGTCGAGAAGCGCGGGCCCGGATCCCATCCACGGGACGCGCCGATCGTCGCGTAATGTCGGAGCGGGTCCAGCCCGGAGTGCGCGGCCTCCGGGTAGTTCGCCTGATACCAGGACGGATCGAACAGGCCCGAGCCTTCGAGATCACGCAGATCACGTGGAAACCGTAACCGCTCCAGCGCGCGACGGTGGAAGTTGACCCGCCCCGACCCGGTGACGACGTTCAGCGCCTTGATCGCCGTGTTGGCGGCCTGCGGATAGTGGTGGATCACCGAGCGCAGCTGGGAATACGGCGGCTCGAGCAACGACTGCCGCAAGCGGACGTTCTCTCGCCGGGCCTCGTCGAGCTCGTGCCGGAGCAGCGTGAGCTGCAGACTGGGATCGTCGGACCCAGGGGCAGCGTCGTTCTGATGCGACGGCGTGATTGGTGTGAAGACTTCGTCCATGGTCTCGCACTGCTCGGGGCGACCGGTCAGCCCGCGAGCACCTCGGCTGCGGGCAGGAGCGTGAGCGCTGCCGCCGCGATGCCGTCGGCGTCGAGCCCAAGCTGACCGAGCAGGGTCGCCTGCGCGCCGTGCTCGATGAAGCGGTCTGGAAGGCCCATGCGCAGGAGGGGCACGGTGATGCCGTCCGAGGTGAGCAGCTCGGTCACCGCCGACCCGAAGCCACCACTGGCCACGCCGTCCTCGACGGTGATCACCCCACGATGCTGCGCGGCGATGTCGCTCAACTCCGGCGCGAGCGGCTTCACGAATCGTGCATCGACCACAGTCGTCGAGATACCGCGAGCGCTGAGCTTCTCCTGTGCCTGCATGGCCACGCCGACCATCTTGCCGACGGCGAAGAGCGCAAGGTCGCTGCCCCGATGCCGGATGACAATGCTCGGGATCGGGATCGGCTCGAGCGCAGCGGTGCCCGCCGACGGTGCCGCGCCGCGGGGAAAGCGCAAGGAGAACGGCCCTTCGTATGCGAGCCCCGTCGCGAACATCCTGCGCAGCTCATCCGGTGAGCTGGGGGCTGAGATGGTCATACCGGGGATGCAACGCAGGTATGCGAGGTCGAGGAACCCGTGATGGGATGGCCCGTCGGCGCCGGTGATCCCGGCGCGATCGATGACGAAGGTCACCGGGAGGGCGTGCAACGCGACATCGCATGCGATCTGGTCAAAGGCGCGCTGCAGGAAGGTGGAATAGATGCACACCACTGGGCGCAGTCCGCGCATCGCGAGTCCGGCCGCGAACGTCACCGCGTGCTGCTCGGCGATCCCGACGTCGAAGAAGCGGTCCGGGAAACGCTGCGCGAACTCGAGAAGCCCGGTTGAAGATGCCATCGCCGCGGTGATGGCGACGATGCGCTCATCGGCTTCCGCCGCCTCGCACAGGGCCTCCCCGAAGACGTCGGTCCAGTCAAGGCCCTTTTTGACCGCCGTGCCACTGTTCGGATCGAAGGTCGAGACCCCATGAAACTTGTCAACTTTGTCGGCAACCGCCGGGCCGTAGCCCTGCCCCTTGTTGGTCACGACGTGAACGACCACCGGCCCGCGGATGCGAGCGGCATCGCGCAGCGCCTTCTCGACAGCCTGGAGATCGTGGCCGTCGATCGGTCCTCCGTATTTGAGCCCGAGCGTCTCGAAGATCGAGATCGGCGCGACCAGCTGCTTGAGCGAGTTCTTCATGCGGCGGGCTGTCTCGTAGGCTGAATGCCCGACGGCGGGCAGCGAACGCAACGCTGTCCCGGCGGCATCCTTGGCGGCCTCGTAGCGCGGTGACAGGCGCAGGTGCCCGAGGTTCTCGGCGATCCCGCCGACCGTGGGCGCATAGCTCCGGCCGTTGTCGTTCAGGATGATCACCATCTCGGGCTTGAGCTGGCCGATGTTGTTGAGCGCCTCGTAGGCCATCCCGCCGGTGAGCGCGCCGTCGCCGACGACACAGACCACCTTGCCGGTCTCGCCGCGCAAGTCGCGCGCGGTCGCGAACCCCAGTGCGTAGCTGAGCCCGGTGGAAGCGTGCGAGTTCTCGATCAGATCGTGCTCGGATTCGCGACGCGACGGGTACCCGCTGAGCCCACCCTGCTGGCGGAGCGTGTCGAACTGGTCGAGCCGGCCGGTCAGCATCTTGTGCACGTAGGCCTGGTGCCCGGTGTCGAAGATGATGGCGTCGCGAGGGCTCTCGAACACGCGATGCATCGCGACCGTGAGCTCGACGACGCCGAGATTCGGACCGAGGTGACCTCCGGTCCTCGATACGGCGGTGATCAACTCTTCGCGAATCTCGGCGCAGAGGCGGGTCAGATCCTCCGGACCGAGCCCACGAAGGTCGTCAGGCCCAGCGATCTCCTCGAGCAGCACACAGTCAGTCTAGTGGAGGCGGCCCCGCCGGGCTCCTCCGCGGAAATGCCCCCACACACGGGTCGCGGAGCATGATTACCGGCCATGCAGGGACTGGAGCCACGTGAGGCGGTGCTCGAATGCGCCGCGCGAGACGGCGATATCGCCGAGGGCGCCCTCTGGCTCGCGGCAGACGACTGCCCCGGAGTCGAGCCGGAACGCTGGCTCGAGCGCCTCGACGACCTGGCCAGTGAGTTGCGCTCGCGCTGCGGGCTGCATGGGTGCGGACCTTCCGACGCGCCGCTGGTCGGCGCCCTGTTGCGCGACCGGCTCCGCCTTCGCGGCGCCGGGGGTGGAGATCCGCGCGCCCACTACCTCCACAACGTTCTCGAACGCGGCGCGGGTGTTCCCATCGCGTGCTCAGCCATATGGATCGCGGTCGGCGCGCGAGCCGATATTCCGATCGAGGGAGTGAATCTCCCCGGACACTTCGTGGTCCGTGTCAACGGCCACCTGTTCGACACCATCGCAAGCGGCGAGCCGCTTGATGAGGACGACGTCAAGCGGCTGGTCACGACGTCGACAGGACAGGAGATCGATCGCCTGGAACCGTCGCAGGTGGCGCGGGCGAGCTCTCGCGACATGCTCGCGCGCATGTCCCGCAACCTGCGCCGCTGCTACACGAGCCTCGAATGCTGGGACCAGGCACTGCGAGCAGCTGACCGCTGCGTCGACCTCGTGCCGTCGCCGGCCGAGCGCCGCGATCGCGGGTTGCTGCTGTGGCGCATGGGCAGGGTCGTGGCGGCGCTCGCGGACATCACGGCATACCTCGACGAGGCGCCTGAGACCTGTCCGGATCGCACCGCCATGACCGAGGTCGCGGGCAGGCTTCGCGCCTTCCTCAACTGACCTGAGCTGACCGACCCAGTCGGCTCAGTGCACCCCGATCAGAAGGGAGATCAGCCAAATCACGCCGATGAGCGCGAGGACCGCGAATGGCATGATCACGAACACGACGAACGAGAAGACCAGCCGCTCGTCGGGCATGAGCTCCGGCGTCCGCTTGCGAACCCGAAGGTCGTGCGCATACCAGGAGATCCCACCGACGAGAAACCCCAGGAGCAGGAAGAAGATCCCCGCAAAGGCGGTGACGATCCCGACGGCGTTGGGCGAAAGCGTGAAGCGCCACGCCGCGCCGCCGGCCAGGGAAAGCAGTCCGCACGAGATGTAGCGGAGCAGCGTCGGGACCGGACGCGGTTGGGTTGGATCTGCTCGCCGTCGAGCCGCCGCCTTGTTGGGCACGGCCGCATCGGGACGCGAGTTCGAGGGCACGCGCCGAGTATAGAGACGGCGACCCGGCCGTCCGGCGGGCGCGGTCGGCGACTGGCGCTCACCTACACTTGGCCACCACTGCGGCCGCGTATGGAGGACCGGAACCATGAGCGTCGGGGCACGACTCCCTGACTTCGACCTCGAAACCAGCGAGGGAGGCCGCGTGAGCAACGCCGACCTCGAGGGCTGCCGCACGGTGCTGTACTTCTACCCCAAGGACGACACGCCAGGCTGTACCGTCGAGGGGCAGGAGTTCACCCGGTTGAACGACGCATTTGCCGCGGCGGGCGTTGCGGTGTACGGCGTGTCGCCGGACACGTCGAAGAGCCACCAGCGATTCATCAAGAAGTGCTCGCTGGGCATACCGCTGATCAGCGATCCCGAGCGGCGCCTCATCGAATCCCAGGGGCTCTGGGTCGAGAAGAAGTTCATGGGACGCCAGTACATGGGCGTGGCACGGACCACGCTGCTGATCGGGCCGGACGGGACCATCGAACGCGAGTGGCGGGATGTCAAGCCCAGCGGGCACGCCGCAGAGGTCCTGGAGACCGTCAACGGCGGTTAGGCGCGCGATCGCCGGAGAGCGGATCGACCTCGCAACGCTGCTCGCGCGGCGGGTCATCTTCGTCGCGGGCAAGGGCGGGACCGGCCGGAGCACGATGACCGCCGCGCTGGCGCTGCTCGGCGCACGTGCCGGCAAGCGCGTCCTCGCCATCGACGTCGACGCCAAGGGCGACCTCGCCGCGGCGCTGGGCTCGCCACCCGCCGGGTTCACGCCGCGTGTGGTGCAGCACGATCTCTCGGTGCTCGAGTTGCGCACCGACGAGTCGTTTCAGGAGTACCTGAACATCTATTTCAAGGTCCCGCGCGTGACGCGTCTGACGCCGCTCGCCCGCGTGTTCGACTTCATCGCCACCGGCGTCCCGGGGCCACGGGACATGCTGGTGGTCGGCAAGATCGCGTACGAGGAGCGCCGCAAGGAGCGTGAGTCGCGGGCGCCGGTCTGGGACCTGATCGTTGTGGACTGCGCCGCCGGGGGCCAGGTCGAATCCCACCTCGCAGCCGCCAAGGCGATGCTCTCGCTGGTCAGAGGGGGGATCATCCGCGCCCAGGTCGAGTGGATTGACGGCCTGGTGCGCGACCCTCAACGGACCACGGTCGTGCTCTGCGCCCTTCCCGAGGAGATGCCCGTGGTCGAGGCGATCGAGCTGCACGATCGTCTTCGTAAGGGAGCCGGCGTAGCAGTCGACATGTGCGTGCTCAACCGTGCGGTCGACGAGCCGGTGACCGCGGCGCACCGGCGTCTCATGAAGGCGCTGGTCGACCCTGAGCACGCCGATGTGGTTGTCCAGCAATTGGGTGGGGCGCCCGCGCCGCTCGAGGCGGGCATCGACCTCCAGGCGCACCTCTACGACACAACTGCGCGGTACATGCGCATGCTCCGCAGCAAGCTCCCCATGCCCGTCGTTCCGGTCCCATTCATCGTCGACCGGACGGGGCTGACCACGACGCGGGCGGTGGCAGACGCGCTCAGCAGCAGGCTGGCGTGAGCACTGCAGACGCCGGGCCCGTCCCGGAGCGGCGCCGGAGCGTTCGCCAGGATGCGGCTGGACTGGGACGCCGCCTGGCGCCGCTCGATGTGGTGATCTGTTGCGGCAGCGGCGGCGTCGGCAAGACCACGGTGAGCGCGGCACTCGGGATGGCCATCGCCGCCGCCGAGGACAAACGTGTCCTCGTGCTCACCGTCGACCCGGCGCGACGGCTCGCCACGGCGCTCGGTATCAAGGGCATCGGTGCGGAGCCGGTGCGTATCCCCAAGGCGCGGCTGCACCGTGCGGGGATCACCATCACCGGTGAACTCGAGGCGGCGATGCTCGACATGAAGCAAGCATGGGACCGGATGATCGAGCGCTACTCGCCGGACCGCGCCACGGCGCAACGGATCCTGCGCAATCCGCTCTACCAACGCATCACGGATTCGTTCGTCGGATCGCATGAATACGCGGCGATCGAGGCGCTCTATGAGCTCCACGACGCGGGGGAGTACGACTGCATCGTTGTCGACACGCCGCCCTCGCGCAATGCGCTCGACTTTCTCGAAGCCCCGAGCCGCCTCACCGACTACGTGGGTTCGCGCCTGCTGTCGCTGCTCTCCGGTGGCCCGTCGCGTTTCGGCTTCCGCGCGATGAACTACGCGGCCGCGCCGTTCCTGCGCCTTGCCGACCGGCTGCTGGGCGCCGAGGTGCTCGCCGAGGTCTCAGACTTCGTCCAGCAGCTGCAACTCCTGTACGACGGCATCCAGGGCAGGGCTCGCTCCGTCTACCGGCTGTTGCGAAGCCCTCAGACTGGATTCGTGGTGGTGACCACGCTCGAGCCGGGACCGTTCAGCGAGGCGGAGTTCTTCTGCACCAAGCTGCGCGAGTTCAAGATGCCGCTCCGCGCGGTGGTCGTGAACCGCGTGCTTCCCGACGTGTTTCGCGACGCGGGCGGATTCGCCGCGGCAACCGCGCTGGTCGACGACCCGAAGATTGCGGCCTGGCTGAGCCAGGAGCTCCACATCCGTGTCTCCTCCGACAGCGCGCGCTTCATCGGAAAGACATATCTCACCCGCACTACCCTCGCCCAGCGCGAGGCACGTCAGCTCGCCAAATTGAGCCGGCTCGGCGAGGTGCCGATCGTGCGCATGCCCCTGTTCAGCGAGGAGGTCTCCGAGCTCGAGGGTCTGGTGCGCATCGCCAAGACACTCTGACCGGCGCATCGCGCGTCGTTGTGGGCTCGCCGCTCAGCCCTGACCGGCGACCAGGCGCATCCTCGCGCTGTGGCGCCCGAGCGAGTGCGCGTCGCCGATCACGTCGAGCACCGGCGGATCCTCGAGTCGCACCACCGAGCAATCGCCCGCGGTGACCCGTGAGACCGCCTCGATCATCGTGGGGTCCGCGGTGCTCAGCAGGATCTGGTGTGTTGCAGACAGATCGTGCAAGAACTCGATGAACAGGTCGCGACGCAGTGGGTCGGACGTCAACAGCGGCTCGTCGAGCAGCAGCGGGGTGCGCTCGCCGCCGCCACCGAGCACCTCGCACAGCGCGAGCCGGAGGAGCAGCGCGACCTGGTCGCGGGTGCCGTGCGACACCGCGTCGAGCGGCACCATGTCGGGTCGCTCGCGGCCGAGCAGTCCGAGCGCGAAATGATCGGTGTCGACGTTCACCTCGATGTAGCGAGCGCCGGTGAGCAAGCACAGACGGTTGCCGAGCGACTCGGCAAGGCGGGGCGCGAGCTCTCGGTGGGTGATGCGCGACGCCGCCTCGATCAGCTCGGCCGCCCGGCGAAGTGCCTTCAACTGACGCAGGCCGCGGTGGCGTGCGGTTTCGCAGGCGTCGCGCTCATCCTCGAGGTCCGCGATCGCCGGCAGTGTGTCCAGTACACCGCCGAGCCGCGCGCGCAGTTCGCGAGCCTGGTCGCCCGCAGACGTCGCCGCCCGGCGCGCCCGCTCCGCCTCGAGGTCGAGCGCCTGAATGGTTGCGGGGTCGGTGGGCGCAGTCGCGAGCGCCTCCCCTGGGTCGCCGCCGCACTGGAGTAGCTGATCGGCAAGTCCCGTCTCGATGCTCTCAAGCAGGGCCCCGTCGCCGCCGAGCGCCTGAGCGGATCGCTGCAGGTCATCGACGCGGCGGCGTGCCCCGTCGTGGCGGCGACGCGCATCACAACCATGACGAAACGCGGCCACCGCCAGGCCTGGGTCACCGTCCTGGGTCGCGATGCCGGCAGCCTTCAGGATGGTTCGGAGGCGGACCTCGAGGTTCGCGACGGCCCGAGCCGAACGGTCGACTTCGTCGCTCGACTGGGAGCAGGCCGACTCCTCCGCGGCGAGCAACGCGTCCTCGGCGATGAGCTCATCGCGCCGCTTGGCTCGCAACACCATCGAATCGACGCGATCGAGCGTGAGCTGGGCGCTTGCGATGACCGCCTCCGGCGTTGCGTCGGTCCCGCGCGGTGGCTCGGTGGTGCCTGCCTCGGCGGCGAGCGCGCGGCAGCGCTCGAGCAGCGAGGTCAGTGCGACCTGGAGCGCTTCCGCGTCGGCGCGCCGCCGGGACGTGCGTAGCTCGGCGTCGTCCAGGGCCTCGTGCAGGGTGCGCAGCACCGGCAGCCTGGCCTGAAGCCGGCGAAGCTCGGCGGGGTCGATTCCCGCTTCCAGGGCGAGCGCCGTCGCCGCCGCACGCGCGCGGGATGCGGACGAGGAGCGCGCCCAGGCGCGCCACCCGCAGGCGCCGACAGCGAGGGCTCCGAGGGCCGAGGTCATCACCGCGGCGAGGGCGAGATGCGCATGAGCAAGCCCGGCCGTCAGCGCCACGGCCAGGCCCGCGAGGAACACTGCGCCGAGAGCAAAGCGACGACCGCCGCGTCCGGCCGCCTCCAGGTTCGGGAGCAGCTCGTCGATGACCGTTGCCGGGAGGCTGCGCAGCCCCGTGGCAGCGATCTCGCGACGGAGCGCAGCTTCCCGCGCATCGTCGCCGCCGGTGCGGCGGACTGCTCCGGCGGCCGCGATCAGCTCGCCGCGCAAGCGCTGAGCACGTTCGCCGACGTCGGTGCCGATTGCTCCCGCAGTGCCGATCGCCGCCACTCCCGTTGCGATCTCTTCACGCCGCGCCCGGATCGGCCGGAGCCGGTCAGTTGCTGCCTGCCAGCGAACCTCGGCGCCGGCGGCGTTCGACCTCGCCTGCGCGAGTTCGCCGCCGAGAGTGGTCACCTCGGTTTCCACGTCGAGGGGGAATCGTGCGTACGACGCAGTCGCCTCGATCTCAGCCATCTGAAGCTTGGCTTCGCGCACGATCTCCGCAAAGCGGACGCGACGGTCCGCGACCTCGGCCAGCCGTGCCGCGATGCGAGCGCGCTCGGCTGTGACCCACTGCGCGGTCTCGGTCGCGAGCGCTGCGTCCAGCGCAGTGAGGCGCTCCTGGTCGACCGCGACGGCGGCCAGCCGAGTGCGAGCGTCGGCGATGACGCGATCCAGTGCCCGCAGCCGGGCCGTCGCCACTCCAAGCGGGCTCGTGGTGCGGCGCTCTGATCCCACCCGATCCATCGCTTCTCGGATGCGCACCAGCGCCTGGGCGGCGGTCACCCCGCGGCGCGTGTCCGCGAGCCGCTCGATCGCCTCCTGGAGCTGCCCGGCGCGCTGGCGTGCGCTCTCCGGTGCGTCGATGCGGAGGCCGTCGTCACCGAGCCACGCGGTGGCGCAGAACACGGCCTCGTCGATCCCGAGATGAAACCGGCCCGGCGTGACCGCGCGTCCGCTGCGCAGCTCGTCGGTCAGCTCCGATCCCCCGAGTTCGAGGACCTGAACCGACTGCTCGCGCGTGTCCAGACGGCGGGCAACCCGGATGCGACGCCCGTCATCGAGCTTGTAGGTCAGCGCGAGTCCATAGCCGCCCCGCGTCCATGGTTCGTAGCGCGCCCAATCGCTGCGGTCGACCGCGCGACCCTGGCCGCCGGCATCGATGCCGTAGAGAGCACCCCGAACCGCGCGCAGCAGCGTCGTCTTCCCGGACTCGTTGCGCCCCGCGATGACCGTGACGCGCGGGTGGAGGTCGGTGGTGACGTCGTGCAGGCAGCCGAAACCGGTGATCTCGAGACGCTCGAGGATCATCGCAACCCGACCTCGGCGCCGGACAGCGCCATCAGCCCATATCGGAGCGCATCTTCCAGGACGAGCGCCTCATCAGGATCGGCGCTCTCTGCGGCGGCCGTCGCGGCGCGGACGAACGCTCCCCGCGTGCTCTCCTCGACGAGCGCGCTCTCGAGGTCGATGTACGGTGAGGTCAGGTCGCGCACCTTGATCGCGGCAAGGTTGAGGCGCTCCCGGACCACGAGTTCCACGGTGAAGGCGTCGAGGGACACCGAGGAGTCGATGGCACCGCTGAGGTCGACGCGGATCATCGTGCGCTCAGGGTCGTCGCTGCCGGTCGATGCGCAATGCATCGTCACCTCGTCGATCACCGCCTCCACCGAGCCGCACTCGCTGGCGTCGCACTCCACGGTGTAGACCGACCAGCGGTTGGTGTCGTGGGCGATGAACCGGACGTCGCCCCGTCCGCTGACCTCGATGACGACCGGCCCGCGGCCACCTTCGTCGTCGAATCCGAGGGGTTCAGGGGTGCCGGGATAGAGGAGCCCCGAGGCCGAATCCAGGCGCCGGCGATGGTAGTGGCCGCAGAGCGCTGCCGCGAAGCCGGCAGCGTGAATGCGCTCGGCGTGGAATGGACCGTGGATCGACTTCCCCTCGGGTCGAGAGCCGAGTTCAGCGCCATGGAACAGCGCGAGATGCACGCCGGATGCCGAGGTCGCAGGCGTCCCCGCGAGCGGATCGCCCTGCCAGGCAGGCTCGCGGTGGGCGAGCCCCCAGACCGTGACGCCGTCGGTGAGCTCCACCGGCTCGAGCTCGTTGCTGGCGAAGATGGTGACGTTGGAGGGCCACTCAACCCGCCGGTAGAGTGAGCCGGGGAGCAGCGCGTCGTGATTCCCGGGTGCGATCAGGACGCGCATCGGTTGCCAGGACGCGAAGGTGTCGGCGAGGAAGCGGCCCGTGTCGACCCCGGCCCGCTCGTGCTCGTACAGATCACCACCGATGGTGACCGCCGAGCATCCCTGCTCCATCGCCAGACGTCCGGCATTCGTGAGCGCTTCCCGGAGCCCCTGCCGCCGCCGCCGCGCGAGCTCCCCCTGGCAGCCCATGGCGGCGAACACCCGGTCGAGGTGGAGGTCGGCAAGATGGAGGAGACGTATCGTCATGGTGCTGGGAACAGGAGCGGCGACCTCGGGGCGAACGTCAGTTCGCACAGCCTATCACAGGTTTATTCGCGAGACTTCTGCCACAATTGATCGGTACCGACGATGGCGTGACCTGGCCGCTGGCCTGTGGTCGAGTCGGATCAGCGGGTGGGGGATCAGGTGGACTTTCAAGTGCATTTGTCTCGGCGTTTCAGCCAGGCAGGGGCGGGAGTCGTTGGCGCCGTCGTCGCGATCCGGATGCTCGTGCTTCCGGTCAGCTCCGGAGTTCGCCTCGTGGATGCGCTCATGGCGGCGTTGGCGGTCTGCATCGGGTTCGTTCTGCTTCGCCTGCCCGCGGCATGGGAGCGGTATCGCCAGGCGGCGTCGGTGCTGGGCGCCGTCGGGCTTGCGCTGGTGGCCGCTGTCGGGTTCCGCGCCGCCGCGGGCGAGCTGCCGGACTTCACCGTCCTCGCCGCAGTCACCTTTACGGCAATCCTGGTCGGGCTGGATACCGATGCGCCGCGAAACTCCTCGGCACGTACGATCGCCTCGCTCACCCGGGCGCCGTGGCCGTTCGCCGTCGCCGCTGCCGGAGCCGTCGTCGCGATCTTCGTTGCTCTCTGGCTCACGACGGCACCTCGCTCGTCAGGTCTTGCGGCGTTGATCGTCACCGTGATCGGCATGACCGGCATCAAGCTGCTTGCCGTCGGCGGGACCGAACGGAGCCTCGCAGGACTGGATTCGGAGACACGGCGCGGCCACGTGTACGCGACCCTCGGGCGCAGGCTCGGCGTCGCTCGCGACGTCACCTCCGTCGCGGCGGCGGTGCTCGAGGCGTGCCGGGAGATCTTTCCGGGAACGTCCACGGGCATGGTGCTCATCAACGACCCCGCAGACGGCCTGCTGAAGTCCCCCGGCACCTTCCTCTCATCGAGTGGGGTCGGTTCGGGGGGCCCGGCGTATGAGCTCGCGCCCGGAGAGGGGCTCGGTGGAGCGGTGTTTGTCGCCGAGCGTGCCGAGATCTGGCCGACCACCCTCTCGGCTTCGATGGCGCAGGCAAGCCTCCGCGAGACCAACCGCGTCCGGCTGCGGCGATCGAAGCTTGGTTTCATCCGCTCGGCGATCGGGGCACCGCTCAGGCTCGACGGCGCGACCATCGGCGCCATCCTGCTCACGTCCGATCGTCAGGAGCACGCCTGGGACGAGGAGGACGCCCCGATCATCGAGGCCCTCGCCGACGAGGCCGCACGGGCGATCGAGCGTGCGCGCCGGCACGAGGATGAGATGGGCCGGGCGCAGCTCGACGCGGTCACCGGGATGCCCACCCGACCGCAGCTCCTCGCGGTCATCGACAAGGAGCTTGCTCGCGCCTCCCGGCTCGAGGGGACGCTCGCTCTGATCATGGCCGACGTCGACGGCTTCGGCGAGCTCAACGACCGGTGGGGCCATGACGCGGGCAACGAGGTGCTCGTGTCATTCGCGGCCGTCCTTCGCTCGATTCTGCGCCGGGAGGACAGCGCCGCCCGCTTCGGCGCCGACGAGTTCGTGTGCGTGCTGCCCGGCGCTGATCGCGAGCAGGCCGGGGCGGTTGCCGCGCGCATTCTGCAGCGCTTCGCGGCCGACACATCCGCCGACCAGAGGATCGGCCGGTCGGGTGCCACCGCCTCGGCAGGCATCGCCGTCTACCCGTCCGATTCGCAGGAGGTCGCCGGTCTCCTTGAGGTGGCCACCCAGCAGCTTGCCGCGGCCAAGGCATCACACGAATTGACCGGGCGTTCGCGGCTCCTTCGCCGCGTTCGTGACCCCGCTCCGAGTTGACGTCGACTGGCGAATAGTTCTACACTAAAACTATTCGTCCATCGAACTCTCTCGAGGCGCGCATGAGCCAGGCTCCATCAATCGAACGACCAGGCCGTTCCGGACAGGACAGCGCCAGCGGTCGACGTGACCAGCTCGCCGATCTGCTGTTCGGTTACATCGGCGGCCTCAAGCGCCGTCTGATGGCCAGCGTTCCCGAGGAGTTGAAGGGGGAGTTCGGTGCGGTCACCTGGCACCAGGTGGGGGCCCTCGAACAGCTCCGCGCTGCGACCCAGACCTCGTCCGGCGCCACCATGAACGAGATCGCCCGCATGCAGCAGTGCGCGCTGAGCTCGGCGAGCGCGCTCGTCGATCGGATGATCCGCCTCGGGTTTGCCGAGCGGCTCAGTGACGCTGAGGATCGCCGGATCATCCGCATCGTTCCGACCCAACTCGGCCTGCAGATGCTCGACCGGTTCGATGAGGCGAGGAAGTCCGTGGCGCTCGAGGCGCTCGCCCCGTTGAGCGACTCGGATCTCGAGCAACTCGTGCTTCTCATGGGCAAGATCGTCGACTGGCCGGAACCCGGACACATCAAGGAGGCTTCGCGTGACTGAAGTCCTCGACCGCCCCGACACAGCATTGGTTGTTGCCGAGTCTGCGAATGCCGGTGCCGGGGTCGCCGGTGCTCGATCCGGACGCTTCGACTACAAGTGGATCGCCCTTGGCGTCGTGCTGCTCGGCACGATCATGACGATCCTCGACGCGACCATCGTCAACATCGCGATACCGACGCTGCAGGTCGACCTCAAGGCCGGCTCGTATGCGGACATCTCGTGGGTCGTCACCGGGTACATGCTGGCGCAGGGCGCGGTGATCCCCATGGCCGGCTGGGCCAGCGATCGCTTCGGCACCAAACGCCTGTATCTCGTCACGATCGCGCTCTTCACGCTCGCGTCGATGGCGTGCGGCGTGGCGCAGAATCTGCCGGAGCTCGTCATCTTCCGCGTTCTGCAGGGGCTGGGCGGCGGCATGTTGATGCCGATCGGTATGACCATCATCATGCGCGCGGTCGGTCCCCAGAACATGGGACGGGTGATGGGGATCTTCGGGATCCCGATGCTGCTCGCCCCGGCGATCGGGCCGGTGCTCGGCGGGTGGTTCGTGCAGGACTTCTCGTGGCGCCTGATCTTCTACGTGAATGTTCCGATCGGGCTCATCGCCTTCGGTTCCGCGTGGCGATTCCTCACCGAGTCACCGAAGTCGCACGGTTTGCGACTCGACACCTTCGGGCTGCTCACAGCGCCGCCGGCTGCGGTCGCGGTGATGTACGCCGTCGACCAGAGCATCGCCCTTGGGTGGGGGTCGCTGCTGGTTGTCAGCCTGCTGGTGGGTGCTGCGGTGCTGCTCGCCGCGTTCGTGCTCTCGCAACTCGGTCGGCGGCGCGCAGCGACGCTGCTGATGATCCCGCTCGCGATTGGCGCCGGACTCGTCGCATTGCGCAACGGATTTGTCGATGGCTGGACGGCGCTCGACACGATCGTGATGCTCGCCGGCCTGGCGCTCGCGGTCGTCAACCTCGTCATCGGCGATCGCGGCAACCCCGAGCCGTTGCTGCAGCTTCGACTCTTCCGTGACTCCACCTTCTCGTGGTCGATGGGCCTGAGCTTCATCATCGTGACCGCACTCTTCGGCGGCATGCTGCTCCTGCCGCTCTACCTCCAGGAGGTGCACGGGTACAGCCCGCTCGAGACCGGACTGCTGTTGCTCCCGCAGGCGATCACCGCGGCCGTCGCGATGCCCCTCGGTGGGTATCTCACCGACCGGATCGGGCCACGACCCGTTGTCGCGACCGGCATGGTGATGCTCGCCGGCGGCGGCTTCCTGCTTGCCCAGATCCACCCGACATCATCGAACTGGCTCGTCGTCAGCGCGCTGCTGCTGCGGGGTTTCGCGATGGGATTCTCGATGATGCCGTCAATGGCCGCGGCCATGGCACGCGTCCCGCATCACCTCAGCGGGAGCGCCTCAAGCATCTCCAACAGCCTGCAGCGCATCGGCTCCTCCGTCGGCATCGCAGTGCTGGTGACCGTGCTGGCTGCGCAGTTCACGACCGCCATCGGGCAGGCCTCGTGCGCACCGTCACCGGCCGTGCTCAGCGCGGCATCCACCCACGGCCACCAGGTCACCACGGCTGAGTTCTGCAGCACATTGCAGGGGCAGTACTCGACGCTCATCCAGAATGGCGGCCAGCCGTCCGCCGCCACGAAGGTCGCCCCGGCGGTCGCGCAGTTCGGCAGAACCTATGCGTCCGACGCGCTCAGCACGTCATTCGATCGGACCTTCGCCTTCATCACGATATTGACGCTGCTGGGCGTGATCCCGGCGTTGTTCCTGCGCCGGCCAGAGAAGACGATCACTGGAAACATGCACCAACTCGATGCCGCGTAAGGTCCTGGTTCTCGGCGGGACGGACTTCGTCGGGCCCGCCGTCGTGGGCGCATCGCTTGCTCGTGGCGACGATGTCACCATCTTTCACCGCGGTCAAACAGGCTCGGCTCCGGATGGCGTGCGTGTCATCCACGGTGACCGGACGAATCCCGGCGATCTTGCCGCGCTCACTGATGCATCGTGGGACATGGTCGTTGATGCATGGTCGCGCGCGCCGCGGGTGGTGCTCGACGCCGCGCGCACGCTCGAACCCCATGCCGCACGCTACGTGTACATCTCGACGATCTCTGTGTATGCCGAGGCGCACGAGGGCGTTGTCACCGAGGCGTCGCCAACCGTCGCGGCCAGTCCCGATGCTGAGGCGACCGACTACGCAGCCGACAAGCGCGGCGCCGAGCTTGCCATCGAAGATGTCTTCGGTGCTGAACGATGCGTCTTTGCGAGGCCTGGCCTCATCCTCGGCCCGCGCGAAAACATCGGGAGGCTCCCGTGGTGGTTGCGGCGCATCGCCGCCGGCGGCACCGTGCTCGCGCCGGGTCCGCGAGATCTCGCCGTGCAGTACATCGACGCACGCGACCTGGCAGCGTTTGCCATTGACACCTCGATCAACGGTGCAGTGAATGTGCTGAGCCGTCCGGGCCATACCACCATGGGCGAGGTACTCGCACTCTGCAACGAGGTCACCGGCGCCGACGCATCATGCACCTGGGTGGACGCGGCGTTCCTGCTCGCGCGCGACGTCGCGCCGTGGACGGAGCTCCCGATCTGGGTGCCGCCGGTCGGCGACATGGTCGGCTTCTACAGCTGCGACTCCTCGCTCGCCCTTGGATCGGGCTTGACCTGCCGCTCGGCACGCGACACCGTGCAGGACACGTGGTCGTGGCTGCGCGACAATCCCGACTGGACGCAGGTTGTGCATGCCAACCGCCCGCGCGTCGGCATGGCACCCGAACGCGAGTCGGCCCTGCTTGCCGAGTGGGCCGCTCAGCCCCCAGCGGCTCGGTAGCGGCTCCGGCGCTCGGCGACGAGCTCGTCGATCGGGATGTCGCGGAGCTCATCGAGATGGCGGATCACCGCTCCGCGTATGGCGGCGATGACCAGCGGCGCATGCGCGTGCGCGCCCGGTGGCGGCTCGGGAATCAGCTCGTCGACGAGTCCGATACGGTTGGCCGTATCGACTCCCGGACGCAGCGCCGCGGCGGCGCGCGCCCGCTGCCCTGCATCGCGATACAGGATCGCCGCGCACGTCTCGGGTGGCGCCACCGTGTAGACGGCGTTCTCGAGTGCAAGCACACGGTCCGCGAGCGCGAGCGCGAGCGCACCTCCGGACCCGCCCTCACTGAGCACCACGCTCACGGTGGGAGTGCGCAGCCCGAGCATGCAGAGCAGCGCATCGGCGATCGCCCAGGCCTGGCCGCGTTCCTCGGCGCCGATGCCCGCGTGCGCGGCCGGCGTGTCGACGAGGCAAAGCACCGGCATCGAGAACTTCTCGGCCTGGCGCATGAGTCGCACCGCCTTGCGGTAGCCCTCCGGGTGGGGCATGCCGAAGTTGTGCAGCGCCCGGGTCATCGGGTCGGTGCCTTTCTCCTGACCGATCACCATCACCGAGCGCCCACCGAGCCGGGCCGGCCCGCCCACCACAGCCCGATCGTCACCGAAGAGACGATCGCCGCGGAGCTCCGTCCAGCCGCTGGTGATCGCCGCGATCACCTGCAGCGCGCGCGGTCGCTCCGGGTGGCGCGCAAGCTCGACCGCCGCAAAGGCGATGCGTTCGCGTTCGGTGGTCTCGATGGTCGTGCTCACGCGCGCCCCGAATAGATGCGGATAAGCGTCCCAACGGCGTCGCGGAGGCGGCCGCGCTCGACGACGGCGTCCACCATCCCGTGGGCGAGGAGGAACTCCGCAGTCTGAAAGCCGTCGGGCAGCTTGTCGTGGGTCGCCTGCTCGATGACCCGACCTCCGGCGAACCCGATTCTGGCTCCGGGCTCGGCGATGATCACGTCCGACTGCACCGCGAAGGAGGCGGTGACGCCGCCGAAGCACGGGTCGCCGAGGATGGTGACGTACGGTAGGCGCGCGTCGATCACCTCCGCGACCCCCGCCGAGCAGCGGGCCATCTGCGCCAGCGACGCGATCCCCTCCTGCATCCTGGCGCCGCCGGACGTGCACACCGCCACCAGCGCCCGCCGCTCGGCGACGGCCATCTCGCACGCGCGGGCGAAGATCTCGCCGGCCCCGCTGCCGAGTGATCCGCCGAGGAACTCGAAGTCCATGCACGCGAGCATCACGGGATTTCCCGCGAGCGACGCTCGGGCGGTCAGGAACGCCTCGTGGAGTCCCGTGCGCTCGCGCGCCCGGGCCACGCGCTGCGGATAGGGGACACCATCATCGAAGCCGAGCGGGTCTCGATCGCCGACCTCGACGGCGAGGGTTTCGGCGGTGTTCGGGTCGGCGAGCTGTTCGATACGCTGCGCCGCGCCCACGACACCGTGATGGCCGCATTCGGAGCAGACGTTGAGGTCGGCGGCGTAGCGCTCGGCGACAAAGCGGCGCTTGCAGCGGGGGCACGCGACCGTCCCGGTGGTCGGCGCCGTCGGCCGGAGTTCGGGTCCGGGCGCCTGAAGCCTGTTGCGCGGCGCCTGTCGCCGCGACGTCACCGCGTCGGCGCGGTCCATTGAAGAGCGATACCACCCCAGACGACGCCCGATCCAAACGCGATGCAGACCACGCGATCCCCCTGCCGCATCCGGCCGGTCTCGACCGCCTCGGCGAGGGCGATCGGGATGGACGCTCCGCTGGTGTTCCCGTACCTGTCGATGTTGATCACCACCCGGTCGAGCGGCAGGTTCAGGCGCTTCGCGACCGCCTCGATGATGCGCAGGTTCGCCTGGTGGGGGACCATCAGGGTCACCTCGTCGAGCGACCAGCCCGCCTCGGCGCAGACCATCCGCGCCGCCTCGGCCATGCGCTCGACGCCGAGACGGAACGTGCCCTTCCCATACATGCGCAGCCCGTTCTCACCCTCCTCATCGCCGGCCTTGGGTCCGTAGTAGATGAGGTCGGCCTCGGCGCCGTCGGCGCCCCACTGGACGCCCTCGATGCCCCCCGCATCGGAGACGCCGAGCACGGCGGCACCTGCGCCGTCACCGAAGAGAACGCAGGTCGATCGATCCTTGTAGTCGATGAGCGACGTCAGGGCGTCGCCGGCGATGACGAGCACCCGGCTCATCCCCGACGACAGGATCAGTCCGCGGCCGATGGTGACCCCGTAGACGAAGCCGGCGCAGGCGGCGGCGATGTCGAACGCCGGGATCCCGCCGAGGCCGAGGCGGCGCTGCACGAGACACGCTGTCGAGGGGAGCGGCGAGTCGGGCGACACTGTCGCGACGATCAGGGCGTCGACGCTCTCGACCCCTGCAGCGGCCATCGCCCTACGGCCGGCTTCGGCGGCCATCATCGAGGTGGTCATCCCGGACGCGATCTTGCGGCGCTCGCGGATGCCCGTCCGCTCGAGGATCCAGGCGTCGGACGTGTCGACCATCGCCTCGAGGTCGGCGTTGGTGATGATGTCGTCGGGCACGTAGGACGCGATCCCGAGGATCGCCGCCGTCCGGTTGGCGCCCGGGAGGACACCGGCAGGCGTGGACGCGGGGGCGTGGAGAATCGCCATCTGCACAGAAGCTTAGGCGAGGGCCGGGGGTTACGTCACCGTTGCTCTGATGTACATTTCCCCATCGAGATGCTCGGGAGCCTGATTGCGGTCAACAACCCGTTCCCGTTTTCGATCAGCGGGTTCACCGGGCTGACCTCCGCCCAGATCATCTCCTTCCTCCTGGTGTTCGTCATCTTCAACGCCTACGTCGTCCTCATGGTGATCGCGATGGTCGCACTCTACTTCACCTCCAAGCCCCGCCACGGCGTGGTCCGCACCGCGGCGATCTGGCACTTCGTCGCCGTCCTGTGGATGCTGATGGCTTTCGTGGGCACCGTCTGGGGCGCTCCGGCGGAGAAGACCTTCCTCGGCGGTACGGGCCTGGCCACCCTCGGCATCGGCCAGCGCGCGATCAACGAGTTCATCAGCATGGGCTTCGCTTTCATCGCCGTCGTCTGCATGGCGATGGGGTTCGCCCGCGCGTCCGCCCAGAACCGGGCGATACGCGAAGAGGTCCTTGCCGCCGTCTGATCCGCGCCTCCCGTCCACGTGGGGACGCGGTCCCTCAGCGCAGGGAGAACGACAGGATCGAGGCGGGGTTCAACAGCGCGAAAGCGCGCTGGACGGCATGGGTCTCGTTGGTGATCGCGGTGATCCAGAGGGCCGAGAGGTTGGTGACCGGCAGGAAGTCGCCGGGGTGACGCTCGAGATGGTCCTGGAGGTCATTGCCGGGCGAGAGGTGAACGTCGCCGACGAGTGATATCGCCGACGTGTTGATCGACGCCGCGTAGGGGACGGTCTCCCGCCACATCGCCGAGTTGCCGTCGGGCATCTCCTCGAGCGGCGACACGAGGATCACGCCCGCCTTGGCGATGGTCACCCGGGGCTCGAGCCGGCTCAGGACCGGGTAGTTGGTGGAGAGGGGTTCGGCCCGTGAGTTCCTGACCTGAAGGAATGCCCCGAACCGGTTGATGCTGTCGCTGAGGCGTTCCGCGCCGATGACCTCGAGCTCGCCCGTCAACCGGATGAAGGTGCCGTAGATCTCGACCTCACGCCATCCGCTCACAGGCTTCCAAGGCTACTCCCCGGCGGCCGCCATGGGCGATCGTCACCCGGCACGCGGCGCCGTGCGTGCGGTGACGTATCCTTTCGGCCGTCTGACGCTCCGAATACGAGATATGGAACGCCTCATCGTCGCTCTCCGCACTGACTTCGGATGCTTCGCCATCATCGTGGCATTCGTCGTGATCATGATTTCGGCGATCGTGTTCGCCAACATCCTGACGCCTCCGGCAAGCAACCCACTTCTGTAATCAGGGTGAAGTGCATCGCGACCCCCCGTCAGGCGGCCACCGTGCTGCAAGCTCGTAAGCTTTCCCGAGGAACCAGCCCCCGCTTGAGGACTGTATGGCGCTGAACCCGTACGAATCGCCGCGAGGGAAAATGCGTGCTCGCGCCGAGACGAGCAGACGTCAGTTCCTGATGATCATGGGCGGGCTCGCCGCCGTGGGTGCGAGTTTGCTGGGGAGCATCAAGGTCCTAGGTTTCCTCTTCCCCCAGGCGTCGGGAAATGCGCCGGCGCTCTTCAAGACGTCCTTCACGTTCGAGCAGCTGACAGGTGGCATGGTCAACGGCAAGCCGGTGACACCGGTCAACGTCCTCTCGGAGACCGCCAAGCGCGTGACGGTCGTCCTTGATGACGCCGGCATCTACGCCGTGTACCTCGTCTGCACGCACCTCGGCTGCACACCGAACTATGTGACCGACGTCACCACCGGGTCGGGCGTCTCGGCGGCCACAGCCCAGGCGAGGGGCGTGCGCGCCGCAGACCAGCGCCTGCCCAATGGCTGGGCGTGCCCCTGCCATGGCAGCCGGTACTTCATCGACTCGACCAACTTCTACGGTCCGGCGCCGCGCCCGATGGACTGGGTCAATATCGAGGTGACCCCTGACGGGTTCTTTGCGGTCGACCGGGCCACGCTGGTGGCGACCCGTGGACCTGGGAACAACGCTGCGCCACAATGGCGCCTGCTGGTCGACACCCAGAAGAGCAACGGCAAGACCCTTGGGGTCTGAATGAGGAGGCGGGCGACGCGAATGAGCGGTCTCGGTCGATGAGCGCACCCCCCGGCCAGGCGAATCCTGTTCGCGCGTTTGTCGCGCAGCTCTGGGGATCGGTGTTCCGTCACGGCCTGCCGACCAACGACAAGGTTGCGGCTCGTACCGCGCTCACCAACTTCTTCCTGCACATCCACCCGGTCCGGGTCAAGAAGTCGGCGGTCCGCGTCTCCTACACGCTCTGCCTCGGCGGCCTCTCGTTCTTCCTCTTCATCCTGCTGACGATCACCGGGCTCTTCCTGATGTTCTACTACATCCCCTCGGTGGACTCGGCGTACCAGAACGTCAAGGATCTGCAGTTCGTCGCCGTCTTCGGCGACATCATCCGCAACATGCATCGCTGGGCAGCCCACGCGATGGTGATCACCGTCTGGCTGCACATGGCCCGGGTGTTCTACCAGGGCGCCTACAAGCCGCCCCGTGAGTTCAACTGGGTCATCGGGACGTTCCTGCTCCTGATCACGCTCCTGCTCTCGTTCTCCGGCTACCTCCTTCCCTGGGACCAGCTCGCCATCTGGGCGATCACGGTCGGCACCAACATGGCCAAATACGCGCCGATCGTCGGTCCCTATACCCGATACCTCCTGCTCGGTGGCGACCAGGTAGCACAAGGTGCTCTGATTCGCTTCTACGTCTTACATGTGATCGCCCTGCCCCTGATCGGCTTCCTGCTGATGGTCGTACACTTCTGGCGCGTCCGTAAAGACGGGTTCACAGGAGGCCTCTGATGGCAACTGTCGTCGAGGGAGGACGCGACCCCCGGGGGGCGGTGACGCCACGACCGCAGGCGCCCATTTCGGGACCTGAGCTGGCGAGCACACCGCTGGTCATCCGTCGTCGCGAGGACGAGGAGACGGTGGTCACGTTCCCCTACCTCGTATGGCGCGAGTTCCTCGCGGGTCTCGCGGCGTTCGTGTTCCTGATGCTGGTCTCGATCCAGGTCAACGCGCCGCTGCTGCAGCGTGCCAACACCTCGATCACACCGAACCCTGCCAAGGCCCCGTGGTACTTCGTCGGCCTGCAGGAGTTGCTCGAACGCTTTCCGCCGATCATGGCCGGCGTCGCGTTTCCGAGCTTCGTGATCATCTTCATGATCCTGACCCCGTACCTCGACCGCAACCCGAGTCGCCGCCCTCAGGACCGCAAGGTGGCGATCGTGCTGTTCACCATCTACGTCTGTCTTGCGGTGGCGTTCGTGGTCATCGGCGAGTTCTTCCGCGGTGAGGCTTTCAACTGGGACTGGACCCTGATCCTCGGGCACCCGGGACTGAGCTCTCCCGTATGAGGACGAGGATCCTCTTCGTCGGGCTGAGCGTCGCGTTGCTCGGCCTCGTCGCCTGGGCCGCGTTCAAGGACTCGGACAACCGGGGCTATATCGCGATCCAGACGCAGTACCTGAAGGACTACCCGAGCTCCGACTTCAACGTCCAGGTGCAGCAGCTCTTCCCGAGCTTTCCGCAGGCAACCATCGAGGGCGATACGTACCGCGTCGAGCGCTGCATCTCGTGCCATGTCCCGGACATCGGCACCATCGGCCCCGTGGAGGCGGCGAAGCGCCTGAGCGAAGGGTTCCTCAAGTACGAGCCGAATGCCAAGCAGCTGGCGGCCGAGTATCACCTGACCCTCATCCACCCCGCCTATGTGAGCGCGACCGGGAGCAACTACCCCCCGTCGATGAGCTACCAGCAGTACGGACCGAGCGGATTCACGTCCTTCACCTACACGCCGTACACGCCGCCGGGGGCGCCCGCCGCCGCCCCCGTCACCGTCCAGCAGCCCGGTCCGCTGCCTTCGTTCCTGAACCCCAGCACCAACTACGGCACATCAGGGACGCCGACCGGGGAGCTCGGCATCGACCAGATCGGATGCATCGTCTGCCACAACGGCAACCGCCTCGGCCTTGACCAGACCGACGCGCACCAGAACCTGGTCGTCAACCCCGAGTACTCATTCACCGAGGGCGCGCAGCTGTACTACCTGAACTGCGCGCGCTGCCATGGCGGGCAAGGCGAGGGTGGCGCCGGACCGCCCCTCAACAACCAGGACCGGCTCGGCTACTTCAACGAGGACTACTACTACCGCTGCATCGAGTACGGGTTCACCGATTTCGAGCACTACGGCAGCATCATGCCCAACTGGGGCGGGATTGCCGCCGACTACAATCCCGTGACCAACCCGCCGGGGCCTGGGGTGGTCGAGAACACGTCGCCGGTGCTCACCCAGACGCAGATCAACGTCCTCGTCCAGTTCATCCGCCATTGGGAGGACTACAGCACCCTTCCATGAGGAACCGAGCATGAAGCGACGCAGCACCTTCGCGCGAGATCTGATCGGAACGCTCGTCATCTTTGTCGGGCTGCTCGTCTTCACCTTCGTGCTGATCTACGGCGAGTTCTTGCTCGAGAACTTCAAGGCGCACTGATCGATGACCAGCCCGTTGCTTGCTGTGCTCTACCCCGGCGAGGCCGGCTGGGGTGACGTCCTCTTCGTCGCCATCTGGTCCTTCGGCACCCTCCTGCTTGCCGCGTACTACGTGTACCGGGCCTTCGTCGGGCGATGAGCTGGACTGCTCTGCTGGGCGGCCGCGCCCTCTGGACGTGTCGCCGCGCCGGCGATGGCGTCTGAGGCGGGAGGGCTCAGCCCCTTGCGCCGCCCCAATCCAGGCATCGCCGCCGGACTTTCGATCGTCCCCGGGCTCGGCCAGCTCTACACCGGCCACCCCCGCAAGGCGCTCTACTACCTCTTCTGGACCGTCTTCACGATCGGCCCGGCGATCCTGCTGATCATGGCTGGGCAGTCGATCGGCCATTCGCTGCTCACCCACGGCTCCGGCGCGCTCTTCCTCCTGATTGCGCTCGTGTCCGTGTTCGCGTTCATCGGCCTCCTCCTGGCGGGCCTCTTCAACTGGGCGAGCTCGATGATCGATGCGTATCAGAGTGCCGTCGCGCTGGCCGCCGGCGATCCGGAGCGAGCCGCGCAACGCAGGATGTTCCGGCTGTGAGCGCGGGTGGCCCCAAGTCCCTGCTCGGGCGGCTGCGGCGACGCCAGCGGTCCGCGGCCACGGGGGAGGTGCTCCCGGACCCGTCGCTGCCGCCAGGGAATCGCGGCTCCTGGGACCGGGCCGCGCTCATCAACACTGACATCACCGAGCTGGTGAAGCGCCAGATCAATACCAAGACCAAGATATGGCAGCGTTGATCCTGCTCGCGTGCCCCGCGGGCTCAACCGGCTCGGATTGCCCGTCTGAACGCCGCTATGCGATCATCCTGCGTCGCGTATGAACGTGCTCGCACAGTCCACCTGTTGCGTCAACAATGCCGGTGCTTTCGGCGATGGCGGCACGATCAGCGACCGAGCGCTCGGCGTCTACACCGCCGTTTTCTGGGCCTCGGTGGTGCTCGGCGTCATCACCACGGGACTTCTCCTCTATGCGTTCGTCAAGTTCCGCAGGCGCAGCGACGATGACGATCCACCGCAGTTCCACGGCAACACGAGGCTCGAGATCGCCTGGACGCTCGTCCCACTGGCGACCTTCCTCTCGCTCTTCGGTCTGACCGCGGCGAACATGCCCTTCATCAACAACATTCACGCCGGCACGCAGTACACAGTCACGGTGATCGGCCAGCAGTTCAGCTGGACGTTCGATTACGGCGCGAGCAGCAGTGGTGCCCGGATCCGCAGCTTCGGCACGCTCTACGTCCCCGAGAACACCGACGTCGCGCTGAACATCGTGTCGACGGATCCGCCCTGCGATTCCAAGCCGGCCGTGCCGTCGGGGAGCACGCTGGCGGCGGCAATCTCCAACGAGGGATGCGGCGTCAACCACAGCTTTTTCGCGCCGTCGCTCGGTCAGCAGATGAACGCCATTCCCGGTGACGTCAACACGGCACCGATCCAGGCTCGGCAGGGAACCTATTACGGGCAGTGCACTGAGCTGTGTGGTGTCGGCCACGCGACCATGGTCTTCACCGTCGTCGCGCTGCCGATGAACCAGTTCCAGTCGTGCGTGTTCGGGAATCCCAGCGGTTCGATCGACCCGACAAGCAAGTCGTGCACTCTCGGAGGATCTTGATGGCGGTCATGGACGCGACGCTTCCTCGGGCGCGCTTCGCCCGTGTCGACAAGTCGAAGGGCATCCTCGGCTGGCTGACGACTGTCGACCACAAGAAGATCGCGATCATGTACCTGTTTACGACGTTCTTCTTCTTCATCGTCGGCGGCATTATGGCCCTGCTGATCCGGATCCAGCTCGCCGAGCCGCAGAACACGTTTCTCACGCCCGAGCAGTACAACCAGATCTTCACGATGCACGGGACGACGATGATCTTTCTGTGGATCATCCCGGTGTGGGCAGGCTTCGGCAACTACATGATCCCGCTGATGATCGGTGCGCGCGATATGGCCTTTCCCCGCATCAACGCTCTGTCCTTCTGGCTGATTCCGCTCGGCGGGATCGTCATGTACGCGGGGTTCCTGGTTCCGGCGACCACGCACGCCGGCTTGCTCTGCCCGGGTGGTCCGGGTGACGCGGGTTGGACCGGGTACGTACCGCTCACCGGCAGCCACTACAGCTGCAGCATGGGGCAGGACCTCTGGATCATCGGACTCCATCTCCTCGGCATATCATCGATGCTCGGCGGCATCAACTTCCTGGCGACGATTCACAACATGCGCGCCAAAGGCATGACCTGGGGGCGGCTTCCGCTGTTCGTGTGGGCACAGGAGATCACCGCGGCACTCGTCGTGCTCGCGTCACCCTTCCTCGCCGCGGGACTGGCGATGAACCTGCTCGACCGCCAGATCGGCACCAACTTCTTTGACCCGGTCAACGGCGGGAGCGCGCTGCTCTACCAGTTCGTCTTCTGGTTCTACTCGCACCCGGCTGTCTACATCATGATCCTGCCCGCGTTCGGGATCATCAGCGAGATCATCCCGGTGTTCAGCCGAAAGCCGATCTTCGGGTACAAGGCGATGGCGGCATCCATCGCGGCGATCGCCGTGCTCGGGTTCATCGTGTTCGTGCACCACATGTTCGTCACCGGTCTCCCGCTGGTGGTGCAGACGTTCTTCGCCTTCACGACCTTCGTCATCGGCGTGCCGACGGGGGTGAAGATCTTCAGCTGGCTTGCAACGATGTGGGGAGGGAGCATCAAATACGACACGCCCATGCTCTTCGCGTGCGGGTTCTTATTGATGTTCCTGATCGGTGGCATCGACGGCGTGTACCTCGGCAGCCTGGCTGTCGACCGTCTCGTGCACGGCACCTACTGGGTGGTGGCGCACATTCACTATGTGCTGTTCGGCGGCAGCGTCTTCGGCGTGTTCGCCGCCTTCTATTACTGGTTCCCGAAGGTCACCGGGCGGTTCCTCAATGAGAAGCTTGGCAAGCTGCATTTCTGGTTGATGTTCATCGGCATGAACCTGACCTTTCTGCCGATGCATGCCCTCGGCCTGCTCGGGATGCCACGGCGGATCGCGACCTACCTCGACAATCGTGGATGGGGCGACCTCAACTCACTGATCACCTTCGGCGCGTTCGTGATCGCGATCTCGGTGGTCGTGTTCATGATCAATTTCGTGATCAGCATGCGGGCTCCCAGGACGGCGCCTGACGACCCATGGGAGGGCAATACCCTCGAGTGGGCAACTAGCTCCCCGCCGCCCGCATGGAACTTCGACGAGGAGCAGGAGGTGCTCAGTCTCCGGCCGGTTCGCGACAGGCGGATCGCGCGCAAGAAGGCGGCGTCGGGAGCACCCGCGTAACGCCGGTGGCACTGTGATCCCAGCGCGCCCGTCGCTCGGGTTTCGCCGCCTCGCGGTGTGGACTGCGATCCTGACCTACCTCTTGATCGTCTGGGGTGGCATCGTGCGTGTGAGCGGCAGCGGCAACGGGTGCGGGACCAGCGACCAGTGGCCGCTGTGCAACGGGTCGCTGCTGCCGGCGTGGCAGATCAACACACTCATCGAGTTCACGCATCGATGGATCGCGTCGGTGTGCACGCTGCTCGTGATCATCCTCACGGTCGCGACCTGGGTCTGGCACCGGCATCAGCGCCGCATCCTGGTCGGCACCAGCATTGCAGCAGCGCTCTTCGTGGTACAGATCGCGCTCGGAGCGCTCGCGGTCGATTTCAACCTTCCCGGTGGCGTGGTGATGATCCACCTCGCCAACGCGTTGCTCCTCTTTGGGGTGCTGATCTACGTCGCGGTGGTTGCGTGCACTGTGGGGACTGCTGCGCGCGGCCCGAGCCTGTCGGCGGCGCTGGCGCCCTCGGTGCAACGACCGGTGATCCTCGCGGTAGTGGCGACCTACCTCGTCGCCTTGAGCGGCGCCTTTGTCGTCGAGACCGGATCGGGAGGCGGCTGCACCAGCTGGCCGCTCTGTGGCAGCGGCTTCTCACTGCCGACCGGGCAGGCGGCGACCATCAACGTCGCCCACCGTGTGGTCGCGTTGATCGTCGTGCTCATCCTCGGCGGGCTCATGGCCGTGATCGCACGCCGCCGCCGCGGCGATCGCGTTGTGCGCACCGTTGTCATGGCGGTGAACCTGCTCCTCGTGCTCCAGGTCGCCGCGGGGGCGCTTGTCGTGCTGCTCGTCCTGCCGGCCTGGGCGCGCGGCCTGCACATCGCGCTCGCCTCGCTGCTCTGGGGCGCGGTGGTCGCGGTCGCGGTGCTGACCGCCCTCCCGGTGGACGAGGGCGCCCCGGCGCAGGCCACGCAGCGTGGTGATGCCCTGCGCCCGCAGGCGAAGGTGGCGCAGTCATGACCGTCGCGGTCAGCCTCGAGGCGCTGCCTCGCCGCCGCGTTGCGGACGTGGCGCGTGACTACGTTGCCCTCACCAAACCGCGTGTCATCGTCCTGCTCGAGGTCACCGCCGTCGCGGCGATGGTCATCGCCGACCGAGGCTGGCCCGGCTGGCGGCTCGTCCTGCTCACGGCTGCCGGTGGCTGGCTCGCCGCGTCGGGAGCGAACGCCATCAACTGCTGGTTCGACCGCGACATCGACCAGGCTATGGGGCGTACGCGGAGCCGCCCCCTGCCGTCGGGGCGCATCGAGCCCCGCCAGGCGCTCGCCTTCGGCGTGGGCCTTGGCGCCGCGTCCTTCGCCCTCCTTGCCACCACCGTCAACCTCCTGTCGGCGAGCCTCGCGCTGCTCGCGCTGCTCTTCTACGTGTTCGTCTACACCATGTGGCTGAAGCGATCCTCGATGCAGAACATCGTCATCGGCGGGGCGGCCGGAGCGATCCCGCCGCTGGTCGGCTGGGCGGCGGTGACCGGGAGCCTGGATATCACCGCGGTCTTTCTGTTCGCCGTGGTCTTCTACTGGACGCCGCCCCACTTCTGGGCGCTGTCCCTGCTCATCAAGAGCGACTACGCCCGCGCCGGCGTCCCGATGATGCCGGTGGTCCAGGGCGACCGCCAGACGCGCTATCAGATCGTGCTCTACACGATCGTGCTCTGCCTGGTGACCGTGCTGCCGCTGCTGACCCGATCGTTCGGCGCCGTCTACCTGGGAGGTGCCGCAGTGCTCGACGGGATCCTGCTGACCGATGCCGTGGTCGCCGCCCGGCGGCCGACGGCGCGCTCCGCACGCCGGCTCTTCTACCATTCAATGATCTATCTGGCTCTGCTCTTCGCGGTCATGGCGATCGACCGGGTGACAGGGCTCTGAGGAGGACGCGCCGATGAACCGGAAGCTCGCCCGCAGGAACATGCGCATGGGCGTCGCGATGTTCGTCATGTTGCTCGTCCTCATGGGCGCGGCATTCGTCTGGGCGGCTATCTTCCTGTCGGTGACCAAGTGAGGGCGGTGCGGTGAGCGACGACGCGGTCGCAACGGCGACCCACGACGAGGGCGGGGAGCCCGCGCATGAGCACCCGCACCTGCCGCCCCCGAGCGCGGTCCCCATCAACCTGGCCCTCGCGCTCGCGATCACGCTCACCGGCTTTCTCACCGACATCCGGGCGGTGGTCGGGCCGGCGATGTGGGGGATCGGGTTGATCTATCTCCTGGTCACGTGTTTCTTCTGGGCTCGCGGGGCGAGGAGTGAGTATCTCGAACTCCCGGAGGACGGAGGGCACTGACGCCACACCTGGGGTTCGGCGACTGGACGTGGGATCCCACCGTCATCTGCGGCCTGGTTGCGATGGCCGCCGGCTACATCATCGCGATGCGCCGCGGCACGATCGGGCCGGACGACGATGTCACCCCCTGGTTTCGCCATCAGCGCTGGCGGCCCGTGCTCTTCTTCGCCGGGCTGCTGATCACCTTCATCGCACTCGAGTCGCCGATCGACCGGGGTGGCGACGACTACCTGTTCTCGCTCCACATGGTCCAGCACATGATGCTGATGATGGTGGCGCCGCCGCTGCTCCTCCTCGGGTTCGCGGGAGCGCGCCCGTCGCCCCGCGAGCGTCACACCACGCTGCGCACGGTCTGGTGGGCGGTGACCCGCCCCTGGCCGGCCGTGATCATCTTCAACGCGGTGCTCCTCTTGTGGCACATCCCGTCGCTGTATGACACGACGCTCACCACCGTGCCGGTGCACATCGTCGAGCACCTCAGCTTCATCGGAGCCGGGATCATCGTCTGGTGGCCGGTGGTCGACCCGATTCGCGACGACCGAACGGTGACGGTGAGCTCGCTCACCAAGATTGCGGCGCTCAGCGTCGCCGGGATTCCGCCCACCGTTCTCGGCATCGTGTTCGCGCTTGCACCGTCGCCCCTGTACAGCTTCTACGCGCAGGCACCGCGTCTCTGGGGGCTCTCGGCGCTGACGGACCAGCAGTACGGCGGGGTGATCATGCTCGGTGTCGGGAACATCGTCTATTTCATCGCCATCCTCGTCGTGTTCATGCGCCTGTTCTCGGACCCTGGCCGGGACGAGGAGCTCGCAGCCGATCGCATCGCCGAGGCGCTCCATTGATCGCCGAGGCGGGTCGGCGAACCCATCCTTTAAGATTCGTCTGAGATGCACATGACTCATCTGCGCACGCTCGCCGCCGGTTTGGGGGTGTGTGTCGCGATTGGTGTGTTCGCGTGCGGCAACGGTCAGCCTGGCGCCGGCACGAGCAGCTCGGCCGGCCCATGCAACGGTTCTGCCGCGGTCAGCTCGCTCGGCACAGCCACCATGACGGTTCAGGCGACCGACAATCTCGTGTTCGTTCCCGCCTCCTCGAGTGCCGCTGTCGGTGATGTCATCGAGTTCAAGAACACCGGCTCCGTCGTGCACACGGTCACCTTCCAAGACAACAACGATGCGTGCCTGACCGACAACACGCTTGCCCCGGGGGCGACCTGGCAGGTCAAGTTCACGCAGCCCGGCACGTACCACTACCTCTGCACGATCCACGCCCCCAATATGGCGGGCGTGATCAAGGTCACCGGGTCGGCGGCGCCGGCCACGTCCGCCTCGGCGTCCGCATCGCCCGGAGGATCACCGTCACCCTCGGCGTCCGCGACCCCGACGCCTGCCGCCTAGCGTTCGCCCCTCCTGCGGCAGGCTACGTCCGTCGCTCAGCCGGTGTCGGGCGTGAGGTGCACGTCGCCGGCGAGGAAGCGCTCCAGCTGACCTGACGCCTCGACCAGGAGTGCGCCGTCGTCGCCCACTCCGACCGCGACACCCTTGACGACTCCGGACGGACCGTGAACGGTCACCTGTTCACCAAGGCCGAGCGCGCACCGGCGCCAGTCGGGGAGGACGGCGGCGAGGCCGCCGCGCTCGAGTGCGGCGATGCGCTCGGCGAACGCTCGACCCCAGGCGACGAGCAGCTCCTCGGCTGTGGGAGGCCGGTCGACGAGCGCGTGCAGGCTGACCGCGGCGATGCCGTCGGGGAATCGGTCCACGGTGAGATTGACGCCGAGGCCGAGCACCACCGCCACCCGATCCTGCCCGGTCCGCGGCCGCTCGACCTCGCAGAGGATGCCAGCCAGCTTGCGGCCCTCGACGAGGACATCGTTGGGCCACTTGAGGCCCGCCGTGACGCCATGGCGGTCCGCGAGCACGTCGACGAGCGCGAGCCCTGCTGCGAAGGGGATCCCGGACGCCACACGGGGGAAGCGGCGGACCAGAACCGAGGCGAGCAGCGCGGTGCCGGCAGCAGCGACCCACACGCGTCCCTGGCGCCCGCGTCCGGCCGTCTGCTCGGCAGCGATGCAGCAGAACCCCTCGTCCGCGCCCCCTCGCGCGGCCCGAAGCACGATGTCCTGGGTGCTTCGGGTCCGGGCCACGCGCGTCAGGCGGAGCGCCGGAAAACGCGCTTCTTGACCGTCACGATGCTGCGACATACGATGGAAGTTATTACAGGGGTAGGAGGTTGCGAGGGTGGTGGTCCAATGATCCAGGAGACCTGCGTGGAGATCGGTGAGCTTGAAGCTCGCTGGACCTCCCTGCGCGAAGCGCGCAACGCGCGCCGGCAGAAGATCCGTTACATCGACGAGCTCATCGATCAGTTCGAGAAGCTCAATCTCGCAGACGAGGTCGAGGTGCCGTACGAGCTGGTCGGCCGGGCCGCCGCGCTGGTGACCAACGACACCCATCTGGCGGGGCGCTCGCCACGGGAGTTGATGATCTCGGAGTGGATGGATGCTCTCTATGAGGTCCAGGACAGCCTGATGTTCGCCGCCGAGGACGATTCCGACTGAGCCGTATACTGGCCACGGTTGTCCCGGCGAGCCGCGACGGGCGCCCGTAGCTCAGTTGGATAGAGCACCGGCCTCCGGAGCCGGGAGCGGGGGTTCAAGTCCCTCCGGGCGTACCACGATCTGCTCGACAGCGTTGCCATCATCTTGAGCATGCCGGTCAGGGAAGCCATGGAGCGCCCGACCACAACTCTGAGCAATCTCCCAGGGGAAGCCCACGGCGTTCTGACTGCGGAGCGCGACGCTGGTCACTGTCAAACGTCAGTCCAACCAGGAGGTACAACCATCATGGACGGCGACCAGTTCATCCCACCGCCCCCGCCCCCGGAAGAGCCGGGAAAGCGCAGGACGGGTGTGCGCAAGATCGCGGCGACAGCGCTGCTCTCGGTCGGTTTGCTCGCCGGCACGGGAGTTGGCAGCTTCGTGATCGCCCACGCTGCTTCATCCACGCCGGCGTCGAGCAGCGCCGCGAACCTGACGGCGAGCACCGCGACGCCGTCAACCACGACGCCGGCGACCAAGACGCCGTCGACGACGACCAAGTGTCCCAACTTGGGCGGCTCGACGAGCACGACCGGTTAGGCACCCTCCCTCCCCCTCGGGCGGCCCGCCGGCTCGGCGGGCCGCCTCACCACCACTCGAACGGTCTGCCATCCCAGTCGTCGAGGATCGGGTAGGTCGGGTCCTCGGCGAGTTCGACGACCCGATGTCCGAACGCGATCACCTCCGCCTCGTTGAGCAGGCGGCGAAGACGGGTGCGGAGCGCGGTCATCCGCTCCTCATCGCGCGCGAGATCCTGCACTCGCTTGGCGAGCCTGCCGGGCAGCGGTGACCCCCCCAGCGATAGCAGCGCGGTGCGCTGACGTGGGTAGGGGAGGAAGCTCAGCGCGTTGTCGATCGCCTTCACACTCGGGCCGTCGACGACGAGCAGGTGCGAGCGCTTGCGGTCGGCGTTGTTGATGAGCACGTCGAGCACGGCGACCGCGCGGAGCTGCGATTCGAGCTTCGCGGCGCGCTCCGCGGTCAGGGGCTCATCGAGCACGTGGACGAAGCGCTGCACGGAGCCCGGGCCGAGCGGGCCGTCGCGAAGGACGGTGACCGGCACTCGATGCAATCCCAGCGCGGCGTCGACGAGGTATGCGGCGACCTCGCGCAGATAGAGGGTCCGGCGGGGAAAGTCCCAGAGCGGCCGCTCGCCGCGGACCGGCTTGTACACCGCGCGGAGCGGTTGGCTGGAGACGGCGGGGTCGGGCGCGTCGAGCTCGATCAGGAAGACACCGTTGCTCCCGTACACGACCTCGGCGATGCGTTCGATCGACGCTTCGGCGAGCGATCGGGCGACCTCCGCATCACGCGTCGCCGCCCCGTCGGCCGGACCCGGCGCCACCGCGGCCTCGAAACGCGCCCGGAGCGAAGGCGCCGCGTCGTCGTCGCCGGCTGGAAGCGCGAGCCCTGGAATCGGGTCGAGATGCGGGCGCCGTGGCGGCCGGGGCTGATGCCTGCGCGTGGACGCGTCCCCGGTCACGCGATCCTCGACGATCGCGAGAGCGCGGTCAGCCGCTCCGCCGAGCCATGACGATCGTCACCGTCGCCGCCAGCCCGACCGGGATGCCGATCAGGAGCGTGACCGTGAGGACCTGCAACGATGAGTCAACTGCGTAGGCCACGCCCAGGATCAGGGCGATCGCCACGGCCACCAGCAGGCCGATCAGCCACCCTCGGCGCGCCGGCGCTGCCTGTGGCCGCCCCGCGATCTCGACCACCGGGGCGGCAGGCTCGGGGTCCTCGTACCAGCGGCGGTGAGCAGCGGGGACTCCCTCGTTGTCAGGAAGGTCGGCTCGATCGAGCGCCGCCCACCACGTCGGGGCGCCGTCATTTCGTCGCTGGCCGTAAGGCCGGGCGGAGCGCGAAGACTCGTCGGACATGGAGCCTCGGTGTGCGACGGCTGACCACGACGGCCGCTCAGCGAAGACGCGAGGAGTGACGAGCGGTGAGGAGATGATATCGCCTCGGGTTCGGCGACGCTACCTCGGCGAGTCAGAGTCGGGTCACCATGCCGAAACCTCCGCTCCTGAGTAGCTCGTTGAGATCCCTGCAGCGCGCGCAGCGCGCATGCACGCGCTGCGCCGACGCCGGCTACATCACGCGGGCGCACCCGGTGTTCAGCGGCAGCGCGGACCAGCGCATCCTCCTCGTCGGGCAGGCGCCCGGCCCTGTCGAACACGATCAGACCAGGCCATTTGCGGGACGGGCCGGACGCCAGTTGATGCGCTGGTTGATTCGTGCCGGATTCAGCGACGAGGACGACGTTCGTGATCGCATCTACATGACCGCGATGACCACCTGCTTCCCTGGGCGCCGCCCCGACGGCGCGGGTGACCGGCGTCCCAGCGCCGCCGAGGTCGGCCTCTGCGCGCCCTGGCTCGAAGGCGTGCTGGCAACGCTCCGCCCGCGACTCATCATCCCGATCGGCTCGCTGGCACTTGAGCGGTTTCTCCCCGGACGGCGTTTGGACGACGTGATCGGGGCCGTCTACGACGAGTCCGGGAGCCCGCTTGCGGGGACGCCGGAGCATGTGCCGGTGCTCGTGCCGCTTCCCCATCCGTCAGGCCAGAGCAGGTGGCTCAACGACCCCGCGCGCGTTGCGCTCCTCGACAGGGCCATCGTGCAATTGCGCGCGATGGTCGCGTGGGCCGGCACCGGCGGCGGCTGAGCACTCGAAGGGATCGACTTTCGCGAGGTATTTCCGATGCTATCATCGCCTCTCGCACGTATTGCTGACGGGGAGAAAGGTTGCGCCAACGTGGTATGCGGCGTCGTGATGAGAGCGCACCTCTGATTCGCGACGAGGCCACATCGCCCGCTGAGCCGGCCGTCAAGAACGCCGAGGACATTCTCGAGCGGATCTTCGCGCCGACACCAAAGGCGAGCCCGGCGGAGCAGGCGGAACGCGCGCTGCGCCGGCCCAAGCAGTTGATCTACTGCGCACTCAGCAACCGCAACTTCTACTGGCGTCAGCACATCACCAAGTTCGTCCTCGACGAGGGCCAGGTCCCGATCGTGCCGTTCATGCTCTTCGACTACTACCTCGTGCACACCGTCCCCAAGGACGTCGTGCGTGAGGCCTTCAACAACCTCATCGTGCGATGCGACCAGATGTGGGCCTTCGGCAACCCATCGCTCGGCGTCAAGGTGCAGATCGGCATCGCCAAGCGCCTCAAGAAGCCGATCCGGTACTACGACATCACCGACATGCCGTACCGCGTGGTCAGCGTCCCCGAAGCGATGTTGCGCGAGGAGTGAGACACTGATCTCATGACCGCGCTCGTGATCGTGCTGATCGTCGTCGTCCTCGCCGCCCTCTACGTCGCATATCGATTCAATTCGCTGATCCGGCTGCGCACGCGAACCCAGGAGGCGTGGTCGGACATCGACGTCGAGTTGAAGCGCCGGTACGACCTGATCCCCAACCTCGTGAACACGGTGCAGGGCTATGCGGCCCATGAACGAGGTGTCTTCGAGGCGGTCACCGCGGCGCGCACCAACGCGCTCGCCGCATCGAAAACCGGGGACCCGTCCGCGATGGCCGGCGCCGAGGACGCGTTGACGGGATCCACCCGGCAGCTGCTTGCCGTCGCGGAGAACTATCCGCAGCTCAAGGCGTCGGAGCTGTTCCTGAACTTGCAGGAGCAGCTGACCACCACCGAGGACAAGGTCGAGTTCTCACGTCGCTTCTACAACGGCAACGTCCGCGACTTCAACACGGCGCTGCAGACGTTTCCAACCAACATCCTCGGGCAGATCATGCATTTCCAGCCCTTCGCCTTCTTTGCGGTGGCCGACTCGGAGCGCGCGGCGCCAACCGTCTCGTTCACGCCGACCGCCGCGCCGGCTGCGGCGCCTCAGCCACCGGCCGCAGCGCCACCCGCCTGACCGAGACCCCGCGGCAACCGGTGTCCACGCCGGCTGACGGCGGCAGCGACCGCGAGTTGTGGCGGCTGCTGGTCGCAATGGCCGGCCTCATGGTCGCCGGTGCGCTGGCACTCTGCGCGACCTTGCTCCACCACGCCGGGGTGAGCATCGTGCTCGTCGCTCCGGCGATCCTCGCGACGATCGCGCTCGCGCGGCCGACGCAGATCATGCTCGGCCTGGTCGGCATCTCACTCGCCGTGGAGATGCTCATCCCCTTGCAGACCGGCGGCGGCCGAATCGGTGACTGGGACCTGCATTACCAGCTCAGCCGGGCCTATGCAGGGCTGCCGTCGACGGTCGGTCTCGTCGACCTGCGCCAGCGCACACCGCTCTTCGATGCCCTGGCCGGCAGTCTCCTGGTGTGGGGAAAGTCGTACTGGGTCTTTCAGATGGTGAGCGTGGTGCTCAATTCGCTCTGGCTGTGGCCGGCACGGCGCCTCCTCCAGATCCTCGGCGCCAGCCCGCGACGCCTGCTGGTGGTCGGGCTGACACCGATGGTCATCATCTACTCGGTCTACACGTGGCCATGGGGCTTCGTCTCGTTCTTCGCCCTCGCCGCGATGTGCGCCGCGCTGTCGCGAGCCCGGCTGGCCGCGGTGACGATCGGGGTCGGGCTCGCGGGCGCGCTGCTCACCCACATCGGAGCCATCGGTCTGGCCGCCGGCCTTGGGCTCTGGGTGCTCTTCCGGCGTCCCGACTGGAAGCTGACGTTCGCGGCCGGGCTCGCCGGCGTGGCGCTCATCGCGCCCTGGGCGGCGTTCACCCACACGCTGTCCCCGAGCGTGCTCTGGCAAGGATCCATCCCAGCCCAGTACGCCGGGTCGGTCGGGCAGTGGCTGCTGAGCCGGCCGGTGCTGTTTGCCTCGACATTCTGGGGGATTCCGCCCCTCCACCTCGGCACGCCGCTGCTGGACGCGGTGATCTCGCTGTTCTTCTTCTCGACCACCGCCGCGCTGCTGCCGGTGCTGATCGTCGCGCGGCGCTGGCCCCGACCGCCCGCGCCGGTGGTGTGGTCGATCGTGGGCGGAGTCGCCGCCGGCATGCTCCTCCTCCCCACCAACACGTCTCGCTCGGGCCTTGCCGAGACCATGTTCACCGCCAACATCGCGCTCGTCGTCGTGGCTGTCGCGCGGCTCTCGAAGGAGCAGACGCGCAGGCTTGGGATGGTCACGGGGGTGCTCGCCGCCATCGCTCTCACGGCGCTGATCTGGCGCTCGGAGGTCACCGTCACGGGCGACCCCAATCTCGTCTACAAGGTCGCCCAGGCCCTCGAGTTCTTCGTCGCTCGGTTCTCGGTCGTGCCGGGCATCCTGGTGGGGGGTGCCGGCGTCCTCCTGCTTGCGCGTGGCTGGCGGCGGAGCGCATCGCACCCGGCCTGAGCCACCGGATCGATCAGAGCGCGCCCGGTGTTCCGCTCACGCCCGGGTGGAGCGCCGTGGCCGCCGGAACCTCGGGTCGCTCGGTCCAGACCTCGCGGAGGAGCGCTGCGGCCGCGACGATGGTCGCCGCCGTGGCGAGCAGCGGCGCCACAGCCGGCACCGCGCTGTTCGATCCCGCCGACGAGATATCGATGAGCAGCGTTGCCGGAGTCATCGCAATGCTGAGCAGCGCGGCAATGCGGCGATGGCCGCCGAGGAGCAGGATCGCCATCGGCCACATCAGGTACTGGTCCGAGATCGCAGGCGCGAGGCCGAGGACGATCAGCATCGCCAGCGCGACGATGTCCACCACCGC
Organism: Candidatus Dormiibacterota bacterium; assembly: GCA_003153505.1. Classification (GTDB taxonomy): domain Bacteria; phylum Chloroflexota; class Dormibacteria; order Aeolococcales; family Aeolococcaceae; genus Palsa-851. The sequence continues at coordinate 56,817 of PLZA01000054.1, forward strand.
GACACCGCGCCGGGCGCATCGCACGACGAGCCAGAGGACGAGTGCCGCAACCGCAATGTCGGCCGGAGCGATGAACGGATCGCCCCAGGCGGCGGGAAAGAGCAGCGACGTTCCCAGCCCCTGGCGGTGGGGCACGTAGGCGATCACGCCGATGATCCCCTGGACGATGTGATCCGGGTGGATGACGAAGTACAGGGCAAACGCCACCACCGACGGCACCACCACCCGAACGATGAAGCCGCCCCACTGCGCGCGGCGTACACCGGCGAGCAATGCCGGCACGAAGTACGCGGGCCAGACCTTGACCGCGGCGCCGATCCCGATCAGCCAGGCGGCACGTCGCGGGTGCTTTGCCAGACCCGCTACCGCGAGGAGCAGGCAGAGCGCCGGGATGCTGTCGAACTGGCCGTGCAGGGTCGGCACCGCGATCGCGATCGGGTTCAACGCGTAGAGCCACGCGCTGCGCCAC
>PLZA01000023.1 GCA_003153505.1 Candidatus Dormiibacterota bacterium
AGCAGCAGGACGTCCTTGACCTCGCCCTTGAGCACGCCGGCCTGGATGGCCGCGCCGACGGCGACAACCTCGTCCGGGTTCACGCCGCGATGCGGGTCCTTGTTCGTGAAGCTCTTCACGAGCTCCTGGATCACCGGCATGCGCGTCGATCCGCCGACCAGGATCACCTCGTCGAGCTGCTGGGCGGTCATCCCGGCGTCCTTGAGGGCCGCCTCGAACGGGCCGCGGCAGCGCGCGGTGAGGTCGTCGGTGAGCTGCTCGAACTTGCTGCGCGAAAGAGTGATGGCGAGGTGCTTCGGGCCCGACGCATCGGCGGTGATGAAGGGCAGGTTGACCTCGGTCTCCTGACGCTGCGAGAGCTCGATCTTGGCCTTCTCCGCTGCCTCGGTGAGCCGCTGGAGGGCCTGACGATCGCCGCGAAGGTCGATCCCCTGATCCTTTTTGAACTCATCGGCGAGCCAGTCGACGATGCGACGGTCATAGTCGTCGCCGCCGAGGTGGGTGTCGCCGTTGGTGGACTTCACCTCGAAGACGCCTTCACCAACCTCGAGGATCGAGACGTCGAACGTCCCGCCACCGAGGTCGAAGACGAGGATCTTCTCGTTCTCCTTCTTCTCGAGCCCGTACGCGAGCGCGGCGGCCGTGGGCTCGTTGATGATGCGCAGCACGTTCAGCCCGGCGATCTGCCCGGCGTTCTTGGTCGCCTGGCGCTGGGCGTCGTTGAAGTACGCGGGCACGGTGATCACCGCATCGGTGACCTTCTCGCCGAGATAGGCCTCTGCGTCGGTCTTGAGCTTCTGCAGGGTCATCGCGGAGATCTGCTCAGGCGTGTGACTCTCTCCGTTGACCTCGACCTCGACGCGGCCGTCCTTGCCGGCGACGACCTTGTACGGCACCTGCTTGGCCTCGGTGCCGACCTCGCTCAGCAACCGGCCCATGAAGCGTTTGATCGAGTAGACGGTGTTCTCAGGGTTGACTGCGGCCTGGCGACGGGCAAGCTGCCCGACCAGGCGCTCGCCGGTGCGCGTAAACGCGACCACCGACGGTGTGGTACGGCCGCCCTCGGCGTTGGCGATGACGACTGGCTCGCCGCCCTCCATCACTGCCACCACGCTGTTGGTGGTGCCGAGATCGATGCCGACTGTTTTAGCCATTGGATGTCCTCCGGGACTGATAACTCAGGGTGTTGGATTGAGCGTCAGAGGGACGCCCTTATCGAATACCTCGCGCCACGGACATGCTAAACGTACCGGGATGACTGATTCTCGGCCGATTGAGGCGCAACTCACCGATCTGCGCCGCCGAGCAGACGAGGATTTCCTCCACCCCGACACGGTCCGCGAGCCAGGACGCCACCAGCTCGACCTGGGCGAGCTCGGCCTTCGGGTGAGCGTCACCCGGTCCCGCTACCCCAACCGCCCTGACGGCGTGGATCAGTACGCGGTGACCATGTCTCGCCCCGCGCTGGATCGGCCCCCGGGCAACCAGGAGGTCGCGATGGTGCTCTCCTCGGCCTTCGGCGGCGCCTCCAGTCAGGCCGTCGAGCGATCGGGAGGCTCGTCGAGGATCAGGATGTTCCGAGTGCCCGCCGGGAACCCGTAGCTCCAGCTTCGATCAGCTCGTCGCCGCATCCCGGTACCCGTCGGCGCCGATCAGGGGCACGAAGCGGCAGGGCCCGAGCGACTCCGTCTCCCAGCGGCCGTTGACGAGGCGCAGCCTGGTGAGCTGCTCGCCGTTGGGCCCGTCCGTGATCGGGACGACCAAGCGTCCGCCCTCCACGAGTTGGCGAGCGAGCTCGATGGGGAGGCGCGGGGCAGCCGCTCCCACGGCGATGGCGTCAAACGGGGCACGCTCCGGAACGCCGAGTGTGCCGTCGCCCTCGACGACCTCCACGTCGTAGTTCAGCCGGTGCAGGCGTTCCGCCGCCGATCGGGCAAGGGACTCCAGCCGTTCGATGCTCACAACGTGGGCGCCGCACGCTGACATCACCGCTGCCTGGTACCCCGAACCCGTCCCAACATCGAGCGCCCGGTCGCCCTCGTGCAACTCGAGCGCCTCGACAACCAGGGCCACCATCAGCGGCTGGCTGATGGTCTGCCCGGGAGCATCGATTGGCAGCGCCCGGTCGGCGTAGGCGTGGGCTCGATCAGCCTCGAGCACGAAGTCCTCGCGCGGCACCCCGGCCATGGCGTGGAGCACCGAGGGCGACCGAATTCCGTACTCGATCAGCGACGCCATCATGCGATCACGGGCTGACGTAATCGTTAGCCTCGTGGAGTGAGATCCAGATCGGGCGGCGGGCTGTCCGGGAGCTTCCAGACGATCCACTCCTTCTGCCAGCGCCGGTGCAGGTCATTCGCCGAGTCGACCGCCTCGTGGTAGCCCTTCTCGAAGGTCGCGAAATCGTGGGCATCGAGGGCGGCCATGAGCGGGTCGAGGTCGTCCAGCATCCATTCCTCGATATCAGTGGTGTACTTCGGCCGCGTCACCTCGCAGAGCCGCAGGAGCTTGCGCATCTCACGAAGCTGCCAGCTGGCGAACGGCCAGTTGCCGGCCTGTGCAGCGTAGAAGGCCTTCCAGAATCGAGCGCCGATCTCGGGCATCAACCGCGCGAGTCCGGGCTGGAGCGCTGTCAGCTGTTCGAGCTCGAGCCGCTCGGGGTTCTTGGGCTGCGTGTCGACGTCTGCCATTCTGGATCCAAGTCTACGGACGCGTCCGTATCCGGGAACCCGTCGGGCATCGCGTGCGTGTCAGCGACATGAGTACTGAACTGCATCGCGCCCCCTGGTCCCGGCCGCTCGTGGCGATCGCGTTCGTCGCGGTGGTCGGCGCTGGGCTCGGTTCCTTCTTCGGCATTCGCGCGGTTCAGGGAGCCGGCTCTGGGACGGCGTCGGGACAGCCCGCGGCTCGCATCGGCGCGGCCATGGCGTATGACGCTGCCAGTCGAACGGTTGTCCTCTTCGGCGGTCAGGATCGGTCCCGGACACTCGACGACACCTGGACCTGGGACGGATCCGGCTGGGCCCAGGCGCGCCCGGCAACGTCGCCGCCACCCATGGACAACGCGCAGATGACCTATGACCCGGTGACGCATGACGTCCTCCTGGTCGGCAGCGCGCAGGTTGCGCGCTCGCTCATGGGCCCGATCGCCTGCTCGGCTGGATCAGGCGCTTCGTCCTCGGGCTCGGGAGGCTCGAGCTCGATCATCGTCCCGCCTGGCAACCCAATTCCGGCGATCGCTCCGGTGCCGAGCGCCACCGGGACCGCCAAACGAGGCATCGTGGTGGCGCCGCCCGCCTGCAACACCTACGTCGCGCCATCCGCGGCCACGTGGTTGTGGAACGGGAGCGACTGGTCCAAGACCTCCGCCCCGACGCCGTACGTTGTCTTCGGCGGTGGCACCCTCGCGACCGACCCGGTGGCGGGACGCGCGATGCTCCTCACTCGGGGGCCGTTTGCGGCACCGGCCCTGGGAGCCGCGCAGCCGGCGATCGCCTGCCCGATGCAGGCCGGTGCAACGCCCGGCGCCCGGCCGAGCTGCCCGGTGTTCCCAATGCTCGCGCCGGCCTGGACGTGGAATGGGCAGCAGTGGAAGGTCGTGGTGTCGACGCCGGCCACCTCATCCTTCGACACAGTTGGATCATCGATCGTGGATGACGCCGTCACCGGCAAGCTCGCGACGTTCAGCAGCAATTTCATCGCGCCGATCCCGGAGCCCCTGCCGTGTCAGGGCTGCGTGACCGGGGCGCCGATCAAGCAGTCGGCGTGCTGCACGGGGACCGAGAGCGTCTGGAACGGCACCGCCTGGAACCAGATCGCCTCGTTCCGGAACGGTCCCTCGACCGCGGGCGCCACATTGGTGGGCGACCCGGCGGCGCACAGCGATCTCGCGTTCACGGCTGATGGGCAGACCTGGGTCTGGACAGGTGTCTGGACCCGTCTTCACCCAGGCACCACGCCGCCGATGACCACTGGCGCAGCGTCGGCATACGACGCCGCGACCGGCTCGGTGGTGGTCTTTGGGGGCATCGCGGTCACACAACGCGCAAGTGGTCTGTACGACCAGACGTGGACGTGGGGTGGCACCGGCTGGAGCCGCGTCGCCGGCAGCTCTGGCCCGAGCGTCACGATCCCGATCCCCTCGCCCGTGAGCGTGCCGCCGGGGCTGCCGTGCAATCCCATCGCCAAGCCGGCGCCGGCGGCCGGAACGACGCAGGCGCCGCCATCCGTGATCTGCAACGGCAGCGGTGGCGGCATGGGCTCCAGCAGCGGCGGCTCATCCGGCTCCGGCACCGGGGTCGTCGCGCCCTGAGCCCCCACAATGGCGGTGCATGGGAGATGACGATGACGTTCGTATCGAAGTCCTCGGGGATCGTGAGGATGCCCAGGTCCGAGGGATGCTCGTCGACCTGGCGCTCGCCGAGCAGCGCCATTTCGACCACCCGCCGGAGACGACCGACCAGCTGAGCGCGCGGCTTGCCACAGCCCCGCGATTCACGGGTGAGAATCACCTGCTCGTGGCCCGGTCATCCGACGGTGCGGCGATCGGGCTGTGCTGGGTCGTGCTTTTCGACCCGGGTACGGGGCTGGAGGCGGAGATCGCGGAGCTGTACGTCCGCCCCGAGGGAAGAGGTCAGGGAGTCGCCCATCGTCTGATGAGCGAGGCGATGCAGCTGATTCGCAGCCGCGAGGTCACGTTCGCCTGCGTGTGGACCCGGGGTGACAACAACGCAGCGCTCGCCGCATACAGCGCTGCCGGATTTTCGCCGACCGAGCAGACCGTGCTGACATGGCTCCCGCTCGAATGAGTCGAGAGGTCGGGATAATAGCCGCTCCATGACACTTTCTCGAGATGACGTCGATCACATCGCGACGCTTGCGCGGATTGGTCTCACCGACGCGGAGAAAGATCGCCTCCTCGGGGAGCTGGAAGCGATTCTCGGTCACATCGCGCGGCTCCAGCAGGTCGATACGTCGGCGCTTGCTGAGACCGCACAGGTCGGTGATCTCGTCAATGTGATGCGTGCCGACGAGCCCGACGCGCCGATCGGCGCGTCGGCGGCACTCCGCAACGCACCCGCGTCAGACGGCAACTACTTCGTCGTTGGAGCGATCCAGGGCACCGATCTTGATGCCTAGAACAATCAGCGAGCTTGGCATTGCCCTCCGCGACGGCAGCACCACGCCGCGTGCCCTGCTCGCCGAAGCCCTGGCCCATGTCGAGCGCAGCGACAAGGATCTGAACGCATACCTGACCGTCACACGCGAGCTCGCCGAACAACAGGCGGCCGCCGCGGTGCACATGCTCGAGGATCACCCCGAGACGGCATCGCCGTTGTGCGGTATCCCGATGGCGCTGAAGGATGTCCTCTGCGTGGACGGCATCGAGACCACCGCCGGGTCGAAGATGCTGCGCGGGTTCAAACCGCCGTACACGGGGACCGCGGTGCAGCGCCTCTTCGACGCCGGAGCCGTGTGCATCGGCAAGACCAACTGCGACGAATTCGCCATGGGATCGTCGACCGAGAACTCGGCGTATGGTCCGGTTGGCAATCCGTGGGACATCGAGCGCGTGCCGGGCGGGAGCAGTGGTGGCAGCGCGGCAACGGTCGCGGCCGGCTCGGTTCCGTACTCGCTCGGCACCGACACCGGCGGCTCGATCCGGCAGCCCGCGGCCCTCTCCGGCGTGGTCGGGTTCAAGCCGACGTACGGGCGGATTTCGCGATACGGGCTCATCGCTTTCGCGTCGTCACTCGATCAGATTGGCCCGTTCACGCGGACTGTCGAGGACTGCGCGCTGGTCTACTCGGCGATCGCGGGGCACGATCCACGCGACAGCACGTCGGACCCGCGGGCCGTCGACGATCCGCTCGCCTCGCTGCGCGCAGGCGTTGCGGGCATGCGCCTCGGCATTCCACGCGAGTACCTCGGCGAGGGCACCGAACCGGGTGTTCGCGCGGCGGTGGAGGCCGCGTTCCGGGTGCTCGAAGCCCAGGGCGCCACGCTCCAGGATGTCTCGCTGCCGAGCACGGATGTGGCGCTGAGCGTCTACTACATCATCGCTCCGGCGGAGTGCTCGTCCAACCTTGCCCGCTACGACGGTGTTCGATTCGGCAATCGCGTGGAGCGCGCGTCGCTCACCGACATGTACCTGCAGACGCGGGAAGCCGGGTTCGGCAACGAGGTGAAGCGCAGGATCATGCTCGGCACGTACGCATTGTCGAGCGGCTACTACGACGCGTACTACCGGCAGGCGCAGAAGGTGCGCACGCTCGTCAGCCAGGAGTTTGACGGCGTGTTCAAAGAGGTGGACGCGATCGTCTGTCCGACCTCGCCGAGCGTCGCCTTCCCGATGGGATCGCGCGACGACCCGCTGTCCATGTACATGTGCGATGTCGTGACGCTGCCGGCCAACCTCGCGGGAGTCCCCGGCATCTCGGTCCCCTGCGGTTTCGTGGATGGCCTCCCCGTCGGATTGCAGGTGATCGCGCCGCGCTTCGAGGATTCGCGTGTGCTCCGGGTCGCGCATGCCTATGAGCAGGCGACCAGCTTCCACACGGTTCTGTCCCCGTACGCGAGCGAGGCGGCGTGACCGAGGCCGCCACGATCCCGTCGGCCTTGGATCGCTATGAGGTGGTGATCGGCCTCGAGGTGCACGCACAGCTGCTCACGCGCAGCAAGATGTTCTGCCCGTGCCCGGCGGACTACACGAGCGCCGCCCCGAACGAGAACACCTGCCCTGTGTGCCTCGGATTGCCCGGGGTGCTGCCGGTGATCAATCAGCAAGCGGTGGAGTACACGGTGCGCACCGCGCTGGCGCTGCACTGCGACATTCCGCCATTCACCAAATTCGATCGCAAGAACTATTTCTACCCGGACCTTCCCAAGGGGTACCAGATCTCGCAGTACGACCTGCCGCTCTCGATCAACGGGCACCTCGAGTTCCCGGTCGGCGGCGAGACGGTGAGATGCGGCATCACGCGCGTCCACCTCGAAGAGGACACCGGCACCATGCACCATGCGGGAGACGTGCTCCAGAGCGCGATGTCGTCGCTGATCGACCTGAACCGCTGCGGCGTACCGTTGATGGAGATCGTCGGCGAGCCGGACCTGCGCGCGCCGGAGGCGGCGCGCGAGTACCTGGTGCGCCTGCGTCAGATCCTCACCTACATCGGCGTGAATGACGGCAATCTCGAGCAGGGCTCCTTCCGGTGCGACGCCAACATCTCATTGCGTCCCCGAGGCGCGCAGGAGCTCGGCGTGAAGGTCGAGGTCAAGAACATGAACTCGTTCCGGGCGGTGCAACGCGCCCTCGAGTCCGAGATCGAGCGCCAGACCAGTGTGCTCGACGCCGGCGGAACGCTCGTCCAGGAGACGCGTGGCTGGGTGGAGGCGCACGGACGGACCATCTCGCAGCGAAGCAAGGAGCAGGCTCACGATTACCGCTACTTCCCCGAGCCTGATCTGCCACCGCTTCGCTTGGATGCTGCGTTTGTCGAGCGAGTGCGCGCGACGCTTCCCGAGCTTCCCGAGGCCCGGGCCCATCGCTTCCAGGAGCAGTACGGTTTGACCGCGTATGACGCCGCGGTGCTGACCGACACCCGCGAGGAGGCGGACACCTATGAGGCGCTGGTCGGCGCCGGAGTTCCCGCCAAGCTTGCCGCGAACTGGCAGAGCGGCGATGTGGCTGCGCTGGCGAACGAGCATCGAATGCCGCTGCAGCACAGCGGTCTCGGCGTCGAGGGCCTGGCGAGCCTGCTCCGTCTGGTGGACTCGGGCGCGATCAACGGGCCGACCGCCAAGGAGCTGCTTGCCGAGCTCTATGTCGCCGGCGGCAATCCCGAGGCGCTCGTCCGGGATCGCGGCCTGGCCCAGGTCAGCGACACTGCGGAGCTGACCGCGCTCGTCGACGCCGCCATCGCCGCGAACCCAGCGGCTGCAGCCGATTTCCGGGCCGGCAAGCAACAGGCGCTCGGCCAGCTGATGCGTTCTGTCAAGGAGGCGACCGGTGGCAAGGCCGACATGCCACTGGTGAACCGTCTGCTTCGCGACCGGCTCTCGGAGCAGTAGCCCCGGTGCGTCTCGGACGCATGGTCCACGGTGGACTGTGCCTTGCCCATGACGAGCAGGGCGCCACGATGCTCGTCGAGGGGGGCATCCCCGGTGAGGACGTCGAGGTCTCGGTTCGCTATCGAAAGGGCGCGACATCGTTCGCCGAAGTGGTACGCGTCCTCGAAGCCTCACCACACCGGGTGACGCCGCCGTGTCCCTATGTGCCGAAGTGCGGGGGCTGCCAGCTGCAGCACATTGCGTATTCGCACCAGGTGGAGCTGAAGCGGGACATCGTGCTCGACGCCCTGCGCCGACAGCACATCGAGCATCCGGCGCCACGCCTGCACGCGGTCGATGACCCCTGGCGGTATCGCCTCCGCGGCGAGTTCCATGTGATCCCTGGGACCGAGTCCACGCCGCCGGGGCTCGGGTTCAATCGCGCGCGCAGCTGGCGGCCGATCGCGGTCGACGATTGCCTGATCCATCATCCACGGATCACGACGGCGCTGCCCGCGCTGCGCGGCCTGCTCAACTCCAGCGCCACCCACGCGCTCGGCACCCTCCACCTGACAGTCGGCGAGGAGGGCCAGGAGCTGCTCATCCACGCCAAGCCGGCCAAGGGTCTCGCGGCCGGCGCACTCGATGGCGGTCTCGATCTCCCCGACGCCGGGCGCGTCAGCACCACGTCGACGACGCTGCGCTGGCGCGGCATGACATTTCGAGTGACGCCTGACGCCTTCATCCAAGTCAACTGGGCGCAGATGGACGTGTTGTACCAGTGCGCCATCGACGCGCTCGGCGACTACGCTAGCCTGCGCGTGGTCGACGCGTATGCCGGCATCGGCGTGCTCGCGTGTCACCTCGCTGCCGGCGCGCGCGAGGTCGTGTGCATCGAGAGCAACCGCGGCGCCGCGCAACTCGGTGTGCTCAACGCGCGCGTCAACGACGTCGCCGAGCGCATGCATTTCGTGCTCTCGCCAGTGGAGGATGCGTTGCCGCGTGTCGGCGCTGCCGAGATGGCCGACATGGTCATCCTCGACCCGCCGCGTGCAGGCTGCTCGGGACGCGTCACCGGCTGGCTCGCGCTCGCCGGCCCCGAGCGAGTCGTCTACGTGTCGTGCGATCCGGCGACGCTCGCGCGAGATCTGCACACCCTGGTGGCGTCGGGGCCCTATCGCGTCGATTCACTCGACGTCGTGGACATGTTTCCGCAGACCTATCACGTCGAGACCGTGGTGCAACTCACCCGCACCCAGGCGCCCCCCGACGGCGAGGGTCCGGAGCCCTCCGCGACCCCCTGAGCAGTACCCTCAAAGCACCCGGCGGCCGGTCGCCGTGGAGTGGTAGCGTACGTCTGTTCGTTGTCATCGACAGCCCCCAGGAGGCAGAGTGCAGGAGCCATCCGCCACCGGCGACGAGATCGAGTCGGGAGGCTTCGCCCACCTGCATACGCACAGTGAGTTCTCGCTGCTTGACGGCGCCTCGCGCGTCAAGGAACTCATCGACAGCGCCAAGGCGATGGGGCAGACCGCGATCGCCGTCACCGACCACGGCGTGCTCTATGGGGCCGTCGATTTCTACGCCGCCGCGCGCGCGGCAAAGATCAACCCCGTGCTCGGCTGCGAGATGTACATGGCGCCGCGCTCGCGCCACGATCGTGAGGGCCGGACCGACCGCGACCCCAACCACCTCATCCTGCTCGCGCGCAACGACACCGGCTATCGCAACCTCATCAAGCTGGTCAGCACCTCACACCTCGAGGGCTACTACTACAAGCCGCGCATCGACCGCCAGCTGCTCGCGGAACACGCCGAGGGCCTGATCTGCCTGTCCGCGTGTCTCGGCGGCGAGCTGCCGCAGGCGATCCTTCGCGGCGACATGGCCGCCGCCGAGAGGGTGGCGCGCGACCATGCCGAGATCTTCGGTGCCGACGGCTACTTTCTCGAGCTCCAGGACCACGGCATCCCCGAGGAGGACACGGTCCGCGCCGGCCTCGTCGAGATCGCGCGTCGCACCGGCCTGCCGCTCGTGGCCACCAACGACTCGCATTACATCAAGCCCGAAGATGCCGAGGCGCACGACATCCTGCTCTGCCTGCAGACGGGTGCGCGGCGCGAGGAGGAGAAGCGTTTCCGCTTCTCGGGGCCTGAGTATTACCTCGCGAGCACGCAGCAGATGCGCGATCGATTCGCCGCGTACGGCGAGGCCGTCGCCAACACCATGGCGATCGCGAATCGGTGTCACGTCGAGATTCCGCTGGGGCAGAACCTGCTGCCGACGTACTCGCCGATTCCCGAAGGCCTGGATGCCGATACCTACCTCCGCGAGCTCTGCGAGGCGGGGGTGCAGGAGCGCTACGCGGACGCGGTGACCGCGGAAGTCCGCGAGCGCCTCCACATGGAGCTCGACGTCATCCGTGAGACTGGGTTCTCGGCGTACTTCCTGATCGTCTGGGACCTGATCAGGGCGGCACGATGCGACGGGGTGCGGGTCGGGCCCGGACGCGGCAGCGCCGCGGGGTCACTGGTGAGCTACGTGCTCCACATCACCGACATCGAGCCGCTCCGCTATGGGCTGATCTTCGAGCGCTTCCTCAACCGCGAGCGCGTCCAAATGCCCGACATCGACATCGACTTCGATGACAGAGGCCGCGACCGAGTGCTCGCCTACGTGCAGGAGAAGTACGGGCGAGATCGCGTCGCCCAGATCATCACCTTCGGGACCATGGCGGCGCGCGCGGCGATACGGGATGTGGGGCGCGTGCTCAATGTGCCCCTTCCGGATGTCGACCGGCTCGCGAAGCTGGTGCCGCAGGTGGTGAACATCACCCTCGATCGAGCGCTCAGCGAGAGCCGCGAGCTCAAGGATCTCTACGACCACGAGGACTGGGCGAAGCACATCATCGACAACGCTCAGCGCCTCGAGGGAATCTGTCGCAACGCGTCGACGCACGCGGCGGCCGTGGTCATCGGGTCCGAGCCCCTCGCCAATATCGTGCCGTTGCAACGCTCGACTGCCGGTGACGGCACGGCAGTCACCCAGTACGACATGAACGGGGTATCCCAGATCGGTCTGTTGAAGATCGACCTCCTCGGGCTGTCCAACCTGACCGTCATCGCCGAGGCGGCGGACATGGTTCGTGCGCACCGCGGCATCGACCTCGACATCGACCACCTCCCGCTCGACGACGCCAAGACCTACGAGCTCCTCGGCAAGGCCGACACGCATGGCATCTTCCAGCTCGAGGCGACGTTCGCCAAGCGAATCCTTATCGACATGCAGCCCAAGTGCCTCGAGGATCTCGGCGTCGCGGTGGCGCTCAACCGCCCGGGTCCCATCGAGGGCGGCGCCACCGCAACCTGGATGCGACGCAAGCGTGGCGAGGAGCCGGTCACGTACATGCTTCCCGAGCTCGAGCCGATCCTCAAGGACACGTACGGGGCGATCCTCTACCAGGACCAGGTGATGAAGATCGCCTCAGCTGTTGCCGGATTCACGCTCGGCGAAGCCGACATCCTCCGGGCCGCGATGGGCAAGAAGGACAAGGTGAAGATGTCCAAGCAGCGCGAACAGTTCCTCAGCGGTGCGGCCGCGCGCGGTGTCGCTGCTGACACCGCGCTGCAACTGTTCGAGCTCATCGCGCTCTTCGCGGGATACGGGTTCAACGGCGCGCACAGCATCTCGTACGGGCTGATCGCGTACCAGACCGCGTACCTCAAGGCGAACTACCCACGCGAGTACATGTGCGCGCTGCTCAACAGCAGGGCGGACAACTTCGACAAGCTCAAGCAGTCGATCCTCGATGCGCACGCGCGCGGGCTCGTCGTCCGTCCGCCGGACGTGAACCGGAGCGCATCAGCCTTCAGCCTCGGCGCCGAGGCGGAGGGCGAGATCCTCTACGGGCTGCGCCATATCAAGAACGTCGGCGAGCGGATCGCGGCCGAGATCGTTGCCGAACGAGAAGCCGGCGGTCTGTTCGTGTCGCTGTTCGACCTCAGCCTCCGCGTGGCGAGCCGCGATCTCAACCGGCGCGTCGTTGAGGCGCTGATCCGCAGTGGCGCGTGCGATTCCCTGGGCGAGCGCGGCGCGATGCTGGCGGTGCTCGACCGAGTCATCGATCGCGCCGCGACGATCCGACGCGAACGGGAGTCGGGTCAGACCTCCCTGTTCGGCGAAACGATCGTGCTGATCGAGCCGGTGTCGCAGGCCGCGGACGACCTCGAGGGCCGCGACGTCAATGGACCCTTCGCGATCGCGGCCGACGAACGCTTGAGCTGGGAGCGTGAGTTTCTCGGCATGTACCTGAGCGACCACCCACTGCGCAGGATTGCCGGCGAGCTGCAGCAGCGTGTCGACACGACCATCAACGAGCTCGGTGCGCATCTCGACGGACTGATCGTGCAAGTGGGTGGCGCCATCCGCGACATGCGCACCTTCGTGCCTCGGCGCAGCACCACGGGTCAGCGCATGGCCGCGCTCCAGATCGAGGACCTGACCGGCAGCGTCGAGGTCGTGGTCTTTGCCCGCGTCTTCGAAGAGTGCGTGTCAGCTTTGCGACCAGACGCCGTCATCGTCGTGCGCGGCAAGGTGGAGGCGGGCCGGACCACCAGCGGCGGCGTGGCGCCGCCCGCGGGCGAGGAGGATGATCGCGTCGATCTCGAACCCCCGCAGATCCTCGCGGAAGCGGTGTATGCCTACGACGATCCCCGTCTCGCCACCTGGCGCAGGGACAGCACGGTCCACATCAGTGTGAACGCGTCGCAGATCGGCAGCCTCGGAGCACTCCGCCAGGCGCTCGAGGAACATCAGGGTGATTGCTCGGTGGTCTTGCACGTCGACTCGGGGACGAGCGTCGACGAGATCACACTCAGCGTTGACTTCGCGGTTGACCCGTGTCCCGCGCTCGAACGCGCCGTGGAGCTCCTGGTCGGGGATAGCGCATATCGCGTTGAGATGCGCCGGGTGCGTGCCCCGGAGCGCGAGCGCACAGCGGCGCGGCGCTGACCCGTACCGCCGTTCAGATCGAGCCGAGCAGCAATCCGAACACGATCCTGATCGCGATGATCAGGATGATGTACACGACCAGCGCGGCAATTGCCGGGTAGTCGAAGCCGGCGGTCACCCGGCCACGGTGCAGTCCTGCGAAGGGCGCGACCAGCGGATCGGTGACGGTCCGTACCATCTGCACCATGGGGTGCCACGGATCGGCGTGGAACACCGCGAGCAGGATGCGGATGAACACGACGATCGCAATCGCGATCGCGATATCGACCACCAGCTGCTCGACGAGCGACACGGCAGTGAACGCGGGATCGACACCGCCACCGAGGACCAGCGTCTGCAGGATCTGCGCGATGAAGTAGATGACGACAATCGCGAGGATCGGCGAGAAGTCGATGCCGCTGAAGCTCGGGAGGATGCGTCGGAACGGCGCGAGGATCGGGTCGACGATCACTCGAAGCCAGCGGACGACGGGATGCCAGGGACTGAGCCCGATCCAGGACACCGCGATGCGCGCGATGATGAGCAGGGTCAACGCCCCCTCGATGAACCCGATGATGTTGTAGAGGAGCAGTTGGCTCACTGAACGGCCGCGTGCTCCACCGCGGCGGGCTCGTCCGGTGAGCGTTTCTCCAGCCGCGTGTTCGTCCGCCGCCACAACACGTAGAGGAAGGGGACGCCCAGCAGCAGGACCGCGATCGATGTCCACTGGGCCTCGCGCAGCCCGAGCGGCCCGGGCGGCTCGCTCGCGCGGAACTCGAAGACGATCAACTGGCTGATCGCGTACAGCGCGACGTACGTGATCGCGAGAACACCGGCACGAACCTTCCGCCGCATCAGGATGAGCAGGACGACACCGATGCAGATGGTGCCGAGCGCCTCATACACCGCCGCCGGCTGGTACGCGATGCACTGTGCCGGCGTGCAGAGGTTGAACCCGGTCTGCAGGATCGCGTGTGGATTCGAGTACGCCGTCGCCCACGGCAGCGTGCTCGGTGCACCCAGGATGTCGCCGTTGATCACGTTGCCGATCCGCCCGATGGGCTGACCGACGACCGCGAAGAGCACACCACCGTCGAGCGCGATCCAGGGGTTGTATCCGTAACGCCAGGCGCAGATGGCAAGCGTCGCGAAGCCGACGATGATGGCGCCGAAGAACGCCATCCCACCCTGCCAGAACGCAATGATGTTGATCGGGTGGAGGATGTAGTTCTGCCAGAGATTCGGCTGCTGCACGACGTAGTACAGGCGCCCCCCGAGCAGCCCGAAGATGATCGTCCAGACACAGATCTTCTCGGCGACCGACTTGGGCAGGCCACGCCGCTTTGCGTACGGCAGCACGCCGAACTGATACGCGGACAGGAAGGCCACCGCGTACATCACCCCATACCAGTGGATCGGCACGGGCCCCAGGTTCAGGACCGGGTCGACGTTGATCGTGATGAAGCCGACGGGGCCGGGGCTAGCGGACACGGCTGCCATCATGCGGGCTCCCGGTGGCGGCATGCACCGCGAGAACGCGATAGCCACCCCTCGATCTGACACGGTCCACGCGGTGGCCGAGGCCCGTGAGCCACGTGGCCAGCGAGTCGGCCCCGAGGTGTCGCTGGACGACCAGTGTGGCCACCGCCTCGGGCTCGAGCCGCGCGATCCAGGTGAGCAGCAGATCGTGAAGCGCCGCCTTGCCCAGCCGTATCGGTGGATTGGAGTACGCGGCGGCAAACCTGATGCGATCCGGCACCGCGTCCGGCTCGACGGGGACCACGTTCACCGCTCCCGCGCGCTCGGCGTTGCGGGCGCAGAGTTCGAGCGCCCGCCGGTTGACGTCGACCGCCCAGACGCGGGCGTCGGGGCAGCGCAGCGCGAGGGTGATGGCGATGGCCCCGTATCCGCACCCCACGTCGACCAGCTCGCCGGGAGGAACCTCGGGCAGGCTGCGCAGGAGCAGATCGGTCCCGAAGTCGAGGTGCCCGTGCGCGAAGACACCTCGGTCGGTTTCGAGCTCGAAGAACCGGTCGGGGAGGACGACACGGATCGTCCGTGGACGCGACGCGACCTTCGGATCAGCGCTGAAG
Source organism: Candidatus Dormiibacterota bacterium (assembly GCA_003153505.1). Classification (GTDB taxonomy): domain Bacteria; phylum Chloroflexota; class Dormibacteria; order Aeolococcales; family Aeolococcaceae; genus Palsa-851. Next base: position 15,129 of record PLZA01000023.1, read on the forward strand.
TAGTGTTCCTGGCCCACCATCCCAGGGTAGTAGGCTGCGGCCGTGAGCACGTATGACGTGGCGGTCGTGGGCCTGGGCGCCGCCGGCGCCGCAACCCTCTACCAACTCGCCCGGCGCGGGGTCCGAGCCGTGGGCATCGACCGATTCTCGCCGCCGCACATCTACGGCTCGACGCATGGGGACACGCGCATCACTCGCGAGGCCATCGGCGAGGGCGAGGCCTACACGCCGCTGGTCAAGCGCTCCCATGCGATCTGGCGCGAGCTCGAAGCCGACACCGGCGTGGATCTGCTCACGCAGTGCGGCGGGCTGATTGTCGAGTCCGCCGGCGGCGGCGCTGCGGGCCATCATCGCCACGAGTTCCTGGCCAGCACCATCGCATGCGCGAATCGATACGGGATCAAGCACGAGTTGCTCAATGCCGCTGACATTGCGGCGCGCTTCCCGCAGTTCGGGGTCGACGGTACCGAGTCCGCCTATTACGAGCCGACCGCGGGTTTCGTCCGTCCGGAGCGCTGCGTCGCCGCGGAACTGACCATGGCGACACGGCTCGGCGCCGAAATCCGCCGTGACGAGCGCGTCCTCGCCATCGAACCTGCCGGCAACGTCGTGCGGGTACGCACCCAGGGCGGGATCATCGAGGCCGAGAAGGTGGTCATGGCCGTCGGCGCGTGGGTGCACGACTTCGTCGGCGCCGACCAGGTCCGATTGTTCAACGTGTACCGCCAGGTGCTGAATTGGTTCGAACTGGAGCGGGATGCTGTCGATCACACCGCGGGAGTGATGCCGGTGTTCATCTGGGGCCTCAGCGACGGCAACGCGTTCTACGGGTTCCCCGCCATCGACGGGACTCGCGAGATCAAGGTCGCCGACGAGCAGCTCGACGTGCCAACCGCCGCCGACGAGGCGTCCCTCGAGGTGGACCCCGACGAATCCCACGCGCTCCATGCCGCGTTGATCAGCCGCCGGCTCCCCGGTGTCTCATCGCGCTGTCTGCGCGCGGTCCGCTGCCTCTACACCGTCACGCCCGACGCGAACTTCGTGATCGACGATCACCCCGATCTCAAGGGGGTGCTGCTCGTCTCGCCCTGTTCCGGGCACGGCTTCAAGCACTCCGCCGGTCTCGGCGAGGCGATCGCGCAGCGCATCACGACGGGAGCGAGCGACGCGGACCTCTCAGCGTTCCGGCTCGATCGATTCGCGGCAACCGTCTAGAGCTTCCGAGCCTTGACCGCTGTCCCGTAGGCGCAGATCTCGGTCCAGGTGCCGCCCATCTCCGAGGTGTCGAAGCGCATTGCGACGACGGCGTCCCCGCCCTTGGCGGTGGCCTCGCCACACATGCGCTCGATGACCTCCTGGCGACTCTGCGCGAGGTTCTGGGTCATGCCCTTGAGCTCTCCGCCCATGAGTGACTTGAGGCCGGCACCGAATTGGGAGCCGATGTTCCGGGAGCGGACGGTGAGGCCGAAGACCTCACCGAGGACTTCGGTGATCTCGTAGCCGGGCAGGTCATTGGCGGTGCTGATGAGCATTGGCGTGCCTCCTGGAGGTTGAACCTTCTGGCGATGCTTTCCTCTTCAGGTGATACCCACCGCTCCCGGTTCTCAGGCGGTGCGCCGGTCAGACCCGAGCCCGACCCCGGGATTCCCGTTCCGACTCAGCGCGTGCGGAGAACCAGGCCAGCGTTGCCGGGAGCACGAAGGGGACGAGCAGCAAGCGCAGCCAATCCCAGAGTTGATCGCTCGGATTAACACCGGTCCACGTCCAGTGGAACTCGTACCCACCGATGAGCGCGACGGTCAGCGCCACGACACTCCCGGGCAACACCCATTTGATCAGCGGAGAAAGCGGCTGCTGCGCGGTCGCGCCGGTGCGCGCTCGGTCCATGGGGAAATGATGCGGCCCTAGCGGCGCGTGTTGGCGACCGCCTGGACGAAGGCCGGGTGGACACCTCGCAGTTGCACCCGCCGCGTTCCGAAGCCGTCCTTGGTCACCCTGCCGCGGATACCCAACGCAAACGACTCCATGACGCGGGTGGCGATCGAGACTGCGAACGCGAGTGCGCCAAGCGTGAGGCCGGTGGTGGCCGCGACCGTCCCGCCGGCGGCAAGTCCCAGGACGGCAGCGAGAAGCCAGGCGACGAGCCCTGCGGCGAACAGGCGTGAGCCGGTGCGGTGCAGCCGGTCGACGTGCGCTGCGATCGAGGCAATCACCGGCAGGCGACCGGTGACTCGCTGGTGCGTGAAGAGATAGGCAACAGCAAGCGCCGCCCAGCTGATGAAGAACATGCAGCCAACCCACCCGGGAGTTGTGGAGTACCGTCGCACTAGATTGGCACTGGCCGCAGCGCCGGTCACCGCGCAGATCGCAGGGAGGCGGCCGTTCTCGAAGTCGGCTGCGGTGATCACGACCGCATTCGGACCCCATCCTGGCGGCACCGCTCCTTGCGGCGCGTACACGCGGCAAGCCTACGCGTTCGCCGGTAGACCGTTTCGGCAGGCGGTGCCGTCCTCCTTGCCACCGCAATGCCCGGTGACCGGGCTCGCCCGTCTAGCGGACCGCGTGAAGGGTCACCGCACCGGCCTCATCGCTGTGCTCCGCGCTGCGATGGGACCGGGATTGGCGGGGCACGTTCGTCCCCCGCTGCCCGCGCCCGATCGTGTCGACGGCGCCGGTATCAGCGACCATCGGAACGATCGCGAGGGGCCGAGTGGCCTTGTGCGTCAGCTCGTGGGCGACGCTTCCGAGGAAGAAGTCCTCCATCATGCTATGCAATCCATTGCCGACCACGATGAGGCCGGCATCCTCTTCGTCAGCAACGTGCAGGATCCCGGTCGCGGGATGACCCTCGACGATCAGGATGCGGTGCTTGACCTCGGAGGTGGTCAGCGGCTCGAACAGCTCACGCTTGACCCGCGCGCGCACCTCGTCCCCGAGGTAGTCGAACTCCCTGAGGCGAACGTCGGTGACACCGGCACCGGACCCGAGGGCGCCCGCGGGCTTAATCACGTGGACCGCGATGACCTCGGCATCGCGCGAAACGGCCTCCCGCACCGCCCACTCCAAAGCGGCATTCGACGCTGCCGATCCATTGACCCCGACCACGATCTTCTTCGTGTTCATGTGCCGATCCTCAGGGCATCGACGGTTGGTTCGCAGCCCCATCCAACACCTCAGCCGCGCCCGTGTCTAGAGGCATTGGTCCCGAGTCCGGGCCTGCCCGGCGGCCGGCCTCGCCGAGGTGCGTCAATCGCCCCAGTCGCGGAGTAACCCCCCGCGTACTACCCTCGTCTGGGCTAATGCCAACCGAGGGACAGGTGCTGTGATCCTGCCCGCGTACCCGGGGGGCGCAAGGAGGAAAGGGCACGTGGGCATGAATCGGCGCTGGAGCCTTCTGGTTGGGTCCGCGACGGCCGCAATTGCGTTCTCCCCAGTCGCCGCGCCGAGCGTGGCGGCCGCAGCGCCCTTGCATCCGGTCGCGCATTCGGTGTCATACGTGCCGCTCCGTGGCGCGGTGCGGCACCTCCCGTTCGACACGGTCTTCGGGAACGTCGACTACAACGGCGGCCCGGTGATGCCGTCGAACACGGACTACATCGTGTTCTGGAGCCCGGGCGGCCTCGGTGCCTATGGCCCCGAGTATGTCTCCGGGCTGGAGCGGTGGTTCAAAGACCTCTCCCATGACAGGGGAGGCCACCAGAACACCGACTCGGTGACGGCGCAGTACCGGGACCTCACCGGCGCATATTCGAGCTACAACGTGACCTTCGGCGGGGGTTTGCTCGACACACATCCGTACCCGGTAAGTCAGTGCCCGGTGAACGCACCGGTGACCAACTGTTTCACCGATCTCCAGCTGCAGCAGGAGGTCGAGCGCTTCGTCGCGGCCCGCCACCTGACGACCGACCTCCGCCACGAATACTTCGTGATGACACCGCCGAACGTCGAGGGGTGCTTCTCGAACGATCCGACGCAGAATTTCGGTGGCTGCTCCGCGGGCGAGGTCCCGTCGACGCTCGCGGCGTACTGCGCATACCACTCCAATTCCCTCCTCTCACCGATGGTCCTCTACGCTGACGATCCGTTCGTGACCGGCAACCCCGGCTGCGATGACGGGAACCACCCCAACGGTCCGTCGGATGGCGCGCTGGTGGGCGGCCTCAGCCACGAGCAGAACGAGTCGGTCAGCGATCCGATCCCGAACGACGCGTGGACGGACGGCGCGGGTGCGGGTCAGGGATTCGAGGTCGGCGACCTGTGCGACGGCGTCATGGGCCACGTTCTGGGGACGGCACCCGACGGCGCGAAGTACAACCAGGTGATCAACGGGCACTTCTACTGGTACCAGACCGAATGGAGCAACCAGGGCCACGGCTGCCTCCAGCGGCTCACGCCGCGGTCCGTGCAGCCGACGGCGGAGTTCACGGCGACCGCCGGCAGCGGCCTGACGATGAACTTTGACGCGACCGGCTCGACCGCGTCTGGGGGCGTCGCCGAGTACGTCTGGCAGTTCAACGACTCGTTTGGCGCGCAGACCATCGAGCAGACCACGCCAACGATTTCGCACACGTTCCCGGCCTCGGGCGCGTACTCCATCGGCTTGACGATCTTCGCTCAGCACGGGCTCTCGACCGGCACGGGTGCGATCGTCACGACCGGCCAGAACGGGTTCTCGGCTGGATTCACGTTCTCGCCGGCGCATCCGGCGGACGGTCAGAAGGTGACGTTCAGCGCTCTGACCATGGTGAGCAACCAGCCGGTGACCACATACCTCTGGGAATTCGGTGATGGATCGACCGGTTCAGGGGCAACACCCACGCATCGGTATGCTAAACCCGGCACCTACAAAGTGACCCTCGTGGCGTTCAGCGGCGTGGGATCTGCGTTCCCCGGAGCAGGTGCCGCGCCGATCGTGACGCACGACGTCCACGTGAACTGATTCACCCGGTGAGCGGCCGGCCGTGGTCTGCGTGACCGCGGCCCGCCGTCGCCTCACCTGGCTTGACTAGCTCAGGAACGGCTTGTTGGCGGTGTACTCCAAGAGCATTGGTTTCACTCTCCAATCGGTCGCCGGTAATTCCGTTCCTCACCATCATGGTACGCGTGGTGGGATCATTGGATCAACGCCACAACCCGTCTCGCGCCGGCCCTTTCGGCATTGCGTGGCGGGCTACGCGGGGGCGCCGAGGTCGCACGTCGATCATCGCGGCCACGGTGCGGCAAGACCATTCGCTGGCGAAAGGTTGGATGTACGGCGGCGTAGCGACCCGCTTATTACACGCTGCCGTCGAACGGCGCCGGTTTGGGTTTGCGCCCGCGCGCGTCAACCGCTGTGCCTGGACGGTCGTGGGTCAGTTTGGGCCGGGAGGCCGAGGAGTCCCACGACGGGCTGTGAGGGCCATGAGAAGCGAGAAGAAGAGAAGAAACGCCACGACCACGAGGGTGCCGATGCTGCGGACAGCGGCGGATAGCTTCAGACCGAGAACCACGAGCACGAAGGCGCCTGCGAGAAGCCACAACGGTCGACTAGCCAGCCAGCGCACGCGCCGATTCTCTCACGGATCGCGGCTACCCGATAATGGTGACGATCTCGCAATCGTCGTATCGGCGATATGTCGCGAGCCATTGACTCTCCGTCACTTTTTGGGCCGGGCGCGGACGCCGAAGCGCTCCGGGGTACACCAAGGGGTACGGATTCGGAAAACCCTTACCCCATAATGGAATCGGCCGTGCCGGGAGAGGGAGTCGAACCCTCACGAGGTTGCCCTCGGCGGTTTTTGAGACCGCTGCGTCTACCATTCCGCCACCCCGGCCGGAAGAACAGCGTACCGGCTCCTGCCGGGAACTGGAACGCCCACTGGCGCGTACCCTCAATTGCATGGACGACGAGGCGCTCCTCGAGCGGGCACGCCGCGGCGACCGCGATGCCTTTGCAGCAATTGTCACTCGCCACCAGGATGAGCTCTACACGATGGCACTCAGGATGCTCGGGACCCCGGCCGATGCTGCCGACGTCGTGCAGGAGACCTTCCTGCGCGCCTACGTGAGGATCCCGGTGCTCCGTGGGCAGACCATTCGGGCGTGGCTGTTCCGGGTGGCAATCAACTGCAGTCACGACGTCCAGCGCCGGACCATCCGCCGGCCCGCAGACCCGCTCGAGGACTCCGAGGGGAACATCGTCGAGCTGCCCGATCCAGCGCTCGGTCCGGAAGCCAGTGCGCTGGCCCGTGAGCGGATTGCCGCCGTCCGCGAGGCATTGCTCACGCTCCATCCGGACTTCCGCGCTGTCGTGGTCCTCCGAGATGTCAACGAGCTGAGCTACGAGGAGATGTCGGCAGCGCTGCGCGTTCCCATCGGCACCGTGAAGTCACGGTTGAGCCGGGCACGCTCGATGCTCGCCAAGGCTCTCCGGGGGACGGCCGCCGCGCCCGGCTTTGCCGAGGAGCACGCATGAGCCCGCGCCGCCACCTCGACGATCTCTTCTCCGCCGCGTACGAGGACGAGCTGTCTCCGATCGACGAGGCCCGATTCCAGGCGCACATGCAGTCCTGCGCTCCCTGCGCCGCTGCCTACGCGGAGTTCCGCGCGAGCATCGAGACGCTGCGGGAGATGCCGCGGGCACGCATGCCCCACGTGGTGCATCTGCCGTCGACGCCACCCGTCGCCGAGCGGCCGGCCCGGCCGCGGATCGGGCTGAGCTGGTTCAACCTCGGCCTGGTGCGCCGTTTCCCGGCCACGGCGATCGCCGGGGCCGCTGCGGCTGTGCTGGTCATCGCCGCGCTCGTCCACGGCAACGGCGCTACGCCCACAAGCGTTGCCGGCCGATCGGTCGCCCCACCGTCGGCTGCCCAAGGGAACGTGCCCGGTGCGGCGACGGCCGAATCGGCCTGCACGCACCAGATTGTCGACATCGCCGCAGCGACGCCACCGGTCGGCTACACCCACGAGGACCTGGCAACCGACGCCGCTCGGCCCGCCTACCACCTGGTGCTCGCCGCACCGACGCTCACCGTGAGCTCAGGTGGGCCGGCGTTCGTCTACGCACAGCTGACGGTCCCGGTGGCGGCGCTCTCGATTCCAGGGACGGCGGCCTCGGCGCCGCCCGCTCGCGCGGTGCTGCCCTGCGTGTCGATCGGGGTCTCCGACCGGAACGGCCGGCTCAGCGCCATTCCCGCCACGAGTGGGACGTTTGGGGTCCCCCTCGCTCTCGGCCAGGGGGCCGCGACCCCGGCGCTGCAACCCGATGGAGGAGCGGGGCCGCTCCTCGGCTTCGAGGTCCCGGCCGGACTCGCCCCGGGCACCGAGATTCGGGTTACCGCCACCATTCCCGCCGGCTACGCCGGGCTGGGGAGCCCGCCGCTCACCGCTGAACTGACGCTCACGACCCACTGACCTCCACGGCGGAGGATCCGTCGCGCACCTCCTTTACTAGACTGGGAGGCGATGCACCGCCGCTTGGCGTGCCTGGCTGTGGCGCTGCTGGTCTCCGGCTGCAGCTTTAGCGGGTTCGGCTCACCCCCCAACTACGGCTACGTCGTGATCACGGCAGGCGGCGTCGCCCTCCGCTCCGGCTCCGCCAATGTGCCGCCCAACCTGGACCTCCGTCTCCACGCTACGGGTGCAGCGCTTCAGGCCTCGGACGTGACTGCGAAGCTCGACGGGGGCCAGCTCACCCTGTCGAGCCAGAACCAGGACCTGCTCGCCACGGTCAAGTCGCTTCCACTCGCCTCCAGCCACCGCCTCTCGATCGCGGTGTCGGGGATGACCACCCAGAGCATCTCGTTCAAAGTGATCGCCCCCACGGCGGCGATGATCGCGGCTCACATCGATCCGTCGAGCGGCCTGGTGGTCGACGCGGTCTTTGACGACGCTCCCGATCAGCCCGCGGTCGCCGCTGCGCTTCCTGGAGCCACGATCACCTGGAGCGACGGCACGCACGCCCGGGTGACCTGGCAGGGCCAGGCACCCGCCTCGATCACGCTCCCGGCGACGATTCCCACGGCCGGCGACGCGCACCTGGATCCGGGCATCACGCTGGCTCTCACCGGCATCGCCCGGCACACGGTGCGCAGGGTCACCGTTCCGGCGCCACCCAGGGTCGCCGGCATCGCGGTGGACGCGTTCGTCATCAATACCGGGGCCTCGAACTCATCGCTGGCGTTCCACCTCGGCGCGGTCGCACAGGTCACTCCGACGGGCTGGCAGGCACAGGCGGACGGCACGCTTCTGGGCACACCCGATCAGTCGGCGGTCGGCCGGGCGGGTGCCGCGAACCTGCCGATCTGGCCGTCGCTCGCCAATGACTCGACCAATCCCACCGCCACCGATCAGCTGCTCAACAACCCGCACGCAACCAACGTCCTCGTCAACGAGATGGTGGCGGCGATCCGCTACGACGGCTACAAAGGCATCAACCTTGACTTCGAGGGGATGCTCTCGGCGGACAAGGCACCGTTCACCGCCTTCGTCCAGAAGCTCGGGGCTGCGCTCCACGGGCGAAGCGCAAAGCTCATCGTCGACGTGGTTCCGCACGACTTCGCGGGGACCAATCTGTACTCGGCCGCCTACGACATCGCGGCCATCGGCAAGGTGGCCGACTATGTGGACCTGATGGCCTACGACGAGCACGGCAACGGCGGCACCCCGGGACCGGTTGCCGGGCTGGACTGGGACAACGCCGTCCTGCAGGCGACGCTGCCGGATCTCACCCCGAACCACGTCCTCCTCGGCGTCCCCCTCTACGGTCGTGCCTGGGGGACTCTCGGCGGCGCGGCGGCGTATTCGAATGTCCTCTACAACGCCCTCGCGGTGCCGGGCGCTCGAGTCGACTACGACTTCAGCGCACAAACCCCCTTCATCTCGTCCCCGGACGGCTCGATGACGACGTACTTCGACGACGCTGACAGCCTGGCCCGGAAGGTAGATCTGGTCCACACCTACGGACTTGCCGGCATCGCCGCCTGGCGCCTCGGCTTCGAGGACGCGGGCTTCTGGTCGCTCTTCAGCGCCTGAACCCGGTCTAGCTCTCGGAGGCGCCGGTCCCGAGGTCGGGAAGGTTGAGCGTGTTCACCCAGTCGCGGATCTTGGCGAGCCGCTCCTCGCTCTCCGGGTCGGCCTCGGAGAGTTCGCCATCCTTGTCCGCTTCCGGCAGCACTCCTGCTTTGTCGAGCACCTCGTCGGCGACGAAGATGCCCGCGCCGACCCGTACCGCCACGGCGATCGCGTCCGAGGGGCGGGAATCGATCTCCAGGCGGCGGCCGTCGACCTGGGCGAGGATGCGGGCGTAGAAGACCTCGTTGCTCAGGGACGTGACCACGATTCGGTCGACGGTCACCTCGACCGCGCTGAGCAGGTTGGCGAGCAGATCGTGTGTGATCGGCCGCTCCGGGGTGATCCCGGTGATCTTCAGGGCGATCGCGTTGGCCTCGTTGATGCCGATCCAGATGGGAAGGTAGCGATCAGCCGTCTTCTCCTTGAGGATGACGACGTGCTGGCCGGTCGGCATGTGCACCCTGATGCTGTCGACGGTCATTTCAACCAGGTCGGCCATGCCTCGATCATAACCCCGGGAGTGCGCCGCCGAGGACATCCCTGCCCCGCGGCTACCATGGCCGATGTGCCTCGCGAGACCTTGCTGCTGGTGGATGGACACAACCTCGTGTATCGCGCCTTCCACGCGATGCCCGCGCTGAGCAACAGTCGTGGCGAGATGACCAATGCCGCCTACGGCTTCACGTCGATGCTCTTCAAGGCGCTGAACGACACGACGCCGACATATGCCATCGCCGCGTTCGATCCGCCGGGGCCGACCTTTCGACACGAGAAATTCGCGGCGTACAAGGCGCAACGATTGCGCGCTCCAGACGAGTTGCGCGCGCAGTTCCCATGGGCGCGAGAGGTCGTCGAGGCGCTCGGCATTCCGATCGTCGAGATCCCGACGTTCGAAGCCGACGACGTCATCGGCACACTGGCGCAGAAGGCAGAGGCCGCCGGTCTCGACGTCATCATCCTCACCGGCGACCTCGATGTGCTCCAGCTCGTCACCGAGCACATCCGTGTCTTCGCGAGCCGGCGCGGCATCAGTGACACGATCATCTACGACGTCGACAAGGTGCGCGAGCGCTACGGCTTCGAGCCGCCGCTGGTGGTCGATTTCAAGGCGCTGCAAGGGGATCCGAGCGATAACATCCCGGGTGTTCCGGGCATCGGCGAGAAGACCGCGATGTCGCTGGTGCAGCAGTACGGCCCGCTCGAGAAGGTGCTGGAAGCGGTGCCGTCGATGCCCGAGGGTCGGGTGCGGCGCGCGCTGGAATCCCATGTTGAGCAGGCACAGCTGAGCAAGTGGACGGCGACGATCAAGGTCGACATCGATGTCGAGCTCCCGCTCGAGGGCGCACGCCTCTTTCACTACGACGAGAACGCTGTGCGCGAGCTGTTCGATCGTCTCGAGTTTCGCAGCCTGCTCCCGCGTCTCCCCGGCAGGGCCACTGACGCGAGCGCCCCGCCTGCATCGGCGATGGTGGCGCCGGAAACGCAACATTCGCCTCCGGGCGATCTGCAGGTGCCGGGCACTGATGTGGAGATCGTGGTGGACGCGCATCAGGCCGCGGATGCCGTGCAACGGATCCGGGCTGCGGGAGCGATCGCGATCCGCACGGTGATCGACGGCAGCCCGAGGACGGGTGACCTGATCGGCGTGGCATTCGCGCCGACTGGTGAGGACATCGCCTACTACATGCCGGTGTGGCACGCGGGGCTGGAGCGCAATGCGGATCCGGCCGCCATCGCAGCGTTGGAGGAGCTGCTTGTCGACGGCACTCTCCCCAAGCGGGGGTACGACCTCAAGCGCGAGTTGCTCGCCTGGCGGCGCCGCGGCATCGCCATACAGGGACTGCAATTCGACGCGCTGCTCGCCGCGTATCTCACCAACTCGCGTCTCAAGGTGCCGACGCTGCCCGTGCTCGCCCACGACCTGTCGGCGCTGAGTGTCGAAGCCGAGGAGACGTTGCTCGGCAGCGGTCGCTCCAAGCGCGGGATCGCCGACGTGCCGATCGAGGAGGCCGCCGCGTACTACGGCGTCTGGGTGGGCTTGCTCGACCCGGTTGGCGAGGTGCTTGCGCGCGACATGGAGCGCGCCGGAGCGACACGGCTGCACGACACCATGGAACTCCCACTGGTGCCGATCCTCGCGGCGATGGAGGTTGAGGGCGTTGCTGTCGACTGCGACCTCCTCGGGTCGATCAGCGCCGAGATGCACCAGCGAATCACCGAGATCGAAAGCGAGGTCCAGGAGGTAGCCGGGTACACCTTCAATCCCGGAAGCACGCAGCAGCTCGGGCGTTTCCTCTACGACGACCTCGGGCTCGCGAGCGGGCGCAAGACGAAGACAGGACGCAGCACCGATGCGGACACGCTCGAAGCGCTGCGCGACGAACACCCGGTGGTGGAACGAATTCTCGAATGGCGACAGCTCACCAAGCTGAAGAGCACGTACGTCGATGCGCTCCCGCTGTTGTGCACCGCCGACTCGCGCGTGCACACCTCGTTCAACCAGGCGGTGGCGACGACAGGCAGGCTGTCGTCGTCGGACCCGAACCTGCAGAACATTCCCGTGCGCACGCAGTGGGGGCAGCGCATCCGCCGTGCCTTCCACGCGGATACCGGCCAGCGCCTGGTCAGCGCCGACTACTCGCAGGTGGAGCTGCGTGTGCTCGCCCACGTGACCGGGGAAAAGGAGCTGATCGAGGCTTTCCAGCGCGGTGAGGACATCCACCGGCGCACTGCTGCCGAGGTGTACGCGGTCGAGCCCGACGCCGTAACCTCGGACATGCGGCGTATCGCCAAGGTGGTCAATTTCGGCGTGGTGTATGGGTTGAGCGACTTCGGTCTCGCGCGTGACACGGGCATGAGCCGCGAGGATGCGCACGTCTTCATCGACACGTACTTCCGCAACTTCCCAGCAGTGACCGCCTATCTCGAGGGCGTGCGCAACCACGCGCGGGAGTACGGGTGGGTGGAGACCTTCATTGGGCGGCGCCGCTACATCGCCGACATCCGCGCTGCGAACCGTCAGCTCCGGTTTGCGGCCGAGCGCATGGCGGTGAACATGCCGATCCAGGGTGGTGCCGCCGACATCATGAAGCAGGCGATGATCCTGGTCGACCAGGCGCTCCGGGAAGCCGGGCTGCGCAGCCGGATCCTGCTCCAGGTGCATGACGAGCTGCTCCTCGAAGCTCCGGCCGACGAGCTCGATGCACTCATCCCCCTCCTCCGGGATCGTATGGGCGCCGCCGAGGCGCTCAAGGTGCCGCTCGATGTTGACGTCAAGGTCGGCGACAACTGGGGGGACATGACGCCCATCCCGAGGAACTGACGGTGCCGGAGCTGCCCGAGGTGGAGACGGTCGCCCGCGATCTCCGCGGAGCCGTGACGGGACGACGCATCGAGCGAGTCACCGTGGATCGCCCCGACATCGTGCGTGTCCCCGACGGCCGGATGCTTCCCGCTCTGCTCACCGGTCAGCGTTTCGAGGGCATCGAACGCCGTGGCAAATACCTGCTGCTCGGGCTTGACTCGGGCGACGAGCTGATGGTGCACCTCGGCATGACCGGACACCTGCTGGTCTGTGATGCCGACGCCCCGGTTGCCAAGCACACGCACCTCCGCGCATCGCTCGACGACGGGCACGAGCTGCGCTTCGACGACGCCCGTCGCTTTGGTCGCATCGCCTACGGCTCGCGCGAAGCGCTCACGGCGGCGCGCGTGCTGCCCCGTCTCGGTGTCGAGCCGCTCTCCGAGGCGTTCTCGCAAGCTCGCCTCGACGCAGTGCTCCGCACGACAACGAGGACGGTGAAGGCGGCGCTGCTGGATCAGAAGGGCGTCGCCGGACTTGGCAACATCTACATCGACGAGGCGTGCTTCCTCGCCGGGGTCCGGCCGACCCGGCGCTGCCACCGTCTCGCGCGTCGCGAGCGTGCCGCCCTGCTCGATGCGATCCGCCAGGTCCTCAGCGCGGCGGTCGTCAATCGAGGGAGCAGCATCGACGATTACCGCGACGTCTGGAATGCCCGTGGGAGCAACCAGGAGCGCCTCCAGGTCTACGGACGCGGCGGCATGCCCTGTTTCGAGTGCGGGACGACACTGCGCCGCACGGTTGCCGCGGGGCGGACGACCGTGTACTGCACGAGCTGCCAGCGGTGACGCGGGTCACGATCGCCAGCTACGACGATGATCCACCGCTTGGCGGGCAGGGTGTCGTGGTGCACGGGATGCGTGCGGCCCTGGAGCGGCACGGATCGCGCGTGCACACCATCTCAGGCCGCGGTGAGCATGCGATTGCGTTCGCCCGCCGCACCGGCCGCGCCCCGCTCGACTTCTCGTTGCAGCTCAACCGCTATCCCCAGATCCTGCTGCGCGCATCGCCGGACGTGATCCACGCGCAGGGGGGGCCCGGCGGGGTCCTGCTCTGGAAGCGGCTCGGCGCGCCGCTCGTGTACACCGCTCACCACACCTACCGGCAGGCGCACGCGCGGGGCTCGGTCAAGCGCCTGCTCAACGGTGTGGAAGCTCGCTCCTACCGCGGTGCTGCGATGGTGCTCCCGGTCTCGCGGTCCACTGCCAATGCCCTCCTGGAGATGGGGATCCCAGCATCACGCATCGAGGTGCTGTCGAACGGCGTCGACGCGGTGGATCTCCCCGGTGTGGAGCACGAGGACGGACGGGTGCTTTTCGTCAGCCGTCTGGAACGCGAGAAGGGCGTCGTCGAGGCGATCTCGGTGCTCCAGCAGCTGACGTCAGCGGATGCCCGGGTGCACGGCGTCATCGTGGGCGGCGGCAGCCTCGCCGGCGATGCGCAGCGCGCCGCGGCCGCCAGCGGCGGGCGGATCGAGTACCTGGGTGCGCTCGACCGCGAGGCCCTGAACCGCGAGTACGCGCGGGCTGCCATCGTGGTCATGCCCTCTCGCTTCGAGGGTTTGGGCATGGTCGCGCTCGAGGCGCAAGCAGCGGGGACACCCGTGGTCGGATTCGATGTGGACGGGCTCCGTGATGCGGTCGGCACCGGCGGCGTGCTCGTTCCCGCTGGCGATCTCTTGGCCCTGAACGCTGCCGCGACCTCGCTCCTCAACGATCCTGCGCGCCGCGCGGAGGCCGGCTCGCGCGGGCGCGAGGTCGTCCTGGCGGAGCATTCCTGGGACGCCATCGCCAAGCGCCTCGAGGAGATCTACGCGGCGGTGACCTGACCCCGGCTCGGCGAGACTCGTGCAGCGACTAGACTCGAAGCGTGCCCGCCCTCGAGTTGCTCGCGCCCTTCGAACCCGCCGGGGATCAGCCCGCGGCGATCAAGGCGCTCAACCGCGGGCTGACCGAAGGTCAGCGCGAGCAGATCCTGCTCGGCGTGACCGGGTCGGGCAAGACGTTCACGATCGCCAACGTGATCGCGGAGCAGCAGCGGCCGACGCTCGTGCTCTCGCCGAACAAGACGCTCGCCGCGCAACTCTGGGCCGAGTTCCGGGAGTTCTTCCCCAAGAACGCGGTGGAGTACTTCGTCTCCTACTACGACTTCTACCAGCCCGAGGCGTACATCCCGCGCACCGACACCTACATCGAGAAGGACTCCTCGCGAAACGACGAGATCGATCGGTTGCGCAACAGCGCGACCCGGGCGCTGCTGACCCGCCGCGACGTGGTGGTGGTCGCCTCGATCTCCTGCATCTACGGCATCGGCTCGCCCGAGAACTATCTCGGCGAGTCGATCACCGTCAAGCGCGGCGAGTCGTGGCGACGGGACATCCTCCTGCGCAAGCTCTCCGATCTGCAATACGCGCGCAATGACATGGACTTCGGGCGCACCCGCTTCCGCGTTCGGGGCGATGTCGTCGATGTCCAGCCCGCGTACGAGGAGATCGCGACCCGGATCGAATTCATGGGCGACACCATCGAGTCGATCAAGGATTTCGATGCCTTGACCGGCGAGATCCTCACCATCCGCGACGAGCTGACCGTCTTCCCAGCGACGCACTACGTGACCCCGCAGCAGCAGATGGAGCGCGCGCTCGTGTCCATCGAGGCCGAGCTCGAGGAGCGGGTCAAGCTGCTCGAAACGCGGGGACGTCTGCTTGAGGCCCAGCGCCTGCGCCAGCGCACCAACTTCGACATGGAGATGATGCGCGAGACCGGCACGTGCGCCGGCATCGAGAACTACTCACGTCACCTAAGCAACCGCTCCGAGGGGCAGCGCCCGCACTGTCTGCTGGACTTCCTGCCCGACGACGCGCTCCTGATCGTCGATGAGTCGCACGTTGCGGTGCCCCAGATCGACGGCATGAACAAGGGTGACCGTGCCCGCAAGATTCCCCTGGTGGAGTATGGGTTTCGGCTGCCGTCGGCACTTGACAACCGGCCCCTGACATTTGCCGAATGGGACTCGATGATCGGCCAGATCATCTATGTGAGCGCGACGCCGGGGCCGTATGAGGAAGGGCGCGCCACCCAGGTGGTGGAGCAGATCATCCGGCCGACCGGTCTGGTGGATCCCACCATCGAGGTGAAGGAGTCGCACGGCCAGATCGACGATCTCATCGCGCAGATGCGGCGCCGGATCGAGAAGCACGAACGCTGCCTGATCACCACGCTGACCAAGAAGATGGCCGAGGATCTCACCGACTACCTTCGCGAGGCCGGCATCAAAGTGCGATATCTGCACAGCGATATCGACACCATGGAACGCGTCGAGATCATTCGCGACCTGCGCCTCGGCGTCTTCGATGTGCTGGTGGGAATCAACCTGCTCCGTGAGGGCCTCGACCTTCCCGAGGTGTCGTTCATCGGCATTCTCGACGCTGACAAGGAGGGCTACCTTCGCGGCTATCGCTCACTGATTCAAACCGTGGGGCGCGCCGCCCGCAACCTCTTCGGCCACGTCGTCATGTATGCCGATCGCACCTCGGACGCGATGGCGAAGGCGATCGCCGAGACCGACCGTCGCCGCGCGATCCAGGTCGCATACAACGTCGAACACGACATCACCCCGCTGTCGATCGTCAAGGCCGTGTACCAGATGGAGTCGCATCGCGACCAGCAGTCGCTTCGTGCGGCGGCATTCC
Source organism: Candidatus Dormiibacterota bacterium (assembly GCA_003153505.1). Lineage (GTDB taxonomy): Bacteria > Chloroflexota > Dormibacteria > Aeolococcales > Aeolococcaceae > Palsa-851. Next base: position 31,232 of record PLZA01000023.1, read on the forward strand.
AGGAGGCCTCCGGGCTGCCGCCCGACGAGGTGCTCCGGCTGGCCAAGGATGTCGAGAAGGAGATGCTTCGAGCGGCGCGCGACCTCGAGTTCGAGCGCGCCGCGGAGCTGCGCGATCGCCTCGTGCAACTTCGCCGGCGGATCGAAGGAGTGGAGGAGCCCGAGCCGGCTCAGACCCACCGCGGCAGGGGACGGCCGGTCCACTCGCGCTAGCCGCCTCCGGGTAGAGCTCTCAGGACGCGCCGCGGTGCGGCGCGCTTGACGAGCGTACATCTGTTCGTTAGGATTCGACGCCCATGGCCACCGAGTTGCAACGCGCCGCACCCCGCCTGCACTACATCTGCTCCGAGTGCGGCGCGGAGGCGCCGAAGTGGCAGGGGCGCTGCCCGGCATGCGCCGCCTGGAACAGCCTCAGCGAGGACGTGGTGCGCCTCACCGCGCGCAGGCCGGGACCGCCCACGGTCGCCGCGACCACGACGCCGATGGAGGCGGTCATGGCAGCGCCGGCACGGGTGCAGGCCACGGGTTCATTCGAAGTCGACCGCGTCCTGGGAGGGGGGATCGTTCCCGGCAGCGTCGTGCTGCTTGGTGGTGACCCTGGCATCGGGAAGTCCACCATCGCGCTGCAGGTGTCGCACAGCTGCGGCGATGAGGTGTCACCGGCGCTCTACTGCACCGGTGAGGAGTCGCTTGAGCAGCTTGCCCTGCGAGCTCGGCGGCTTGGGTGCACCGGTGCCAGGGTTCGCCTGCTGGTCGAATCCGACGTCGACACGGTGATCGCCACCATCGAGGCGGAGCGCCCGTCCCTGGTGGTGGTTGATTCCGTCCAGACACTTCGCGACGCGGCGACCCCGGGACCGCCCGGGAGCGTCTCGCAGGTCCGGGCCGCGGTGCTCCGCATGAGTGAGATCGCCAAGGCCACGGGTGTGCCGGTGCTCCTGGTTGGGCACGTCACCAAGGAGGGGGCGATCGCCGGCCCCCGCACGCTGGAGCACCTGGTGGACGTCGTCCTCTACCTCGAAGGGGAGCGCCTCGGCGAGCACCGCATGCTCCGCGGCATCAAGAACCGCTTCGGGGCGACCGGCGAGGTGGGGCTGCTCACCATGGAGCGCGACGGTATGCGCGACCTCGCGGCGCCCAGCCGCGGCATGCTCGACGCCGCCTCCCTCGGCGCCTCAGGGAGCGTGCTGACCATCACGTGCGATGGGCTCCGGCCCATGGCGGTGGAGGTGCAGGCGCTGGCGGTTGCCTCTCCGTTCGAGTTCCCCCGACGGACGGCATCCGGGTTCGAGCTGAACCGGCTGCACCTCATGCTGGCGGTCCTGGCCAAGCGTGCGGGCATCGCTGTTTCCAAGCTCGACGTCTTCGTCAACGTCGCCGGGGGCATTCGCCTCGCCGACCCGGGCACCGATCTTGCGGTCGTGCTCGCCATCGCCGGGTCGGCGGGCGATCGCGCCATATCACGGCACTGCGCGGTCATCGGCGAACTGGGGCTGGGTGGCGAGGTCCGCCGCGTCTCCCGGACGGAGGTTCGCCTCGCCGAGGCGGCCGCCGTGGGCATGGAGGCCGTGATCCTGCCCGAGAGCTTTCGGGGAGCGGTTCCAGACGGCCTCCGAGTCCATCGGGTTCGCAACTTGATCGAGGCGGTTGCGCTACTCGGGTGACCGTCGTGTCGCGCCGCCTTTCGGCGCGAAGATCGTGTGGTTCAATCGCTGAGATGCATACCCATGCCGATCGGACGATCCGCCGGGCGAGAAACGTCTCGCGGATTATCGGCGCCGGCGTGGGATTCGTCTTCGGCGTCCTCTACGGGGTGTTCGTCCTCTCGAGCACCCCTGGCGTGCTCACCCAGAACACCACCACCGCGGGCGCGGCGCTCCTCGCCGCCGGCGCCGCCGGCGCGGCGTCCCTTGCCCTGGCAGCGCCACTGCTGAGCGTCGAACCGTACCTCTGGCTGGAGCGGAACCTCGACGAGGCGCCGCCCGCGCAGCTCATCGGCGCAATGATCGGCTTGATCGCCGCCCTGCTGATCGCGACCATGCTCGCCGTGCTCCTCAACCCCCTGCCGTACGGGCTCGGCGTCATCCTGTCGCTCGGGGTCGCGACAGTCCTCGTCTACGTCGGGGTACGCACTGGCAGCCGCCGCCGGGACGCACTCGGGGTGGTCTTCGGCCGTGGTGCACCGGTGAATATCGACGAGGGAGGCCCGGGCCCGCTGGACGGGCAGCCGGTCATCGTCGACACCAGTGTGCTCATCGACGGTCGGATCGTTGACGTCGCAGCCGCGGGATTCGTCCCCGGACGGCTGCTCATTCCCGGATTCGTCCTCGAAGAACTGCAGCGCGTCGCGGATTCCGGGGATCCGTTCCGCCGCCAGAAGGGTCGTCGCGGGCTGGGCGTCGTGGATGCTCTCCAGAAGGCTGAGGATGTCGTCTGCGAGCTGGTCGATCTCGACTTCCCGGGCACGCCGGACGTCGACGCTCGCCTCGTCAAGCTCGCCCGCGCCCGTGGAGCGGCCCTCATGACCCAGGATTACAACCTCAATCGCCTCGCTCAGATCGAGGGTGTCCGGGTGCTCAACCTGAACGACCTCGCCAACGCGGTCAAGCCGATCGTCGGCGCCGGCGAGAGCATGGCGATCACCATCGTCAAGGAGGGCAAGGAGCCCCACCAGGGCGTCGGGTACTTCGAGGACGGCACTATGGTCGTCGTGGAGAACGGGAGCAGCCGCGTTGATGAGACGGTCACCGTCACCGTCACCACCGTGCTCCAGACCACGGCCGGCAGGATGATCTTCGCAACGCTCGCCGCCGACGACTCGATCAAGCCTCGGGTGCTGCGGCCGGTTCGCGCCAAGGTCGCGCAGCGCTGACCAGCGCGCTGATCGTTCCTGCCTTTGGCCGCGGCGTGCGGACGGGGGAGGACAAGCTCTGGGCGGTCATCTCGGGCCGGCCCGTCCTAGCGATCACCCTCGAGTCCATCGCCGCGGCAGGGTGCTTTGACCTCGTGGCCATCGCCGCCCCGTCGGGCCGATGGGATGCGATCCGGGGCATTGCCGATGAGCTGCAGCTGTCCGATGTCGTGCTCCTCGAAGGGGGTGAGCGCCGCCAGGACAGCGTTGCCGCTGCGATCGATCGATGCGAGGGCCACGCCTGGATCACGGTCCATGACGCTGCGCGGCCACTCACGCCACCCGAGCTCTTCCGCGCGGTGCTCGACGCCGCCCGGGCTGTAGGAGCGGCGATCGCGGGGGTACCCTGCGTGGACACTGTGAAGCAGGTGCACAACGGCCGGGTCGCGGCCACCCTCGACCGCTCCTCGATCATGGCAGCGCAGACTCCGCAGTCGTTCGGCGCTGATCTCCTGCGCCGTGCTCATCTGCATGCCGCCACGCAGGGGATCAGTGCCGGCGACGATGCCTCGCTCGTCGAAGCCCTGGGGGAACCGGTCACCGTGGTCCCCGGTGACCCGCGCAATTTCAAGGTGACGTTCCCGCAGGACCTCGTCCTGCTCCGCTCATTACTCGAGGAGGTCCGATGACGATGCGCATCGGTCACGGCATCGACGCGCACCGGTTCATTCCCGGGCGGCGGCTGATGCTGGGTGGCGTCCTGATCCCGTATCACCGCGGGTTGCTCGGACATTCGGACGGTGACGCGGTTGTGCATGCCCTGGTCGACGCGATCCTCGGCGCCGCCGGGCTCGGCGACATGGGCAGGCACTTCCCGTCCAGCGATCCCCAATGGAAGGACACGTCCGGCTGCGAATTTCTCAAGGTGGTGGCCGAGAAGCTCCGGACGGAGGGCTGGGCGGTCATCAGCGCCCACGTCATCGCGATCGCCGAGGAACCTCGGCTCGCCGCGCACCTCGAATCGATGTCGGAGGCAATGTCGACGGCGCTCGGTCTCGAGCCCGGAACGATAGCGGTCGGCGCGACCACCACCGACGGCATGGGGTTCTCGGGGAGAAGCGAAGGGATCGCCGCGTCGGCGACGGTGCTGCTGGAACGGCGGTGACCCTCCAGCTGCACGACACGATGAGTCGTGAGCTCGTCGCGGTGGAGCCGATCCAGCCCGGCCACGTCCGCATGTACACCTGCGGCCCCACGGTCTGGAACCGCGTCCACATCGGCAACTTCCGGACCTTCATCTTCGAGGACGTCCTGCGCCGCTGGCTGGACCGGAGGTTCGCCGCCAACGTCACGCACGTGATGAATCTCACGGACGTCGACGACCGGATCATCAAGAACGCCGTCGCCAACGGGCACACCCTCGACGAGGAGACCGCGCAGTGGATCACCGCGTTCGAGGAGGATCGCGACACGCTCGGCATCCGCCCCGCGCACCACTATCCGCGCGCCACCGAGTACATCGAGCAGATGGTCGACCTCATCGAGCGCCTCGGGCGCACCGGCGCAGCGTATCGCGCCGACGGCAGCTACTACTTCCACATCGCGGCATTCCCGGCATACGGCAGGCTCAGCGGCGCGAATGCCGAAGGGCTCGTGTCCGGCGCCAGCGGAAGGATCGACGCCGACGACTACACCAAGGAAGACGTCCGCGATTTCGCGCTCTGGAAAGCTGTGGGCCCGGACGAGATCGGCTGGGACACACGCATCGGCAGGGGACGACCCGGCTGGCACATCGAATGCTCGGCCATGAGCATGGCCCTGCTCGGTGAGAGCTTCGACATTCACTGCGGTGGCGTCGACAACATCTTTCCGCACCATGAGAACGAGATCGCCCAGTCCGAGGCGGCCACAGGTCAACGCTTCGTGCGCATCTGGTGTCACAGCCAGCACCTGCGCGTGAGCGGCGAGAAGATGGCCAAACGAGTGGGTAACTTCGCCACTGTGGGCGACGTGCTCGACGAGGGCGCGAGCGCGGCGTCGCTGCGTTATCTACTTGCCGCGCGCACCCACTATCGCAAGCCGCTCGAGTACTCGGACGACCTGCTCGCCGACAGCAACACGGCGGTGCAGCGACTCGTCGACTTCCAGACGCGGGTTGCCGGGCTGCGGACCGTCGAGGAGGAGGGGAGCGCTCGCGACGAGGCCGTCCTCGCGTCGGTGCGCGGCATGCGCATCGGTTTCGACGAGGCGATGGACGACGACCTCAACCTGCCGGAGGCGATGGGCATCGTGTTCTCGGGGTTGCGCGACGTCAATCGCGTGCTCGACACCGGAGCGGTCGGTGCGGAGACGCAGCGCACCCTGCGGCATGTCCTCGACGAGATCGATGGCGTCCTCGGCGTGCTTGCGCTCGTCGTACGTGATCGCCAGGCGGCGCCGGATGCGGAGGAGCAGCGATGGCTCGACGAGCGCGCGGCGGCGCGTGCCGCTCGCGACTTCGCTCAATCCGATCATCTCCGGGTCCAGCTTGCGAGCCGGGGGATCGAGGTGGAGGACACGCCCCAGGGTCAGCGCTGGAAGCGGATCTCGCCGCGCCGAGGCTGACTCGATGGACATCCTTTACGGGCGCAACCCGGTGCTCGAAGCGCTCCGGTCCGGCCGTGGGGCACGCAAGATCGTGGTGGCGAGTGCGATACGGCCCGAGTCGCGGCTGACCGAGATCCTCGAGCTGGCCGAGGCGCGGGACATCCTGGTGGAGGAGGTATCCCGGCAGCGACTGGATGATATCGCCCACACCGAGCATCACCAGGGTGTCGCCGGGTACTTCCACGCGCGGGCAGCACTCACGCTGCGCGACTTGCTCGACCAGACGCGCGCACCCGCACTGCTCGTCGTCCTTGACGGGATCCAGGATCCGCAGAACGTCGGCGCCATCGCTCGAAGTGCCGAGGCATGCGGCGCGGACGGCATCGTCGTGCCGCGCCACCACGCGGCACCACTCACCGCGGCGGCGGTCAAGGCGTCCGCAGGAGCGACGGAGCACCTGCCCATGGTGACCGTGCCCAACCTCGCTCAGGCGCTCGGTGTCATCGGCGGAGCGGGCATCTGGCGAGTCGGTCTCGATGCCGATGCCGAGGATCGCTACGACGCGGTCGACCTCTCGGTCCCGGTGGCGGTCGTCGTCGGCGCGGAAGGTGCGGGGATGCGGCGTCTGACTCGCGAGCACTGCGATGTGCTGGTCGGCATTCCCATGATGGGTCATGTCGCATCACTCAACGCGGGAGCGGCCGCAGCGGTGCTGCTCTTCGAGGTGCAACGCCAGCGTGGATTCGCGCCGCGCTGAGACGCCGGCCACCAACGCATGCACACGCTCATCGTCGACGGGTACAACATCATCCACGCGTGGCCCGCGCTGCACGCGACGCTGCGCGAACGCGGCCTCGAGGATGCACGTCGCCAGCTGGTCAGCGCGCTCGCGGAGTATGCCGCGCAAACCGGCGTCGCGGTCACCGTCGTCTTCGACGCGCACGGACGCCCCGGCGCCATCCCGTCCACGGAGCGATCCGACGGGGTCACCGTGCTCTTCGGATCCAAACGAGCTACCGCGGACCACGTCATCGAGCGCGCTGCATATAAGGCATCGCAGCGTGGCGAGGGTGCGGATGTCGTGGTCGCGACCGATGATCGCCTCGAGCGCGACGTCGTCGGCGCGATGGGCGTCGCCACCATGGGCGCCCGCGCCCTCGAGGCGGAGGTGGCCAGGGTGGCCGGGAGCGTCGACACCCAGACCAAGCGCATGCGCGACGACAGCCGGCGAAGTACCCGCCTCGAAGACGGCCTCGACCCCGAGATCCGGCGCCGGCTCGAGCGCCTGCGTCGCGGCGAGGATCGCTAGGCGCCGGCAGCGATCAGGCGTCCGCTAGGCTAGCGACACCATGCTGGACTCGCCATCGCTGCGGGCCAACAGCGTGCGCTTCGCCGGCGCGACCGCGAGCGCGGTCGGGATCCAGGCGCCGACTGCGGGGGTGACGTTTCTTCCCGCGATCATGGCGGCAATCGTCGGGCAGGCCGGACCGCTCGCGTTCCTGCTCGCGCTCCTGGCGATGCTCCTCGTGTCCTACGCATTCGTCGTACTTGCGGCTGACTTCGCGTCTGCAGGATCGGTGTTCGCATTCAACGGGCGAGCCCTCGGCTACGGCTACGGGTTCCTGTCCGCGTGGATGCTGCTCGGGGTGTATATCGCGTACTCGTCGTCGATCTATGCGAGCAACGCCAACTTCGTGGAGAGCCTGGCCGGGTCAGCGCATATGGCGATCCCATGGCCGGTGTTCGCGTTCCTCTTCTGGGCGCTCGCGCTGGTGCTCGCCTACCGCCGGATCTCGGTGTCGACCATGGTCATCTTCGCGCTCGAAGGCGTTGCGATCGTGTTGGTTCTGATCGTTGCCGCGGCGGTGCTGCTCCGGGGCGGATCGGGTGGTCACGCGCTGTCCGCCGCGCCCTTCACGCTCGGCGCTGTGCCGGGCGCGACCATCGGTCTCGGAGTCATCTTCGCGTTCACCGGGTTCTCGGGCTTCGAAGTGTCGGCGACGCTCGGTGAGGAGACGTCGCGGCCGCGACGGGTCATCCCGGCATCGATGATCGCGGCGCTGCTCGTCTCCGGTGGCATCTACGTGCTGCTCTCGTGGGTCGAGACCATCGCGTACCCGAACGCCGGCTCGCTCGCGCATCAGGCGGTGCCATTGGTCGACGTCGCGGGTCGGTATGTGACACCGGCGATGGGCACGATCATCAACGTCGCCGCCCTGATCAGCGGTATCGGCGCGCAGCTCGCCACCGTCAACGGCGCGAATCGTTTGCTCTTCGCGCTCGCGCGCGACGGCTTCGGGCCGCGGTGGCTCGCGACCGTGAACCGGCGTCAGCGATCACCCGCCGGCGCGCTTGCGGTGGTCGGCGTCGCGAGCATCGTCGCGACGATGCCGTTCATGCTCAACGGCACGACCCCGATCGATGCGTTCTTCTATCTCGCGACCTACGGTGCTGATCTGATCATCATCGCGTACCTGCTGACCGCACTCGCGGCGCTGACGTGGTCGGTGCGGCGCGGACGTGCGACTCCGCGGCGTGTCATCGGGCTGGTGGCGGCGATCGCCGTCATGGCCTACATCATCAAGGGAACCGTGTACCCGATTCCGGCGGCGCCGTTCGATCTCTGCATCTACGCCGCGGCGATCACCATCGCCATCGGAGCGGCGTTGCTGCTGCTCCCTCGGCTGCGCCTCAACCTGTCCCGCTCGCCGCTCTTCGCCATCGCTCGCGCAGACTGATGGCGGCGATGCAGGCCGCGCCCGCGACACACAAACCGCTCCGGGAATGGATCCTGTCCGCCGTGACCAGGTACCACGATCGGGAATGCCTCGTGCTCCCTGACGCGACCCTCACCTACGGCGAGGTGGACCGGCTGGCAAACGCCATCGCCAACGTCCTTCTCCAACGTGGGGTGCGTGAGGGCAGCGTGGTGATGACCTTCTGTCACAACAGCGCGGCGCTCGTCGGGACCTGGTTCGCGTGCATGAAGATCGGAGCGGTGTTCGCGCCCCTCAACGCGTGGTTGAGCGGCGACCCCTTGACGCATGTGATGTTCCAGGCGCGCGGCGAGGTGCTCGTGTGCGACGGGCCGCTCGCCGGTGTCGCGCACGCATCCTCGCGCGACCTCCCGGCGCTCAGGACAATGCTTGTCGCCGGGGCAATGCAGCAATCCGGATTCGCGAGCTTCGACGATGCGGTTGCCGCCGCCTCCACCGACGCGCCGCCGCCGCCGGACGCAGATCCCGCGGCTCCCGCTCGGCTCATGTTCACCTCGGGCACCACCGGCGAGTCCAAAGGGGTGCTCTGGAGCAGGAACGCCGAGGCGTTGCACGCGGTGTGCTACGGCGACGAGCTGGTCCAAACCGCCCCGGGCGAGACGGTGTACACCTGCCTCCCCCTGTTCCACGTCACCGCGCAGGGCACGCTCCTGGGCACGCTGCTGCGCGGTGGACGCACCGTCGTCGACCGCCGCTTCGACCCGCTCCGTTTCTGGGCGCGAACCCGTGCGGTGGATGCCGTCTTCTTTCCGTACGTCGGGACGATCATCAGCACGCTCCTGTCCCGGCCTGCCCGCCGGCGTGACTCTGACAACCCGGTGCGGCGCGCGATGGGCAGCGCGACGCCCGCGGGTCTCTGGGAGGCGTTCGAGCGCCGTTTCGATGTGGTCCTCGAGGATGTCTGGGGGCAGACCGAGACGGCGTCGTGCTGGACCCACGCGGGCGCTGCCGGACCGGTACCGGGGAGCGTCGGCGTCCCGTGCGATCGCTTCGATGCCCGGGTCGTTGGGGCAGGGGGCATCGAGGCTCTGCTCGGCGAGCCCGGCGAACTCTGGATCCGCCCGTACGAACCGCACGTGATCTTCGAGGGGTACACCCACACCGGCACCGGCACTGCGCTCCCGGACGTCGGCGCCGATGGCTGGTACCGGACGGGCGACCTCCTCGCGCGCGGGATCGATGGTGCGCTCAGCTTCCACGGTCGCCTCCGTGAAACCATCCGGCGGCGCGGCGAGACGATCGCGCCGGTGGAGATCGAGGCGGTTGTCGCGCGCCATCCCGCGATCCGCGAGTGCGCTGCGATCGGCGTTCCCGCCGATGACGGTGTCGAGGATGAGATCCTGCTCTGCGTGGTCCTCAACCAGCCGCACGCCGTCACCCCTGACAGCCTGCATGCCCGCCTGATGGGCGACCTGCCGCGATTCATGGTGCCGCGCTTCATCCGGATCGAGGCCGATCTCCCCAGGACGGCAACCACGCGGATCAGCCGAGGGGCGCTGCGGGCGTCAGGACGCGCGGGAGCGTGGGATGCGCGCGCAGGGCGCGGCCACCATGGCTGATTCGGGACCGCGCCGGGTCGTCGTCACCGGCATGGGGGCCGTCTCGCCGGTCGGCAACAGCGTGGCCCAGAGCTGGGAGTCCCTCCGGGCGGGACGAGGGGGCATCGCGCCGATCACACACTTCGACGCCTCGCGGCTCCCGGTTCGCATTGGCGGCGAGGTCAAGGGCTTCGATGCGGCTGCGCTCTTCGGGACGAAGGAGGCGCGGCGCGGCACCGCTCACGTGCACTTCGCGATGGCAGCCGCACGCGAAGCCGTCCTCGACTCGCGCCTCGACATCGCCGCGGATTCGGCGGAGGTCGGCGTGCTGATCGCGTCCGGCATCGGCGGTCTCGAGGTGATCGAGAACACGACCCGCATCCTCGACGCCGAGGGCCCGCGACGGGTGTCGCCCTTCGCCGCCGCGATGGCTTTGGTGGACATGGCGCCGGGGATGGTCTCGATCGACCTCGGCGCCCGCGGGCCGAACATGGCGGTCGTCAGCGCCTGCGCCTCGGGGGCGGACGCGATCGGCCAGGCGTCCAACTGGATCCGGCAGGGTGACGCCGTGGCCGTGCTCGCCGGGGGCACGGAGGCCGGGATCACCTCGACGGGCATCGCGATGTTCGCCGCCGCTCGCGCGCTGTCCACCCGCAACGACGATCCCGAGCACGCATCGCGGCCCTTCGACCGCGACCGCGACGGCTTCGTGGCCGCGGAGGGTTCCGCGGTGCTCGTGCTCGAGGAGCGCGAGCACGCGCTCGCGCGGGGCGCGACGATTCACGCGGAGCTGCTCGGCTATGCGGCCTCCGCGGACGCGTACCACATCACCGCACCGGAGCCGAGTGGCGACGGTGCCATTCGCTGCGTGAGCCGCGCGCTCGAGCGCGCCGGGGTGCGCCCCGAGGACATCGGGTACATCAACGCGCACGGCACCGGCACCCCGCTCAACGACCTGGCCGAGACGCGTGCGATCAAGCACGTCTTCGGCGAAGCTGCCTACTCTGTCCCGATCTCGTCGACCAAGTCGATGACCGGGCACATGCTCGGCGCCGCGGGAGTCTTCGAGGCGATGGTCACCATCCTCGCGATGCGCGACGGCTTCCTGCCGCCGACGGTGAATCTCGAGAACCAGGACCCGGAGTGCGACCTCGATTACGTGCCCAGGGTCGGCCGCGCTGTGAACGCGCGACTCGCGATGACCACGTCGTTCGGGTTCGGGGGCCACAACGCGTGTCTGGTGTTCGCAGGAGGACCGAACCCGGCGTGAGCAACGCCTTCGACCTCGCCGTCATCGGGGGAGGGACGGCGGGGCTCACGGCGGCGCAGACGGCGGCGCATCGTCACCGGCGCGTGCTGCTGGTGAGCGAGGGACCGCTCGGCGGAGAGTGCACGTGGAACGGGTGCGTGCCGTCGAAAGCACTGATCGAGGCAGCGTCCGTGCGTCACACCGCTCTGAACGCGGCGGCATTCGGGATCGACGTCGGCGATGTGCGCGTCGACTTTCCCGCCGTCATGGATCACGTTCACGAGGTCATCGACCAGATCGCCGGTTATGAGGACGAGGCACATCTCGAGAGGACGGGGGTTGTCGTGCGTCGCGGTCGCGCGCGCTTCGTCGACGCGCGCACCGTCGAGGTCGGCGATCAGCGCTTCACAGCGGAGCGCGTCATCGTGTGCACCGGGAGCCGCCCCGCGCTGCCGTCGATCGATGGGCTCACTGCCGTTCCCTACCTGACCAACGAGACGGTGTTCGCGCTCCGCGAACAGCCGCGCCGCATGCTCGTGCTCGGCGCGGGCGCGATTGGCCTCGAGCTTGCGCAGGCGTTTGTCCGGCTTGGTACCGACGTAGACGTCATCGACGTTGCCACGTCCTTCCTGCCCCACGAGGACCCCGACATCGGTGCGCTGATGCGCGCGATCCTGGAGTCCGAGGGGATTCGCCTGCACCTTGGAGCGCCACCGATTCGGGTCGCGCCCACGGGTGACGGCATTGAGCTCACCATCGCCGGAGCCGGCGGCGAACGCAGATTGCACGCAGATCAGCTGCTCGTGGCGACCGGCCGCACGGCGAACGTCGACGGCCTCGGTCTCGACACGATCGGCGTGAGGACTGGAGAGCGAGGGATCAAGGTCGACACGCACCTGCGCACCTCCGTGCGCGGAGTGTTCGCGGCCGGGGACGTCACCGGGACGCTCCCGTTCACCCACGTCGCCGCATACCAGGGACGGCTCGCGGCGCACAACGCGTTCGAGCGCGGGCAGGCAGCGTCGTACCGGGTAGTGCCCTGGGTCATCTTCACCGACCCGGAGATCGCCCACGTCGGCCTCACCGAGCCCGAGGCGCGGCGTGCGCACGGCGTCAGCGTGCATGTGGTGACGCTGCCATTCACGGCCGTCGATCGAGCGGTCATCACGCGCCGTCCGCGCGGGCTGATCAAGGTCATCACGTCAGGGAGGCCGCTGCTCGGCAATGCCGGCGGGGGCGTGATCCTGGGTGCGCACATCGCGGGGCCTGGCGCCGGCGAGCTGATCCACGAGTTCGTGCTCGGGATGCAGGTGCGCGCGTTCAGTGGACGGCTCGCCCAGGCGATCCACGCCTATCCGTCGATGTCGGTCGGCGTCCAGCAGGCGGTGGCCAGGCTCTTCGACGCCGGCCGCGCGAGTGCCGGAGACCTGCGCGAGGACCTGGTGTTTCCCGCGGTCAGGCCGCGGCCGACACCACCCGGTCCAGGGCCGCCTTGATGATCCCGTAGCACTCGCAGGAAACGGACTCAAGGCCCTCGCGGTCGACGATGGTCACCCGCCCGCGGTGGTACCGGATCAGTCCAGCGGACTGCAGCAATCCCGCCGACAGGGTCACCGTGGCGCGACGCGACCCGAGCATCTGACCGAGGAACTCGTGGGTGATCGGGAACGTGTCGGCGCCGACCCGATCGTGGCTCATGAGCAGCCAGCGACTGAGACGCTCCTCGTTGGAATGGAGGCGATTGCAGGCGGCGGCCTGGGAGATCTGCCCGAAAAGCGCCTGGACGTACTTCTGGACCAGCGCCCGAAATGCCGGGAGGCGTTCGAGACCCCTGATGAACTCGGCGGCCTCCATGCGCAGGGTGCGCCCGCCCACCTGCGAGATGGCCCGCACGGCCAGCGATCCTCCGGGCACCAGTGGCACCCCGACGATGCCCTCGTTCCCGATGGTCGCCACCTCGACGATGTTGCCGTCGGCGAGCGGGGTGACCAGTGAGATCACGCCGTCGATCGGGAAATACACGTGAGCGATGGGCTGGCCGGGGTCGAAGAGGACGGTCTTGACCGTGAGATGCGCAGGCCGAAGGTGGCGTTCCAGCGACTGCCGTTCAATCTCTGGGAGCGCCTCCAGCAGGTGATTGCCTGCCGCCGCGACCATGGTGCCGCCTCTTGCCATTGACAGGGTCGGAGCGTACCGCAGGTCCCCCGGCCGCGGCAACGTCCACGAAGCGGCGTGGGAGAATCGATGGCCCAGCCGATGTAGCTCAGGGGTAGAGCAACCGCCTTGTAAGCGGTTGGTCGGGAGTTCGAATCTCCCCATCGGCTCCGGTCAGAGCCCGTCACCGAAAGCGGAGGCCAATATGGACACCGACCTTGTCAACCAGGTGATCGACACTGCCCAGCGGGTGGTGGCAAGCGGCGCGATCTCAGCCAATGGACACGGCAACGTCAGCCTCCGGGTCACGGGAGCCGACGAGATGTACTTCACTGCAGGGCCGTCGCTCCGAAACCATGCTGCCTCGGCGGTCGTGCGTGTCGGTCTCGATGGGACGTTGCGAGAAGGGGAGTTGCCACCGATTCAGGGCGCAGTCGTGGCGATGCACACAGCGATGTACATCGACAACCCGGATGTGGGCTGCGTGCTGCACACCCATTCTCCGTACGCGACCGCGTTCGCGACCGCCCATCGACCGATCGGATGCTGGGTCGAAGCGCTGGCGATGTTCGGGCTGCCGACAGGTGTGCCGGTGGCCGCATACGGCCCGAGGGGTTCCGAGCACGCGGTCTCCAACATCAGAGCGGCGGTCACGCCCGGCGTGCCGGCCGTGCTCCTCGCCAATCACGGCGTGCTGGTGTTCCACCGCACCCCGGATCTCGCCATTCTGGTCGGCGGCATCGTCGAGGAGGCGGCTCAGGCTGGGATCGGGGCCGCGGCCATCGGCGGGGCGGTCGAGATCCCCGAAGAGCTCCGCGCTGCGGCGCTGCAGCGGGCGATGGTATTTGCGGCGCAGGGGACCGCGCGCGTCTGACCTGAAGTCTTGACACCGCGGAGAGCGGCGGGTTTGGCGCCGGGTCAGGCCGCCGGGTGCTCCGGTTCCAGGCGATATGTGACGTGAATGGAGGGCACCCGGCGCGTGACCGTGCGGCTCAACTGCCCAAAGCCACCGCCGGTATTCGCGGGGTACGTTGCGCTGACGTACCTGCTGTTGTCGGCCTCGGATTCAACAGCGTAGCCGAGGGATTCGAGCCTGGCTGCGTCGCTGGCCAACGCGTCGTTGTGCCAGTACGGCTTTTCGATCAACTCCGGGCGATGCGCGTTCCGTCGCAATCGCCAGGCGTCGAGTTGATTCATACGGTCCTCGAACCAGAGGCCCAGGCTTTCGACGCTCACAGGTGGCGGTGCAGGCGGCGATGCCATCGGCTGACGGCGACGGGAATCAACCAGATGATTGCGGCGACTATCGCGATCACGACCAGCATCTCCGGCAGGTGACCACCAATGACGCCCATGACAAGATAGATCCTAGTTCGTTTGCTTGTACAGCACTGGGCTGCACCTGCTCAGCGCAGCGTGATCACGGCAGGGCTGTTCTTCACATGACCCACCCTGCAGCCGCCAGTTCGTCGATCTTGCGCGCAAACCCGTCCTCCTCCACGTTGGGGAGCACCTCACTCGCCTCGCGCATGACGGCCGCGTCGCTGTCGCCGATCGAATAGCTCCGGCCGGTCACGCGGAACATGGCGAGGTCGTTGGGCATGTCGCCGAAACTCACGGCCGATGCCGGCGCGACGCCGAGCGATTCCAGGGCGCGACAGGTGCCGGTTCCCTTGTCCACGCCGTGCGCCGTGACGTCGAGCACCGTCGAACGCCCGACGTGACTCAGCGCCGCGGAGTCGGCTTCGGCAGACACCAGCTCGGCGATGCGGTCGAGCCCACCGTCGGCGTGCCGCAGCGCCATGGTGCAACACGACGTCTCCGCAAGCACCGCGGTGCTCGCCACGACGCGGGTGGGGCCCTGAGGCTGAGTTGGGCTCAGGCGGAGGTACTCCTCGGACATCCGCCACAGGGAGCCGTCGTAGCTGGCCACGCCTGCGCCTTCGCTGATCGCGATCTCGACCACACGCCTGATCGCCACAGGTGTCATCGACTCCATCCACCTCATGGTCCGCTCCGGTGACGACCACCCGATCGCACCCGAGCAGCACACGGCCATGGTGGTCCGCTGAGCGAGCACCTCAAAGTGCTCGAGACCCTGCGGGGTTCGCGCGGTCGCGATGACGAACTTGATCCCCGCCGAGCTGATCAGGTCGAGCGCCCTGAGGGTGCCCGGCGACACCGAGAAGTCCGAGCGCACGACGGTCCCATCGAGATCCGTCACGACCGCCTCGATCCTCACGCCGAGCAGCATGATCGCTCAGGCTGGCGAGGCCGGGGTCGCGGCGACCCCATGCGTCAGGACCGGTGCGTCGCCCCTCCGGTGACGCGGAGGCGCGCCTCGGCGCGGGCCCGAGCGTCGATTGCGAGGGCGGAACGGCCGTACAGGAAGACCATCTCGGACGCCGGCAGGTCCTGGTCCTGCCGCCGCCCGATGCGGCGGCTGCGCCGTGCGTCGTCGATCAGATCACGATTTCGCTCGCGGGCGAGCTCCAGAAGCGCACTCGAATTCATCATGGGCCGATGCTACAGGCTAATAAGGACACTATCCGTCCTATATAATGACGGATATGGATCTTTCCGTCGGCCGCTTGCTGACTCTGATCGAACTCCTGCAGGTCTATCGCCAGCTGAACGCCGAGGAGATCGCCGGCCGGCTCGAGGTCAGCCCGCGAACGGTGCGCCGGTACATCACCGGCCTCCAGGAGATGGGCATTCCGGTCGAGACCGAGCGCGGGCCGGCCGGTGGCTACCGGCTCCGGCGTGGCCCCCGGCTTCCTCCGCTGATGCTCAGCAACGACGAGGCGCTGGTGACCGTCATCGGTCTCCTGGCAGCGCAGCGTCTCGGCCTGTCCGCGTCGGGGGCAGCCGTGCAAGGTGCACTTGCCAAGCTCGACCGCGTCCTTCCGGAGGCGCAGCGCACCCAGGTGCAGGCCATGCAGGACTTTGTGAGCCTCGGGCTCTCCCCGATCGCCAGGGATCATGCCGACGCCGAGACGATCCTCCGCCTGAGCACCGCCGCCCGGGATCAGGTGGGCATCCGGCTGACCTATCGATCGGCCGCCGGCGAGATCACCGAGCGGCTCGTGGATCCCTACGGGGTGGCTTTTCAGAGCAGCCACTGGTACCTGGTCAGCTGGGACCACCTCCGGAACGCGCTGCGCACGTTCAGGCTTGATCGGATGCTCGCGACGGAGCTCACGACCGAGACTTTCGAGCGGCCCGACGGCTTCGACGTCGTCGGCTCTCTTCGCCAGGCGATCGGCGAGGCGGTCTACGGGACACGATGCGAGGTCGTCCTCGCGTTGAGCCTCGAGGAGGCGAGCAGGCGTATTTCCCCCACCGACGGCACGCTCGAGGCGGCCGAGGACGGCACCCTGCTCCGCTTCAGCGCGGACGATTTCGACTGGGCGGCCGCGTACCTGGCCGGCCTCGAATGCGACCTGCTGGTGCTCCGCCCTGCGGAGCTTCGGGTGTCGCTCCGATCGATGGCGGACCGGCTGCGGGCCGCCGCTCGGAGCCCCACCCGACGGCGGAACGGCAAGAAGCCTCATGCGCCGTAAGGCAGCCGCTACATGGCCGTGACAAGAGTGGAGGGTGTCCCGCTATCCCGTCGCACCAGACTCGACCCATGACCCTCTCCGCAACTGCAGCGCACGACGTCACCGCAACGCACGCAACTCGGCGATGAGGCTGGTGAAGGCGCTCGCCGACGAGCTGTCCGAGGCGGATCTCGCCGTCTTCGGCATCGAGGATCACGAGGACATGGCGACGACGGGGCTCACCTCCATCGGCTACAGCCTCGACGCGTTACCCGACCGCAGTGCCTTCCTTGACGAGGCAGCGCGTCACGTCGCCCATGCGCGCCGCAGCAAACATCCGCTGTGCTTCGCGCTGGTTGCGTTCGACCACGGGACCGACGCGGACGGCGCCGAGGGACACAGGGCGGAAGAGGCATTTCTCACCGAGGCGACCGCGCGGTGGCGCGATGTCCTTCGCGCGGAAGATCTCATGGGTCGCTGGGGTGAGGATGAGTTCGCGATCGTGCTGGTGAACTGCACCACCGTGAGTGCGGTCCAACTGTGCTGGCGGCTCCGTGAAGCGACGCCGGCGGGGCATTCGTTTTCGGCAGGGCTGGTGTCCTATCAGGGGACGGAGACCGTCGACGATCTCGTCGAGCGGGCCGATGACTGCCTGGCACAGGCCAAGGCAAGGGGCCGGGACCGGACCGTAGCCGAGGGACTCGTCGACCTCGACTGAGGGCCGGCATCTCTCGGTACGGCCGGCGCGGTCCGCTCGATAGCACGCAGGTTTGCGCAAAAGAAAGTGCTTGATTGCGCAGCCGATCTGTGGTATATTTCTAACTAACGTTTGATTCCCGGGGCGAAGGCCCGTCCGCGGGATCGACCGAAGAAGATCGGGAAGTCCTCTCGCGCGCCGATCGAGACCCTTCGTCGGGCAGGCGATCGCCCATACTGCGGGTCGGGTCGCGACGCCACTGCTGCGATAAATGAAGAGTGAGCACATGACTGATACACCACCCCCTGAGAGTCCTCCCGAGCACGAGAAGAGCCGGCTGCACCGCTTCGAGGATGCTGTCCACGATCGGGTTCTCGCGGCCGAGGTCGCCGCTGAGGAAGCCGCAGGCTACGGCTCGCTCACGGCCGCCCGCGAGGCTGCCGAAACCGCCGTCAACCCTGAGCATGAGCTTGGTGGCGACGACGAGGCCGGCGGCGCTGATTCCGGCTCCGATCCGCCCAGGGGATAGGACGACCCGCCCCGTGTGGTGGGACGAGCGAAAGCCGGGACGGACGATTCGTTCGCTCGTCTTTCTCGTGCATCCTGGTCCGTCGGTCCTGGTGACCATCGTCCTGGTGGCGATCGCTGGACTTGCTGATCACCGGGTGCCGAGCGGGACCCTCATCGTGCAGTTGGTCGGGGCGATGCTGCCGGTGCAGTTCTGCATTGGCGTGATCAACGATGTCGTCGATCTCCCCGCAGACATCGTGGCAAAACCCCACAAGCCCTTGGTCCTCGGGACGATCAGCCGGCCCACGGCCACGGGCGTCGGGATCGTCCTCGGCGCGATCGGACTCACCGCGGCCGCGACCATCAACCTCGCCACGCTGGGACTTGACGCCGCCGCACTTGGGGCCGGCCTCGCCTACGACCTCGGGCTGCGCCGCACGCCACTCTCCTGGGTCCCGTGGTGGGGGGGGATCGCCGTCCTCCCGCTCGAGGGATACGCGGCGGTTCGATCGATCCCGTCGCAGCTGCTCGCGTTGATCCCGCTGGCGGGGCTCGTCGCGATCGGCCTCCATTTCGCAAACGCACTGCCCGACATCGACGGCGACCGACTCGCCGGCCGTCGCAGCCTCCCGGTCCTGGTGGGAGCCGGCAGGTCTCGATGGGCTGGTCCAGTGGTTCTTGCCGCAGCCGGGGTGCTGGCGATCCTGCTCGCGGCGCCGCTGGGCCAGGTGGGGTTCGCGTTTACGGTTGGTGTCATCGCGCTCGGTCTCGGAGTGGTCGTCGTGATTGCCGGACGTTCGGAACGGCCGTTTCCAGTGCTCGCCGTGACAACAGCTGTCTTTGCCGTCGCCTGGCTCGCATCATTGCCGCGAGCCTGATCCCGATGCGACGCCTTGGTACCATCGGCCGGCGTGCCCAAGTAGCTCAGTGG
>PLZA01000042.1 GCA_003153505.1 Candidatus Dormiibacterota bacterium
CTGCGCCACCCGATGGTATGGCTTCGCGCGTACCAGGGCCCGCGCCACCCGATGGTATGGCGTCCGGCGTACCAGGGCCCGCGCCACCCGATGGTATGGCGTCCGGCGTACCGAGCCCCGAGGCGACCCGGTCAGCCGCCATCAGACGCTGGTAGAAGTCTGTTCCGTCTGCCGGAAGAACTCGATGTGACAGTTGGAGCACCAGGCCTAGGCCGACGCGCCCGAGAACTTTGCGATTCGACCGGCGGCTCTAGGTCCGCCTCCGATGTCACGCGCCGGCTAGAGCAACACCATAGAGAGCTGCGAGCAGCGCCGCGATGAGGCTAATGGATCCAAGTACCGCCGATCCGACGGCCGAGCCACCGCTGGCACGACCGCGCCGGGGTGCTTGGAGAAAAGAGTGCACACTCGCGGCGATCCCCGAGAGCGCCACAAGAACCAATTTGACAACCAGTGTGCGTCCAGCCGGGCTGTCGAGCAACTGTGACCAGTGCAAACCGGCGTTGCCAACGTTCACAACTCCCGTAACCATGAGCACTGCGAAGGCTGGCCACGCGACTGCCTGATACCGACGCCCTACCCGCCGCGCGAGATCTGGATGCCTACGCAACAGCGGAATGAACGCGGCGACCGTCACCTGTCCGCCAATCCAGATGCATGCCGCAACGATGTGCATCCAGAGGACGAGCGTTGGCTCGGAAATGCTGAGCACGGAAGGTTACAGCAGGACGAGGGCGCCCCGCCGCCAGCGGCTAGCTCTCACAGTCACGCACGATGCCGTCGAGGTCGAGCGCTCGTACCGAGTCAATGGCTAGGTCGAAACGGCCGTCGGCACAGAGGCCACTCAGTCCTCCGTGTTCATAGCCGTCGACAGCAGCGCGGATACAGGCTTCACGGACTGCTCGAGCTATGCGCTCAAGGTCGTCTTCGGCTGTGTTTGTCGGTGCGGTGGGGTCTTGTGTCATCGCTTCACATCGGACTGTATCTCCCGGCGCTGCCGGCTTCGTGTATCGGCGAGGCTCAGGCGACGGCGATTTGGTGATTTTCCACCATCCTCAGGGCTAGACCCGGTGTCGTCGGCATGAGGACCAACACCCTCGAGTTGCGCTCCTATGCTACCGGAGGTAGACGATCAACTCCAGCGCTTGGGATCTCATCCGGCCTTTCCAGCGTTGACCACCCTGCATACGCTGCCGCCAAGCCGGCGATGCGCGCATAGCGGCGAACGGCACCGTCAGCCCTGCCGATGACCCGAAACTGTTCATAGACGCGTACAAGATGTAGGGCGGCATCGTGGGAGGCAGCGGCGCCAGCGAGTTCAGCATCGCGGTGCTCGTCAAACTCCAAGTGTGTCAGCTGTTCACCAAGGCCGGTGATCACGTCTCGCCACGAGGCAGGGAACCGGCACTCTGCAAGCTCGTTACGACGCCGAATCCTGCGCAGATCGCGGTCGGAGCTACGCAGAATGAGCGTGTCCGCGACCTGATGAGTTGCCAGCGCCGTGGCGTGTGCCAGTTGTATCCGGAGGTCACCAGCCCTCGGCATCTTCAGAGCTCGAACGCCAGCGCGGGCAGAGCGTGATGTCGCAACGACCGCGGCGGTGAGCGCGGCAACCTGACTTGCGTCTGCGAAGGCCACGGAGAGTTCGAGAGCGAGTGCGGCTGCAGCATCACACGTCGCCAGCATCGCCATCGCGGTTTCGAGCGCAGCCTTCGGAGGCCCAACCACAATCACGGGGACTCGATCCGTCCGAGCCCACACGCGGTGCTCCGGAGGAAGTGACATTTCGTATGCCTGACACGCGAGCTCAGCGGTAGCCCGAGCCTCGCGCATGGCTGCAAGCGCCATCTCGGCAGTGTGCGTGGTTTCGAAAGACATCGGGGTGGCCACGTCCGTGTGCACGTCCTTCTGGCTGTCTCTGTTCACGTGTGCACCAACTCCAGACGGCCGACGATCATGCGCAGACTCATCAGATCCACCAGGCCCGGGCGGCCAGCGCCGACCAAAAGGGCGTTAGCGCAAGCACCGGCGGCGCGTCGGCGTGATTCACATGAAAGAGCCCAGACGTGCAGGCTGAGTACATGCCGAGGGGAACACCGACGCCCACCAGCGAATGTCGGGTTGCCGAGCTGTCACGCAATTCAGCACCCGGAACTGCCGCGGGCGGATCTGCGATCGGCTCGAGCACCCTCGGCATGGCAAGCATCCTAGCGCAAAGTGGACCGGTTGGTTTCCTTGTTGGAAGGGGTACCTGTCACGGCAGCTGTGTAGCTCTCCTGCCACTTTGCCAGGCTGCTGAGCTAGCCGTTCGGGTTGCCGCACATGGTGCACGGGCTGTACCCACATCTGCTAGTATTGAACTACTCAGTTTGTTTGCCTATCCGAATGTTCCCTATCTGTGGTGTGTCTTGAGGAACAAGCAATGGGCACTCTCCGGAGAGCCTGACCAAATCTGACAGCGCCGATTACGATGGCGTGCCTTGAGGAGAATCTGATGACCTGTCGGCGGACGCTGCCTCTGGAAGTGACCTGATGGCGTCCGGAACTCCGGACATCGGCACAACGCCAGCGGGCGCGATGGCTCCCTCCAGTCCGATAACGCCCACGCGACTCGACGCCCTGACTTACCGGACATCGGGTGTTGGTGCGGCACCACTCGATGTGATGGCACAGCGAACTGCGGACGGCGGCGTCATTCCAACCGACGCGATGGCGCCCAGGCTTCCCAACACCGTCGCCACCCGATTCCGGCGGATCGCCGCCTTTCGGGTCGTTCAGACTTCGCGGCCATCCGCCTACGGCGGCCCCCGACGAGCCCATCATGCGCGAACCTGAACAGAGTCAGCGCTGGGCGCAAGGCCAGCGAGCGGGCGGCGATTGGGTAGCCTCGATCGCCACCCAGGCCGAGCTGGGTCAACTCTCCGAAACCCCTCCTGGTTCGCACATCGAGCGAGGCGCCAACCCCGCGCGCCGGGTCGATTGGCAAAACGAGAGCCGGTGGCCCACGTTGCATCCACTGCTGAAGGGTCGGGGGTTGCAAACGACGGGCATCGACCCGTGGTTGGCGGACCTCATGGACGGCGCCCTCGAGGCGACGCGACCCTGTCGCTGACAGACGAACTGCAGGCGTTCGGCCCCGCCGCAGCGGTGTGAACCTGTGGCGAGATGACGAGACACGGTCCGCAGCTGGCGCTGCCAGACAGCATCTTGGCCTGCCTGTTCGACCTTGATGGCGTGCTGACCCAAACAGCTGTGGTCCATGCTGCTGCCTGGAAGCAGATGTTCGACGAATACCTGCTTGCACGCGCCGCCCGCACGGGGAAACCGTTTGTGGCATTTGATGCTACTGCCGACTACAACCAGTTCGTCGACGGCCGCCCTCGTGCCGAGGGCACGCGCGCCTTCCTTGCATCGCGCGGCGTCGACCTTCCCGACGGTCAGCAGGACGACACACCGGGGACGGAGACGATCCATGGGCTGAGCAACCGCAAGAACCTCCTGGTCCTGGCGCGGATCCGCGAGCGGGGAGTGCAGACCTATCCTGGTTCAGTGCGTTTCGTACGAGCGACCAAACGCGCCGGGCTTCGCCGCGCGGTGGTCTCGTCGAGCAAGAACACGCGTGACGTGCTCGAAGCGGCAGGGATCACTGACCTGTTCGAGGTGCGCATCGACGGCATCGTCGCCGAACGACATCAGTTGGCGGGGAAACCGGCTCCTGACACCTATCTCGCTGCGGCGCAGGCGCTGGGAGTGCTCCCTGAACGCGCTGCAGTATTCGAAGACGCCCTGGCTGGGGTCGAGGCGGGGCACGCAGGCGGCTTTGGACTGGTGGTCGGCGTTGATCGGGTCGGTCAGGCCACCGAGCTCCGCCACCACGGCGCCGACCTCGTCGTACCCGATCTCGCCAGCCTGCTGGGCCAGAAGTGATCGGCCACAGCGCGTTTCCCGCCGAGCCATGGTGCCTCCGCGAAACCAGCTTGGATCTGAGCATGCTCGCCCAGACCGAATCGCTCTTCAGTCTTTCCAACGGTCACCTCGGCTTGCGCGGCAACCTGGACGAAGGGGAGCCCAACGGGCTGTCGGGGACGTACGTCAACTCGGTCTTCGAGGAACGACCCCTTCCGTACGCCGAGGCTGGTTACGGCGATCCGGAGTCTGGGCAAACGGTCGTGAACGTCACCAATGGCAAGATCATTCGCCTCCTGGTGGACGACGAGCCATTCGACGTCCGCTACGGGCGCCTGCTGATGCACGAGCGCGTTTTGGACCTGCGTGCCGGAGTGTTGCGGCGCACTGCGGAGTGGCAGAGTCCCGCCGGTCGGCGGGTGCGGATCCGGTCGACGCGGCTGGTGTCGCTGACCCAGCGCGCAGTCGCGGCGATCAGGTACGAGCTGGAGGTGATCGACCGCCCGGTGCGGATCGTCCTGCAATCTGAGCTCGTCGCCAATGAGGACGTGCCCACACAAGAGATTGATCCGCGTGCGGCAGCCGTGCTTCGCCATCCGCTGGAGAGCGAACAGCACGATGCCAGCGGGACTCGAGCGGTGCTGATCCACAGGACACGGCGGAGTGGCTTGCGGATCGCGGCCGGGATGGATCACGTGCTTGCTGCGCCTGCGGACGTTGAGCTGGCAATCGAGGCCACGCCGGATCTCGCGAGGCTCGGCCTGATCACCGAGGCGCAGCCCGGCGAGGTGCTCTCGGTCGTCAAGCTGCTCGCGTACGGCCGGTCCAGCGTGCGATCTCGTCCGGCCCTCAACGACCAGATCTGCGGCGCTTTGGCCGCCGCACGCGCCACCGGTTGGGACGACCTCCTTACCGAACAGCGGACTTGGTTGGACGGCTTTTGGGAGGACGCCGACGTGCTCGTCGAGGGCGACGACGCGGTGCAGCAGGCGGTGCGCGTCGCCCTGTTCCATGTCCTGCAGGCGGCGGTGCGCGCCGAAGGGCGCCCGATTCCGGCCAAAGGGCTGACCGGCACCGGCTACGACGGGCATGCATTTTGGGACACCGAGACGTTCGTCCTCCCCGTCCTGACGTACACCGCCCCAGCCCCGGTCGCAGACGCGTTGCGCTGGCGCCACGCGACCCTGCCCGCCGCACGTGCTCGCGCCCGCCAGCTCGGGCTCGCCGGCGCTGCCTTCCCGTGGCGGACCATCGACGGCCGGGCGGCATCGGCCTACTGGCCGGCGGGCACCGCTGCCTTCCACATCAACGCCGGCGTCGCGACGGCGACGGTTGGATACGTCGAGGCAACCGGGGACGAGGACTTCGCTTGCCGGGAAGGCTTGGAGCTGCTGATTGAGACAGCACGACTCTGGCGTTCGCTCGGCCACGTCGATGGGGAGGGGTGGTTCCGCATCGACGGGGTGACTGGCCCCGACGAGTACAGCGCGGTGGCCGACAACAACGTCTACACCAACCTCATGGCTCAGGCCAACCTGCGCGCTGCCGCCGCGGCGGTGCTTCGTTGGCGTGAGCGCGCCGCAGAGCTGGGCGCAGACGCCGACGAGGCGCAGAGCTGGGCGGATGCAGCCGAGGCGATGTTCATTCCCTATGACGAGCGCCTTGGGGTCCATGAGCAATCTGAGGGCTTCACCAAGCACGAGCCGTGGGACTTCGAGGCCACGCGGGACGCGGACTATCCTCTGTTGCTGCACTTCCCCTACTTCCAGCTGTACCGCAAACAGGTGGTCAAGCAGGCCGACCTCGTGCTGGCCATGCACCTGCGTGGGGACGCCTTCACCACGGCGCAGAAGACACGCAACTTCGACTACTACGAGCGCATCACCGTGCGCGACTCGTCACTGTCCGCCTGCACCCAGGCAGTGCTCGCCGCGGAACTCGGCTATCTCGATCTCGCCTATGCGTACTTGAGAGAGGCGGCGCTCATGGACCTCGATGATCTGGAGCAGAACACCCGCGACGGTTTACACCTCGCGTCGCTCGCGGGCGCCTGGATCGCGTTGGTGATGGGTTTCGGTGGGCTGCGTACCCATGGCGGGGTACTGTCGTTCACGCCGCGCCTCCCCTCCCCGCTGAGTCGACTGCACTTCAATGTACGCTGGCATGGGGCGCGTCTTGGTGTGAACATCACTGGCGGACGGGTGAGCTATGAGCTGCTCGATGGAAGCAGCGTCCGGTTGCGCCACGAAGGTGAGTCGATCGAGCTGATCGCAGGTGCGGACGTGACCCTGCCCTTGGCGGACATCGAACCGCGGCTGGCACCCTTACAACCCCGAGGACGAGGCCTTGCCCGGCCGTCGTGAAGCCTCTTAGTGTTCGGCGCGTGGTTCAGGAACGCTTGCATCATGGCTGATTACTACGCGTTCCCGGTTTGGATCGTCGTCACCCACTTCTTGAACATGCTCTTCATCCTGTTCCTCGCTCGCAGCGGCCACGAGGTACTTTCCGCGTGCCCGAAGTTCTACTGGAATGATCACTGCACGCCAGGACGCGAATGGCTGCGGCTCACCAAGAAGAGGTTCTCCGCCGACCCGGCGACACCGTGGAGCTCGCTGGAGGAAGAGGACTCCTGGTCACCGGTGATCGCGCTTCCAGGTCGTAAGAACCTCGGCATCGGCCGGCACTGGCACTTCATGAGCATCCAGTTCTGGATCCTCAACGGCGCCGTCTACATCGCAATGCTGTTTGCGAGCGGCTACTACCGGACGATCGTCCCCACCACGTGGGCGATCTTTCCCGATGCGCTGCGCGCCATCGGCGACTATCTGCAGCTCCGCCTCCCTCCCGCACAACCGGGCCTGCCCTTCAATGCCGCCCAGCAGCTCGCCTACTTCGCCGTGATTTTCCTGCTTGCACCGCTGCAGATCCTTACTGGAGCAGCCATGTCGCCGGCAGTGATTGGCCGCTTCCCCGGTTACGCACAACTCTTCGGAGGGAAGCAACGGGCGCGCAGCCTCCATTTCATTGGCCTCTGTCTCTTCGCCGGGTTCATCGTCATGCACACCGTGATGGTCATCATCAACGGGCTCCCCAACCTCTGGACCGTCATGGTGCTCGGCCATCGCGAGCATCCCCCGTACACGGACCAGGGGCTGGCCGTCGCCATCGGCCTGACCGGCCTATTCGGGATTCTGCTACTCAACGTCGTGGCTACGCTCGTGTCACTTCGATATCGGAGGTTTGTCCAGCGTTCGCTCGGCATCGTGGTCGACCCCTTCGAGCGTCTTCTGTCGCGTGCGTTCATTTCCCGCCAGCACTACGCCTGGCCGACGTCTCCCCGTACCACCGGGTCAACGGCCATCCCCCACCCGACGACGACTACAGGGCCCTGGCTGCGAACGGTTTCAGCGAGTACCGCCTCGAAGTCGCCGGCTTGGTCGAGCATCCGCTCCGCTTGACTCTGGACGAGCTGCGCGCACTGGGCTGGACATCGCAGATCGTGAAGCACAACTGCATTCAGGGCTGGTCGGCCGTTGCTCAATGGGGCGGGGTGCCGCTCGCCAGAATCGTCGAGGCTGCGAAGCCGAGACCCGCCGCCCGCTACCTCGCGTTCTACGCTTTCGACGACAAGCCGGTCACTGAGAATGAGGGCCGTTCTGGCTACTTCTACGGCATCATCCCCCTCTACCTCGCGTTCAAACCTCAGACGATCCTCGCCCTCGAGATGCCGATACTCCGCGTCCGATGCGCCCCACTTGCCAGGCATCGGCCTCCTGGTGTGAACAACGGCTGTGGCACAGGATTATCGTGGTCAGAGTCGGTCAACGGACATACCCTGAGGAGTGGCGCGTATGACAACCTCGAGTGCTGGACGCCGGCGCGGCCTCGCTATCAAGAACGTTCGGGACCCGGCCACCCCAGACGACGGCCGGCGCATCCTGACGGACCGGCTTTGGCCGCGCGGGGTATCGAAGGAGAAGGCGGGTATCACCGAATGGTGCAAGGACCTGGCGCCGACCAAGGAGTTGCGACAGTGGTTTGCGCACGACCCTGAGCGCTGGAGCGAGTTCCGCAAGCGCTACCACAGAGAACTTGTGGAGCGTGGACAGCTCGAGGCGCTCCGGGAGTTCCGCGATCGCTCCCGCCACGAGAAGATAACGTTCATATACGACGCGCACGACCATGACCACAACGAGGCGGTGGCTTTGCTAGAGTTCGCCGACAAACTCCTCTGAACGCATCAACGCACGAAGCCTTCAGAGAGAGATCTCGAAGGATCGCCGTTGGAGAAGTCGATGAAGCTCATCGCCCATTGCACTCACAGCGACGGCACTGTCGCCGACGACGGGAGAGGGGTTGAAGCGCTGCAATCGGGTCTTACAAGGTATCGAATCTCGCAGCAGACCGCCATATCGGTTGGTTCATGGGCCCTCGACCGTCTTTGATCTGTACGTCACTCGGTTAGCTCCACCCGCGGTGCCGTCAAAGGGAGCACCCGACGTCCTTGACGCAGCGATGCAACCGCACCAATGCAAGTCTGCGCCGTTGATCAGCCGGCGGCCATCAGAGGTCCAGGTACGGTGACCACAGTAGCATTCTCCGCGCGCTGCTTCCTGCCGAACGAATCGATGCTCGCAGCGGGGACGTGGCTCGGCACGATCACCAGTGGCCGATTCGCATGGTGGGTGACTGCGTGTGCGACGCTGCCCAGGAAGATTTCCGCCATCGTGCTATTCAGTCCGTTGCCGACGACGATGAGGTCAGCGTCCTCATCATCTGCAAGGCGCAGGATCTCCGTCGCCGGATGGCCGTGACGCGTAAGGATCCGATACTTGATTCCTGAGGTTGCCACGGCACCGGAGGCTTCCTTCGCGAAGACGTCGAGACTGTCGAGCTGTTCATGGTCTGATCTCGGCAACGCATTGCTGGCGACGGAGGAGGCAAACGCGCCTGGGATCAGCGGCATCACCACATGGACGGTGATGATCTCAGCGTTCGTCGTGCCGGCCTCATGAATCGCCCATGCGACGGCCGCATCTGAGCCCTCTGACCCGTCGACACCGACGACAATTTTCCGCATATTCATGGTTCTACTCCTTATGTTCTATTGCGCGCTCCGCTCAAACCATGCCGAGAAGGCATCACTGGCCAGAGGCTCAGATCCTGAGTTGTCGAGGTACGGCCTGCCGGTGCGCCGTTGCATCGTGGTTCCCACTTCACGTCGCGCACGGGTGGTGCGGTGCCACGCCCAAACACCTGTGCGAACAGTGAGCGCTTCTCCGCGAGGATCACTGAGCACGGAGGGAGATGATCGCTCGCCTCGAGCCTGTTCGCGTTGTCGCAGTGTGGGCGCCGCAGCTGGAATTGGCGGGCTGAGCTCGAGTCGTATCGCGGCTGCGGCGTTAGGCGGCATCAGGCTGGCTGTCGACGCGACACGTAGTTGCCCGCCGGTCGGCGGAAGCCCACATTCAGCCGGTTCCAGACGTTGATCAGACCGATCGCGAGGGTGAGGGCGACGATCTCCGCCTCTGAGAACACCGGGCGCAGCGCGTCGTAAACGTCGTCGGGGGCGTCCGTCTCGGAGAGCAGGGTCACCGCCTCGGACCACGCGAGCGCCGCCCGCTCGCGCTCCGAGAAACACGACGCGTCGCGCCACGCCGCGACGAGGTTCAGGCGCTGCTCGTCCTCACCGATCGCGCGGGCATCCTTGGTGTGGATGTCGAGACAGGACGCGCACCCATTGATCTGCGACGCACGCACCTTCACCAGCTCGAGCAGCCTCGGCTCGAGCGAACTAGAGACGACGACCTTCTCGACACTGAGTAGCGCGTCTCGGGTTGCGGGAAGAACCTTCACATAGTCAAGTCGCATGATGATTCACCTGTGTGCTGTGAGGAAGGAGTCACCCGGTAACCTCAACGATCACTGCATCATCGTTGAGCTCGATAGCGAAGGTCACCACCGGGGAAACCGCGGGTGGGTTGAGGACATCGCCCGAGCGAATGTCGAATCGCGAGCCGTGTCGGGGGCACTCGACCGTGTGGCCATCGAGCTCACCCTCGCTGAGCGCGTAGTCCTCGTGAGAGCATCGATCCTCGATTGCGTAGAAGCGTCCGTCGTCGGCATGGATGAGGCAAATCGGAAGGTCGCCGACCACAAACCTGGCCATGCTGGAGACACAGGGGGCATCAGCGCGCGGAATGACTTCGCGTTGCCCCTCGTGCGTGTCAGACATGGCGGTCAGTGGCGTCGATATCGCTGCCGGCTGATTCATGCTCATTGCGGCGGGAGAAGTGCGGTGGCCGGTGCTCGCGGTACAGGAGCGAACCCGTGCGTGGGCTGGCATGACCACGGCGGCGTTGTGCGCTCCCACCCGTCTTCGCAGCTGTAGCAGCGGCTGACAACACCGCGGCCAGTGACCACAAAGACGCGATTGTGCGCGCCGCACCGGTAACAGTCGGCAAGGCACGACCATGATGTGGGTGCCTGGATGGTCATGCACCGCAGGGATCCCTACCCGATGTGGGCGAAACCGCAACCGCGAGCTCAGACATGTCACTGCCCGCCTCCGTGTCGGTCGAGCTCGAGATTGGTCAGGTAGGCGTCGCTGACGTACCCGCGCACCGGATCCCAGCGCTCGAACATCAGTCGCGCAGCGTACTCGGCAGCGGCGACGCGCTCGGCCGTGAATTCGGCCGCCTCCACGCCCACCAGGCGTGCTCGGCGGCGTCGAGACATTCGTCTCGGGTGCCGGTCATTACGCCGCCGACATCGTGATCGACGAGGCGATATCGATCGGAGCCGTCGGCAGCGGGGATCGCGCCGTGGAGATCCTTCAAGGCGCTGCGCGCGAGCTCGCCCGGCCGCGGCTCGAAAACGTGATAGCTGCCAGAGTGGCTCATCGCGATCATCTCCTCACCGGAGCCTGGCCGACGGCGTGACCGGATGCGCCTGGCGCCGCCGCGAGGACGTCGCCCGCTGGCACGGCTTTGCGAGGCGGCCGTGGCACCAAGTCGTCGACGCGGCGGCGTGCCGCCGCGCGGTCCTTGAAGTAGAGGCGGTTGATTTCGGCATACGCCTGCTGCTCCACCGGAGATCTTCCGCCGCATAGATCGCATCGACCGGACAAGGATCGACGCACGCCCCGCAGTCGATGCACTCGTCAGGGTCGATGTACAGCATACGGTCATCGTCGGTTGCATGGATGCAGTCGACGGGACATACCTCGGCACATGATCTGTCCTTGACGTCCACGCACGTCTCGGAAATGATGTACGTCACCGGATCGCCGCTCTTTCAGTGCCCGTGTCCACGGTGGGCCGTGTGTCCGGCGACCTCCGCATGGAGCGCCGTGTACGCATGGAAATCGAGACGGGCCAGAAGCGGCACGTACGCGGTGTCCTCCTTCCAGAGATGCGTCGTGAGCAATGCCTCGAGGACGAAGAGGAGGCGCTGCACCTCGACTCGCGCACTGGGGCCGACATCGCCGTTGGTAGCAACACCGAGCTGCGCGATGATGCTAGCGATTGCCTCATGGTCTAGGGCCATGGTCCGCGTGGCACCGGCTCCGACCAAGCGGTCAATCACCGGGTAGAGCGATGCCTCTTCTTCGGCGGCGTGGGGAAGTAGCTCGCTCGTGAGGAAGTCGAGAACCGCCTCGGCGCGCCGACTGGCGGCACGCTGGTCGAGCTCCGGAAACACGGTCGCGAGCTCGCGAACCTGTGTGAGATGGGCGCGGATGGCGAAATGTTCGTCGCTGATGAGCTGCTCAACGCTGCCTGGTGTTGCATTGGGAACCGACGGCGCGGCGTTGGGGCTGGCCATCTGCGTGCCTCTTGAGGAGAATACAAACGGACTAGTTAGTTTGTACCACAGAAGATAGTGTAAAATCCGCTTTCATGAGCCGTCGAACCAAGCTCGTTCCGCCGTCGCTGCCACCGTTTGACCGGCAGTCGCATCGTGCCCTGGGCGGCGCGAGCCGGGTGCGCCTGCTGGAGACGCTTCGCGCCGAGGGACCACTGGAACTTGATCAGCTCGTTGAGCGCGTCGGCTTGCACCTCAATACGGTCCGGGTCCACCTCGACGTCCTGCGCAAAGCAGGGATGGTCAGCGCTCAGACCCTGGCGTCCAATCGCCCAGGACGTCCTCGGCTCGTCTTTGCTGCCACCAGCTTCGTCCCCGACGAAGGGCCTCCGGGTGCCTATCGCCTCCTGGCCGGTATTCTCACCGCTTCGCTGCGAGAGCGAGAGGATGGCCCCGAACGGGCCACCGCCGCCGGCCGCGCCGTCGGCCGGCAACTTGGTGAAGAGCTCCGCCCGAGGGCTGTGAGCACAACGGATCGACGCACCTCGGTGCTCTCGCTGCTCGATCGCCTGGGATTCGCTCCGCGACTTGCGGACGAGCCGGCACCCGACGGCTCCCAGGTCATCGGCCTGCACCAGTGCCCCTTCAGTGATCTGGTTGAGGAAGGTTCGGCGATCATCTGCGCGGCGCATCGCGGGCTCATCGAGGGGGCGTTTGAGGCGCTCGGTGGCCCGCGCGATTCCGTCAGGCTGATTCCGTTCGCATCGCCCGGGCTCTGCACCGTCCACTTCGACCATCCGTGACCGCGCCTGGGGAACCTCGCGCGCCTGGGGAACCTCGCGCGTCTGGGCTGCGACCCCTGAGACTGAGCTTCGGCAACGCTCCGCCGCTCGACGTACCGGCGCGATTCATGGCCCTCGGCGCCGTGTCGATGGTCGCCGGGTGCGTCCTCATCGTCCTCTGGGCCGAACCTCTCGTGGCACCCGGCGGGTGGGCAACTCCGCTGGCCCTCGCTCTCACTCACGTCCTTGCTCTCGGATTCGCCACCTCGATGATGGCCGGCGTTCTCTACCAGATGCTCCCGGTCATCCTGGGTTCGCGCCCAGCCCGTGCCCGCGGCGCTCGTTTGGTGTGGTGGTGCTTCCTCGCCTCGACCGCGATCTTCACCGGGACCCTGGCCAGCGGCCGCGACGACCTCGCGCCGATCGGTGGTGTCGCCCTCACCGTGGCGATCCTGGGGATCAGCGTCCATGCTGGCTCGGTCATGCGGCGGGCGACCCGGTGGAACGTCGTCGCCCTGTACCTCGTCATGGCGTTGGGCTGCCTCGATGCCATCGCCGTGATGGGTGCCATCCTCGCCGTGTCACTGCGCACCGGGATGCTCGAGGACCCCTTGGCCCTGCTCGCACCCAAGATCCTGCTCGCCGTCGGCGGCTGGCTCGGCCTGGTCTTGGTCGGCGTCTCGTACCAGCTGGTGCCGCAATTCAACGTGTCCACCGTGCGTGCGCGTTGGGCGCGGCCGGTGCTCTGCCTGTTGGTGAGCGGACTGCTGCTTGGCGTCATCGCTGTGGCGATGCACCTCGCGGCACCCCTGCGCGTCGCAGCTCTCGCCCCCTATGTGGCAGGAGCGTGGCTTTATCTCGACGATGTCATCCGCCTGACGCGCGCCCGCGGCCGTCCCGCCGCCTCCGGAATCACGCCGGTCGGTCAGGTGGCCGCCGCCGTCGTGTTTGCTCTCGCCGCTCTGGCTGCGCTCCCTGCCATCGCGGGGGTGCAGCCATGGCCGCAGGTCGCGGTGAGCAGCGCGCTCCTCGGCTGGGCCCCGCTGGCGATCTCCGCCAACGGCGCCCGCATCATCCCCTTCCTCGCCTGGACACGCGCCGGCATCCCCGGCGCCGCGCCGCTCGCCGCCGATCGCATCCCGGTCCCAGCCGGTGTTGGGCAGCTGACGCTCCTCGGCACGGGCTGGCTGCTCCTCGAGATCGGGATCCTCGCGCAGTCGCCAAGCCTCGCGCGGGCCGGAGCGGTGCTAAGCCTGGTGGGCGCGCTCATCCTCCCGACCTTGATCGCCCTCGCGCTGCGGGGACGATTCGTCCGCCGAGCATCGAGGACGCGCGGATCGCACCTCGGGTCGGATCGCGGTTAGGCCTGAGTCATGGCTAAGGGCGGGCGTGTGCCACAGCTGGCGCCGCGTTCCGTCAAGTCGCGACCATCGCGGCACACGCTGCGTCTGTCGGACCGTGAAGGCGGAGGACCCGTGACCGATGGGCACGGGAGACCTGAAGCCTCTCTTGCGGACATCGCGGTTCCTGCACCGCAACGCGGACACATCCAGCGCTGGCTGGAGCGCACTGACCCCTGGACAACGCGGGTGGGAGTCCTTCTACCGCGACCGCTGGCAGCACGACAAGATGGTGCGCTCGACCCACGGCGTGAATTGCACCGAGTTCCTGCTCGTGGAAGGTGTATGTCAAGGACGGCATCATCACCTGGGAGACGCAGCAGACCGATTATCCGTCGAACGGTCCCGACATGCCCGAGTACGAGCCGCGCGGCTGCCCGCGCGATGCTTCGTTCTCCCCCGGGTACACGTACTCCCCGCTGCGCATCCGCTACCCCTACATTCGGGGCGTCCTGCTCGAGATGTATCGCGAGGCCAAGTCGCGCCCCTGGGAAGCCGGCGAGCGGCTCGGCGCCTCGATCGACTTTGATTCCCGGGAGCACGCCATGGGCTGCCAGATATTCCGAGATGGGCACACCGCCAGACGTCGACTGCCGGATCGTTTCGTCGAAGAGGATGTGACGCCGCTGATCGACTCCCCGATGCCGACAGCGCTGATGAGCATGTCGCGATATGCCCGCCGCGTCTCGGCGGTGGATGGGATCCCGATCGCGGCGAAACGCTTGGCGACAGTGGGGAGGCTCTCATCGGCGGCGAGGATCCCATGACCTCCCCCGACCAGCGACCGCGCGGTGTTCATCAATGCAGAGTGGGTGACGATGGTGCCGCTGCGAGGCGCGTCGACGTTCGCCTCCATGAGCACACCGCGCCACTCTCGCGAATTGCCTTTGCCAGTCATCCGTTCTTGGCAATCGCCTTGTCGCCCGCGAGCACAGCCTCGGCCTTTGAGGCAATCACCTGGACGGCGCCCTCATAGGACTTGGCGAACGTGCGGAGGCCAGCATCCAGGAGGTCGGCCGCCACCGCTTCCGTGTCGATGCCGATCGCGCCGAGACGTTGGATGATCTCGTGAGCTTGCTCGATACCCTGCCCCGCAGTGTCGCCGGCGACGATCCCGTGCTCGGCGAACGCATCGATGGTCGCCAGAGGCATCGTATCGATGGTCTCCGGGCCGATCAGCGCCTCGGCATAGATCACGTCGCGATACAAGGGGTTCTTCGCACTCGTGCTGGCCCACAACGGGCGCTGCACTGCAGCCCCAGTCTCGCGGAGAGTTGCGAACCGTGCTGCCGCAAATGTGTGCTCGAAGGTCTCGTATGCGATCCTCGCGTTCGCGATCGCCGCCGTGCCCAGCAACGAGCGAACCTCGTGGCTACTCGGATTGGCGATCAACTTCTCCTCGAGCAGCGCATCGACGGCGGTGTCGACGCGGCTCACGAAGAACGATGCGACCGAGCGCACGGTGACCGGAAGCCCTGCCCGCATGCGCAATTCCAGCCCGCTGAGGTACGCCTCGATCACCGCCTCATAGGCCGACAGGGCGAAGATCAGCGTGATGTTCACGTTGACCCCACTCGTGATCAACTGCTCGATCGCGGCATATCCTTCGATGGTTCCGGGCACCTTGACGAGCGTGTTGGGGCGTGCCACTCGCTCCCAGAGCACGCGTCCAATCGCCAGTGAGCCGGCAGTGTCGTGCGCGACCGAGGGCGGGACCTCGATACTCACGAAACCGTCCTGTCCCTCTGTCGCGTCGTACACCGGTCGCAGGACATCAGCGGCTCGTTGAATGTCTGTGGCGGTGAGCTCGATGTACAGTGCATCCGGGTCGGTCATACCCGTGGCCAGGAGCGTCTTGAGTTGCTCGTCGTAGTCGGTGCCGTCGCCGATCGCCTTGGCAAAAATCGTCGGGTTGCTGGTCAACCCGGTGACATGTCGTTGATCGATCAGTCGCTCGAGCTCACCGCTGGCGAGCAGACCTCGGCTGATATAGTCAAGCCAGACGCTTTGACCTCGTGCGGCCAGCTGGCTGAGCGCGGACTCTGACGTCTTCTGCGTCGACGGTGTCATGGCAGACTCCTTGTACGGCAGGAATAGCGAAGAAAGAGATATCCCAAGTGATGGCGCACGCTGCGAAGATCAAGTTTCGCGGCGTCCGATGCACCGAACGACACGCCTTCTATGAGTCCTTCTCTTGGCGTGGCCGATGACCGACCAAACAGGACGGGCGAGATCGTCAGGAACAACTCGTCGAGAAGCCTCGCGCGGACCAATTGCCCGACGAGTCTCGGCCCACCCTCGGTGAGCACGACGTTGCACCCCTCATCCCGCAGCGCATCAAGGACCGCGTGCATCTCGATGGTCGGACCGCGCCCCAGGGGACGCAACGAGACGTTGGCCCCGATCCGGCCCCGCAGCTGCTCGGCCCCAGCGTCTGTGGTGAAGATCAGGCCGCCATCGTTGAGTCCAGGATGGTGCACGTCGATGTCGCCTCGAGCAGTGACGACGGCAAGCCGGGGATGATCCGCCCTCCCCAGACGCCTGCGCAACTCACGAAACTCATTGGTTGCGGCTGGATAGATGGCCTCGGCGGTCCACCGGTGGTCCGGCGTCGCTCGCAGCGTGCCAGCACCGATCAGCACCGCGTCGGCGCTGGCGCGCAGAAGGCCCATGACTAAGTGATCACCAGGGTTGGCGCCGCTGATCGCCGATCCGGAGTGCTCGTGGTCAGGCCCGAGAGCGACGACTCCATCCACCGAGGAAACGAAATTGGCGATGAGGCACGTTGTCGGCAGACCGAAGTCACCACCGTACAACCGTATGAGCGTCGCAGAGAGAGGATAGGCGGCGACTCGGTTGGCATCGACCAGCACTTGGAGTTGGGGTCGCGCCTGGGTGCTCGCGGACGCAGGCCACGCCGGCGCATCACTGGCAGGAAATGACTCCTCGGATGCCTCATCCACCCAGTCGAAGGAGTTCGATCCAGCGTCGGCCAGGTCTCCGTGCGTGTGGGTATTAGCCGTGGAGACCACTCAGTGTGTAGAAGGCACGGCGCAAGTCAGGATCGCCGTCGTAGGCCCCGCGCCAGTATGTGGTCCGGGTCGTTGAGTCGATCTCCCGGACTCCGCGCATCTGCGTGCAGAGGTGAACGGCGTCGAGATAGACGGCCACCCCGTGCGGCTGGAGGATTCGCTCCAGCGCGTCGGCGAGCTGTTGCCCGATTCGCTCCTGGATCGAGAAACGCCTGCTGAAAAGTCGAACCAGCCGCGTCAGTTTGGAGAGCCCGAGGATGTTCTCGTGTGCGATGTAGCCGATGTATGCGCGGCCGACGAACGGCAGCGAATGGTGCTCGCAGAGCGAAAAGAATGGGATGGGTCCCTCGACGATCTGGCTGATGCGACAGTCGGAGCCGCCGCGGCACTCGGTAGGGAACGCGGTCACGATCTTCTCGTCTCCCTCATATCCCTCGGTTGCGTCGTAGAGCGCGCGCAGAAAACGAGCGGGCGTGCGGCTTGTCGCGGGGGTGTCGAGGGACATGCCCATGGCCGAGAAGATCTCAGTCATGTACGTCTCGAAACGAGCCCACTGCTCAGCGGAGATGGCACGCGGCGACGTGGCGTCCCATCCCGGGGTGATGCCCTCGCGGTTAGGGCGCTCCTCGAGGTGATCGAGCGCCGAGACGATGCCGGCTGATGTGCCCTCAGACACGCTGGTCCTTCGCTGCAGATGCTGTACTCCTTGTCGGACCTCGGCGGCCAGCGAGGAGGACGGTTTCGAGGATCAATGCAAGGGAACCTCGGGCTTCACCGCGACGTTCCCGTTGATCTCGCGTACCACGAACACCAGCTGCCTGAACGTCGCGGGTCCGTGCTTCACCTTCCCGTTGGTGATGCAGAAGCGCGACCCGTGCCAGGGGCAGGTGACCACGCCGCGGTTGAGCGTTCCTTCGTCGAGCGGCCCACCGGCGTGAGAGCAGACGGCGCCAATGGCATGCAACTCGCCTTCCTTGCGAACCACGAGAACGGGCATCCCTGCTGCAACCACTCGGGTCAATGTGCCCTCGGCGAAGTCGCTGGCCACGCCCACAGCAACGAAGTCGTCCGAGCCTTCGGCAAAAGCGTTGCGGTTGACAGCGCTTCCGAGGCCAAACACGAGGTGGCCGCCGAAGTAGCCACCGACGATCAGCAGGCCGAGGCCGGCGGTGGAAAGGCCGACCGCCAGAGGGTGGATCGCGCTGCCCGACCACCAGCGCAACGCCATCGAGACCACGCCGAGCGTCACCGCCGCGGACATGATCAAACCGTGCGTCAAGGCAACCCGACGCTCATGGGCGAAGGTGTGGCGGAAGTCCGTGTATCCCGTGAGCACCGCCAGTAGCGCTGTGGCGAGAGCGACGGCAAGTGCCACGTCGCCAGCCTCGGTAGGGAGGCGATTCGTGAAGTGGGCCGCGTAGTCAGCGACGACAGCCACGGCCCAGGCGCCCATGGGGATATCGGTGATCGCGGGGTGGAGCGGGTGGCCGAGGACCTTGGTCCCATGCATGAGGTCCTCGAGGAGCCGGCCGGGCGCGCCGAGAACGCCATAGATCCATCCGATCACCTTCTGGATGGTCTCCGCGAAGCCATCCATCCAACGTTGGCGCCGGATCCATCGATCGATCAAGGGTTCGGCCACGTGCGTCTCCTCAGGGGATGCAACCGTGCGACTCTGGAGTGCGAGCCGGTTGCCGCGTTTCTATCGGTCTACTCTACTGGTTTTAGAAGTGGATCGTCACCTTGAGCTGGAGCGCGCCTCCATCCACACCCCGTCGGGCCTGACCGAGACCTGTTTTACCAATCAATCTGTGTCTTAGAATAAGGGCATGGGTCCTGCGGCGCGAGATGATGTGGGCGCGGTTGCCGCCCTCGACGATCCCGTTCGTCGCGCGCTCTATCGCCACGTCGCCGCACGCGCCGAGGGAGTGAACCGCGACCAGGCTGCTGGAGCGGTGAAGATTTCTCGACCGCTGGCGGCGTATCACCTGGATCGGCTCGTCGAGGCCGGCCTCCTCGGGGTCGAGTACAAGCGCCCGCCCGGGCGCACCGGTCCGGGCGCCGGCAGGCCGGCAAAGGTGTACAGCCGCTCAGGGCGCGAGGTACACGTCTCCTTCCCGCCTCGCAACTATCAGCTCGCCGCGGAAGTACTGCTCAGCGCGGCGGACCTGGGCGTCACCTCTGACAACACCCCTTCGCTTGCAGAGGCCGCCCGTGACTTCGGGTCCCGTCTCGGTTCCGAAGCCCGCGCCAACTTGGGTCGACGCCCGTCGAAGCGGCGTTTACTCGAGAGCCTCCACGCAGAGTTGGAGTCGGTCGGATTCGAACCTGGACGCAACGGCAACGGCATCACGCTGTGCAACTGCCCGTTCGACGCAATCGCTCAAACGCACCGACCTATTGTGTGCGCCATGAACCGAGCCCTGATCGAGGGCCTGGTCGGAGGTCTCGCTCTTGCTGACGTTACCGTCACCCTCGACCCCGACCCGGGCCGGTGCTGTGTGGTGCTCAAGACCCGATCGGCCCTGAGCTAGCGGCCGTCACCGGGATTGGTCGGCGACATTCGACGAGTGTTCGCTCAGCATCGGCGAGCGTGAAGAGCATGACCGTCGGTTCATGCGCACCGAGGGACTGGGGCGTACCTGGTGATCGACGCACCACGGGGCAAGTACCCGTCTGCGAGCCG
Source organism: Candidatus Dormiibacterota bacterium (assembly GCA_003153505.1). GTDB lineage: Bacteria > Chloroflexota > Dormibacteria > Aeolococcales > Aeolococcaceae > Palsa-851. The sequence continues at coordinate 19,610 of PLZA01000042.1, forward strand.
TTGGTGATGATCAAGCGGACGGAGCCATAAGGTCCGGGACGACGGAATCTCCCGCGAACGCCCTTCTACAGCGCGACGGCTACCTCCTTTGCGAGGCCTTCGACGCCGGCACGCAAGGCCGCGGCACTCACAACTGCGGAACGGGCCCCAACGTAGACCAAGAGATCACCCACTGAGAACACGATGAAGGCAACACCTGGCATGGCCTCGCCCACAGCACTATCGCCAACACTTCCCACTGAGAACGATTGAAAGGGTTGCGCCGGTTCTCCAAGTGAGAAGAGGTCGCAGCTGCGCGTAACGTTGACGAGTCGACGCCGCCCGACACCCTCTTGATCTGCACGGCGGCGCTGTTCGCTTCATCCTTGGTGTCGGCAAAGATGCAAGCGACGTAGCCAGATTCTGTCTCGAGAACGTTAGTGGCTTGGTTGGAAACGTTGGGGTCGCCGCTCACCTGGGCCGCGATGGCTTGCGTGAGAAACGAACACGGCCGAGGCAATCGCCCAGTGGACGCCGTGGACGCCGAGCTTGGTGAAGTTGACGCGTGCGGGGTCGAAACAGTCGAGCCGCACCCAGCGAGGATGGCGACCATGGAGAGGAGGCAAAGATCGCGGAGCCCGCGGGTGCGAGTGGCGGTGCGCATGGCGTCATGACACTAGCATCACGCCAAGCAACGCTTCCCATTCCATGAGTATGCGTTGTGCTCAAGGGGCCGCTGCCCAGTCCCCGCCATGTCGCGCGTTTTGATTGCACGTTACGCGATGGACGGCAGCATCACATCGGCAGGCCCCACGCAAAGTGGAAGAGCCCCGATGTTGGCCCATTCAGCACCGGCCATTTACACTCGGCGCTGGTGAACCGCCTGGGCGAGCTGCGGGGCATCGGTCTGGAGTCAGATCAATAGCTTGATGACGGCGACCACCCCAGCCACAACGAGCAATCCACGCAGCCCCACCGGCGACAGCCTTCGCCCCCCCGACGCGCCCGCCTGACCGCCGGCGATGCTCGACACGGCGATGAGCGCCGCGGGCTCCCACGCCACATGCGCAACCGCCACGAAGATGATTGCCGCCACGCCGTTGACCAGCATGACGATCACGTTCTTCAGCGCATTGAAGCGCTGCAGGGAGTCGTCGAGCAGGGTCGCGAAGAGGCTGATCATGATCACTCCCTGAGCCGCGCCGAAGTAGCCGCCGTACACCGCTGTCGCAAACACCCCGATCGGGAGAAGCACCCCCATCCCGCGCGCCTCTGCCCTTTGCCGGATGTGTCCCTTGAGCCACGGCTGGATGATGACCAGCACGACCGCGAGGATGATCAGCGGCGCTACCACGACGCGAAAGACTCCCTGCGGAAGGATCAGCAGCAGCACCGCCCCGACGACGGCACCGGCCAGCGCGGGGAGCGCCAGACCCACCAACCGAGCCCTCTGGCCGCTCAGCTCGCGCCGGTAGCCGATGACCCCGCTGACGTTGCCGAAACACAGGCCGACGGTGTTGCTGACGTTGGCGACGACGGGTGCGAACCCCAGAGAGAGGAGCACCGGGAAGGTCAGCAGGGACCCTGAGCCCACCACTGCGTTCATCGTCCCGGCGGTGAACCCGGCGAGGACAACCACAACGATCGCCCAGCCGCTCACGACCCGCCCACGCGGGCTTGTTGGCGCCGGAGGTTGTGCGACTCATAGGGACCAGGAGCGTCGCCCCTGCCGGCCACCGTTGTCATACACTCCCTTGTCCGCTTGCGCGTGCAGGAATTTTGATTCTACAAAGTCGAATGGTGCGAATCACCGACCAGGTGTTCGGTGGAACGACCATCGAGCGCAGGCTGCTCGAGCCGCTCCGGGTCGAGGTCATCGAGCCGCCCTTCCCGATGAGGCGACGCTGGTGCGGCTGGCCTCACGCAGCAAGGCTGCTCATGGCTCCGAGATGGTCGTCGGTCGGCGCCACCGCTGGCAATGGGGACCGAGGTTCGTGCCCCCGCCCCGCGACATGCGTTCGCTGGATACGCGTTCCGCAAACCAGGCAGGGCTTGGTCTGGCGGCGGAATAGCCGCGCGTTGGCATAGTCTTCGAACCTGGTGCCACCATCCTCAACGGCGCGGCTGATGACCGTCCGGACGGCGTGATGCAGGCGCGTCGCGGAGGCGGTGCTCAACGTGCCCGCGCGCTGCTCGGGATGGATCACCGCGATGGCATCGAGGCAGCCCAGAGCCACGACAAGGTACAAGGCGACGACGTTCCACCGTGTCGCCCGCCGCATGACTGCGCCGGCATGAGCGCTGATCCCCAGGATCGCGACGGTGAGGGCGATACCACCAATCGGCGCGAGGTCATCGCGACCGCTGACCAGGGTCCCGGTGAAGATCGCAGTCGAGGCGAGGAAGCGCCACCACACCAAACGAGCGCCGCGGGCGCTGGCTGGGCGCGCACCGAGGATGACCGGGAGCATCTGGTAGAGAACGCCAGCCATCACCGAGGTGGCGAATCCGAGGGCAAGGATATGGGTGAGAGCGAGGGCCTGCGGTGTGGCCCATCCGCCGGGCGTCACGAGCTGTTCGGCCCAGATGGCGATGAGGACGCACCCGGCGACCATCGACACGCCGCCGAGGGCCATGAATGGCGCCGGAACGTCGAGCGGCGGAGTGTTGCCGAAGCTGAGCCTGAGTGGTCGCAGCCCAGGCGCACGAGGTTCGCCTGGCGCGGTCACGGATGGTCGAAGTGGACGGTGCAGAGTCCGGGCGATGCGAGCGGGATCAGGCTGACAGAATCGGGCCTGCCGCCAAGCGCCTCAAACGCCCCCTCGATGAACCCGCCGTGGGCCGCGCAGATGATGGACGAGCCCTCCTCAACCAGATCACGGAAGGTGCAGTGGTGCAGGCCGATGACCTGGGATCCGCCTGGCGCCGGCTCGCCCACAGGTCGCGGAGCGAATCCCAGGCGATCGAGCAGCGCGAGCACCCCGGCGCGTCGATCCGTGATCCCGACCGGCCGCGGGCGAGGCTCCTCGGCGAGTTGCCACCCGGCGGCGCGGCCAGCGGCGGTGGCCCTGTCGGGCCCGTCCTCCCGCTCTCGAAGCGAGGCGGTGAGGATCCCAGCCAGGAGGCGATAGGCGCCCGGATACCCTTCGTCGGGAACGAAGCCGGTCGCCGCGAAGACGAGCCGGGGGCGCCCTGGCCGATTGGATGGCAGGGTCTGAGCGCTGACCATCCCTGCTTCGCGCAGCACGTCGAGGTGCCGCCGGACGGTGTTGAGGTGCAAGCCGACACGCTCGGCGAGCTGGTCAGCTTCCAGCCGTCCCTCGGCGCGAAGCGTCTCAAGCAGGCGGACCCGGCTCGCGCTGCCCAGGGCACGGTGCGTCCGCCGGTCGAACGGTGGCAAGGGTGGCGGAACGAGCTTGGGTCGAGGGCTCATGCAGTTGATTTTACACGCCATTCTATGGTAAAAACTAAGAAGACAGTTTTTATTCTCGCTTCCAAGAGGCAACCCAGATGGACAGCCCCAACGCCGCCCCGCCTGCCCCTGCTGCAAGCCCGGGCAGCGTTGAGCAGCTCATTACCGACGAACATTTCGCCATCCGGGCCCACTTGACCGACCTTCGCGAACTCGCGACCGTCTTTCCGGAACTTGACCAGGGTGCCGCCCGTGGGCGCGCCGGCGCGGTTCTCGACTTCCTCAATAACGAGCTTCTACCGCACGCCGCTGCGGAAGAGGCATCGATCTACCCAGCGATTGACCGTTTGGTCGGAGCCGGTGCCACGCAGACCATGACCCTCGACCATCGGGCCATCGCCAGCATCATCGCGCAGCTCGGTGTCGCCGCGAACGGCGATGTCGAGCCCGGCGCGCGATTCGAGGCGCAGCGCCTCCTCTTCGTCCTCGAGGCATTGCTCACGACGCATCTCTGGAAGGAGGACACCGCATATGTGCCGCTTCTGGCACGTCTCGATTCCCATGCCTACACGGCGCTCCATGCGGAGGTCGCGGGACACACGGCCCACCGTGAACATACCCACTGACACAGGACAGATCCGGTGACGTACGTCATCTCCGAGCCGTGCGTGGACGTCAAGGACAAGTCATGTGTCGAGGTGTGCCCCGTCGATTGCATCCATGAAACCGACGACGACCGCATGCTCTACATCGACCCCGACGAGTGCATCGACTGCGGGGCGTGCGTCGATCCCTGCCCGGTCGACGCGATCTATGCGGCGGAAGATCTCCCGGCGGAACAGCAGGTGTACACGGAGATTAACAGCCTCTACTTCAAGGACCGCGACGCGGCACGCCGGCGAGTCGACGACCTGCGGCCACGGCCGAGGCTACCGGACAACCCCGTGCAAGCCGACGGCTCCCGGGCGAAGGCGCCGGCAGCATCCGGTCACTCCGTCGGCGAGGCTCCCGTGAGGAGGTGATCGCGATGAGCTACTACGGCAACTACCACGTCTTCGACCCGCGGCCTGGCGAGCTCGCGTGCAGTGCCTTGAAGGATCTCCACGGCGCGATCCCCGCTACCGACGGCTCCGCCCGATATCGTCTCGTCGATCACGATGCCGGCGTCGTGATGACCGGTACCCGAGACGAATGTCTCGACTCCGTCGAGCACGCCTGGTGGATGGTGGAGGCGGCCACATTCACGGCCGAACGCGTGGCCGCTGCCGAGTACGCTGCGCGACTGATGTTCGAGCGCTGGGATCTAGCGCGCGGGTATGTCAGCGANNCCCCCCATTCGGCAGGGACTCCTGCGGCGCATGAGCATCCAGGCACCCACATCATGGATTCGTGCCTTGCCGACTGCTACCGGTGCGGCATGCACAATCGCGTCTTTGCGGTCACTGACCACGGTGTTGTCAGTGGCTGCTACAGCTGTGAAGACGGGTGGGAGTGCACCACTCCGCCGTGGTCATGCCAGCACCCGCACGGGTTCGCTCCCGTACCGCGATCACCGTCCGCCGCATTCCTCCCGGCGCAATGAGCATGGATCACAGCTACCGCGTGTTTGACACGCAGCCGCTGGAGATCGAGCGCGACCCGCTGCGCGTTGATTGCTCGGCATTGGAGACCGCGGTCCGCCGAGCGCAAGCCGCCTGGAACGAATACAGCAGACTGCGCCACTCGTCGTCCCGGACGGGCGATCCCGCCGCGGCCTGCACTGCATGGATGCGCG
>PLZA01000057.1 GCA_003153505.1 Candidatus Dormiibacterota bacterium
GGGATGCTTGACGGCTTCGCAACGCGAAGGCATCCGACGAATGTCTGATGAAGGCTTCCGGCGTACTTCGCTTGAGGACCATCTGCGTCGGTCGTCGAGTTCGGTAAGGTACGATCTGCAAACTGAGGCATCGGTTTTTGTGTCACAACTGCCTCCCTCCAAGAGCGGGCGCCACCGGCCACCCGCTCATCCGGACTGCCTGGGTGGGATGTCCTAATGCGGTGGTGATCGTCGATCGCCATGACTTCATACCCATGAGCGAAATTGTCTCGACTACCAGTCGGAGCGGACGTTTGCATACCGCCCTACTGAACTGAGATGGCAAAGAGCGAATCGGCTGACAGGGTGTCGGACGCACTGGTGTTCTTTGGTGCCACCGGCGACCTGGCTTACCAGCAGATCTTCCCTGCCCTGTATGCACTGACCAAGCGAGGAGCACTGAACGTTCCGGTGGTTGGCGTCGCCCACTCAGGTTGGACCTTGGAGCAACTGCGAGCACGAGCAAAGGACAGCCTCGCGCACGCCGATGGTGGCATCGACGACCGCCCTGCCTTCAATCGTCTCCTGGGCCGACTGCGATACGTCGATGGTGATTACAAGAATCGAGACACGTTTGCAAGGCTGAAAGGTGTGCTCGCCGCAGCTTCGCGTTCAACTCACTACCTTGCCATCCCGCCGCTGCTCTTCGGAGATGTCATCACGCAACTCGGCGATTCGGGTTTGGCTACGAACGCGCGTGTCGTCGTCGAGAAGCCGTTCGGCCGCGATCTCGCCTCGGCGCGGCGCTTAGACCGTATCGCCCACTCAGTGTTTCCTGAAGACGCTATCTTCCGTATCGACCATTTCCTTGGCAAGGGCGCGGTGGAAAATATCCTCTACTTTCGCTTCGCAAATTCATTCCTCGAGCCGATCTGGAATCGCGACCATGTCGCCAGCGTGCAGATCACGCTCGCCGAGAGGTTTGGTGTACGGAGTCGCGGCGCCTTCTACGAGACCACCGGGTGTTTGCGTGACGTCGTCGAGAACCATCTCTTCCAGGTTGTCGCGCTACTCGCCATGGAGCCGCCGGCAAACATCAGTGCGGATTCTCAGCGCAACGAGAAGACCAAGGTGCTGCAGTCGATGCGGCAGCTGACGCCCGATGACATCGTGCGAGGGCAGTACACCGGCTATAGGCAGGAGCCAGGGGTGGCTGCGGCATCGGACGTCGAGACCTACTGCGCGGTTCGGCTCTGCATCGACTCGTGGCGCTGGGATGGGGTGCCGTGGTATCTGCGCGCCGGCAAATGCATGGCCACAACCGCCACCGAGGTCGTGGTCGAGTTCAAGCCGCCGGCGCAAAGACTCTTCAATGATTCGGCGCGAACCGCACGCCAGGCCAACTATCTTCGTCTCCGGTTGGAGCCCTCCCCGGCTATTGCGTTCGCTGCACGGGTGAAAGGCGGCGGGGAAGGCTTGATCGGTGAGCAGCGCGAGTTCTGCCTGACGGATGAACAACTCAACGACGAGGCGCCATACATACAGCTTTTGGGAGACGCCATGAGAGGTGATAACACGCTCTTCACTGGCGAGGCCGCTGTTGAGGCGGCATGGACAGCCGTCGATCCAGTCCTCAAGCGACATCCCTCCGCGCTTACCTACAAGCGCGGGAGTTGGGGACCGAAGGCCGCCGATCTGCTGGTTAAGCCGACGGGCGGTTGGCGTAGTCCAGGGTGACACGCTCAGATAGTCGGAAGGAAGTACCGGGCCCTGCGCCGTCGAGCGTCTCTCCGGAGGCTGTTCGGAGTTTCCGAACGCAGTTGACGCGGGGCGAGAACGTCATCGACCCAGCGACGTTTGCGGGCTCCATTCCGCAGGTCCACGGCATCGCTCCCCGCGTCCGGATCGGGCACGGCAAGTGGTTCAACCTCCTTTGGTTGCTCCCGATCGGCTTCGTGATCCTCATCGTGGCCGTCGCCATCGCCCAGGGATTGCGCGGGGAGCCTGCCGTTCAGCGCTTCATACAGCAATATCCAGGGACGATCGAACCGGCGGGCGACGACGCGACAATCGCCGGATTCCCCACCTGGGTGAGCTGGCAGCACTTCTTCAATCTGTTCTTCATGGTGTTCATCATTCGCTCCGGTATCCAGATCCTTTCCGACCACCCGCGGTTGTACTGGACGCGGCATTCCACGCCCGGGAAGGACTGGTTTCGCATGCAAAAACCGGTTCCCGCCGACCCCCTCTGGACGGCGAAACAGGACTCGATCAGCCTTCCGGGACAGGTCGGTCTTCCCGGGCTTCGCCACTCCATAGGTCTCGCCCGCTGGTGGCATCTCGGTGTCGACGCGCTGTGGTTGCTCAACGGCGCGGTGTTCTACGTCCTGCTCTTCACCAGCGGCCGTTGGGAGCGGCTGGTGCCGACCAGCTGGGCCGTGTTCCCGAATGCGCTGTCAGTCCTGGTCCAGTACCTCTCGTTGCACTGGCCGACCGACAACGGTTGGACCGCGTACAACAGCCTCCAACAGATGGCGTACTTCATCACGGTCTTCGTTGCGGCCCCGCTCGCGCTGATCACCGGCTTGGGGATGTCGCCCGCACTCTCGACCCGTTTCAAGAGGATCAGCACGGTCTTTAGCATCCAGACGGCGCGCTCGCTACACTTCTTCGTGCTCGCGTGGTTTCTGTTCTTCATCGTCATCCACACCACGCTGGTGTTCACCACGGGGTTGCTCGTCAACCTCAACCACATCTACGCCGGCCGGACCGACGGGAGTTGGATCGGTTTCTGGGTGTTCTCCGCCTCGATGGTTGTTGTGGTGGTTGGATGGGTTGCCGCCACGCCATTCACGATCCGTCATCCTCGCGTGGTGCAGCGCGCCGGGCAGGCGATCATCGGACCGCTGCAGCACCTCTTCGAGCACGTCGATCCAAAGCCGGGGCAGTACAGCGAAAAAGACATCTCACCGTACTTCTGGCACAACGGCCAGTATCCCGAGTCCGATGAGTACAAGGCGCTCTACGACGGCAACTTCGCCGACTATCGTTTACAGATCAGCGGGTTGGTGGACAAGCCGGTGGATCTCGACCCGGCTCAGTTGCGGGGGCTGCCCCATCACGAGCAGATCACCCAACACTTCTGCATCCAGGGATGGTCGGGGGTCGCCAAGTGGGGCGGTGTTTCCATGCAGATCATCGTCGATCTCGTCAAACCACGGCCCGAGGCGCGCTGGGTCGTCTTTTACTCGTTCGGCGACGGACCCGACAAGGGCATCTACTACGACGCCCATCCGATCGAACACATGAGTCACCATCTGACGATGCTCGCGTACGAGATGAACGGCGAACCGCTGTCCTTCGGTCATGGCGCACCCCTTCGCCTCCGCAACGAAATTGAGCTCGGCTTCAAACAGGTGAAGTGGATCAAGGGCATCGAGTTTGTCGCCGACTACGCCGAGATCGGCGGTGGATACGGTGGCTACAACCAGGACCACGAATTCTTCGGCTACCGGCAGTCGATCTAACCGGGGCCGCGAGTCAATCGCCCGGCGGTGGTGACGTGGCCCTGGCGACGAACCGCTCCAGGGCAGCCGGTCGGACCGTCTCGACGCTCCTACCTTGACGGTGGCAAGCTGACCGGTGAGGGCGAGCCGGTAGAGGGTTCGGCGGCTCACGTTGAGCGCGTCGGCTGCCTCGGTCACGGTCAGAAACCCTCGGGGCTCTTGGAGGCGCTGGGCCAATACCGGGCCAATATCTCTGGCCAGGTACGGCGTCACGTGGCGCTTCCTGGCCGCTCCCTCGAGTTCGGACGGCGCTTCTTCCGATCGTTTTGAGGAAGCTAAGGAGGGTTCGATTTCCTTTCTCGGCACTCGATTTCGTTGGAGTGGAGCCAATTTCGATTTCGCTGGGCCAATAGCTCCTCCGAGAGGACACGCAAGCGCGGTCCGTAGCGGGCGTCGATCGCGTCAACCAGAGCCTCCGTGCTGGCATGGGTGACATGGGCGTAGAGGCGGAGTGTCGTGGCCACCCTGGCATGGCCAAGCATCGCTGCCACCACGTGCGGCGGCTGGCCGTCCTCGAGCGCGAGGGTGGCCGCGGCATGGCGCAGGGGGTGGAACGAGACCGGCCGTATCCGGGCCCCCGTCCGCATCGGCACGCATCGCCGCGAGAACAGGGTGTCATGCCGAGATCGACCGCGCGATGGATCAGGGCGATCGACGTGGCGTCGTCGCGCGGGGGCTCCAGGTCGTCGCCCCCGGTCATTCCCATGCAGCCGAGCCCGATGACGCCGACTTCGGGGCCGTTGCTTCCGAGCGTGGTTGTTCGCATGAGTCATCTCTCCCGGTAACGAAAACCTCCCGCTGACACTACGGGGCACGCGCGCCCGGCGGTGTTCTCGGGTCGCCGCGGGCTCTCACCGATTGATATCCACAAATGTTCGATAGACTGGCCTTGCGAGCCCCTGGTACATTCGCCGCGCAGCGGCTTCAACCAATACCCAACAGGAAGGAAGAAACATGTTCAGGATCGCTTCCACGGAATCGAGAGTCCGGTCGCTGCTGCACCCGATGTTCCGGGCCACACCAGGGACCAAGGTTGCGGTGTTGGGCATGGTCGGCGCGCTGCTCGCGTTGACCGCGGTCACTGCCGATGCCGCCGGCCCCAAATGGACCGTGGTCAGCTCGCCGAACAAGGGCAACCCGTCGACGCTCTCCGGGGTCAGCTGCATCAGCCCCACCCTGTGCATTGCCGTCGGCGACTCCGGGTTGCAGGGCTCCGAGAAGACGCTCAGCGAGAAGTGGAACGGCACTAAGCTCACCGTGGTCCCGTCGCCGCCCACGACGGGCAGCGAAGTCATCGAGCTCAACGGCATCAGCTGCGTCTCCGCTTCCTTCTGCATCGCAGTAGGGCGCCAGTTCAAATCCGGCGGCGACGTGATCCTCTCCGAGAAGTGGAACGGGTCCACGTGGAGCCTCTTGACATCGCCGACAATCGGACCTGACGCCTCCCTTGACCTCAATAGCGTGAGTTGTAAGACCAGCACGTTTTGCATGGCGGTCGGCTGGTTTGTCGGTGAGCCCGCAGAGGCTTTCGCCATGAAGTGGAACGGCAGCTCGTGGGCGACCGAAGCCGTCCCCGACGACAGCAACACCGACGACAACATCCTCAAAAGCGTCAGCTGCCCCACCACCACGTTGTGCATCGCGGTTGGCACCGGCGCGTCGGGTCAGCTGATCGACAAGTGGAATGGCACCACGTGGAGCATCGTGAGCAATACCGCCAACTTCGCCCTCTTCGGCGTCCGCTGCCGGAGTACGACCTTCTGCATGGCCGTGGGCGCGAAGGAGGGCATGGGTACGAACGTGGTCACCCTGGCGGAGAAGTTCAATGGCACGACCTGGAGCGTGCTGACGAGTCCCAACGTCAGCGGCAGCCCCGCCGACTTTCTCCTGTCCGTGAGTTGCACCGGCACCACGTTCTGCATGGCCGCCGGCCAGGACCAGGGCTCCGGAACGACAGAGAAGACGCTCACCGAGCAGTGGAACGGCACGAAGTGGTCCGTCGTGACGTCGCCCAATACCAGCAGCTCGCTGAATATCATCAACTCGGTCAGCTGCACGACAGCCACTGGCGGCAATTTCTGCCTGGCCGTCGGCCAGGCGGCAGAACTGACCCTGGTGGAGAAGTACTCCTGACCGACGAGCGGCAGCCATATACTCCCGAATGATCCTTGGCGTGGTCGCTGAATTGATGAATGCATGCTCTGAGCGGATCGGTGACGTGGCGTTCCAGCGGCTCGAGAAATCCTGCTTCTGTCCACTCGTGGTGGGTAGTGGTGCTCGCCTTTTCAGCTACCGCCTCGTCGCCGGAGGTGGTCGGGCTTAGCATCTCGACGTCTCCGTCACGCATCTAAGTCAATTCCAATGCGAGCACCGACACGGAGGCGCTGGTGTGCTGATTGAGGTAACTCACGGTGCGCTTCAATTCATCCGTGATGGAATCCACCGCGATCACCAGCTGGAAGGCGCCTGCTTGCAGGCGCGCCGTAACTGCCTCCTCGAACGCAACCGGATCGAAGTCGACCGGCGCACCCAGGGCGGCCGCCTCCGCCCCGGCGGTGAGGGAGACGCCGACGCGGGCTGATAGCCGAACTGAGCTTGCCGAACGTGACTCGCCAAAGCCCGCTCGCATACGCGAGCAGCTGGCCGATGACGTGGCGGCGGATCTCGGGGTTCGCCCTGAGCTTGCACTCGATGAGGCGGATCGTGCCGCCCAAGCTGATCGCAAGGACATCGACGGGTCCCGTCTGAGGAATCCGGAGCTCGCGGGCGATGAGTAGCGGACTACCGTCGCCGCCGGGAAGGAGTTCCGGTGACTCTTACAGGAGCGCCTGGAGCGCATCCTCGTTTGCAAACGACGTGTCGGGCGGCGAGTGCCACGATTCGCCCGGTTTGCGAAGGAGCATGATTCAGAAGGGCCATAGCGTAAGCACTCGCACGCGTTACTCCCGCCCCTCATCTGTGCTTCTGTGAGAACGGCACGCTCTCACCTAGAATCGCGGTTTCCCTCATGGCGCTTGGAGGCGCTGGGCCAATACCGGGCCAATATCTCCGGCCAGCTACGGCATCGTGTGGCGCTTCATGGCCGCTTGTTCGGGTTCGAACGGCGCTTCATTCGATCGTTTTGAGCACGCTTAGGAGGGTTCGATTCCCTTCCTCGGCACTCTCCTGATCTCGCCTGGGGGACGGTGACGCGGGCGGACCCCGCGTCACCGATTCTGATTACGAGACGGTGAGTGTGTACACGAGGATCCGGTCGTTGTACGTGTCGGCGATGTAGAGCTTGCCGTTGGGCCCGAAGGCCACGTTCTCAGGGTCCAGCAAGGACTTCGGACCGCCACCGGTAACATCGCTGCCGTTGATGATCGCCGCGACCGTCCCGTCAGACTCGTTGAGAACGACCACGCGGTCATTCGTCCGGTCCGCAACCGCGAGCAGCCCAGCGCCGTTCGAAGCGACCCCGTACGGCTTGTTGAAACCGGCCGTGAACGTCGCGACCTGGGAGACAACGCTACCGTTGCTCACCTTGAGCTCGACGACACGGTTGTTCAGGCTGTCGGCGACGAAAAGGTTGCCTGTTGTGGGGTCGACGGCCACACCGGCCGGCGTCGAGAACTGACCGGTGCCAGAACCCTTGGTGCCGTAGGCGGCCACCGCGGCCCTGGTCGACACCTTCCATGATTCCACGCGGTTGTTCTTCGTGTCAGCGATCCAGGCGTAGCCACCGCCGATGGCGATCGAGTACGGATAGTTGTCGTCACCGAGTGCCGTTCCCACAGCCCCGAACTTCGCGAGCCCGGTGCAGCCGCTGGCGGTTGGTTGCAGGACCTGGAGGTCGCTCTGCTTAGTGTCGGCGATCCAGTAGTTGCCTGTGGCCGGATCGACGGCGACCCCGCGCGGCCAGTTGAAGTCACCGGTGCTCGTGAAACCACGCTGGCCGCACGTGTTGATTATGTGACCAGACGCGTTGAACACGACGACTCGCTGATTGACCGTGTCCATCGCGATCACATCCCCCGACGAGTCGAAGGCGATGCCGCGCACTTGATTGAACACCGACGTGTCCGTGTCCCCAGGCGGAACGATCGGGTTCGGGACGGTCTGGTTGTAGGTGTAGCTACTGGAGGTGCGCGTGAACTCAACGAGGCGATTGCCCCAGAGGTCGGCGCCCCAAACGTTGCCATGGCTGTCGACGGCCACACGGCGAAGCTGGGTAAACGTGCCCGTCTGTGAGTCAGTGCCTGGAGACCCGAAATCCGCTACGAAGGTTCCTGTCGGAGTGAACTCCTGGATGCAGTCGTCGTTGGAGTCAGCGATGTAGATGGCCTCGCCCGGCTTGCCTTTGTTGATGAAGGGATCCGTGCCGATGGCGACGCCGTAGGGGTTCTTGAAGGTTCCGCCGGCGTTCCCGCTGCACACGCCGGTCGTTGCTTTCTTTCCCTTGGTCCCCCAGGTTCGCACGCAGGTGCCGCTAGAGTTGAACTCGAGGACGTTGTTGCTTTCGTAGTTAGCTACATAGACGTTTCCCGATGCGTCGGCTGCCGCGTCGCGCATCCGGTTGAGTGTGCAGGCGCCCTGTGAAGAGATGGTCCGTACAACCGCACCCGCGGTGCTGAAGACGACGATCTGGCTTTTGGTGCCGTTGGCAACATAGACAAGTTGCCCTGCTGGCGTGGTGCTCACAGTGACGCCGATGGGTGCTCCGCCGCCGGGCAACTTGAAGGGCTTGATCATGCACTTGCCGGTCGTGCCGCTCAGCTTCATGACGCGGCCGTTGCCGTTGTCAGCGACGTACACGTTACCGGCCGAGTCGACCCCGACGTCACGGGGCTGCTCGAACTGAGGGAAGGTCGCCGGATTCGCACCGCAGGCTGCGCCGCTCCCTTCCGATCCAACACGCCACACGAGCGCGCCAGTCGGCGTGTACTCAGCAACCTGGTTGTTGCCGGTGTCGGCGATAACGAGGTTGCCGTTGGGCGCGATCTCCATGCCCGACGGATACATCGCTGCGTGTCCAGGGCCGCCCATGGTGGTCGAGTACGCGGCAGTCACCGTGGGGTCGGGCGCCGGCGCCGCGCTGACGGGCAGCGTCGCGATCAAGCCCGGGATGACAATGGCCACGCCGAGCACCATCCCCGTGCGCGAGCCCAGTCCAAATCTGTGTCCAGACGGCCTTCCCTGAATCATCTGACCCCCTCGAGTCACGGCTCATGTCCAGCTGATTCTCCCCGGTGAGGGATGGTATCAGCCAGACGGTATTCGCCGCAACGCATCGCATCCTCACGTCGATCGGCAGCGCGCAACACTGACGAGGATCCGCTATCATCCATTGAAGCGGCGCCTGCCACGTGGCACGAAACCGTAGGGGAGACCCGGACGCGATCCAGATCAAGGGGGTGGTTCCTATGGTGTTTCGAATTCGGGGCACGGCGCGACGTACGATCGCTGTGCTCTCAGTAACCGCATCGGCGGCTCTTGTCGGCTCTGTCGGAGCCCAGGCCGCCGCACTCGCGGCGACGCCCGTCACGACGATCGGCGGCAGCGCGACCGCCCAGGTCTACGCTTGGGGCGCTGCGACCATGCCGGATGGCTCGGTTCTCATCGGCGACTACTGGAACCTGCGGATCGTTCACTACAACGCCAGCGGCACGCCGGCGACGCCGTTCGTGTTCGCCGGCAAGGCGGGTTTCGGGGCGGGGACCAACCAGGCTCCGTTCGGCCTGTGCGTCGACAACAGCACGGGACCCGGCCGCGGCGACGTCTTCATGACCGAGGGCAGCCTCTACAACGTCAACGAGTACGGCCCGACGGGCACGTTCATCACCAGCTGGGGCAACAACAAGGCCGTCCATCTGGTGAACTTCGACTATCCCTCGCAGTGTGCGGTGAACCCGGTCAACGAGAAGCTCTACATCTCCAACCAGTGGGGCAAGAGCATGGTCATTCTCGATCCCCGCAACCCGAGCACCGCGGCGCAATTCATCTCGCCGCCGGCGCCGAACCAGTTCATCCAGCCGCGCAGCCTCGCGTTTGACAGCGCCGGCAATGTCTGGATCGCCGACCAGGGGCATCACCGCATCGACATCTACCCGAACGGCCTGACCGGTACCAAGCCGATCAAGACGATCCTGCCGCCGGGTGGCGTGTCGACCACCTTCGACATGCGCGGATTGGCGATCGACACAACCAACAACGTCGCCTTTGTGAGCAACGGTCAGGGCTGCCTCGTGCAGGAATTCAATGCCAACCCGTCGAGCCCGAGTTTCGGTGCGTTCATCACCAACTTCAACGGAGTGGGCTCGACCGGCAGTGACTGCGGCACAGGACCCGGCCAGTTCGAGGACGGGGCCCGTGACATCGCCGTCGACGGCAATCACGACGTCTGGGTGAGCGATCTCGGCGACTTCCGAGCGCAGGTGTTCACCGAGAGCGGCACGCTGCTCAAGGAGGTCCCCACTCCTGCTGGTCCTCCGCCAACCGGCGGGTTCAACGGACCTCGCGGTGACGCCTTCGACGCCGCCGGCGATCTCTTCGTGAGTGACACCTACAATGAGCGCATGGAGAAGTTCACGCTGGTCGGCGGCGTCTACAAGTTCTCGCTCGCCTGGGGCATGCGCGGTGAGGCGCCGAACACCTTCAACTATCCGCGGCTCATGTGCTACGACCCGGTGAACGGCGACATCATCGTCGCCAACACGGACTCCAACGAGGTCGTCGCCTGGAGCACCGCAGGTCACGAGGTGTGGGCCGGAACCGGTCTCGCTGACCCGTACGGGGTTGCGTGCGGCGCCAACGGCGACGTGTATGCGGCCAATAGCAACGGTCAGAACGTGGTCGTCTTCAGCAGCTCGGGCGCCAAGATCGCGACGATCGGCAGCAAGCTCGGCTTCCTCCGGGGAATCTGGGTTGACAGCGACGGATCAATCTGGACGGACGTCGCGGCGACCGGAGCCGTCTACCACTTCTCGGCAGCAGGCGTGCAACTCTCCAAGTTCACGGTGAGCGCAACCGGTGGTGCGTTCGGGATTGCCGGTGATGCCGGATATCTCTACATCGCCCTCAGCTCGTCGAACACCGTCGCACAGTACACGCGTAGCGGGGCGCTGGTCAGCACGTTCGGCGGTGCCGGGTCAACACTCGGCAAGCTGCGGACGCCGCAAGGCCTCGCCTTCGGACCGGGCGGCAAGCTGTATGTCGTCGAGCAGAACAACGATCGTCTGAGCGAGTGGACTGTCCCGTAGTCGTCTGACTTAGCCCCCCCTTTTGGGCCGTCGCGGGTGCTCCCTGCTCCGCGACGAGCTTCCCTCTTAACACGCACACAGTTTGTCGCCCGAGACTGGGTGATAGCCCGTCGCGTCAAACACCCGAATCGTCTACACACGATATAATCAAGCCATCCGACCCGTGGTCGGCCAGAGGGGAGATGGGACACAGGGGGCATTCTGCGATGCGCTTGACGAAGATTGCGGTCGTGGCATCTTTGCCGCTGGCCGGGGCAATGGCAGTGGCGCCGAGTACCGGAGCCTCGGCGGCATCCGATTTCCTAGCGGTACCAACCTATTCGAGCACGCTGGTCGGCCCGGGTCACGCAACGATGTACCCGGTGGATGTCAGCGACAACTCTCAGTACTACTTCGCGCTCGACGCCGGGAACTACCGGATAGTTGCCGTCAACCGAACGACCGGAAACATCGACTGTCAGATTGGCGGTCTCCAAGGCAACGGACCTGGACAGTTCGGGGACGCGAGAGCGCTGGAGTACGACTCGGCAAACAACGAGTTGTACGTGGCGGACACCCCAAATAGTCGAGTTGAGGTCTTCTCCTTCTCGAATGCCGCATGCGCGAAAAACTCTGCCACGGCATTCAAGTTCCTCTCGCAGTTCGGAAGCAAGGGCACGGGGAACGAGCAGTTCAACCAGGTCTACGGCGTTGCTGTCGATCCAGTGAACGGCTGGGTGTACTCAGTCGATGGCGCCGGCCGGGTTGAGAAGTCAGATCTCTCCGGGACCTACATCAGCTCGTTCGGGCAAGGCACGCTTGATGAACCACGCCAGGTGACCGTTGCGCCCAACAGTGACGTGCTGGTCATGAACGCCCGCGATCACCAGTGCGATGTGTACACGAGCTCGGGCGCCTTTCTCTTCTCATTCGGCAGCCTCGGGACGGGCAACGGCCAATTCACCACTGACCCCAGAGGCGTTGCGGTCAGCCAGAACGGCAATCTGGTATTCATCACCGATGCCGGTGGTAAGCGTATTGAGGCCTTCAAACTGCAGTCCAGCGCTGGCAACTACACGGGTGCAGCGTTTGCGTACACGATCGCCTCGGGCACCGGTGCTGGGCAGTACGTTGGGCCTCGTGGGCTCACGACGACATCGAACAACCATCTGCTGCTCACCGACGAGTGGGGTTTCAGCCTTCACGAGCTGACCTTCACCCCAACGGGTGCTACGCCGACTCGCAATCTGTTCGGTACCCAACCGCCGCTCCCAGGCGTCGACTCGCCCCGTGGTGTCCAGGTCGCGGCGAACGGGCAGGTCTACATCGTCGACTACTGGAACATGCGCGTCGAGTACATGAACCCCGACGGTAGCGGCGCCCAATCTTTTGGCTTCCGGGGTAACCCGTCGCAGAATGGCGCGATCAATTTCGCGTGGAGCGCGGCGATCCAACCGGGAACCGGAGACGTCTTCGTTGCCAACCGTGAGAACGACCAGGTCGCGGTCTTCTCTCCGACAGGGACGCCGATATACATCTTCGGGAAGCTCGGCAGCGCCAATGGGGATTTCCACTTCCCGCAGGGAATCGCGTTTGATCCGACCGACGGCTCACTGCTTGTTGACGACTCCGGTAACGATCGCATTGAGCGATTCACAATGTCGGCCGGCGATACGACCACTACGTGGGACGCCAGCTATGGGCAGAAGGGAACGGGGAAGACCGCGCCGGCGGGCGACCTGAACAATCCCACCGGGATCGCAGTCGCCCCGAACGGCACGATCTGGGTAGCTGACACGGTGAACAACCGCGTGCAGAGCATGTCCCCAACAGGCGTGTGGACAGTCATCTCGACTCCGGTCGGCACGGGACATCAGCCGAGCTTCAAGGTGCCGTGGGGGGTCACAGTGGCGCCCGACGGCAGCATCTGGGTCTCGGACACGGGCAATAACCGGATCGTGTCGATGGACACCGCAGGGAACCTGATTTTCAGCGCAACCGCGGCCAGTATGGGCATCCCAGCGGTACCCGACGACTCGGTCATCTATCCCTTCGCAGTGGCGTTCAGTGGTGACACTGTGTACCTCAGCGATATCTGGAACAACCGGGTCGTCACGCTGACTACGCACTGACCCTCTGGATGAGCGAGTAACCGCCAAGGCACTCTGGGGAACGGCCAGGTTCCACCCACCGGGCTGAAGCCGCACGAATCTGCAGGGCCAGTTCCCCTACCTCGGCGTGCCGACTACACAACGAGTCATCAGCTGATCAGGAAGTCTCTGTTCTGGACGAGGTCGTCGTCGTCACGGAGCGAGGACGACTTACGGCCACCTTTCCACGGGATCCACGATGGGCACGCGAGGAGCTGCCGCAGCGTCGTCTCGCTCATCGATTCGAGCCGTCTTGTCTCGCAGAGCGACTTCACCAGAGGCGCTCGGGATTCCACTCAGTTGCACTCGATTCCGGTCGTTTCCAATTTGCGGGGTGCAGCACTCTTTCCAACCAATTCTCGACGAAACCACTCTTTCTGAACTCGGCTTCGCGGCGGGAAATAAGTGCTGGTCTGGGGGACCAGGGGTCGCAGGTTCGAGTCCTGTCTCCCCGACGGACGCCCGATTTGAGTTCACAGCGAGCGGTTGTGCGGTGCGTTGGGCACCTGTCGGCCGACGTGGTGTAGTGCTCTAACCGGGAATAATGGCTTTTCCCGCAAAAGGCATCAATCCCCACGGTTGGGGCCGGATTCCGCTGCTCATAACAAGGGATTGTGGCACTCCAGCGCATACACAGCGCTTACATTTTCCGATGTGGCTTCGTCTGTAAAAGTCGCGCAGATACTTGATACCGCAGGTCCAAGAGATGACCGTGCGTCGGTATTCTGCCTGCCGCCTGTGGCAGAACAGGGCGCGGCGATGTCTTACGGAACCACCGCGATCGCCTCGATGGAGATGAGCAGGCCGCGCGGAAGCTTGACGATCGGCGACGAGCGCGCCGGAGGGTTGGTCGGGAAGTACTCCGCGTAGAGGCGATTCGCGGCCTCGCCGTTCTCCAGATCAGTGAGGAACGTTGTGGTTTTGACCACGTGTTCCAATCCACTCCCGGCGGCCCTCAGTACTGCCTCGAGATTCCGGAAAGCTTGACGCCACTCGGCCTCGAATCCCCCCGGTACAGCCGCGGCAGTGGCCGGATCGCTCGATGCTCCCAGATCGATGCCCGGCTGGCCAGCGACGAACACGAGGTCGCCGGCGCGGACAGCCTGCGAGTAGTGCCCCATCGGCTGGGGCATTGATGGCCCATGGATGACCTCGTGATGCATCGGTTGTGGTCCTCCTGTGTTAAGCCCCCAGGTTGAACTGAGGAACGCGGAACCGGAAATGGCTGGTTTTCTCGACCTCCGGCAGCACAGTTGCCCACCGTCGAATGTCCTGAATCGATCAAAGTGGCTCCTCGAAGGTGTGCTCTGGGATCGTCATCGGTCGATCCGGGTACGCGAATGCCTGATGGTGGCTCGGCGCGTGCCGGAACCGAAGGTCAGCTTGTGTAGAGCATGCAGACCAGAATCAGGCTTGCGGCCGGGTCAACGCTTCCAAGATACGTCGGCCTTGCGGCGAGGCCGCAGCGCTGATCGTGCGCTGCACTGCGCTTCTCGACAGCTCGAAGAACCGCGCATCGTTGTAGAGATGGAAGTACCAATTTGCCGAGAGCATCGCAGCCTCAAGCTCAAACGCGAGTTGGATCGGGTCGACGGTGCCGTCGAGTTCGCCGGCGCCGATCGCGTCTCGCGCGGCACCTTCGAGCATGTCCAGCCATTGACGCTGTAAGGCCGCGATGGTGTCCCGGACAACACCTGGGCGTGCATCGAATTCAGCCATCGCGGCCGCGAAAAAGCATCCGCCCGGGAAGACCCGTCGCTCCATGAGGGCAACGTAGCTATCGCAGAGTCCGTGGAGCGTCGCGATGCCCGGCGAATGGGCCAGGCCGGGGAGGATCACTTGCTCGACATAGATCTGGCGCGCATGCTCGATGGTGGCGAGTTGCAACTCCTCCTTCGAGCCGAAGTGCGCGAACAGGCCACTCTTACTCATGGAGAGGTCGGTGGCAAGTCTGCCGAGAGTCAGCCCCTCGAGCCCCTCGACGCTCGCGATCGCAGTTGCGACCTCAAGGATGCCCTGCTTGGTGGCGTGGCCACGAGGGGTTTGCGATGGCACCAGGCTTGTATAGCACGAACGGTCGTGCTATGGTCCGCCAACACAAGCGACCGATCGGTCGTGCTATTCACGGAGGTGGTCACGATGCCCTTGGTGAACGTCAAGCTGATCGAAGGCGTGTTCAATGAGAGCCAGAAACGCGACATGATTCGCAGGCTCACCGACACGATGGTGGAGATCGAAGGCGAGGCACTGCGATCCGTGACCTGGGTCGTCGTTGAGGAGGTCAAGAGTGGGGACTGGGGAATCGCCGGCAATCCCCTCACGACGGCCGACGTCAAAGCGCTCGCTGCCGGGCAACCGGTCGGATAACGCTGCCGTCTTGGGCTGACGAGGATGTATGACGTCGTCGTCGTCGGAGCACGCTGCGCAGGAGCGTCGGTCGCGACGCTCCTGGCGCGGCGCGGGCACCGTGTGGCACTCGTTGACCGAGCAGCGTTCCCCAGCGACACCATCTCCAGTCACTTCCTGTGGGCGCAGGGCGCCGCACGACTTGCATCCTGGGGCCTTCTCGAACGCCTGAAGTCGCGGGGTTGCGATCCTATTCCGTCGCTGACGTTCGATTTCGGGTCCGTTGTGCTCACCGGTCGCGTCCCTGAGGTTCTGGGAGTGAGTGACTGCTTCTGTCCTCGGCGAACCGTCCTCGACACTCTGCTGGTCGATGCGGCCGTCGAAGCGGGTGTCGAGCTCATCGACCGCACCTCGGTGCGGTCGGTCAGGTGGTCTGAGGGCCGCGCGTGTGGTGTCGACATCAAGCCGGCCTCCGGAGCGACGGGTCATCTCGATGCGCGTTTGGTCGTGGGCGCGGATGGCCGCCACTCGTTGATCGCCGCCCAGGTCGGAGCCCAGGCGTACACGAACGAGCCGCCGCTGACCTTCGTCTACTACTCGTACTGGAGCGGCGTCCCAACACAATCGCCCATTTATCACATGCGCCCGGGCCGGCTCATCCTTCGTTGGCCGACGAACGACGGGCTCACCTGTGTCTACGTGGGCGGCCGCCACTCCGAATTCGCGGGATTTCGACGTGACGTCGAGGGCAACTTCATGCGGTCGCTCGACGTCATTCCTGGGCTTCGGGACGAGCTCGTTGCCGGTCGGCGTGAGGAGCGCTTCCGAGGCGCAGCAGATCTGCCGAACTACTATCGAACCTCGTTCGGGGACGGATGGGCACTCGTCGGAGACGCAGGTCACCACAAGGATCCGACCACTGGATTTGGCATGTCGGACGCATTTGCGTCGGCCGAGTTGCTGGCGACGGCGGCCGATGCGGTGCTTGTCGGAGAGCGCCCGTGGAAGCAGGCCTTGGGCGATTACCAGCGGCGCCGTGATGACGCGACTGCGAACGGTTTCCGCCTCACCTTGAGTGCGGCGTCGCTCGACCCCTTAGCGCCTCACCTGCAAGATCTATATGAGGCGGCGTCCACCCGGCCCGAGGCGGTGACCCGGATCATCGGAGTGCTGGGCGGCATCACGCCGCTCGGGGGCGGGTTCTCACGAAGGATCACTGCGGAACTGGCGGAAAGCGAATCGCTGGCGGAGTCCGACGATTCGTCACCACGACAGAAGTTAGCCATGGATTTATTGCGTGAGCCAGGGTCGCGTACCGGAGGATCAGGACGATGACGACGGTCGGCGGACAGGGTGACTGGACGGTCGTGGACGAAGGCTGGGGCCGCAAAGCCGTCGATTTCGCCACGCTGAGCGAACCGGGCAACTGCCGTGAGTACGTGGCAATGCACCACCGCCTCGGCGTGAGCGACGGTGACCGGCTTGTTGATGTGGCTTGTGGCGCGGGCCTGGCCATTGAACTGGCGCGTGCTCGGGGCGCCAGCTGCGCGGGCATCGACGCATCGTCCCGGCTCGTCGTCGTCGCTCACGACCGGAATCCCCTCGCGGACGTACGCGTCGGTGACATGCACGCGATGCCGTGGGCAGACGAGAGTTTCGATGTCGCGACCAGCTTCCGGGGTATCTGGGGAACGACGCCGCAAGCCCTCGGTGAGATTCATCGCGTCCTTGCACCCGGCGGGCGATTCGGGCTCACCGTGTGGGGGCACATCAAGGTGTCGACAGGTGCTTGGGCGCTCGCCCCCTTTCGGTTGGCGGCATCCGCAAAGGTGGAGAACCAGGCAACGATGGTCACCTTGGGTCGGCCCGGCGTCGGCGAGGATCTGCTTGCGCGGTATGGCTTCATCGATGTCGAGCGCGTGGACGTCCCGTTCGCCTGGGAGTTCTCTGACCCGGAGATGTACGCTCGCGCTCTCGCGTCGACCGGTCCCGCGTACGAGGCGATGCAGAATGTCGGCGAGGCGGCGTTCGTCGCAGCTGCGACGCAAGAGGCTCGCGCGCGGGTTCGGGACGGCCTGCCCCTGCGAGCCGAGATCAATGTTGTGGGCTATCTTGCCCGCAAGCCCGGGGCCATCACGAGGGAGACGGCATGAGCGCGGTTGGTTTTCTCGCAGCACAGGCGCCCGACGCTGAGGCGCGGCGCATCTTCGACGATGACGTCGCGGAGCTCGGGTACGTCATGAACGTGTCGAAGCTCTGGGCGTATCAGCCAGCAACGTTGAACCATCTGTTCACCCTCATGGGCGAGACCTATGCGACCGAGGATCTCACGTTCCGTCAGCGCGGAATCCTGGTCACCGCCTGCGCGTCGACCGTGGGCGACGCCTACTGCTCGCTGGCTTGGGGAACGAAGCTTGCAAGCAAATCCGACGCGGAGACGGCCGCGGGGATTCTCCGGGGCGTTGATGATCGCCTCACCCTCGCAGAGCAGGCGATGGCACGTTGGGCTCGCAAGGTCGTGCGCGATCCCAATCACACCAGTGCCGCGGATGTTCAGGAACTGCGCGACGCTGGATTCGGCGATGCGCAGATCTTCGCGATGACGGCATACGTTGCTCTGCGACTCGCGTTCTCGACCATCAACGATGCACTCGGTGCTCGGCCCGACTCGGCGTTCCGGTCAAGCGCGCCGGAAGCGGTTCTCGATGCCGTCGACTACGGTCGTCCCATCGACGAGTAGATCAAGGTCGAGAGCCGTTACGGAAAGGGAAGGCCATCGGTTATGGCAAGCGATCACGTTAATGTGCCGGTTCGCGCCATTCCAATGGATTCCATCGAACGTGCTCTAGTCGTCATTCCAACCAATTCTCGACGAAACCACTCTTTCTGAACTCGGCGTCGCGCCTGCGAATAAGTGCTGGTCTGGGGGACCAGGGGTCGCAGGTTCGAGTCCTGTCTCCCCGATTCGCAGCCCATTGCACTGCAGTGCAGCCATTTTCACGCAATTGCAGCCGATTCCAACTTGTGGGGATCAGTCACTTTGCAGGGACTAGTACTCATTCCCTGATTGATGTTCTTTCCTGCAAAACCACTCTATTTCGCGCGACCTCGGCGTGCGGCCACATCTGAGACCGAAACGATGAACGGCGCGCGCGGAGCAAACGCGTCCTACCAACCACGAGCCTGACAGACGACGTCAGCGGACCGCCAGCCCCAAGGCGGTGCGCAGTACCCCTGCGATGTGCGACTCTCGGTCAATCGCCTGTGCGCCCGTTCCGCACGACGCAGTCACCAACGATCCCGCGAGCCTGTCCGCGGTTCCGACACGATCCCTGGCGCGTACCGATTCGACAGCGTCGATCAGACGTGATGCGGCGACGCGTGCCGGCTCGATCTGATGCACGGGTGTGATGCCCCAGGCCATGGTCGTGCCAAGTCGGGTCATACGGCTCACGGATTCACCCCCGGTTTGGTCTAACCGAAATGCCACTAAGTCGATGTTGAGGACATCGGGCTGCGCCGCTTCCAGCAGGGCCCATGGGGGCCGACAGCACACATGCAGTCCCCACGCAGCTCCGACCGTTCGTAATGGCTCCCAGGCATCGATTACCGTCGGATCTACGCTGGCCATGTTGAGCGCCGGTTCATCGACGATGAGAAGGCAGTCGATACCTCGTTCGCGCAATTCGTCAACCTGGGGCTGCGTCTGAGCGCCGAGCCACGCTCCAACATCTCTCGCGAACAAGAAAGGCGACGTGTCGTCGGAGTCGGCAATGGCGCCGCAGAGCGTGACCGGGCCAGTGACCTGCAACTTCACGATCCGGTGATCCGGGGGTGCCTTTGTGACGGCATCGAGGAACGCCGGCCAGGCGTAGGGTTCGCGCCGGTCCCGATCCGGGCTCCAGCCGCACCGACCTGGCTCCACGCCCACCCACTCGACGATCATGTCGCCGTCAAGTCGTGGAAGTTGGGGGCAGAAAGGTATGTCGTACGAGCGCACCACGTGGCGAACGGCAGCTTCGGGATCCGTGTGAGGCAGTGACCCAACCCCCGTTGTCGCAAGGCGGGGGAGGCGGTCCAACAGATCGCTCACAACCTAACGCCGACCTTTCGACTAGCGTCCGGCGCTATCGGCTCGACAATGACGAGCTGCCTCAACCAGATGTGCGAGCGCTGGCGTTACCTGTTCCCACCGTCTCGTCTTGAGCCCGCAGTCCGGGTTGACCCATAGCTGCTCACGCGGAATGCGTTGCTCTGCCTGCCGAATCAGGTGGACGATCTCATCAACCGAGGGGACTCTCGGAGAGTGGATGTCGTACACGCCCGGGCCGATGCCGTTCGGATACCGAAAATCTTGGAATGCGTCGAGCAATTCCATCTGCGAGCGCGACGCCTCGATGGATATGACGTCGGCGTCGAGACGGGCGATGTGTTCGAGAATCTCGTTGAACTCCGAGTAGCACATGTGAGTGTGGAGTTGCGTGATGTCGGCTACGCCATTGGCCGCGAGGCGAAAGCAATCGATTGCCCATCGGAGGTACGGGTCTTGCTCGGTGGCGCGAAGTGGGAGACCTTCGCGGAGCGCCGGTTCGTCGATCTGGATCACCTTGGCGCCCGCGCGTTCCAGGTCGAGCGTCTCGCTTCGTACAGCGAGCGCGATCTGCTGGCAGGTGACCGATCGTGGCTGGTCGTCGCGCACGAAGGACCACTGGAGGATGGTGACCGGACCGGTGAGCATGCCCTTTACCGGCTTTGGTGTGCACCGCTGAGCGTGCTCCCACCAGCGCACCGTCATCGGCGCTGGACGGTCGACATCTCCGTAGAGGATGGGAGGCTTGACGCAGCGGGAGCCGTAGGACTGAACCCACCCGTAGGCGGAAACCACGAAGCCATTCAGGTGCTCGGCAAAGTACTCAACCATGTCGTTGCGTTCGGCTTCACCGTGTACCAGTACGTCCAATCCCATCTCTTCCTGGCGACGAATGACCGCGGCGATCTCATCCCGTAGGAAGGCATCGTAGCCGTCCGCGTCTAACTCACCTTGACGCGCACGCTGCCGAGCTTCGCGGATCTCCTGGGTCTGCGGAAACGATCCAATGGTCGTCGTCGGCAGCTCCGGGAGCTCGAGAATCTTGGCCTGCGCTTTGGAGCGTTGCGCGTAGTCGGATCGGCGAGTCAGATGGTCTGGTGCCACCGCCTCGAGCTGCTGAGCGACATGAGCGCTATTCACCCGTTCTGATTGTCTGCGGGCGAGTATCGCTTCACGGTTGGCTGCAAGCACCTGATGTCGTGCCGACGAGTCCATCCCCAAGGCTCGCTTCAAAAGGTCGAGCTCGCCGAGCTTCTCGGCACCGAAGGCGAGCCACGACCGAACCTGCGGTTCGATCGCCGCCTCTCGCGCAGCACTGTAGGGAACATGCAGCAGTGAACAGGACGGGCCGAGCCGCACCCGTGACTCGCCGAGACGCTCGATCACCGGCTCGACCTTCGTCACTACGGTCTCGAGATCGGTGATCCACACGTTGCGCCCGTCGATGATCCCTAATGACAGTCTCGCGTCGCTGCGAAGCGACGCGAGAGCCGGCTCCAGCTGTGCCGGATCTCTCACCAGATCGAGATGGAACTCGGCTGCGGGTAACGCCAGGACGCGGTTGAGCCATCTGCCGAGGCCGCCGAAGTAGGTCGTCAGAACCAGTTCAAGGGATGAACTTGCCGCCATCCGCGCCCAGGAGCGCTCGAGTTCACCGATCGCGTCCTCAGTGAGATCACGGACCAAGCAGGGTTCGTCGATCTGGACCTCTGTCGCCCCAGCATGCGAGAGCTCTGACAGCAGCTCCGCATACACCGGGAGCAACTGGTCAAGAAGGGCCAGGGTCTCACGGCGTCCCTGGTGCATTTTCGCGAGCAGCAGAAACGACACCGGTCCAAGCAGGACCGGCCGTGTCTGGAACCCCCAGTCGAGCGCCTCACGGAATTCCCTGAGCGGCTTGCGGGCGTCCAGCCGAAAGAGTGTGTCCTCGCTGAGTTCAGGGACCAGGTAGTGATAGTTAGTGTCCAGCCACTTGGTCATCTCCAGCGGCGGGGCGGAGGCATTACCTCGTGCCAGTGCGAAGTACCGCCCGCGGTCAACAGCTTCGCCGTCGGTGGCGAATCGCTTTGGGATCGCCCCAACCATGACCGCGGTGTCAAGGACATGGTCGTACAGCGAGAAGTCGTTCGACGGCAGAATGTCGATACCGGCGGCGGCCGCACCAGTCAGATTGCTCCGCCGAATCGAGCTCGCCGCATCCTCGAGCTCCTGGTCTGTGATCCGCCCGGCCCAATGCTGCTCAAGAGCGCGCTTGAGCTCACGGTCTGGACCGATGCGAGGAAATCCAAGGACAGCGGTTTGAATCACAACTCGTCCTCTAGAAATTCTCGTCAAAGGACACGGCGCCACCGACAGCGATCTGGTACGCCGAGACCCGGCGTTCGAAGAAGTTCGCCAACTCCTGGACGTCCTGGAGCTCCATGAAGCCGAAGGGGTTCTTGGACTTGTAGCGCGGAGGCAGCAAGAGGTTCGTGAGCCGCTGATCGGCCACGTACTCCAGGTACTTGCGCATATCGCGCATGGACAGCCCCGCTACGCCGCCACTCAACAAGTCCTCGGCGAAGCGCATCTCGACATCGACGGCATCCTCGAGCATGTGCACGATGCGATCCTCCATCGCGCCATCGATGAGGTCGGGCTCCTCGCTTCGCGCCACGTCGACGACCGCAAAGGCAAAGCGCATGTGTGCGCTCTCATCCCGAAACACCCAGTTGGTGCCGGTCGCCAACCCGTTGAGCAGTCCCTTCGAACGCAGGAAGTAGACGTAGGCGAACGCCGCATAGAAGAACAGACCTTCAACGCCTGCTCCGTACGAGATGACGTTGAGGAGAAAGCGCCGCCGATCCTCCTTGCTTTCCAGCCGGCGGAGGTCAAACACCGAATCGGTCCAGCGGAAACAGAACTCGGCTTTGTCACGGATCGACGCGACATGCTCCACGGCGGCGAATGCCTCCGCTCGCTCCGCGTGGTCGGGAATATACGTGTCGAGGAGCGTGAGGTAGAACTGAATGTGAACGGCTTCCTCGTACAGCTGCCGGGAGAGGTACAGCCGTGCTTCGGGGGCGTTGACATGCTGGTAGAGGTTGAGGACGAGGTTATTGGCGACGATCGTATCGCCGGTGGCAAAGAAGGCGACCAGCCGGTGGATGAGATGACGCTCGCCCTCGGTGAGGCGGGTGTGCAGGTCGACCAGATCGTCGGCGAACTCAACCTCTTCGACGGTCCAGGTGTTCTTGATTGCGCTGCGGAACATGTCGTAGAACTCGGGGTAACGCATCGGGCGGAGCGTGAGGTCCATTCCTGGATCGAGCAGCATTGGTCAGCTCTCCTTCGATATCGATAGTTCGGTGGCGATAGCGCGCCCGTCTACTGGCATGCTTCGCACACCTCCGGGTTTTCGAGCGAGCACGCCACCGCCTCAGCGGCCGCAACGGTCTCGACCGTTGGTTCAACTGCCGGCATGGAAGTCGCGAGAGTGGGCAGGATCCTGGTGGCGGGCCGCGAGCGCAGGTAATAGGTTGTCTTCAGCCCGCGCTTCCAGGCGTGCAGATACATCGAGGACAGCCTGCCGATGGAAGGATCCGCAACGAAGAGATTCAGCGACTGACTCTGATCCACGAATGGAGCTCTGTCGGCGGCCATGTCGATGAGCGATCGCTGGGGAATCTCCCAGACAGTTCGGAAGACTTCGCGCACATCGCTCGGGATCGACTCGAGACCCTGGATGGAACCTTCAGCACGCTTGAGCGCTGAACGCGTCTCGTCATTCCACAGGTCGAGGCCCTTAAGTCTGTCGACCAGATAGTGATTGACCTGCAGGAATTCTCCCGACAGCGTCTCACGCTTGAACGTGTTGGAGATCTGCGGTTCGATGCACTCGTAGCAGCCGGCAATCGAGGCAATGGTCGCTGTCGGCGCGATGGCGATGAGTAGCGAGTTGCGCAATCCTGCAGCCTTGATTCGAGTCCGGAGCGTCTCCCAACGCGTGGTATTTGTCGTCGCCGCGTCCCAGTGGTCGAACTGCAGGACGCCCTTCGACGCGCGGGTCTCGGCGAACGCGGTGTGCGGGCCCCATTCCTCGGCAAGGTCGCACGAGGTGCTGAGCGCGTGGAAGTAGATGTCCTCCTGGAGGCGAGCCGAAAGTGCGCGCGCTACCGGGCTGTCGAAGGGCAGGTTCAGCTGAAAGAAGACATCCTGGAGCCCCATGATGCCGAGCCCAATGGGCCGCCATCTGGCGTTCGACGTTGCTGCTTCCGGCATCGGATAGAAGTTGATGTCGATGACACGGTCGAGAAAGGTGACCGCCGTCCGTACCGTCTCCGCCAAAGCCTCATCGTCAATGGCGCCGTTGGCGACGAACGCTCCGAGATTGATGGACCCGAGATTGCACACCGCGGTTTCGGCCTCTGAGGTGACCTCGAGAATCTCGGTGCAGAGGTTCGACAGGTGGACGACGTTGCCGCCTTCACCGGTCTGATTGCACGTCCGGTTGGCCGCGTCTTTGAAGGTGAGCCAGCCGTTGCCGGTCTGGGCCAGCGTTCGCATCATGCGTCCGTAGAGATCCCGCGCCGGAAGGGTGCGCACCGCCAGCCCGGCTGCTTCACCTCGCTCGTATGCGCGCTCGAAGTCGTCGCCCCAGACATCGGTGAGGTCCGGCACATCCTTGGGGTCGAACAACGACCACTCCTGGTCCGCCTCGACACGTCGCATGAAGAGGTCCGGAATCCAGTTGGCGATGTTGATCGTCCTGGTGCGCTGGGCCTCATCTCCAGTGCTGCCGCGCAGCTCGAGAAAGCTCTCGATGTCGGCGTGCCATGTTTCGAGATAGACGCACGCCGCGCCCTTGCGTCGCCCACCCTGATTGACTGCAGCCACCGACGAGTCGAGAGTCTTCAGGAAGGGGATGATGCCGTTGGAGCGCCCGTTGGTTCCCTGGATCAACGACCCACGCGACCGAACCCGGTGGTAGGCCACGCCGATACCGCCGGCGAACTTGGAGAGGGCGGCGACGTCTCCGTAGCGCCGGTAGATCGCGGCCAGATCGTCCTGCGGGGAGTCGAGCAGGTAGCAGGACGACATCTGCATGTGCCGCGTGCCCGAATTGAAGAGTGTCGGCGAGCTTGGGAGGTACTTCAGCGAGGAGATGAGCCGGTAGAAGTGAATCGCCTCGGACGGACTTCTCGAGAGCCCGCACGCGACCCGCAGGAAGAAGTGTTGCGGGGTCTCGATGACACTTCGCGAAACGGGGTCGCGCAAGAGGTAGCGGTCATAGACCGTGCGGATGCCGAAGTACTCGAAGCGGTTGCTCTGCGTAGGGTCCACGGCGTCGTCGAGCTTGCGGCTGTGACGAGCGACCATCTCCGCCACCGAATCAGCGATGAGACCGCGCTCCGCTCCGAGGCGAATGGACTGCGAGAAGGAGTGAACGCCCTGACCGGCGACCTCCTTGTCGATGTAGGTCGTCAGCAGACGTGCTGCAAGCCTCGAGTACTCCGGCTCCTCGGCCATGAGCGAGGCTGCTGTATGAATGGAGAGCTCGTCGAGCTCACGAGTGGTGGCACCGTCATAGAGACCGCTGATGGTGCGCGTGGCAACCCGCAAGGCGTCCACTGACTCTAGCCCGGCGCAGCACCGTGAAACCGCTCGAACGATCTTGTTGACGTCGACCGGTTCGGATGACGCGTCCCGCTTGCGCACCTGCATGCTGGAGGCGGTGTCGTCTGCAGGCGCAGTGGGTGCCGAGCGTTCGATTGGTCGTCCAACGAGGTCGAGGGAGGCGGTCTCAGGGCTCATGGCTCCTCCAGGTGGGTGCCGGAGGTGCCGAACTCGACCGGGACGCGCGGCCCGACCGCTTCCGAAACCTCCCGCGAGGTTGCTCGGCCAACCGCACCCATCGGGTACGGGCGGTGGCAGGTTTTCGGACTTGTGGGCTCCCACCGGCTCTCCCAAGCCGCTGGACCTACCGGCCGTCGCTTCCCAGGCGCATCGCCCAGTGCTGATGACGGCTTTCGTTCCCACTTACCGCTGCGGGGCAGCTCCGGATTCGCACCGGATTCCCTGTTGCCTCCTCCGACCGGTACCGCCCGGAGGAACCAACCGCGCTCCGGAGCATATCTAGTGGCCAGCTAGGTGTCAAGCCACAACCTGTGGTGCCGAAGGAGCCGGTGCAGTCCAAGGCTCCTTGTCCAGGCCTTCCCTCAAGTGGCGGGGTGCGCTGGCCTGCTACCCGATCGAATGAGTGACCGGCCGTAGCAACTGCCTCGTCCTGAAGCGCAGTCGGCACCTGCACGTTGGCCGTCGAAGTCCATGCATTTCCAAATTACGGGGATCGATCGTCATTCCAACCACTTCCCGACGAAATCACTCTAAGTCGAACTCAGCTCGCATCACGTCGAGGACGGTGAGGTCTTTGTAGCACCGAGCTAGGAGCCGATCGAGCAAGAGGGAAGCGCCGCCGCCGATGTCGATGACGGGCGCTCCTTTCGCCACGCCGAGGAGGTCGATGAGTGCCAGCGACACCGCTGGTTCGGGCTGATACCAGCTCACGCTGGTCGCTCCGGCACCGGAGTATCGGCGATCCCAGTGTAGAGGTCGTTCGTTCGTCCCCGAGAATTCGCTGTGCACTTCGTAGGGCGTCGACCGCTGATTGAGCGTACGCAAAATGAGCCGCTGCCTTAGCGACCCATCATGTTCCCGCTTGTCATCCAATTGCCCCAATCGCCAACGTGTTGTGCCATCCAGTTGGCCATCTGGCCGCACCATGCGGGAGAAGCAGTTCCTCCGCTGCTAGCGCCGGCACCGGCGGCGGTCCACTGCTGACACGTGGTTTGGAGCGTGGTGGCGTTACCCCACATCATCGCCCCCGTCATATGCTGATTGCGCAATTGATGGCCCATCCAATCGGTCATCGCGGTGCACCAGGCTGAGCTGGGAGAGCCGTTGCCGAAAGTCGACGCTGAGCTCCCGACCCACTGCTCACACGACTGCTGCACTGATGTCAACTGCGCCGACGCCAACTGGCTCGGAGCGATACGTGTTGAGGAGGAGTTATTGCTACGGAAGAGCACGATGCCGACGCCAACGGCGACCAGCATGATAGCCGCCAGGCCTACCGCCAGCAGCGACGTGCTCCGGCCGCGGGCTCTCGGTTGAGGCGGGTTCGAGGTCGGGATGGTTTGCATCGTGTAGGTCATCGTCTAACTATCAGTAGGTGAACGTTGAGGCGGTAGAGCCGAACGTCCCGGGGTCGGCGAGCCTTTGCCGACCCGGTGAACTGGGCCGTTCCCATCATGTTTGAGACAGGAAGCTGGATCGACGCTGGAACTCCTGCCCATCGATCTCACCCTGCGCCAACCGAGCCTCGAGAATCGCGCGCGTTGGTCCGGCGGGCGCGATTGCGCCGACTGGGAAGCGGCTTGCCGTCAAGGCGGTCTTGATCACCCGTTACGAGAACGATCTCGCGATCGAAACGCGGGTCTGCGTTGACCAGGTCGTACATCTGGGCACCATCGTGCCCCGTTCTGGTACCCGACGACCTCGCTCGACGTGCCAGTACCAACGTTCGCCGACACCGGTTAGAAAGATGAACGATAGGGCGATGGCGGCGATCAACAGCGAATAAAGGCTAGTCCTCAGCGCGCACTGATCGCGGAAAGATAGAGCCGAGTGCCTTTCCTGCAAAACCACTCCAATGTCGTGCGGCCGGGGCACCCGAACTCCTTGCGCTGTCGGAGTGAGCCACGAGCGTCAACCTTGCCGCTACTATGCATCACGTAATACGCCTTACGTAGTACCATCGGACGACCATCCACACACGGAGCCAGAGAGAAGTTATGACCCGTCCCACAGGCCAGCCGCGGTGGCGCGATCCCGGCCTTCTCGTGATGGGCAGCCTCTCCAGTGGAGCCAAGCACGGATACGCGATCACACAAGATGTCAGCAAAACGCTCGGTATCGTGCTAGGGCCCGGCACCCTGTACGGCGCTTTGGCGCGACTCGAGGAGCGGCACCTCATCGAGGCGCTGGCGGGTGATGAACGACGGCGCCCATATCGCCTCACAGCGACAGGGATCCGCGTTCTGTCCGAACAGACTGAGGGAATGCTGCGCTTCGCTGCCATCGCCAAAGCGAATCTGTCGAAACTCAAGCCCAACGCTGCGGCGCTCGAGTTGCCGTCGTGAGCGCCACCCACACGCGCCTTCACCGCCTGCTTTTGGCGGCATATCCGCCGTCGTTTCAAGCGCGTTACGGCGTCGAACTGGAGGCCCTCACTGCGGACTCATCGTGGTCATCGCGGGTTGCAGTCGACCTCCTCCTCAACGCCGCTCGCGCGTGGGTTCGACCGGTGAGCATCGGCAACGGAACCGAGCGGCGTCGTTGGCGCTTCGAGGCAACCATGTCGACAGTCTTTGTGGCGTGGTGCGTTGCCCTCGTCGCGATGGGCGGCTTCTCGCGTGGTGTCGATGACTCCGCGCTCCCGGGTCTGCGTTCGGAGCCAGTAGCCTCCTTCTTTCATACCGCTGAATCCAGCTTCTCGATCACGACACTTGTCTTGTCTGTCGGCCTGTTCTACTACGCGTGCCTTGTGCTGTTGCCGGCGATAAGACGGAACCGGCGTGGCGTCTGGTTGCCTGTGGCCCTGCCAATTGTGAGCGCCGGCGCGTGGGCCGGTCTTTCCGTTCTGCTTGGGTTTTTGGTTGCACATCTGACACAGCCGGGGAGTCCCGCTCTTGCGCTCCTGATACCGGTCGGCATCCTCCTGTTCGCGTGGGTCGCCACAGGCGGCGTTTGTTTTCTCGCCTGCGCCACGGGTGCCACGATGGCGCTCCGGCGTGCTCACCTCCGTGAGTCGCTCCTCGTTCCGGGCGCCATTGGCGGGGCGCTCCTGGCTGCGGGTATGGTGGTGAGCGCGGTAGCAGCGAGTATTTGCGTGATTGGCCTTCTCGGCTACAACCCCGCGTCGGATCTGCTGATTCCCGCCGGTGCAATCGTGGTGCTTCTCGCTTCATCGGCGGTCGCGGCCGTCTCGAGCGTGCGAGGTCTCATTGGTCTGCGCCCGAGGTCAGCTGCCTAGATGAGCCCTATTCGGCGGCTCGGTGCAGACGCGTCAGGCACGGAACCTGCGACGGCAGAATACGCATGGACTCCAGTTCTTAGCCCGCGCCGCTCGTAGGATTCGGCCGCCCCGCCATAGCGTCGACCATAGGCACCAGCGGGCTCCTGCACGGGCTCAGTGCGTATCAGCACGTTGAGCTGGAAAGCCCCAAATCCTCGTCCTACTACCAAGCCATTCAACGGAATCTCCTTCGTGGGCATAGCCACCACCACTTCCTGTAGTCCCGGCAGTCCTTGTGGTGTCAATGTGACCGCCTGGACGGTGACCAAAGTAGGCTGATCCTAGATCAGCCACAGAGACTGGCCGGCGGCGGTCGCTTGGTACACCGACATCCTGTACTCGCCGCCGTCGCTTGACAACAATAGAAGCATCGCTGGGGTGATCGACACTCCGCTCACCTGATCCGCGGCACCTGCCGACCTTGCTTCCATCGAGCCGCCGGCCAAGGATGGAAATTGCCGGAATTACGTAGCCGTGACCTGTCAAGACCGCAGCATTCTGCCTCCAGTCGACCGCTAACCGAAAGAGAAATGTGTCGTACAGTCTTATCCAGCACGGAGCAGGAAGCGCAAGGTTGACACGAGCCAACCGGCAAATTGGTCGCTGTTCCAGTTGCGATCCGACACGAAGCTAACGATCGTGCGCGGCCCAGCGAGCGCCCATAACGTGTCTGACAGGCCTTCCGCGCTCAGGCCCTTCGGCAGCATGTCGTCTGCCTCAAGGCGCTCAGCGAATGCGTGCAGCTGTTTGAGCGCATTTCGTAGCCCGGCTATCTCCATGGCGGCTATTTCGGGTTCGATCGCAGCCGCTTGAGACCCCACGGCGAGCAGCGCGGCAGAGCGATCCATGATTCCACTCGAGAGGTCCGCCAGAGCGCGGATACGCTCGTCCAACGTCGGTGCCGCAAACGCGATGTCGTGTGAGCGGTTGAACTGCGACCCCTCCGACCCATCTCCGGCGACGCTCGCTCCAATACACCGATCCAGCAGCCGCGCCTTCGTGCCAAAGCGCACATACACCGTCCGCGGAGCCACCCGCGCCAGTTCCGCCACCGCCAGCAGGGACGTCCCGACATAGCCACGCTCTAGGAATAGACGGGTGCCGGCCTCGAGGATGCGCCGCTCGGTGAGGGCTACGTGTTCCTCGCGCAAGCCACCAAACGGGCGCTTGACTTCTCTGCTCATTCGTTACATGATAGCCGCAAATAGTGCAGTATTACTGCAACGATGGTGCGATCAGAAGGTTGGCCATGGATACTCAGGCTGCTGCGATCCCTTTGGCGGGAGTTCACCATCTCAAGCTTCCCGTGCCGGACGTCGAGCGGTCGATGGCGTGGTACGCACGAACGCTGGGGTATGTCCGGGGCGTCGAGTTCGTCGAGGGCGGGCGTCTGATGGGGATTGGCATGCTGCATCCGGCGGGAGGGCCAGACCTCGGGGTGCGATTGGACCCCGAACGCGCCCAGGCGGCCGCCGGCTTTGACTATTTCGCGATCGGCGTCCCCGACAAAGGTTCACTTGATGCGCTGGCGGCGCGGCTGGACTCGCTCGGTGAGAAGCATGCAGGGGTGCACTTCGCCTCAATTGGGTGGATCCTCCCTGAGCTTCACGACCCTGACGGGCATGAGGTCCGCTTCTACACCATGAAGCATCACACCTCGCTGCCTCACAACGGAGAGACACTGACCGTGAACGATCCGCGCGAGACTGCGTTGCGTCACGAGGCGGAGGCGGCCCGCTAAATGCAGCCGGGGCCTCAGCGAAGTCTGCGGGTCCTCAGCACTACCGGTGGCTAGCGGCCTGAAAACCGTATGTGGCCGTGGCCCGGTTTGACGGACAAGAACGCTGTGATAACTCCACCGGTTCCACATCACGACCGGGGACTTGACCCCGGATTACGCCGCCGTCGACTTCGGATGACTTGCGCCCAGGTAACCTTGATCGGCGGATGGTGACCGCCGATCGGTACTTGGCAGCGCTCGAAAATGGGGGTGGATAGACATCTTGAGCCTGTTATCGGACATGCCTGAATACAGAAACGGATGCTCACCTTCCCAAGGTTGAAGCTGCGGGTTCGAGCCCCGTCTCCCGCTGCCACAGCCAGTTTCGATCGGGATCGGGTCAGCCTTGAATGCGGCCTAAGTAGCCTGAAAGTTGAATTGAGACTGTTCTCTCAATCGGTTTGTCAGCGAATCGATTGAGGTTGGTGATCTCAGCGCGTGAAGACGGGTTCGAAACGGGATACGCCGGTTCGGCGGCAGGGGAGGAGAGAGTCCCGCGGGAGGGAGCATCGAATTACCTCCCTCGGCTGCTTGTCTGCACGGCCTAGCCAACGTAGGAACCACAACTCCGACCGTTGACCCGAGTTCGTGGTTATACCCCTGGGGGTATCTGCTATGCTTGGTTCAGCAACGCAGATGGAGGTCTGACATGGCACGAGTCGTAGTCCTGGGCGGAGGAATTGCCGGCCATACGGCCGCGCTCCATCTCTCCCGGATGCTCAAGCGCCCTGACGAGGTCGTGGTGGTCACGCCGAACTCGCAGTGGAACTGGATCCCCTCGAACATCTGGGTCGGGGTCGGCAAGATGAAGACGGACCAGGTGACCTTCAAGCTCGGACCGATCTACAAGCGCAAGGGCATCGGCTACGAGCAGGCCCTGGCCACCACCATCCACCCCGAGGGCGACTCGACGCACGACTCGCCCTACGTCGAGGTGACCTATACCGACCCCACCCGCGCCGGTGAGCATGGGGAGTTGACCTATGACTACCTGATCAACGCCACCGGCCCCAAGCTCAATTTCGGCGCCACCCCGGGGCTGGGCCCCGACGGTCACTCCTATTCGGTGTGCACGGCGGGTCACGCCGTCGCGGCGTCGGCGGCACTCGAGGCCTCGATCGCCAAGATGAAGCAGGGCGAACACCAGGTGCTCGTCATCGGCATGGGGCACGGGACCTGCACGTGTGAGGGCGCCGCGTTCGAGTACGCATTCAACGTCGAGCACGAAGTGCGCCAAGCCGGGGTGCGCCACCTGGCCGACATCGTGTACCTGACCAACGAGTACGAGCTGGGTGACTTCGGTGTCGGCGGGCTGACCTTCACCCAGCAGGGATTCCAGACGACGTCGAAACTGTGGACGGAGTCGCTCTTCCGGGAGCGGGGGATCCGGGCCATCACCGGGGCCCATGTGATCGGCGTCGAGGAGGGCATGGTCCGCTACGAGCAGCTGGACGGCACCAGCAACGCACTGGCGTTCGACTTCGCCATGCTCCTGCCTCCCTTCCGAGGGGTCGACCTCCAGGCGTTCGACAAGGAGGGTGAGGACATCAGTGCCGAGCTCTTCGCCCCCAACGGGTTCATGAAGGTCGACGCCGACTACACCGCCAAGCCCTTTGAGGAGTGGCGGGCCGAGGACTGGCCGCGCACCTACCAGGTACCCCGGTACCCCAACATCTTCGCCGTGGGCATCGCCTTCGCTCCGCCCCACCAGATCTCGCGACCCCGGACGTCGCCCCACGGGACGGTCATCGCGCCGTCGCCGCCACGGACAGGCATGCCCTCGGGGATCATGGGCAAGCTGGCCGCTACCAACATCGCGGCCATGATCGAGCAGGGGGACGCCGTCCAGGTCCGGTCGGCCTCGATGGCCGACATGGCCGCAGCCTGCGTGGCCTCGGCCGGGTCCGGCCTGCGCCACGGGAGCGCGGCCTCGATGACCATGTACCCGATCGTGCCCGACCTCGAGAAGTACCCCGGCACGGGGCGCAGCCTCAAGGACACCTTCGGCGAGATCGGCCTGGCCGGACACTGGATCAAGCTGGCACTCCACTACATGTTCATGTACAAGGCCAAGGCCCGCCCGGGCTGGCACCTGATCCCCGAGTAGGAGAGGAGAGGACGATGGACCACACCGCTGATGACATCGCCAGTGCACCGCTCCCGACGGCCAAGACCCTTCGGGCCCGCACGAGCCTGGTCGCCCAGTTCGGGCGCTTCCTCGCCATCAACCTGAAGATGGCGAAGATCATCCGTAAGGAACACCGCTGAGCGCTTCGGCACTCGAATCGAAGAGACAACAAACTATGTGTGCAGCAGTGACATGCAAGCAGTGCGGCCGACCGTCCTGGAAGGGGTGTGGCATGCATGTGGAGCAGGTGCTGGGGCACGTCGCCCCAGCGGACCGTTGCCAATGCCGTGCTCGCACGGCGACGAAGAGACGACGCTGGTTCGGCCGATGAGACCGATCCCGAATCAACCGTCGGTGACTACGCGCGTCGCGTCGTTGCGGCGTACTGCCCTGGATCAGCATCGAACGCCTCCCCACATCCTGGGTTGCAGAACCAATAGTCGACAGTCTCATACCGGCGGTGTGCGGCCGCGGTCGGAGGGAGTCCGGCCGCTCGTGCAGCACGCAATGCGGGTGTGCCGAAACGGCATCTCTGTTTCCAAGGAGACGGACTGCGTGCAGCCCATGCTGCGCGATCGAAGACTTTGTGAGGCAGATCGTTGGGCGTGTGGTACCGCTGTTCGGGCCACGCCTACCAACGCACCAGAACCGATGCGAACACTCATCATCCCCAACGACCCACACCCGTGAGACACATCGGTTGGGCAATTACTGAACTGGACTTGTCTCGCCGGAACTTGGAGTTGGTGCCGACAGAAGGGCTGGGCCAGCACTGAGCGTGCGATGGAGCTGCCGTGCTCCCCATAACCATGGGTCATAGTTTTGAAAGTCATGATTAGCGCAAAACACGATCACGCGATGCCGGGGAATGCCCTACGGGTGTCCTTCCTTATGACATCCGTCATCCTCGTTATCGAGGTCGTTGCCGGCTTGGCGTCGCACTCCCTGGCTCTACTCGCCGACGCGGGCCATGTCGTGACGGACGTGATCGCACTAGGTCTCGCCTGGTTCGCGGTTGAACAATCCAAACGTCCGGCGGATATCCGCCATACCTACGGCTACGTTCGGACGGGAATCCTCGTGGCGCTAGCGAACGGCGTGACCTTGATCGCCATAGCCGTCGCGATCACCTACGAGGCTGCTCGGCGGCTGGCGCACCCGGAGGACATCAATGCATTGTTGGTCATCATTTCCGCCTGCGTTGCGATCAGCGTCAATACGTTTATCACCATTCGCCTGCGGGGCGAGGGCGAAAGCCTCAACGTTAAGGCCGCCTCTTTGCACGTTCTAGGTGACCTGGCCGCCTCCGTCGGCGTTGTGATCGCCGGTGTCATTGTCATCACCACAGGATGGCTCTATGCAGATCCACTGATATCGATAGCGATTGCGTTGCTGGTCACATGGAGTGCGGGCCGCATCGTCCTGGACGCGTCCAATATTCTCCTGGAGGGCGTCCCGAAAGGTCTGGACCTTGTCCAGGTGGAGGCTTCTATCCGGGGAGCCGCTGGCGTGGTTTCGGTCCACAACCTCCATGTGTGGTCTCTTTCATCGGAATCAATTGCGCTGAGCTGTCATGTCATCATGGAGGTGGTCACGATGGCTGAGAGCGAACGCACTGTCCGCGCCATCGAGCAGGCACTTCGCCGACAATTCGGAATCTCGCACACGACCATCCAGGTAGAGTTGGGCAATCCCGCCACCGACGATGGCCATGCCGCGGCTGAGCGCAATTATCTGCACCCCCCACTCGCCGGGTAGGTGGCAGCAGGCCGACGCGCCAGACGCTCGCCGTTCGTCGATTGGCTGGCACGGTTCTCGCATCGCTTTGCGTTGATGCCAACGGACGTGGCAAGTGGAAAGTGTGCGGAACGCCTGAGCCCGGAAGAGCATGTATAGAGAAGTGATGTGCATGTCCTACGGGCCGCAGTGCGCAGGTGGAGCGAGTGCTCGGACATATTTCCCGAGCGGAGCGGTGCCAGTGTGACCGCAAAGCATCTGCAAACCAGGAGGTCCCTTATGGAATGCGCTCGATTTATGGCCAACCCCGTCGGCCGCGGAGTCCGCATCGCTGCGGGTATCGCACTGATCGCTTCGGGCCTGTTCGCCGCATTCGGATTCGCCACCGTTGTTCTTGTCGCAGTCGGCGCGGTCGCCTTCCTTGCGGGAGCAGTCAACTTCTGTCTGCTTGCCCCGCTTCTGCACGCACCGAACGGCATAAGTCGCTGGAGGGTTGGCGCTGAGAGTCCAGGCTAAGTGACCGGGCCTGGAATCACGTTACTGACGAGTGGACTACTCCCGGACGGCTCGAACAATCGCGTCAATGGCGACCGCAATCGCCATCGGGTCCGGCCACGGTTCGGTGCACAGAATCTGCACGCACCACGTGCAGATCGCCGATATTCGCAACTATGGCTTCTCCCGTAAAGCGGACGTCCGGGTCCTGGGGACCTCCGACCCCGTGGGTCAAGTTAGTGGAGTCGTGTCCAATGATTGAGAAGACTGCCGCCCGGCGCCACCGCAGGAACCGCTCGCTCGATGACGAGGCGCCGCTGGACCGCGCGAACGTGGATATACATCAATGCCACGAGATCGAAGGCACTGGCGGCGGACGCCGAAGCTATCGGCAGTTCGTGGCGACTCGTCCACGTTGAGCTAGGCGACTTTGAGCCTACCAGCAAAGCGCGTCGCGGAGGCCTCGACCAGCGGACCCACGATACAACACGGCGGGCACCATGGCGCCCAGAGGTCAATCAGGACAGGAAGCGTCGACTCACCGATGACAGTTGTGAAGAGATCGTCGTGAACGTCCACCAGCCACGGGAGTACGGCATTGCACTTGGCGCAATGTGGCGCACCAGAGGCGGATGGTGCGACCCGGTTGGCCGTTCCACACGAGCCGCAGGTGACTATCTCAGAAGGCATCGTGATTCTCCTTACGAGCGGAGCGATACCAGGGCGTCGAGCGTGGTATTCACGCGGTCCATCGTCGTCTTGCCGAGCTTGGCTTCAGAAAGACAACCGCGTAACCCCGAACTCACGATGACGTTCCCTACTCGATCCAGCGCTGCGCGCGCAGCCGATAGCTGCGTGACGATTTCCGAACAGTCCCTGCCTTCATCCACCATTCGTTGTAGCCCGCGGATCTGCCCCTCCACCCGACGAAGGCGGGCAACGATGGCATCGCGATCCTTATCCGCAAACGTCTCGGCTTTCATGAAACCGGGACCTTCGCTTCTACCGCGTCCTTGAATTCGCAGAACGCAGCGTACGCGCGCGGCCCATAGATAGTTGCCGGTCCCCCGCCCATCAAGAAGGTAACGCCGATAGCTTCGGCCGCCTCTATTCTCGACGCGCCTGCGCGAGCGGCCGATTGCCCGTGCGAAGCGATGCAACCATCGCATTGCTCAATCACTCCGATCGCAAACGCGATCAGTTCCTTGGTTTTGACATCCAAAGCTCCTGCTTCGAATGCTGCGCGATGGAGGGCTTGAAATCCCTCGTACGCACCGGGTATCTGTTTGCGAAGCTCGCCGTGAAGTGGACGCAGATCGTCTAGGACTTCTTTGCCATGTGAGTGTGCCATGGCCTCATGATACCCCGTGGGGTATCCTTTAAGCGTGGGCAGTTCTTTCCTTTAGGCGGGAAAGAACCGCCTACGGGCCCTACGGGCCACCCAGACGAGGCCCAGCAGCACGATCACCTCTATGCGCGGTCCGAATACACCTGCTAGTGCTTACCTGCTGGTAGCTCCAAAGACGCCGATCGCTATTGCGATCGCGATCCCGAAGTCGTTGCTGGCAGCGCTGAATGCCAGGGATGTTGGTCGCCTGCGGTCGAGTCTGGGCGAATCACTAGGTGAGATTCCCGAGCGTGCTGTCGAACAGTGACTCGACGAGCGCATCTCGACCAAGACTGGCCGGCTGTACCGAGCACCCGTCAGGCGGCAACGTTCCTCGCCAAGTCAGTCGCGCCTGAGCGTGATCCAAAGATCGTTCTTGACGAGTGCCGCCAGAAACTGTGGCCAGCCGTACCTGGGACCGTGGCAATATGAGCTCACGACCTCGCCCTTAGGCAACGTCGCACGACCGCTCTGGGCTCAGGTATCTGCCCTGCCCGAGCCGCACCGTGCGATGCCCGGGCTCCATGGCCACCTCGAACGTCTCCTTGGGCGCGATCGACCCCACCACGGGTGCCGTCGTCGCGGTGGTAAATGGCTTGTTCGCCCCGGCCAGTGTGGCGCCCCCTGCGATTGGATCGTGAGTGACAAGGTCACCCGCTGACGAAGAATGGAGATGGGTTCGCCCATTCGCGGCATCAGTCGTTGCCGAGCTCGGCAGTCACCGGTTGCGGAGTCGGCGGGCCGCTAGACTTTGGTGCGTGAGGTGGCCCATAGCCCTGCGCCGTGACCGCCCCGCGATTTCGAGGTGGTGATTTTCAGGCAGCAACGCACGCCGCGGAGCTCGATTTTCGACGTTGCGTGTGCGCGCGGCGGCGTCTCCTGATGATGGAAAGGCCCTGGTGGATCACGCAGGGAGTTGCTGGCCGAGGATCGATTGGACATCCGCCCCGTGGCCGAGGGGAGCGTCGCTGATGCCGGCATGGTGGGAGGTGACCGCGGCTGGTCTCGGGGTCGGCGTGTTGTTTGGCCTGTTCGGGGTGGGCGGGTCGAGCTTTGCCACGCCGGCACTGGGACTGCTCGGCATCCCCGGCCTGATCGCCGTCGCGGCGCCACTCCCTGCCACGATTCCTGCCGCACTGGTCGGGGCGGTCGCCTATGTACGACGCCAGCAGGTGGCGTGGCCGGTGGCCCGCTGGTCGATCTACGGTGGTGTGCCGGCCACCGTCGTGGGCGCGCTTCTGTCGAAGTATGTTGGAGGGAGGGCGCTGCTGATCGCGTCGGGAGTGGTGCTCGTAGCGGTGGGGGTACGCATCCTGTTGCCGTTGCCCGTCGGTCGCCTTGCCGGTGTCGCCAGACGCCGGGCCAGCGTCGTCATTCCCGCCGCCGCTGCGATCGGAGTGTTCACCGGCCTGCTCGCCAACGGGGGTGGCTTCCTGTTGGTGCCGCTGTTCGTGATGGTGCTCGGCCTCACGATGCCTGAGTCGGCGGGAACAAGCCTCGTCGTGATCGCGGCGCTCTCGGTGCCGACGCTGGCGGCGCACTGGGCCCTCGGCCACATCAACTGGGCTGTCGCCGGAGCGTTTGCTGCAGGGTCCATTCCTGGAGCCGGGGTCGGGTCGCTCCTGGCCCAACGTCTCCCGGCCGAGGCTATGAAGCGGGGTTTCGGGATCCTGCTCATCGTCTTTGCCGCATATTTCGTCGTTCGCCAGATCGTGGACCCGTGAAATACGTAAGTTGCCTGAGCCGTCACTGAAACGACTTGCCTCCGCGTCTCAACGCCGCTCAGCTGGCGATGACCGTCGCGCACGGCGACCGTGGCATCGATGGGTGACTGGAGTGCAGGAAGTGCACCTAGCGGGGCTGCCACGCCGGCCCGGCGAACCCCCGCGACAACGCTCTGCGCAGCCCATCGTGCGCATCCGAGGTGACCAGCAGCAACGCCGCTCAGTCCGCATGTCGGCGTCAGACCAGGCCGAGAATGCTCTTGGTCGCCGTGTAGACCGAAACGAGCACGAGCGGGCCGGCGAAGCTTCGCTCCAGCGCGGACGCCGGCACCCTGGCGGCAAGGCCACCGCCCACAACCGATCCGGCCATGGCCGCAGCCGTAAAGGGAATGACCACGTGCCAGTCGAGGGCGGTGACACCCCCGCGGGCCGCGAGCGCGACCACGCTGTTGAGCGCGATGACCAGGAGGCTCGTGCCCACCGCTTCGGGCATGCAGAAACCGAGTGCCAGAACCAGACCGGGAACAACGACGAATCCACCGCCGACACCGAAGAAGCCGGTCATGAAGCCCACCACGGTGCCGACGATGGCGACCCCGACGAGCCGTTTGGCGGTCAGTCCAGCTACGGCCGCCCAGGGGGCGGATGGCTGCAGCGAACTCGGTTGCGCTGACCGCTGCAGCATGGCTCCTGCGGCCAGGAGCATGAGGCCGGCGAACGCGAGCAACAGAACATTCGGGTTGACCAACCTGTTGAGGTCCGAACCGAGCAGGGATCCGCCAATACCGACGACCCCGAAGACAAGCCCGGGGTCCCATCGCACGCGTCGCGAGCGGGCATAGCCGATCGTCCCGGTGAGGGCTGTCACACCGACGATGACCAAGGACGCGCTGGTGGCGTTCCGTGGGTTCTCGCCGATCACGTAGACGAGCGCCGGGACCGTCAGGATCGACCCGCCGCCGCCGAGAGCCCCCAGCGAGACGCCGATGAGCAACCCGAGAGGCAGGGCGAGGAGGGAGAAGGTCACCAGCCAGCGGTGGCGCAAGGCTGGGGTGCGGGCATGCGCCTAGCATACCCTGGGGGGTATGAGGTACACTGAAACCATGAACCACACGTCCTCGCCCGAATCACACGGCATCGAGTTCAATGACGCCACACTGGCTGACCTGCAGCGGCGGTTGCGCAGGGTGGAGGGCCAGGTTCGAGGAGTGCAGCAGATGCTCTCAGCGCGTCGTGATTGCCGCGATGTGGTGACACAGATCGCCGCTGCGAATAAGGCACTCGAACAGGCCGGGTTCGTCCTCGTTGCAGCTGGGTTGACCTGGTGCCTGGAAGACCCGCGCCGGTCCGCCGCCGCCGGATACGACATCGGCGACGTCCAGAAGATGTTCCTCAAGCTCGCCTGATGCTCGCAGCCGGAGGTCACGACCGGAACTGCTACTCGACTTCTTTCTTTGCAATCACGAGTCTTGAGAACTGACGGAGGAACACAGATGACCACGATCAACCTGAATGCGGAGACCTTCCGATCGACCATCGAGGCAGACGGCATCGTGCTGGTCGATTGGTGGGCATCATGGTGCGGCCCGTGCCGCGCATTTGCGCCCACGTTCGAGGCTGCCGCGCAGAAGCATGAAGACGTCGTTTTTGCGAAGGTCGATACCGAGGCTAACCAACAACTCGCCGGTGGCGCCGGGATCATGTCCATCCCCACGCTCATGGCCTTTCGGGACGGAATCCTGCTGTTCT
The DNA here is from genome assembly GCA_003153505.1 of Candidatus Dormiibacterota bacterium. GTDB lineage: Bacteria > Chloroflexota > Dormibacteria > Aeolococcales > Aeolococcaceae > Palsa-851. The sequence goes on from PLZA01000057.1 coordinate 39,464, forward strand.
CCCAGCCCGGCGCCCTGCCTGCAACAGCGCTCGAGGATCTCCTCGCGCAAATCCGTGCACTTGACATGGACAACGTGCGCACATCAGTCGCAAACGGCGTGGCGTGACGGGCGACGCGCGTGTGTAGAGCAGTCACCTGCAAGACTTGTCGGCGACCGACCTGGGCCGGGTGTGGTGCGCACGTCGAACAGGTACTTGGCCATGTTCCTCGTGATCAGCGCTGCCAGTGCGATGTCCGGTCGACTGCCACACCGACCTCCCGAGGGGCCTCGCCGTCGTTGTTCAGCCGCCTGCGCAGACGGTAGCGGCAACCCCGCTGACCAGGGGGACGTTGGAGCCTCGTAACGACCCGATCCGTGCCACGCCATCCGCGCCATCTCGTCGGCGAGTCGTCGGACGCGTCCTGAAACGGGGGCGCTCGCTGTGACGAACGCCCGGTGACGTCAGTGTGCCGCGGCCTGCAAGGTGGCCGCCCGAGCCGCACTCAACCAGCCGCCGTTGTGACAGAGGTACAGCTTGGGGATGCCGGCGATGCGCGCTGCCGCATATGACGGGCTGCGGGGAAACAACCGATAGAGCTCCCGGACCGAGACCCCCGAGGCCTTGCCCAGGAGGCGAACCGTCGGGCCCATCCCATGTTCGAGGAACTGATTGCGGGTGAAGCGGATCACCTGCCAGTGCCGGTCGCCCAGCTCACGGATGCCCACTCGCGCGGCGAGGGCTGGAACCATCGCTTCGGTCCACTGCTCGGGGTGGACGAAGAACCCTTCTTCATTGAGCTCTACAGACGCGAGCGCCTCGTCGCGGTGGTTGTCGGCCGTGATCATCCCTTGTCTCCAACTTGTTTGGACGCCTCTCAGCTTCCACGCCGATGACTTGAGCCACAAGAGCCGAAGGACCCGAGGGGATATGACCTGCGCTCGGGATTGTTCTGGCTGCCATGACCGCGAGCAGGGATCTGCGCGTTACGGTAGTCACCAGCACCCTCGAGGGTTGCTACAGTGTCATTGTCACGGGCAGCCGCAGTGGTGGTGATGGTGGTAGTAGTGCGGCCCCCGGTGTCGCGGCGAGTAGAGCGCCTGCTCCAACTCGGTCACGCGCTCTTCGACGGTTCCGGCGCGGGGCCGCGGCGTCCCGGCAATCATCCGCTCGGCAAGCTCTTGTCTCTCGCTGTCGGTCAGTCCCTTGAGCAGTTCGTCGACTCGCTCACTCATGGCTCGATCCCCAAATCGTTAACGGAATGGATCAAGCGTAGGTGCGTCGTGAGCCGGAAACCAGGGCCGAAGGTCCCGTCAGCCGGGGGGCGCGCGTCCCCGTCGCTCCGAAGGCCGTCGACCCTGGTCTGCTACACGTGTCGGCCGAGTGCGGGTTCGGTCGGAGAAAGCGGCGACGCTGCGGGCGGTGTGCGCGAGGCCGAGGTGTCGGCCAACATCTCGGATGCGGAATGGAGAGCTCGGTGCAGGAAGACTGTCACCGCCGGGGCCACGGTGAGGAAGTCACCGATTGCGCTGTGACCAGCGCCCGGGATGACCAGGAGATCGGTCCCCGGCGGTGCCGCGGACTGGAGCGCCTCGGCATCCGCAAGCGGCACCACCGGATCCTCGGCGCCGTGGATCAACAACACCGGGACGCGCAGGCGCGCGATCGTGGCGAGAGGAGCGAACTCCGTGAAACGCTGGCCAACAGCGCGCTGGATCTCATGGAGCACGAACCGCACGGCGATTCCAGGCACTCCGCGACGGCGCATTGCCCGCCCCATATAGTCGGCAGGATCCGCCATCGACGAGAGGCTGACGACCGCTGCAACTCGCGGGTCTCGCGCGGCCACCATCAAGCATGCCCCGGCGCCGACCGAATGGCCCACGAGAGCGACGCGGTCCGCGTCGACGCGTGGGTCGGCGCGTAGCCACGCCAGCGCGTGCTCGGCATCGGTGGCGAAGTCAGGCATGGAGCTGAAGCTATCGTCGTCGCTGCGTCCATGGCAGCGGGCGTCGAGAAGGAGGACGTGCAGGCCGGCCGCGAGCAGCGGCCTGGCAACGGGCAGCATGAGGCTGGCGCTGCCGGTCCATCCGTGGAGCACGACTGCCGCCGGCTGGGGGCCGCTCGCTGGTATGGGGACGAACCAGGCGCGCAGCCGCCGTCCGCGTGGTCCGTCGATCGTCACGTCCTCGGCCAGGAGACCCACCTGCGCCGGTGTGTCGCCGGAGGGCACGTGGGGAACGCGGAAGAAGCGCGCTAGCACCCGAGGACTTGCAGCACGAATCGCCACCCCTAGAAGCAGCAAGGTGGCGGCCCAGGCGGCGACCAGGCGCGAGCGCCGGAATCCATGCAAACGGGGGTCTGAGGACCCTGAGTCGGCCCTCAGCGGACGGGCAGTCTGGGTCACGATACGGAAACCATCGCGCCGATCAGTCTGCACGTCCGCTGTTCGGATGTGATCGATCGCGGGTATGACATCGGTCTCCTTATGGCCGCGGCGGCCGGGCGCATCGCAGCGCCGCGCGTTGGGTGCAACCAGGCGTGCGCCGGCTGCTCGAGGCCAACGTGCCCGGTGGCGCGCTGATCACTGAGTTGACCGAAAAGTCCCGGATCCGATGTCCAGGGCACAAAGGGCCTCGGGTTGGGGTCGGAGGGCCTGCGGACCCAGTACCAGCGCCCCTGGCCCCTGACCGCAGGTGGGCGGATGATGACGTGGTGAGTGGAGCAAACGTGGTGAGCCGCATGCCGCCGGGATCCATGCGAGATGCGGCGTCAGACGCACATCCTCACGTCGATCTTGAGATCACGGGGATGACGTGCGCATCCTGCGTACGTCGCGTGGAGCAGGCCCTAGAGAAAGTCGACGGCGTCGTCTCGGCCGCCGTCAACCTGGCTACCGAGCTGGCGGGGGTCGATGTGGGAGAGAAAGTTGACGCCGAAAGCCTCACCGCAGCGGTCCGAAATGCCGGCTACGAGGCGCGCATTGTCGCGCCGGAACGCAGCGCCATGGTTCTCGCCGCCGAACGCCGTCTCCGCAGGAGGGCCGACGTTCGTCGGCGTGCACGCCAACTCGGTGTCGGGGTGCTGCTGAGCGGGGTGACGTTGCTGCTCAGCTACGGATTCGGTTCATGGCGTTGGTCGGGATACCTCCAACTCGCCGTCGCCTTGCCCGTGTGGCTCTGGGTGGGCTGGAAGTTCCATCGCGGCGCGCTGCGGGCCGCACGGCATGGCTCGGCGAACATGGACACCCTGGTCTCACTGGGGTCGAGCGTCGCCTTCATCTACTCGGCCGTCGCGGTGTTCGTGCTCCCCGGCCAGGCAACCTTCTTCGACGTCGCCGCCCTCATCGTCACGCTGATCTCGGTGGGCAAGCTCCTGGAGGTGGTCGCCCGTGGTCGAGCCAGTGGCGCCATCGAGGCGTTGGCAGGTCTGCAGCCGCGCAAGGCGCAGCTGCTGGCTCGCGCGGCCAGGTCGGCTGACTGGCGGGGAGCGACACCAGTCGACTTCCCTGTCGATGGGCTTCGGATCGGTGACGTTGTCCTCATCCGCCCAGGGGAGCGGGTGCCCACCGATGGGGTGATCATCGATGGCTCGGGTGCGGTGGATGAGTCGATGCTCACTGGCGAGAGCATGCCGGCGATGAAGCGGACGGGGAACCAGGCGATCGGTGCCACGGTCAACGGCAACTCGGCGCTGGTGATCCGCGTCACCCGGGTGGGATCGGAGACAACGCTCGCCCACATCCTCGCCATCGTCGAGCGGGCGCAGACGGAGAAGGCGCCCGTGCAGCGACTCGCCGACCAGGTGTCCGCCATCTTCGTTCCCTCAATCCTGGTGATCGCCGCGGCCACGTTCGTGGGCTGGATGCTCACCGGGCACAGCTTCATCACGTCGATGATCCCGGCGGTCGCGGTGCTCGTTGTTGCGTGCCCGTGCGCACTGGGGTTGGCGACACCGGTGGCCGTCATGGTCGGCACGGGACGCGGCGCTGAGCTGGGACTGCTGATCCGCGGCGGGGAATCGCTCGAGCGCATTCACGCGCTGCGAGCGATCGTCTTCGACAAGACGGGCACGCTGACGCAGGGGTCGCCCGAGGTCGTGGACGTCATCCCGATCGCCGGGCGGGTGAGCGCTCTCCAGGCCCTGGCGCTCGCCGGCTCGCTCGAGCAGGCTTCGGAGCACCCGCTGGCGAGAGCAATCGTGGCCAGCGCTGCGCGGAATGGCGCACTGGTACGGCCCGCGTCGGTGGAGGCCATCCCCGGAGGTGGCGTCCGCGGGGAGGTCCAAGGAACGCACGTGCTCGTCGGATCGCTCGCGTGGCTGAAGGGCCTGGGCATCCCCGCCGCTGACGCCGAGCATCCGGCGGCAGCCATCGGCGAGCAGGCGCGCACGGCAATCGCCGTGTCGATCGACGGCAGCGTCGCCGCGCTGATCGCGGTGGCGGATCCCATACGCGCTGACAGCCGGGCGGGCGTCGATCACCTGCGCCAGCTCGGCCTGCACGTCGTCCTCGCCAGCGGCGACCGCGAAGCCACGGCGCGGGCGATCGCAGATGAGGTCGGGATCGCCGACGTGCACTCCCAACTCAGCCCAGAGGACAAGGCGAGCCTCATCCGCAGCCTGCGCTCGAGTCTCGGGCCTGTCGCCATGGTCGGCGACGGCATCAACGATGCGCCCGCGCTGGCACTCGCGGACGTCGGCATCGCGCTGGGTACCGGGACCGGCGTGGCCATGGAGACTGCCGACATCACCCTCGTGCACGGCGACATCGAGGCGGTGAGTGTCGCGATTGCGCTCTCGCGGGCGACGCTGCGCATCATCCGCCAGAACCTTGCGTGGGCATTTGGATACAACCTCGTGCTCGTCCCGCTGGCGGTGGTGAGCATCCTGCCGCCGATCGTTGCCGCACTCGCCATGGCGTGCAGTTCGGTGACCGTGGTGCTCAACGCGCTGCGGCTGCGTCACTTCTCTCCGCAGCACCGCCAAGGATCGATCGGGGCCACGGGTGAAACGCAGCCCACGATAGCGGTAGCGGCGTGAGTGATCCTGGTCGGAGGTTCGCGTGCGCGACCACGCGCATGCCATCCGTCTCGTCATGAAAGGGCAGTTGGCACGATCGACCACCCAGGGTCCCATCGCATCGGTCGGTGTGACCTTGGACCCTTGGGCGGCCCTCCTACGGCGCCGTGCCGTGCGGACCTATGGCCCTGGCGTGCCTGGCGTGTCGCTGTGATCCTGGATTGGTCCGTCGACCACCGAGGAGGTAGCCATGAATTCCGTCGCACCTGACCAGCCGAAAGCGACGACCGTGAGCGCTGCAAACGGCCCATTGAGCAGAGAAGCACGGTCGCTGCGCCAGCGTCTCGATGAGATCCGCGCGCTGACCGACGAGATGCCAACCTTGAGCGACGCACAGGTGCTCGAGGCGATGCGCCATGTTCGATTCCTCGTCGACCACATTGCCGCGCATGGACATGCGGAGGAACACGTCGTCTATCCGTACATCGAGACGTTCATGAGCGGGTCTGACGCCGAGATCGCAGCGCTTCGCGCCGATCACGTCCGTCTGGACGATCTGGGTCGGGCGATCATCGAGTGGACGCCGGCGCAGAACCGTGCAGCCTTGCATGACCTGCTGGTGGAATTCCTGGAGATCGGCAACGCACATTTCCTGGTGGAGGGCGAGGACTGCATGCCGGTCGTGCACGGGCATGTTCTCACCGGCACCGAGCAGGTGCTGTTTGAGGCAGTCGAGATCGAGACCTTCGATCGTGTGGTTGCTGACGCTCCCGGTCTCCGGGCGCGGTAGCACACCGGTTACGGTCGACCGGCAGCTATCAACCTGTCAACGCCTTACTCGTAGCCGAGACCCATGACGGACGCACCTGACGAGGACCGGTGGCAGGTCGTGTCACAGCTGGTCGAGGTTCGATCGCCGTGGCTGTCGATGATCGGCGAGCGATGGCGGGAGGGAGCCGGACGGGAACTCGAATATTGGCGAGTCGAGAAGCCCGACTCGTTGCTCGTGGTCACCGTCCACGACGGCCGGCTGATCGCACCGGTGCGCTCGTTCAGGCCGGGAGTCGGCAGGACGACCCTCGACCTTGCGGGCGGCAGGCTTGACGATCCGAGCACGCTTGCACAAACAGCACTGGCGATCGTGCGGCGCGAATTCAAGCTGAATGCCGATGATCTGTTTGAGTCCCAGGAACCGCTGAACCTCGTCGGCTGGGACGTCGACAGCGCAACGTCCAACCAGCGTGTCTTCGGAGTTGCCGCAAAAATGCGTCGCGAGGTGCTGGTCCCCGACGACCATCTCGGCGCCTCCTACCCGGCAACCAGCGCAGGAGGGAGGGAATTGCTCAGCGAGCTTGTCTGCTTACAGTGTCGTGCCGTACTGTCCGAGTGGCTCGAACGTCATCCGTGACATGACAGCTCGACGCGCCTGAGCCGGCAGTCCGTCAGCTCTCGAGTGCTGCGGCAACGCGGCGCAAGCGCTCGGCGGCGTCCGCCGCGATTGGGGCCAGCGCTGGGTTGTCGACGAGGCCGAGGATCGCGACGGGGTCCATGAACGACACGCGCGATCCACCCTCGGCGCGCTCGGCGACGACCACGTTGCAGGGGAGAAGCAGCCCGACGTCCGGATAAGCTTGGAGCGCCCGGTGGGCCAGCGGCGGATTGCAGGCGCCGAGGATCTCGTAGCGGGGGAATTCAACGTCGAGCTTCTCCCGCAGCGTCGCGCGCACGTCGATCTCGGTGAGAACGCCGAAGCCCTCGGCCTTGAGCAGCTCGCGAACGCGCGAGTCGGCCTCCTCATACGCGATCGGCACGTCGACGCTGAAGCCGAACGCATTTGTGGTGCTCATGCGGCTGATCTCGGTGCATGGTCGTCGTCGCTGGAGCGCCGCTCGGCACGCACCAGGGCGTCGATGGCGTTCCGCTCGCCATCGTCGGTCATCACGAGACGCATGACACGGTCGGCCCGCACCACACGCACCTCCTCGATGCCGGCGAGGTCATCGATGATGTCATCGGGGCTGAAGAGGATGGTCGGATCCTGGGGCCCACCGTATCCCTCCTCGAGATTGCTGCGATCGTGTCCAAGCACGAGGAGCATGCCGCCCGCCGCGACGGCGTCGGCGGCGCGGCGCACCAGGGCACGCCGCTCCTCGCCGGGGAGATGGATGTAGACGAGAACGACCAGGTCGAACGCACTCTGCGCCGGCGAGTAGCTGCGGAGATCGGCCTCGGTCCAGTTGACCTCAACCCCGCGTGCCTCCGCTAGACGTCGTGCTTTCTGCAGGCCGATGTCGGAGAAGTCGACAGCGGTGACGCGCCACCCACGTTCCGCAAGCCAGATCGCATTGCGACCTTCGCCGGCGCCGAGGTCGAGTGCTCGCCCGGGCGGGAGATCCGCGACCTCTTGGACCAGAAAACGGTTCGCCTCAGCGCTCCAGACCAGTTCGGCATCCGCGTAGCGCTGATTCCATGCCTCACGATCCATGACAGTTCAGTATGCGCAGCCACTCTGTGTCGCCGAGCAGTTCGAGGCGGCGCCAGAGCACCGGGTTGTCGCTCGCCTGGCTGGCGTGGCAGGCGATAGCCCGGCGTTGCGTGACGCGATCGACAGGCAAGCGGAAGTCGAGTTCGGTCGGCGAACGACCGCAGAACGCAGTACCGAACTCGAGGTTGAGGACGGCGGCGACCTCCTGGGGGAGGGTCCAAGCGACAACCGGAAGATCTCCACGCGCGGAGCCGATCGCGGCTTCCGTGGCGCGTGCATGGTCGGGATGACCGGTGATGCCGCCCTCGTCGAAGACAAGGAGCATATCGGGGTGGAAGCGTTTGATCATTGCCTCGACATCCGCGCGAAGGGTGTCAAGGCTCTCCACGTCGAGCTTTCCGTCGGGGTAGTCGAGCAGGCGCACGTCGCCCACCCCGAGCGTTGCCGCTGCCCGGTTGAGTTCGCTCTGACGCACGCGGTGAAGATCGCCGTCAACGCCGTGCAGGCTTGACGCCTCCCCGTGCGTGAAGCAGAGCAGTGCCGTGTCGCTTCCGAGCCTGCCGAAGGCGACGATCACCGCTCCGAGCCCGAACGACTCGTCGTCGGGATGGGCCACGACGGCGAGCACGCGGGCCCCAAGCCCGAGACTCCCTGTCACTTCGTCAGACCCTGTTCGCAGGTGCTCACGGTGTGGTCCTCGACGAGTGGTGAGCAGCCATGTCAGAGGCTGGCACGGCGCCGAGACCGCGTGCTGACATGGAAGAGCGCGTACAGCGGGCAGAAGCCAACTGTCGCGGTGACGAGCAGGATGCTCGCAACGACCAGCAAGACGATGCCGATCACGGTTCCAAACCCCAGCGACAGCGAGAGGAGCGCGACCGCGAACGCGACCACCACTCGCGCTGCTCGATCAATGGGGCCCATGTTCTGTGTCATGGCGATCTCCGACGGGGAGCCGGCCGGGTCATCAGGACCCGAAGGGACCGGCTCGATCCACCACCACGGATGCGCGACCCGGCCGAATGGTGCGCAGGCATCTCCTACTGGATGGCCGCGACCTCTGTGCGGATAGCCCGCCGCGCTCGGACAAGGAGGGATCGCACCGCGGGGACTGTGGTGTCGAGGCGCCGCGCCACCTCGCTGATGCCGAGGGCTCCGCCCTCATGGAGGACGAACGCGACGCGCTGCCGCTCGGGTAGCGCAGTCACGGCTGCCAGCACCGCGTTCCCGAGTGTTCGCCGCTCGGCGAGAGCCTCCGGGTCTGCGTCAGCGGCGGTCAACAGCAGGAGCTCGGCGTTGCCGGGATGTTCCTTGAGCAAACCGTCGAGGGACGTTGCCATCAGGCGCCTGCGCAGCATCCGGCACTCATTGGTGGTGATCCGGTGCAGCCACGTGCGCACCGTCGCCTCGCCCCGGAACCCCGCGATGTGCTCGGCCGCCTTCACGAGCGACGACTGGGCGACGTCCTCGGCGTCCTCGGGATGACCGCACAGCTGCCGCGCGAGGCGAGCGACATCTTCCGCCTGCGCCCAGACGAGATCCACTTGTCCCGCGGGCTCAGCATCGAGATGCGCGTTCATGCAGCGAGCTTGCCCCAGCGGAGGCGAGGCGTGCCAGGGCCAAATGGCCTCATGAGGCGAGGGATCGACATTCCGACGTCGGATGACGTGCGTCCAGGCAACCTTGATCGGCGGGTGGTGACCGCCGCCGACTGCTTGGCAGCGCTCGAACATGGGGGTGGATAGACATCTTGAGGCGGGTATCGCGCACGCTCGAATTCAAGAACGGACCGGCACTTTCCCAAGGTTGAGGCTGCGGGTTCGAGCCCCGTCTCCCGCTCCGGCTGGCCAGGACCTCGATGGACGGTTCAAGAGCCGGGTAGCGTTAGCCGCGTGAGCAGCAGCCGCCTTCACTGGTGGTTTGGGGTGACCGCGGTCGCCCTTCTTCCCGTGTGGGGGGTCGTCCTGGCTCTAACTCAAAGCTTGGTCGTACTTCTTGCCCTGGTTCTGGATGGCTCGGTGGCCGTGCGCTTCGCAGCCGAACGGTGGCGCGCTAGAGAACGAGGCAGTCCATAGGATCACAAAGCTCCGCATCCGGAGTGGGTCAGGTGGCGGCGGTGACGGGAACCAGATCCGTCAGCAGCGATTGCACCCGGGCATCGATCTCATCGCGAATCTGACGGACGGTTGCAAGGGACTTACCGGCGGGGTCTTCGAGTTCCCAGTCGAGGTAGCGCTTGCCCGGATAGAGGGGACAGGCGTCACCGCAACCCATGGTGATGACCACGTCCGCAGCTCTCACGACTTCGTCGGTGAGTGGCTTGGGGAATTCCTTTGTGATGTCTAGACCGATCTCGCTCATTGCCTCGATCACAGCGGGGTTGAGCCTGTCTGCAGGATCGGACCCAGCCGAACGCACATGGACCGTACCCTTTGCACGATGATCGAGTAGCGCGGCTGCCATCTGTGACCGGCCGGCATTGTGGACGCACACGAATAGGACCTCAGGCACGCTTGTCACGATCTTTCCCTCCACTTTGGCCGTTGCTTTGAGACGGTCGCGAGCAAACCGCTCGGCAAATATGACAAGGAATCGATCGACCGTCGCGGTTGCAACCAAACGATCGTAGGACTCGGCCAAGCAAGCCGCCACGGTTTCGGGACTGAATACTCCCGCGAACTCGCGAGTGAGATTGTTTCGAACCGTCTCGAGTACACGCAGGTCACCAGGCGATGTCATTGCGCAGCCTCCTGTGATGGTTGGTCATGGGGAAGGAGAACGACGTCTGCCGCCTCGCGTGCGCGCAGATAGGGCACGCTGACGACGAACCAAGCGAGCCCGGCCCCTAACACCTTGGGTGAGGATGAACGGCGCCACAGAGGTTGGGTAGCGGAGTGCCAGGCACCTCAGCTCGGTATCCACACACACTCACACCGGTTGCGGGGTGAGGTTGGCCAACGCCGCCAAACGGTCCTCGCCGATCGGCTCCGCGGGGAGAACCGGGACGATGGCGACTCGGTCGGCTGTTGAGAACACGCGGTTGATCTGTTCGAGTTCCGCGGCGCCGCGCTGTTGGAGGAACACGGAGTGCGGGTGCGCTGCCGCGATCGAGTTGTTGATGACCCATGCCCAGGGGTGGATTCCGGCGCGCTCCAGATCTTCCTGAAGTTCTTCAGCTTCAAGGACTGGGGTCGTTTCAGCCAACGTAACGAGAATGACCTTGGTCTGGGCAGCATCTTGGAGGCACATAAGCGGCGTGGTGAACTTCATGGAGGCACCCATCTGACGGGTTATCTCGCGGTGATATGAGCCGGCTGCGTCAAGTAGTAGCAGCGTGTGGCCCGTTGGCGCGGTGTCGATGACTACGAACTGGCGGCGGGACTGGTTAACAGCTTTGCTGAACTGGCCGAAGACGGCGACTTCCTCCGTGCATGGTGACAGCAGGTCCTCTGCGAGGTTGGCGCGGCCCGCGTCATCGAGACCGCTGCCTTTGGTTGCCATTACCCGAGCCCGATATTCCTGTGTTGCCGTCTTGGGATCGATTCGTGCTAGTTGCAGCCGTGGCACGCTGCCGCGGAGTGTCTCAACGAGATGGGCGGCGGGGTCAGTTGTGGTGAGAAGCACCTCGTTGCCACGCCGAGCGAGCGAGACGGCTATGGCGGCAGCGATCGTTGTCTTACCAACGCCACCCTTTCCCATACACATGATCAGCCCGTGATCGTCCTGCGCCAGGTTGTCAACCAGTGCGGCCAGTGGCGCGTCTGGGATTACCAGCATCGCGGGAGGATCACCCCGAACGGCTGATGAGGTCACAGTCGCGAACAGCGTGTCGAGTGCTGTGACCCCCACCATATTCGTGGCTTTCAGTTCGATCACGTCGCGGGGAAGGTCACCCAACGGTCCCGGGATTGATCGCATGGCGAGGGCTTCCCGGTCGCGCACTGCTTGGGTCAGATCATCGACACCTGCCGTGGCGGGCAGGACGCCGTTGATCACAACGAACGCTCCGGTGATCCCGATTTCGATGAGTTCGCGGTGGGTACGGTCAATCTCGGACAGCGCTGAAGCTTGAGGATGGCTGACCAGCACCATTCGAGTCAGGGCAGGATCCTTCAACACCGAGACTGCGCGGGCGTAAACCGCCCTGTGCTTCTCGAGTCCCGCCAGCGGGCCCAAACAAGAGGCATCCCCTTTTCCAGCGTCCAGGAAGTCGCTCCAGGACCCCGGCAACTGCAGCAGGCGCAATGTGTGCCCGGTTGGCGCGGTATCGAAAACGATGTGGTCGTACTGCCCGAAGGCATCCGCGTCTCCAAGCAGCGCCGTGAATTCGTTGAAAGATGCGATCTCCGTCGTGCATGAGCCCGACAGTTGCTCGGTGATGGAAGCCACGTCCTTTTCGGGTAGCAGTCCCCGCACTGGTCCGATGATCCGCTCCCGGTAGGCCTCGGCAGCCTGTTCGGGGTTGATCTCTAGAGCCCACAGCCCCGGAACCGCCGCGATGGGCGTCACGGTATTGCCAATGGTGACGCCAAAAACGTCTCCGACGTTAGATGCTGGATCGGTGCTGACAAGCAGTACCGACTTGCCGGCGCGTGCCATGTGCAGGGCGGTCGCGCATGCAATAGATGTCTTCCCGACTCCGCCTTTGCCGGTGAACAACACAAAACGCGGCGGGCTCTCGAGGAACTTCATCACACGCTGTGGAGTCAACAGCATCCCGACGTGCCGCAGCTCCCGCTCGATGCGTCGCGCAACTCCAACGTGGTGATACCGGCGGTCGCTTCGGCAACATTCGCAATTCCGGCGTATCCAAGCAGTTGCGTTCGGGTCGGGTACCGGCCCGTCATCACGGTTACCTGGTCGACAAGCGTCAGAGGCAGCCCCTCCGAACCGGCAACCTCTAGGTATTCCCGCACTACTTCGTGAGTGGCGAAGCTCCCGGGGTCGCTGGCGAGGTTGTGCCGCGCAATATCGGCGCCGAGTTCCGCGAGGTACCTCACGTCAGCCGTGAAAGTCACGAGCGCTTGGTCGACATTCGGGCCGCACAAGCCGGTGCTGCAGCACAAGGCCCCTTCATAGATTCGAATACTTGGCATGGTTCCTCTTGTTCACGGACTCCGACTTCGCCAGGGGGGTCCTACCCGGTCGAGGGGCCAAGGCCGCGACCTTGCTCCTAATGACAAGCATGACGACCTCTTTGACATTTGTCAAATAAGTGCTCATCATTGAGGTATGCCAAAACCACTACCCGCCCTGGAGGACGCGGCACCGATCTGCTGCGCACCGTTGGGTGGTGCCCCTTCGCTCAGTCCAGCCGACGCAGTCGGGCTCGCGATTCGCCTCAAGGCCCTCGCAGACCCCACGCGGCTACACCTCTTGGCCTACCTGCTGGACCAACCCGACCAAGAAGGCTGCACCTGCAACCTCGCTCCCATCGTTGACCTGTCGGAACCCACTGTCAGTCACCACCTCAAGCAACTGGAAGCGACCGGTCTGCTCACCAAGGAACGCCGCGGGATGAGCGTGTACTACCGGGTCGTGCCGGAGGCCATCGAAGCGATCGGCCGTGTGCTCCACGTCAACTGTTGCTAGGGTGAAACCGACGACTCTGGGCGGCCGGTCAACCTGGGCCTCGGCCTCGGGAACTTAGGAACATTTGACGTGGTGCTGTCGGTGGGCGTGCCCCGGTTTGACGGACACGAAGGTGGAGTGCTTACGGCGCATTCCTCCGCCCCACGACTTCGAGGTGCTGGCGAGCGGCTGAGAAAGGTGGTCCGCTGCGTGCCTAGCACCCGCGTCATGTCCACGCGATTCCAACGAAATCCATAACGCACGCTCTAGTCGTCATTCCAACCATTTCCCGACGAAAGCACTCTAAATCGAACTCAGCACGCGGCGGGAAATAAGCGCTGGTCTGGGGGACCAGGGGTCGCAGGTTCGAGTCCTGTCTCCCCGACGGACGCCCCAAGTTGAGTTCGCAACGGACGATGCCGCGGGGTGGGGTGCGTCTGCGATCTACGTGGTGTAGTGCTCTAACCAGGAATAAGGACCGTTTCTGCAAAACGCATTATTCCCGGTGGATGGGGCCGGATCCCGCCGCTCATAGCACTGGATTGTGGCAGCTCAACGCATACATAGCGCCTACAGTTTTAACCGCGCTCGTCCGCGGTCGTCCGTACGCTTTACCTGGCGTGGGTGACGGCGCTGGGAGCAATCGCCAGTACCGCGTTCCCGTCTTCCAGCGTCCGTACGTCTGGGACGGCACCGAAGTCCTCCAAGTAGCCTTACGTTTCTCAAGAGAAAACGGATGCAACCAGTGCAGGAAGATCGAGGAGGTCTAGGACATGACCATGACGATGGACCAGCAGGAGCTCTCCACGGAGCAACGGCTCATGCAGCAGACGACCCGCGACTACGTGGACCGGATCGTGATCCCATTCATCCGGGCCAACCGGGAGCGTGAATGGCTGTTCGATCCGGATAAGCGCCTGCCCAAGGAGATCCTCGAGGAAGCCGACGCTGCCGGCCTGCGTTGGCTGGGGGTTCCGGTGCAATACGGCGGGGTGGAGCTGGACCCGGGAACCGAGGCGCAGACGTTCGCGCTGATCGCCACTGAGCTCGGACGCGGGGACGCCGGTCTCGCCGACAAGCTGGCCCAGGGCTGGAAGGTGTCGGTGCTCCTGCGGCACGTGGCTCCCGAGCATCTACAGGCGCGCTGGTTCCCCCGCTACATGGCGGACCCGTCGTTCCTCATGGCCCATTGCCTGACCGAACCGAAGGGGGCGTCGGATCGCTGGCTGCCGTACAACGTCCCGGAAGCGAACATGGACACCCGGGCCACGTTGGCCGACGGTCAATGGACGATCAACGGCCGGAAGCAGTACATCAGCAACGGGTACGACGCGTCCCTGTACGTCGTCTATGCGAACACGAATACGGCGGTCGGGATGCTGCAGGGGACGAGCAGCTTCCTCGTCCCGCGCGACACACCGGGGCTGACCGTCACCCGCTGCAACGAGACGATCGGTGGCCGCTACATGAACAACGGCGAGATCGTCTTCGAGGACTGCCGGGTGGCCGAGGATCATCTGCTGGTGCGGGATGACGCCCTCGGCAAGGCGGGGGTCTACTTCCGCCCCGGCAAGATCCTCCAGGCGGCTAAGAACCTGGGCACCGGCATCGCCGCCTTCGAGGACACGGCCACCTTCGTGCAACAGCATGTCCAGGGCGGCCGCATCCTCATCAAGCACCAGGCGGTCGCCGTGAGGCTCGCCCAGATGGCCATCAAGCTGGACGCGGTCAGGGCGTTCGTGCGCCACGCGGCCCGGGCGGTCGACCACAACGCGGCGGACGCCGACAAGCTGTGCAACATGGTCAAAGTCTTCGCCTCGGAAGAGGTGTTCGAAGTCTGCAAGCAGGCCCTGGAGCTGCACGGCGGCCATGGGGCGATGCTTGACGTGGGGATCGAGAAGTATTTCCGTGACGCGTCGGTCTACCTGCACATGGATGCGACCGTGGATGTCTCGGCCTTCAAGATCGTCAAGGCGATGTTCCCGGACACGGCCGGGGTGTATGCCGGCCCGGAGTGAGTCGGCGACCCCTGCCGCGACATTCGGCCCTGACCTCGGTGGTAGCATTACGTTTCTCAGGAGAAAACGTATGCAACGTCCTCTCCGGCTGTGTCCTTCTTCGCGTCCATCACCTTGAGCAGCTTCTCCACCAGCACGTCCACGTCGCTTGGAGCAAGGAGGCACTCGAAAACCGACTTCTGGACACGGACACCATGGGCACAGCACAGTTGTGCCACTCGTCGTAGCCTCTTCTCTCCAGCGGCGGGAGCTGTCCCTATGTCGTAGGTGACCAGCAGGTGTCGGACTCGCCCACTCACGAAGGCACCAGGAAGGCGGCGTACTCGGAGATCTCCCCTCGCAGATACCTCGCCAGGAGTTTTGCCTCGGTGTGGACCACAAGGCTCCAGGGGATCTTCTCCGCCATCTCCGACTCAGCACCGGTACACGGCACCCGAGTGTCCGAATGAGATGCGCAGTGGGACGACGGCATGATCTTCCTGCCGCCCAAGACGGCACCCGGCCATCGCATTTCTTGACGCGACCTGCCTCGAGCTGTAGGGCATGGCCACGAAGACGTCACCACCATGCGCGGACGGCTGACCGCGCTCCTCAACGATCGCGGAGTGGAGGCACGCGACGGCTTCCGAATGCGCGCTCCTCGCCGCCGGTTGTGGCGCGGATCCCAGGGAGGCCGGCCGCACCGGTGTGGTCGACGGTGGTAGATTCCTCATA
>PLZA01000022.1 GCA_003153505.1 Candidatus Dormiibacterota bacterium
GGACGCTTCCGCAGCGCCGCCGCAAAGAGACTTCCAGGGTGGTCGTGAAACAAGCGGCGACAGGGCTGCAGGCCGCTGGCGTCGAGACGCGTGAGAAGCTCGAGGTCGCCGGTCCCTATCGTTGGCGGGCGCTAGCACCACTAGCCTCGGCGCCTTGAAGCCTCGGAGCGCGCGGCGTGAACAGCCGGCACCGAGCTATCGCGGTCGGGTCATGCTCGTCGCCCGCGAAACGTACGGTACCCGCGACCGGTCACGCACAACATCGTGCATGTGATCGCAGAGAGAACAAGGATCGCAGCCGGGTGCTGGTTGAACCGTCGCGGTCTCGTCGCGCGCGAACGGTTCGAAAAAGATGTTCGCGGAGCTGGTCGGGCACTTCGGGACCGGAGTCCTCAACGGCATCCTCGACAATCTCATCAACAACGTCTTGTTGCATGCGGGTGGAGCGGCAGGTGATTGTTCGCGTCGACAGTGAAGACGGCCTTCAGGTGGTTCGATCGATCCAATAGCGGTACCGGCGAGATCATGCTCGGAAAAGGCTGAGCCCTTCTCCGCCGGCGTTTGCGACGGTTCAGGCGTTGGCCGCGACCGCGCGCACCTCAGCGGTCTTGAGTCTCACCCCTGGCGGCGGCTCTGAACCGGCAAACATCTCCTTGGCCATATCCAGTCCGGCCTTCGCGAAATCCTCAGTCTCGAAGAGCACAACGGAAAGAGCCTCATTGCCCGCGGTGGGCTCCAACCAATACCCGGCGACAAAACCGGGCGCTCGCGCCACCCCCGGCGCGACATTCTCCCGGAGATTCTTCCTGCCCATTTCGTCGTGTGCGTCGGCCACATAGACCGTAATGACGACTGCATGCATCCCAGCCTCCTCCGTATGGGTCGCCCCGGGTGGGGCGTTCAGTCCGCCGGTACCGCTCAGACTAGGCCACCGTCGGTCAGAGCGCGAGTCAATGAGCGCGTCCCTCGGACGTCACGCCTAGGCTTCCGCGCAGTCCTCGCACAGTTGGTAGTCGCCTGTACCCTCGCGCCGCTCGTCCTCGGGGATATTGCGCCCAAGCTCGCAGGTATCAGTGTTGTGATGGCGCCTGGCCGCGTCTGGCTTCTCCGCCTCTCTTATCGAATGGAACGCCGCTACGACTGCCATGGTGCTGAACCTCCTTCTCCTTGGGGCCACCAGTATGCGCCCCGTTTCTTCGGTCCCTACGGTGTTATGAGTGGCTACGGACCCTCCTAGCCGCCCCAAGGGGCACGACAGCCTCCGCAACATCGTCATCAGACGTGCCCTCGCCCGCGGTGGTTTCTGACGGCGGCTCTTGCGGTGAGGCGGGCGGGCTCAGCGGCGTGGTTTCGGAGCCGCCGACTTGTTCGGAGGCACGACGCTCAAGACGGGGTGGGTGACTGCGTTTGTCGCCTTCCTAATCGCTGGCGGTTTCAAGACTGCCATTGGCGTGTGCCTCCTTATTCCCAGTGTTCCCCGCATCTCTCGCGACCAAATACCGCCATACGCCACGCTTCTTCCCTGGGTTCCAGCAGGGGGCGTACGCTGTGTGGCTGTGGACTTGCCTCAGCATCGCGGGAATGTAGCGTTGCCCTGCCCGCATGATTGCGGAAGCGAGATCGAGTACTCGCTGACCATCCGAACGCGTCAGGACGGCGAAGTCTTCTACTACCAAGCACCCCCTGAATGTCCCGGTTGTTACAGAGAGCTTCCGATGCTCCCGGACGCGCACTTCGAAAGGCTGACGCAAGGCTCCGAGTAAAGCTCATGGGCGCGGCGGGCAACGGCACGTCGTTGTCGGGCACTCTCACGCTCACGGTGGCGCCCACCGATGAAAGCAACGTCGTGTTTGACGTCTACACAAGCTGCGCGGGTGGGGGCCAACGGGGCGGTCGATGTGGGCGTGACCGCGGCTGCCAATGCACGTCCGAGGTGTACACCAACGTCCTCGAACGCCATGGGGTTCGTTCTAGCCTGAGCCGACCTGGCAACTGTTGGGACAACGCGGTCGCGGAGAGCATCGACGGAGGCACCGTCGATATGCTCGACGCTCTCGGTTACGAGTGGTGAGAGGTCGACCACCTGAGTAAGCGGAAGAGCGTCGAGAGTTCTTCGATGCACTCTGGACTGAGTTGGAGCTCTTTCGCAACGCCTACCCGCATAAACACTGGCTCGGCTCCAGCGTCGATCGCCTTCGGGAGTTCCTCGAGGAGTGCGGAGACTGGAACGGCATGACGTGGCTGCGAATTGGGCCAGGAATGCCTGGCGAGCCCACCGTTGAGATCAAGCAAAGGCAGCACGACGGCTCAGACAAGGTCGTCCGCAGTCTCGACGCGAAGGAAACACGCGAGTTGATCGGCTGGCATCCGGCGTGGGACACGTAGCCCGCCGCCCTAGCCCCCGAATCCCAAAGAGGGTGAAGGGTCGGTCGTCGTCATCAACATCCGACTGACTCAATCCTGTTGCGAAGCCATGACTCTGTGCGGTTTCGAACAACCATAGGGACCACCTCCCGATGAGAACGACTGAAGAGCTGGAATTCTCGACCACAATATGCTCCCGCTGCGCTGACAAGGAGCGGCTCATCGTCAAAACACGAGATGGTGTCGTCAGCCGCTGCTACGTTTGCGGAGACGAGGCGAGTTGGCTGAAGGGAGCGCGCGCGACTGCGACCTCAGCCGCAGTATCAGGGGGACCGACAGTTCATGCGACGCCAGCATCGATTGCGGTGGAGCGGGTGTGGCTCTGATAATCGCGCAGCCAGCCTGGTGGCAGCTGGCCGCTCACTGGCCGGAGCACCGCGTCGGTAGTGCCTGCGTTTGATTGACGCGCTCTAAGCCGACCCGACTCCACGGCGATGGGGGCCGGGCAGCGTCCCGCAGGCGGTCAGGCGTCGTATGCCCGATCACCGGGAGAAATTTCGAGTGGCTCACCCGGCCCTCGCAACCAGCATAGGCCGATACGCGGACTAGAGTCGCCGGGTTGCAACGCCGATCAGGAAGACCATGGCCGATGTGTCTCGTGCGGGTTTGTGGCAGTCACTTCCCCGTGGTCTGACGACCACACCCTGCGAGAGATCAATTTGTACCAGCGACAGCACGCGCAACTCATGGGCTTCCCGGACTGCTTTGTCCAGGCGGCGGATCTGTACGAAGAGGTACGCGACGCGCCGAGCAAAGAGCCCAGCGAAGAGCCACTCGAGGACGCTGAGCCGGCTGAATCTGCCGGATCGGAGGAGTTCGCTGCCGTTATTGCCCGCGACCGACGTTGCCACGACTGGTTTCGCTACCAACCAGGGACGTCTCCCCGAGAGCATCTCGGCTGTGAGCAAGGCAGGGCGCCGCTTCGCTCTGTGGAGGGGTCCGGGGACCGGTCGATGCGCCATTCAGCAACGTCACCGATCGCGATGTTGGCGATTGCGCACGTGCCGCGCCAACGGTAGGGATGCACGTGCTGCCTGGCAGCACGTGCTGGGCAGAGTGGTGACTTTGTGCCCTAGTCCGAGATCAGCGCCTGCGGGATGATGGCAACGAGTTCATTCTGGGGAAAAAGGTGCTGCTCCGCAGCTATGCGTTCGTCCACGTTCCGGCGGAACTGCTGTGCGCGCGCATCACCGCCGACCACGGCAAGTGGCTCTCTCCACTAGCGGATGCCGCCGTAGGCGACGGCGAGGCCCTTCGCGTTCGGGTCGGGCCCATCGATGCACTGCCCCTGGTGGGCAAGACCGTCACCCTCGACGCGGGAGAGGCAATCGAGCGCAACGAGGTCACCGTCGTTCCGATCAATTGGCAGGCCACGGGCTCGCCCGGCCTCTTTCCGGGACTCGAGGCCGACCTTGAGGTCGCCGCGATCGGGCCCATGTTCACGCAACTCACCCTGCGTGGACGCTACGAACCCCCGCTCGGCACGCTCGGGCGGCAGATCGACCGTTTGCTTCTGCACCGCGTCACCGAAGCCACGGTCCGCTCCTTCATGCGCCGCCTCGCCGAGAGCCTCACCAAGACCGTCGCCGAGAATCGGGACTGACAGCCCTTGCGGCGGACACGCATGACCGCGGCTGCCCAGCGGCCAGCTAGCCGTGCAACCGACGATGGCCGCTTACACACGGGCTCCGGTCTTTTAGCGCAGTCGCTCGTAGAGAGTTTGGCCGCCCAAGGCTCCGTGCGGGCGATCGAAATTGTACAAGTCCTCCCATTCCTGGAGCTTGGTGGTGAACAGCCGGGCGTCGTCGAGCACGACGCCATCGAGGAGCCGGTAGAACTCGTCGGCGTCGATCCGATGTGATCTTCTACCTTGCCGTTGAGCCGAGGCGTGGCCGGCTTGATGTACACGTGCTGGACGCCGCGGTCGAGGACGTGCCAGTGGAAGGCGGACTGGAACTCGGCACCGTTGTCGGTCTGGATCACCTCGACCCGGAAGGGCGGCTTCTCGAACACGTAGTCAATGCCATAGGCCTATGCTTCGTCGCGGACCGGACGTGCGCCTTCCCAGTCTCCGAGGCGGACGGCGAACCCATCCCGGCTGTCCTCGAGCGGCACGCCCGGTCTCGTCCATTCCAGCTGACCCACAACGCCCGAGTCAAACTGAGGCACTACCGCGTAGTGACACCTCGAGCGGGTGCAACTAAAGCCAGAGCACCATGTCAGCTCAGTGGATCTTCCAGGTTCACGCCCGTAGATCGGGCGGACTCGGATTCACGCCTAGGACGAGGTGCACAACATGAACGTCGGTGTCATCGTAGTGATCGCGGTTGTGGCCCTGATCGTCGTTGGTCTGCTGCTCGCCATCCGCATCGTTCAGCAGTACGAGATGGGTGTCCACTTCCGCCTCGGCAAGGTGATCGGCGTCCGGATGCCGGGTTTGAGGCCGATCGTGCCGGTCATCGACGTCCTGCGCCGTATCTCTCTGCGCATCGTCACCATGCCAATCCAGTCTCAGGGGATCATCACCCGTGACAACGTCAGCATCGGCGTCTCAGCGGTCGCCTACTTCAAAGTCGTCGATGCCGTCAAGTCGGTGGTGGCGATCGAGAACGTGAGTGACGCTATCAACCAAATCGCGCAGACGACGCTGCGGAAGGTGGTCGGACAGCACACGCTCGACGAAACCCTGGCTGAGACCGACCGGATCAACCTGAACATTCGCGAGATCCTCGACGTCACCACGTCGGACTGGGGGGTGCTGGTCACTCTGGTGGAGCTGAAGGACATCCAGCTGCCGGAAAGCATGAAGAGGGCGATGGCGCGCCAAGCGGAGGCAGAACGCGAGAAGCGCGCCAAGATCATCGCTGCTGAAGGAGAGGCATTGGCTGCGGACCAACTCGGGGTCGCTGCCGACATCATGATGGCCCACCCTGTGGCGCTCCAGTTGCGCAACCTGCAGAGCCTGGTGGAGATTGGTGTCGACAAGAACACCACCGTCGTGTTCCCCGCGCCGATCATGAGCACGATCGAGGAACTCGGGAGTTTCATTGCTCGCGAGAAGGCAGCCCGCGACGTTGTCCAGCCAGCGCCGGATGCGCGCGTGACGACCGCGCGCGGCGCGGGGCGGGGGCGCCACATGTCCAGCGAGGGCGGTTCAGCGCATGAGTCGGCAGGCTCATGACGCTGCACGGAGGGGTGGATGGACTACTTACCACGCCGGCATCGTGGCCGGCGTAGCGAAAGCAGGCGCTCAGCGGCATCCTCGAACACGGTCAGCCTACCGGCCAACGACATGCTCGGGATCTATTCGGTGACGCCGATAACGGACGTCGGCGATGTCACTGCGGAGCCCTACGGCGCAATACCGTGCCGAGCCTTGGGTCCGGCACAAAGGCGTTTAGGTCAGCAGGAGAATCATCATGGCACGCGTACCAGACTTCTACTCGACGAATGAGATCAAGCAGCCACCCGAACGGCGCCGCTACCACAATGATGATCGCTGCGGACCGGGCCGAGCGATCTCGCAGCTCGACAAACGCCATGGCACCGCCGGATACAAATTGTGCGAGGACTGCCGGAAGCTTCTTTAGTATCGGCAGTCGCCGAGCCATCCAAGGGGACGCTCCAGCGAGCGCAGCCTCGCTCACCCCAGCGTGCAATTAACACACCAGAGCTGATAGCCGTTTGGTCAGGCGGAGGCGCGTGTCTGCTGGATCCAGAGCAACGCCAGGCCAGCTGCCACGTCCGCCGGGAGTAGGAAGACCCCGATCGAGAAGAGGCCAAGGAAAGTGACGCCCGCAAGCACCGTTGTCGGTCGCGTGCTACCTGGGTCCGCCCATCAACCTGGGTGGACGTTCTCCGAAGCGACAATATGACCCGGGAGGTGTCAGATACGACGCACCTCGCGCGTGCGGCGAATTCCAATCGCAACGGCTGCGGTGCCACCGAGCACCATCGCCAAGCCAATGCTGGGGAGCGTGGAGCTGCCGGCGCCCGTTCCGGGTACTGCAGTAGACGAGGCCGTGCATGCGCCCACGGGCGGGCTGATGTTGTTGTCGTCAAGCGTCAGTGCGCCATTTCGGGCCAACGCCCGCCCGCTGCGAATACTGGCGCCGGTCGTCATGGTGATACTCGTGAGTGCCATCACGTTTCCTTGGAGCTGCGAGGTCGAGCCCAGGGTCGCGGAGCTGCCCACCTGCCAGAAGACTGAGCACCCCTCGGCTCCGTTGGTCAGCCGCACCACCGAGTGGCTTGCTGTCGTGAGCGTGCTCCTGATCTTGAAGATGTACACGGTTGAAGGCCTGTTTCCC
Source organism: Candidatus Dormiibacterota bacterium (assembly GCA_003153505.1). GTDB lineage: Bacteria > Chloroflexota > Dormibacteria > Aeolococcales > Aeolococcaceae > Palsa-851. The sequence goes on from PLZA01000022.1 coordinate 6,735, forward strand.
TGACCCCCGGAGCGGACATTGAGCCAGTCGGCGATGCAGCTAGTCCATAGTCGTTGGACAGGATGGGGAGACGGTTCTGCTCATGACCCCGATCATCTGACCACGGCGACTCGGGGCAGATGCGCCGTGACTGCGTCGTCGCTGAACGGGGCCACCCCCAGAGCGATCAAGGCCAGAAGCCTTGATGAAACTGCCGGATGACGAGCATCGGAGACCAACGTGCTCGCGCTGCTCGTGCGCTGCCACATCGCGCTTGCGACCGCCCCCGGTGTCCGTCGCACGAGTACGGTCATCAAGATTGATGATCGTGTCGGTGTGGACAGCGATGAGATGCACCGGAAGGTGAGAGCTGTCGAGCAGCTGATCTAGATTGACAGCCGGCGGTTACGCGGGATACGTGCGGGC
>PLZA01000031.1 GCA_003153505.1 Candidatus Dormiibacterota bacterium
GCGCGAACGCCGGTCGCGTGCTGACCGGGCTGGGGATAGTCACGGCCGCCTACGGGGTCTGGTTGACGATCACGATCGTCCGGTGATCGCGTCAGACGAGATTAGTTTGGGCAACCCCGACCCGAGCTCGACAAGCAGATCCAACCGTCGGAGCGACTCCATGTCGGCGGAGAAATGGAGTCGCGCCCGAGGGTGACGGGGTCGGGGGCCTCTGCTTGCTCAGCGAGATTGATGAACATGGCTCGGACCCCGTCTAGGAAATACGGACTAACGTGACCCGCCGCCCCTTCAATGCCCGGCGCCATGGCCAGCCTCATCGCCGGCGCGGCATTGGGTCTGCTCGCCGAAGCAATCGCGATCGGTGTGGGAAGTGCTGGCCTCGCCGCGCGTGGGATCGGAATCGCCCCCAGCGTCGGCGACTTCGCGCAGCTGCTCGTCGGCGGCGCTGCTGCAGCCGCACTCTGGGCGGCGATTGGGGTCGGGGTTGGCGCGACCATCCGCAGTCAGATCGGAGCGGCCATCAGCCTGGTGGTGTGGCTGTTGTTCATTGAGATGACCGTGATCGGAGTGGCGCCGGCCGTCGGCAAGTTCTTGCCGGGCGCAAGTGGCGGCGCGCTCGCAGGAGCGATGCTGCAACAGACCGCGACGTATCTGCTGGTTCCCGCGTTGGGTGCGCTGCTCATCGTTGCCTACGCCGTCGTGGCTACAGGCGCGGGATTGATCGCCACTGCTCGCCGAGACATTACCTAGAGGAGTGCAATCCAGAATCGCAGCTCCCTCCTCCTGGCTGTCGCCGTCGGTGCGGTCATTGTCGTGATCATCATTCTCCATCTCACTGGCGTCCTCGGCGCCAATCTCCACGGCTAGCGATGGACATGCCTGCGCGCACCGAGCCGATCGGGCTTCAGGTGATCAACACCGCACAGTTGGTGAGCAGCGCGCTCGATGTTGCGCTGACGGCGGCGGGAGGGTCGCTCGGAATGTGGCGCATTCTGGTGGCCGCCTCGGGGAAGGCCCAACGGCATGGAGCGCACCCGGCGTTCTCTGAGGCGGTCGGCGTCGTGGTGTGGGCGCTGTCAGACGACGTGCATCGCATGGAGGTTGCAGGGCTCGTCGTGCGACATCCCGATCCTCAAAAATCGGATGAACCAAGGGTCGAGCTGACCGACGCCGGTGGGGCGCTATTCCATAGCCTTCTGCGTGTAGTGGTCGCATTCGACATACGATTGCGGACAGGGCTTGCTGCCGAGGACATGGATGCATTCAGCAGCGTGCTGACGCGGCTTGGCAGCAATGTTGCTGCTGCAGAGCCAAGCTGAGGGTCGTCTAAATAGACCACAGTTATCGTTCCGGCGATCGTGTCGAAGCCTACGATGGGGCGAGAACTGGAGGCGTCCTAACCTCGGGGAGTGTGCATCGCCCCGGGTGGTCAGGCATCACCGGATCATGTGCCCTCGCTGACGTCTGGACCGGTGGACGCGGGGTCCGTGATCGTGGCAGGACTCTGCCGTTTGCGCCGACCGCTTCGATCGCCATTCCCGTACGCCGACCCGTTGCGAGAACGGTTGAGGAGCTGCTCTTCAGCGGGAGACGACGGCCTGGTTAGCGCGGGGAGTAGCGACTGCCGTGCCAGCCCGCTCAGGGCCCCTGCCTGCTGGATGATCTCGGCAAGCGCGCCGGTGACACCCTGGGCGCCGTTGAGCACGGTGAACTGGTCGATATGCGCGAAGGGGGCGGCTGCGGCGGCCACGATCTCAGGCAACTTCTCGGCAATCTGCTGAGCGATGACCGCCTCCTGGTTCTGGCTCAGCGCCGCGGCACGCCGCTCGATGCCCGACGCCTCGGCCCCCATGCGGGCGCGTACCGCATCCGCTTCGGCGAGCCCCTTCGCCTTGGTGGCGTCCGCCTCAGCCTGACCGGTGAGCCGGGTCGCATCAGCTTGAGCGGTGGCCTGCATTCTGAGCGCGGCGGCTTGTGCTTCCGCCTGCACCTTGGTCTGCGCAGCGATGGCGTCCGCGCGCAGGCGGACCTCCTGCGCCTCGGCCTCAGCTTGGTGGATACGTACATCACGGCCTGCGGCCGCGAGCGTGGTCTGCCGGTAGGCTTCAGCATCGGCCGGCCGGCGCACGTCGACCTGGAGCTGCTGCTCCTTCTGCTCAGCCTGGAGCTCGGCGACCCGGGTCTGCTCGATGACCACCGCCTGATTGGCCTTCGCCTCGGACAGCGGTCCCTGCTGCGCGGCGAGCTGAGTCGCGGTGTCGACCTCGGCCTGGTAGCCGGCTTTCTTGATGTTGGTGTCGCGCTGGGATTGCGCCATCAGCGCCTGCGCGATCTGCTCCTGGATGACCGCCGCGCGCTCGGAATTGGCACGCGCGATGCGAGCGTTCTGCTCGACCGCTGCCTGATGCGGCGCGGCGAGGTTCTCGATGTAGTTGGACGGACTCGTGATTGACTGAATCTGGAAGCTGTCGATCACCAGACCAAAAGCCTCCATCTCCTGCGAGCAGCGATCGCGCACCTGCTGGGCGAACTTGTCCTGGTCGCTGATGATGTCCTCGACGGTCATCGAGCCGGCGATCGCGCGCAGGTGACCGACGAACACGTTCTGGACCTTGGTTTCGAGCTCCTGGGCGGGCCGGTCGAGGAAGCGCCGGGCCGCGTTGGCAATGGACCGGTAGTCGTCACCCACCTTGTAGACGATCACGCCGCGCAAGTCCACGCGGATCTTCTGCTGCGACACGCATGCGACGCCGATCTCGCTCTCATGCGCCTCGAGCGACAGGCGCCTAACCTTGGTGATGCCCGGCGCGACGAGACATCCACGGCCGGTGACGATGCGGAAGCCCATGCTCTCCCCGACGCCGTCAGGGCGCTGGCCAGTCCGGAACCCGGAGATGATCAGTGCCTCGTCCGGTTCGGCGACACGCCATGCCGCACGAACCAGCAGCACGATCATCACCAAGGCGCCAGCGATGATTCCCAGGATCACGTAGGCCAGCGTCGTCATCGTGGCAACCTCATGGTGTCGGTCGCCGCCACCTCAACGGTGCGGCTGCCCTGCTACCCACCACTCCCTTTCCCTCAAGCGCTTTGCGGAATCGCCTGGTACGTTTCCCAACTGACTCTCGCTAACAGCCAGCGATTGCGCACGTCCATATATTCGACGATGGCTTCCTCGCCCGCGTGGGTCGCCTGCACGAGCCCCTGTGGATGATCCTGGTCTGTCTGTTCCAGGCGTTCCTTCGATGGGATTTGGAGTTTGTGGGCGGCGAAGAGACCCAGCGCGTCCTGCCGCTGAAGCCGACGCAACTTGTCCCGATTGCTCTCGACGGGAACTTCCCGAGCCATCGCTTCTTCCTTCAGCGCCCAGTTGGATGCATTCACAATACGTGTACCCGCTGCCACCTGTTACCAACCTCCCGAAGCGGTAGCCCTTCGGGAATCCCGGAAGGCCGAGGTTCACCACTGTCGAGCGGGCGATCTGCTCACAGCGAGCTGGCTCACCCAGAGTGCAACTACCTCACCAGAGGGTGATCCGTGAGGAAGCCACCGTGGCATCGCGCCATCCGGGTGGGCTATTCACTAGAGTGAGTAGCCCATTCGGTCGATGGTCAGCCTCGGCAGGCACTCTCGGCTCGCGCAGCAAAGGCGACTGTCGCCGACTCCCCGCTGTCTCTTAGCGGCAACGCAGAACAGGCACGGAGGCCTCGGAGAGTGAACGTGCGAGCGGCCGTGGCGTCCCGGAGTGCCGACGACGAGGCCGTCGTCGCTGCTGAGATCCTCATCATTCGAGGCAAGGAACAAGGGCGCCTATCCCCCGACGACGTCCTCCAGGGCCTTCCCGTCGCCGAAGCTGAACCCGATCAACTGGAGCGCGTCTTCCAGGTCTTCCGGGAGATGGGCATCGCGATCAGCGACAGCGATGACGACGCCGGAGAGGGCGACGATCCGGACGACCAGACAAGCCCCACCGAGTTGGTCGACACATTCTTCCTCGATGACCCGATCCGGATGTACCTCAAGGAGATCGGGCGCATTGCCCTCCTGCGCAAGGAGCAGGAGGTCGAGTACGCCCAACTGATCGAGCGAGGCGACGAAGCTGCGCGCGACAAGCTCACCGAGGCCAACCTCCGCTTGGTCGTGTCCATCGCCAAGAAATACATCGGCCGCGGCATGCCCTTCCTCGATCTCATCCAGGAGGGCAACACAGGCTTGATGCGCGCCGTTATGAAGTTTGACTACCGAAGGGGCTACAAGTTCTCGACCTACGCGACCTGGTGGATTCGCCAGGCAGTCAGCAGGGCTCTGGCCGACCAGTCGCGCACCATCCGCGTCCCGGTGCACATGGGCGAGGTCATCAACAAGCTCGTCCGTGTCTCGAGGCGTCTCTTTCAGGAACTCGGCCGCGAGCCCGACGACGAGGAGATCGCGGAGGAGATGGGTCTCACGCCCGAAAAGGTGCGGGAGGCGCTCAGGATCTCTCGGGAGCCCGTTTCGTTGTCCAGCCCGATCGGGGAGGAGGGGGATGCAGAACTCGGCGACTTCGTCGAGGACACGCAGGCGATCGCGCCGTCGGAGGCGGCCTCACTGACCATGCTACACATCGAGGTTGAGAACATCCTCGACACGTTGACCCCGCGCGAACGTCGTGTCCTGCAGCTCCGCTTCGGCCTCGTCGACGCCCGTCAGCTGACATTGGAGGAGGTCGGCAAGCGATTCGGCGTCACTCGCGAACGCATTCGTCAGATTGAGGCCAAGGCGCTGCGCAAGCTACGTCACCCATCGCGCAGCAAGAGGTTGACCGACTTCCTCGAGTAAACTCGCACGGCACGGCACAGTGTTGCGACCAAGCAGAGGATCCCGCACTCACGCCGCGGGTGACGCTTGAGCTGCACGTCCACCGATCCAACCGTCGGGCACCACTGAGGCGGGCAACGGCCTCCCGAAAAAGCGTACGTAATCGCCACGCCCGTCACTCGCGTCTGAGCGTGATCCAGAGATCGGGCTTCACCATCGCCGCCAGGAGCTGTGGCCAGAACCTCGGACCGTTGCAACTGAAGCCGACGACCTCGTCCTCGGCGACGTCGAACGAACGCTCCACGCTGCGGTGCCTGCCGGACCCGAGACGCAAGGTGTGGTGCCCAGGGGCTACATCCACCTCGACTGTCTCCTTGTTGGCAATCGTCCCCACCACGATGCCGTCGATCGCGATATTCCACTGCTCACTCCGCGCACCAATACCGATCCCACTCCACGCTCGAACCAACCTAACTGTCGCGTCGCTCACAGCTCCCTCGTGTGCGCGGTGATGTTGGGTGACAGCCGCTGCAGCGGCGCGGACGTCCCCTCGACCGCCGCGAGCCCCGACGCGCAAGAGGAAATAGACGATGAGCGCAGCCGCCACCACGATGGCGATGATGATCTGGACGACGTGGGTGCCAGAACCACCCAGGATGCCTGCGACCATTGTCGCGGCTCGCGACGCGATGGGCATGCGTTGCGCGTGATCCAGGAGCGTGCCGTCACCCATCGTCGGTACCTCCTAAGCGTCGTATCCGTCGAACCGCACCAGCGGGTGGGACCTGACCGCCGCCGCTCGGTGATCGCCGGGCTGACGCGCCGGTGATGAGCCGCTCGCGGTCGAACAACGCCACGACGATGCGAAAGAGAACCACGTCGGCGACGAGCAGGACGAGCGCGAACACCACTGCGAGGGTGACGCTCGGCGTGAAGACATTGAAGGACACCAAAGCTACGACTGCGAGCGGCGGAATGCTCGAGAGCGTGCCCAACTGCTGAGCAACCCGGACGTCGCTCGCTCGCGTCGAGATGCCGATGCCGACCCAGATCGACCATCCCGCGAGGAGGGGCGCGAAGAGAATCTCCGCCAGGATATGGGGCCCTTGCCCGAGGGCCGAGACCACCGCCGCATTGCTGGCGAAGAGGTGGGCACAGACCTGGATAACGGCGAAGAGCACATAGGCGATGCCGACCGCGGGAACAACGACACCGAGCGCCTTGCCGAGGAGCAGCTCCTCGCGGCGCAGCGGGGTGGTCAGCAGGGGTTCGAGGGTGCCCTGCTCACGCTCTCCGACCACGGAGTACGCGGCAATGACAGCGGGCAGCATGGCGGGCGCAATCAACAGCACGAGAAATGTGGCGCCGACGGCCTTATCCACAACACTTGGCGCCACCGACGGGCCGATGCGAAAGATGGTGATCAGGGGTTCGATGAGGAAGACGAGCGGGAGCACCGCCATGGTCCCAACGATGAAGGGGCTGCGCCGGTATTCACGGAGCTCCTTGCGAAGCACCGCACCAAGACGTCCGAAGCTGAACTTCATCGCTGCGATGCCGTCGAGTCGTCGTCGACCAACTGCAGGTAGACGTCCTCAAGGGAGTGCCGGGACTCGCTGATCGAGACCACGTCGGCACCCGCGGCGACGAGTGCTCGGGTCACATGCGGCGCGATATTCCTCGGATCGGCGACGTTGAGCACGTAGCTGCTCGTCCCCTCGGGTCGCCAGTTCTCGACGCCATCGGTGCTCTTGAAGACATCATCTGGCGCGACGAGTGGCGACAACGTCTCGACGACCAGCGACCGGCTGAAAAGCTGCTCACGGAGTTCGTCAGGCCGGCCCACCAGGCGGAGCGTGGTGTTGAGGATCGCGACGCGATCGCACAGCCGCTCCGCCTCCTCCAGGCGGTGGGTGGTGAGCAACACGGTGACCCCGCGCTGGCGCAGCCCGTTGATGAGGTCATTCACCTCACGCGTCGCGACGGGGTCCAGCCCGGACGTTGGCTCATCGAGGAACATGACCGCAGGGTCGTTGAGCAGCGCGCGTGCAAGTCCAACACGCTGCAGGAGTCCCTTGGACAGACTCCCGCAGAGGTCGCGTGCCCGCGCCGTGAGGTTGACCGCCTCGAGCGCCTCGCCGATCCGAGCAGCCGCGTTGCGCTGCTCGTAGAGACCCGCGAAGAGTTGGAGGTTCTCGGTTACCGTGAGGCGTCGGTACAGCCCCGGGTTTTCCAGCATGATCGCGATCCGCTGACGGATCTCCGCTCCGTTGTCTGAGGTCAAGGGAATCCCGGCGACGCTTGCCGAGCCAGATGTTGGTGCTATCAGTGTCCCCAACGTTCGAACGGTGGTCGTCTTCCCCGCCCCGTTGGGTCCGAGGAAACCGAACACCTCGCCCTGTGCGACAGAGAACGAGACGTCCTCGAACGCGGTGCGCTCGCCGAAGCGCTTGGTGAGGTGGTCGACGACCAACGCAGGAGGCTTGCCGGATAGGTGCTCCCCACGGGCAGCGGTGGTCGTGTCGGCCACCATAGCTCAATGATATCATCTCAATAGCCCCGCGTCAACCTCACGAGGATAGCCATGAGTTTGGAGAAACCCAAAGGCAGAATCTCGCTCGCGCTGACCCCCGCCCTCGTCACTGAGCAGCCGCCGCGTGCGCTGTCTGGTTGGTCAGCACTCGTCGCCTCGGTGATTCTGCTCATCGCGGGCGCCGGCCTCCTCAGCCGCGGCCTCATTGAGCGATTCCATGGGGCTGGTGCATCCGGCGCGCTGATCGGCATCGGTGTGCCGCTTGTCGTCCTCGCAGTCGCCGGCCTGCGAGGGCTGATATCGGTCACACCCGGTGAGGCGGTGGTGCTCCGACTTGCCGGCAGCTACCAGGGCACGGTCCGTCGGCCGGGCCTCTGGTGGGTGCACCCCGGGGCTCGACGCGACCGGGTTTCCACCAGGATCCGCAACCACGAGACGGGCATGCTCAAGGTCAACGATGGCGACGGCAATCCGATCGAGATCGCCGCCGCCGTCGTCTGGGTTGTTGAAGACACGGCGCGGGCGCTCTTTGCGGTCGACAACTATGTTGAATTCGTTCGCGTCCAGGCCGAGGCCAGTGTGCGTCACATCGCGAGCGGCTACGCCTACGACACGCGCGGGAGCGACATCCCTTCACTGCGCGAAAACGCCGATCAGATCAACGAGGAACTCTCCTCGGAGATCGCCGCCCGCGTCACCGCCGCCGGCGTGAGGGTCATCGAATCCCGGCTGACCCGGCTCGCGTATGCGCCCGAAATCGCCCAGGCGATGCTCAGGGTCCAGCAGGCGAACGCCGTGGTGGCCGCCCGCCATCGAATCCTGGAGGGCGCCGTCGGCATGGTCGAACTCGCCCTGGATCGGCTGTCGGCAGACGCGGTGGTCGAACTCGACGAGGAGCGCAAGGCAACCATGGTGGGCAATCTGCTCGTCGTGCTCTGCAGCGACCACGACCTGCAACCCGTGGTCAACGCCGGCTCGTTGTACTGATGAGCGAGATTGCCGACACGGCTACGGTGCTCCCGATACGGAGGAAGTCCGTGCTGCTCCGGCTCGATCCCGAGGTGCACAACGCGTTGGCTCGGTGGGCGGGGGACGAGTTTCGCAGCACCAACGCCCAGATCGAATTCGTCCTCCGTCGAGCACTTGTCGACGCAGGCCGGGTCCCCTCAGTCCGCCTGACTCGAAGACGCGCTCCGATCAAGCGCTGACGGCAACGATGACGCATCTTCAAGACGAAGGAACCAGTACGAGTGGGTGCGTGTTGGTCGTGAGCCGCCGAGCCACGGTGGTGTGAACAGAGCGCAGTCCATATGGCGCGGTTGCAGGCGCGAGGCTTTCGGGATCAGGCTTCTCGGGTGACGCTCGCAACGACTGGGCCGCTCATCGGCCGCGCCCGCCGCGGGCTGGTTGAGCGTGACCCCGATGCGATGCTCGAGGCCGTCGAGCTCGCACGTCGAGGCCACCGCATCCTCGATCACGCGGGGACGTGTGAGGACGCCGCCGCGGTCTTCGGAGCCCAGGGGCGCCTGGCCGACGCTCACGTCTTGTTGGCTGAAGCGTTGGACCTCTACGACACGATCGGGGCCGACTGGTACGCAGCGCGCGGAAACGCCAATCTTCGAGCCTTCGGCGCGCGGCGCGGCAGCCGCGGGACTCGCGGGCGTGCGGTGACCGGATGGGACAGCCTCACGAAGAGCGAACGTTCGGTCGCTGAGCTTGTCGCCGAGGGCCTGACCAATCGTGCGGTCGGCAAGCGCCTTTTCATCTCACCACACACCGTGAACAGCCACCTCCGCCACTCGTTCCAGAAGCTCGACGTGTCGACACGGGCCGCCCTTGCAGCCAAGGTCAGTCGCGCCCAATCATCCTGATCCGAAATCACGCATTCGAGTGATGTCTCGGTGCCGGCACTCTTCCAGACTCCGACTCGACCAATACCACAACGGAGGAACCCAGATGCAGAGCTTGGCCTTTGTCGCACCGATGATTCCAGGGAAGACCGATATGGACCGCGCGGCCTTGCAGTCGTGCGCGAACGGCGAGCGGCAGGCAGCCCGCGAGGCCTCGCGCAAGCGGGCCGGAATCTCCCGCGAAGCCGTGTGGATCCAGTCGACCCCAGGCGGCGATTTCGCCGTCGTCTATCTTGAGGCAGATGATCTGCAGGTGGCATTCACCGCGTTGAGCGCATCCCCGGATCCATTCGACAGCTGGTTTCGCGAGCACACTCTCGAAGCCCACGGCATCGACCTCGCGAATGGATTCCCGCCGCTGGAACAGGCTCTGGATTTCCGCCGTGAGAACGCAAGCTCGGCGAGCGCGCCGACCGCCGCGGGAGCGCGGGCGTAGATTGAGATGAAGCGCGGGGAGCCTCGCTGATGCGGGGCTCCCTTAGCGCCGAGGGCTGAAAGAACTCAGCCAGGTCCATCCAGGGTGCGATGACACGCCAGAGAGCGACGGTCGAGCCAGCTTGGTGATCGGTATAACATGATGGTCGTCTTCGCCAGAGTGGGGGACTCAAACGGAGTGGCGTACAGAGCCGAACGTTCGAACTGTGTGAGCGTACTTTCGGCTGACACAAGCGCTAGAGTTGCGCGCGAACCAGCTTCTCTGCTGACGCCAAGGAGCGCAAATGGGTGCCCTTCAGGTCCTTCCCGTGCACGAAGATGATCAGGACAGGGCTTTCGCCACCCTCCTGGTGGCGTTCGCAGCCGACCCAGTCGAACGCTGGCTGTATCCAGAGGCGCATCAGTATCTGACGCATTTCCCGACCTTTCTTTCGGCGTTTGGGGGCAAGGCGTTTGCCGAGAAAACTGTGTGGCGGCTCGGCGCGTTTTCCGGCGTGGCCCTCTGGTTGCCACCGCACGTGAACCTGGACGGCGACGCTATCGTCGCCGTGCTGACGGGGACAGTTGCACCGGCAAAGCATGACGATGCGTTTGCGGTACTCGGCCAGATGGACGATGCCCACCCGAAAGATCCGCATTGGTACCTACCGTGGTTCGGGGTCGACCCAATCGTGCAGGGCAGAGGCCTCGGCGGCGAGCTGATGGAGCACTGCCTCAAGGTCGTCGATGAGGATCATCTGCCCGCATATCTCGATTCCCCCAATCCCAGGAACATCGCCTTCTACCAGCGTTTCGGGTTCGTTGTCACTGGCGAGGCCCAAGCCGGGGCTTGCCCGCCCATGATCTCCATGCTGAGGCATGGGCGATAGAGCTGGCGAGTGATCGGGCTGCAGCGGTGCGAGGCGATCGCCGAGGTGGTGACGCGTTGAGGTCCCACGCGTCTGCCGAGATCCTGATGACGATCAGATCCATGCCATCGCGGTCATCGGAGCGGTGAACGCTCTTGTCACCGGGACGCCGATCTCCTTGCGTCGGCGCGCATGGCGGCGTCAACATCAGCTCCGTTGCCGACTTCGAGGACCGCCAGGACGCACGACCTGCACGCAGGGTCGACGTGCAGGTCGCTCTTTGTTACACGTGGAAGATGTAAACAGCCCCAATCATCGACGTCCTCGAAAAGTGTCCTACCAACGCGGTGGAGCCCGAGATGGCGACCGGGGAGCCGAACCCTTGGTGAAGAGTGCCATCCGACGCGCTCAATATCTTCAGCTGGGTCCAAGTCGTCCCCGATTGGACGAACACGTATGCCGCCCCGCGATGCCGAGGGAGGAACGGCAGTGGCGCTCCAATCACCGCGGTGGAACCGGAGATGGCCACCGAGTCACCGAAATCGTGGAAACTGCTATCGGAGCCGATGAGTTCCGCCTGCTGCGACCAGGTCGTCCTCGAGCGCACGAATGCGTAGGCAACCCCGACCCCCGAATTCTTGCCAGCAGCGCCGATCACCGCGGTGGAACCGGAGATCGCCACCGCGCGCCCGAAGCCGTCCGTCGCCGCGCCGTCGGAGGCGGTGAGCTCGGCCTGCTGGGTCCATGTCGTGACCGAACGCACAAATACGTAGGCCGCGTTCTTGCCATACACGCCGCCAGGCGAGTCGGTCCCCACCACTGCGGTCGACCCGGAAATGGCCACGGAGAAGCCGAAAAAGTCGGGTGACACACCGTCCGAGGCGGTGAGCTCAGCTTGATGGGTCCAGGTCGTCCCTGAGCCCACGAAGACCTCGGCCGCCCCGACATGTGAACCTCTTGAACAGTTACTGCACAGGCCTGGCATTGCGACCATGTGGTGGCAAGTACACCTGCGCTGACGCACCCTGGCCCAGGTTGTACTTTTTCGCGTGAACCTCCACCTCCGACGCTGGGTTGCGACGTATGGGACCCTTCTCCACACGAGCATGCTGTCACCAGACCCACGCCGACTCAGGATGTGAGCAGGCCGACGGTTACATTGGTGAGCGGGGTGCTCAACGACAAAAGAGCAGAGCGATGAGCGATCGGATTGGGCCTATGGACGCCTGTGGATGTGGACGCGATTCCAATGGATTCCGATCAGCACGCAGCCAGCAGTGCTCCTCGCTGACCGGCCGGACCTGGCGGCACCGGGTGATATGGCGCGCCGGAGCATAGCCTCGGGATCGTCGACGATCATCAGCATCCTCGTCGTAGTTCCGCCCACGGACTCGTGACAGTGGTTTGCATGGGCCGGTGAATCGTCCGCGACCCACAAGGGCGCTCCTTCAACAGAGAGCTGCGACCACGGCCTCGTGGTCGTCGGTGCCGCCGACGCGGTACTCCTCAACGGCCCCGAACGCCGCCTTATAGAACTCGATCGCGGCCCGTCCGCGCCGAACTGAGAGTTGTGGCACGACGCGAGCTGTTGCAACGGGAGGAAAGACGCTTCCAGATCCGCTCATGTTCGGCCCCGACAAGAGATTTGCGTTGTATGCACCGTTGTGAGTATCGAGGGCCGCTTCGACAATGCGTTGATCGAGTCGCTCTCGACTCGAAGTCAGGACCCCCCAGAGTCTCTATGAAACCAGGGGCCTTCCTCTCTCACGTCAGCCTGGTTGCCTGCAGACGACCCAGGCAGCCGGTACAGCTGCCGCGCGTTGTCCTCGAAGATGCCCGCGGCGGTGACGTCCTTCCACTCCTCACTCACCGTCTCGCCGAGTGTCTCGCGCACGGTCTCCCACGCGTCACGGAGCACCACCGATCCGAACCAGTGGCTTTCGGGCAAACCATGACCATCGCTTCCGACCGTGATCCTCCCGGCCGGAGCCACGTCAAGGAGGCGCAGCAGACGATCTGCGGTGGTCGCCGGGCTAAAGAGGTTGCACAGCGAGAACTCCGTCCACACGCGCGGACGGACACTGGCCAGGTATCCCGCATGCTCGTGCCACGGATACGACGCATGGATGAGCACAACGTCTGTGCTCGAGCCCTCAGCGGTGCGAAGCACCTCGTCGAGCAGCAGCGGGTCCGACTCGGCAAGGCGGATCTCCGAGTCGCCGAACCCAGTGTGCACCTGCAGCGGCCGGTCCAATTCTGCGCAGCGACCGAGCGCGTGGCGGAAGAGGAGGTCGCGCAACGCTTTCCCGCTGCGTCGCAGCGGTACCCCAACCGCACGGTCGGCGGCCAGCCCACGCTCAGCCTGCGCCAGCGATGCAGACGGGTCCACCGCCAGCCCGGTGCGATACGCGAGCACCGTCTTGAACCCCACCGCACCGTCGCGCACCTGGCTTTCCATGAAGGCGTCGACATCGTCCACCACCTCGCGGGCGCCGCACCCCTCAGCCAGCAACGCGTCGATGACGGGCTCGAGGCGTGCCAAGTCCCATACGGGAACACCCGACAGATCCGCGTACGCTGCAGCGCCGCCAGGCGGAGAGCCCTGCCACCCGGCGTCCATGACCATCCCCGCTGTTCCGGAGTCGGCAAACAGCGCACGCACATAGCCTGGCCAGTCCGCGACAGCCGCGTCATCGCGGGCCGCCACGGCGTCCCCCGGCGCGCATCCCAGGTGACGAGCCAGACGCACGCGTAGCATCTCGGTGGCCAACCGCGTCGGCGCCAGCCTCAGCCGCCGGCTATCGGCTTCTTCCCCCTCCGCGACGTCGAGTGTGAAGCCGGCGAGGTCCAGCGGTTCGAACGCAAGCGGGAAGGGATGGACGTGGTCATCGATCATCCAAGGAGCTTTGCGTCTTCGCCACCCTCCTCACCGAGGATCGAGCCGATGCGCGCCACGGCAGCTGGATTCTGCACCCGCAACATGATCACCGCGGCGATCCCGATGACGAGCCAGAGCGCCGTGAGGTATGGCGTCAGGTTCAGAGGGAACGGAGGCTGCGGGTACACCGATCCGTAGAACGCGGCACCGAAGACCACCGCACCGATCAGCGGTACCAGCGCATGCAGCAGCGGGTTGTAACTGGCCTTGGTTCGCCGGAAGAACACCATGCCTCCGAGGCACAGCATGATGTAAACGAGGATCACCGCCAATGTCCCGAGCGTTGCGTAGAAGAAGTAGATCGTTGTCGTTGCGCCACCGAAGGCAGCCTGCGGGTAGACGAATCCGATCAGGGCGGCGGCAGCCGTTGCGACCAACGCGACGGTGACGGTGGCGTTGACGGGAGTCTTGAACCGCCGATTCGTCTTCGAGAACCAGCCCGGCAGCACTCCTTCGCGGCCCATTGCGAACAGCGTGCGCGCCGCAGCTGTGGCGCACGCCAGGCAGACGATGAAGGCGGAGAGCATGCCCCCGATCTCGATGAGCGTCGGGAACGGGCCGCCGACGAACTTGCTGGCAACGGTCTTGAGCGCGAAGGAATCGGCCCCGGCTGCAGCTCCGTTGTTGACGCCGAAGCCGACTGTGATCGCGTACGTGGTGAGGAGGTAGAAGACGATTGCGAAGCCGGTGGCGGCGATGATCGCAATCGGGATCGAGCGGCGCGGGTTGGAGGTCTCCTCGCCGAAGTCGGCCGCGGTCTCGAACCCGATGTACGACGTGACCCCGAGGATGATCCCGTAGAACACCCCGTTGAAGCCGCCCGACACCGTGTGGCCGAAGGTGAAGGGCTCGAGCGTGTTGCCGCTGGCGCCGCCCTTGCCGACGACGAAGAGGTCGACGAGGATGATCACCGCGATGGTGATCGCGCCGACAACCAGTTGGACCGTCGTTGTGACCTTGATCCGGATGATCGACAGCACGACGAGGAGCGCCATGCCCAGGAGGAAGAACGGGAACCAGAGGTTGGCGTTCAGGCCGAGAAGGTTGATGGCCAGGCCGGCCACGCCCGCCATAGTCATCGGGACGAAGCATGCCAGGCCAAAGGCGTACAGCCATCCCGCGATGAAGCCGCCCTCCTTGCCGATGCTCCGCGAGGCATACGTGTAGGCGTATCCCGCCGACGCCATGCGCCGCGTGAACCCGATGATGACGAAGGCGAGCGCGAGCACCCCGACCCCGCCGAGGAGGAACGCGAGCGGTGTGGATCCCCCGGCCACCAGGGCGACGCCGGGCACATTGAGGAGCATGGCCATGCCCGGCGCGAGCACCGAAACCGAGATTGCGATGGCGTCCCACGTGCTGAGCGCACTGCGCGCGAGCGTGTTCTCCCCGCCGGTGACCACGGCGGGCCCGGCAGCCATTACCGGCTCAGGGCCCCTTGTGACAGTCATCGCCTCTCCTCCGCCTCGTGCTTGCGATCCTCAGGGATGAGAACCGTGTCGGTGTCCAGGAAGTAGTCGAACGCCAGGGGGGTGCAGCCCCGCTCCAACAGCCAGCCATGGAACGCCTGATGCACCGGGTGCTGCTGGTACGCTTTGAGTTCGTCCGCGCCGGCGAACTCCATGTAGAGCAGGCGCGAGTAACCGTTGGTCCGCGCACCGGTCAGATCGCTGCCGAAGCGCAGCCGTGTCATCCTGCCAATCGCGGCCGGCCACGCAGCCACCTGCGCGCGCATGTCGGCCGCGTCCGGCTCCGAGAGCTCCTTGGGAAAGGCGAACAGCACGATGTGCTGGAGCGTCATCGGTCAGTAGACCTCGAAGTATTCACGCATTTCCCACTCGGAAACAACCTGCCCCTCGGGCGTTGGGTTCTCGGCGAGCGCGGCCTCGTAGCGGGCGTTCTCGGCGCGTTTCATCATCACGTAGTAGTCAACGAACGCATCACCGAACTCGCGTCGGAAGAGCGCGTCGCCCTCGAGTGCATCGATGGCGGCTCCAAGAGATGTCGGCAGCAGCTCGGCGTCCTCCGCGTACGGATCCGCGGCGACCGGCGGCGGCGGCGATATGCCGCGGTTGATGCCGTCGAGCCCCGCGACGATATTCGCCGCCATGTAGAGGTAGGGGTTGGCCGCCGGCTCGCCGAGCCGGTTCTCGATGTGTGTGCCCTTGTCGCCGATACCGCCCTGAACGCGCACCATTGCACCACGGTTCTCCAGCGCCCAGCCGATGCGGTCGGGAGCGAAGGAGTATGGGCGGAACCGTCCGTAGCCGTTGACCGTTGGCGTGGTGAATATGGTCATCGCCTTGGCGTGCTCGAGCAAACCGCCGACGAACTGACGCCCAACTGGCGACAGCATCTCGGTCTCTGACGCGAAGGCGTTTTCCCCACTGGCGGTGTCGACGAGCGACTCGTGGAGATGCCATCCAGACGGGAAGAAGTTCGGCAGTCCGGGCCAGCACATGAATGTGGCCAGCAGCCCACGGCGGCGGCAGATCGCCTTCACTGCGGTCCGGAACATGATCATGGCGTCAGCCGCTACCAGTCCGGTCAAGGGACTGAAGGTGAACTCCATCTGCCCGGGACCCCACTCATCCTCCATCGACCGGGGCGGCAGGCCGATGTCGTACAGGCCGTCGCGCAACGCGCTGACCGTGCTCTCGACGCCATCGAGCCGGGTTTCGGAGAGGAATTGGTATCCTTGCTCGAAGACCTCGACCGCCGGTGGAGGCGGCGGGGCGCCCGTCTGGTCCAGGCCGATGCGATCGCTGGTCAGGCGAACGATGTAGTACTCCACCTCGAGCCCCGCGGTGTACGCGTAGCCGGCCTTGTCGAGTCGCTGAAGCTGTTGGCGCATGATGGCGCGCCCATCGAGCGGCACCGGCCTGCCGTTGCTGAAGTAGACATCACAGAGCACCCAGCCGGTGCGATCCGCCCAGGGCAGGATTCGAAAGGTCGATGGGTCGGGCACGATAACCACGTCAGGGAAACCGGTGAATTCCTCGATGCCAAAGCCACCGCCTGCGCCGAACGCGGGCGGGAACACGGCGTTGGCGGTGTCGAGGCTGTAGATCGCGCCGGAGAAGTCCGCCCCATTGCTCATCGCCGCGATCGCCGCCTCGGCCGAGAGGAACTTGGTGCGTGGCACGCCGTGTTGGTCGACAAGCACAACCCGGACCGTGCGCAACCCCTTGTCGCGAATCTCGGCCGCGACCTTGCTTGCCGCCTCGAGCTGCTCGTCGGTGTGGAGTCCGTGCTTGGCGACGAACCCGGGCGTGCCGATGCCGTAGTCGGTCGTGGTGCGGTCGTTCTCCTGGTTCACACGGCCCCCCCGTGCTGCAGCGCATGACTGTCGAGGGCTGACCGCATCGAGTCGATCAGCTGGGTGGCGAACGATTTCGGCTGCATCTCGGCAAGGGTCAGCAGAGTCTCGGTGCGCTGCACACCTGGAATCTGCCAGACCCGCTCGAGCAGCAGTTCGCGGAGATGATTGTGGTCGCGTACCAGGAGGCGCGCGAGCAGGTCGATGGCGCCGGTGACGACGGTGATGTCCGTCACCTCCGGAAGCGCTCGCAGCGCCTCGATGACGGGGCCCTGAGGGTGACCCTGCACTGCGGTGATTGTCAGGTAGACGGTCACCGGATAGCCGGCCTCGGCCCACCCGATGTCGACGCTGTAGGAGCGGATCACTCCCGAACGTTCCAGCCGAGCGATGCGCTCGCCAACAGCCGGTGGCGACATCCCGAGGTCACGGGCCAGACGGCGCTGTGACATCCGCGCGTCGGTTGCGAGGAGGCGCAGGAGATCGAGATCGACGGCGTCCAACACAACCGGCCGGGAAGGCCGTGCGACGACGTCGACAAGACCCGAGAGGGGAGCGGTCGCGTCAGCCATTTGTTAGCTGAGTGCCTCCTCGCACTTGCCATTCGCGCCACATTTCGGCAACATTCCCTATCAGGCGAGCCGTATCGGCGGGCAAAGGCTACCGGTCGCGTTACGCAATGTCAAGAACGCCGCAGGAGACGCTTCATGCAGACGCTTTCAACCCACCGCTGGTCGTCGGCGTTTGCGCGCCGCACTCAGGGCGCCAGTGGTGAGCTCGCCGCCATCCTCGAGCTCGCCGGTGGGACTGACCTCATCTCCTTCGCCGGTGGCCTGCCGGACCCGCAGACGTTCCCGGTCGCGGTGCTCAGAGATTTGGCGATGCCGCTGCTCAGCGGCGACGCGGCGGTCGCGCTCCAGTACTCCCCAACCCCCGGCCTGCCGGGGCTTCGCGGCGCGTTCGCCGACCGCCTCGCCGAGACTCAAGGGCGGCGTCCCGGAGCGGGCGAGCTGATGGTCACCAGCGGCACCATCGACGCCCTCGGCCTCCTCGCCAGGGCGATGCTCGATCCCGGCGACGTCGCCGCCGTCGAGTCGCCGACGTACCTCGGGGCCATCGACGGCTTTCGCGGCTACGAAGCCGACGTCCGCGGCATCCCCGTGGACGAGGATGGCATCGATACCGACGAACTCGAGCGCCTCTGCCGCAGCGACTCGCCGCCGAAGCTCCTGTACACCATTCCCGACCATCAGAACCCCACCGGAATCACGATGTCAGCCGAGCGGCGCTCGACGCTTGTGGAGGTCTGCCGCCGCCACGGGGTTCTCGTCATTGAAGACGTCGCCTACCGCGAGCTCACCTTCATATCCGAGCCTCTGCCGTCGCTGTGGTCGCTTGGTCCCGACATCGTCGTCCAGGCGGGCACGACCTCGAAGACCTTCTTCCCTGGTGTACGGCTCGGGTGGGCCGTGGGGCCGAGGGAGGTGATCGCGCAGATGGTCGTCGCCAAGCAGAACTCAGACCAGTGCGCAGGCGCGCTCGGCCAGCGACTGCTCGAGGAGTACCTCCGCGGCGGTCACATGGACAGGCAGCTGCGCCTTTCGAACGCGTTGTACTCGCAGCGCTGCGCGCGCATGCTGGCCGCGCTCGACGAGTACATGCCCGCCGAAATTTCCTGGACCCGTCCGCGCGGCGGGTTCTTCACATGGCTCAGCGGACCGGGACGGCTCGACGCCGTCGACCTCGCCCGCAAGGCCCGCGACGCCGGGGTGGCGTTCGTCCCCGGGCGACCCTTCCACCCGCACGCAGACGGTGCCAACAAGCTGCGTCTTGCCTACAGCCTGGCCAGCGAGGACGAGATTGACGAGGGTGTCGCGCGCCTGGGGAAACTGATCACATCAACACTGGAGAACCGATGACCGACGCCGCGCACCACTTCAGCACACAGGCGACGGGCACGCCCGCCGCACCGGGCCGCTATGTCGACGTCAACGCCATCAGCTCGATCGAGCTCGTCCCAGGGCTCATCTTTCGGCCGGTGCTCGGCGAGCGGACCATGCTCAATTTCGTGTCCTTCGCGCCGCATACCGCTGCGCCGATGCACGTGCACGAGGAGGAGCAGATCGTTCTCGTGATTGAGGGTGAGTTCGAGTTCGACATCGATGGCGATGTGCGCACCATGCGGGCCGGCGACGTCGCGGTCGTCCCCAGCTGGGTGCGCCATGGGGCGCGCACGCGCGGCGCGCCGTGCCGCGAGGTCGACGTGTTCAACCCGCCACGGCGTTCGCTCCTCGAGCACGCGCGGGGTCAGGCCCCACCTCAGGGTGAAGGTGTGTAGTTGGACCTCAATCTGCGTGGCCGGCGAGCGCTCATCACCGGCGGATCCAAGGGAATCGGCATGGCCATCGCCGAGGAACTCGTCGCCGAGGGTGTCCACGTGGCCATGTGCGCGCGCCACCCGGCCGAGCTTGCTGCGGCGGCCGAGAAGCTGCGTGGCTCTGGATGCACGGTGTACGCGCAGGTCGCCGACGTCACCGACGCCGCGCAGATCACCGACCTTGTCGCTCGCTCGGTCGAGACGCTCGGCGGGCTGGACATCCTCGTCAACAACGCGGGTGCGGCTCATCCGGGCAACTTCGAGTCGCTGACCGACGAAGACTGGCGGGCGGACCTGGACGTCAAGCTCTTCTCACAGATCCGCTGCACGCGGGCGGCGCTCGAACACCTGCGGCGCAGCAGGTCAGCACGCGTCATCAACATCAATTCGGTCTATGCGCGCTACCCCGACCCGACGTTCTTCGCCACCACGGTGAACCGCGCAGCGTGTCTCAACTTCTCCAAGGCACTGGCACGCGAGCTGGGACCTGAAGGCATTTTAGTCAATAGTGTCAACATCGGCTTTGTGGCCACGCCGCAGTGGCAGCGCATCAAGGCGCGCCGAGCACCTGACACGAGTGACGACGAGTTCTTCGCCAGCCTCGCCAGCGACGAGGTCCCCCTTGGACGTTTCGGAGCGGTCGAGGAGGTGAGCGGTCTTGTGGCTTTCCTTTCGAGCGACCGGGCGAGCTACATCACCGGTACCTCGATCGACGTCGCCGGTGGGATGGGCAGATACGTCTGATGTGCCGGCTCCTCGGGTGGGCGGCTCGACGGCCCCGTACCGTCGCCGATGCCCTGGGCGGCGCTGAGTTCGCCGCTTTTACGGCGCTCTCCCGCCAGCACGCGGACGGGTGGGGCATGGCGTGGTGGGCGCCCGGTCCGCCGAGCGTCGATCCGCCACAGGTGGAGCGGTCGACGACCTGCGCTGCCGATGACGATCGCTTCGCCGAGTTGACGACGTCTGCGCCGGCCGACGCCGGCGTCGTGCACCTGCGATGGGCCACGCCGGGACTTCCCATCATCGCGGCCAACACGCATCCCTTTGTGCACGGCAGGATGGCGTTCGCCCACAACGGCGCCATCCACCCGCTCGACCGCATCGGCGAGTTGGTTCCGGCGGGCTGGGCGTCGCAGCTCGTGGGCACGACGGACAGCGAGCGCTACTTCCTCTCGATCGTGGCACGTGTTAGCAAGGGTGAGGTGCTGCCGCAGGCGGTTGGCGAGGTGGTGCGCAGCATCTTCGAGTCCTTCAGCCCCACAAGTCTGAACGCGATGCTGCTGACCCCCGACGCCCTACACGTCATAAGCGCGCACGATCGCTCTCGGGTACCGATGATGCGCGCGTCCTCGGGAGGCGCAACCTCGTCGATGGAACCGGATACGGCCTTCTACGAGCTGTCCTACCGCGCCGATGCGAACTCGGTTGTGGTGGCGTCGTCGGGGTTTCCCCAGCCGGACTCCGAGGGGTGGCAGCGGCTTGCCAACATGACCGTCCTGCGTATCGATCGTGGGACCCTCGTCACGTCGACGGTGGCGCTCACAGACTGAGCCTCGGCTGGCGCAGGGCGGGGAGAAGCTGAGAGCGAGGCGATAGATTACGGCTCGTTCGACTCCTCTCGAGCCTGAGCCGCTCGCGATTCCAACGGATTCCATCCCCCGGGCATTAGTCGTCGTTCCAACGTATTCGCCACGAAACCACTATTTCGAGAACTCACCTCGCATCGAGGAATAGGTAATGGCGGGGGGACCAGGGGTCGCAGGTTCGAGTCCTGTCTCCCCGACTGACGCGCAATTTGAGCTCACAGCGAGCGAATGGGTGGGGCGCTGTCATCGGCGTCCGATCCACGGCCTGAAACCCACCGGCTGGCCCGCTGGTCACCGGTCCGGCTCGCTCTCCAGGCGGCGACGCCCGACCTCTGCGGCGAATCAGAGCTGACCGGCAACTGATTGCGCAAGCGTCTGCACCTGAGCGTCCATCGCGGACCCGGGGTTGCTCTGTGAGAACACCGCGATGATGACGATGCTGTTGTTCACCGCGAACGCATAGGTGGCTGAAACCGCGGCGATCGCGTTGAGTGCGACGCTGCCGACGCCGGACACAGGTGTGCCATTTCCTCCGGTGGCGCCTCCCAGAGCATTGGTGACCGCCGTCTGCAACTGGGCCGCGGTTGGCGTGCCGGAGAAGGGCAAGACGGCGACCTCAGCGGTGTCGACCGCGTTGGTCGGGTCGGTCCAGTTGCAGGTGGTTCCGTTCGGCGTGGTGCTCGAGGTCAGACCGCTGCCGCCGTTGATCGGCTCGATCTGCGCCGCGGTGATGAGGGTGCAGGGGTTGTGCGCAGACGTCGACCCCGCTGCTGACGTCGATGCTGCTGACGACGATGCAGCCCCTGTTCCCGAGGTCTGCGACGTCGGGGTGGTGCCACCGCACCCAGCGAGGACGAGAAGGCCTGCGGCCGCGACGGTCACGCGAATTACTTTCATGGGTCGTTTCCTTGGTGCTTGGAGGGACGGATTGGAAGATCGTCGCTGCCTAGGCGGATGTGGTCCGCATTCTAGGCCCAAGGCCCGGTGCGGGTTGACGCTTACATCGGGAGCGGATGTGGCATGACGTCATGCCACGACCTCATGCACCCCGAGTGAGACTTCCGGGCATGGAATAACCCGTCGGTGGGACTGATCACCGCCATACGTCCATTTCGCTCGACTGTACGCCGCCGGGCTCAATCAAGATGGCGACCTTCCTCTAGATGTAATGCCCATGCACGTTGTTGAGGCGTGAATGGGTGAGAGTTGACCGAGACTGGTATGGGCGCGGTGATGGTTGTAGATGTGCAGCCACGCCGTCAAGGCCTGAGCCGACCGTGGTTGGAGGTGTAGGTACGGACGGTAGGCCCATTCCTCAAGCAGGGTGGGGGTGAAGCGCTCCACCTTGCATTGGTTTGGGGTTGCCAGGGCTGCGTGAAGCGCTGCGCCATGCCGCTCTCCATGACCGCGGTCGAGCAAGACGGCAATTGCCCCAGACGCTTCCGCGAAGGTGGGGATTACGTCGAAAGCTTTCGGCTCAGTTCGAAGCGGTCGAGGTTCATGACCTTGTTCCAAGCCGCGATGAAGTCTTGAACAAACTTTTCCTGAGCGTCGTCGCAGGCATATACCTCGGTAATGGCTCGGAGCTGAGAGTGCGAGCCGAAGATAAGATCAACAGCGCTGGCGGTCCACCGCACCTGTCCGGTGTCACGGCTTCGGCCCTCGTAAATATGGTCGACGGTAGTGGCAGTCCATTCGGTGTCCATGTCGAGCAGGTTCACGAAGTACTCGTTCGTCAGCGTTCCGGGGCGGTTCGTGAAGACGCCATGACGATTGCCCCGATAGTTCGCGCCGAGCACTCGCAGGCCGCCGATGAGCGCCGTCATCTCCGGAGCGGTCAGGCTCAGGAGGCTGGCGCGGTCAATCAGGATCTCCTCCGGGCGGCGCGTGTCGCCGGCTCGGTGGTAATTCCGGAACCCGTCAGCAGTCGGCTCGAGCACGGCGAACGTGTCCACATCGGTCTGCTCAGGGGACGCATCCGCGCGCCCAGGTGCGAATGGCACCTGCACACTCCGCCCGGCGCTCTCGGTGGCTTTTTCGATCGCGGCACAGCCGCCGAGAACGATCAGATCGGCGAGGGAGACCTTCTTTCCATCGTTGTGCGCGCTGTTGAAGGCATCCTGAATCGACTCAAGGATCTGCAGCACTTTCGTCAGCTCAGCGGGGTCGTTGACCTCCCAGTCCGTCTGCGGCGCGAGTCGGATACGCGCCCCATTCGCCCCGCCACGCTTGTCGCTGTCGCGGAACGTCGACGCCGAAGCCCACGCCGTCGAGACCAACTGCGGAATGGACAAGCCGGAGGCGAGGATCGTGCCCTTCAATGCGTCGACGTCGGCAGTGTCGATCAAGGCGTGATCCACGGCCGGTACTGGGTCCTGCCAGATCAACTGCTCGGTGGGAACCTCGGGGCCGAGATAGCGCGAGACAGGGCCCATGTCGCGGTGGGTGAGCTTGTACCAGGCCCTGGCGAACGCGTCGGCGAACTCTTCGGGATGCTCGTAGTAGCGTCGGGAGATCGTCTCGTAGATTGGGTCGAACCTGAGCGAGAGGTCGGTCGTCAGCATCATCGGAGCGTGGCGCTTGGACCGATCGTGCGCATCGGGCACCGTGTCATCGGCGGCCCGATCGGTGGGGCGCCACTGATGCGCACCGGCCGGGCTCTTGACCAGCTCCCATTCATAGCCAAACAGGTTCGCGAAGAAGCCGTTGTCCCACTGCGTCGGCGCGGTGGTCCAGATCACTTCCAGCCCGCTGGTGATTGCATCATCGCCCTTGCCGGTGCCGAAGGAACTCTTCCAGCCGAGGCCTTGCTCCTCGATTGGAGCGCCTTCAGGCTCGCGGCCGACGTATTTCGACGCGTCAGCAGCGCCGTGGGTTTTGCCGAATGTATGTCCTCCGGCGATCAGCGCCACCGTTTCATCGTCGTTCATCGCCATTCGCATGAAAGTTTCGCGGATGTCGCGAGCCGCGGCGATTGGATCGGGAGTGCCATTCGGACCCTCGGGGTTGACGTAGATCAGGCCCATCTGCACCGCCCCGAGGGGATCGGCAAGCACTCGGTCGCCGCTGTAACGCTCGTCATCGAGCCAGGTCTCCTCCGGACCCCAGTAGATGTCTTCCTCCGGCTCCCAGACGTCCAGACGCCCCCCACCGAAGCCGAACGTCTTGAAACCCATGGATTCCAGCGCGCAGTTCCCTGCCAGGACCAGCAGGTCCGCCCACGAGATCTTCCGGCCGTACGTCTGCTTGACCGGCCAGAGCAGGCGGCGGGCCTTGTCGAGGTTTGCATTGTCAGGCCAGCTGTTGAGCGGTGCGAAGCGTTGCGTTCCGGACCCGGCACCGCCACGGCCGTCGTGAATGCGGTAGGTGCCGGCGCTGTGCCACGCCATACGGATGAACAGCGGGCCGTAGTGGCCAAAGTCAGCCGGCCACCAACCCTGCGACGTGGTCATCACCCTGAGGATGTCGGCCTTCACAGCCGCGAGATCGAGGCTCGCAAACTCTGCCGGGTAGTCGAAATGCTCATCCATGGGGTCGATCAGCGGCGAGTTCTTGGCAAGCGGCCGTAGGTTCAGCTGCTCCGGCCACCAGTGCTGATTCGCCATCGATCCGGTAGCCCCATGGTGTTGATTCAAGACGGGGCACTTGGCGGAGGGCGCCGCCTCTTCCGATGTCGTGGCGGTTGCGCCCGTGTCTTCCTTGCTCATGCGGTATTCCTCTCTTGCTGATGGGGGCGAATGCTCATGCGGGCGAAGGGGTGTCCTCGGTGGGGCCGGGCGCGGTTGCTTCCTGGCAGGCAGGGCAGATGCCCCAATAGATGACTTCTGCCTCGTCGACGACGAATCCACGACTATCTGCTGCCTCGAGGCACGGCGCAGACCCAACTGCACAATCGGCATCGGCAGTCACGCCGCAGCGGCGACAGACGAGGTGATGGTGGTTGTCGTCGACCCGGTTCTCGTATCGTGCCGGCGATCGGGCCGGCTGAATCCGCCGGATGAGGCCCTTCTCGGTCAGCACCCCGAGAGCGTCGTAGACAGCCTGACGCGAGACGGCACCGATCTCTGCACGCACGGACTCCTGGATCTGATCCGCCGTGCGGTGTGGACGGCTGGACACCGCACGGAGGACGGCCAGGCGCTGAGCCGTCACCTGCGCACCGTGTTGACGGAGCAGGTTGGCTGGATCCATCGGCTTTCCCTCGGACACGATCACACTACCAGTCTAATTCTGGACAGTGTCATGGAGTTGCTGACCGGTGTGCCGGCACGCACGAGCGACCTCAACCTCCCCGATTGATGCTTTTTCCTGCTAAACGACTCTGTTTCGCGCGACCGCCGGGGCGGCAACGTCTGAGACCGAACGTGTGAACGGCTCGAGCGGAGCAAACGCGTCCGTCCAAATGCGAGCCGGACTAGGTGAGCTCAGCGGAAGACAGCGCGAGGAGCGATGCGCTCCACGCCGGCGACGATGATCTCCTCGACAGGGGCGGTGGTCAGAACCCCACACTGGACGTGGCGCTGAGCTCGCCGCCTATCTGCTTTGCGCTTCCCCGTCACCACCAGACAAAATCGACGATCCGTCCGGGTATTGAGTGACCATGCGCGGGTGCCTCGGAGGAGCAGGACGATGACGACGGTCAGCGGGACCAGTGACTGGACGGTGGTTGACGAAGGCTGGGGCCGCAAGGCCGTGGACTTCGCCGCCCTGAGCGAACCGAGCAACTGCCGCGAGTACGTCACGATGCATCACCGCCTTGGGGTGAGCGACGGTGACCGGCTTGTGGATGTGGCCTGTGGATGTGGCCTGTGGTGCGGGCCTTGCCATTGAGCTGGCGCGTGCCCGAGGCGCCGCCTGCGCCGGCATCGACGCGTCGCCCAGGCTCGTTGCCGTCGCTCGCGACAGGAGCCCCGATGCCGACGTCCGAGTGGGCGATATGCACGCGATGCCGTGGCCGGACGAGAGTTTCGATGTTGCGACCAGCTTCCGGGGTATCTGGGGAACAACACCCGAAGCCCTCGGTGAGATTCATCGTGTCCTTGCACCCGGTGGCCGATTCGGGCTGACCGTGTGGGGGCACATCAAGGTCTCACCAGGTGCCTGGGCGCTCGCCCCCTTTCGATTGGCGGCATCCACAAAGGTGGGGAACCAGGCGGCGATGGTGACGTTGGGGCGACCCGGCGTCGGCGAGGATCTGCTTGCCCGGTTCGGCTTCATCGATGTCGAGAGAGTGGGTGTTCCTTTCGCGTGGGAGTTCTCAGACCCGGAGATGTACGCTCGCGCCCTGGCTTCGACCGGTCCAGCCTACGAAGCGATCCAGAACGTGGGCGAACCGGCGTTCCTTGCGGCCGCCGCGGACGAGGCACGGTCGCACGTCCGAGACGGCCTGCCGCTGAGAGCAGAGATCAATGTCGTGGGTTACCTTGCCCGCAAGCCCGGGGCGACTAGGAGGGAGACTGCATGAGCACGGTTGGCTTTCTAGCGGCACAGGCGCCTGACGCCGAGGCCCAGCGCCTTTTCGACGATGACGTCGCCGAGCTTGGATATGTGATGAACGTGTCCAAGCTCTGGGCGTATCAGCCGGCAACCCTGAACCATCTTTTCGACCTGATGGGCGAAACCCACGCGATCGAAGATCTCAGCTTCCGTCAGCGCGGCATCCTGGTCACCGCGTGTGCGTCGACCTTGGGCGACGCCTACTGCTCGCTGGCCTGGGGTGCGAAGCTTGCAAGCAGATCCGACGCGGAAACAGCCGCGGGCATCCTCCGGGGCGATGACGATCGCCTCAGCCCGGAGGAGCAGGCAATGGCGCAATGGGCTCGCAAAGTTGCGCGCGACCCGAACCACACCAGCGCCGCGGACGTGCAGGCACTGTGTGATGCCGGCTACAGCGATGCGCAGATCTTCGCGATGACGGCGTATGTCGCCCTGCGACTCGCGTTCTCGACGATCAACGATGCACTCGGTGCTCGGCCGGACTCCGCCTTCCGGACGAGCGCGCCAGGAGCGGTGCTCGATGCTGTGAGCTACGGCCGACCCATCGACGAATAGATCACGGTCGAGAGCTATTTCGGCAGGGCGAGCCACGGGTCATGGCGAGTTACATAGGAAGGGGACGAAGTTGTCGGACCGATCGGGATCCCTCGCCGACGATCCGTTCAGTGGTCGGCATCCAACCAGTCACGAACGGCTGACGGGACTGCCCTGGGATGCGTCGTACCACAACGGCCCTCCGCCTTGGGATATTGACCAGCCGCAGCCAGCAATAGTGCGTTTGGCAGCCGAAGGAGGATTGGCCGGAGCGGTGCTCGACGCGGGCTGCGGGACCGGAGAGAACGCTCTTCACGTCGCCTCGCTGGGGTTCTCGGTTCTGGGTGTTGACGTGGCTGAGTCGGCGTTGGCGATCGCCCGAGCGAAGGCCGCCGACCGTGGGATCGAGGTTGAGTTCGCTGCGGCTGACGCATTCCAGTTGGAGCGTCTAGGGCGCAGGTTTGAGACGGTGCTGGACTGTGGACTGTTCCACACTTTCGACGGCGACGAGCGACCACGATACGTGGCGAGTCTAGGGTCGGTGACCGAGCACGATGGAACCCTGTATGTGCTGTGCTTCAGTGACGATGGTCTCGATACTGGCCCCCACCCCATCAGTCAGGAAGAGCTGAAAGCGGCGTTCAACGCCAACACTGGATGGAATGTCGCCGCCATCGAACCGGACCGGGTTCAGACGAGATATCAGGACGACGGCGCACCCGCCTGGTTCGCGACAATCAAAAGGATCTAGGCTGCGGGACTGACCCGCCGCTCCCGATGAGGTGCGAGCGTTCCTCCCGGTGACGCCGAGTCTGCGCACCGACTGTCACACTGTCGTCCTGTACAAACGCGCGCCCGCGGTGTGGGAGTCGCCGTCGAGGTGGCGTCCAGTTGACTGGATCAATGGCGTATTTCTTTCGTGTCGCGCGTATGTCATCGGGATCTTGAAAACGCGGTTGTTGCTGCGATTGTTATGTCGACGGCTGCACTGTGGCATGACCGGCGCCACACGCCGACGGGGTCGTGGGCGCGGCAATTCACCCTAAGGAGAGCCATGACTGCCGTTGAGACACAGCACGAGCCCGTGGTTGCGTTGAGGAGCACGCGTTCATGAAGGCGCTCATCTACCACGGACCTGGGCGCATGGCCTGGGAGGACGCACCGAAGCCGGAGGTCTCGGCCGCCACGGACGCCATCATCCGGGTTGATGCGACAACGATTTGCGGGACGGACCTGCACATCATGAAAGGTGATCTCCCCGCCACAACCGACGGGCGAATCCTCGGTCACGAGGCGGTCGGAACGGTCGAATCGGTGGGCGCCGCGGTCAAGAATGTCAAGCCGGGAGACCGGGTGCTGATTTCGTGTGTCAGCGCGTGCGGCGCGTGCCGCTATTGTCGCGAAGGACGCTATGGGCAGTGTCTTGGGGGTGGCGGCTGGATCCTCGGCTACATGATCGACGGTACCCAGGCAGAATTCGTTCGCGTGCCCTTCGCCGATACTTCGACATACCCGGTGCCGGCGGGCGTGAGCGACGAAGATCTCCTGATGCTGGCTGACATCCTCCCGACGAGCTATGAGGTGGGTGTGCTCAACGGTCGAATCGGACCGGGCGACGTGGTTGCGATCGTCGGTGCTGGTCCGATCGGCTTGTCCGCGATGTTGACCGCTCGGCTCTTCAGTCCCTCGCACATCATCGCCATCGACCTGGCTGACGTCCGGCTCGAGGCCGCCAAGGGCTTCGGGGCCGATGTCGTGATCAACAGTGGGCGAGACGACGCGCTGGCTGCCGTGCGGAAGCTCACCGACGATCTCGGCTGTGATGTCGCCATCGAGGCTGTCGGTCTTCCTGCGACGTTCGAACTCGCTACCAGCCTGGTCCGTCCCGGTGGGCGCATCGCCAATGTCGGCGTGCACGGCAAGCCGGCGACTCTGCACCTCGAGACTCTGTGGACCCGAGACGTCACCATCACCACGGGCCTTGTCGATACATTCAGTACTCCGACGCTGATCCGTCTCCTGGCGAGTGGTCAGCTACGGACGAATCAGCTCGTGACCCAGAGATTCGCACTTGACGGCATGCTGGCCGCCTACGACACGTTCGGTAGGGCGTCGGAAACCGGTGCGCTGAAGGTGGTCCTGACCTCTGGTGGCGCGTCGCCGAACGGAAAGGTCGCCGCGCTTGCAGGTGCGAGGGCCTGACCGCCCAGGAAACCTCGGGCCAGCGTCGGGGCGGGCGCTGCATGGTCAGCGCGATTCCCAGCGTCGCCGAGACGAAGAAGAGGCCGATCCCGAACGGAAGCAGGCGCGCGACCGACGGTGTCAAACGCGAAGCATGTCGCCAGGCTCAGTGGGTCGTCCGCTGGTAGCGCAGCCTGGTCGGCTTCGCGATGTGGCTGCGATCGCCGTAACCGCTCAGTACCCGTAGTTCGGGCCGGAGGCCGTCGGAGTGGCGGCTGCGCCATTGCCGGCGTTCGGCGTACTGGGGGTGGCGGCTGCTGCGGCAGACGTCAGCGGCTGCCCGCTCGCCTGCACTGCGTACCAGATGCCACCGAAGGACTTGATCCCCTGGCCGTTTACCTGACCGGCACCGCCGTCACCTGAGAAGTAGTAGAGAGGAGCGCCATTTGCAGTTACCTGCATCGCGCTCGCGGCGACGGCGAGCGTCGCTGAGACCCCGGAACCGGCATGGGGCGTACTCCCGGCTGTGGCTGCGACCGGTGGCCACGCAGTCAGGCACTGGCCCGTGCAGGGGAGCGGCATCCCCTGTGCCGAGACGAGTGTGTAGACCGTGTCACCGCTTGGGCCGGACAAGACCGATCCGAGCGCGGTGTGTGTCGCGGTAAGACTCATGGGGCCGGCCGCCGAGGATCCGGTGGGGGGACTGGACGACGCTCCGCACGCAGAGGCAACGAGTGCAAGAACTGGGAGCGAGAGCAACGCTGCGCGTTGTGAATGAAGTTGTGAGCGAAAACGAAAACGAGGTATGACGTGTGGCATGTGCGAAGTTCCTTTGATACCCGGGGGGCGTGCTGTTCTTAGCTGGGAATACGGGCCGGGGTTACTCGACATGCGATGTCGTGGACTCGTCGTCAGCCATCATCCGTTGCACCTGCGGTGCTGGCTGCGCGCAGACCTCGGATGACTGCGGTTCCCTGGCTGCACCGGTCCGGACCAAAGACGCACACGAGCCGTTAACACTTTGCGGCACGCATCGTCGATGCGCAGTGCGATCCTATGGCCTTGTCGGTGTCAGTCGAAGGCCTGATCCTGCTCGCGCTTCTCGGCGCGCTCGTCGGTGTCTTCGGCACACTCGTCGGAGCAGGAGGCGGCTTCATTCTCACACCGGTCCTGCTCGTGCTGTACCCGACGGCCAGCCCGACCACCGTAACGTCGATCAGTCTGGTGGTGGTGTTCTTCAATGCGCTGTCGGGATCTATCGCATATGCACGCCAGCGCCGTATCGACTACCGAAGTGGCGTCGCGTTTGCCGCCGCCGCTCTGCCCGGCTCGGTCATCGGTGCATTAGTCGTGGCGTTCGCGCCGCGACGACTCTTCGACGCCTTGATGGCAGTCCTTCTTGCGAGCTTGTCGGTATGGCTGATCATCGGGCGGAGGGTTCGGGGAGACCCGTTGCGACGCCAGCCCGGGACGCCTCGAACCATTACTGACCGACAGGGCCAGACGTACCGTTATCGCGTCTCGATTCGCCGCGGCGTTGTGTACAGCGTTGGGGTCGGGTTCGTCTCCAGTTTCCTCGGCATTGGCGGTGGCGTTATCCATGTTCCCTTGCTGGTTCGGGCACTGGGGTTCCCGACCCACGTGGCGACTGCGACATCTCACTTCGTCCTTGCAAACATGGCTGCGATCGGGAGCGTTACCCACATCCTCACGGGCGGGTTTGCCGACGGAACAGGCCTGCATCGGGCAGCGGCGCTATCCGTGGGTGTCGTCGGCGGCGCTCAGCTGGGTGCGTGGATATCTCAAAGAATTCACGGCGATGTCATACAGCGTCTGCTGGCGGTCGCTCTCGCGGCGTTGGCTCTTCGGCTGTTGATTGGAGTTGCCTGAGGATGGCGTCGGCGATCGCCGTCGGATTGTGGGCATATTGCGGCGCTGCCATTGAGCGCCAGGCGTCGGCATGGGTCACGATCCTCATCCTCACCCCGCGCGGCTCGCAGGTTAGGAGAGGGTGTACTCGAGGATGCGGTCGTTGTACGTGTCGGCGATGAAGAGGTTCCCATTGGGGCCCATCGCGACATTCTCGGGATGGTAGAGGGCCGTCGCGCCGCCCCCGGTGATATCGCTCCCGGTGATGGTGGTGACGACGTTTCCGCTCGACTCGTCGAAGACGATGATCCGGTTGTTGTCACGATCGGCAACTGCGACATGGGTGCCGTTGGCCGCCACGCCGAACGGTGCGTTGAATCCGTCCGTGAACGTGCGAACAGTACCCGTAACACTCCCGGCGGAGACGCTGAGTTCGAGCACCTGGTCGTTGGCGCCGTCCGCGACGAAGAGGTTACCGTTGGTGGGGTCGATGGCAACGCCGGCCGGCGTTGACGCAAGGCCCCCAGAGACCGTGTAACTGCTCACGGCCGTCTGGGTGGTCACATTCCAGGACTCGATTCGATGGTTCTTCGTGTCGGCGATCCAAGCGTACCCGGCGCCAATTGCGATCGAGTCGGGGTAGTTGTCGTCACCAAGGGCGGTTCCCACCTTGCCGAGCCTGGCCACGACGGCGCAGGGGGTGCTCGCGTTGTAAGGCTGGATCACCTGGATGTCGCTCTGCTTCGTGTCGGCGACCCAGTAATCGCCGGTGGCCGGATCGACAGCGACGCCCCGCGGCCAGTTGAATCCTGGTTGTCCGGTCGAGCTCGTAGTGAACCCGCGAGTACCACACTCGCCGAGCAGACTGCCGGTCGGGCTCATCACCGCCAACCGCTGGTTGACGGTGTCGACAGAGATGAGATCATCGGCTCCGTCGAAGCCGATGCCGCGCACCTGGTTGTACAACGAACTGGAGCTGTTTCCTGAGCCGACGAAGGGGTTGGGCAACATCGCCGAATACGTGTATCCGGCGGGCGACCGCGTCCACTCCTCCACACGCTCACCCCAAAGGTCGGCACCCCAAATATTGCCGTTCGCGTCGACGGCCACTCGACGGAGTTGCGTGAACGTACCCGCCTGAGCGTCAGAGCCCGCCGAACCGATGCTCGCCACCCAGACACCGCTCGGGGTGAACTCCTGGATGCGCTCGTTATTTGAGTCGGCCACGTAGATTGCTTCGCCTGGGGAACCGCTGCTGCGGTAGGGGTCGGTGCCGATGGCAATCCCATAGGGGTTCTTGAACTGCCCGTTGGCGTTCCCCTTAGCGCCGAAGGTTGTGATGCAGCTCCCCCTGGGGCTGAACTCGAGGATGTTGTTGTTCTCATAGTTGGCAACGTAGACATCACCAGACGAGTCGGCGGCAGCATCGCGGGCTCGATTGATGACGCATGCGCCGCTCGAGGTGAGCGTCTGAACCAGTGCGCCAGACGTGTTGAAGACCATGATGTCGTTCTTCGGGGCGTTGGCCGCATAGACCATGTCTCCCGAGGGAGTGGAGCTCACGGTGATGCCGATGGCGGCTCCTCCGTGGAGCTTGATCGGCGGAATCAGGCACTTCCCCGTTGCTCCGCTCAACAGCACGATGCGGCCGTTGCCGTTGTCCGCGACATAGACATTCCCCAATGAGTCGACCCCGACGTCCCGCGGTTGCTCGAACTGGGGGTAACCGGGATTGGTGCCGCACGCCGCGAGGCTGCCCTCGTTAGCGACCTGAGGTGAATTCGTCTGCCAGACCAGCGTCCCACCCGGGGTGTACTCAGCGACGCGGTCGTTGCCGGTGTCGGCGACCACGATGTCGCCGGCATTGGGCGCACCGCTCGGCGCGACCTCAGCTCCAGACGGATACATCCCTGCATGCCCGGGGCCGCCGATGGTCGCCACATACGACGCCGGGCTGACCTGCGCCGGCGGCACCGACCACTGGCTCACCCGGTTGTTGTTCTCCTCGACGACATAAAGGTTTCCGTCAGGTCCGACGGCGAGGCCTTGCGGCGTCCGCATCTGGCCCACCTTGGTGCCGGCGCCTCCGAAAGTGCCGACCAGAGCGCCGCTTCGCGTGTATTCAGCGACCTGGTTGGCGCTCGACAGCGCGATGTAGAGGTAGCCGGCATTTCCCGTGATCCCGAATACTCCGGCGCTGGGGATCGACGCATTGATGTTGAAGGATCCGAGGAAGCCGCCCCCGTTGGACCATTGCGCGAAGTGGTAGACGCCACCGGTCGCGCTTGTGTCGACCCAGACCGAACCGTCAGTGCTGTCCACCCAGATGCCGCGGACGAATCCCATGTTCTGTGCGCTGCCGATGGTGCCGAGCAGGCTTCCGGCGCTCGTCAGCGCAACGATGTCGCTGTCGTTGCTGTCCGCCACGTACACGGTTCCTGTGGACGAGCAGGCGAGACCATACGGTGTCTTGAGCGTCCCGTACGCCCATACCTCCTTGGGCGGGTCCACG
This sequence comes from Candidatus Dormiibacterota bacterium, assembly GCA_003153505.1. Lineage (GTDB taxonomy): Bacteria > Chloroflexota > Dormibacteria > Aeolococcales > Aeolococcaceae > Palsa-851. The sequence goes on from PLZA01000031.1 coordinate 33,336, forward strand.
CTCACGTTCCATGCGACGGCTGTGCTCGAATCAGTATTGGCAACAATCAGGTTCCCGGTCTGGGGATCGACGCAGAGCAGGCGCGGATAGTTCATCGTGCTCGCAGTGTCGCCGCGCAAGCCCCACTCGCGGTCGTACGTGTAACCCCCGCTGCCATTGGGGATGAACTCCTCGATCCGCTCATTGAACGTGTCGGTGACGTACATGTCGCCCGAGCTGTCAAAAGCCACCCCACGAGGACCGTTGAAGCCGCCTGTCGGCGGGAGGTCGGGGTTGGGGGTAGCCGGAGCGATGAACTGGTAGTTTCCAGACTCGTCGAATACCTGCGCGCGGAAGTACCCAAGGTCGCCCACCCAGACCTGGTGCTGGCCGCTGACCGCGATATCTCGGGCACCGTCTTCAAACTGGCCGTTCCCGGTACCGCAGTCGCCGCCGCCGGATGGGACGCCATTGAAGTTCGTGACAAAACTCCCGAAACCGGAGCTCGACGGGTCGGCGTTGAACTCCTGGACCAAACAATTCTGTCCATTGGCGACGAATGCAAGGTTGGTGGCTGTGTCGATGGCGAGGCCGCGCATGTCGAACGTGGTCGACACCCCGCCGGGCGGCGTGATCTCCTTGATCGGCAGGCAGCCCGTGGTGGGCCACGGGGTCTGGAGGCAGCTGGGGTTGTAGACGTCGATGCGGTGATGGCCCTGATTGGCGATCCAGATGTCACCCGCGCTGTCGAAGGCCATGCTCCTCGTTGCCTTGAACGCGTATTGCGAGCTCGTCGGCGACACGAACGTGGCCTTGTTGGTCACGGGGTTGAGGACGACCAGGTCAGGCTCCGGCGGGTTGTGCTTGTCACCCCACTGGTTGGCGATGTACACCAGCCCGTTGGGTCCGACCACGCATTGCGATGGGTAATCGAAGGCCACCACGTGTGTCGCCTTGTTCGTGCCCCAACTGGTGACCCAATTCCCGCTCGGGTCGTACTGGTTGACGTTGTAGAGGCTCCCCTCCGTCATATAGACGTCGCCCTGGAACGGGCCACCGCTGTTGTCGACGCAGATGCCGAACGGGGCCTGGTTGGTATCGGGTCCGAAACCGAATTTGCTCTGCGTGAACACGAAAGGGGTCGCGGGCGTGCCGTCGGCGTTGTAGTGGACGATCCGGTAGTTCCAGTAATCACCGACCAGGATGGAGCCATCCGACAAAGTTGCGGCTCCCCAACCGTAGAGAGTTGCGGCCCCGGGGATTGGCTGCCCTTGCCCGTTGGTCAGTCCGACGGTCGCACCCGGCGTGCACGCTGTCGGCTGGCAGCCGGACGGCGGCGGGGAACTGGCCTGCGCCACCGACGCTCCGAGCCCCGCGACTGCGAATCCGACCGCCGCAACGAACGCGATGGTGCGACGGCGCACGTGTGCCCCTGGTCGGACGTTCAGTATCAAGCCCGTGCCCGCGAGAGGAGAGAGCGGGTGGCAAGTGCCACCCGCTCGGGGAGAATTACCAACTGAGAGCGAGTAGCCCGCTCGCCCACGCCAGCCATCACATCCATGTTCCGACTCCACCTTCCCCATCTTCTTGGCCCCGGTTCGCTCGCCGCTCGAGACGAACTCCAGAGCGTCCGGGCCATGGTTCCGATCGGCTCGTCGCACGAACCGACTAGACCATATGATCGGCTGGCAACCTGAACGCCACATTAAGCGCCGGTAACGAAAGCTCCATCCGTCAAGGCAGATCGACGGTGAACCTTGTGCCCTGAGGCGGCTGTTCGAGGCGCACCTCCCCGCCATGTAGTCGAGCAATCGTCTGGCAGAGAGCCAATCCGAGACCAGCGCCGCCAGTTTCTCGCGTGCGAGATGGGTCGCCCCGCTTGAACCGCTCGAAGATTTCGCCGCGCAAGTCAGGAGGGATTCCCGAGCCAGTGTTGGCGACGCTCATGTGCCAGCCTGATCGATCGCAAGTCGCCGAGAGGGAAATTGAGCCGCCTGCCTGCGTGTACCGACACGCGTTGTCCATGAGATTATCGAAAAGCCGTGCTAGCAAGAGGTGATCTCCCTGAACGATCCCCTGGTCAGGAAGATCCAACTCGAGTGTCAAGTCGTGCGCAGCGATCATCGCCCCCCAGCGCGCAGCCAAATCGGCAAGAAAATCGGCGACATCCACCGCACCCTCGTGGATGGCGAGGTGCCCTTCGTCGGCTCGAGCCAGGATTAGTAACGCGTCCGCGAGATCGCTGAGACGAATGACTTCGTGTTGCAGAGTCGTCAGGCTCTCGCGATACTCAGCAGCCTGCCGGGGGCGGTCCAGTGCGCGATCTGCAACGGTACGCATGATCGCGAGCGGGGCTCTCAACTCGTGGGCGGCGTCAGCAGTGAAATCCACGAGACGCGAATTCAGGCGGCGCAGCGCGTGAGCCTGAGCACCGAGGGTGTCGACAGCTGCACTGAGTTCCGCACTCAGCTGTTCGTTCTCAGCAAGACGCGCGATTGTTTCGTCAGCTCTCTGGCGTTCGATATCGAGCAACCGTCGATGCAATTCGCTACGCCTGCGTTCTGAGCGCTGGAGCGCGATGACCGCGAGGCGGCCGACCGTGGCAACAATCACAACCGCGGTGAATTGGAAACCCCCAGTCACGCGATCCACGGCGCCGTCGGCAACTGCCGCGACGATCACTGCAATGGCGGTCGCGACGACGGCGGTCGCCCATGGAGTCGGCAGGGTCCACGTACCGACCAGGACAGCCAGTAGCGCATAGCTCCCGAGGGTCACGCCTGGCAGAACCGCGGTCTCCCCGATCAAGACCAACGCAAGGCCGGCGATGCAAACGGTAAAGACAGGGGCGATCTGACCGACTCCGGTGAGCTGCTGCGGCCGGCTCAACAGGCGTCGTGCCCAGCGTCTGACCCGGTGTGGTGTGGCGGGGGAGTGTCGCGCCGCCGTCGAGACCCTATTCATCAGGCCGGATCGGCTCCAAGCGGTAGCCGCTCCCTCGAGTCGTCACGATGGTGTGGTCGGCAGACGTCGCCTCCAATTTCCGTCGCAGCCGCGCGATATACACCTGGACGAGATTCGATCGGGAGGAATAATCGTAGCTCCAGGTGTGGTCGTGCACCTGCCCAGCACTGAGGAGCTGCCCGGTGTTGTGCACGAACAATTCGAGGATGGCATGCTCTTTGCTGGTCAGCGAAAGCTGCTGGCCGCCGACGGTCACTCGGTGCGCTCGAGTGTCGATCGCAATATTTCCGGCGCGGAGCAACGAACCGCGGTCCGGCAGGTTGCGCCTGGCGAGCGCGCGAATCCGCGCCAGAAGTTCCTGGAACGCGAAGGGCTTGACGAGATAATCGTCGGCTCCGGCTTCGAGGCCGGTGACACGGTCACGGATGGCATCGCGCCCAGTCAGCATCATGATCCCGGCACCAATTCTCCGATGCCTGAGTTCTCGGCACACCGCGAACCCGTCCATCGTCGATGGGAGCATCACGTCGATGATGACGACATCGAAAGCGGACGTTGTCGCCACAAGGATGGCATCGTGCCCATTCTCGACGGTATCAACGCCGATGCCATACTCCACCAGGGCGCGGCTCACCTCCTTGGCCAAAGTGACATCGTCCTCCACGATCAGAACGCGCATGACGCGAAGGTACCGCGTCGTGACCAGCCGGGGCTGTTCGTCAGACCAAGCGGAGGATGCTTCGCGTCGCGACATAGCCTGAGAGGACCATCAACAGCCCGGCGAATATACGCTCCAGCACGGGCGCCGAGAACCTTCCCGCAACGCGGTTGCCGAGCATTGACCCGGCCATCGCGGTCACTGCGAAAGGGAGCACGACGTGCCAGTCGACGGCGGTCACGCCACCGCGCGCCCCCAGCGCGATCGCGCTGTTGAGCCCGATGACCAAAAGGCTTGTGCCCACGGCTTCCGCCATCCCGAAGTCAAGCGCCAGTACCAAGCCGGGGACGACGATGAACCCTCCTCCCACTCCGAAGAATCCGGTCAGGAAGCCCACGACCGTTCCGACCACGGCCACCATGAGGATTCGTTTGCCCGTCACCCCGCGTCCGGCGGCCGGACGAGCAGAAGTGGGCATTGAACGCCGTTGTGCCGACCGCCGGAGCATTGCTGCGGCTGCGAGGAGCATGAGCCCTGCGAAGGCGAGCAAGAGAACATTCGGTTCGACCAGCTTGTTGAGACGCGAACCGATGACGGACCCGCCGACGCCGATCACTCCGAAAACGAGTCCCGGTACCCACCGCACGCGCCCAGCACGGGCGTGGCCCATGGTCTCGGTGACAGCGGTGAGGCCGACGATCACCAGCGACCCCGTAGTCGCGTTCCGAGGGTCCTCACCCAGCGCGTAGATAAGCGCCGGGACGGTAAGAATGGACCCCCCACCCCCTACCGCTCCGAGTGTGACACCGACCAGCAGCCCCAGAGGAACGGCCAGGAGCGGGGCGATCATCAACTGGAGGTGTCGCGCGTCTCGGGGGTTCGCATGCTGGCGAGCATACCCTGGGGGGTATCGTGTATGCTCGCCTGATGAGCCATAACCGTTCCCGCGAATCACGCGGCATCGACTTCGACGACGTCACGCTGGCCGACGTGCAGCGGCGGTTGCGGAGAGTGGAGGGCCAGGTTCGCGGGATCCAGCAGATGCTCGCAGAGGGTCGTGATTGTCGCGATGTGGTGACGCAGATCGCTGCGGCAAACAAGGCACTCCAACAGGTTGGCTTCGTTCTCGTCTCAGCTGGGTTGACGTGGTGCCTAGAAGACCCCAGCAGATCGACGGCAGCCGGATATGACCTTGGCGACGTTCAGAGGATGTTCCTCAAGCTCGCGTGATGAATGCTCCACGACCTGGATTCTCCGTTGATGACAAAGGAAGACAGATGAACACGATCAACCTCACCGCAGAAACGTTCCAGCCGACCATCGACGCGGACGGCATCGTCTTGGTCGATTGGTGGGCATCCTGGTGCGGACCGTGTCGCGCATTTGCACCCACGTTCGAGGCCGTCGCTTCGAAGCACCACGACATCGTCTTCGCGAAAGTGGACACGGAGGCCAATCGCGACCTCGCTGGGCTTGCTGGAATCATGTCCATTCCGACGCTCATGGCATTCCGTGACGGGATGCTGTTGTTCTCTGAGGCCGGCGCCTTGCCAGCATCAGCGCTCGAGGACCTCATCGCACAGATCCGGGCATTCGACATGAGCGATGTGCGCACGTCGCTCGCGACCACGGCGTTGTGAAGGCTGACGCGCATGTGTAGGGCGGTCATCTGCAGGACCTGCCACCGACCAACGTGGGCAGGATGTGGCGCGCACGTCGAACAGGTGCTCGACCACGTTCCTCGTGATCAGCGCTGTCAGTGCGATGTTCCATCGAACGCATCGCGGCGCCCCCGAGGAGCCTCGCGGTCTTGGTTCAACCGGCTCCGCGGTCAATAACCCGCCCGCACCCCGCACCCAGGGCCCTGGTGGCCATTGCCGTTCGGCTCGGGTCGAGACCTTCGATGGTGTGCTTGCCGAGCTCGAGCGTCATCCATGACATGACAGTTCGACGCGCTTGATCGGGCAGTCGTTCAGCTCTCGAGTGCTGCGGCAACGCGGCGCAAGCGCTCGGCGGCATCCGCCGCGACCGGCCCCAACGCTGCGCTGCCGACAAGGCCGAGGAGCGCCACCGGGTCCATGAATGACACCCGCGATCCACCGTCCGCGCGTTCGGCGACAACAACGTTGCACGGGAGGAGCAGACCGGCGTCCGGGTCGGCTTGCAGCGCTCGGTGCGCCAGCGGCGGGTTGCAGGCGCCGAGGATCTCGTAGCGGGGGAATTCAACGCCGAGCTTCTCCCGCAGCGTCGCCCGCAGGTCGATCTCGGTGAGAACGCCGAAGCCCTCGGCCTTGAGCAGTTCGCGAACCCGCAAGTCGGCTTCCGCATACGTCAACGGGACATCGACGCTGAAGCCGAACGCATTCGTGGTCGTCATGAGGCTGATCTCTGTGCACCCTCGTCGGCGGAGCGCCGCTCGGCACGCACGAGGGCGTCGATGGCGTTCCGCTCGCCATCGGCCGTCATGACCGGACGCATGACACGGTCGGCCCGCACCACACGCAGCTCATCGATCCCGGCGAGATCATCGGTGACGTCGTCGGGGCTGAAGAGGATGGTCGGATCCTGCGGCCCACCGTATCCCTCCTGGAGATTGGTGCGATCGTGTCCAATCACGAGGAGCGTACCGCCCGCCGCGACGGCGTCTGCGGCGCGGCGCACCACGGCACGCCGCTCGTCGCCGGGGAGATGGATGTAGACGAGAACGACCAGGTCGAACGCTGCCCGCTCTGGCTGGTAGCCGCGGAGATTGGCCTCGATCCAGTCGACCTCGACCCCGCGGGCCTCCGCCAAGCGCCGTGCTTTCTGCAGGCCAATGTCGGAGAAGTCCACAGCGGTGACGTGCCACCCGCGCTCCGCAAGCCAGATCGCGTTGCGACCTTCGCCGGCGCCGAGGTCGAGTGCCCGCCCGGGCGGGAGAGCCGTGACCGCTTCGACCAGAAAGCGGTTCGCCTCAGCGCTCCAAACGAGTTCGGCATCCGCGTAGCGCTGATTCCATGCCTCACGATCCATGACGGTTCAGTATGCGCAGCCACTCTGTGTCGCCGAGTAATTCGAGGCGGCGCCAGAGCACCGGGTTGTCGCTCGCTTGGCTGGCGTGGCACGCGATCGCCCGGCGCTGTGTGACGCGGTCGACAGGCAAGCGGAAGTCGAGTTCGCTCGGCGGGCGGCCGGCGAATGCGCTACCAAACTCGAGGTTGAGGACGGCGGCGACATCCTGGGGAAGGGCCCAAGCGGCAACCGGAAGATCTCCGCGTGCGCAGGCGATCGCGGCTTCCGTGGCGCGCACATGATCGGGATGACCGGTGATGCCGCCCTCGTCGAAGACAAGGAGCAGGTCGGGGTGGCTTCGTTCGATCATTGCCTCGACATCTGTACGAAGGGTGTCTAGGCTCGAGGTGTCGAGCTTCCCGTCGGGGTAGTCGAGCAGGCGCACATCTCCCATCCCGAGCGTCGCCGCTGCCCGGTTGAGTTCGCTCTCACGCACGCGGTGAAGATCGCGGTCGAGGCCGTGCAGGGTTGAAGCCTCCCCATGCGTGAAGCAGAGCAGTGCGGTATCGCTTCCGAGCCGGCTGAAGGCGGCGATCAGCGCCCCGAGCCCGAACGACTCGTCATCGGGATGCGCCACAACGGCGAGCACGCGGGCCCCCAGCCCGAGACTCCCTGTCACTTCTTCGCACCCTGTTCGCATGAGCTCACGGTGTGATCCACGAGAGGAGGTGAGCAGCCATGTCAGAGGCTGGCATGGCGCCGTGACTTCGTGCTGAGGAGCGCTCGCACCGCGGAGACCGTGGTGCCGAGGCGTCGCGCCACCTGGCTGATGCTCACACGCTGTCGAGGGACGAGCGACGTCCTCCGCCTGCGCCCAGGCCAGATCCGCTTCCGGCTCGGGCTCAGCATCCTTGGCCACACTCATGCAGCGAGCTTTACCCAGCGAAGGTAGGGTGCGCTACGGCGGAATGGCCTCGGGAGGCGAGGAGCAGGTCCCATTGGCGCCTCACTTGCTGGCACCGACGCCCGGAGCCCGGTAGAGAAACTGGCTCAGCCCTTCGGCGTGCAGTTGGAACGCCCCCAGCCCCAGCGCCACGATCGCACACACCAACGCCAGCAGCATCATCGAGCGCCTCGCACGTCGTCGCCGCCGCTTCATCGCCGCGTAGGCGTCCAGACCGTCGTGCATCGCTCAGTCGCTCGGTGGCCGCTGCACGAACGCGGCACCGCCCTTGGTTGCCAGCTCCGCGACCAGCTGGGTGTACCCGACTGAGAAGAGCCCGATGAGCAGGACCGCCGCGCCAACTCGAAGCAGTCGGTGGGTGCGCGCCCTCCGCGCCGCGTGCCACCAGCGGCGGACGGCCGGGAGACGCATCAGCGCGAGCGGTGCGCTCACCGCTAGGGCGTCGAGGAAGATCGAGCTGAGGCCGAACAGGAATGCGAGATGGATGAGGATGGTCAGCCACAGGACATAGGTCAGGCGCTGGACTGACCTCCAGTGACCCCCCAGCCAGTGCATCGCGCGGCGGTTCGCGGTCAGCGCCAGGGGGATCAGGAGAAACACCGAGAGCGTGCCGAAGACGAGGAAAGTGTGGCCGGCGATGCGGCCGAGCGGACCCCCGGGAAAGGTGTCACCGGTGGTGAGCGCCGCGAGCGTCAGGTCCGTGCCGGCGGTGAAGAACATGGCGACGCCGTAGTCGCGCCGGAGGATAAGGTGCCAACGCCAGCCGGTCAGCGTGTGCACCGGGGTCACGGTCAACATCATCACGAAGAGCAGGAATGAGGACGTTCCCAACACGTCTGCCGTGGACGCCGAGACGTTTGCCACGGAGTCAGGACGTCCCAGGATGAGCGCAATGATTTCCGGCGCCATGAGCACGAAGGGGATGACAAGGAGCCCGCGGAAGAACCAGACGCCGAGCAGGGGAAGCGGGCTCGTGCGACTGCGTGCGGCGCTGCGGGAGCGGTTCCCGAGGAGGCGGCCGCCATCGGCGGGGCGCGGCTCGGTGGCGATGCTTCCGGCGGCCGGTGCGACGGTATCCTGGCGGCCGTCGATTCCGGTGATTACGCGCGTTCTTAGTTCGGAAATGGTCCGTACTCCCCCGGCCCGATTTCTGCGTCTCCCTAGCTGCCGCCGCAGCGAGCGGGCAGTACGATACCACTCACGCGGCGAGCGCACCATCGGCGTCGAACGTCCCACGAATACGGTCGTCCGTGAGCGGTCTCGAACTCGGGTTTTCCACCGACCGGCGACCTCCGCGCTGCGCGCCCCAAGCTAGGGGTGGCCTCGTATCTGGTCCGGCGATCGATTCAGGGCGTGGTCACCGTGTGGGCGATCTGGTCGCTCGTATTCGTCGCGTATTTCGTGGCCCCGGGGGACCCGGCGGCGATGCTGTGCCGGCCGGGATGCCCGGTGCTGGTGCTGCAGCGAATTCGGGAGAGCCTGGGACTCAACCAGCCGCTCTGGACGCAATATCTCGACTACTTCGGGCGGATCTTCCACGGCAACCTCGGTTACTCGTACGTCAGCGATGCGCCGGTGACGACCATCATTGTCCGGGCGCTGCCCGTCGATCTCTCGCTCGCAATCCCCGCCGCGCTCATCTGGCTGGGCGTCGGCCTCGGTATTGGGAGCATGGCCGCTCGCCACACATCGAGCGCCCGGGCGCGGGGTGCCACGCTCTTCATCCTCGGTGGCCTCTCGATCCCAACCTTCATGCTCGGGATTGCCCTCGTGTACGTGTTCTGCGGGGTTCTGATCCCGGGGCTCGACCTCTTCCCCCGCCCGGGCGCGAGCTGGACGCCATTTCAGGTGAGCCCGCTGCAGTGGGCGCACGGCCTCATCCTTCCGTGGATCACCCTGGCGTTCGTTTCGTCGGCGACCTACGTTCGCCTCTGGCGCAGCTCGCTGCGGGACGTCCTGGGGGAGGAGTACATCACCGCGGCCCGAGCACGGGGGCTCTCCGAGCGGCGAATCCTCTTCCGCCACGCCATCCACGCCGCGGTCTCGCCGGTCATGACCCAGTTCGGCATCGACCTCGCCACCGTGCTCGGCGGAGCGATCATCACCGAGGTCGTCTTCGATCTCCCGGGGTTGGGGAGGGCGGTCGTGCAGGCCATCTTCAATCAGGACCGGCCCGTCGTGCAGGGTGTCGCGCTCGCCACGTCTGCCTTCATCGTCGTCGCGAACGTCGTCGTTGATGCCCTCTACGGGGTCATCGATCCGAGGGTCAAAGCTTCCTGAGTACCGTGTTGCCACAGCGACGCTCACTGGAATGACTTCAGGTGCGGCCACAGCTCGTTGAGCGGGAGCCTGGGTGCTGAACACACGACGATTGGCACCCCCGCCTCCTGGTTCTGGAGACCATACGAGTTGGAGACGGTGGCGACCTGCGCACAGCCGTCGAAGAGCGTGGCGAGAAAGGCCGGATCGAGGCCGACGCTGATGACAGGACCATCGAGCGTGGCAGGCCTCCAGTAGTAGTAGGTCAGCTCCCCGGATACGGCGGTCGGCAGTCGCAACGCCGGTCCGTACGTGTTGATCGCGCCGGCTTCGCCGTAGTTGTCGGCAAGCAGCACAGCGCTCGATCGCCGGGGCGCGGGCAGATCTCTGTAGACGGTGGCGACCTCGGCGACGAGATCCTGCCAGCCGATGGTGTCGGCGAAGTCTGTGCGAATCGACGCCAGGGTCGACCGCGCCATCACCGCCTCCGGGACGATCGGGAGCGCGATCGGCAACAACACGCCTGCCTGAAGCACCAGCGCGATGGCGGTCACCGGCCGCAGCCAGCCGGCGCGCCGCCGGGTCCACGCTTCGAGGGCACATGCGCCCGCTGACAGCAGCAGCGGATGCAAAGGGCCGATGTAGTAACCCTTGCCGGCAAGCAGGTAGATCAAGAAAACCACGAGCGCTGCGACCCCGAGGGCGCGGCGACGACCCGAGAACAGCCACCACCAGCCCGCCAGCCAGACGCCGATGGCAAGCGGGCCGATCAGCGCGATCTGGTCGGAAAGAAACGTCGCCGGCGCGAAATCTCCCGATTGCGCAGCATGGTGGTTCAACGTGTACGCAATCGACGGCCAGCCATTGGCGAGCTGCCAGATGAGGTTGGGAAGCACGGTCAGCAACGCGATGCCGAGGCCGAGCCACGGCCACGGGCTGCGGAGGTCGCGTCGCAGCGGGGTGAGGACGATCCCAACCCCGAGCCCGGCGATGAGCGCGACGATCGTGTACTTGGTCTCCAAACCGATACCGGCGGCGGCGCCGAGCGCCAGCCAGAGACGTCGATCGCCGGTCTTGAGCAGCCGTGCGGTCAACCAGAGACACACCAGCCAGGTCACCTGGTCGAATGTCACAGTCTCGAAGAGCCAGTTGGCACCCAGCAACACCGGGCTCGCCGCGGCGCCGATGGCGGCGAGTATGCGCGCGTTCCTGCCGCCGCCGAGCTCGTGGGCGATCTGGGCGGCAAGGACGACGAGGAGCGCGCCGGCGAGACTCGGCCACAGACGCAACCCCCAGACGTTGGTGCCGAAGATGAGCTCACTGAGGCGTGCGATCGCGGGAGTGAGCGGCGGATAGTCGACGAAGCCCCACGCCAGGCGGCGGGCGCTGTCGAGGTAATACAGCTCGTCACGATGGAAGCCGTACAGCCCATTGGTCGCGAGGTGCAGGGCGAGAACCGCGAGCGCCAGCCCACCGATGATCACCCACTCGGATCTCCTGCGTGACCCTGCAGGAGTCCCGACGCCGGCGACGCGCATCCGGGAGGCGTGGGTTCGGGCCCTGCCGCCGACCTCGGCGGGCGTCACCGTTGTTTGAGACCGTAACGGCCAAAACTCGATCATGATGCGCTCCCCGATTTCGGTGCCGATGATCGCGGTGCGAGGATCGTCCGCTGACATGGGCTCGGCGGGCGTCGTCCCCAGGGGTGAACGAGGCTCCTCCTCAGGGACGAGATCCGAGCTAACGCAGACCCGGCTCGATCAGCCCCGACTCGTAGGCGAGCACCACGGCCTGGACGCGGTCACGCAGTTCCAGCTTGTCCAGGAGATGGGCGACGTGCGTCTTCACCGTGGTCTCGCCGAGAAAGAGGCGCACGGCGATCTCGCTGTTGCTGAGGCCCCGGGCGATGAGCAGCAGGACCTCACGCTCACGTTCGGTGAGCTGGCGAAGGTGCGGCGCGTCCGCGTTCGGAGCGTGACCGCTGAACCGCTCGATCAGCCGCCGCGTGACCGAGGGTGCGAGCAGCGCGTCACCCGCCGCGGCGACCCGCACGGCGCGAACGATGTCGTCGCTGGTCGCGTCCTTGAGCAGGAATCCCGACGCCCCCGCGCGGAGCGCCTGAAACACGTACTCGTCGAGGTCGAAGGTGGTCAGGATCACAATCCTCGCCGGACAGCCAGCTGCGGTGACGCGACGCGTCGCCTCGAGGCCGTCGAGAACTGGCATGCGGATATCCATCAGGACGACGTCCGGGCTCAGTGCCGCCACCGCCGCGATCCCTTCCTCACCGTTCGCAGCGTCGCCCACTACCTCGATGTCGGCTTCCTCGTCGAGGAGGGTGCGCAGGCCGGCGCGCACCAGTGGCTGATCGTCGACCAGCAGGACGCGAATCATGTGCTCAGCGGTTCGAGGGGGAGCCGGGCCGTAACGTTGAAGCCGTCGCTGGTGCTGCCGGCTCGAAACTCTCCGTGGAGCATGGCGACTCGTTCGCGCATGCCGGTCAGACCAGAGCCGTCCCCGGAGGGCGTGCGCCCATTGTGTCCGTTGTCGGTCACCTTGACCGTGAGGTCGTCGCTTCCGTAGTTGATGGCGACCACCGCGTCGTCCGCGCCCGAGTGCCTGAGCACGTTTGTCAGTGATTCCTGAACGATGCGATAGGCGGAGAGCTCAACCCCTGGAGCGAGCGGGCGTTGCGTGCCTTCGATGCTGACATGCACAGCGACGCCCGCCTTGCGAACCTGCTCGATCAGTGCGTCGAGTTGTTGCAGGCTCGGCTGTGGTGCAAGAGCCGCGGTCTCGGCAGAGTTCGCCTTGAGGACCCCGATGGCACGGCGCACGTCGGCGAGCGCATCTCGTCCCGTCTGCTCGATCACCTCGAACGCGGCGGCCGCATTTGCAGGGTCGCGACGCGCGAGCCGACGGCCTGCGCTGGCCTGGAGCACCATCACGCTGAGGCTGTGGGCGATCACATCGTGGAGCTCACGGGCGATGGTGGTGCGTTCGCCGGCCGCCGCCTCGCGGGCGAGAAGCTTCGACTGCTCCTGCAGTTGCGCCACGTACGCACGCCGTGTGCGCACGCCGTAGCCGAGAATCACCGGCAGCGTAAAGATGATGGCGTTGTAGCCGATGTCCGAGAGATAGACGTGGTGCTGGCTTCGCCAACCCAACGTGATTCCGGCGCAGAGGCCGATCACGAGCGTGGCGCTCATGACCACGATCCGCCATCCGCTCCGCGCCGACGCATACACCGTGTACAGCGCGAGCAGGATGGCGAAGTTCTCGACGAACGAGTTCGAGAAACCGGCTAACAGATGCAGGATCAGCGCGGTGCCGATCACCGCGCTGACCACGGTCGGGAACATTCGCCGCGCCGTCAGGGGGAGCGTGATGCACACGATGGCGACCACCTGGACCACGCTCAGCGCGCCGGCGTCCTGGAATTCCGCGAGGCCGGCACTGACCATCAGGACGATGGCGACAGCGCCGTCGGGGACGATCGGAGGCAGTCGGCGAATCCGGTTGATCGAGGCGGTCACCATGCTTGTCGTTCGAGCCTAGCTCAGTGCCCGAGCGATCGCGTCATCCTTGAGGACGAGCTGTGAGACGCGTCAGCGAGTTGCACGCACCGACCGCCGAGCGCGTCGGGGCGTGTTGGACCATGCGGTATCGATCGCCTTGATCTCACCACTCAATGACGCCGCGGTCGCCACGTAACCGGAGCGAACATAGCGCTCATGGTTGGCTTCCAGCCGCTGCGGTTCGTAAACGTAGTTGACCATCACCCCGTGCGACTGCCGTCCCCTGGGTGACAGGTCTCCGTCGGGGTTCATACGCGTGAGCCGCGCCCCATTGGAAAGGTGGAAATGGGCCACGCTGTCGGCGGTGCGGCCACGGATCTTGACGTGCACGAGGTCGGCGAGCGCCAGTCGCCCGGCTATGCGCGCGACGACCGGGGCCTGTGGTCCGGGAGCCTGAAGCAGCTGAGACAGTGCCTCGAGCTCGTCACTCGACGAGGCGAGACGGCGGAGCTCGTCGTGGTGCCCTGCTGTCAGCGCGCGCAGCCGCTCATCCGTGAAACCGTCAACGTTGTCTCGATCGGCGACCGCTTTGGCCAGGCTCGGCACCGGCGAGAGGGTCGCGAAGGTCCGCAGCCCGGGCAACTCGACGGAGAGTTCGCGAACCACCTGTTTGATCAGGAAGTTTCCGAACGAGATGCCGCGCAAGCCCGGCTGACAGTCGCTGATCGAGTAGAAGACCGCGGTGTGGGCCTGAGCTGCATCGGCGATCGATCGTCCGGCCCCGAGGAGGGGGGCGATGGCGGTAGGCAGCTCGCGGGTCAGCGCGATCTCTACGAAGATCAACGGTTCTCCGGGAAGCAATGGGTGGAAGAACGCGAAGCACCGGCGGTCAGCCGCCAGGCGGAGCCGGAGGTCGTCCCAGCCGTGAATCTCGTGGACCGCCTCATAGGCGATCAGCCGCTCCAGGGTCGCCGCCGGCGTCCCCCAGCTGATCTGCTCGAGCCGCAGGAAGCCGCCGTTGAACCAGGACGACAGCAGATGGCGGAGGTCGGCATCGACGCAGCGCAGATGCGGTCGCGCGGGGAGCAGGGTGAGCAGCTGTCCGCGCAGTTTCACGAGCGCGGCAGCGCCGCCGCCGACCATGTTGAGCCGCCGGAAGAGCTCCTGGCGAGGCGCCTCGGTCGCCGCAGCGAGCGCCATCACTGCGTCGTCACCGGGATCGGACCGCCAGCGCGCAACCGCGGCCGCCACGGCCTCGGGCGGTGGGGAGAACGAGCCGGCCAGGACCTCCAGGAACTCGCTCGTCTCGGCGTTGTTCATCCGCTCCAGGGTGCGGACCACTTCGGTGGCAAGGGCAAGACCAGAAGCCTCGCCGCGACGAGCGATCAGACGGTCGCAGGTCGCCGCCAGGTTCGCCACTCCGTGAGTCCCGCCCGCTGCTCGTCCGAGCATGGCGCGACCGCGCTCCGCGACGCCGGTCACGTGCTCCAGCCACGACGGCGGGGTCATGGCGGCGACGCGTCCTCGACGGGCGGTTCCCATCGGAGCAGCGCAACATCCGCCACCTGGCGCAAATGCGCTCGCATCGCATCGGCCGCGGCTGACGCCTCCTGCGCCTCGATGGCCTCGAGGATGCGACGGTGTGCCTGCAACGAGTTCCGCGGCCGGTTCGGCTCGGTGAGGGATTCCAGGCGGGTCTCGTGAATCGCGTCGGCCAGCCCGTCGATCACATGCTCGAGCACCTTGTTATTGCCGGCGCGATGCACCGCATGGTGAAACGCGGCATCGCCGTCGATCCCTAACCCGGCAGACGCGATTTCAGCTTCCATTGCAACGAGTGCCGCGCGCATGGCGGCGAGGTCGTCACTACTGCGCCGGATGGCCGCCAGTTCCGCGAGGCGAACCTCCAGCAATTCGCGAGCCTCGAGGACTTCCGGAAGACGGGCTCGCCGCTCCACCAGCTTGTGGAGCACGCCGCCGAATCCACGGCTGCGGCGGAGGAAGACGCCGCCGCCGTGGCGCACTTCGATGAAGCCCTGCGCCTCGAGCACCGCGAGCGCCTGGCGCAGCGACGCCCGGCTGACCTGGAGACGCGACGCCAGCTCGCGCTCGGGCGGAAACCGCTCGCCAACCTCGAGGTTGGTGCGGACGACGAACTCCCCCAGGCGCTCGACGAGATCCTCATACAGACGCGTGCGTCCGAGCGGACGGAGCGGTGATGTGTCGAGGGTCACGGTGGAGATTATCGCGCAAGAATTGGTCTATCCACCGACCCATTGACATAGTCGTCCACGTCGGAGCAGACTTCCGCCAGTAATCGGGGACGGCCCTACAAACGGGCCAATGACGGAGGTTGGACAGTGTCGCCGACAGCCATGGCCCGGATCCCGCAAACACGTGCTCCGAAACGCCTGCTCACCGGTATCGCGGTGGCCGTTGTCGTCGCTGCGTGCGGCAGTTCGAGTCCATCCGGCAGCTCGGGTGGGGGCAACGTCAAGACCGACAGCGCCGGGCATGTGTCGTTCGGCGTGCTCTCCTGTTTCACGGGCCCGCTTGCGGTGCTCGGGCAAGCGATGCTCCAGGGATCGCAGGTCGCGCAGAAGGTCATCAACGATTCGGGCGGAGTGCTGGGCAAGCAGCTGGACCTGAGCCATGCGGATACGCAGTGCGACGAGGCTGACGCCGTGCCTGCGGTGCGGCAGCTCCTTTCCGCAGACAGTGTGAGTGGCATCATCGGCCCGGAGACTCAGGAGATCGCGGCGGTGGCGCCGATCGTGAGCGCGGCCAAGATCCCCACCGAGTTCCAAGGCGGGAGCACCGCGTTCGACAAGAACACCAACCAGTATCTCTGGCGCGACAGCCCGTCGGACTCGCAGCTCGGCGTCGCCATGGCGCTCTACGCCCATCAGAAGGGTTACAAGACCGCGGCGCTGCTCTTCTCGTCAGACATCGCGCAACAGACAATCCCCAAGCCGATCACCGCGACGTGGGAGAAGTTCGGCAACTCCATCGTCTCCAACATCACGGTTGCGCCCGGGCAGACCTCATATCTCACCGAGGTCCAGCAGATCATCGCCGCGCACCCCGACGTTATCTTCACGCAGCTCGATCCTCAGACTGCTGCGGTCATGTTCCAGAACTTCAAGGAGCTCGACAATCTCGCCATCCCGATCGTGGGAACGGATGTGACGAGCGGCAACGACTATCTCAAGGCGATCACCTATCCGGTCGCCCATGATCATCTTGTCTCCGTCTACGGCACCAACGCAACCGGTGCTGCCGCTGACAACTTCGCCGCCGCGTTCGCCGCCCAGAACGGCGCCAATGCGCAACCGATCGCCGGCGCCAACTACGCCTATGACGCGGTGCTGAGCCTCGCGCTGGCGATGGACAAAGCCGGCACCACCGATGGTGCGGCGGTCATCGCCGACATGAAGCAGGTGACCAACCCACCGGGCACGCCGTGCGACACCTACAAGGCATGCCTCGCGGGTATCAAGGCCGGGACCAAGATCAAGATGGACGGGTCCAGTGGTGACCTCATCTTCAACGCGTACAACAACGTCTTTGGTCCCTACGGCGCATTCCAGGCCGATGCCACGACGGGAGCCGAAAGTCAGATCGCACTCCTCTCAGCTTCGGACCTTGCCACAGCTACTCCCTGACGCATCGGGGGCACCGCGCGAACAGGTCGCGCGGTGCCCCCGTGACGTCCCCGGCCGTCTCGCGCACTGTGCTCGATTCGTGGGCGAGTCAGTCTAGATGCACGAGGCTCTTCTCACGCTCGGCTTCGGTCTGGTGGCGGCCGCGATCCTCTCGTTGTCGGCGCTTGCTTTCACGCTCGAATACTCCGTTACCAATGTTGCCAACCTCTCGCACGGTGAGATCCTGACCGTCGGCGCGTACTGCGCCTACCTCGTGCAGCAGCACGGCGGCGGTGTGATCCTCTCCGGGTTGGCCGCAGCCGCCGGCGGGGGAGTCCTCGCACTCGCGGTGCACAATGGTGTGGTCGATCGATTCGTGCGCAAGGGTATCGGTGGCCTGCCGACGTTCATCGCGACGCTCGGCGTTTCCCTCGTGATCCAGAACGTCCTCGTGATCATCTTTGGGGCGTCCAACCTGGGCTACGCCGTACCCCAGGGAGCGCCGCGAACCGTCGGCCCATTCCTGTGGACCGACACCGAGATCCAGATCATGGTCTCGGCGGTGGTGATCACCGCGCTCCTCTACGTGATCATCCAGCACACCCGATTCGGTAAGTCCCTGCGTGCGGTCTCACAAAACCGTTCGCTGGCAAGGGTTTCCGGGATCAACGCCAACCGTGTTGCGGCGCTCACCTGGCTGCTCGCCGGGCTGATCGGCGGCTACGCGGGCTTCATTCTCGCCGAAAGCGTCGGCACGTTCAGCCCGTATTCGGGCTTCAGCTTCTTCCTGATCACGCTCACGGCCGCGGTCGCCGGTGGCCTCGGCAAGGCGGTCGGCACGCTGGTCGGCGGCATCATCGTCGGCATCGCCCTCGAGTTCTTCGGCGGCTACCTCAGCGCAAGCTACAACCTGGCATTCGCATTCGCGATCCTCTCCCTGGTGATTCTCGTGCGTCCTCGAGGTCTCTTCGTCGGCGGGAGGCGGAGCGTCTTCGAATGATCGACTACCTGGTCTCGGTCCTCACCGAGGGCTCGATCTTCGCGATCATGGCGCTGGGGCTGAACATCATCTGGGGATGGTCCGGCGACTTCGACCTGGCGTTCTACGGCTATGTCGCACTTGGTGCGTACATGACGTTGGTGCTGACCATCGGCCCTGCCACCAGCCCGACGACCTACATCCTTGGGCTGACCCTCCCGTTCCCGCTCGCTGTCGCGATCGCGGTGGTCTGTTCGATGTTGCTCGCGCTTGTTGTTGGAGCAATCGCCCTGCGCCACCTGCGGGGCATCTACTTCTCGATCGTCACGCTCGGCGCGGTGTACGTGCTCTATGTGTTCGCCGGGCAGTTCGTACCCCTGTTCAACGGTTACAACGGGCTGTCCGGCCTGTTCGACCCGATGGGCGATGTCTTGGGACTCGACTTCTCGGCTTACCCGTTCTTCTATCTCGGACTCTGCGTGGCTGTCCTGTGTGTCGTCCTCGTCCTCGTCACGCGCTTGAGCGGCAGTCGCTTCGGCCTTGCACTGCGCAGTCTGCGCGAGGATGAGCGCGCGGCGGCTGCCTTCGGACGGAATATCTACGCGATGAAGCTCAAGGCCTACGTCATCGGGGCGGGCATCGGAGGGTTGGGCGGTGCGCTCTTCGCGGGCTACCTCAGCGCGTTCAACCCGTCCGCCTGGTCACCGGTCGAAACGATCGTTCTGTACGCCGCGATTCTCGTCGGTGGCCGGGGGAGCAACCGTGGCGTCATCCTTGGGGTCGCCGTCATGGTGATGGGCCTCCAGGAGGCCACCCGATACCTTCCGGAGATCGCCAACCAGCCGAGCTTCGCGCCGGCCTTCCGGCTCATTCTCACCGGCATCGTCCTGGTGCTGTTCATTCGATTCAGGCCCCAAGGTCTCCTCCCAGAACACCGCATGCGCGACAAGGACCCGGCCGACACAGGCGGCACAAGCGTCGCTACCGGGAGTGCGGTCGCCGGCGCTACGCTCGACACCGGGGCTGCGTGACCGCGCTGCTCGAGGTGCAGGATCTGCACAAGCACTTCGGTGGCGTGCAGGCGGTCACGGCGTGCTCGTTCACCGCGGCCGAGGGTCAGATCACCGGGCTCATCGGTCCCAACGGTGCCGGCAAGAGCACGGCCATCGACCTCATCTCGGGCTTCAAGGTCCCCGACACAGGCACGGTCCGCTTCGAGGGCAAGGAGGTGCAGGGCAAGACGCCGCATGTCATCTCGCGGATGGGCTTGATCCGGACATTCCAGAGCCCGCGCGAGTGGCCCGGGCTGAGCGTGCTCGAGAATCTCATCCTCGCCCACTTCGAGCCGCGTCGCGAGCGGTTCTGGAGATCGCTCGCCGGCCCGTCTCGGCTCGAAAGGGAGCGCGCCAACGACAAGTTGATCCGTGCGCGTGACATTCTCGACGAGTTCGGGCTGTTCCACTTACGCAACGAGCGAGCCGGCATTCTGAGCGGTGGCCAGAAGCGCCTCCTGGAGTTCGCGCGAATCCGCATGGCGGAGCCGCGCTTGGTGATCCTCGATGAGCCGATGGGCGGCGTCAACCCGGTCCTCGGGGAGCGTATGGCGACCGCGGTGCTCGGCTTCGTCGCGGCGGGCACGTCGGTCGTCATCGTCGAGCACAACCTCCCCTTCATCGAGCGAGTTACAGACCAGGTCGTGGTGATGGCCGAGGGACGAGTGATCGCAGAAGGCCCATTCGATCAGCTGCGGGGTAACCCGGCCGTTGTCGACGCCTATCTCGGAGAGATGCCCACCTATGACGACGCTGAGTCCTGACCCCGCCGCGTCGCAGGCGGCGACCGTTGCGGCCCTCGACATCGCCGGCCTCACCGCTGGCTATGGCGGTGCCCCGATTGTCGAGAGCGTCAGCATTCGCGCCCACCGCGGTGCGATCACCGCGATCGTCGGACCCAACGGAGCCGGAAAATCCACACTGCTCAAGGCGATCGCAGGCGTGATCAGTGCGAGCGCGGGCACCGTGACGGTCGAAGGCAGGGACGCGACCGGACTACCGTCGGAGAAGCTGGTGCGCCGCGGTATCGCGTACGTTCCCCAGGTGGCGAATGTCTTTCCCCAACTCACCGTCCAGGAGAACCTCGAGATGGGCGGGTACAGCCGGAGGCAGGGGCTGCATGAGCGTGCCGAGGAGTTGTATCAGCTTTTTCCTGACCTCAAGCTGGCCCACCGTCGCCACGCAGAGACCTTGAGCGGCGGTCAGCGAACCATGCTCGCCATGGCCCGTGGACTGATGGTCGATCCGGCTGTGCTGCTCCTCGATGAGCCGTCCGCCGGCCTCTCCCCGAAATTCCAGAGCGCGGTGTGGGAGCGGATCGAGCAGGTGCGCGCCACCAACGTCGCGGTCGTGGTGGTCGAGCAGAACACTCGCGAGACGCTGCGTCATGCGCAGTGGGTGTACGTCTTGGTGCTCGGGAGGAACCGCCTGGATGGGCCAGGGCGAGACCTGCTCCACAACGACGAAGTCGTCAATCTCTATGTCGGCGTGCTGTCCTAGGGACGCTGCGCGATGGATCCCCACCCCGCCCAGGTTCCGTCATCCGGGCCGCTCGCCGGCGTGCGGATCCTCGACCTCTCGCGGATCCTGTCCGGTCCCTTCGCGACGATGATCTTCGCCGACCTCGGCGCCGATGTGATCAAACTCGAGAACCCGCGGACCGGTGACGACACGAGGGAGTGGGCGCCCCCGTATCAGGGCGACCAGTCCGCCTACTTTCTCTCGGTGAACCGCAACAAGCAGGGCATCGCGGTGGATCTCAAGAGCGAGCGAGGACGCGAGATCGCACTGCGTCTGGCGGATCGCGCCGACGTGGTCGTCGAGAATTTTCGGCCCGGAACTGCGGGGCGGCTGGGGCTCGGCTACGACGACCTCAGCGCTCGCAATCCGCGGCTGATCTACGCGTCGATCTCAGGATTCGGCCAGACCGGCCCCTACGCGGCAGAACCCGGTTACGACGCCATTGCTCAGGCGCTCGGTGGTCTGATGAGTGTCACCGGTGAAGCGGACGGAGCGCCCGTACGAGTCGGCAATTCCGCGGCAGATCTTGGGGCGTCAATGTGGGCTGCGATCGGCATTCTCGCCGCGCTGCACGCCCGGCACACCACCGGCCGCGGCGAGTGGATCGACATCTCGCTGCTCGATGGGCAGATAGCGTCGCTGACGTACCTGGCCGGCGGTTATTTCGCCTCGGGCGAGGTGCCACGCCGCTACGGGTCAGCCCATCCGAGCATCGTGCCCTACCAAGCGCTGCGGACTGCTGACGGGCACCTGATGGTCGCGGTGGGGAACGACACGCTGTGGCAACGCTTCGCCCCGCTCATCGGCCTGCCCGAGCTGGTCGACGATCCCCGCTTCGCCGGCAATCCGCAGCGTGTCGCCAACCGCTCGGAGCTGATCCCGCTCATCGAAGCTGCCCTCGCAGCCAGGAACTCGGCCGCCTGGGCCGAGGAGCTGGCCCGCGTCGGGATCCCGGCCGGCGCGATCAACAGCGTCGGTGCCGCACTCGAGCATCCCCAAGTGCGCGCGCGCGAGATGGTGCTGAGCACCGAGCATCCCACGGCGGGAACGCTGCGCATGACCGGTTCGCCGATCAAGCTCTCCCGCTACACGGCAACTGTGCGACGCCCGCCACCGACCCTCGGCGAGCACACCGATGAGGTCCTGAGCGAACTCGGTTACTCGGATGCGGAAATCGCCGCACTCCGTGACGAGGGCATCGTTCGTTGAGCCCGGGGCGCGGAGTGACGCGGGCGCAGCTTCGGCATCAGCGCCGACGGGCGACTCTGCCGGTGTCGGGGATTGGCTGAGAGGTTGGAACCCGCGGAGATGCGCGACCTCGAGGCCGAGCTTCGCGCCGCGACGGTGGGGGAGGTGCGTGCCGACGCCTATACGCGTCACCTGTTCTCGACAGACGCAAGCATGTACAGCATCGAACCGCTTGCGGTCGTGTTTCCGCGCGATGCGGCGGACGTTGCCGCAGCCGTGAGCGTCTGTGCCCGCCGTCGCGTGCCCATGTTGCCGCGGGGCGCCGGCACCAGCCTGGCGGGCCAGACGGTTGGACGCGCGGTCATCATCGACACCTCGCGCCACATGGACTCCATCGTCGAGCTCGACGCCGATCGACGTCTCGCGCGAGTTCAGCCGGGCGTCGTCCAGGACGATCTGAATCGCGCAGCGCGTCAGCACGGGCTGGTTTTCGGCCCGGATACCTCGACCAGCGACAGGGCAACGATCGGCGGGATGATCGGCAACAACTCCGCGGGAAGCGGATCGGTGGTGCATGGCATGACCATCGATCACGTCGAGTCGCTCGAGGTGGTGCTGAGCGACTCCAGCGCAGCGACACTCGGGCCGGCCGACGCTGCGGAGATGACGCGCCGGGCTGCCGCGGACACCCTGGCAGGAAGGATCCACGCGCGCCTGCCGGCGCTCGTCGACGAGCATCGCACCGCGATCGCGTTGGGTTTTCCACCCTACTGGCGCCGTGCCGGCGGTTATCGACTCGACCGCATCGCCGACGGGCCGCCCTTCGACCTCGCTCGGTTCGTTGTGGGCTCCGAAGGCTCGCTCGTGATCGTCACCGAGGCAACCGTGCGTCTGGTTCGGTTACCCCGAGCAAAGGCGATTGCCGTCGGGCATTTCGCGACCGTGGCCGATGCCGTCGCAGCGACGGAGGACGCTCTGAGCACGCGACCCAGCGCCGTCGAGCTCATCGACCGAACGATTCTCGACCTCTCGCGCCGCAAGATCGAGTACGCCGCACTGGGGTCGATCCTCGAAGGCGATCCGGGGGCGCTGCTCTTCGTCACCTTCGACGGCGATGACGCGGCCGAGGCATCTGCGGGCGTGGAGCGGCTTGCCGCGCTCTGGCGGCGCCATGACCATGGTTATCACACGCTTCGCGCGACGACGCCGCATCAGCAGGCCGCACTCCTCAAGGTCAGATCCGCCGGCTTGGGTCTGTTGATGGCAGCGAGCGTGGGCACCCGCCGGCCGGTGGCGTTCATCGAGGACACGGCCGTCGACCCGGCCCGCCTGACCGAGTACGTGCAGCGTTTCAGCGCCGTTCTCGAGCGACACGGTCTGGTGGCCGGCTTCTACGGTCACTGCTCGGTCGGGTGCCTGCATATCCGCCCGTTCATGGATCTCACCCGACCCAGCGAGGTCGCAACCATGCGCGCCGTGGCAGCGGAGATACGCGACCTGGTGAGCGAATTCGGAGGAGCCAACTCCAGCGAGCATGGGGATGGCCTCGCACGCAGTGAGTTCAACCGGACCGTCTTCGGAGACGGGCTCTACGACGCCATGTGCGCGGTGAAGGTGCTCTTCGACCCAGATGCGCTCATGAACCCCGGCAAGATCGTCAACGCGCCGCCGATGACCGAGAACATCCGCGATGCTGTGCTTCCGCCAACGTTCGTGCTCTCGACTCGACTCTCGTTCGCCGGCACCGGCGGGATGCGCGGCGCCGCCGATCGATGCATGAACATCGGCGTCTGCCGCAAGGGATCGACTGGCGTCATGTGTCCGTCGTACATGGCAACGCGCGAGGAGGAGCACAGCACCCGCGGCCGCGCCAACGCGCTCGTTTTCGCGCTGTCGCAGCCGGATCCGAGAGCAGCGCTCGGCGACGACAGGCTGCACGATATCCTCGACCTCTGTCTGGAGTGCAAGGCATGCAAGAGCGAGTGCCCTCTCGGCGTGGACATGGCATCGATGAAGAGCGAATTCCTCTTTCAGTACCAGGGAATTCACGGCGTCCCAGCGCGCGCGCGGTTCTTCGCCGCGGCGCGTCGTCTCAACCGGTTGGGCTCGTTGGTTGCGCCACTCTCCAACGTGGTGACGTCGCTCCCGGGGTCACGTGCGCTCATGGAACGGGCGCTGGGGATCACCAGGAGGCGGCCGCTGCCGCGGTTCCAGCGGCGCACGCTACTTCGCTGGAATGCGCGCCGCACGCGTCGATCGCCGGGGCCCCTCGGACGGGTGGTGATGCTCGCTGACTCGTTCACGACGTTCACCGAGCCGGGCGTGGGCATTGCGGCGGTGGAGCTGCTGGAAATGGCTGGCTGGGAGGTGGATCTCATCGGCGACCAGTGTTGCGGGCGGGCCGCGATTTCCAAGGGACGTCTGCACGACGCCACCCGACAAGCCCAGGCGATGACCGCTCGTCTCGCCGGCCTGGCCCGGGAGGGGGTGATGATCGTCGGAGTCGAGCCCTCTTGCATCCTCACGCTCACCGAGGAGCACCTTGCTCTGCAGCCTGACAACGAGGACGCGAAGGTGGTTGCAGGTCGGGTTCGCCTCGTTGACGACCTGATCCTCGAAGCGGTTGCCTCGGGACACCTGCGTATGGATCCAGCATCCCCCATGGCGGGTCGGCGCTTCCTTTTCCACGGTCACTGCCACCAGAAAGCGCTGACCGGAACCAGCGCAAGTGTCCAGCTGCTGTCGTCGATTCCTGGCTCCGAGGTTGTCGAGGTCGATGCCGGCTGCTGCGGTATGGCAGGGTCGTTCGGGTTCGAAGCCGAGCACTATCAACTGTCGATGGAGATCGGCGGAATGCGCCTTTTCCCCGCGATCACTGCCGAGGATGCCGCAACCGTGGTTGCCGCCACGGGGGTGTCATGCCGCCAGCAGATCGAGCACGGCACTGGCCGCCGTGCCCTGCACCCCGTCGAGTTGGTCCGGGCGGCCGTCGTTCAAACCCGCCCGGATGCGGCCTGACCCAGCATGGTCATCGTGCTTGTCGTCGGGTTCGTGCCGGCGAGCACCTGAATGATCACCACGAGCGACCCCTTGTCGAACTCGACGAGCCCACCGGACGTGAGAAAGGCGTGATCACCGATTCCAGACACGTCCTGAAATCCGGGGACGCCACCCATCGCGGCGGTGCGCGTTGAGTCGTAGGACGAGCTCGCGGTGCTGCTGTCCGGATACTGGGTGGCGATGACGGTCAGGTTGCCAGTGGGTGTCGTGTAGGCACACTGACCTGCAACCGAGCTCGGCGTCCCTGCATCGGTACCGAGGGCGGTCGACGCTTCTTGCGCGTTGATCAGGGAGCACGGATCGGACGCCGCACCCCGGGTGGAACTCGAGGTCGAGGTCGGAGCCGCCGGGGTGGCCGCCTGAGCGGCCGGCTCCGTCGCACCTGGGGCGGTCCCGGTTGCACCACCGCACGCAGCGAGCGTGAGCACCGACACGACGACGATTCCCGCATGTGCAAGAACCTTGGATCGGCTCGCAGACGGCGCACTCGTGAAGCACGATCCTCTGTTCAGGATGCCCATCAGACGGCCTCCGATTCGAGGACCATCGACTCGGGAGTTCCAGCCAGACCTGGCGAGTTCTCGGGACGTGCCCATACCTGAGTTGTCAGGAAGCTCTGGAACGACTGTGCTTCGCCCGCGGTGTCGAAGTCGAGGTCGATCACCACATACCGCGGGTCGTTCACGGGTCGCTGGACGCGCTGCGCGCGGACTCCCGCGTTGTGCCGGGCATCGGCGAAACGGCTGAAAGCCGCGGCCCACGTTGCGAAGTCGGTGATCGGATGCTGGATGTGCAGCGTTGCCATTGCGTTCTCCTTCAAAGCTTTGGTCACTCGAAGACTACGGAGGCGCCGAGCCGGCCGCCATCCCAGGTTCATGGGATCTTTGGGTCGCGGGGGGAGGTGTCGACCCGCGTAGGATCACGGCGTGACCGCGAGCACCGCACAATCGCACGCGCTCGAGAGAATCGTCCGCATCTGCACGACACCCGCCGAAGACGTGCTCGCACTCCGGCTCGCCGTCCTCGACGAGATCCGGCGTGCGGTCAATTTCGACGCATACGCGTGGCTCCTCACCGATCCGGAGACAGAGGTCGGGTCAGCGCCGCTCGCGGATGTTCCATGCCTGACCGAGCTGCCGCGTCTCATCGAGCTCAAGTACCTGACGCGAGTGAACCGCTGGACGCACCTCGAGGGCCCCGTTGCTCTGCTGCACGCGGCAACAGCGGGCCGCCTTGATCAGAGCCTCGTCTGGCGGGAGATGCTCGCGCGGTACGCGGTGACCGATGTTGCGTCGCTGGTGTTCCGAGACCGGCACGGGTGCTGGGGATTCCTCGACCTCTGGCGGAGCGCAGGTGAACCGGTCTTCAGCAAGGACGAGACGGATTTTCTGACCTCGATCGCGAGGCCGATCACCGACGCGATCCGACGGTGCCAGGCCGCGACCTTCAGCCTCGCGATGGCCGCGACGGTGCGTGGGGGACCGATCGTGCTCGTGCTTTCGCCGGACCTCGAAGTCCGAGCGCAGACGCTGGAAACCGACGAGTACCTGAGGCTCCTCGTGCCCCCCCGCGGCGACCGGCAGCCAGTACCCGCCGGTGCCTACAACGTTGCCGCGCAACTGCTTGCGAACGAGTCCGGCGTCGACGATCATCCACCGACGGCGCGCGTCCACCTGACGGCTGGAGTGTGGCTGACGCTTCGCGCGGCGCGCATCGGCACGGCGGTGCCGCCCGCGGAACAGGACATTGCGGTCACGATCGAGCCGACCGCAGCGACGGAGCGGACACCACTCTTCGGCAGGGCATGCGCCCTGAGCCCTCGGGAGATGGAACTGCTCGGCCACCTGATCACTGGCTCTGACACGCGGAGCACGGCTGAGCACATGTTCGTGTCCGAGAACACGGTGCAGGATCACCTCAAGTCGATATTCATCAAGACCGGGACCGGGAACCGCCGTACCCTGCTGGCTCGAGCTGCGGGGCGCTGACGGCCGCGGTGTGACATTCGGCCCACTGATCGATGGCCTACGGCTCTGACAGCAAACGCGCGACGCCCATAGGCTGTTGCAATTGGCCAGAACCAAGGGAGCATCATGCGGACACCCACACCCAGCGTGGATCTCGACCCCCTGCCATTGCTGATTCAGGGCGGCATGGGTGTGGCCGTTTCCAACTATCGACTCGCGCGCGCCGTGGCCATGACCGGTCATCTCGGTGTCGTATCCGGTACAGCCATCGACCTCGTGCTGGCACGACGGCTCCAGGACGGTGACCCTGGCGGGGAGATGCGTGACGCCATGGCTCGGTTCCCGGTGCCCGGCATCGCCGACCGTGTCCTCGAACGCTACTTCCTCCCGGCGGGCCGCCGGGGACGCCCCTACCGAGGCGTGCCCATGCGTTCGCATCGCGATAACCACGCGTCGCAAGATCTTCTGGCTGTCGCCGCCTTTGTTGAGGTGGCGCTCGCCAAACGCGATCACCAGGGCCGCATCGGCATCAACCTGCTCACCAAGGTGCAGGTCCCGACGGTGCCGAGCCTGTTCGGCGCGATGCTCGCCGGCGTCGACGTCGTGCTCATGGGAGCAGGGATACCGCGTGATATTCCTGGCATTCTCGACCGGCTCGCGGCGATGGAGCCGGTGGAGACGCGACTCGAGGTTGCCGGCGCGTCCGCCCGCGAGTCCGTCCCGCATCTTCGATTCGACCCGACGCGATTTCCTATCGACACTGCGCCGCGGCGTCCGGCGTTTCTCCCGATCGTGTCATCGCACACGCTCGCCACCGTGCTGGTCCGCAAGGCGAGCGGCTCGGTCGAAGGCTTCATCGTCGAGGCACCGACGGCGGGCGGGCACAATGCGCCGCCGCGAGGCACGGGCGCGTATGACGCTCTCGGACAGCCGCTCTATGGCGACCGGGACCAGGTGGACTTCGAAGTGATGCGTGACCTGGGTCTCCCGTTCTGGCTGGCCGGTGGCATTGACTCTCCGGAACGCGTGCGCGAAGCGCTCGATACTGGAGCGGCCGGCGTGCAGGTGGGCACGCTCTTTGCCTTCTGCAGGGAGTCAGGCATCGCGCAGCCGCTGCGCAGCGCGGTCCTCGACGCTGTGCACCGTGGTCGGGAGTTCGTCCTCACCTCATCGCGCGCATCGTCGACGGGGTATCCCTTCAAGGTGGCGGCGATCCCCGGAACACTTTCCGAACAGGCTGTGTACGCAGCACGTACCCGCCTCTGCGATCTTGGCTACTTGCGTGAGGCATACATCAAACCATCGGGCGGTATCGGCTACCGCTGCGCCGCCGAGCCTGTTGCTGATCACATCGCCAAGGGTGGCGATGCGGCAGCCACCGTCGACCGCATGTGTCTGTGCAATGGATTGAGCGCCGCCATCGGGCTTGGCCAGGTGCGCGGCGACGGCGTGGAGCCGGCGGTGATCACCAGTGGTGACGGCCTTGGCTCAGTGCGGACGGTCTTGGACAACGGTGACGGCTATTCCGCCGCCGATGTGGTCGCGCACCTGTTGCGCGGAGTCCAAGTCGCGGGCAGAGCATGACGAGGGGTACGCGCCTGGCGGTGGGCCGGCTGGTGCCCGCGCGGTGATCGGCGGGCGCGCATGATGAACCACGTGGCGTTCGATACGATCATCGAGCCGTTCCGGATCCACTCCGTTGAGCCGCTCCGTTTGACGACACCCGAGGAGCGCCAGGAGCGCATCGTCGCCGCCGATTACAACCTGTTCGCGCTGCACTCTGACGATGTCCTCATCGACCTGCTCACCGACTCGGGAACGGGAGCGATGTCGCGAGACCAGTGGGCGGCGATACAGCACGGCGACGAGAGCTACGCGGGATCGCCGTCGTGGTTCCGTTTCCTCGACGCGGTCCAGGAACTCTTTCCGTTCCGGCACATCATCCCGACCCACCAGGGCCGGGCGGCAGAGAAGATCCTGTTCACGGCCATCGGCGGACCGGGCAAGATCGTGCCCAACAACACGCATTTCGACACGACCCGGGCCAACGTCGAGTTCACCGGCGCCGAGGCGGTCGACCTGCTGAGCCCGGAGGGACACGACCCGGCGCTCCGGCATCCTTTCAAAGGCAACATGGACGTTGGCAAGCTGGAAGAGCTGCTCCGCACCCACGAGGGATCGGTGCCGGTCGTGTTCGTCACGATCACCAACAACTCGGGTGGCGGGCAGCCCGTCTCGCTCGCGAACCTCCGCGCGGTGCGCGCCGTGTGCGACCGATACGGTATCCCGCTGTTTCTCGATGCGTGCCGGTTCGCCGAAAACGCCTGGTTCATCCGCGAGCGCGAGCCCGGTCAGCAGGATCGCGATGTGCGCGACATCGTGCGCGACATGGCGGCGCTCGCCGATGGCATGACCATGAGTGCCAAGAAGGACGGTCTCGCCAACATCGGCGGTTGGCTTGCGATGAACGACGACGATCTGGCGGCTCGGTGTCGCAACCTGCTGATCCTCACCGAGGGCTTCCCCACCTACGGCGGGTTGGCGGGCCGGGATCTCGAGGCAATCGCCCAGGGGCTCCATGAGGTGGTCGAGCACGACTATCTGCGCTATCGCATCCGCTCCACGGCATACCTTGGTGAGGCGCTCATTCGCCTCGGCATCCCGATCGTCGAGCCCCCGGGCGGGCACGCCGTGTACATCGACGCACGCGGGCTGCTCCCGCATATCCAGCCGCTGGAGTATCCCGGGCAGGCGCTCGCGGTCGCGCTCTACGCAACCGGCGGCATACGGAGCTGTGAGATCGGCACCGTGATGTTCGGGCGCCGACCTGACGGCACCGAGCACCCGGCTGACATGGACCTCGTGCGCCTGGCGATCCCGCGGCGAACGTACACGCAGAGCCATATCGACTACGTCATCGCCGTCTGTGCGGAGGTGGCGGCGCACGCCCAAGACCTGTCTGGCTACCGGATCGTCAACGAGCCGCCGGCGCTCCGCCACTTCACCGCGCGGTTCGAGCGGCTCGGCGCCTGACGGCCGGCACTTCCGGCCCAGGCAGGAAGGTCATTGACAGGCCCCGAGACGAAGCATAAAGTGTGGAACCGCTCCCATGAAATCCGCTCAGAACTCGAAGATCACCCTGGAACACGTAGCGGAAATGGCCCGAGTGTCCCGGGCAACCGCTTCACGAGTACTGACCGCCAACCCGCGCGTCAGCCCGGAGTCCCGGAGGGCCGTCGAGCGCGCGGCTCGGAAGCTGGGCTACATCCCCAACCACGCGGCGCGAGCACTTGCCACCGGGCACAGCGACGCCGTCGCCCTGGTCATCTCCGAACCGACGAGCCTGATCTTCGGCGATCCCTTCTTCCCCCGCCTCATCCGCGGGATCGGAGAGGTGCTCGCGGCACGCGACAAGCAACTCATCCTGCTGGCGCCACAGTCTGGGACGGACATGGATCGCCTCGAGCGGTTCGTCGCGGCCGGTCACTCCGACGGAGTCCTGCTGGTGTCGCTGCACGGAGTCCATCCGCTGCCCGGCCGGCTCGCGGCCCGGGGGATTCCGGTGGTGGTCGGCGGCCGTCCTGCGGAGGCCGATCTCTTCACGTATGTCGACATTGACAACGTCGGCGGGGCGTTTGCGGCCGTCACGCATCTGGCAGCACGCGGGCGGCGGAGCATCACGACGATCAGCGGCCCCCAGGACATGCCACCGGGGCGAGATCGACTGCTCGGGTATCGCTCGGCTCTCGAGGCCGAGGGTTTGCCCCTCGACGAAGGAGCCGAGGAGTCCGCCGACTTCACCCAGGAGGGTGGCGAACGGGCCATGCGGCGGCTCCTCGAACGGCGTCCATCGCTGGACGCGGTGTTTGCAGCGTCCGACCTGATGGCGGCGGGCGCGCTGCGCACCCTGGCGGAGTCGGGTCGGCGTGTTCCCGACGATGTCGCCGTCGTCGGCTATGACGACGACCCGGTGGCCGCGTCAAGCAGTCCGCCGCTGACCAGCGTGCGTCAGCCGATCGAGGAGATGGGGCGGGAGATGGCGCGGCTGCTGCTCGACGCTATGCATGCACCGCGTCGGGTGATCCTCACCACCGAGCTGCAGGTACGACTCTCATCCGGGCGAGCGACCGAGGCCATGTAGACCGATGCGCGTCCTTGCCCGCCGACTCGGGGTCCAAAGGCCTGAAATCCGGGGTCTTACGGTTCTAGACAAGCGACATGGCCGGCTCGATCGTGGAAGCACTTCCATGAAGAACGGCCAGAAATGACCCTCGACCAAGTCGCGAAATCGGCGCGAGTCTCGCGAGCGACGGCGTCTCGCGCGCTCACCGCCAACCCGAGGGTCAGTCCTGAGGCGCGACGGGCCGTAGAGCGCTCGTTGCGAAAGCTGAGCTACGTCCCCAACCACGCAGCCCGCGCCCTGGCGACGGGTCGCAGCGACGCCGTTGCCCTGGTCATCCGCCGTTCGTCAATGTCGAGGCGCCAGGTCGCCTAGCCATGCGCCTCCTCCTTCGCCGACTCAGCTTCTATGTGATCGCCGCATGGGTGGCGCTCACCATCAGCTTCTTCCTCCCGAGGGTGATGCCCGGGAACCCCGTCCAGGAGGCGATCTCGCGAGCCACTCAGTCGGGGGTCTGTAACTTGGAGTGCGTCAACGCCATCCGCCTGGAGCTCGGCTTCGGGGTGCACACAAGCATCTGGGTCCAGTACCTCCAGTTCTGGGGCAACCTCTTCCATGGCGACCTCGGCAGCTCGTGGACCCAGGGGAACCAGCCCGTTGCGACCCTGATTGCCCAGTACCTGCCCTGGACGATTGGGCTCCTCGGGGCCGCCACTGTCATCAGCTTCGTCCTCGGCACCCTCATCGGGATCGTGATGGGCTGGCTCCGCGGCTCCTGGCTGGACTGGCTGATGCCGGTGGCCACACTCTTTCAGGCGATCCCGTACTTCCTCCTCGCGCTGGTGCTCACGATGTTCTTCGGCGAGACGGCGCACATGCTCCACCTGCTGCCGAGCTCCGGCGGGTACGACGTCTACACGGTGGCACCGGGGATGAACTGGCCCTATCTCTGGAGCATCGTCACTCATGCCGTGCTCCCCGCAGCCACCGTTGTGCTGGCCTCCATGGCCGGGTTCATCCTCGGCATGCGCAACCAGATGATCACCACGATGGACGAGGATTTCGTCCTCGTGGCCCGTGCCAAGGGCCTCCCTCGCCGCCGGGTCGTCTGGTACGCCGCCCGCAACGCCATGCTCCCCAGCGTTTCCAACTTCTCGATCGCCATCAGCCTCGTGGTGGCCGGTCAGCTTCTCGTCGAACTTGTCTTCAACTACCCGGGGATCGGATACCACCTCTTCAAGGCTGTCGAGGACCTCGACTACGTCCTTGTCCAGGGAATCTTCCTCGTGATCGTGGTCGTGGTGCTGGTCGCGAATCTCCTCGCCGATCTCGTGTACGTGCTGATCGACCCCCGGGCTCGCCAGGAGGCGGCGGGATGACCGCCGGCGCTGCGACGACTCGTACCGAAACCCCGCTCGCCGCCGCGGGCCTGCAGCCGCCCCCATCGGTGCTGCGGTCCAGGGGGCTGCGCGTGCCGCGCTCTCCGAAGGTGATTGCCGGGCTGGCCATTCTGGCGGTATTCGTTGTGATCGCCGTCATCGGGCCGGTGATCGCGCCATACAGCCCCAACGAGACAGGGATCTACTGTCGGACTGCGTGTTCGGGTGCGCGGGCTGCGGCGGCATGGTTGCAAACGATCGTTGTGCACCCGGCGGAGCAGGTCTGCAACGCGGCCGGAACCGTCTGCTTCAACTCGCCTGCGGTACTGGCGTTCCTGCCCAAGCCGCCCTCAGGCGCCCACTGGCTCGGCACGACTGTCTTCGCACAAGACGTCTGGTCTCAGCTGCTCGTGTCGACGCGGGCCACCCTGCTTGTCGGGTTCATCGCGGGTGCGATAGCCACCGCACTTTCGGTGCTCGTGGGCGTGACTGCAGGCTACCTCGGAGGCAACGCCGACGAGGGGCTGTCGCTCCTCTCCAATGTCTTCCTGGCAATCCCGGGGCTTCCGCTCCTCATCGTGCTTGCCAGCTACGTCCCCTCGGCCGGCGCGAACGTCATCGTCATCGCCCTCATCGTCGCGGTCACGGGATGGGCATATGGAGCCCGGGTGCTGCGGGCTCAGACGCTCTCATTGCGCAACCGCGATTTCGTCGAGGCGGCCCGAGTCTCTGGGGAGGGCCGCATGCGGATCATCGTCGTTGAGGTCCTGCCCAACCTGCTGCCGATCGTGGCGTCCACCTTCCTCTTCACCACGCTCTACGCCGTGGGCGCCTACGTCGCCCTCGCCTTCCTCGGGCTGGCCGGTGCGCCCAACGCCAGTCCAGCCGGGCTCTGGAACTGGGGCGAGATGTTGCAACAGGCCTATCCACAGAATGCCGTTGCGAGCGGCTGGTGGTGGTGGTGGCTGCCTCCGGGGTTCTGCATTGCACTCCTCGGGATGGGCCTGGCTCTCCTCAACTTTGGGATCGACGAGTTCGTCAACCCACGTCTGCGCGCCGCGGGACTCTCCCGACGTTCGGCGCGTCGAGCAGGCATCAGCCTCCGGCCTCGACTGGGCATCACGCCGGTGATGCATCGTCGAGCGACCGGCGGACGGCACTCCGCAACGGCGGCTGTGGCCACCGACGCCGTGGGGTCTGAAGGGGCGGCACCATGATGGCCCCAGAGGCTCCAGCGAGGACGCCATCCGCGAAGCCGGCCCAGCTCGCCGAGCCGGTCCTCGAGATCCGCGGGCTGTGCGTCGATTACGGCTACGGAGCGGACGCAGTGTCCGCCGTCGTGGACTGCGACCTCGTGCTCCGGCGAGGCGAGGTAATGGGGCTGGCCGGGGAGAGCGGAAGCGGCAAATCCACGCTCGCCATGGCCGCCATCCGGCTCCTCCGTTCGCCGGGGGTGATCACTGCGGGCGAGGTGCTCTTCCACTCGAGGCCCTTCAGCGAGGAGGGTCCCCGCGGGACGATCGACATGCTCGCTGCCAATGACTCTGTCTTGCGGACGGTGCGATGGTCGGAGATCTCGGTGGTGCTCCAGAGCGCCCTCAACGCCCTCAATCCCGTGATCACCATCGGTGCGCAGTTCGACGACCTCCTGCGGGTGCATCGCCCGTCGTTTTCGAACCGCGACCGATGGAATCGGTCCGCCGAGCTCCTGGATATGGTGGGAATGACGGCTGACCGACTTCGTAGCTATCCCCACGAGCTCTCAGGCGGCATGTGCCAGCGGGCGATGATCGCCATGGCACTGGCGCTCGAGCCGCAGGTCATCCTGCTGGACGAGCCGACGACAGCCCTCGACGTCGTCACCCAGCGCGAGATTCTCGAGGAGTTGATGGGGCTTCGCGACCAACTTGGGTTCGCGGCCCTCTTCATCACCCACGACCTCTCTCTCCTCGTCGAGCTGGCCGACGAGATCGCCGTCATGTACGCGGGCAGAGTGATGGAGCGCGCCCCCGCGGCTAGCCTTTTCCACGCCCCGCGCCTGCCGTACACCTACGGCCTGCTCAACTGCTTCCCACCGATGCACGGCCCGCGCCGGCCGATGGAGGGAATCCCCGGGTCACCCCCCGACCTCAGGGTGCTCCCGACCGGGTGCGCCTTCCACCCGCGCTGCCGGTGGGCAATGGAGCGGTGCCGGCAGGAGCGACCGGTGCTCCGGCCGCTCGGGGGCCCGAATCGCGAGGTCGCCTGCTGGCTCCACGCCGGCGATGCAACCATTCCCCGCGAGCTGGCCCATCCTGAGCCGCCGGCGGCCGCCGGCCGGCCGGCGGCAACGGGTCCGGCTCGCGCGGCGAGGGCGCGCCGATGAGCGCCACTGTCGCTGGCGGCGTCGCCGTGCTGGAGGGCAAGAACCTCACCAAGTACTTCTCGGTGAAACGCGGTCATGGCGTGCTCGCCAGGCGCGCCCTGCTCTACGCGGTGCAGGACGTCTCGGTCAGCATCGGGGCGGCGCGGGTCACCGCCGTTGTCGGCGAGAGTGGATCGGGGAAGACGACGGTCGCCCGGATGCTGGCGAAGATCATCAGCCCGGACGGTGGCGAGGTACTCCTCGACGGGAGGCCGACGCCTCGCGGCCGTCCGCGCGAGTACGCGCGCCAGGTGCAGATGATCTTCCAGGATCCCTTTGCATCGCTCAACCCGGTGCACCGCGTCCGCCACAACCTGGTCCGCCCCCTCAAGATCCACCACGTCACCGACGACGTTGACGCCACTGTGACCGGCCTGCTCCGACGGGTGTCACTGGAACCTCCCGAGGAGTTTGCGGCCAAGTTCCCGCACGAACTGTCGGGTGGACAGCGCCAGCGTGTCGCGATCGCCAGAGCGCTGGCGGTTCGCCCGCGGGTGCTGCTCGCCGACGAGCCGGTGTCGATGCTCGACGTGTCGATCCGCCTCGGAGTCCTCAACCTGCTGGCCGACCTTCGCGACGCCGAAGGTCTGGCGATCCTCTATGTCACGCACGACATCGGGTCTGCGCGGTATCTCGCCGACACCATCGTCGTCATGTACGCCGGCCAGCTGGTCGAAGCGGCGCCGAGCGTGAGCCTCACCGACGAACCCGCGCACCCGTACACCCAGCTCCTGCTCTCAGCGGCACCCGACCCCGAACGGCCGCAGCCACCGAGCCTCGTCCGAAGCGGAGCGCCACCAAGCCTCATCGCGCCGCCAAGCGGCTGCCGCTTCCATCCCCGATGTCCTCATGCCATGGAGATCTGTCGCCGGGTCTCGCCACCAAGTGTCGAGGTCTCGTCCGGCCACAGCGCAGCCTGCTGGCTCCACGTCGATTCCGACAGGCGGCTGCTGGAGGAGGAGCGGACACCCGGCAGCGTCGCTACCACCGATCCATCGGCGCCCCAGTCTGCCCCGGAGTGCTCTCAGCCGACCAGCACAACCCGAACCCGGAGAAAGGAGGCATGAGGATGAGGGAACGCAACGCAGGTGTCGAGGCGGTACCGATCGCGGCATGCGGGCGGAGATGGCACGCCCGCGACCGCGAAGCCAGCGCCGGGAGGCGCCGACCTCCGTAGCAACGTCGTGCGTTGCGGGACTTGTATCAACAGTGGCGGCCCAAAGGGACCGCGCGTCACGGAGTTATTACCATGAACCGAAAGATATCCGGAGCTGCGGCCGTCGCGGCTCTCCTCGGGTTGGCCGCATGCGGCAGCTCGAGTACACCAGCACCGGGGTCGGCGGCGGGGAAGCCGCTCGTCGAGGAGGCGACGACCGGCTCCACGTTCTCGAATGACTTCAACCCATTCGATTCAAACTCGACGGCAAGGGCGATGAACCTGGCCAGCATCGTGTATGAGCCGCTGTACGAGCTCAACGCCCTCGATCCAACCACGAGCGGGAGCCATCCCTGGCTCGCCACCGGCTACACCTTCAGCAACGGCGGCGATTCTCTGGCGATCGCGGTCCGCCAAAACGTTAAGTTCAATGACGGTACGTCGCTCAGTGCGAAGGATGTCGCCGCGACCTTCAAAGCCATCAAGGACCAGCCGAAGCTGGACTGGAGCGGCGTTCCTGTGCAGTCGGCTGACCCGAGCGTCAGCGGCAACACGGTGACCCTGACCTTCGGCAGCCCGCAGTACACCAATCTCTGGTCGATCCTTGGCACCACGTGGATCGTGCAGGCATCCGTGGCTCGGCAGTTGACCTCGAATCCGACCATGGCGATCACCAATCCGGTCGGCACCGGCCCGTTCATGCTCGGCGCGGGGGGCTACACGTCGCAGCTCATCACGTTCACGCCCAACCCTCACTACTGGGGCGGTAACTGCAACGGTCACGTGCCATGCACAGCGAATGGCAAGCCACCGGAGTCCAAGGTCGAGATCCCGTACATCGCCGACAACAACACTGCGGCGCAGCAGCTGGCCAGCGGCAACCTCGACTGGGCCGGCAACGACATCCCGAATGTCTACCAGACGTTCGTCAACCTCAACCCGTTGACCAACCACGCCTGGTTCGCGTCGGGTAACACCGTGACGCTTTGGTTCAACCTGACCGGCCCGCATGCGGTCTCGGCCCTCAAGGACCCGGCCGTTCGCAGGGCCATCAGCTTGGGCATCGACCGGCAGGCCCTCGCACAGCTCGGCGAGTCGGGCTACGAGTATCCGGCAACATCGTCGGGTGGCCTGATCCTGCCGAACCAGAAGGTCTATCTCAGCTCCACCCTGACCAACGATCTGCCGGCCACACCTGAGACGAGCGCCAAGCGTGCCTCGAATGACAAGTGGCAGGGCGACACCGTCGAGAAGGAGCTTACCGGCGCCGGCTGGACGCCACCTGCGGGCTGGGGAACCTCCGCCGAGGTCCCGTGCGATGGCTCAGTCGTCGCCAACTGCTGGCACAAGGGATCGCAGATCATCCAGTTCGCCATCTACGACCCGCAGCCCTTCAGTGACTACTGGGAGGACGCAACGCTGATCTCCCAGGAGCTGCAGTCCGAAGGCATGGCCGTGACCACAAGCGACGGCAAGGACTACAACACGTGGAACGGCAACCTCGTCTCGGG
Source organism: Candidatus Dormiibacterota bacterium (assembly GCA_003153505.1). Classification (GTDB taxonomy): domain Bacteria; phylum Chloroflexota; class Dormibacteria; order Aeolococcales; family Aeolococcaceae; genus Palsa-851. The sequence continues at coordinate 70,650 of PLZA01000031.1, forward strand.
CAACTTCCAGGCGGCGATCCACTGGGGCGCCGGTGGCAACATCCCGTACGTGCAGTACTACAACTGGCTCGATCCGGCGTCGCAGCAAGCCGGGAGTGGAAACTTCGGCGGCATCAACGACTCCACGGCGACCCAGCTCCTCCATCAGTACGAGGCCACCGATCCGAGCAACACCACGCAGCTGACGCAGGTCGTTCAGGGCCTCGAAAACTACGTCTCGACCAACGCGCCAGTCGTGCCGCTGCTTTACGGTGCCGACTGGAACGTCTTCAGCAGCGCCAAGTACGTGGGATGGCCGGATCAGAGCAATCCCTACATGAATCCCTCGCCGAACGATCCGGAGATGCCATACATCCTCATGTCCCTGAGGCCGGCAACCTCCTGACTCATGACAGCGACTGGCGGACAAACACCGTAATACCCCGCCACTGGAGGCGGTTGGACCCGGCCGGCAATATGCCGGCCGGGTCGCGACGCACAGCCAGCACTCACTACCACCCGCCTGCATCGAACCCACTAGGAGGCGTCGTGCGGTACGGACACTTCGATGACGAACGCCGGGAGTACGTCATCTCGCGACCCGATACGCCCCTGCCCTGGATCAACTACCTGGGCATGGAGGAGTATTTCGGCATCATCTCCAACACCGCCGGAGGCTACTCGTTCTTTCGCGATGCACGGCTTCGGAGGCTGACCCGGTCGCGACCCAACAACGCACCGTTCGATCTCGGCGGTCGGTACGTCTACGTCCGTGATGACGCGACCGGCGAGTACTGGTCGCCGTCCTGGCAGCCGACTCAGACAGCGCTCGAGTCGTACGAATGCCGGCACGGGCTGTCGTACACCACCATCGCCTCGACGTACAGCGGCATCCGAGCCGAGACGCTGTACTACGTGCCGCTGGGGGAAACGCTGGAGGTCTGGCGCGTGCGGCTGCGCAACATGTACGACCACCCGCGCGAGCTCTCGCTCTTCTCGTCGGTGGAGTTCTGTCTCTGGGACGCCCAGGACGACGCCACAAATTTCCAGCGCAACTTCTCGACCGGCGAGGTCGAGGTCGTCGACGGTGTCATCTACCACAAGACCGGGTACCGCGAACGACGCGCACATTTCGCCTACTTCGCGTGCTCCGAGCCGATCGCGGGATTCGACACCGACCGGGACTCGTTCCTCGGCGCGTACCGCGGATGGGACCGGCCGGTCGCCGTCGAGCGCGGCAGCGCGAGCAACTCGATCGCGCACGGCTGGTCACCGCACGGCGCGCACCATGTCCGAGTGACGCTCGGTCCGCGCGAGGAGCGTGAGGTGGTGTTCTTGCTCGGATACGCCGAGAACCGGCCCCACGAGAAATTCGATCCCGAGGGAAGCCAGACCATCAACAAGCGCTCAGTGCGACCGGTGATCGAGCGCTGGCTGCGTGCCGAGACTGTTGCGGATGGCCTCGAGCGACTGCGTGCGCGCTGGGACGATCTGCTCTCCGCGGTGCAGGTGGAAACCCCCGACTCGCACACCAATCGGATGGTCAACACCTGGAATGCGTACCAGTGCGTTGCCACGTTCAACATCGGCAGGTCGGCATCCTTCTTCGAGTCGGGTGTCGATCGCGGCATGGGGTTCCGGGACACGAATCAGGACGTTCTCGGGTTCGTCCACGCAATGCCGGATCGTGCTCGCGAACGCCTTCTGGATGTCGCCTCAACGCAACTGGCGAGCGGTGGCGCCTATCACCAGTATCAGCCGCTCACCAAGCGTGGCAACAACAACATCGGCGCCGGCTTCAACGACGACCCGCTCTGGTTGGTGCTGAGTGTCGCGGCATATGTAAAAGAGACCGGAGATGTGGCAATCCTCGACGAGCCCGTCGCGTACGACAGCGATCCAGCGAGCGCGAAGCCGCTCCTCGATCATCTCCGGCGCAGCGTGCGGTACACGGTCGACCGGCGAGGAGTGCATGGTCTCCCGCTCATCGGCCGGGCGGATTGGAACGACTGTCTCAATCTCAACTGCTTCTCCGAGACCCCTGGCGAGTCCTTCCAGACGACCGCGAATCGTGATGACGGCAACGCCGAGTCTGTCTTCATCGCCGGTCAGTTCGTCCTTGCGGCCAACGAGCTGGCGGCAATCAGTTTCCGCCTGGGACACAAGGATGAAGCTGCGGAGCTCCGAACCTTGGCGGACGCGATGGAAGCTGCGGTCGTGGAGCATGGATGGGACGGCGCTTGGTTCCTGCGCGCGTACGACTATTTCGGTCACCGCGTCGGCTCGTCGGCGAACGACGAGGGGCAGATCTTCATCGAACCCCAGGGCATGTGCGTGCTCGCGGGTATCGGGCTCGACGACGGACGCGCACGGCGCTCCCTGGAAAGTGTGCGCGAGCGCCTGTCGACAGAGCACGGCGCGGTCCTCGTCCAACCTGCCTTCTCGCGATACCGTCTCGAGCTCGGTGAGATCTCCTCGTACCCTCCGGGTTACAAGGAGAACGCCGGGATCTTCTGCCAGACCAACCCGTGGATCATGATCGCGGAGGCGATGACCGGCAATGGGGATGCCGCGTTCGACTACTACCGGCGCATCAACCCGTCGGTGCGCGAGGCCATCAGCGAGGTGCATCGCTGTGAGCCCTACGTTTACGCCCAGATGATCGCCGGCCGCGACGCCGCGACGCATGGTGAGGCGAAGAACTCGTGGCTGACCGGCACCGCGGCCTGGAACTTCGTCGCGGTGACGCAGTGGATCCTCGGCATCCGTCCGGAGCACGGAGGCCTTCGTATCGACCCGGTGATCCCGGCCGCATGGTCCGGGTTCACGGCGACTCGGCGGTTCCGGGGAGCCACGTATCGGATCCGTGTCCGCAAGCCGATCGGCATGACCGGCCGCGTCCAGAAATTGATCGTCGACGGCGTTCGGGTGGACGGTACCCTGGTGCTGCCGGCGCCCTCGGGCACGACCGTCGAGGTCGATGCAACCGTGCTGTCGGAACTCGTCGCTGCGAGCTGATCCACGCGGGACGGCCCGCGGCCGTTGCGAGCCGGCTCAGGGCTCCAGGGCGTTGTCCCGCACGGTCCGCTGATACCAGGCAAAGCTCGCCTTTGGGATGCGCTCGCCGCTGCGAAAATCCACCCAGGTAAGGCCGAAACGCTTGGAATAGCCGTGCGCCCACTCGAAGTTGTCGAGAACGCTCCACACGAAGTATCCGCGCACATCGACTCCGGCGCCCACCGCGTCGAGCACCGCCCGGAGGTGGCCGTCGAGGTACCCGATGCGCTCTGCGTCGCGGATCTCGCCGTCGGGCCCGACGTAGTCGTCGAACGCCGCACCGTTCTCGGTCACGTAGAGCGGCAGGGTTGCGTACTCATCGTGCACCCGCACCATGATCTCGGTCAGCGCGCCAGGCTCGATCTCCCATCCCATCTGCGTGCGACTCACCTCGGGGCGGAGCACCTGGACGGCGTTGAGGTCCCCGACCCGGGCCCTGCGGTCCGGTTCCGGGATCCAGAAGCCTGCCGCTTGCGCTTCCGCACGGCGCGTCGGCGCGCACACCGTGGTGGGGGAGTAGAAGTTCACACCGAGGAAGTCGATCGGCCTGCTGATCGTCTCGAGGTCACCCGCGGCGACGACATCGAAGCCGGGTGCGTGGCCGGAATAGTGCTCGAGCATGTCGTCCGGATACCGTCCCTTGAAGAGCGGATCCAGATACAGGCGGTTGAGGTTTCCGTCGACGCGACGGCAGGCAGCTCGGTCGTCGTCGTGGTCACTGGCGGGCCGGATCGGCTGGATGTTCAACCCGATGCCGACTTGTGCTGACGGGGTGGTTGCGCGGAGCACCTGCAGCGCCGCTCCGTGGGCAAGGAGCAGGTGGTGGGTTGCGGCGGCCGCCTTGCCGTGGTCACGAATTCCCGGCGCGTGCTCGCCGGTGGCGTACCCGAGCCATGCCGAGCACCAGGGCTCGTTGAGCGTGATCCACGTGCTGACCGTGTCGCCGAGTGCCTCGGCAACGATCCTCGTGTACTCCGCGAACCGCCCGACCGTATCGCGCGATACCCACCCGCCCGCGTCCTCGAGGGATTGCGGCAGGTCCCAGTGATAGAGGGTGACCACCGGTACGATCGATCGACGCAACAGCCCGTCAACCAGGCGGCGGTAGAAATCGAGGCCGGATTCATTGGCCGGACCAGTGCCGGTCGGTTGGATGCGCGGCCAAGCGATGGAGAAGCAGTAAGCGCCGGCGCCCAGCCGCGCGAGCAGGTCGAGGTCGTCGTCCAGACGCCGATAGTGATCGCACGCGACGTCGCCGGTGTCGCCGTTGCGCGTCGCACCGGTCCGATGGCTGAAGGTGTCCCAGATGGACGGGCCGCGACCGTCGGCATCTACCGAGCCTTCGATCTGATACGCAGAGGTCTTCGTCCCCCAGAGGAAGCCGTCCGGGAACGCGCCGGATCCGCGCTGCAATGCCACGATTGGTGCATCCTCCCAGTAGCGGCCGCCGACCACCGCTATTGTGCGGAATTGCGACGGCCCTTCGAGATACCGTCAATCGCGGCCGAAACATACGACCCCTCCCAAGGCGTGCTGCGAAGATCCTCAGGCAACCCAGCGCGTGCGTTCATCGGGGGGAGGCCCGATGCGAGGAGCCGCTCGCCTCTCCAAGATCGGGACGATTGACCCTGGCCTTCGGTTGCGCCGATGACCGATGCTTGGGGCCATGGCCAGCGTTCTGCGCCGGTTCCGGCGCCTGTCACCGCCCGGCGCGGCGATGTCCGGCGTTGCTCCGCCGGAGGATGCCGGCGCTGCCCGAGCCAGTGAGCTCGCCCCGGTGTTCGCGACGCTGGACGCCGTCCAGCGCGAGGCCGACGCGCTTCTCGAGGCTGCACGCCTCGAAGCGGAGGCGATCCGCAGGGATGCGGGATCGGCTGCGGAAGCCGTCATCGCCCGCGCGACCGAGCACGCGGTCACCGAGAAGGTTCGAGCATCACAGGAGCGCCTCGATCGATTCGTCTCCGAGCGCGATGCGCTGCTCGATCGCGGAAGCATCGAGGCTGCGGCAATCCGTGCTGCCGGCGTGACGAGAGCAGAGACGACCGCGGCCGCGGTCGTTGAACGTCTGCATGTGCTGGCGGCGGGGGGCGTCACCGATCGATGAGCGGGGGATGGATCGCCGGCGATGTGCGCGCTCGCGGGCTGGCGGCAGCGGATGTCTTGGACATCGCAGATCGCGTGGCTGCGACGCCAGACCTCGTGTCCGCGTGCACGTTGCTCGGCCAGACCAAGTGGGGGCATCGCATCGGTGAGGCCAGGACGGTCGAGGCAGCGCAACGAATGGTCTTCGACGCGCTCCTCTGGCAGATGCGGATCCTCGCCGGCTGGCTCCCATCTGAGGGCGTGGAAGCTGTGCGTTGCTGTCTGCTGTGGTTCGAGATCAGGAATATCGAGGATCGCCTCGCCTACTTCGGCGGCGCCCCGGCCGAGGCTCCGTATGACCTCGGCCGCCTTGGGATCATCTCGAAGGGCCTGACCGGCACCAGCAGTGCGTCAGATGTCCGCCGGCTCATGCGAGCCTCTGCGTGGGGCGACGCGAGCGGCGACGACATCTATGCCATCAGGATCGCCCTGCGCCGGACGTGGTACCGGCGAGTACGCGCCGCATCGCCCGAGCTGCGTACCTGGTCCGATGCCGCCGCCTGGCTCTTCGCGTCCCGCGAGCGGCTCGCGCGGCGCGACGGTGGCGCTGCGCTGGCGGCGACGCCACCGTCGCTGCCCTCCACCTGGAGCTGGGCGACGGTGCCGTGGTCCGGACAGAACCTGTGGCATGGCGAGGAGCGATGGTGGGAGCAGGTGCGCGACGAGGGTGTGCGCCTGCTTCACGGCTCGATGGGCGGCAAAGAACCGGTGCTGGGCGCGGTCGCGACGCTCGCATCGTCGGCGCATCGCATCGCGACGGCCCTCGAGATCGCCGCGGGCGGCGGCAGGTTGGAGCGCCTCGATGCCGCCGTCTGACGGAGGGTCCGGCGCGGTCCGGATGTGCCGCGCCGCGTTCCTCATCCCCGACGACCATGTTCGCGAAGGGCTCGTGGAGATCGCGCGCGCAGGATGCGTCGACTTCGACGAAGCTGCCGGCGGGGCGGAGGACGAGGTCAGCGCGGCGCTCCGCCGGCTGGCTCCCGGAGCGGATGCCGGCAAGGCTGCACTGGCACGAGCTCCGGTGGATCCCGTCGAGTTGGAGCGCAACGGACGTGGTGACCTGCTCGCTGGCGAACAGCAGCTCAACCGTCTCGCCGCCGGAGGCGTCCACCATGCCGGCATCGAGGCGTGGATCGGGTGGATGCCGATCTCGCAGTTGAGCGCCCTCTCCATACGGATGGACGCGCTTGGCGGCGCGGTCGTGCGACTCGCGCGTCCACGCTGGGTCGACCCGCCCACCCAGCTCGCCGACACCCTGGGCCGGACTCGATTTCACCTGCTCGTCGACAGCTTTGGCGTCGTGCCCTATGCCGATGTCGACCCCACGCTGTTCGCCGCGGCGACCTACGTTGTCATGTTCGGGATGATGTTCGCCGACGCCGGACACGGCGCGATCGTTGCGCTGCTCGGGATCCTCACCGGTCTGCAGCGACGCTGGCCGAGCCTGCGCACCGCATGGGTCTTGATCACCGCGTGCGGTGTGTCGGCGTGCGTCTTCGGTGTCGTCTTCGGAGAGTTCTTCGGGCCGACCGGTGTCGTCCAGGCACTCTGGATCCGGCCGCTCGACAACCCTGAGTTGCTGCTTGTCGCCGCGGTCGTGTTCGGTGCCGTGCTGATGACCGCTAGCTATGTCATGGGGACGGTGAACCGGTATCGCGAAGGGGGATGGGAACGAGCGCTCGTGGCAGCGTCGGGCGTCGCGGGCTTCGCCGTCTTCGCGTCGGCGGGAGTGCTTGCGGCCGGGCTCCTCTCACACCAGGTCGCCCTGTTCGCGGCCGGCGCGGCCACCGGCGTGACCGGGCTCGTCCTCCTGACCCTTGGCCTTCGCAGAGAGGCGAGTTCCGGCGGCGCAGCGGCTGCCGAGGTGCTGGTTGGCATCTTCGACACCGTGATCAGGGTCGGGACCAACCTCGTCTCGTTCGCTCGTCTCGCGGCCTTCGGGCTGGTGCATGCGGCCATCGAAGGACTCGTCTGGACGGCGACGTCGTCGCTCGTCGGCCACGGCTGGATGACGATTGTCGGCATCATCGTTTTCGCTGCGGGCAATGCCGTGGCGTTTGGACTCGAGGGCCTGGTGGTCGCCATTCAGGCGCTACGGCTGGAGTACTACGAATTGTTCTCTCGCGTGTTCGTCGGTGAGGGGCGCCGGTTTCATCCCTGGCGTCTCGACATCGTGGAGGCTTGAACCATGACGGCTACGATCGCCCTCTCCCTCGTCGGCCTGGTCATCGCCGCGGGATGCGGCGTCAGCGCCAGCGTTCTGCTGCGGACGAATCCGCGCGTCGCGGCATGGGTACTCGGTGCCACCTGCCTGGTCGTGCTCGTCCTCGTGGCGCTCGTGATCAGCCACATGGCCGGTCCGGGGGCCGCCAGCGCGATCCAGCTCACCGCGTCGTCATCCGGGGACACGAGCGGCGCCTTCATCGGTGCGGCCATCGCGGTCGCGGGGTCGTCGGTGGGTGCTGGGATCGCCGTCGCCTACACGGGCTCCGCGGCGCTTGCGGCGATCAGCGAGAAACCGGAACTCTTCGGCCGTGCGATAGTGTTCGTCGGTCTGTCTGAAGGGGTCGCCATCTACGGTCTCGTGGTGGCGCTCCTGCTCATCGGCAGAGCATGAGCCGGGTCGTCGCCGTCGGAGAGGAGCGCAGAGTCGTCGCCTTCGCGATGGTCGGTGTCGCGGTGGTCGCTGCCGGCGATGCAACCGAGGCACGCGCCGCGTGGGCGTCCCTGCCCGACGACGTCGGTCTCGTGATCATGACCAGGAGCGCCGCGGAGGCGTTGCAGCCGGTGCTGCACCAGCCCGGCGCGCCCCTCTGGGCGGTGATGCCATAGCTCAGCTCGAACCGCTGCGTCAGAGCCTGCTCGGCGATGCTTCAGCCCGCGCGGCCGAGCTCGTGGCCGGTGCTCGTGCGGACGCGGCAGCCACGCTCGCGAACGCTGAGGCCGCGGCGGCATCAGCCATCGATCAAGCACGCGGCGAGGGGGTGCGCGCGGCGGAGGCGACGGTGCAAGCTCAGCTGATCGCGAGCCGGCGCGCGGCGCGCACGCTCGTGCTCGACGCGCAACACGACGTTGATGCGGCCGCTCGAGTCCGCGCCATCGCGTCCGCGATGGGGTTTCGGGAGCGACCGGAGTATCAGCGGCTGCTCGACAACCTCGAAGCGAGTGCGAAACACCGTCTCGGCTCGGCTGCCGAGATCGTGCGGGACGGATCCGATGGTGGCGGTGTGCGCGCGCGAGCGGGCAAACGGAGTCTCGATTACTCCCTGACTTCGCTTGCATTGCGAGCGCTCGGCGATGTGCTTGCGAGCATTGATGAGCCGGCGCGCTCGGTGCCCGTGCAGGCGGACCCATCGGCATGAGCGGCGCACCTGCGGCACTGGCCAGCGGCACCGTACGGCGAGTCAACGGACCCGTCGTCGATGTGGTCGGCCTCGACGGCGTCGCGATGTTCGACGTCGTGGCTATCGGTGAGGCAGGGCTTGCGGGAGAGATCGTCAGCATCGACGGCGACGTCGCCACCGCCCAGGTGTATGAGTACGACGGCGGCGTCGCTCCCGGAGACCGCGTGACCAGCCGGGGTGAGCAGCTGTCGATCACGCTTGGACCAGGCCTGCTGGGCCACGTCTTTGACGGCATCCTCCGACCGCTCGAGCCTGAGGTGGTCTGGCTCGCCGCCGGCCGCTCCGACAATCCCGCCGCGGACACGACCCGGCACTTCACACCCGCCGCATCCGTCGGCGAACACCTGACTGGGGGCGCGCTACTGGGCCGGGTCACCGAAGGCGAGCATTTCGAGCATCGCGTGCTAGTGCCGCCTGGCATCGAGGGAATCCTCACGCAGCTCGCCCCGGAGAGCGACGCTCGAGCCGATCAGCCGATCGCGCGCGTCGGTGATGTCGATGTCTCGATGTCGCACCGCTGGCCGGTGCGGGTTCCGCGGCCGGCGCGTGCGCGGGACCGCGAGCCGAGGCTGTTGCGGACCGGACAACGAGTGCTCGATCTCCTGTATCCGATCGTCCGCGGGAGCAGCGCGTCGGTGCCGGGTGGCTTCGGCACCGGCAAGACGCTCCTGCAGCAGCAGATCGCCAAATGGTGCGACGCGGAGGTCATCGTGTACGTCGGCTGCGGCGAGCGCGGCAACGAGATGATCGATGTTCTCGACGACCTCGCCCAGTTGAGCGATCCACGCACCGGCGGCCCGTTGCGAGAGCGAACCGTCTGCATCGCCAACACCTCGAACATGCCGGTGATGGCCCGGGAGGCGAGCATCTACACCGGAGTCGCGGTGGCCGAGTACTTCCGCGACATGGGCTATGACGTCGTGGTCATCGCCGACTCGACGTCGCGTTGGGCGGAGGCGCTGCGCGAGTTCGCGTCGCGGACCAACCAGCTCCCGGCGGAGGAGGGGTACCCCGCCACACTCGCCTCCGCGCTTGCCGCGTTCTACGAGCGAGCCGGGAGCTTCACCACTCTCGGCGGCAGCCGGGGATCGGTGACGATCATCGGCGCGGTCTCGCCGCCGGGTGGCGACCTCACCGAGCCGGTGACCGCTCAGACCCGTCGATTCGTTCGATGCGTCTGGTCGCTCGACCGCGACCTCGCGTATGCCCGCCACTACCCGGCGGTGAGCTGGAACGAGAGCTTCTCCCGCGACTCGGACGCCATCGCCGGGGTGCGATCCGCAGCGGGAGACACGCAGTGGGCGGAACGGAGAGCGCTCGCGCTGGCGTTGCTCGCCGAGGCGGAGCGTCTCGAGTCCCTGGTCGAGCTCGTCGGCGCCGCCGCGCTGCCCGATCGACAGCGGGTCATGCTCCGGTCGGCGAAGCTTCTCAAGGAGTCGGTCCTGCAGCAGGACGCCATGAGCGACGCCGACGCCTACTGCGGTGAGGCCAAGCAGCAGGCGCTGCTCGAGATGATCCTCGCCATCCACGAGCGCTTTCTCGAGTTGGTCGATCATGGCGTCAGCGCGGAGCGGCTCGACGAGCTCGACCTCGCTCGTGTCTCGGCCGCTCGCGAGAGCGGTGGGGCCGAGGACGTCGCCGCCGTCACCGCGATCCGCGACTCGGCCCTCGCCACCCTGAAGGCAATCGGATGATCGACGAAATCCCCGTCGAGTACACGGGAGCCCGAAGTGTCGGCGGGCCGTTGCTCATCGTCCAGGACGTCTCGGGCGTCGGCTGGGATGAGGACGCGACCATCACCCTCGACACCGGAGAACAGCGCCACGGCGTCGTCCTCGATGTGAGCGACGACCTGGCGGTGGTCCAGGTGTTCGAGGGCACCTCGGGGATCAGCCTCGACAAGGTCCGCGTCGCCTTCAGCGGGACGCCCATGCGCGTTCCAGTCGGGCCGCAATGGCTGGGACGCGTGTGCAATGGGCGGGGAGAGCCGATCGACGGCGGGCCGCCGGTACGCGGAGATCATCTCGTCGCCGTCAACGGCGTTCCGATCAATCCCGCGGCGCGGCAGCTCCCGCGGGATCCGATCGTCACAGGGATCTCCGCGATCGACGGGCTCACCACGCTGGTCAGAGGACAGAAGCTGCCCATCTTCTCGGTCGGCGGCCTGCCTCACCTCGAGCTGGCGGCTCAGATCGCCGCCCAGGCCCGGGTGGCGGACGGAGCGTTCCAGATCGTCTTCGCCGCCATGGGCGTCACTCACGCGGATGCCGATGCAACTCGCGACGTCCTCGAGGAGCGCTCGGAATCCGGCGACCTGGCGCTGTTCATCAACACCGCGTCGGATCCGGTCGTCGAGCGGGTGCTCACCCCTCGGCTGGCGCTCACCGTCGCCGAGCACCTCGCCTTCGAGCGTGGCGGCCATGTCCTCGTGCTCATGTGCGACATGACGAGCTACGCGGAGGCCGTCCGGGAGGTCTCGGCTGCCCGCGGCGAGGTCCCGGGGCGCCAGGGCTACCCGGGATACCTCTTCAGCGATCTCGCGTCACTGTACGAACGATGCGGCCGGCTCCAGGTCAGCCCGGGATCGCTGACCCAGATTCCGGTGCTCACCATGCCGGCGGGCGACATCACCCACCCCGTCCCTGATCTCACCGGGTACATCACCGAGGGTCAGATCGTCCTGTCACAGGAGATGCAGAGCCGCAATGTCTACCCGCCCTTCGATGCGCTCTCGTCGCTGTCGCGCCTGATGCGCCACGGTGTGGGGCGCGATCTGACGCGCGCGGACCACATGGCGGTCTCGGGCCAGGTGTACGCGGCGCTGAGTCACGCGCGGCAGGTCCGCGAGCTGACCGACCTTGTGGGAGAGAGCGGACTCGGGGAGGGTGACCGCGCCTACCTCCGCTTCGCCGACGCGCTGGAGACGGGATTCGTGAACCAGGGCCGATCCGAGGGCCGCAGCATCGACGACAGCCTCGAACGAGCCTGGACCGCGCTGACGCTGCTCCCGGTCGGCGACCTCTCCCGGCTGGATCCTGACGACCTCGCCCGGCATCTCGCGTTGCAGTTACCGGCCTCGGAGGCTGCGCCATGATCCGCGTCCCACCCGGTCGCGCAGGGCAGGTGTGGCTGCGACGCCGCCTCGCCACCGCGCAGCACGGGATCGACATCCTCTCCCGCAAGCAGCGCCTGCTCTCCGACGAGCGCGACCGCCGGCAACCCGAGGCGGCCGTCGCTCGGGCTGCCTGGATCGAAGCGTGCTCTGAGGCGGAGCGATGGTGCTCGCGCTCGCTGCGGGTGGGCCACCGGAATCAGGTCGCGCTGGTCAGTGCACAGGTCGAGGCACCAGCCACCATGACCGTCGACTGGCGCAACGTGATGGCGGTGGCGATTCCCGGGAAGGCCACGTGCGAGTTTCCCGACTTCAGCCGCGCGAGCGCGAGCGGTGGCAGCAGCGCCACCGACCGCGCCGTGGTGGCCCTCGCCGACGCGGTTTCGAAGGCGGCAGAGCACGCCTCCATCCAGAGGGCGCTCACCAACATCGACGCCGAACTGCTCCAGACGCGGCGGCGCCTCAGGCTCCTCGAACGTCGTCGGGTGCCTCAACTCGAGGAGGCGCTGCGCGCCAGCCGCGAGCGCTTCGCGCAGAGCGAACGCGAGGACATCCTCCGTCTCCGCTGGGCGCGCGGCCATTGACCGCGCACAACGGCTCCAGAGGCTGAATGACTACCCTCACATCGTGCCGGCAAGGTCGCCGATCGAGGCGACACGGCGAACAAAACCAATGCGAGGCGAGGCGATGAACACCGATCCGACGACCATCCTCTTTGCCACCGACGGGACGCCGGCGAGCCAGCGGGCGCGAGGAGCCGCGGCCCACCTGGCACGTGCCGGCAATGCGGCGTTGCACGTCGTCCACGTCTGGGCTCCCGGAACCACGGTCAGCGGCGCGCCGGACGTGGGAGAGCGGATCGGTAGCGCCGTTGCGGCTTCCGAGGCCCACGTGATCGAGGATGAGCTGGGCTGTCCGGTGGCCGCTGTGCACGCGCCGGAGGGATCCCGTGCGCACGGCATCCTGGCGGTGGCCGGCGCAGTTGGCGCAGGGCTGATCGTGGTCGGCGGACGCAAGCTCGGTGTGGTGGAGGAGCTCTTCACGTACCGGGTATCCGAGGACGTGATCCACCACTCTCTGCGACCGGTGCTTCTGGTCCGGCAGGACGGGCAGGCGTGGCCGCCGCAGCGCGTCGTCGTGGGATGCGACCTCCTGCCTGAGGCACTGCGCGCAGCCGGCCTCGCCGCGTGGGTCGCCCGCTGCTCTGGCGTCGCGCTCGAGCTCGTCGCGGTCGTGAACAGTGAAGACCCCGACCGCGACGAGGCGGTTGCCGAGGCGACACGGCGCCTCGAGGAGCTCGCCGTGTGGCTTCGCACGGAGCGCGGCACGACCGTGACGGTGCGCGTCGTCGTCGGTCCCGATGTGGCGTCGGCCCTCCGCAATGCGGCCACGGCGTCCGGCTCCCAGCTGCTCGCGGTCGGCGCCCGCGGCAGCAGCCTGCTGCATCGCGTGACCCAGTTCAGCGTCTCGCGGTCGCTGATCCACCACACCCATCTGCCTCTCCTGCTCGTTCCTCGAGCCTCGAGCGCGTAGGGCGACCTGCGCCGTCTGATGGCGAATCCGTCTGCTGGTCAACCGGCAGCGGCCGGAGGCATGACCCTCGCGGCCGCGGCTCGCACCGGCGCCGGGGCCGTCCTGGTCGCGCTCGGAACGACCGAGCAAGGCCTCACTGCTGCAGAAGCCGCCGCGCGGCTCGAAGCGCTCGGGGCCAATGTCCTCCGCGAGCATCGGGTCACCGCGACGGGCGTTCTGATCCGCCAGTTTCGCAACCCGTTGCTCCTGCTCCTGCTCGCCTGCGCGGCGGTCTCAGGCTTCACGGGCGATCCGACCGACGCGGTCATCATCGCGGCGATCGTGGTGGTGAGCGTCCTGCTCAGCTTCATCAATGAGTTCCGTGCCGAGAGCGCGGTCGAGGCATTGCACAAGGAGATCCACCACCGCGCGATGGTTCGTCGTGACGGCAGGGATCAGCTGGTCGACACGATCATGCTGGTGCCCGGTGACATCGTGAGCATCGCCGTCGGGAACATCGTGCCCGCCGATCTGCGGCTGCTCGACGTCGACGCGCTCGAATGCGACGAAGCGGTGCTCACCGGTGAGTCGCTGCCCGTCACCAAGTCGGCGGAGCCGCAGCCTGAGGCCGCGGGCGTCGACCTCCCGGCGTGCGCATTCATGGGCACGATCGTGCACGAGGGAGCGGGCCACGGCGTGGTGGTCGCCACCGGGACGGCGACTGCCTTCGGTGGAATCGCGGCAGGACTGGCGGAGCGCGCCGGCGCGTCCGCGTTTCAGCAGGGTCTGAGCAGCTTCTCGGCGCTGCTGGTGCGCGTCGCGGGGGTCCTGACCGTGACGATCTTCGTTTTTAATATCGCCTTCCACAAGCCGATCCTCGATGCGCTGCTCTTCTCGCTGGCCATCGCCGTTGGGATCACCCCGGAATTGATGCCGGCGATCGTGACGGTCGGGCTGTCGAGCGGCTCTCGCGTTCTGGCACGGAAGCGTGTGCTGGTGAAGCGTCTGGTCGCGATCGAGGACCTCGGCAACATTCAGATTCTCTTCACCGACAAGACGGGAACGCTCACCGACGGCGCTATCACATTCGATCGCAGCCTCGCGCCCGACGGTGCACCATCAGACGCCCCGCTGGTCTTCGGGCTGGTCTGCAACGAGTCGGTACGGGGGCACGATGGACCGGTCGGAGGGAATGCGCTCGACCAGGCGCTCTGGGAGGACAAGCGAAGCAGCGACCCGAGCCTTCTTTCGCAGCAACCCTCGGCCTACACCCGGGTCGCCCGCCTGCCGTTCGATCACGATCGCCAGCTTGCCTCGGTGCTGGTCGACGGACCAGACGGCCGGATCCTGGTGACCAAGGGTGCCCCCGAGGCGGTCCTGGCGCAGTGCACGACACCGGCGCCCGCGGCCGGCTCCACCCTCGATGGACTGTTTCATGAGGGGGCTCGGGTGGTGGCGGTGGCGACGCGACCGGCCACGATGGATCATCTGGCTCGGGCGGACGAGTGCAATCTGAATCTCGTCGGGTTCCTGACATTTGTCGATCGCCCCAAGGCCGACGCAGGCACGGCAATCGCCAGGCTGCGCGACCTTGGAATCGAGGTCAAGATCATCACGGGCGACAACGGTACGGTCGCGGCGACAGTGTGCACGCAGATCGGCGTCGACCCCGGCGTCGTCCTCACCGGCGCGGCGCTCGAAGCCATGGACGACGCGCAGCTCGCCGATGCGATCGCCACGACCATGGTCTTCGCCCGTGTCAGTCCCGATCAGAAGTCCCGGATCATCAAGGTCGCCAGGCGCACGGGCGTCGACGTGGCGTTTCTCGGCGACGGGGTCAATGACGCAGTTGCCCTGCACCACGCCGACGTTGGCATCTCCGTCGACTCGGCGACCGATGTCGCCAAGGACGCCGCCGACATCGTGCTGCTCGACAAGGATCTCGGCGTGCTCGCCGACGGCGTTGTCGAGGGTCGCAGAGTCTTCGCCAACACGATCAAGTACGTGCTCATGGCCACGTCGTCGAACTTCGGCAACATGTTCAGTGCCGCAGTGGCATCGGTCTTCCTCTCGTTCCTCCCGATGCTGCCGTCGCAGATCCTGCTCAACAACCTGCTCTACAACGCCGGGCAGCTTGCGATCCCGACCGATGCGGTCGACTCCGAGACGCTCGCGCGTCCCGCGGCCTGGGACATCGCGTTCGTGCGCCGCTTCATGATCGTGTTCGGCCCGGTGAGCTCGGTGTTCGACTTCCTGACGTTCTTCGTGATGCTCGAGTTGCTCAAGGCGGGGCACAGCGAGTTTCGCACCGGCTGGTTCGTGGAGTCGCTCGCCACCCAGACGCTGGTGATCTACGTGATCCGCACTCGTCGCATTCCTTTCTTCCAAAGCCGGCCGAGCCCGGCGATGCTCATCGTCCCGACGGTTTGCGCGCTGGTCGGCGCGATCGTCCCCTTCACACCGGTCGCCAGGATTCTCGGCTTCGCGCCGCTCCCACCGGTGTTCTTCCTCATCCTCCTCGCCATGATCGTGACGTATCTCGGTCTGGTGGAATTCGCCAAGGGCGTCTTCTACGCCGCGCATCCGCGCGCCTTCGCGAAGCCGCCGACGACGCATCCCGACCGGCTTGTGCGACGCATCGTTCGCCGGCTCAGCCCCTTCACGCGCCACAGCATCGTTGCATCGGACGTGACCCGATGACGCCTCCGCCAACCGACGCCATTTCACGATCGCTTCGGACGGCGCGTACGAAACGACCTTGCGGGGTCAGGAGATCCTCGAGACGTCGTTCCTCAACAAATGTGCTTGTCTTTCCCGGTCTCGGTGCCATCGTTGCCGGCGCGACACCGGTCAGCGACGAGATGCTCCTCGCGGCCGCCGACACGGTCGCCCCTGCCGGCGACGGTGCGGCATCGGCTGCTGCGTTTCTATCTCATCGGGCTACTCGCCGTATATCACCCCGATGGATGGAAGGCTGCCCGTCGGCGGATGCAAGCGTGGCCGGCGGAGGCGTGGATCAGCACACCGGCGCTGATCAGGCGCGCCTGAGACCACGGTCGAGCTCGTTCGCTGTGGGCGAGCCCCGCTCGCGTTGCGGGAGACGGGAGAAACAGATCCGGGGGTGGCGGCGTGCCGCCAACCCCCGGATATCGAACCGTGCCGGTTCAGTTGTGCAGCGCGCCCGCCGCCCTGCGCGGAGAACCGATGCGCGCGACGGTGTGCCGCCTGACACTCAACGCCAGCGCGCTCCCGGCGACCGCAACGGTGAGGAGTGCGGAAACCATCATGAACCAGAACATCAAGACCATCGAACCGGGTGACCACGGGATCGATGCGCTCTGCGTGTAGTTCTGAACATTGCCCTCGATCAACGAGGTCGCGGTCTGCATCCGCTGCACGATCTGGGGCAGCTGCGACGCGCCGGCCGCAACGGCCGGGAATCGCTGCGCTACCAGCGCGCTCATTTGTGCGGGGGTCAGGTGCAGCGCGGTTGCGAAGCCCGGAAGGGTTTGCTGCGCGAACTGCGTCGCCATGGCTGTCACGGTGTTGGTGTCGGCGCGGGCCTGTTGGACATTCGCAGCGCTGAACACTGGTGCGAAGGCGCTGGTCATCTGATCAGCAGCGGTGGCCTTGCCATACATCGACACCGACAGGAGTCCGATCACGAGCACCACGCCGATCGCTCCGGTGGTCGCAATCATTTTGCGCGCAACCCGCGGCCGCCCCAAGCCGAAGAGGGCGAGGAGGATCAGCGCGCCCCCAGGCACGACGAACAGCCACGTCATGGTTGTCGGTGCGAGGAACCCCGTGGGGATCTGATCGGCCTGCGCGAAGTTCGACTGTTGCGCCTGCATCGTTGACTCGAGATTGCCGAAGAACGGCAGGATGGAGCCGAACTGCGCCAGACCCTTGGCGACCGCCGGGTCATTGGCGGCCAGGTACGCAGTCAGCTGCGCGGGCGTCATGTGCAACTGCGCTGCCAGAGCCGGCATCATCGCCGTGTTCATCTGCTGCCCCATCGCCGCCATGGTCCGCTGGTCTGTCGCTGACTGCGCGAGCGCGCTGGTGGTCATCGCCGGCCGAAATGCGGCCATCATGTCGCCGGTCGCGCTCGACTTGGCGGGCAGGTTCGTGGTCAGCGGCAGGACAACCAGAAAGGCGCCGATCACGACCATCGCCGCCAGGGCGATCCGCTGGGCAAGTCTCCTCGTGTGTCCGTTCGGTTGCGGGCGGTTCATGATCCTCACCTCGGTGTTTGTTTGAGATGGGATCCACGCTATTGCCCCCTCGAGTGGGGCTGATAGTGCCGAAGGGCCCGATGTACCCGCGGACGTGGTGACCATCGACCCTATTGGCAGCCGGTGTGCGTTTCTACTGTGAGGTCATACGCATCACTGTCAGCCGGAGGTATGGCTATGACACTCACCCTTGAGCCAGTACGGGTTGAACCGCAACCCACAACCACGAGCAAGGTGTACACGCCGCCCGGCCAGCCCGGCAGCGTTGTCCAGCTCAAGCCGCGCTACGACAACTTCATCGGCGGCCGTTGGGTGCCACCGGTGTCCGGCAACTACATGCCCAACATCAGCCCCGTGAACGGCAAGGTGTTCTGCGACGTCGCGAAGTCGACCCCGGAAGACGTGGAACTCGCGCTCGACGCAGCTCACGCAGCGAAGGACGCCTGGGGCGAGACCTCGCTGACGGAGCGCGCCGCCGTCCTCAACCGGATCGCCGATGCCATCGAGGCCAACCTCGAGATGCTGGCAGTCGCTGAGAGCTGGGAGAACGGCAAGCCGGTTCGCGAGACCCTCGCGGCCGATCTGCCCCTGGCGGTCGACCATTTCCGGTACTTCGCCGGCGCGACGCGCTCCCTCGAAGGCCGGAGCACTGAGATCGATAAGGACACGGTCGCCTATCACTACCACGAGCCACTCGGTGTTGTGGGCCAGATCATTCCGTTCAACTTCCCACTCCTCATGGCCGCATGGAAGATCGCGCCCGCTCTGGCGGCAGGCAACTGCACCGTGCTCAAGCCGGCATCGCCGACGCCGTGGTCGATTCTCAAGTTCGCCGAGGTGATCGAGAACATCGTGCCGCCAGGCGTGATCAACATCGTCACCGGACCAGGCGGGGAGATCGGCAAGGCGCTGGCATCGAGCCCGCGCATCGCCAAGATCGGCTTCACCGGCGAGACGGTCACCGGCCGGCTCATCATGCAGTACGCCGCGCAGAACCTCATCCCGTCGACCGTCGAGCTGGGCGGCAAGTCGCCGAACATCTTCTTCGAGGACGTGATGGCGGCCGACGACGACTTCCTCGACAAGGCGATCGAGGGCCTGGTGCTCTACGCCTTCAACAAGGGCGAGGTCTGCACCTGCCCGTCTCGCGCACTCATCCAGGAATCGATCTACGAGAAGTTCATGGAGCGCTGCCTGGACCGCATTCGCGCCATCAAGCAGGGCAACCCGCTCGACGTGGCGACGATGGTCGGCGCGCAGAACTCCGCACAACAGCTCGCGAAGATCGAGTCCTACGTGAAGATCGGGCGCGACGAAGGCGCCGAGTGCCTGATCGGCGGCAAGCGCCCGGTGGTCAGTGACGAGGTCGCGGGTGGCTACTACTACGAGCCCACGGTCCTGAAGGGCAACAACAAGATGCGCGTCTTCCAGGAGGAGATCTTCGGGCCCGTTCTGGCCGTGACCACCTTCAAGGACGAGGCCGAGGCAATCGAGATCGCCAACGACACGTTGTACGGCCTCGGAGCCGGAGTCTGGACGCGCGACGGCAACCGCGCGTACAGGATGGGTCGCGCCATCAAGGCAGGCAGGGTCTGGACCAACTGCTACCACCTCTACCCGGCCGGGGCCGCGTTTGGTGGATACAAGATCTCGGGCGTCGGACGCGAGAATCACCAGATGATGCTGGAGCACTACTCGCAGACGAAGAATCTCCTCGTGAGCTACAGCGCGAAGGCGCTGGGCTTCTTCTAGAGGGCTGGAAGATGGTGAGCGATCACACCTCCACGGTCGCGTCGACCGCGCGTGTGATCGCCACCGCTGCCGCGCTGGAGGCGATCCGTCGCCTCGTGGCAGAGCGTGGACCGGTCATGTTCTTTCAGTCGGGAGGCTGCTGTGATGGCAGCCTCCCGATCTGTTTCGAGCTCGGCGAATTCGTGTTGAGCGATCACGACGTCTTGCTCGGCGACGTCGGTGGTTGCCCCTTCTACATCGACCACCGGCAGTTCGACGCATGGAGGCACACCCAACTCATCCTCGACGTGGGCGACGGCCTCCCCGAGGGGTTCTCGCTGCCCGCGGGACCGAACGAGCACTTCGTGACCGACTCGCGGGTGTACGGCCCGGAGGAGAGCCCCGGCGGGACAAGCTGTCCCCGCTGACGCGACGGCTTCCGCGATGCGGTAGCCGCCGGCGTTCTGCTGATATGTCATCGTGAACGGCACGTCGTTCAGCACACGCGGAGGCGGCGCGAGTGACCTCGCCAGCGGTGGCGTTCCAGATGCGGAGGCGCACCGGCCACCCGGATTTCCTCGATCTCCCGTGGGATCTTCCACTGGAGAGGTGGCGGCACGAGCGCCTGGTCGACGTTCCTCGCGGGATCTCACGGCATGTGGTGCGTTTTGTGCGCTATTGCGACGCCATCTATGCTCTCAAGGAGCTGCCGCAGCGGCTGGCGGAGCGCGAATACCGGCTTCTCACCGAGCTCGACCGTCTCTTCATCCCTGTGGTCGAGGTCGCGGGCCTCGTGACGGGACGGCAGGTCGGGCCCCGTCGTGCTGGGGACACCTTCGAGCTGGAGGCGGCACTGATCACCCGCCATCTGGAGTTCTCGCTGCCGTATCGCAGAGTCCTCGGCGCGACAGGCGCCGACCAGGCACTTGGTGATCGTCTGCTGGATGGGCTGGTGAACCTCCTCGTCCGGCTTCATGTCGTGGGCTTCTTCTGGGGAGACTGCTCGCTGTCCAACACCCTCTTCCGGCGCGACGCCGGCGCGCTCGGAGCGTACGTGGTCGACACCGAGACTGGCGAACTGCACCCGCAACTCAGCGACGGCCAGCGCAACCAGGATGTGATGGTTGCCGAGGAGAACATCGCCGGTGAGCTCCTGGACGTCACCGCCGAAGGGCTCGTCCACCACATGGACCCGATGCTGGCGGCCGAAGAGCTCCGCCGCCGCTATGAAGGGCTCTGGTCGGAGCTTGTCCGGGAGGTTGCGTTCGCGCCCGATCAGCGCTACCGGATCGAAGAGCGACTCCAGAAACTCAACGGGCTCGGCTTCGATGTCGAGGAGGTGGAGGTGAGCGCACAGAGCGGCGAATACCGTCTTCGCCTCCAGCCCCGGGTCGTGGAGCCCGGTCACCACGTGCGCACCCTGCAAGCCCTCACCGGCCTCGAGGTCCAGGAGAACCAGGCACGGCGGCTGCTGGGTGATATCTCGCGGTACCGGACGGAGCTCGAGGCATCGACGGGAGGCCCGGTCAGCGAGACATATGCGGCGCGCCACTGGCTCATCGACGTCTTCGAACCCACCATCGACGCTGTGCCGGATGCGCTCCGCGGCAGGCTGGAGCCGGCTGAGCTCTTCCATCAGGTCCTCGACCACCGCTGGTACCTGTCCGAAGCAGCCGGTCATGATGTCGGTCTGAGCGAGGCGGTCAAGTCCTTCATCGATACCGTGCTCCCGCGCGCGACGACGTCGGGTCTTGCGGACGTCATGGTCGACGGGGACTGACCCGCCGAGACTGCGCGTGAGCGGTCAGTACGACGTTGTGGTGTGCTGAGTGCGATTATTCGCTAAGGATCCCGGGCAGGATCCACAGCCTGCGGGCGACGACCGGCCGGGTCACGGTCTTCCGGTGGAGGACCCACCCGACCAGGGCCAGAACGAGCAGCGCGTTGACGACCGCGGACACGCTCATCGCTGTCGGGGACTCTAGTTCAAGTGGCGAGCGGGCATCACCCGCGCTGGCGGATGCAACCCCCGTGCCTCTAGGCTGCCATCGGTGGCATTACAGGATCTGCTTCAACCCGACACCTCACCACTGCGTGTTGCGTGGTTCGGGCATTTTCAAGGACCGCACGGCAACGGCCTTGCCGCATACAGCAGGCAGACCGTCGAGGCCATGCGTGCCCGGGGGCTCGAAGTGCTGTTCTTCGCGCACCGGGAGGGCGCGGCCGCTGCCGGGCCCGGTCAGGATGTTGCGTTGCGCGCGGTCCACCTGAAGACGGTGACCGTGTCACTGCCCGGCTCGCTCGAACGGATCGCCGCGGAACTGTCGCGTTTCCAGCCAGACGTCGTGCATGTGTCCGTCAGCTTCTCGCTCCTCGACGGCGCCGTGGCCAGCCTTGCGCAACACCGGCACATTCCCGCGGTGGCAACGGTCCACCTCCCGTACGGGAGGCTGCACTCGGCGCGCGCTCGGATCCTTCGCGAGGTCTATCGCTTCCAGGCCTGGCGTCTGGCTCACTTCGACGCGATCGTCGCGTTGAGCGAAGGACAGCGGGCGCTCCTCATCGAGTCGGGTTGTGACCCCTCGCGCATCGTCGTCATCCCCAATGCGGTGGATACCCAGCGCTTCAGTCCGGGGCCATCTCACCTGCGGGCGTCACTGAGTAGTCGGTTCACCGTCGTGTACATGGGCCGGCTCGATGCGGAGAAGCGAGTGCCGCACCTCGTGCGTTCGTTCCTCGCCCAGGGCTGGGGCGACGATCACCAGCTGCTCATCGCCGGCGGGGGAACGCAGCGGCGTCAGCTGCAGCATCTGGCCGCAAACCACCCCCAGGTACGACTCCTCGGCGTCATCTCGGACGTGGACGAACGCGTCGACCTGCTGCGCGCGGCCGACGTGTTCGTCCTCCCGTCCACCGCCGAGGGCCTGTCGCTCGCATTGCTCGAGGGGATGAGCGTCGGTCGCGCGGTCATCGCGACTGACGCGGGAGAGGACGGAGCCGCCCTCGGCGATGCCGGGCTTGTCATCCCGGTCTCGCCGCTGGAGCCGGCCTTGGGCGACGCTCTTCGCCGCCTCCACGATGACGCAGCGCTGCGCCGCACGCTGGCTGATCGCGCGCGCGCCAGGTCACTCGCCGTCTACAACATCCGTACCAATATCGATCGCCTCGAGAGCCTCTACCGGGAGCTTCGGAAGGCGGACGCAGACGCCGAGAGTCCCAGGTAGTCAAGGACCAGGTCCGCGGCCGCATCGATGCTGTGAGCGACCGCAGCTGTCAACCCTTCTCCCCAGCCGAGATCCTCCGGTTCGATACCGATGAGTCGCAGCTTCAGCGGCATGCGCCCGACCGCGCGACCCAGTGCGATCGCCTCGAGAATGCCCAGGCTGTGCGAGCCGTGCTCGATGCCCGTCGAGGACGCGACGTGCGCCTCCCACGCGATGCCGGCGATCGATCCTGGTGCTCGGTTCTGGCGGACCGTCTCGACGACCACGGCAACCGGCGCGTCCGCCCACGAGTCGATGAGGCGAGCAGGTTCGCCATCACTCTCGATCACGACCGTCGACTCTGGAAGGCGACCAGCGAGCGCATTGAGCACCTGCAGCGCGGACCCGTCATCTCGCCGAAAGCGGTTGCCGATGCCGATGACGACGTTCGGGGCGCTCACCCGCGATCCACGCTGAGGTCGAGGAAATGGGTGGCACATGAGATGCATGGGTCGTAATTTCGAATCGCCTGCTCGCATTGCCGGGTGAGCTCGAGGTCATCCATGTGCAGGCGGTCCTGCACGAACTTGTGGAGACCGTGCTCGATCGAGGGCTGATTCTGCGCGGTCGGCGGCACGATGACGGCGTCGCTGATGATCCCTTCGGCGTCGATCGTGTAGCGGTGGTAAAGGAGGCCTCGCGGAGCTTCGGTGCAGCCGTGCCCGGTGCCGCCGCGTGGCGGCATGTCGGAGGACGGCCTCGCCGGCGGCTCGTACGCGTCGATGATCCGCAATGCCTCGTCGCAGGCGAACACGACTTCCAGGGCTCGGACGATGATGCTCTTGAATGGATTGCGGCATGTCCGACCTAAACCCACGTCCGCGGCGACCTGCTTGACGATGGTTGGGAGTTGATCGAAGTTGAGATTGTATCGCGCCAGGGGACCGACCGTGAAGGCCCCTGCTCGGGCACGTCCGTGCAGTGCGGTGGAGTGGGCGACATGTTCCTCGCCGAAGTGCTCGGGAAACTTGCTCACGGTGATATCGAGTCCTGAGGTCGATGCGATCCGACCGTCGTTGATGGCGTACTCGCGGTCGTGGTGCAGGGCCACCAGGTCACCGTCCAGCATGAGATCGGGGAATTCGAAGGTCGCCACCCAGCGGGCGGTGTCGATTGCCGCGTCCCGCGCCCAGCGGAGACGCTCCGCGACCGGGGCAAGGTCGGCCACCGCCGGTGCCTTGTAGAAGCCGCCGACCCGCACGTTCACGGGATGGATGGCGCGGCCGCCGAGGACGTTGAGGATATCGTTGCCCACCTTCTTGAGCTGGAGACCACGCTCGACGATGTCGCGGTGATCCCGCGCCAGCTCGATGGAACTCTCGTATCCGAGGAAGTCGGGGGCGTGGAGCAGGTAGATGTGGAGCGCGTGGCTCTCGATCCATTCGCCGCAGTAGAGGAGGCGGCGAAGCGCTCGAACCTGCGCGTCGATGGTCACCCCGCAGGCGTCCTCGATCGCCTGACAGGCACTCATCTGGTAAGCGACGGGACAGATGCCGCAGATGCGGGCGGTGATGTCCGGCACCTCGGTGTACGACCGACCCCTCAGGAAGGCTTCGAAAAATCGTGGGGGCTCGAAGATCCGCAATTCGACGTCTTGAACCGATCCGTCACGGACGACGACATGCATGCTGCCCTCGCCCTCGACCCGCGCCAGCGAGGCAACTGAGAGCGTCCGCGATCCGGTGTTGCTGTGGGTCACCTGCGGTCCTCCGCGGCTTCGGCCGCCATGCTGGCCTCACGAAACGCGGGCGCCTCCGCGTTGAAGGTGCGGAATACCCGGACGAGATCGAAGTCCGACATGCCGGCGGCGCTCAGCGCTCCGACGAATGCCGGGATGTTGGTCGTGTCCGCGGGCCCGAAGCAGCCATAGCAGCCGCGGTTGAACGCGGGACAGATGGCGCCGCAGCCGGCATGGGTCACCGGGCCGAGGCAGGGGATGCCCTTGGAGACCATGACGCAGACCGTGCCTCGTCGCTTGCACTCGACGCAGACGGAGTGCGAGGCGATCTGTGGTCGGCGACCGTGCAGGAATGCGGTGATCACCTCGAGCAGTTGACCTTTGTCGATGGGGCAGCCGTGCAGCTCGAAGTCGATATCGATGTGCGCCGACGGGGGGGTCGATCGGTCGAGCGTGTGGATGTATTCGGGGTGCGCATAGACCACCGACGTGAACTCGCGAACGTCGGCGAAGTTCCGCAGTGCCTGGATGCCGCCGGCGGTGGCGCAGGCACCGATCGAGACCACGTGGCGCGACATCCGGCGAACCTCGCGAATGCGTTCGACATCGTCGGCGGTCGTGATCGACCCCTCCACGATCGAGAGGTCGTACGGCCCCGCAACCACTGCGCGGGATGCCTCGAGGAAGTAGGCGATCTCCACCTGCCCAGCGACCTCGAGCAGCTCGTCCTCACAGTCGAGGAGGGTGAGCTGGCAGCCGTCGCAGGACGAGAACTTCCAGACCGCCAGCTTGGGTTGCACGGCGTCGCTCACAGCTGGCGCACCGCGAGCAGCGGCTCCAAACGTTCCCACGTGAACACCGGGCCGTCGGCACAGACGAAGACCGAGCCCAGCTGGCAGTGCCCGCATTGCGCGATTGCGCACTGCATGTTCCGCTCCATGGAAACGCGGATCCTGGACGCTGGCATGCCACGCTCCATCAGCGCGAGCGCGGTGAACCGCATCATCACTTCCGGGCCGCACACCAGCGCGATCGCAGCGGGATCGCAGTGCACGCGAGGCAGCACGGTCGTGACCACGCCCACAGTGCCGCGCCAGCCGGGCGTTGCACGGTCGACGGTGACGTGGACCGACAGGTCGCTCCGGGCCCGCCAGGATTCGACCTCGGCTTTGAAGGCGAGCTCTTCCGGCGTGCGCGTGCCGATCACGATCTCCACGGTTCCGAAGCGATCGCGCTCCGCGATCACCTGGGTGATGACGGATCGCAATGGCGCCAAGCCGATGCCGCCGGCAACGATCACGAGGTCTCCGCCGGCTGCGCTGTCGAGCCCCCAGTCCGACCCGAACGGGCCTCGCAACCCGAGCGTGTCGCCGATCTGCAGGCCGCACAGCGCTCGCGACACCGAGCCGACATTGCGAACGGTGTGGGCAATTGGCCCGCCACCCAGTGGGTTCGCGCTGATCGAGATCGCGACCTCGCCGACAGCGTACGCATAGAGCATGTTGAACTGGCCTGCGGCATAGCGGAGCCGCGAGCCGTCGGTGGCCTCGAGCTGCAGGGTCACGACGTCGGCTGTCTCGACACGACGCCCGACCACGCGATGGCTCACCGGAGTCATCCCAGCGCGCGCGGGGGAATCAACCTGGCTGCGGAGAGCCATACAGATCCAGCAGGCGCATGCGTGCGGCGTTGAGTCGATCGCCGAGGATGGCGGCGACGCGCTGTGCGAGGTCAAAACCGAGAGCGGGGTCCGCCGCGCATTTGCCACGAAGGCAGACGGCGTCGAAGGTGACAGCGTGGACCTCGTCGAGCGCGTCAGCATCAAAATGCCAGCGGTACGGGGGAAAGAGCCAGGCCCACCCGAGGACATCATCGGCATGCAACGTGTCGATGGTCAGCATGCCGCGGCCGGGGGCGGTGACCCCGAGCGCGATCCTGCCGGAGCGCACCGCCCAGAAGGCGTCGGCGTGAGCACCCTCGCGGATGATCGACGCGCCTTTCGCGATCACGACATTGCGAGCACAACCGGTGAGCACTTCGAGGTGAGCTGCATCCAGTCCCGCGAAAAAGCGATGCGACGTCAGTTCATCAGCGATCGTGTTCACGCGGACCCCCTCCCACGGCCATCGGAGGCCCTGATCGCGGCAGCTTCTTCGGTGATGTCAATGCCCACCGGGCACCACGCGATGCATCGTCCGCACCCGACGCAGCCGGACGTTCCGAACTGCTCCCACCAGGTCCCAAGCTTGTGCGTCATCCACTGGCGATAGCGGCTGCGGACGGTCTCGCGCACTGTGCCGCCGTGGATGTATGAGAAGTCATGGGAGAAGCAGGAGGCCCACTCCCTGACGCGCGCGCTGGTTTCACCGTCGGGCGCCTGCGCCTCGACGTCATCACTGCAAAAGCACGTCGGGCACGCCATCGTGCAGTTACCGCAGCTGAGGCAGCGTGCGGCGACATCGTCCCATTGGGGATGCTCGAGATTGCGCTGCAGCATCTCAGGCAGTCCGCCGGTCTCCAGGTGCCTGCCCATATGCTCAGTCGCCACGTCGGTGACGGCTTGGGCGGCTTCGAGGTCCTGCACTGTCGCAGGGGACGCAGCGAGCGACTCGAGCAACTCCAGGCCTGCGGGCGAGCCGGCTTCGACGATGTAGCGCGGCGTCGCCGTATCGAGGAGTTCGGTGATGCCGAGATCGAAACCCTCGCGGGCCCGTGGACCGGTGCCCATGGACGTGCAGAAGCAGACACCGGACGGCGATCCGCAGTGCACGGCAATGATGAACAGCTCGCGACGGCGGGCCGCATAGGTCGGATCCGGATGCGCCGCGCCGGCGAACACGCGGTCGTGCACCAGGATCGCCGCCAGCTCGCAGGCACGTACGCCGAGAAACGCGTACCGAGGCACCGCGGCCGCGCTCTCGTCGAACAGCAGCGTTCCATGCTCGTCCCGTCGCGCCCGCCAGAGCGTGGTCGCGGGCGGATAGAGGTAACGCTTCCAGGACGAGGGGGCTGCGGCGAACCCAAACAGCGCGTCGTCGTCCCGCTCGCGCAGGCGGTAACGCGCCGGCCCCTGCTCGTCACCGACACCACGCGGCAGCGCAGCAGCGCTCGTGATCGGCTCGTACGCGACGGCACCGTCGCGCACGGTCGGAGCAATGACCGTGTAGCCCCTCTGGCGCACGGCGGCGATGACGGTCTCCAGGCCGTCGCCGTCGAGTGCGAGCGTTGTGCCAGAAGGCCCCGCCATGCGTCTATTCTGACTGGTCTCCGGGAGAAGAGGAGAGGGCACTCGGTCACGTCGTTTGGGGACGTTGTACCTCGCACACGCTGGGCGTCAGGTCAAGGCGCGTACGCTGTCCCCACCTCATGTGCTTTTCCGCCGAGGCCGATCTGGTGACAGGAATCGTTGTGGGCGCGGTCGGCATCGAGGCGCTGCGCCACGTTCGGAAGCCTCACCAGATCGCTCTCGCCACTACGCCGGTGCTGTTCGCGCTCCATGAGATCGACGAGTCGTTCGTGTGGTGGGGGTTGCACGGACAGGTTTCGTGGCAGATCGAGCACGCCGCTATCTACATATTCCTGGCTGTCGCGTTCATCCTGCCGTTCTGGGTGCCCTTTGCGATGCTCGGCGTCGAGACGAGGATTCACCGCCGCCAGTTGATGAGGGCATTCCTGGCAGTGGGAACGGTCACCTCGGTGCTGCTTCTGGTCGCGGTCGTGCGTGGGCCAGTGGGTGCGTCAATCGACGGATCACACATCGCCTACACCGCGGATATCAGCTACGCCGACATCCTCGTCGTCCTTTACGTGATCGCCACCTGCGGTGCATGCCTGGTCGCAAGCAATCAATGGCTGGTGCTCCTCGGCCTCGCGAACCTGGGTGCCGTTATCGCGCTGGGGTGGATCACTTTCACCGGGTTCACATCGCTCTGGTGCGCGTGGGCCGCCCTGACCTCGATCGCGATCGCCATATACCTGCGTCGATCCGGGCGGCCGCTCGCGTCGTCAAGTCGGGTATTCGGGACCTCCGCGTAGCCTGGATCCGTGCCCCAATACCTACGGCTCTCACGCACCGCCGCTGTCCTGGCCGTCGCTATGTGCCTCGCGGTCGTGATTCCGCTCGCGAGCATCGAGGTATCGCTGGTGGTCGCGCCGGCGCAAGGCGTCGATGCGGCCGGGCAGTCGCTCGCGCTCAGCGCGGATCCGGCCGCGTCGACATCCGGCCCTGGAACGCTCGAGTTGTTCGGGCAGTCGATTCCCACCACGCAGCAGTTCTCCGGGCCGATTCGACCTCGTCTGCAGTGGGCCGAGATCACCCACTACGACAAGCTGCTGCTTGCGTTGAAACAGCCGGAACACCTGGGGCAGGACCTGCGCAACGGGTGGGGCGCATATTTCATCCGCGAGCTGGTCATCGCCGTAGTGGTGGCACTGATGGTCGCCGCGCTCGGCCTTGGGCTCCTTCGCCGGCCCTGGAAGCTGATCGTCCTGGGGATGGGAGTCGCGGCCGTGGTCACGTGCGCGATCGGCGCCGTTGCCATCGGAAGCGCCGTGCACGGTCTGCAGGATCTCTCGCAGGTGAGGACGCTCGACCAGCTGGTGGGTCGTGTTCCGCTCGCCGTCGTGCCGGCCAGTCCCAGGGCGCCGAAGGCGAGCGTGAACACCGTGGTCATCGGTGACTCCACCGCCGCCGGAGCGGGGAATCCTCTCGTGGCGAAAGCGAACACGGAGGACACGGCGTGCCGGCGCAGCCGGGACAGCTATGCCGCCGACATCGCGGCTGTGAACGGCGGTGTTGTATTGAACCTCGCCTGCACGAACGCGTCGATCGAGAATGGACTCTTCGGTCCTGAGGCGATCAACGGCTCGCTCGTCCCGTCGCAACTCGCACGCCTGGACGCGATGCGGGGCGTCAAGACCGTCATCGTGAGCATCGGTGCCAACGAAATGCACTGGACCCAGGTCATGGAACTGTGCTTGATCTCGCCGCAGTGCGATGACAGCGCCTCCGCCGCGTGGTTCTCCCAGGCGCTCGACGCGTTCACCATCGACTACTACGACCTCCTGCAGCGACTCGCCGCGTTGCCCGGGTTGCCTCGGGTGATCATCAACGAGTACTACGATCCGCTTCCGGCACAGCCGGTCTGTCCCGGGCAGCCTGCCGTCACGAGTGCAAAGTCGGCCGTGCTGCTGAGCCGGCTGACCACCTTCAACACTGTCCTCGCGGATGGCGCGGCGAGCTTCGGTTTCGACGCCGTCGCGCCAAACTTCGCGGGCCACGAGCTCTGCACGCCGCAATCCTTCGTGCAGGGCCTCAACGACGCCGCGCCGCTGCATCCGACAGCGGCGGGGGAGATCGCCATAGCGCTGGCGGATGAACAGGCGCTGCTCAATCCACCGCCGCCCCGCCCGACGGGAGCATCGACGCCGACCCCGTCGTAGCTCCGAGGACACGCATCGCAGCCGCGCAGCCAGCGGCGCCCGTATCGTGCAGGCGGATGACTGAGCACGACGCTCCCGCCCGGGCGGTGACCGCAGCGGGATTTGCCGTCTTCCTGCTGCTCGGAGTCGTGATCGCGTCGTATGGACCGTCCATCCCGCACATCACGGGACGGTTCACCGTGACCTCGGCCGTCGCGGGCCTCGTCGTCAGCGCGAATTTTCTCGGCGAGGTCATCGGGCTCATGGCGCTCGGGTTGACACACGCCCGGTGGCGATTGGGTGACCGCCTAGCCGTGGCGTGCGCGCTCTTTGGCGGCGGTCTGCTGGCGGCGGCGGCGGCGCCGACATGGCCGCTGCTCCTGCTTGCGGTCTTCGTGCTCGGCATCGGCGCAGGCGGGCTCGTGGTGCTCATCAACCTCTATTTCGCGACGAGGTTCGGGCGTCGGAGCCCGGCGATGCTGGGTCTGGTGAATACCGCCTATGGCGTGGGAACCTTCATCGGTCCGGCGCTGGTGGCACTCACGCGGGGTTATTCCATCGTGTTTGGAGTCGTGGGCGTCGGAGTGCTCCTGTCTCTGGCCTTTCTGCGGCGAGCGGTGGATGCAGCGACGGCGCCGGAGCTTGGCCCCCCTCCGCTCAACGCCCGCACGCTGGGCCTCGTCATCACCTTCGCCTTGATGCTGCTGGTGTACGAGGGGCTCGAGGCGGGCATCGGCACGTGGGAGGCCACCGATCTCGTGAGTCTCGGGGCGTCAGCTCAGTTCGCCGCCGGGGCCACATCTGTGTACTGGGGAGCCTTCACGTTGGGACGTGTGATCACTGCACCGCTCGCGGTGCGGTGGGCGCCTCAGCGGATCCTGGTGCCCTCCTTCATCGTCAGCACGGTGCTGCTCATCGGGATTCGGGCGCACCTGTACGCGCCGCTGATGTTCGCGCTCGTCGGACTCTGTGCCGCGCCGATCTTTCCAGTCGTGGTGTCATGGATGACGAGGGTCATTCCGAACGCCACGACCCTGGTGACCTACGCGATTCTCGGCGCGGTGATCGGGAGCGCGCTCGTGCCCGCCGCACTCGGAGGGTTGATCGGGATCGCTGGGGCAGAGCAACTGCCGCTCGGCGTGGCGGTATGTGCGCTCGCGTCACTCGGTATGGTGGGCGTGATCTCGATTCGGCTGCGGCGCTGACGGGGGGCCGCTCCGACGAGCGTATCTCACGGTTCCGGCGCGGTGACCGCGATTGCGATCCACACGATCGCGGTTCCCTTCTGCAACGCGGAGAGTGCCGGAATGCCGTCGGTCACCTGACCGAAGATGTCGTACGAACGCGCGAGGGTGCTGCTGTCGCCCCTGCTGATGAAGAACTGACTCCCGATCCTCGAGGGTGCGCTCGGGTACATGGCGACTGCACCGAACAGGTAATCGCCCACAACAGCGTCTGCGGCCACCGCGTAGCCTGGACCTCCAGCGCCGGTGCCGGTTGGGTCTCCTGCGAGGGCGATGGGCGCCGGACCCGGGCACACGGCACCGGTCGCCGCCGGACACACCTGGTAAAAACTGAGCCCGTCGTAGAAGCCGTGCTGTGCCAGGTAGATGAAGTCACTGACCGCGCGCGGCGCGTATTCCGGGCGCAGCCGGATCGACACGAGGCCGGCCGCGGTCTCGATGTAGGCGCAGTATCCGACGTTGTGTTGCAGAGTCAGCGCCGGCGCCTTGGTGAAGTGATGCACAGGATTTGCAACGGCCGTGTGACCGGGTGGCGCAGGACATGTGACGGCTGTCTGTATGGTGACCAAGCCGGGCGTTGGGCTCGATCCCCCAGTCGAGGCGCAACCGGTCACGGCAATCCCTGCAAATGCAGCAACGACGATGGTTCGCGAGCGCACATATCGGGATCGGCGCGCGAACGTACGCTGGCGCACAGAGGGAACTCCCTTCAGCAGCTTCACCATCGGCGGTCAGTCTACGCGCGAAACTCTTGTGTTGCAAAGTGGAGATCAGATTTGACTTTCACCATTGATACGCGCAACATCCGGCAACGGAGGGAAGACGTTACGCGTGGAGGCGATCAATGGACGAGAGCCGGAACCAGCACGTAGTAGCACGCCGTCGATGGTGGGCTGTCGGGATAACACTGGCAGTCCCAGTCGTTCTGGCGGTATCCCAACCGTGGGTCGGGCACGCAACGGGTCCAGTACAGAGCGCGTTCACGCCGATCACACCGGTGCGCGCGCTCGACAGCCGCAACACGCCGTCGATGCACCTGTCTCCAGGTCACGAAACGGATGTGTGGCAGGTGACCGGAGCGAGCATCCCGAGCGGCGCGACAGCTGTGGTGCTCAACCTGACCGTCACCGACACGAACGCAACGACGTTCCTCACGCTCTGGCCTGATCTTCAGCCACAGCCCGGTACGTCGAATCTGAATGTGCTTGCTGGAAAGACGACGTCGACAGCTGTGGTCGTCGGCCTGAGCGCCGGCGGTGCGATCGACATCTTCAACGCAGCTGGAAGCGCCAACATCATCCTGGACTACTTCGGGTACTACGCCGCCGTGATCCCCGGTGGACCGACAGGGCCAACAGGGGCAACCGGGCCAACGGGACCGACAGGACCCTCTGGCGGACCCACTGGACCGACCGGTCCCACAGGCGCGACGGGTCCCACAGGCGCGACGGGTCCCACAGGCGCGACCGGACCTGTGGGTGCAACTGGCCCGACGGGAGCTAGGGGCGCTACGGGTGCCGACGGGGCAACAGGTGCAAGTGGGGCAACGGGGAGTACCGGTCCGACTGGGCCGACCGGACCCACGGGCGCTTCAGGTGCGACTGGCGCTACGGGCACTATTGCAACTAGCGGGACCACTGGAGTCGCTGTAACTGGCGTCCACGAGGTCATCGGCACGGGCGTTGTTGGGACCGCCGTCACTCTTAGTGGTGGGGCGGTGTTCACCACCGCAGCTAGTTACGTTTGCTACGGGTCTGACACCACGTCGTCGGCGGCATTGCTCTTCACATACGCGTCTGGAACAGCCTTCACGCCGGCCAACGGTGGAGCAGGCGACGCAGTGAAATTTGTCTGCATCGGTAACTAGAGCCTCGACGCACCTGATCGATCTACAGGATTGACGCATCGGCTCTGGTCCGTCCCGCATCGCGTGCGGGGCGGACCAACCGTTGCGTGCACATCGGTTTACGACACGGAGAGCAGCTCGAGCCGTGGTCCTTCGCATCAGATGACCAGTGCCTTGCGCCGCAGCGTTGTGGCCTTCACGTTGTCGATGGTCGCTGCCGGAGTCGCGGCGTGCGGCACGCCGCCGACATCAGCGAGCCTTGTCTCGCAAGGATTGAAAGCACAGCTCGCAGGCGACGAGAGCACGGCGCAAAGCACGTACCAGCAAGCAATCAAGATCGATCCGAACAATGCCGTCGCCCACTACGACCTCGGCACGGTCTACGACCGTCGAGGCAGCACTTCGCAAGCCGTGTCCGAGTACACAGCGACCCTGGTCATCGATCCGACGTTCACTGACGCACTGTTCAACCTCGCTGTCGACACGGCACGTGTGGATTCCACCGGCGCCGAGAAGCTGTATCAGCGAGTGTTGACGCTGCAGCCCGGCTTTGCGGCGGCGTGGCTGAACCTGGGCTTCATCCTCCGGGGTCAGAACAACCTGTCCCAGGCGCGATTGGACTGGGCGAAGGCGGTGGCCCTCGACGCCACTCTGGCCTCCCACGTCCCCACTGCAACGCCGGCGGCGACCACCCCGGCGCCCAAGCCATAGCGTGGCGACGTCATCCGGGTGATCGCCCAGCCGCCCGAACGCCTGCGACGAGCGGAGCCGATCAACGCACGGGGAACGCCGGACGCTGAGACGCGGCGGTGGTGGTGGCGCTCTCCACCGTGGCTCCTGGTCGCCGCGGCGTGTGTCTTCGGCCTGGTGACCATGTCAGGCGAATTGACCGTCGTCCAACCACTCAACGACGAGGCGATGCACTTCGAGATGGTCCGGTGGGCCGTGCAACAGATCCACGAGGGCAACCCGCTGCCGCTCGACGGCTGGTTTCCGTATCTGAGCCTCGGCGACGCCCAGTTCTCCCACTATCAGAGCCTCCCGCACCTGATCACGGCGTACGTCTCGCTCGTCTTCGGCTCCGACGCCACCACGCGCTGGGCCGGTTATCTGCTGTTCGCCCTCTTTCCCGTGAGCGTCTTCGCGGGGAGCCGTCTGCTCGGATGGTCCCCGTGGGCTGCCGGCGGCGCGGCATTGATCTCGCCACTGTTGGTGAGTGTCACCGGGTACGGCTACGAGTCGTTCAGCTACACATGGCTTGGGAACGGGCTGTGGTCGCAGGAGTGGGGCATGTTCCTCCTGCCGCTGGCATGGGGCTTCAGCTGGCGCGCCGTGCAGGGCACCGGGCGGGGAAAGTACGCGCTCGCCGCGCTCGTCGTCGGGCTGACGATCGCCATGCATTTCCTGACCGGGTACTTCGCGCTGCTCTCCATCGGCGTCTTCGTGATCGTCGTCTGGCGAGGCATGCTCCCACGCGTCGGCCGCGCGGCAGTGGTGTTTGCGGGTGCCGCCTTGGTTGCCTCCTGGGTGGTCGTCCCACTGATCGCCGACGGTGCGTATTTCAACCTGAGCATCTTCAACCAGGGCACGTTCTGGCTCGACTCGTATGGCGCGCCGCGAGCGCTGGGTTGGCTGTTCACGGGGCAGCTCTTCGACTACGGCAGGTTCCCGATCGTGAGCCTGCTCGTGGCGCTCGGCGCGTGCGTGTGCATCGGTCGCTTCCATAAGGACGCTCGCGCGCGCGCCCTGATCGGACTGATGGCGATGAGCATCGTGCTGTTCTCGGGTCGACAGCCGTTCGGTCTCATCCTCAATCTCCTGCCGGGTAACGCAGATCTCTACCTCTCGCGCTACATGATGGGCATTCAGCTCGCCGGCGACCTGCTGGCCGGCGTGGGGCTCGCATGGCTGGGCGAATCGCTCTTCCAGCTCGTGCGGAACTGGAAGCCCCGGGTCAGGCGCGTGCCGCTGGTCGCGGGATTGATGGCGGCATCGGTGTTGGTCACGCTCCCTGCCTGGCTGAACCGCGCCGCCTACGCGGCGAGCGACTCGAACAGCATCGCACTGCAGGCGGTGAGCGATCAGACCGACGGTGCTTCGCTCGACGTGTTGATCAACGTCATCAAAGCGCGAGGCGGTGGCCGGACCTACGCCGGTCTGCCCGGGAACTGGGGGCAGCAGTACGACATCGGTCAGGTCCCCGTCTACGCGTACCTTGCAGACAACGACGTCGACGAATTCGGGTTCACGCTGCGCACGCCGTCGCTGCTCGCCGACAACGAGGCCTTCTTCAATCAGGGCGATCCGGCGCAGTACCAGCTGTACGACATCCGCTACATCCTGGTGCCGACCGGCATGACCGTCCCGGTGCCGGCAACGCTGATCGCAACCAGCGGAAGGCACCGGCTGTACCTGGTCGCAACCAGCGGATACCTCCAGGTGGTCGACACGTCAGGCGTCATCGAGGCGAACCGAGGCGACATGGCGGCTCAGATGCAGCCATTTCTTCGGTCAGTCGCATTCCAAGACGGTGAACTGTCCACCGTCGCCTACGACGGTG
This sequence comes from Candidatus Dormiibacterota bacterium, assembly GCA_003153505.1. Classification (GTDB taxonomy): domain Bacteria; phylum Chloroflexota; class Dormibacteria; order Aeolococcales; family Aeolococcaceae; genus Palsa-851. The sequence continues at coordinate 105,837 of PLZA01000031.1, forward strand.
GTGGGGCATCCGCGCCGACGCTGCCGATCGGCGCGACGCCCACATCCGCTCCCGGTGCCAGCAACGATGCCCTCGTCGAACCCCAGGACGGGTACTTCGCCGGCAACATCACGGCCAGCCGCACTGCTGCCGTCGTGTTGAAGGTGACCTACGATCCCCTCTGGCAGGTGACCGTCGATGGGCGGCCGGGTCTCACGTACATGGTGGTCCCCGGCTTTGTCGCAGTCACGGTCGGCGCCGGCAGACACACGGTCGTCTTTCAGTACGTGCCGTACTCGCACTACGGGTCGCTCCTGAGCATCGGCGCGCTGGCGCTGGTGATCCTCGTCCTCGGCCCCTGGGTCTGGCGCCGGAGGCTCCGTGCCATGGTGTACCGACGGGCGACATTGCTCGGGCGGAGGACGCGGTGAAGCGGCTCCTCGAGGTGTCGATCCTCATGCCTTGCCTCAATGAGGCCGAGACCATCGGGCGATGTGTCGACCGCGCCCGCGAGTCGATCGCCCGCCTGAACATCCGCGCCGAGATCCTGGTCGCGGACAACGGCAGCACCGATGGGTCACAGCAGATCGCGCTGGCACATGGCGCACGGGTCGTGACCGTGGACGAGCCCGGCTACGGCGCCGCCATCCGCGGTGGCGTGGCCGCGTCGTCGGGGCGCTACATCATCATGGGCGACGCGGACGAGAGCTATGACTTTGCGGAGATTCCGCCAATCCTCGAGCGCCTCCGTGTTGGTGATGACCTGGTGATGGGCAACCGTTTTGCCGGCGGGATCGAGAAGGGGGCGATGCCCTGGTCGCATCGATGGATCGGAAACCCGGTCCTGTCGATGACCGGGCGGATCTTCTTTGCATCGCACGTCCGGGACTTCCACTGCGGGCTGCGGGGTTTCAGTGTCGACGCGTTCCGCCGCATGCGTCTGAACACCACCGGCATGGAATTCGCGAGCGAGATCGTTGTCAAAGCGTCGTTGGCGAGCATGAAGGTCAGCGAGGTGCCCATCACGCTGCACAAGGATGGTCGCAGCCGGTCGCCACACCTGCGCACGTGGCGCGACGGCTGGCGACACCTGCGCTTTCTGCTGCTCTTCTGTCCACGCTGGCTGTTCGTCATCCCGGGTGTCGCTCTGATGCTCTTGGGTTCGCTGATGACGCTCTGGCTGCTGGGCGGCACTCGATATGTGGGATCGGTCGGCCTCGACATCCACACCATGCTGGTCAGCGGCGTCTTTGCGCTGATCGGGTATGAGCTGATGCTCTTCGGCGCGTTCATCAAAGTCTTCGGCATGCGCGCGGGTTTCCTGCCCTCGAGCCGTCGCACCGACAGCTTCTTCCGGGTGGCCACCCTGGAAAAGGGTCTGCTGTTCGGCGGTGCGCTGACTCTCACCGGGCTGGCTCTGGTCTTCGTCGCGGTGGTGAGCTGGGGCCGGAGGGGCTACGGCGTGCTCGATACCCAGGCATCCATGCGTCCACTGATCGTCGCGGTGCTGCTCATCGCCGGGGGCGTGCAAACGATCTTCGCCAGCTTCGTCCTGAGCATGCTCGGGATCCGCGACAACGTCGTCGTGCGCCCCTCAGTCGTGTTGGAACCCGAGTCTGCCGCCCGTGAGGTGACCGGAGTCGGTCGCCGCCAGGTTACGAACAGGTCATCGAATGGGCGCGATCATCCGGTCGAGCGAAGACGAACAGGTTGTTGAGCCCGAGTTGGAAACGTTGCGCGCGTCGCACCGTGAAACCACAGTCGGTGAACAGTCGCAGGGTATCGGCAGGCTCAAACCCGTAGTGCTCGTGCTCGGCCATCCCATCGAGGATTCGAAGCCACTGGCCGAGATGGATCAGAGCGTCCACCTTCGGCGACGGCACTGTGCAGACGACGCGGCCGTGTGGACGGAGCAGCGCAACGCACGAAGCCACCAGGGCATGCTGCGCGTCGGGTGCGATGTGCTCGAGCACCGCGAGCATGGTGATGGCGTCGTAGCGATCCCCATCGGGCAGTGCCCCGGGTGCGTGGCCCTGGATGAATCGAAAGCGCCCGCGATCGCCGGGTACTGGCGCTGTGTCAACGCCGACGCCAGATCCGATCCGCCCTTCCAGCGCGCGAAACAATGCCCCGTCGCTGCATCCGATGTCGAGCACGTGCGCGCCGCGGGGGATGTACGGCGCCGCCTTGCGAATGCGCCAGGCTTGCAGGACCGTGTCGCCCTGTTTGATCTGCGCTCCAATGAGTGTCGGCGAATGGCGATCGATGCCACAGTACGCCGTCTGGGCTCGCCGCACGGCGCCGCTGGATGGCGCCGGGGTCAGCGCCACGCCGCAAGCGCCCGGGTTGCAACGCTTCTGAGCGGAGGCGGTTGCGACGTTGGCATTCAGGCGGCGCATCCCCCAATTCGGCACAGGCTGAGCCAATGGTTCCAGCCGAGACAGTCGCGTGACCGGCCGTCAGACGACACCCCGACAGGACCCGCTCCCGCCGGACGTCGGCTTTGGTGAGCTCATGACCCGGATGATCTCGGCCAATCGGGCAGAGAAAGCGAAACGGGCCAGAGCCGATCGCCTCAATCGAGCCCTGCCGCGGGATTCGACGGATACGCGAGGCACCTCCGAACTCCCTGTCGCGTGACCGCGATCGCGAACCGGGTGCCGTTCGGCGGCGCCCTTTTTGCGACGTTCCTCGAGGCGGTTCCCGATGCAATCATCGGCGTGGTCGCCGACGGCGGCATCGTCATGGTGAATGCCAAGGCGGAGGCGCTCTTCGGGTATACGCGTGACGACCTCGTGGGGCAGCCCTTGGAGCTGCTGGTGCCCGACTCGATCCGTGACCACTCCCAGCTTCGAGTCGCGTATTTTCAGGCTCCGGTGCCTCGTCCGATGGGTCTCGGCATGGAGCTGTCCGGTCGACGGCGCGACGGATCCGAGTTTCCCGCCGAGGTCTCGCTGGCGTGGATCGAGCTCGACGGCCGCCTGCTCGTCATCGCCGCGGTGCGTGACATCACCGAGCGCAAGCGTGCCGAGGCCAAGTTCCGCAGCCTTCTCGAGGCTGCTCCGGACGCGATCGTCGGTGTCAATTCGGACGGGCTCATCGCGCTCGTCAACACCCAGGCCGAGGCGTTGTTCGGCTACCAGCGCAACCAGCTGATCGGCCGTCCCGTCGAGCTGCTCGTCCCGGGCGCAGCCCTCAACATCCATTCTCCGAACCCCAACCCGGGATTCCGCGATCCGCGTACGCATCCCGACGAGGCATGGATCGCACTGGCGGGCAGGCGCAGCGACGACAGCGAGTTTCCCGCCGAGGTATCGCTGTCATCGATGGAGACCGAGGAAGGCCTCATGGTGTGCGCGGCGATTCGTGATGTCACCGAGCGGGTGGAAGCTCAGCACGAGCGCGATCGCATGGAGGCGCAGCTCGAGCGCGATCGGCTGGAACGGCAGCTCCACCAATCACAGCGCCTGGAGAGCCTCGGCCAGTTGGCAGGAGGCGTTGCGCACGACTTCAACAACCTGCTCGCGGCGATCCTCAACTACGTGAGTTTCGTGGACGAGGAGATCAGCGCGGAGATCGCGTCCCGGCCGTCGCACCAGTCGGCACGTCTCAGCGCCGTGCTCGACGACGTGAGCCAGATCGGTGCCGCCGCCGAGCGTGCCGCGCGACTCACCCATCAGCTGCTTGCATTCGGTCGTCGCGAGATCATCAAGCCGGAGATCATCGACTTCAACACGGTCGTCGGCGAGGTGGATGGTCTGCTGCGCACGACGATCGGCGAGCACGTCGAGTTGATCACCCGATGCGCGCCGGACCTCGATCACGTGCTCGCGGACCGCGGGCAGATGGAGCAGGTGCTGCTCAACCTCGCCGTCAACGCGCGCGACGCGATGCAGACGGGTGGAACGCTGATCATCGACACCGACAACTTCGTGGTCGATGACGGGTACGCGGCACGCGATCAGCGCCTGCAGGCGGGTCCGTACGTCCGGCTGCGGGTTGCGGATACGGGCACCGGGATGGACCGCGACACCATCGAGCGTGCGTTCGAGCCGTTCTTCAGCACCAAACCGCGGGAGAAGGGCTCGGGACTCGGCCTCGCCACGGTGTACGGCATCGTCAACCAGGCAGGTGGCATGGTCGACCTCGACTCCGACCTCGGCACCGGAACCACGATCACCATGCTGCTGCCGAGTGCGGTCGCGGCGGATGGACAGTCCGAGGTACCCAGGGCCGCTACTCGTCGCAGCCACGGTGGCGAGACGATCCTCGTCGTCGAGGACGAGGACCTCGTGCTCGATGTGGCGAGGCGCATCCTCACCAGGCACGGATACCGCGTGCTCGCTTCGCGAGGCGGATCGGAAGCAGTTGCGATGCTCAGCGAGCACCGGGGCCCGATTCACCTGCTGCTCACCGATGTCGTCATGCCCGGATTGACGGGCAAACAGGTGGCCGAGCGGGTGATCGAGCGGCGTCCGAAGATCCGCGTCCTGTACATGTCCGGGTACCCCGAGTCGGTGATCACCTCGCAGGGGGTCGTGCAACGCGGTATTCACCTGGTGTCGAAGCCGTTCGTCGCTGCCGACCTCCTCGACCACGTGCGCGCGACCCTCGACGCCTGAGACCGCTTTACAGCGACTCCACCCACGCGACAGCCACTCCCCACACGATGGCCCACGCCGCCAGCACCGCGACCCATTGCCAACCGGACACGTGCGGGGCGCGGCCCCGCCCCCGTGCTGTCGCGAACCATGCGGCGGTCTCTCGATCGAGCAGACGCCAGACGAGCCATGGCGCGTACCCCAGCTCGATGGCCGTGGTGAAGAGCAGGCTCCCGCTGAACTGGCCGGTCACCAGCATCACCAGGGACACGATGCCGATCAGCGTGATGAGCACCATCAGGCCGATCTGCACAGGCCGGAGCGCGGGAATACCGCGACGCATGCCCTCGCCGAGCGCGAAGAGGCCGACCGCCGCTACCAGCCCACCGACGATGACGCCGGGGTTCGGACTGAACCCCAGGTTGTGGGTTGCGGAGGCGAGCGCCTGGGTCGTGAGTTGCGCCGTCAGCGCCCAGTCGAAGACGACGGCAATCCCGAGCCCGTGAGGTCGTGGTTGAACCGTCGCCCCGCTCACGCGCCGGCGGTGGACTCGGGCACTCAGGCCGCCCCGGCCGTGACCTTCGGCAGCTCCGCGAGCGCGGTGTCCAAGCGCTCCTGCGGGAGTTCGACGTCCTGAAGCTGGCCGGCGAAGTACGCGTCGTACGCGCCCAGGTCGAAGTGCCCGTGTCCCGAGAGGTTGAAGAGGATCACCCGCGAGTCGCCGGCTTCGCGCGCCGCGGCGGCCTCCTGCGCAACCGCGCGGAGCGCGTGCGATGGCTCGGGTGCTGGGAGGATCCCCTCGCTGCGCGCAAAACGCACCGCCTCCGCGAAGCACTCATTCTGCTTGTACGCGCGCGCCTCGATGAAGCCGTTCTTGACGAGCAGGCAGAGTGACGGCGCATCACCGTGATACCGGAGGCCGCCGGCGTGGATGCTGTCCGGAATGAAGTTGTGGCCGAGCGTATACATCGGCACCACCGGACCCATGCCCGCGGTGTCGCCGAAGTCATACGCGTAGAGGCCGCGCGTGAGCGTCGGGCAGGCGGCCGGTTCGGCGGCGATGAACCGAGTGTTGGTCTTTCCGGAGAGGCGGTCGGCGAGGAACGGATATGCGAGCCCCGCAAAGTTGGAGCCACCGCCGACGCAGCCGATGACGACATCCGGATAGGCGCCTGCCATCTCCATCTGCTTCTGCGCCTCCTGGCCGATGACGGTCTGGTGCAGAAGCACGTGGTTGACCACCGATCCCAGCGAGTAGTGGCTGTCGTCACGGGTTGCCGCGTCCTCGACCGCCTCCGAGATGGCGATGCCGAGACTTCCCGGCGAGTCCGGTTGACTCGCGAGCACACTGCGGCCGAACTCGGTCTGATCGGTCGGGGAGGGGAGGACCTTGGCGCCCCACGTCTCCATGAGTGCACGCCGGTACGGCTTCTGCTGGTACGAGACCTTGACCATGTAGACCATGACCTCGAGGCCGAACAGACCGCCGGCGAACGCGAGCGCCGATCCCCACTGCCCGGCGCCGGTCTCCGTGGTCAGGCGCTTGATACCCTCCTCGGCGTTGTAGTAGGCCTGCGCGACCGCGGTGTTGGGCTTGTGCGACCCCGCCGGCGAGGTCCCTTCGTACTTGTAGAAAATTCGGGCGGGGGTATCGAGCGCCTTCTCGAGGCGCGTGGCCCGGTACAGCGGCGTCGGGCGCCACATCTTGTAGATGTCGCGGACACGATCGGGGATCTCGATCCAGCGCTCGGTCGACACCTCCTGCCCGATGATCGCCATGGGGAAGATGGGCGTCAGGTCGGGCGGTGTCAGCGGCTCCAATGTCCGCGGGCTCAGGAACGCGCCGAGGGGTTCGGGGACGTCCGCGAGGATGTTGTACCAGTGCGACGGCAGATCGTCTTCCGTCAGCAAGAACTTCGTTGTCATGGGTTCCACCTCTGCCAATCGCTCCGACGCGTGCAGCGGAGGATACGCCCCGTGAGACCGAAGTCAAAGTCCCGCCGACGGACGCCATGATGCGTGCTACCATCATGAGAGAGCAACTCTCATATTGAGGTGACTGTCATGAAGGCACAAGGCGCGCGGAGATGGTGGGCGCTCGCCGCAGTGAGCCTCGGAGTCCTGGCAGTGGGCCTCGATGGCACGGTGCTCACCGTGGCGCTGCCGACGCTCGCGAAGGCACTCCACGCCTCGGAATCTGATCTGCAGTGGTTCACGTCCGGGTACTTTCTGGTCCTCGCGGCCGCGATGCTGCCGGCGGGCCTCCTCGGAGATCGCTTCGGGCACAAGAAGGTCCTGACGATCGCACTCGGGCTCTTCGGCGTCGGTTCGGTGGCATGCGCTTACTCGACTTCGGTGGGGGAGTTCCTGGCGGCGCGGGTGCTCTTGGGGCTCGCCGGCGCCGGCGTCGTGGTCATGGCGATCTCCGCGCTGACCGTGCTCTTCACCAAGACCGAGCGTCCCAAGGCCGTCGGCATCTGGGCGGCCGCCAACTTCCTGTCGCTACCGATCGGGCCGATCCTCGGTGGTTGGATGCTCTCGCACTTCTGGTGGGGATGGGTCTTCCTCATCAACGCGCCGGTTGCCGCGATCGGCGTCGTCGCCCTGATCACCCTCGTGCCGGAATCCCGCGCCGCCGAGCGACCGGGTTTCGATGCGGTCGGCGTTGCGCTCTCGGTCGCCGGGCTCGTCGCCCTCACCTATGGCTTCATCGAGGCGGGTCAGGAGGGCTGGAGCGATCCGGCTGCTGTCGCCGCGATGCTCGTCGGGCTCGTGGGGCTGGTGGCCTTCGGCGTCTGGGAACGCCGGCTCAACCGCCGTCCGGGAGGCAAGCCGTTGCTCGATCTCAGCCTGTTCGGCTCCGCGTCATTCACGTGGGGGGTGATCCTGGCCGCGTTCGCGGTGCTCGCCATGATCGGTGTGCTCTTCACGATGCCTCAGTACTTCCAGGGCGTGCTCGGAGCCGACGCGATGGGTTCGGGGTTGCGCCTGCTGCCCGTGATTCTCGGACTGGTGGTGGGCGCCGTCCCGGCGGAGCGGATCGTGCGTGTGGCCGGCGCCAAGCTCGTCGCCGCGGCCGGATTCCTGCTGCTGGCGACGGGCCTTCTCGTCGGATCGACGACCGGCGTCGGGTCGAGCACACTGTTCCTGGCCGTCTGGATGGCAGTCGCGGGCATGGGGCTTGGCCTCGCGCTGTCCACGTCGACGTCGGCTGCTCTGGTTGAGCTGTCCGAAGAGCGCAGCGGCGTCGGGTCAGCGGTGCTCCAGGCGGTCAACAAGGTCGGCGGGCCGTTCGGCACGGCGATTCTCGGGAGCGCCTTGAGCTCGGTGTACCTGTCGCGTTTGGTGCTCCCAGGACTGCCGGCGCCGGCCGTGGCGGCGATACGACGCAGCGTGTTCGCGGGGGTCGCGGTCGCGCAGCAGGCGGGCTCACCCTCCCTGCTTCATTCCGTCCGCAGCGCGTTCACAGCTGGTATGGACATGGCGCTGGTGGTGTCCGCGGGCATCGCCATGGTCGGCCTCGTGCTCACCCTGCGCTTTCTGCCACGCAGCAATGCAGTGCAGCACAATCAGCGCATGCAACCTGAAACGGGTCGCGAGCTTGCCGGCATCCGCTGATCTGCGCACCCCCGGTCTTCGGGAGCGGAAGAAGGAACGGACCCGCGAGATGATCCGGGCGCATGCGATGCGCCTCTTCCGGACGCAGGGCTACGAAGGCACCACGGTGCAGCAGATCATCGATGAGGTCGAGATCTCAGAAAGCACCTTCTTTCGCTACTTTCCGACCAAGGGCGACGTCGTGCTCACCGACGACTTCGATCCCATCATCGTCGCCGCATTCCAGCGCCAACCGGCGGAGCTGAGTCCGATCGAGGCATTGCGCCGGGCGTTTCGCGAGGCGTTCGGGGAGCTGTCTGCAGATGCGATCGCCGAGCAATCGGACCGCATGCACATGATGCTTGCCGTCCCCGAGCTGCGTGCGGCGATGCTGGAGCAGTTTGCAGCCGCGATGCGCTTGCTCAGCACCATCGTCGCCGAACGGGCCGGGAGAAGCCCTGATGACATGGCCGTGCGCACCCTGTCGGGGGCGGTTGTCGGAGCGGCGATGGCGGCGATGTTCGCGATCGTCGACGATCCGACCGTGAACCTTGCGCTGATTCTCGACGACGCGATGACTCACCTCGAGGGTGGCCTGCTGCTCTGAGTGCGGGTAACGGGCGCGGCATCGCCAACCCTATCCTTGGCCGATGCGCCTGGCCACGTGGAACGTCAACTCGGTTGTCGCGCGCCTGCCTCGTCTGATCGACTGGCTCTCGTCGAGCAGCCCTGACGTGTTGTGTCTGCAGGAGACGAAGATCGCGGATGACGCCTTTCCGCGCGCGGAGGTGGAGGCCCTCGGCTACGAGGTCGCGCTCCATGGTGAGGGACGCTGGAATGGAGTCGCCATCATCTCCCGCGCCGGACTGCAGGACGTTGCTCGAGGCTTCGACGGTGAGCCCGGATTCCCTGGAGCCGAAGCCCGGGCGATGAGCGCGACCTGCGGCGGCCTCCGCGTCTGGTCACTCTACGTTCCGAACGGACGCGCTCTCGACAGCGATCACTATCCCTACAAGCTCAGCTGGCTCGGAGCGCTGCGTCAGGCATTGCAGGCGTCCCAGGGCGCTTCACCGCCCCTGGTCGTATGCGGCGACTTCAACATCGCGCCGGGTGATGACGATGTCTGGGATCCAGCCGCGTTCATCGGCTCGACGCATGTCAGTGCCCCCGAGCGCGAGGCACTCGCCGGGCTCATCAGCCTCGGGCTCGACGACGTTCTGCCGCGGTCGCTCAAGGGGCGCCCCTTCACGTACTGGGACTATCGTGCCGGCAATTTCCACAAGGGTCTCGGCATGCGCATCGACCTGGTCCTCCTGGACCACTCGGTGACGCCGGCCGTGACGGATGCTTACATCGACCGCGATGCGCGCAAGGGCACCTTGCCGTCAGACCACGCGCCGCTGGTCGTCGACCTCGACTGGCCGCGCTAGCCACCGCGGGACGATCAGCGCGGCCACAGCGGCGCCCAGATGCCGCATATCCTCACTGCGTGGTCATGCCAGTCGACGGAGGGTGGGCGTGAGGCCGGCCATCGTGCTCGCGACGACGATCGCCGTGGCGGCGCTTGCCGGAACGGCCATCTCACTCGCACAGCGGCCGCCTGCGCCACGTCATCCGACGATTGCCGCGTCGCCGGACATCTCGGCGATCCCCCCGACGAACCAGCCGGCGGTCGCGTTCGGGTTCAGCGTGGCGCCGGACCTCCAGAGACATCAGCTGGTGCTCTTCGGCGGCGTCGGAGACTTCAGCAACACCTGGCTCTGGGACGGTGCGGCCTGGTCCAGGGCACAGCCCGCGATGAGCCCGCCGGGACGCTACGGGGCGTCAGCGGCATTCGATCCCCAGATCGGCGCCGTGCTGCTCTTCGGCGGCATCCTCCAGACCGGCCAGACCGCCAACGACACATGGGCGTGGGACGGCAGGACCTGGCAGGAAGTCGACACCGGGCGCGATGGCCCAGGAGGCGGGGCCGCCTCGGCACTGGCGTGGGATCCTTCACGCAGCGAGATGGTGCTCGTCGCACCATCGCCGGGTGGTGGTGGTGGCGGACAGACGTGGACCTGGAGCGGCACGCGCTGGGTGCACGACCGGGCCGGTGTCCTGGGCACGCGCGACACCGGGATCCTGATGGCGTTCGACCCGGTGTCCAACGCACTGATTGCCGAGGGCTGCTGTGCATCGCCGACCGTCGGTACCCTCGGCGGCGTGCCCTCCACCTGGCGTTGGGATGGTTCCGCGTGGAGCGTGCTCGCGACTTCGGTGCGCCCACCCGACGGGTCCAGCCTGGGACTCGACCCATCACTGCGGCGTCTGGTGCTCTGCGGGTGCGATCTCGCCGGCGGGCTGGCGCCGCGGATGTGGGTGTGGGATGGGCGGGACTGGATGCCCGGGCCCTACCCGCGTCTCCCGCTCGCGCCTGAGGCCGAGGTCGTCGATCCCGCCGATTCGCAGTTCCTGGTGCTCGGCGCGGCGATCGGCGGCGTTGACGCGTTGACGCAGACGGTCCAGGTCTGGGCGATCCGGGGAACCGCCTGGCTGCGGCTCGGGACCGGCCTGCATTCCGGCTGAGGCTGTCCCGTGGCTCCCTTGCGCCGGGAGCTCGAGGGTCGGCGGGGCCGCGCCTTCCCGGGTGGAAGGCAAGGCGCTCATATAATCTATAAACGGCGTTTCGCTCGGGTTGGGCACCTGAGATGTGATTACCAGACCCGATGCGGAGGTGATGGATGAACGCGACAGCCGTCCAGCAGACGTCGACCAGGCAGCTCGCCGAGTTCTTCGGCGCGCTGCAGCCCAAGAGCATTCCTGACCACGTGCGCGATGACGCCTGCTGGCGCCTCGTTGACACAGTCGGCGTTGCTCTGGCGGGGTCGCGGATGGACTACGCGGAGATGGTTCGCGGCGTCTTCGCGGGGATGGGCGGAACGCCGGAGGCCACGGCGTTCGCCGTCGAGGGCCGGTTGCCCGCTGCCCATGCTGGATTCGTCAACGGAGCGTACGCGCATGGTCCGGACTACGACGACACCCACAGCGTCGCGATGGTGCACATCGGTTGCACGGCCGTTCCTTCGAGCCTGGCGATGGCCGAGCGTCAACGCGCGAGCGGCGCGGAGATGCTCACCGCGATGATCGCGGGCGCGGAGGTCGGACTCCGCATCGGCGCCGCCGCGCCGCATCGCTTCCACCACCGGGGACTCCACGCCACCAGCGTCGTGGGTCCCTTCACGTCAGCGATGGCGTCCGGCCGGCTCCTGCGTCTCGACGCCGAGCGCATCACGAACGCGCTCGGACTCGCAGGCAGCCAGTCGAGTGGGCTGCTCGTCGGGTTGCACGACGGGAGCTGGGTGAAGCGCCTCCATCCTGGCTGGAGCGTGCAGGCGGGTATCACTGCGGCGCTCCTCGCGGAGCGAGGCTTTCTCGGACCGCACGAGGTCCTGGAGAGCCCGTGGGGGTTGTACGGGGTCCTCCTGCACGGGGACGAGGAGCCATGGCGGATCGACGACGTCACAGCCGGCCTCGGCGAGCGCTGGTTGCTCCCGGACACGACGTACAAGCCGTACAGCAACGGCGCCTGGAATCACTCGTCGATGGACGCGGTGGTGGCGATCATGCGAGACCACCACCTCCACCACGAGGAGATCGCGCGCATCGACGCCGCGGTGCCTGTGGAGTGCCTCACGGTGGTGTGCGAGCCCCGCGACGCGAAGATCCACCCGCGCACGCCCTATCACATGAAGTTCAGCCTGCCGTACTCGGTGGCGATCGTCGCGGTGCTCGGCCACGCGGACATCGACGACTACACCGACGAGGTCTTCGCCAACGCCGAGATCGCCGATCTCGCGGCGCGCACGTTCTGCCACGGCGACCCGGGAATGCCTCCGGCTCGGTTTCCGGCGCGCGTCACGGTCGAGACCAAGGGCGGTGAGCGCTTCGAGAGGGATGTGCCCGCGCAGCGTGGGGGCCCGGGCAACCCCTTCCAGCCTGAGGACCATCGGGCCAAGTTCCGAGCCAATGCCGGCCCGAGCCTGGGTCGGGCACGCACCGACGAGTTGCTCGGGTCGCTCGAGAACGCATGGGCGTCACCGAGTGTGGCGGAGATCACGCGCCTGATGGCGGCTCCGGCGTAGGCCACCGCCTGCGGTCAGAGCTCGAGGGTCGCCTCCGCGGTCGTCGGTACCGTCGCGAGCGCCTTTGACACCGGGCAATTGGCCTTGGCATCCTCAACCGCCGCCGTGAACACGGCGGCATCGACGCCGGGAACCTTCCCCTTGACGATGAGATGGATCGAGGAGATGCCTTCGGTGGGCCCGAAGGTGACCTTCGCCGTGGTGTCGAGCCGGTCCGGAGGGTGGCCTGCGCCGGTCAGCCCGTTGGCGAGCGCCATCGACAGGCAGCCCGCGAAGGCGGCGGCGATGAGCTCCTCCGGACTTGTCCCGCTGGCGCGTGACTCAGCACGCTGATTCCAGGTGAGCGCGAGCTCCGGGAAAGCGCCGCTCGCCGGGCGCACGGTGCCCTTCCCGCTGACGAGGCTGCCTTCCCAGGTTGCGCTGGCGCTGCTTTCGACGGTCATGTGAGAGCTCCTTTCGCGAATTGGGCGACACGATGCAGACTACCCAGAGTGCACTGCACGGCGCTCTGTCGCGCGGGGGAAGGGTCACGCGCCTGGTGGCAACCGGCCTTCCACGGCGTCCGGCCGCGCCGGCAACCGCGGCTAGTGGGACAGCCCGTTGCTGACGTTCGAGAACACGTTGTTCACCTGCTTGCCGACCACCTGCAGGATCACGATCACGACGATTGCGATCAAGACGAGGATGAGCGCGTATTCCACCATCCCCTGGCCGTCCTCCTCGCATCGCTCCATGCGCGCCAGGAATTCAGTGGCACGCAGGAAGTGAGCACCGAGCGTTCGGGATGGACCGGCCATGCCTAGATGGTAGGTGCGCGGCTACCCCAACCAGTGAAGGTCAGGTGACGCAGCCCGCATCCATCCCGCAACATCCTGCCCGCAACATCCTGGCGATCAGGCGTTGACCCGCGCCAGGTACTCCATCCCGCCTCGGGCGCCCGCGACGCGTCCTGGAGATATCACGGCATCGATCTCGCGGAGGTCGTCCTCGCTCAGGGTCACCTCGGCAGCGGCCGCGTTCGCCTCGAGGTTCTCGCGCCGGCGTGTTCCTGGAATGGGGACGATGTCCTCGCCCTGGTGGAGCACCCACGCGAGTGCGAGCTGCGCCGCGGTGATGTTGTGCCGACTCGCGATCTCCTCGAGGTGGCCCACAAGCTGGACGTTGCGTTCGAAGTTCTCGTCCTGCCAGCGGGGAACGCCACGCCGCCAGTCATCCGCGGGGATGTCGTCGAGGCGTTGGAACGTGCCGGTGAGCAGGCCACGACCGAGCGGGCTATAAGCGACAAAACCGATCCCGAGCTCCCGTGTGGTCGGGAGGATTGCCGCTTCCGGCTCGCGGCTGAACAGCGAGTACTCGGTCTGCAGCGCAGTGATCGGATGGATTGCGTGCGCGCGCCGGATCGTCTCCGGTGCGGCCTCCGAGAGTCCGATGTAGCGGACCAATCCCGCGGACACCAACTCAGCCATCGCACCGACGGTTTCCTCGATCGGTGTCGAGGGGTCGACCCTGTGCAGGTAATAGAGATCGACGTAGTCGGTGCCGAGGCGCGAGAGGCTCTCCTCGAGCGCGGGGCGGACCTTGTCGCGCCTGCCGAGTCCCGCGCCACCACCACCGCCGAACTTGGTGGCGAGTATCACGTCGGCCCGACGCCCGGCGATCGCCCGGCCCACCACCCGCTCGCTGTGGCCGGAGCCGTAGATGTTGGCGGTGTCGATGAACGTGACTCCCAACTCGAGGGCACGGGCGATCGTCGCTGCTGAGTCCTCGTCGTCGGCCCCGCCATAGACTCCGGCGAAGCTCATCGCGCCGAGTCCGACTGCCGAGACCATGGGGCCTTGCGCGCCAAGACGGCGATGCTGCATGGGGATCCTCCAGGGTTACCGAGTACCAGGTCTCAGGCTAGCGCCTTGGTCCGAAACGACGTCAGGGCCACTCCTGCCAGCTGCGCATGGTCGTCGCGATCGACGCCTCTTCATACGCGAGGTGGGCGAGGAGATCCTCCTCGAGCCGTCCCAGCGCCGTGACCAGGCGCCGGCGCGCGGCGTTTACCGTCGTGTCATCCAAGTCCCGTGCGGACTCCTCGACATCATCGAGCAGCGCGGAGATCGCGCGGTGATCGGCCTCGAGCTTGTCGACGACCGCAGACAGCTCCGGATTCGAACGGCGCAGCGCGGGAAACATGTCGGCGTCTTCGTGGCCGTGGTGCGCATGCACGACCCTGCAGTGGTACAGGCAGTTGACCTGCAGCGTCCAGATCGGACTCCGGGTCTGCAGCGCGGCGATCTGCTCGGCGACGCCCGCGGCCGGTGCCCCCGCGGCCACCTCCACCGCCAGATCGCGGCACACCGCCAGGTCGCTGCGCAGCATCTGATGGATCAGCTTGAGCTGCCGGTGCATGAGCACACCGAACGGCGCCTCGCCGTTCTCCCTGGAAGTCATGTCAGAACAGGCGCGCGCGACGCAGAGCGTCCTCGACGCCCCCGATGTCATCCACGAGGTACGCGGGGTGGTCGCGCGCAAGGATGTCTTTGTCGCGGATGCCCGAGCACACAGCGATCGACACGTAGCCGAGCGCGTTTGCAGCCGCGACGTCGGCCTCGGTGTCACCGATGACCACCGCGGGGTCGTCCGCGGGCACGGTCTTGCGGATCAGGCGCGCCTTCTGAAATGCCGGATCGCTGCCCGCAGCTGCGTGTTCAATCGCCTCGAAGAAAGGTGTCAGTGCGAAGACGGCGAGTTGGGCCCGCAGCGCTGTGGCTGAGGAGCGAAGCGACACCAGTGCGCAGCGATATGTCGTCACGAGCCTGGTGAGGACCGGGATCGTCTCCGGGAACAGGACGTCGAATCCGAGGCTGTCGGGCAGCTCGATGCGATCGGCAAACATCGCCTCGAAGGTCGCGACCTGCGCGTCGTCGACACCGCTCTGGGCGAGGATCGCCGGCCAGCCGGTCCGCCGCCGCTTCAGATGCCAGTAGGCGTCACGAGCCAGCGGCTGACCGCCGAGGGACTCGCAGACCGTGCTGTAGACGTGATGGTGTCGCGCCGACACGTCGAGCAGGGTTCCGTCGAGATCAAAGACGAGCGTCGGCGGCCGCTGCCCAGGCAATCTGCTCCTCCAACCCGTCTGGAAAAACGCGAGCCGGAGAGAATCCGGTCGCCTCGCGGAACCGCGTGACGTCGAGCACGATATCAGCCGCGGGTTTCTGTCGAGGGTGCTGCTCCAGGGCAGACCTCCCGCCGGCGAGGCGGAGCACCGCGTCCGCAGCGTCACGCACCGCGATGCCTTTTCCAGAGCCGACGTTGTAGATGCCCGACAGGCGGCGCTCCCACGCAAGGATCACGGCCTGTGCGGCGTCATCGACGTGCAGGTAATCGCGCAGCTCCTCGCCGCCGAAGATGCGAATCGGCTCACCCGCAACCGCGCTGCGCACGAAGTTCGGGATTGCCCTCTGGATGGTGTCCCCGTGGCCGTACAGGACGGTGAAGCGCAGGACGGCGATGCGCATCTCGTCGTGATGCTCCAGCGTCCGGCAGAAGATCTCGGCGGCGATCTTGCTGGCGCCATACCAGCTCAGAGGCCGGGGCTCGGTGTCCTCCCGAAGCGGCCCATGTCCGTGGGGCAGGCCATACACCTCCGCGGTGCTTGCGACGATGTTCGCCTGTCCCGGCCGCCCGAAGGCGCCGAAGAGGTGGACCGTCCCCAACACATTCACCGCAAACGCCGCCGCCGCCTCATCCTGGCCGGGATCCCGGGGCACCATCGCCGCCAGGTGGATGATCGAATCGACGGCACCCGCATGCGCAGCTGCGACACCGACCTGGTCGCCGTTGGTGAGGTCGGCCGCCATGAAGTGAACAGCGCGTCCCGTGCTTCCGCCGGGGGCTGATCGTCCGATCGCGACAATGTCGTGGCCGCCGGCGGCCAGGAGGTCGGCGACTCTGCGGCCGAGGAACCCGGAGGCCCCAGTGAGCAGCACCCTCATGCGCGCAACTTCTGTCTCCGTCGCGTGAGCGCATCGCGGTGCGCCTCGATGTCCGACATCGGGACCAGCACCGGTTCGAAGTCCATGCCGCGGATCCAGACCATTCCCGGCGCGGCCGGGTTCAGCTTTTGGGGGATCTCCGGGAGCGGCTCGCCGCACGCGAGCTTCACGAAGACATACGGCATGTTGATCCCGAGCTCGGTGAAGAACAGGTGAGTGGTGAAGAAACGGCCGATGTTGATCTCGGTCGGATTGGGGATGCCATTGCGGTCGTAGGTGAGGTCGACGCCGAACAGCGCATCAGGCTCGGGATCCACGGCGAGCACGGCGGCCCTTGCGATCTCGTCGACCTGGTGGTCGGCGACGGTGACGGCCGCACCGGTTGCGCCGGTGACGCCCGACTGCGCGACCTTGGACAGCTCCCAGTAGAGGCGTTTGCGTCCCTGAGCGAGGATCAGCTCACCGTGGTGCCAGATCGACATCCAGGTGATCGTTTGCGGCTCGAGCAGTTCTGACGCCGTGTAACTTCCCCAGCCCTGGCGGAGGTCGAGCCACGATCGAGCCGTGTCGAGATCGTGCACCGGCAGCGCGCCACGACCTCCCGCTCCGGTGGAGTCGCGCAGCCACATCTGGCCGCCGAAGGATGCCAAGGCGCTCTGCAGGTCGGACTCGGTGTGCACAACGACGGTCTCGGGTACCATCAAGCCGGCTGCTCGCCAGCATTCGTAGGAGAGGAATTTGTCCTGGCAGATGCGGACGGTCTCGCGCGAGGGGAGGAAGGTGCGGGCGTGCACATCGTCCCGATGCTCCGAGAGAAACCGCACCTCCGTGTCGTTCTGCGCGTGCACCAGGTCGACGCCTTCCTCATCGAGGATGTCGTTGAGCACGTCGAGATACGCGGGATCACTCGCCAGCGGAACCAGGTACCGGCTGTCGGTTTCGGCACGCATGAGCAGAAACTCGTCGGCATCGGTACCAACCAGGTCGAAGGGTTCGGGAGCGAGGCGCAGCGAGCGCACAAAATTCGTCGACGGCGAACCGCCAGCCCCGGTGATGAGGATCCGCTTCAACGCCGCACCCCGGAGCCTGTCTGGAGCATCGGCGCCATGGTAGCCGCCCCCGGCTCACTCTCCGGTGACGCCTCCGACACAGCTCCTACTCGTCCGAGTCCTTCCAGCCGAAGTGCTTCCAGCGGAAGATCCCGGACAGACCGAGCCGGGAGACGTGGAGCTGCTCGAATTCCTCGTACCGGTCGGAGGTCTCGCCGTCGACCGAGAGGTGGACGGCCTCGGTGGTGATCAGCCCGATATCTGCAGCCGGAGCCAGGTAGTGCTTGCGCCGGTGTGCGTGCTCGAAGACGATGCCGTGGAAGATGTCCTCCCTGGCGAGGGCGGCAACCTCCACAACCTTTCCGATGTTGGTGCCATCGCTGGTCACGACTGACTCACCCGTCTTGACGGCGGTCCATGCGATCTGTTCTTCAGCCATGCGACCCATCATAGAGCCGGCGCAATTGGGCGGCCTTGATCGCGCCGGTCTGGCCGAAGACGAGCAGGAAGAGGGCCTCGCGGGCAAGGCGTTGCGCGTGGTGATCGAGCGTGATCGAGCGGCCACCCCCCGAGACCACCAGTATCGTGGCTGCCTGGAGCGCGAGCTCGGATGCCCTGGCACGCTCCTCGGGGATGGTTTCCGCGGAAGCCTGGTCGAGCGCGCGGCGGCACTCGCGGAGCTGAGCGGCCAGCGCGTCGCTCTCCAGCAGCGCCGCGCACCGCCGGGCGACCCCGAGTGCGAGCGAACCATTCACACGCAGGCTCCCTCGGTCGCGTGCCTGCCACTCGTCGAAGGGCTGAATCGAGATCACGCGCTCGGGAGCCACGAGATGGCGGTCGAAGTGCAGGGTCACCGTTGCGCTGGCGTTGACCGCCGCGAGCCGGAGCGGTTCTGGGCGGAGCGTCGGCCCGCCGACGGCGTCGACGAGCGCCCAGACGATGTCCCCGTTCTCGCGCCGCGCCGCAGCGCGGACCACGTCGATGCGACCCCAGCCGGTCACCCATGGGGCAAACCCGTCGAAGCGCCACCCCTCGCCGGCGGGCGAGGCGGTGAGGATCGGGGCGCCCGGCCGGCGAAGCCCGGAGAAGGCGACCCCGGCACGCACCGCGCCGGTGCACAGGGGCTCGATCCAGGCGTCACGGAGTACCCGCGGTGCGTCGACGAGCGCGCGAACCGCTCCGTGGTGCTGAATCCAGACGAACGCGGAGGTGAGGCAGCCGGAGGCAATGATCTCGATGACCTCGAGCGCGGTCGCCATGTCGTCGAGGCCCATGCCGCCGCACTCCCTGGGGCCGGCGAGGCCGTAGAACCCCGCTGACGCCAGGCGGTCGAGCCGATCCACGGGAAGCACTGCCGATTCGTCGACCTGGAGGGCGCCGGGAAACAGCACGCTGTCGCTGATTTCCACGGCACGCGCTCTCGGGTCCGGCGTCATGAGATGCGACGTGCTCGCCGTCCGGTGGCTAGGCGGGACGCGATTTGACCGCGGTTCGCGAACGCCTCCGGCGGGGTCGCACCGGCAGGTGCGCCGGGCGCTCGGGAAACGCCGGAACGCCGAGTGCTTCGAGCTCGTCGGCGAGCCAGCCGGTCATCGAGCCGACGTCGGGCATGACGTCGCGATCCGCGACGATGCCGATGTCGAGGCTGCCGTTGTAGCTCATCACCGTGATGTTCAGGCCAAGGCCGTCCATGATCACCGACACCGGGTAGATCGCCTCGAGGAGCGCACCCGCGCAGTACAGCGGGATCTGCGGGCCCGGCACATTGGAGACGACGAGATTCCATGTCGGCCGCAGACGGGGATGGCTCGTCCAGGCAAACGTGAGTCGCGCTGCTCGAGTGAACAGCGCTGGTGGGATGAAGTTGTTGGCGTCCTGCAGCAGCGAAGCGGGCAGTGCCTGATCGCGTTCTTTCATCTCGGCCAGCGATTCATGGGTCGCACGCAGGCGATCCACGGGGTCGGCGATCTCGGTATGGAGCTCCACCCCCATGAGCAGGATCCGATTGCCGAAGGTGCCCTGCTGCTCAGGGCTCCGCACCGAGACAGGGATCTGCGCGATCAATGGCTCGTTGCCGAGCTCGTGATGTTCCGAGAGCCACCGGCGCACGGTGCCGGCGCAGATCGAGACGACCACGTCGTTGACCGTGACCCCGTGCATGTTCTTGACATCTTTGACGTCATCAAGCGGGAGCCTGCCGAAGACGATGCGCCGGTGCGCCGAGATCCTGCCGTTGAACGACGTGTGCGGGGGCGTCGAGAGCTTGCGCCCGGTCACGATCGGACTCCTGCTCAGCGCCGCCTGGAGTCGCCGTCCGGCGGCGCCCACGAGGCTCGCGCCGGGAAGGATGCTGAAGAGGCCCACCTCCTCGAAGTGGGGCAGCGCCGCGGGCAGCGAGCGGAGCAAGCGCAGCGGGTACTGGGGAACGCCGATCAGTCCCCTCGCCAGCATCTCGAGTTGCGATGGCATCTGATGGAGTCCGGCGAACGCCGGCTCAGGGGCCGGCCTTCCCTCGGGGGTCAGGTCGAGCAGCGAACCCAGGATCTCTGCTCCGGACAGGCCGTCGATCACCGCGTGGTGCACCTTGGTCATCAGCGCCACACGACCGTTCTCGAGCCCGTGAATGAGATAGATCTCCCAGAGCGGGCGGCTGCGGTCCAGGGGGCGCGAGAAGATGCGCGCCACCTGCTCCTCCAGCTGAGCGGTGGAGCCCGGCGGTACCAGTGCCAGTTCGCGCACGTGGAAGTCGATGTCGAAATCCGGATCGTCGACCCAGTACGCGAAATCGATTCCGAAGGGAACCTCCGCGAGACGCCACTTGAAGATCGGGATCAGGGGGAGCCGATCCATGATCAGGTTCTGCAGGTCGGTCAGGGAGAGCGTCCCTCCGGGCGCCGTCGAGGGGTCGAGGACGAGGACGCCGGTCACGTGGCCGTAGATTCGAGGCGTCTCGAGAGCCAGGAATTGGGCGTCGAGGCTGGTGAGCTGGCGCATGGGTGCCGGCCAACACTGGCAGAACCTGCAGAGAACGGTCAACCAAGCCCGATTGCGCGTGCATGTGGGATCGTTCGGGGGTGCCGCCTGAGATCGCCACCATCGAGACCCCGGAGCTCGGCGATCGGACTTACGCGATCTTCGCGGGCGCCGATGCGGTGGTCGTGGACCCCCAGCGCGACGTCGATCGGGTCTTCGCGCTGCTGTCCGAGCGAGGAGCCCGCCTGACCCACGTCGTCGAGACGCACATCCACAACGACTACGTCTCCGGCGGACCCGAGCTGTCCAGGCTCACCGGCGCCGTCCTGGTCATCCCAGACGGGGAGTCGGTCGGCTACCCACGCCGGCTCATCGCCGACGGTGAACGGATTCAGCTCGGCGACGCGGCGCTGGTGGCCCGCCACACTCCTGGCCACACCGCCACGCACATGTCGTATGTCCTTGAAGCAGCAGGCCGCCCGGTCGCCGCGTTCACCGGAGGGTCACTGCTCCTCGGTTCGGTGGGGCGCACCGACCTCTCCGGGCCGTGGATCACCGATCGCCTCAGCCACCTGCAGCACCGGTCTGTGCGGCGCCTTTCGGACGAGCTTCCCGACGGCGCCGCGATCCTTCCGACGCACGGCTTCGGCAGCCTTTGCTCGGCCGGTTTCCCGGTCGGGGCGGCGGACACCGCGGACGCGCTCCATCAGCGCGCCGAGAACCCCGCGCTGCTCATGGACGAGGATGCCTTCGTGGCGCGTCTGGTGTCCGGACTCGATGCGTTCCCTCGCTACTACGCGTATATCGGTCCGCGAAATCGCGAGGGGGCCGGAACCGCCGACCTCACGCTCGCGGCGCCGAGCCCTGCTCGCGAGCTGGTCGCGCGGGCTTCCGCCGGCGAGTGGGTCGTCGATCTCCGCGAGCGCCGGGCATTCGCGGCCCGGCACCTCGTCGGTTGCCTCGCCTTCGAGCTGTCCGACCCGCTGGCCACCTACCTGGGATGGTTGCTCCCCTGGGGCAGCCCGGTCAGCCTGATCGGCGCGTCGGCTGCGGACGTGGCCGGCGCCCGGCGGGCCCTGGTTCGTATCGGCATCGAGAAGATCGTCGCCTGGGGTGTCAGTGAGGGCGAGCACGGCGAAGATCCGTGGGCGGATCTCGCCACCGGGTCCTACCCCGTGGTCGGCTTCGCCGACCTCAAGCCGTTCATCGGCGCTCCCGGCGAGGTCGTGGTCGACGTGCGTCTCGGCAGTGAATGGCGCGAAGCCCATCTCCAGGGTGCATTGCACATCCCGCTCCACGAAGTGCCGGACCGGGTCGACGAGATTCCCGCCGGAAGGGTCTGGGCGCACTGTGCGGCCGGCTATCGCGCGTCGGTGGCGGGCTCGCTCCTGGCTCGCGCGGGGCGCGAGGTCATGGTGGTGAGTGACCAGTTCAGCAGCGCCATTGATGCTGGACTCGAGATCACCTCCACCTGCGACTGAGCGGCGCGGCATAGGCTCGCGGCGATGAGCCTCGCCACCCGGGCGGTCGAGCTGCTCGCCCGCATCCCTCCCGCGCAAACGCGCGCCGTCATCGTTCGCCGCGACGTCGAAGTCGTCATGGGGGGCGGGGTCACCCTGCTGGGCGATCTCTATCAAGCGCATGGGTACCAGGGCCAGCCGGTCGTCGTGATGCGCAGTCCCTATGGGCGTACGGGGGTCTGGGCCCTGGGGGCCCGGGTCTTCGCGGAGCGCGGCTATCAGGTGCTCCTCCAGAGCTGCAGAGGCACCGGCGGATCCGGTGGGGACTTCAACGCGTACCGGCATGAGGTGGAGGACGGGCTCACCACTCTCGCGTGGATGGAGGGGCAGTCCTGGTTCCCCGGCAAGGTCGCCATGTTCGGCCCGAGCTATCTGGGCATCGTGCAATGGGCGATCGCCACCAATCCGCCGGCAACGGTGCGTGCCATGGCCGCGCCCATCTCCTCGGCTCGAGTGCGCGCCTTCACGTACCCCGGAGGTGCGTTCTCCCTCGACAGCACCCTCGCGTGGCTCTCCCTGCTCTCCCGCCAGCGGCGAACGGGACGCCCAGACCTTCGCGGCATGATCGAAGCGCGACGGCGCATGCGGCGCGGGTTCGCGTCGTTGCCGTTGAGCACGGCAGACGTCACCGTCACCGGTGAGCACGTGGCCTTCTACCAGGACTGGCTCGCGCGCATGGACGACGACGCGTTCTGGGCGCCGGTCGAGTTCGATCGCCACCTCCCGTCGCTCGCGGTGCCGGTCACGATGGTCACCGGTTGGTACGACATGTTCCTGCCCGCGCAGCTGGCGGACTACCAGTCGCTCGTGGGAGCCGGACGAGACGTGCAATTGACGATCGGGCCGTGGAAGCACACCGACCCAGGAGCCGCCGGCGAGAGCCTGCGCGATTCGCTCGACTGGTTCGGCAAGCATCTCCACGGTCGCGACAGCGGCGCGCCCCGCGCCCGGGTCCGGCTCCACGTGGGCGGGGCGAGCCGTTGGATCGAGGTTGACGAGTGGCCGCCACCGGCGCGGACCGTTCGCTGGCGCCTGCAGCCGCGAGGGCGGCTCCATCCCGGTACGCCCGAAACGTCGACGCCCGACCGTTATCGCTACGACCCGTCCGATCCCACCCCGTCGGTCGGCGGCAGCCTGCTCGCCCGGTCGGGAGGGCCGCGCGACAACCGCGCTCTCGAGCGTCGCAGCGACGTGCTGGTCTACACGAGCGCAGCGCTGGTGCGTGATCTCGGGGTGATCGGCCCGATCCAGGCTGAGCTGTACGTGCGCTCCTCGCTGGAACACACCGACTTCTTCGTGCGGCTCTGCGACGTCGCACCCTCGGGAGCGTCGCGCAACATCTGCGACGGCCTGCTGCGCTTGACACCCAGCGCCTGGCGGCCTGGGTCAGATGGGGTTGCCATGGTCGAGGTGCAGCTCTGGCCGGCCGCGCACGTCTTCCGCCGGGGGCATCGCATGCGCGTGCAGGTGTCGAGTGGCGCACACCCCCGGTTCGCGCGCAACCTCGGCGGGGGCGAGTCGCTCGCGTCGGCGACCACCATGCACCCCGCGGATCAGGAGGTCTGGCACGACCCCGACCACCCGTCGGCGATCGTGCTGCCGATTCGCGACGCCTGGTAGCTAGCGCGAAGCTGCGGCAGGGACGCGCTCGCGGCGCGGGGTCTCATCGGCCTCTTCGGACTCATCCGGCGTTTGCTCCTCGACCTTGAGCGCCGTGAGCCAGCGTGCGGGCGGGGATCCGGAAGGGACCAACGGGGATTCGGGACCGTCGTCACCGCGGGGGGTGTCGTCGTCGTCGCCCGCCGCCTGCTGGTTGTGGTCGTTGTCGAAGGTGATGAGATAGATGGACGCGATGGCGGTCATGGTCAACAGAGCGAAGAACGCGAACGGCAGCCGGTATACCCATCCCACATCGTTCGGCAGGCCCGGCATGAAAGCCACGAGCACGGCGCTGACAATGCCGATTCCCGGGGGGAGGAGCCAGACCCACACGGTGCGGCCCTCACGATCGATCCCGAGGCGGCCTTCGAGGCGTCTGAAGTGGGCCGCGAGCCGCTCCTTCGCTGAGGCCATCTGTCTTCTCCTGCCTTCAGTCTATCGTGGAATGACATGAGCACCGTTGTGACAGGACAGATCGCCGGCGGCGCAGATCTGAAGCGGTTATCGCCGCGGTTCTGGCTGGCTCGACAGACCGAGCTCGCGCTCGTCTGGGGGCCGCTGTTCATCGTGGCGCTTGTCGTCGCGCTGATCGTCCACGTGAGTGCTGCGGACCTCCTCCCCGTGGTCATCGCGCTGATCGCTGGCGTCGCTTGGTTGGTCGAGCGGGGACGGTACCGGTCATGGGGTTACACCGAGCGAGAGGATGACCTGATCGTGGTTCGGGGCCTCATGTTCCGCCACGTTTCGGTGGTGCCCTATGGGCGCATGCAGTTCATCGACGTGACCGCCGGGCCAATCGATCGCGCCTTCGGCCTCGCCACGGTCCAACTCCATACGGCGGCCGCGGCGACCGATGCCCGGATTCCCGGCCTGGTCCGCGCCCATGCAGACGCGCTCCGCGACCGGCTGGCATTGGTGGGGGAGGCCAAGGCAACCGGCCTATGAGCGCATCGCCACCGCCGTTTCAAGCAGCGGTACCGCTCGAGGTCGGGGAGACGTGGCGCCGGCTGCATCCGCTCTCGCCGATCGTGCGCTTCGGCAGGGTCCTCATCGGAGTCCTGGTCATCGCCGTGCCCTCGATCGCCGAGCAACCCGGTCTGCATCGCGATGCCGGGCTCCCGATCTCGCTGATCATCTACGCCGGGCTGCTCGCCCTCGGCGGCGTCGGCGGGTTCATCTCGTGGATGGTGACTCGATGGCGGATCGCCGATGGCAACCTGCAGATCGAGACCGGGTTCATCCGGCGCCAGTCGCTGCGCATCCCGCTGGCGCGGATCCAGGCCGTCGACGTCATCGCGCCCCTCTCGGGGCGGTTTCTCGGCCTCGCCGAAGTGCGGGTCGTGTCCGCCGGTCGGGGCGCCGAGCACGGCAGGCTGGCGTATCTGACCGCCGCCCAGGCGCCGATCGTGCGTGCCCGCCTGCTCGCTCTCGCTCACGGTCTGGAGGTGAGCACCCCGGAGCCCGACGCGCTGCCGCTGCTCCACGTGCAGAACGGCCTGCTCCTGCCCGCGCTGCTCATGCGCTCCCAGGTCCTGGCGCCCATCCTCATCGCCGTCGCGGCCGTAGCCGCGATCGCGGCGGCACCAGTGGTCGGCGCCGGTGCACTCGGCAGCGCGGTGACGGTGCTGGTGATCAGCGGTTTGGGTGTGGCCCGCGCCTTCAACGAGGACTTCGATTTCGCGATCAGCGAGGCGGGGGACGGCGTCCGCCTTGATCGCGGGCTGCTCCAGCGCCGCCACGAGACGATCCCGTACGGGCGTATCCAGGCGGTCCGAGTCGTCGAACCGTTCTTCTGGCGGGCCTTGGGTTGGGCACGCCTCGAAGTCGACGTCGCCCGCCAGAGCGTGTCGCGCGAAACGGATCGCGACGCCCAGCAGGTGGCTCGGACGCTCATCCCCGTGGCCTCCCGCGACCAGGCGCTGTGGCTGCTCGCGCGCGTGATGCCCGACGCGTACCCCGACCCGCCACCGGGGGCCGGTCCTCCTTCGCGGGCACGTCTCAAGGCTCCGCTGTCATTTCATTTCCTTGCAGCCTGGTTCGGCCAGCGCTATGTGTATGCGCGCACCGGGCGCGTGCAGAGGTCGACGATCATCGTGCCGCTCGTCAAGGTCCAGAGCGTTCGGCTGAAATCGGGTCCGCTGCAACGCGGATTCCATGTCGCGACCGTCGACGTCGACACCGCCGGACGTCGGTGGCAGGCATCGGCACGCTGCCGCGACGAGGAGGAAGCGGTGACCATGGTGCGTCACATCAGCGAGCGCGCTCGGCTCTCGCGGCGGGTGCCACCACCGCGCCCCGCAAATCCCGTGCCGGTTCCGGCTGCCGGATAGAGGCGCGTCCGTGGCAATATCGCAGTACTGATGGCGGTGACAGCTCGTTGCGATTGCGACGGAGAGGAGACACCGATCTTCCGGCTCGCCGCGGTGATCCTCGACGGCAGGATGGCTCGTGTCTGTCCCAAATGTGCGTCCAAGTACAAGGACCGCATCGAGATGCCGTACTCGCCACGGACGGACCAGGGGGCGATTCAGCCGAGCACGTCGAGGGAGGTCTGGTAGCGCCGTGACATTCGCCGCACGCCTGGACGCGTGCGTCGACGCATCCGGTTCGCTGCTGTGCTGCGGCCTCGACCCTGACGGCTTCACGAGCGCCGCCGCCGCCGAGCATCGGTGTCTCGAGATCATCGACGAGACCATCGAATACGTCTGCGCGTTCAAGCCGAACCTCGCCTTCTTCGAACAGATGGGTTCGGCCGGCTACGCGATCCTCGAGCGGCTGCGCGATCGGATCCCGAGCGAACGCATCCTCATCCTGGACGCCAAGCGCGGCGATACGGGCAACACCGCTGAGGCGTACGCGCGAGCGCTCTTCGACGTGCTCGGCGCCGACTGCGTGACCGTGAATCCGCTCCTCGGCAGTGACTCGGTGCTGCCCTTCCTGCATCGGGCTGACCGCGGCGCACTCCTGGTGGCTCGGAGCAGCAACCCCGGCGCCGTCGACCTGCTGGACGAGCGTCTCGCGTCGGGGATGCGCGTGAGCGCGCGCATCGTGGAGCTGGGCCTCCGGTGGGACCCGGGTGGGTGCGTGGGCTTCGTGGTGGGGGCGACCAAGCCGGACGCGGTGGCCGAGATCCGGCGGGCGGCACCGGATGCGCCGCTGCTGCTGCCCGGTGTCGGCGCCCAGGGCGGTGCGCTCGAGGACTCGGTCAGCGCCGGTATCGATGCCCGCGGCCGCGGGGCGATCATCTCGGTCAGCCGAGGCATCGCCTCGGCGCCGGAGGGTGCCGCACGCGCTGCACGGGATTTCCGAGAGCGTATCGAGGAGGTCCGCGCGGCGGTTGCACACGTGTGACCGCCGCACTCTCGCTCATCCGCAACGACGACCAGTCTGCGCACGCGAGCCCGGGTCATCCCGAGCGTCCCGACCGGGTGGTCGCGATCCTGGAGGGCATCGCCGCGGATCAGCAACTCGCGGCGCTGCCGTGGCTCGATGCTCCGGTGGGGCGGCGCGCGTTGCCTCGCCTGGTCCACTCCGAGGAGGAGGTTCGCCGCGTCGAGGGGCTGGCGGTGAAGGGTGGCGGCTGGTTCGACCCCGACACCTACTGCACAGAAGACTCCTACGTCGTCGCCCTGAACGCGGCGGCGTGCGCATCGCGCGCTGCCGAGGCGGTCATCCAGGGTGAGACGCGCTCCGCGTTCGCGGTGATCCGGCCTCCCGGACACCACGCGACGCCGAATCTCCCGATGGGGTTCTGCCTCTTCAACAACGCCGCGATCGCTGTCCGCGCGGCGCAGAACGCTGGTGCGACACGGGTGGCGATCCTCGACATCGACGTGCATCACGGCAACGGAACCCAGGACATCTTTTACGCCGACTCATCGGTGCTCTACGCGTCGCTGCATCAGTTTCCGTGGTACCCGGGCACGGGGCACGCCTCTGATCGCGGCGATCCCGGCGCCTCGGGGACCACGGTGAACGTGCCGGTGGCGACGGGAACAAGCGCCGCGCGCTGGCTCGAGCTCTTCGACGACGTGGTGCTTCCGGCGGTCGACGCGTTCGATCCCGAATTCGTTGTTGTCAGCGCAGGCTTCGACGCTCATCGCGACGATCCGCTCGCAGAGCTGCGCCTCGAGGATGCCACGTACTCGGCGATTGCCGAGCGGGTACGGACCCTGGCGGACGCGCATTGCGAGGGGCGATCCCTCTGGCTTCTCGAAGGCGGCTACGACCTTCGAGCAATCGCCGCTTCGGTGGCGGGATGTCTGCACGTGCTCGCCGCCTGACTCGAGCCCGTCTGCCGGTGGCAGCGGTCGCGGCGGTCACTGGGACCGCTCTGCTGGTTGCAGCCTGCGCGGGCGTGCCGTCGGGCCCCTCACGGTCTCCCTCGCCGAGGCCGAGTGCCATCGTGATCGTCACGCCGAGCCCCACGGCACAACTCGTCGGAACCACGCGTACCGTGCTCAGCCCGCTCGGTCTGCGCGTCCACTCGGTGCCGGTGCTCGATTCCAAGAACGTCGTCGGTGGTTTCTCGCAGGGGAGGACGTTCACCGTGCTCCAATATCAGAGCGGCGGTGGGGGCTGGTATCGCGCCCAGGGCACGACGCTGGCTGGATGGGTCGTCGCGGATGCTGCCCTGACAGCGGCGGGAACGTTCAACACCTACTCGGAGGCGAGCGGTGTCTCTGCGCTCTACCCGCAGACGTGGGGTTTCCAGCAGGAGTCGTTCGGGACGCTCTTCGTGCCGCAGACTGGGTCGACCGACAGCGCTGTGTTCGAGACCGCGACCGGTCTCAAGTCCTTTGGCGCGGCCGGGCTGCCCGGGTACGCGCCGACGATGTCGACGCCCGTGGTCGTCTGCGGCTACACGGGGACGCTCGCCTATTACATGAAAGAGACCGCGTACTCCGGTCCGACGCCGGCGCCTCTCCCCGTCGCGCGCCAGCCGCTGTACGCGGAGATACGGTTCACGATCGATCCGACTCACGCGATGCTGCTCGGCTTCAACTACCAGAACGCCGCACAGCTCGACGTGTACGCCGGGCTGTACAACTCGATCGCCTTCCCGTTCCCACGGTGTGAGGCGCCGGCCGCGGCGACGCCGGCACCCTAGAGAGCGGTGGTACCGGTGCTCTGGTTCACGCCGGGAACCGCGTTGCTGTTGACGATGGTGGTGTTGGCGATCGACATTCCGGCCGCCGCGATCAGCAGGAGCCCGACATATGCAGCCCCGAGACCGAGGCGCCGTGATGCGGCGGTCTGCGCCGGGTCGTTGATCACGTTGCTCCGGCGGAATCGCCCGACGGTGTGGAAGATGCCGAGCACCAGGAAGATGAGCCCGATCGGGTTGCCGAACAGCAGCACGACGCCCGCGACCACCAGCAAGCCGAGCACGTTCATCCACCTGGGGATCGCGTCCGCGACCTTGGCGCCATCGAGAAAGCCGACGGGGATGAGGTTGATGAGATTGAGGAAGCACCCGAAGTAGGCGAGTGCGAGGAGGAGATAGCGGGAATAGCCGGGGCTCGCAGCCTCCGCGAGCAGGAAGCACAGGAGTGCCGCCACGGTGCCGAGCACCGGCCCCGCCAGCGCGATGGTTCCCGATTTGCCGGCGTCCCCGGGGGCGCGGCGCAGGTTGGTGACCGCCCCCAGCGGGCCGAGGAAGATGGGGAGCCGGGCGGGCAAACCCATCCATCTCGCGATGATGAAATGTCCCAGCTCGTGGATCAGGATGAGCACGACGATGCCGATCGCGAACGCCGGCCCGAAGAACAGCGTGTAGAACCAGATCGCGATGACCATGGTGATGAGGGTCGGTCCGAAAGTGCCGAACTTGACCAAAAACAGCCCGTACTTGAAGAACGCGATCAGAGCGGCGAGGATGCCGCCTGCCGCGCCTTCCCGGCGGCGGCGCTGCTGGCGCGGAGCGGTCGGGCTGTGCTGTTGCGGGGGCGCCGGGCGCGCCGGAACGGACGGGGGCAGCCACGACTGGCCGTCTCCGGCGGTGGGGAGAGGGCTGTCGGGGAGCCAGCGGTAGACCGTCGGCAGGTCGTCGCCCGAGGCGGGGAGCTGACTCATCTCGTCTCGATCATGGCACGCCCTGCTGAACCCACCGATGAATCGTTGGCGGTATGGTGTGCCGTCACATGAGTGCGGAAAGCCTGCGGGGAATTCGGCTCGGGATCGTCGGCACCGGCGTGATGGCCGAAGCGATGCTCGCGGGCCTGCTCGAGCGCGACCTCGTCGCTGCGAGCAATGTGGTCTGCACGCACCCGCGCGCGCAGCGCCGTGAGCTCCTGGCGGCGACCCATCACGTCAACGTCGCAGCGTTGAACCTCGAGGCGACCAAGGACACCGATGTCGTTCTGCTCGGTGTCAAGCCACAGATGCTCGCCGGGGTCATGGCCGAGCTCCGCGGCTCGCTTCACCCGGCGCAGCTCGTGATCAGCATCATTGCCGGAGCAACCACGACTGCGCTCGGCGAAGGTCTCGACCACCCGGCCGTGGTGCGCTGTATGCCCAACACGCCGGCACAGATCGGGCGTGGCGTCACCGTCTGGTTTGCGACCAAGAGCGTCGACGAGGTCGGCAAGGCTCGCACCCGGGCCATGCTCACGGCGCTCGGTCGCGAGTTCGAGGTCCACGACGAGCGCCAGGTGGCCATGGCGACCGCGGTGAGCGGCACCGGCCCCACCTACATCTTCCTGTTCATCGAGGCGCTGACCGACGCCGCGGTCCACCTGGGGTTTCCCCGTCACGTCGCCCGCGAGCTCGTGCTCGACACGATGCAGGGCAGCGCGGAGTTCGCGCTGCAGAGTGGCAAGCACGTGGCGGAGTTGCGCGACATGGTCACGTCTCCCGGTGGGACATCGGCCGAGGCCCTGTACCAGCTCGAACGCGGCGGTCTGCGCACGGTCGTGAGCGACGCCGTCTGGGCGGCATTCGAGCGGACCCTCCGCATCGAGGCGACGCTGGAACAGCGCGCCCCGGACGCTGCGACCCCCGCCCGCCAGCGGACGAGCCGCCCCGCGAGAACCTGACCCGACGCCGCGGGGCCTGCAATACTCCCCTCTACGATGCCCAGATCCCATCTCATCGGTATGTTGCTCGGGGTCGAGGAGGACTGGCCGGCGGCCTTCGAGGCGCTGCTGGGACGGGCCGATATCGCGGTGCGCGCGGGGGGCGAGACCCATCGGTTCTCCACCGAGCGAGTCACCATCGAGCCCTTTGACCTGCGTATGAAGCCGCGCCACTCCCTGGTCATCGACCGGCTCGGCTGGTGGTATCCCATGCCCCGCGAGTGGTTGAAGAAGGTCGTGCTCATGGACCACATCCACCTGCTCAACAACCCATTCACCTTCCAGGCGATGGAAAAACACGCCGCCTACTGCGCGATGATCCGCCTCGGTCTCAAGGTGCCGGAGACCTGGATGCTGCCCAACAAGACTCCTCCGGACAATCCGCGCTTCGCCGGTACAGCGCAACGGTACGTGCGCTACTTCGACCTGGAGGCGGTGGCTCGCGCGGTCGGCATGCCCCTGTACATGAAGCCGTTCGACGGTGGCGCCTGGGTCGGCGTGAGTCGCATCGAGAATGCCGAGGCGCTGTCTCGCGCGTACGACGAGTCGGAGCAGCGGCTCATGCATCTCCAGGCATCGGTGGACGGATACGACTCCTTCGCTCGCAGCCTCGGCATCGGCGCGGAGTCGATCGTGCTCAACTTTCACCCCGAGAAGCCGATGCATGAGCGCTATACCGTCGACCACAGCTTCTTGACGCCACGCGCCGGCGACGAGGTCCTCACCATTCTGCGCACGGTCAATGCGTTCTTCCGGTGGGAGCTCAACACTTGCGAGACGTTGATCCGTGGCGACGACGTGTATCCCATCGACTACGCCAACGCGACGCCTGATCTCGCCCTGACGAGTCTCCACTATTACTTCCCGTGGGCGATACGCAGCCTCTTGAAGTGGGTTGTTTTCTGCTGTGTCACCGGGCGCCTGCAGTCCGTCGACCTCAACACCGAGAAGTACTACGCGATCGCGGATCGCTCGGATCTGAGCTACGAGGAGAAGCTGGCGGGATACCGGAAGCTCGCCGACGAGCAACTCGAGGTCGACCGATACCGTGAGTTCTGCGAGCGGCACCTGGCGCACGTTGACGAGATCTCCGTGGCCTGGGTGGAGAGCCCCGACTTCGATCGGATCATCGTCGACACGGTCCGCAACACCTTCCCGCCGCACGAGCACGAGCAATTCATCGCGCACTTCCGTGGCCTCCTCGGCGCGTGGGCCCACGATCAACGCGCCGCAGCGGCGTAAAGTGGTTTCCTCATGACACATATCGAATTCGTCTCCAGCCCGCGGCCCACGGTCGGCGTGGAGATGGAGCTGGAGCTGATCGATCGCGATTCCCGGGAACTGGTGCGGGGCGCGCATGAAATCCTCGGCGAGATGGGCGCACCCCACGGGGAGGCCGGCCATCCCAAGGCCAAGCAGGAATTGCTTCAGTCGACCGTCGAGATCATCACGGGCATCTGTGAGACCGCCGCCGAGGTGCAGGCAGACCTTGCGGCAACGATGGCAGAGCTTCGCGAGCACACGGTGCCGCGTAACCTTGAGCTCGTCTGCTCGGGGACGCACCCGTTCAGCGACCCGGCCCTCCAGGAGATCAGCCCCGATCCTCGCTACCGGCGCCTGGTGAACGACATGCAGTGGCCGGCGAGGCAGATGCAGATCTTCGGCATTCACGTGCACGTGGGCGTGCGAAGCGGAGAGAAGGCGATCGCGATGGTCAACGCCCTCTCGGCGTACATCCCACACTTCCTCGGCCTCTCGGCATCGAGCCCGTACTGGATGGGCCACGACACGGGGATGGCGTCGTGGCGCTCCAAGGTGTTCGAGGGTCTGCCGACTGCCGGACCGCCCTGGCTCCTGAGCGGCTGGCCGCAGTTCGAGCAACTGATGGACACCCTGATCTCATCGCAGACGATCAAGACGATCCGCGAGGTCTGGTGGGACATTCGCCCGCATCCAGGTTTCGGCACGGTTGAGATCCGCGTCTGCGACGGCATTCCGACGCTTCGCGAGGTGGGGGTGATGGCCGCGCTCAGTCAGTGCCTGGTACACCAGTTCGACACCATGATCGATCGCGGATATACGCTCCCCACGCCGCGCGCCTGGCTGGTGCGGGAGAACAAGTGGCGGGCGGCGCGGCACGGGCTCGACGCCTCGATCATCGTTGACGAAGGCGGCACCACCGTGCCGTTGCGCCAGGCGATTCGCGAGCTCGTCGAGGATCTGACTCCTGTGGCTACGCGGCTTGGTTGCACCGCCGAGCTCCGTGGCGCCATCGACATCATGGAAAGAGGATCGAGCTACATCCGTCAGCGTGAGGTCGTCGCGGCGGGCGGCTCGCTGGCTGACGTCGTCGACAGCCTGATCGCGGAGCTTCACGCCGACATGCCGTCGCCGCGAGGCGCAGTCCTTGAGGCCGTCGGCAAGCAGGCGGTCGCCGCGGGCGACTGATCTCCGCGCGCGACTGATCTCCGCGCGCTGCGTCACTCTGGCGGGGCGGCGGACGCGTTCAGGATGCCGCGAGGCGAGGATTGACCACCTATCGCGATGGGATCAGACGGCTTGACAGCCTCGCGACTCAGCCTCCGTGGGCAAGCGAAGGGGAGCTGTACGGCTGGCGCGCCCACGGGTTGTTGATGCCGCTCGGCTTCGCCCCGCACCGCCCGCTCGACGCCCACCTGATCGCCGTTTACCGGTCGGCACTGATGCACCTTGTCGAAGCGGTGGATGCAGTCGAACTCTTCGCCATGCGCGCAAGCACGGATGCGACTGTCCCGGCGGCGATCGGCATCCGCCAGATCCTCGAGATCCTCGACTCCACCGGCAGCGGCGGGAGGGCCTTCAGAGAGACTGTGGCCGAGCTCGACCGGACCACCACGCCACCGCCCTGGGATCCCGGCCACCTGATCCTGGGCATGGAGAATGATGCTGCGGCACGGTCATCGCTCGGCATCGCGACGCCGCGTGCAGGCGATTGCCAAATCATCGCCGAAGCCCGAAGCGCAGTGCCGCTCGCGCTCGGGGTGCTCGCGCTTGCTGAGGACACCGTCGCAAAGCAGGGCAATCCCGATGGGACGTTGCGCCACGCGGGAGCGCTGGCCATCGCCGGGGCGGTCGCTGCGTTCGACGGACACACGCTCGGAGAGGGGAGCGGGACT
Source organism: Candidatus Dormiibacterota bacterium (assembly GCA_003153505.1). Classification (GTDB taxonomy): domain Bacteria; phylum Chloroflexota; class Dormibacteria; order Aeolococcales; family Aeolococcaceae; genus Palsa-851. Next base: position 139,553 of record PLZA01000031.1, read on the forward strand.
GGGACCGTCTGAGATCAGCCGTGCGACCGTGGCCCGAGCCTTGTCAGCGAGCGACGGGCGCAGCTTCTGGTGGGACAGCCGAAGGCGGCGATGCCGGCCACCTCGTTCCCTCCACGGCGTAGCGGAGAAACAGGTGGGAGCCGTGCCGCCGAGCACTGCTCAGGCTGAGCGCCGGAGCTGATGCAACAGCGAAGGCCGTCGCGTCGACGAGCCCGGGACGAGGCTCGCTGGACGAGCGCCCGAGCAGCACAGGAGACAGCGTGAGAAAGAGCTCGTTGACGAGATGCCCGCGAAGCAGTTGCCCGACGAGTGTCGGCCCGCCTTCCGTGAGGATCACTCCATCGCCGTCACCCCGGAGCGACTCGACGACTCGCTGGACGGACAGGTTCGGGGGCTCGCCCAGCGAACGCACCTCGACACCGGCAGGAAGCCGATGCATGAGGTGGCGAGCTCCGACGTCGCTGGTCACAATCACCGATCCAGGAACGAGCCCCGAATGAAGCACATCGATGTCGCCGCCGGCGGTGACGACGACCAGACGCGGGCTCTCGGTGCGCTTGAGCCGGCGCCGGAGCTCGGCGAACTCGGCAGCCGCATCAGGAAACACGTGCGCTGGTGTCCACCGATGTCCCGGGCTGTCTCGGAGCGTTCCCGCCCCAAGGAGGACGGTGTCCGCGCACGCGCGCAGCAGGCCCATCACGAACCGATCGGCCCGCGAGTTGCCACTGATCAGCGAGCCGGGTGACGATTGCTCAGGGCCGAGCGTGACCACGCCGTCCACCGAGGAGACAAAGTTGGCGTACACGCATGGCGATTCGAAGCCGATCGCGCCGGCATACACGTCACGCAGTCGAGTCGGGAGGTCGTAGACGGGCTGGTCCGCCGTCTCGGTGAGCAACTCGAACGGCGCGAGGTCAATAGCGGAGTCGTCGGGTTGGGGCACGCTACGACCTCTGGTTTCTGCAAAGCGAGATGAGCTCCGCGCGCATGGCTGAATCATCATCGTAGTTGCCGTGCCAGGAGGTCGCGTGAAGGTGCGCACACTGAGCCACGCCGTCAACGCCGCCGCGGTCAGTAGGCGTACAGCTGCAACTCCGTAGCGAACCGATCGGCGATCTCGATGCACGAACCGAGGTCCGGATGTCTGACGATCACCATCCCGTCGGAGATGAGTGTCATCAGCCAGTCGCGGCGTGGTGCACCGATCGGGAGCAGATCGATCGCACAGACCGACTCTCCGTATTCCGCGAGCAGGTGGGACAGCCCTTCGATATGTGTGATCCGCCCCTGTCCCTGGGCACGCTTGAATATCGACGCCGCGTTGTAGCGTCGCTGGATCGGCCCTGACAACTGTCCGTGGATCAGCGCTTCAGCCCATTGCTGGAACAGATCGACGTCGTTGGCGAAATTCATCACGTCGACCGTGCGCGCGCCGGCAGGGCGCGCACCGATCTCGCCGAAGACGACTTCCCCGTTGTCGCGCCGGAACCATTCCATGTGCGTGAACCCGTCACGAAATCCCAGCGCCCGCAGGACGTCGCGACCCATCGCGCGGCCGGTCGAGAGTTCGGGTGCGTCGATGTCGCGCAGGACCATGGTGACCGGGCTGATCCACTCGAGCTGACGCGCGATCAGCGGACGCGGCCGGTACCACGCAACGTTGTCGAAGATCACCTCGCCGCCGGCGCAGATGGTGTCGTACGTGTATTCGGATGCCTCGACGAATTCCTCGACGCTCACCGCGTCCAACCAGACGAGCTTGGGCAGGACGCTTTCCAGCGCGACCGCAGTGTCGACGCGGTACGTGTCCGCCGATCCCGCACCGGCGATGGGCTTGACGATGATCGGGTAGCCGATGCGTTCCGCCGCCTCGCGGACGCCGGTGGCCGTCGTGCATCGGTAATGGTGCGGCGTTCGGATCCCGGCAGCGTCAAGCACCTGCTTCATCCGCTCCTTGTCACGGAAGGGGATGGTCTGCTCGACGGTCATCCCCGGGATGCCCAGGGCTTCGCGAATCCGCGCGGCGAGCACCATCGTGGGTTCCCACAGTGACGCCACGTGATCCACGTGCACACCGGCCGCCCGCTGGACGACCTCGTGCACGATCGCATCCTCATCGGCGAACGACGGGATCTGCCAGTACGCGGCCAGGTGCTGACGCGCCATATCGGGGAGCCCCGATACCGGCTGGTCCCCCGCGCCGATGACCTGGGCGCCCGCGCGAGCCAGACCACGTGTGAAGAAGGGCATCTCCGCCGGGTAGCCCGGCGAGATCATCAACACGGTCGCGGTCATGAGACCTCCCCGAGCTCAACCCGCGCCACCTCGACGACCCGTCGCAGCCCGGCCTCGACGACCGATGTCTCCGGGTGGCGGAGGATCACGTGCCCCTCGCCCTCGTATGTCCCCGATGGAGACTGGCCCTGCACGGGAAGATGCGCCTCGACAACCAGGTCGCCGAGCTCATGCTGGAGGGTGTCGAGGCCGTGGATCGCGACCACTGACCCGCTGCCCTGGCCGCGGAGGTACGCGGCGCCCACCGCATACTGCCGTTCCGGCGGCGAGAACTCGCCGAAGATCTCGAGGCGGGCCCACGCAGCGTACATGTCCACATCGTGGGCGTATGAGAGCAGCGAGGTGAACTGTGCTCCCGGCGGGCGCGCCGCCACCTCGCTGATGGCGATATCACCGCCGGGGCGCCGGAACCACTCCATGTGGGTGAGTCCTGTTCGGAGTCCCAGGGCGCGCAGACCGCGCAGTCCGTCATGCCGAATCGGGTCGTACTCCGCGCCGGAGATATCCCGCGGGAGGATGACGGCCCACTGGACCCATGGATTCTCGAGCACCTCGAGCGGGGTCGGGAGGTAGCGGGAGATCGAGTGCCAGATCAGCTCGCCGTCGATGACCACGCTGTCGAAGCTGTGCTCGGCGCCGATCACCATCTGCTCGAGGAGCACGGGGCTGGCGTCACCCGGCCCGTCGGCGTCGAGCCACGCCGCGAGCTGGTGGTCACCATCGAGCCGGAAGGTCGAGCGGGCTCCGGCTCCGGCAGGTGGCTTGGCGACCAGCGGGTATCCCAGGGCGGCGGCCGCCGCGCGCGCCTCGACAGCGGAATGGACGAGACGGTGCCGGGCGCAGGGAACGCCGTTTGCTTCGAAGACCGTCTTCATCCTGGCCTTGTCGCGGAAGTTGCGCGCAACCTCAGCTCCCATCCCCTTGATGCCAAGGGCGTCGCGGACCTCGCCGAGCGGCACCTGAAGCTGCTCGAGCATGCCGAGGAGGGAATCGACGCTGCCGAGATGCCGGGCCATGACCCGGGTAGCGTCGGCAATCTGCTGCGCATCGGTGCCGTCGGTCACCCGGTAGTGCCCGGAGAGCGCCGCGCGGAGGTCGTCGCGGAGCCGCTCCTCGGGATCCTGGCTGATCAACCCGAGCCGGACGTCCGGCAGCAACGCGGCCGCGGCGATGAACCGCACGGTGGCCGGAAGCAGGAACGGAGCAACGAAGACCGCGTTCGCCATTGAGCGTCTCGCGAGTTTAGACACGTGGCGGGGGGCGGGTCGGGCCGAGCGGGTAGGATCTGCCCGTGAATGTGATCTTTGTCGAACCGGCTTTCCCTGCAAACCAGCGCGAATTCGTGCGCGGCCTCGCGGAGGCCGGGGCGAACGTGATCGGGATTGGCGAGCGCCCGGCAGAGTGGCTCGACTCCGACCTGCGTGGCTGGATGCTCCACTACCAGCAGATCCCCAACGTCACCGACGTCGGCGCGCTGATCGAGGCGGTGCGCTTCGCGCAAAGCAAGGTGTGGATCGACGCTCTCGAGTCGACCATCGAGTCGCACACCATGGCGGCAGCGCACGCTCGCGAGGCATGCGGCATCCCAGGGACCTCCGTGCGGACGGCATTCCTGTGCCGCGATAAGCCTGCGATGAAAGAGGCCCTGCGGGCCGTCGGGATCAGCACCGCCCAGTCGACGGGCGCTTCCAGCGCCGCGGAGGTCCGCGCCTTTGTCGCTTCTGTCGGGTATCCGATCATCCTCAAGCCCCGCGCCGCAGCCGGCGCTTTGGGCACGAGCCGTGTCGACTCCGACGCCGAGCTCGACCGTGCGCTCGCCGAACTGGGCGCGACCGGGGCGACCGACATCGCGGTCGAGGAATTCGTCGAGGGCCATGAAGGGTTCTACGACACGATCAGCGTCGATGGGCACCCTGCCTACGACTTCATCTCGCACTACTACCCGAACGTCCTCGAAGCGATGCGCGAACGCTGGATCAGCCCTCAGTTCATCGCGACCAATCGGGTCGACTCGGCTGGCGACTATGCCGAGGTGCGCGAGCTCGGCCTGCGCGCCATCGAGGCCCTCGGCATCGGGACCTCCGCCACACACATGGAGTGGTTCTTCGGCCCCAAGGGGTTGCATTTCAGCGAGATCGGCTGCCGGCCGCCGGGCGTGCGCGCGTGGGACCTCTACGCGGCGGGCAACGACGTCGACATCTACCGGGAATGGGCCAACGCGATCGTTCACCGTGGCGTCGACCGGCCGCTCTCGCGACGCCGTGCCGCCGGGATCGTCGCGCTCCGTCCGGACCGCGACGGCACGATCAGTCACTACGAGGGCGTCGATGCGGTGCAGCGCCAGTTCGGTGAGTGGATCCTCGACTCGCACCTGCCCGATGGCGGCACGCCGACTCAGCCGGTCGAGGCCGGGTACATGGCCAATGCATGGATACGCATGGCCCACCCGGACTACGACACGCTTCACCAGATGCTGAACGTGGTGGGGGAGACGGTGCACGTGCGCGCGTCGTGAGGCAGGTGACCCTGCTCGGAGCCTTGGAGGGCGCGGACCTGGCGGCGGAGGTGGCGGCGTTCGGGGTGGACGGCCCGGTGGCCCTGATCACCGCCGGATGGGAAGAGGGCGAACGCAACGACGCCGAGGTCGACAGGCGGCTCGGCGGTGGCTCGCGCAATCTGAACCTCTACGGGCGGCGCCTCGACGTGCTCGAGAGCGACGCCGAATACGCTGACGCGGAACGCCTGCTGCGCACCCAGCTCGATGAGCTGCGCGAGGTCTACCTGCTGCGGCTGCGCCACGCCCTGGCCGGCGTCGACGTGATCCGGCGGCGCTTCGCCGAAGCACACCGGCCCCCGGGACCGGAGCTGGACGGTGCCATCGAGGCCGTGCGGGCACTCGACGAGTCACAAGCAACGGCCATCGGTGGGGCGTACGAGCGGTTCTACGCGCAGCACCCGCCGCACGAGCGTGCGCCAATCGCCAGGCATCGCGATGAGGTTGCGGAGATCGTGTCGGGCTGCGCCGCCATCGCGATCGCCGGCGGGCACGTCGGCGTTCTCAACGACTGCCTGCATCTCTGCAACGTCGGCGCGCTGATCGAGGACCGTCCGCTGCTGGCCTGGTCGTCTGGCAGCATGGCGATCTCTGAGCGCATCGTCGTCATCGACGATGCCGACCCGGCGGGCCGGCCGGACGAGATCTACGACATAGGCCTCGGCGTCGCGCGTGGCATGGTCGCCCTTCCTGCCGCGGCGTCGCGCCTGCACGCCCATGATCCGGATCGCCTCGCGGTCTTTGCGCGGCGTTGCGCGCCAAGCGTGTGCGTGCTCTTCGACGCCGGCGATCGCGTCGAGCTGCATGCGGGCCGGCCCACCGACCTCGGCGCTGTCGGGGTGATCACCCGCGATGGTCGAATGGTACGGGGAGCGGCAGCCGCCTGACGTGAGCCCGAGCCCCGCGCGCAGCCAGCGCGCGCTCACCCGCTTGCTCGGTGAGCGCACGTCCCCCGAGGCCGTCGATCAGCTCTTGCGTGAGCACCAGATCCCGCTCGTTGACGGACCCACCTGCACGTTCCTCTGGCGGGGCGAAGCGGACTGGGTCGGTGTGGAACACCGCATGCCCGACGTGCCGATCCCGCTGCCGCTGCGCCGCTTGAAGGGCACCGATCTCTGGTACGCGAGTGTCGAGCTCCCGCGCGGTGCCCGGGTTCAATATCGCCTGCTGGTGCGGCGCGGCGAGCACACCGAGAGCATGAACGACCCCCTCAACAAGCGGGTTGTGGGCGAGCCCATCGGCTCCCAGTCGGTGCTCGAGGCGGACGGGTACGTCGTGCCTGACTGGACCCGCCCCGACCCAGCTGCGGTGTCCGGTGAGCTCGTGGACGTGCGGCTGCCGAGCAAGGCGCTCCGGCGCGAGGCGCATGTGACCCTGTACATCCCGTCGCGCATGCGCCGCGACCGCCGCATGCCGTTGGTGGTCGTCCACGACGGGGGCGACTTCCTCCATTTCTCCTCGATGGGCACCGTGCTCGACAACCTCATGCACCGGCGCCTGATGGCGGATTGTGTTGTCGCCTTCACCCACCCCGGTGATCGCCTCCGCGAGTACGGAGCAGGCACCGCGCACAGCCGGTTCCTCACCGATGAGCTGGTGCCCAATCTCGAGGGCTCGTTGCATCTGCGTGGCGATCCCCGTGGCAGAGTGCTCATGGGCGCAAGCTTCGGTGGTGTCGCCGCGCTCGCTGCGGCGGTCCGGAAGCCGGGGTTCTACGGCGGGCTGCTGCTCGAATCGCCCTCGCTCCGATTCACCGCGGCGGCCACTCCGGCCACGTTCGGTGAGGTGTTCGAGCCCGTGATCCGGTTCGTCAATTCGGTCAGGGCCAGTCCGAGGAAGGTCACCGAGCGCATCTTTCTGACGTTTGGTGCTTTCGAGCCGCTCGCGGTGCCGGACCGCGCGATGGCCGGGGTGCTCGAGCGGATGTGCGACGAAATGCGTCTCGTTGAGGCACTCGACGGCCACAACTGGATCAACTGGCGCGACCGCCTGCTGGACGGTCTCGGTTGGCTGTTTCCAGGCGAAGCGCGTCTCATCTATCCCAGCTGATGCGTTGGTCAGCACCGATGCGCGAGACTGTGCGGCCATGAAGCGGCGGGAGCGCTGGTATTCCAACCGGGTCGAAAGCGATGTGACGGTTGTCCGCTGGGGCCATTTCGGCCGGCCGGTCATCGTGTTCCCGACGGCGGGCGGCGATGCCGAGGAGATCGAGCGCATGTGGCTCGTCGACGCGGTGGGGGAGCACCTGGAGGCGGGACGGGCGAAGATCTATTCCTGCGACAGCGTGTCCGGCAGAGCGATGCTGCGGGAGGAAGGCGATTCGCGCTATCGCGCCGCGATGACGCGGGGCTTCATCGAGTTCGTACGCCACGAGATGATCCCGATGATCCGCATGGATTCCGAAAGCCCCGATATCACCGTGATCACCGCCGGGGCCTCGATCGGCGCCTTCAACGCAGTGTCCCTGCTCTGTCACTACCCGGACGTCGTCACGACGGCGGTGGGCATGAGCGGCACCTACGACATCTCGCGTTTTGTCGGCGAGAATGCGGGTGACGACCTCTACTTCGCGACGCCGTCGTACTTCCTCCCGGACCTGAACGGCGAGCATCTCGCGCTGCTGCAGACCCGCAAGGCCATACTCGCAGCCGGCGAGGGCAGGTGGGAGAACATCGGAGAGTCGTGGAGTCTCGCGCACGTCCTCGGCAGCAAGGGGATTCCGAACCGCGTCGACACATGGGGGCCGGAGTTCGACCATGACTGGTCGACGTGGCGCCAGATGCTGCCCAAGTATCTCGACGAGCTCGTGTGACACTGAACAAGGTTGCGGACGGCGTTTCCCGGGTCACGGGCGGCGTCGTCAACTGGTATGTCGTCCTCGATCGTGGCAAGGCGACGCTGGTCGACGCGGGCGTTCCGGGGGACTGGAAGTTGCTGCTCGAGACGCTGACGTCGCTGGGATTGTCGTTGGGTGACATCGACTGCGTGCTGCTGACACACGCGCACAGCGATCACACGGGATTCGCCGAGCAGGTGCGATCCGAAGCCGGTGCGACCGTGCGTGTGCACACCGCCGATGAGACAGCGGCGCGGACCGGCAAGGGTGGGAAGAACGAGGGCGGGACGGGCGCATACCTGAAGATGCTGCTGCGAGCCGAAGCGTACCGGACCCTCTTCGGTCTGATGCGTCGCCACGGTCTGAGCATCGTGCCGATCACCGCCGTCACGGTGTTCTCCGATGGAGAGATTCTCGATGTCCCGGGCCGGCCGCGCGTCCTCCATGTCCCCGGGCACACCGCTGGGAGCTGCGCGCTGCATTTCGAGGATCGGTCGGTGCTCTGCACCGGCGACTCGTTGGTCACACACGATCCGTTCACGGGCAGCAACGGACCTCGCGTGATGCCGTCCATCGCCAATATCGACACCGCGGAGGCGGTCAGATCGCTCGACCATCTGACCCTTGCGCGCGCCGAGGTGCTGCTCCCGGGTCACGGCGATCCGTGGAAGCAGGGTGTTGCCGCTGCGGTCAGCGCGGCGCGGAGCGCCTCGGCGGCGTAGCGGCCTTTCTATGCCGTCGCGGGGGCGGGGCCGTCGCCGGGGTCGACGCTGACGGCGGCTTCCACGCTGTCGTCCTCATCGTCGTCGTACTCGACGTCGCGGCCGCGCGCCATCAGCAGAAGCGTCGTGATCAGCAGGAATGCCGCCATCGACAGGAAGGGAACGGAGATGAATCCGAAGACGTTGATGACCGAGATGTTGCACGGCACCGCGGTTCCGCAGACTGTCGGCTCGCCTGGGATTCGCTCCAGTTGATAGTGATAGATGGCGAGCCCGGCGCCGACCACCGAGAGCCCGATGAAGTATCGCTTGGCAACCTGGATGTCGCCGCGGAACGCCGCGATGCCGAGGAGCAACGACAGCGGGTACATGCAGATCCGCTGAAACCAGCAGAACTCACAGGGATTGAGCTGCTCCGCAAATTGGAGGAACAGGCTGCCGAACGTCGCGAGCACAGCGACAATCCACGCGATCTGCAGCGCAAAAGGGCTGATCCCATCGCGCCAACGCCCCCAGCGCTCACGCGCTGCCGGAGAGGTTCGCGAGACGGCAAAGCCGATCGCGATCACCAGGACGATCGCGTCCGCAATCAGCGCGAGCACCGCGTAGCCCGTGTTGATGACCTCAGAGGACGTTACGACAGCCATGCGTTCCGGTCGGCCCCGGTCAGGCCGTCGGGGTCTTGATCGTCTTCAGTCCCTGCTCGATGCTCTGGATGGTTGCACCGATGGGGGAGGTGGTGGCGGAGCACACCGATGCCGGCTGATCCCCGGTGACGATGCAGGTCGCTGCGGTGAGGATGTTCGCGTTGCCGACGATCGCCTTGGTCACCGGATCGTTTGGATTGGTGAGCTTCGCGCCGATCTGATCCCACGTGAGGTTCTTGAGAATCGCGGGGTCATAGCTCGTGGTGTACAGGGTGAACACTCCGCCGATGTCGACGAAGGGGAACTGGCCCGACTGGCTCGTGAATGGCGTGGTGTCGTACTTGGTGAAGATGCTCGAGACCTGCGCGGTCATCGACTCCAGCGGTTGCTGACTCCGGTCCTCGATTTCGTTGTGGCTGAAGTCGAGGTACGGGCTCGAATAGGTTGCCTTGTGGAACGTGAACGTGGATGTGTTGGCGTCGACGTCCGTCGATGAGGATTGGATCTCGGAGAGGTTCTTGAAGCTGCCGAACCGGGAGAGCCACATCACCATCACCCAGCGCTCGGCGGCGCAGAACGGGCAATACTCAGCCCCCACATACACGACCATCGGCTTGCCGCTCGAATCGACCAACTTCGCAGAGGCGGGGAAGCGGACCATCTCGCCAGGCTGCCCCCCCGAGCCGACGGCATTGACGACCGAGGCGCTGGGGTTCTCGACCGCGGACAGGAGCGCCGGCGGCACCGGCGTCGCGAGGGTCGTGTTGCCGCCTCCAGCCTGATTGATCAGCACGATCACGATCAGCACGATCGCCACCACAGCGACGCTCGAGATGGTCACCACGGTGGGTGACTGCCAGGGTGGGCGGCGTTCCAGCGAGAGCGTTCGCGCCGCGACCTGATTGCGGCGTTGCTTCTTTGTGGCCGGCTTCACCGGATACTTGCTTGCCGGCACGGGCCGCTTGCCCGCCGGCTTGCGCGGGGTCGACTGATCCACGGCATCAGGGTAGCCGACCAACCTTTCGGCTGGGTGTCCAAGCCGCCGAGGCCGGATGGGGGACGAGACGATCGCCCATGAAGATACGGTGACGATCTCAAAACTCTCAAGATCCATGTCTATCCTCAGGCCAATGGTGGGTCTCCCTGCGGAGGTGGCGTGAGGTTTCGGATCACGGCCACCGCCACGGCTCTGGTGCTCCTGATGGCGGTGCCGTCCGGGCTTCTGCACGCCGTGGACGGCCGCGCGTCGGCGGTTCGCGAGGGGATCGACGTGAGCGCATACCAGGGCTCCTCGATCGCCTGGCACGCTGTGGCGGCTTCCGGGATCTCGTTCGCCTACATCCGCGCGGCCGACGGCGCCGGGTCCCCGGACGGTCAGTTCGGAACCAACTGGCGAGGGGCTACGGCGGCGGGGGTGACCCCGGGCGCGTACCTGTTTTTCGAACCAAACCAGAGCCCGGTCGCCCAGGCTGACCTGCTCATCTCCCAACTGCGGTCGGTGGGATTCACCCATGGCGACCTGGTGCCGACGATCGACGTCGAGACCACCGACGGCGAGCCGCAGTCAGTCGTCGTCGCGGACCTGCGGACTGTGGTGAACACGGTCAGCGCTGCCATCGGCTCGCTGCCCGCCATCTACTGCTCGCCCTCCTGGTGGAGCGGGAACATCAACTCGGCGGCGTTCACGCTGGACCCACTCTGGGTTGCGAACTGGTTCGTGAGCCAACCCTCGGTGCCCGAGAACAATTGGGGCGGCACCGGCTGGCAGGTCTGGCAGTACAGCGATGCGGGCGTGGTCCCCGGGATTCCCGGCCACGTCGATCTCGACCAGGGCGGTACTCGCTCGCTTCCTTATTACGGGTTCCCCGATCCGCTGGCGCTCCCGCAGGCGACCAACGTCGCGGGTACGCCTCAGACCGTTTCCGACCAGACCGGTGACATCAACATCCTCTGGCGGGGGACGGACAACCACCTGTGGACGCTCGGGTATCGGAACGGGTCGTGGGGAACCGCCTCGGTTGACATCAGCGCTGCCGGCGGCACCTCCGCGACGCTGCTGACCGACCCTGCGGTCGTCTCGTCCGGGCCTGGTCAGATTGACGTGTTTTGGGAAGGGGAGGACCACAACCTCTGGTACACCAGCTTCATCGCAGGGTGGTTCGGCGGGGGGATGTGGGCAACCCCGGTGTCGCTCGGTTTGGGGCCGCTGGGGTCCGAGCCACGCGCCGTATCGCCCGCCGCCGGCCTTATCGATGTCGTCTGGAAGGGCTCCGACAACGGCCTCTGGGTCGACCGCTTCAGCGGCACTTGGAGCGGAGCGACGCCGCTGGGGACAGGAGCGGTCGGCGGCAATCCGGTGGTCGCCAGCGCGGGGCAGGGCTCCGACACCGTCTTCTGGCGCGACGCGTCGGGCGACCTCTGGGCCGACACCGGCGCTGCGTGGGGCTGGTCCGGCGCGGAACGGCTCACGTCGACCCCGCTCTCGGCAGATCCGTCCGCGAGCGCGGCGAGCACCGCCATCGATGTGTTCTGGAACAGCGCGGGTGAGCTCTGGCACGGATCCCTCAACGCCGGGGCGTGGGGCGGCGCGACCGCCCTCGGCACCGAGACCGTGGCCGGCAATCCGTCGGTGGTGGACCTTGCTCCGGGCTCGGTGATCGTCAACGCGCGCGAAACGTCAGGGCTCATGGCATCGTCGCTCTACACGACGGCGAGCGGCCTCGTGGGTCCAGAGGGCCTCGGCGCAACGGCGTACTCGGACCCGTCGTCGGTGGTCTTCGCCGGTGGCGGCGCCATCGATGTCGTCTGGCGATCCAGCTCCAACACGCTCTGGGTTGCCGCTGCGTGCCCAGGCTGCGCGGCCCCGGCGATCCCGGTCTTCAACCCCGCGGGGTAGTCCCCGCCGGTTCGCCGGGCCCACTGCCGGGACGAGGGGAGCGCTCAGCAACGCCGAGCCAGATGAGCCGTAAAGCTCCTGATAATGCATATTCTCACGATCCAGACGTTCGGATCGATGGGACCCACCCGATGCACTCCACTCCCCTGGCCGATTCAAGACGCGAGCGAGATCCTGCCCCTCCGATGGCCACCGGGGTCGCCGTTCTCGAATGGGGTTCGGAGGCGGCTGTCGCCAGCTTCGAGTTATACAAAGCGGCATTCCGGGAGCGGCCCGGGTTCCCGGCGTGGTCGCAGGCCGAGTGGCTCGAGCGGCTCACGGGCGACCCCGACTTCCTGCACGGGGCGTCGCTCTGCGCGCTGCTGGACGGCGAACCGGCGGGGTTCGTGGTGTGCAGCCGCGGCTGATTGATCAGGTCGGTGTTGTGCTCGCTCATCGCCGCCTCGGCCTCGCGACCGCGCTCACCGCCGAGGCGAGTGCGCGCCTGGGAGGGCTCGGGTTCGACGTGGTCCGCCTGCACGTCAACGCGAACAATGCCGGCGCGCTCGCCACCTGGCAGCGCCTCGGGTTTCGAGATTGCGGACGGCGCGGGCGATTCGAGCGGGTGGTGCCCACCGGAGATGCGGACACAAGGTGATCACGCAGGCTTGCGGTCGACGGGAATCGTCGGAATCAGGGATAGGGTTAGGGCGATGGATGTCGACCCCCGGATCGTCAGAGCCGGCGGACCCGTTCTGGGCACGTTTCTCTCCCTCGCGGTCTCGTCCTGGCGAAGCGCCCTCGGCCGGAACCTGGTTGGCGTCTACGTCCACGGGTCCCTGTCGACGGGTGCGTTCAACCCACGGACCAGCGACATCGACGTGCTCGCGACCACGCGCACGCTCACCGACGGACCCGCGAACGAGCGAATTCACGAGGTCCACCGGGCGATGCACGGCTGGGGGGACGATCGGTGGGCCGACCGCCTCGACGCGGCCTTCGTTCCAGCCAAGGTGCTGGCGATGTCCGGGACTCCGCGGATCGCCGTCCTGGAACTGCACCCCGACGAAGGCTGTGCGGTACGCCCGCTCGGCTCCGACTTCCTGATCCAGAAGCGCTTGCTGCGTGAGCAGGGCATCACGCTCTTCGGCCCCAAGCTCAGCAAGATCGTGGCCCCGGTGACGACCGGCGAGCTGCGCGAGGCTCAGGCGGCGTTCCTGCGCGAATCGTGGTTGCCCCAGCTCGAATTCCCCGGGCAGTTCCTCAAACGCGTGTTCCAGGCGTACGCGGTGCTGACCATGTGCCGGGCGCTCTGCCTGCTGGCCACTGGGGATGTCGTGACCAAGCCTGAAGCGGCCGCGTGGGCGCTGCACGGTCCCTACCTCGAGGTCTGGCACCCTCTCATCCACTCGGCGATCGCGTACCCAGGTGGCGTGCAGCCGGACCAGCGCCTGGCGACCCTCGACTTCATCAGGTTCACGCTCGACGAGGCAGGAATCGGTCACGCAGCGCCAAGCTCCTGATAATAACGAGCATGGCAGCTCGGCTCCGCTCCACCCGCCGGCCGACCGCGCCCCGCGAGCGGCGCGGGCCGGCCTGGGCCGGCCACGTCCCCGGACCGACCGACTCGATGCCGGACCAGGTCGACCAGTTCCTCGACTGGCTGCGGGTGCAGCGCAACCGCCCGGCGACGACAGTGCGCGCGTATCGCCAGGACCTCGCCAAGTTCGTGGCGTTCCTGCGCACTCGCCCGCTCGGCGATGACCTCCTCTCCGGCGTCGACCGGCCGGTGCTGCGCCGGTATCAGATCGAGCTCGCGGACGTGCTGCCGAACCCGCGATCGCGTGCCCGGGCACTGGTTGCGCTCCGCCGGTTCCTCGCCTACGCGTACGACGAAGGCTGGATCGCGGCCGAGCTGAGCCGTCAGGTCGCCGTGCCCCGCTACGTCATCGGAGACCCGCATCCGGTGCCGACCGACCACGTGCCCCGGCTGCTCGCCGCGCTGCCGAAGGACACCCTTCGCGATCGGCGCGACAGGGCGCTCATCCACCTGCTCCTGAGCACCGGGTGCCGCATCGCGGAGGCATGCGGTCTGGATCGTGGCGATGTCCGTCCCGAGGGTTTCCGGGTTCTCGGCAAAGGTGGCAAATACAGAACTGTGTACTGCACCGACGACGCTTTCGCGGCCGTCGACGACTATCTCAAGATGCGTGGCCCCGACCCCTCCCCTGCTCTGTTCATCAGCGTGGCTCGCGCCGACGTGCCGCACGGCCGCGCCCTGCCCCACAACCGGCTGACCACCGACGGAGCCCGCCGCGCGCTCACCGCGCTGCGCCGGCGCATGGGCGTCGATCCGGAGATGTTCGAACTGTTCAGCGATCTCCGCACCCCGCACGCTGCGCGCCACACTGCGGCCACGACACTGCTCGAGGCAACCGACGGCGACGTGCGCCTGGTGCAGGAGGTGCTCGGCCACGCGACCCTCGAGACGCTCAAGGTCTACACGGAGATCACGGATCGGCGCAAACGCGAGGCGTACCGCCGCCTCGGCGATTACCTCGACGAGGTGGCTGCGCGAGCCTGAGTCGCATGGCTAGCCATCGAACGGGCGCCAGGTGTTTCCGAGCACGCGCACGGCTCCGGCGCCGTCCTCCCGGCAGCACGCAAGCAACGCCGCTCCGATTGGGGGGTACATCTCGAGCTCTCCAAGCGCAGCGACCGGCTGCCACCTCGCGTCGCGCAGCGACCTGTCGTCGACGCCGACCGACAGCGCTCCACCCCGCACCTTCCCCGCATACACGGTGTTCACGATGTGCCGGCCCCCGGGCTTCGGGTCGATCGCCTCGCAGACGAGGAGGAGACGCCCGATCTCGACTTCATAGCCGGTCTCCTCGAGCAGCTCTCGGGCCGCCGCGGCAGCCATGGTCTCGCCGGTGTCGACGCCACCGCCGGGAACCAGCCAGTAGGAGCGTCCCGCCTTCTCGTGGCGGACGAGCAGCACCTCTCCGTCACGCCAGATCAATGCGCCCGCTCGGATCCTGATCGCGCGCTCGCTCATCCGGCGATTATCCGGCCCAGCGTCTGGCACGGCCTGGATCCTTGTCCTTGACTCGAACATCCGTTCCCTGGTAGTCTCACCTGTATGGAACATCCGTTCGGTGCAGGAACATGATCCAGGACAGCCTCGGCCCAAATCGCTTCTCGCGTCACGCCGACCGCCTCGGCCGCCTCGGCCGCCCGGCGCGGCTCGCCCTCGTGGTTGCCACCGCGGCAGCCGGGCTCGTCGTCGTCGGCGGCGTCGCCTACGCGGGGTCGCCCAGCACGAATACCCACCTGGTTGTCCACGCGGGCGACACGCTCTGGGGAATCGCGGCCTCGCACTATCCCGGCTCGAGCATCGAGCAGTCGATCGCGACGATCGAGTCGGCGAACCACCTGAGCGGGGCCTCGATCAGGCCTGGCGAGACCCTGACCCTACCGGCACCCTGACAGGCCTCGGCGCTGAGGGCTCATCGGTCGTCCGGCCGTCGCCAACGTCGTCGAGCCATCGCGGCAGGCCTGATGGCCGCGGGCGGGGCGCATCCAATCTCGGACTCGAGCCCCCACCCCCTCCGCCTCCGCCGCCGTCATCCTCACGTCCGTCGGACCCGCTGTTGAGCAGGTTCATGAACACCACCCAGAACGCCGCAAACAGCGCGATCTTGCTGACCAGGGCGATGCTCGCTCCCGCGACCTGCTGATCAGTCATGGCATCGAGCCCGACGAGCTCCGGGCCGGAGCCGTACCCCGGATAGAGCACGTGCCCTGCCAGCGCCACGATCAACCCCCCGAGGGTTTGCGGGATGGTTGCGAGGACGATATAGCCAAGCTTGCCGAAGCCGCTCAGTGCCCGGCCCGGCGGTGAGCACGGGGTCACGATCGGCCACCAGAAGAGCAGCGATACGAGCAGCAGGGTCGTCTGCATCAGGTCGTAGAGCCACGAGTGCGCCAGCGCTGCGTCGTATGCGGGCGTCACGTGCCAGACGATGAACCCGGCATTCACCGCGATGATCGCGACGATCGGATGCACAGCAAGGCGCAGGGGCAGCGGAATGGATCGAG
The DNA here is from genome assembly GCA_003153505.1 of Candidatus Dormiibacterota bacterium. Classification (GTDB taxonomy): domain Bacteria; phylum Chloroflexota; class Dormibacteria; order Aeolococcales; family Aeolococcaceae; genus Palsa-851. The sequence continues at coordinate 155,583 of PLZA01000031.1, forward strand.
CAGGGATGCCGGCGTCCCTGGGGAGCGACAGCAGGAGCAGCGCTGGGACCGGTCCCATGACGATCAGCACCTGCATGAGGTGGGCCGCGAGCAGGTAGTGCTGTGCGAGTGTCGCAAGCGGGCTCATCCAGCTCACCCCGAGCAGGAGGACCGCGGCGGCGAGCGCGAGAGAGCCTCGCCGGCCCGCCGGCTCTGGTGCACGACGGCTCACCCCGAGCCAGGCCGCGACGACCAGGGCCATGAGCCCCAGCAGCAGCGGATCGACGTTCAGGGCGGTTGCCGGCGGGCGAGCCATGGCGGCCAACGCTATCGCACCTCACGCAGTGCTGTCGCGACGCGGTACAAAATGGGGCGACGCAATGCGCCCCATGATCACCCGCCTCCGAACACGTGCCTACCAGTTCTCGCTCCGGACCGGGAAACCGCCGGACGATGTGCTCGGAGAATTCGCGCAACGGCCGATGCCGGGGATCGCGGTTGCTGAGCGCGGGCCGAACTATCTGGTGCTCCGGCCGCAGCAACGCCGTCGCTACGGCGGCGACGTGGCAGTCCTCCTCGGCCTGGCGATCGTCCTCGCCGTGCTCATCCTCACGGCGGTGACGCCGGTGCTCATCCTGCTGCTCCCGCTGGCGCTGCTCCCCGGGTTGCCGTTGCTCATCGACAACCGTCCCGACCTCGCGATCAGCGCGGTCGCTGACGACCTTGGGGGTACCCGCGTGACCGTGCACGGCCAGGCGAGCTCGGAACTGGCGGCCGCGCTCGACGCGTATCTCGGCTCCCTGCCCCGGCTGTCGTTGGAGAACATCGGGGGCGGCCCCCAGACGTAACGCGGACGAACTGCTGCTCAGGCGCCTACTTGAGGAGGCGGATCACGGCGACCACGACGCCCTCGAGGTTCAGGTCGCGCGCGTAGATCGGCGCCATCGCGCTGTTCTCCGGCTGGAGGCGGACCCGGCCCGACTCCCGGAAGAATCGCTTGACGGTGACCTCGCTCTCGCCGGTGTCCTCGTTCTCGATGCGTGCCACGACGATGGTGCCGTTTGCTGGGGCCTCGCGTTGCGGACGCACGACGACGATGTCACCGTCGCGAATGCCGGCGTCGATCATGCTCTCGCCGTGCACGGTGAGCGCATACGAGTCTTCCCCTCCGGCGATCTCGGTGCCGACGTTGAGATGCTCTTCGACGTTCTCGACTGCGAGGACGGGTGTTCCGGCCGCAACACGGCCCACCAGCGGGAGGTTGACGATGTTGCTGTGGCGGCGGGCTGCCTGTGTGTCAACGATCTCGACGGTCCTCGACTTCGCTGGATCGCGCGTGATGAACCCGCGCGTCTCGAGGGTGTTCAGGTGGTTCTGCACCGTCGAGGACGAGCTGAGACCGACCGCCCGGCCGATCTCTCGAACGGTTGGTGGGTATGAATGATCGCGGCTGTGATCTCGTAGGTAATCGAGGATTTGACGCTGCCGCGGGTTCAGGGAGTCAGGCATTGCTTCGAAACATCCTCCAGCCAGCTGGGCGACCCGGAATGTATCACGGGATCCCGAAAAATGCAAACGGATGTTCTGGCCCTACGGAGTGCCGCCGAGGAAGTCCTCACCCGCCTCGGCGGAGGCGACCAGCTTGAGAACCCCGGCGAGCAGGTCATCGAAGCTGATGAGATCGGGTCGAAACCAGGTGAGGCGCGCATCGCGACGGAACCATGTCCGTTGGGCTCGGGCATAACGCAAGGTGCGACGCATGGTCGCCTGCATCGCGGCCTCGAGATCGATGTGTCCCTCGATGAGGTCGAGTGCCTCGCTGTACCCGATGCCACAGGATCCGATGACGGCGCGGTCGAGCCCGCGTCCGAGCAGCCACCGCACCTCGTCCTGGATCCCCCCGCTGTCGAACATACCGGCGATGCGGTGCTCGATCCAGCGGGCGTGCACCGGCCGCGCGACGTCGACACCGATCATCACGGCTGGCCGGGGTGCGGTTCGCCGCCGAGCGCCGGCGATCGAGCCGCCCTTGGCGTCGAGGATCTCGAGTGCGCGGATCACCCGTCGAGGGTTGCGCTGGTCGATCTCGGTCGCCCCGCGCGGGTCTCGCCTGCGCAATTCCTCAGCGAGCGTGGCGAGGCCTTCGGGCGTGGCGGCGAGTTCGGACCGGTCGGCGCGCCGGACCGGGTCGGGTGGGACCTGCGCGAGGTCGAATCCGTCGACCAGGGCGGTGACGTAGAGGCCCGTGCCCCCGGCGACAACGGCGCGGCGCCCGCTGCGATCGAGCCGCTCGAGGCTGCGTCTTGCTGCCATCAGCCAATCGGCCACGGTGAAGGTCTCGCCCGGGTCGCAGAGGTCGAGCAGGTGGCAGCGCACCCCGTGCAGCTCCAATGGCCGGGGTGCGCAGGTGCCGACGCGGAGCCCGCGGCGCACCTGGCGAGAGTCCGCATTGATGATCTCCGCCGGAGCCAGCGCCTGGGCGCAGGCGACGGCGAGCGCCGTCTTGCCGGAGCAGGTCGGTCCGACGATGACCAGCATCGGATGGCTCATCGTGGCGGCCGCCGGAACGCTCGACGCAGCATCGCGTCGTCCAGGACGAGCACGGAGGGGCGCCCGTGCGGGCACGTCGTCCCCCCCGGCGTCGCGACGAGCTGATCGAGGAGCTGCCGCTGGGCGACCACGTCGAGGCGGTCACCGAAGCGCACCGCGGCGTGGCACGCGACCAGCGCAGCCAGGCGATGACGCCGTTCCTCGGTCCCGGCGTCGCGCTGGTCGAGACCGTCGAGCAGCTCGGCGACGAGCACCTCCGGATCTGCAGTCGCGGCGCTCATCGGCACCGCCGTGCACCGAATCGTGCCAGGGCCGAACTGCTCGATGCTGAAGCCGGATCGCGAGAAAAAGTCATGTTCGTCTGCAACTTGCGAGGCGCGATCGGGTCCGCACTCGACCACGACCGGCATGAGGAGGAGCTGGGACCCGGCGGCCTCCGGTGCGTCATGCCGCCAGCGGGCCAGGAGCTCGGTGTAGAGCACCTTCTCGTGAGCCGCGTGGGGATCGATGAGCACCACCGCGTCGCCTGCCGTGGCGACCAGGAACCCGCTGCCCGCCTGTCCGAGCGGCTCCATCGCGGTGAGCGCCGGCACGGCGCCGAGACTTGCGGGCGCTCCCCCGGATGCCTCGCCCGACGACGTCCGCAGGGCGCTGACGCTGCGAGGATCAGGCCGACCGAGGACATCCAGGTCGCCGTCGCGCACCTCGAGCATCCCGTGCGCGAAGCCCGAGGGAACGGTGCCGTCACCGCCCAGCGGGGGCGCGGCGCGCAACGCGGCCCAGCACGCGCGCTGCACGGCGCTGAATACCCCCCGCTCGTCGCTGAAGCGCACCTCGCGTTTGGCGGGGTGCACGTTGACGTCAACGGCCTCCCCCGGCACCTCGACGGTCACGACCCCGTAGCCATGCCGGCCGCCGGGGATCAGGCCCCTGTACGACTCGTCGACGGCTGCAAGCAGCGCGCGATTGTGCACGAGGCGAGCGTTGACGATGAGCACCAGTCCGCCCCGGGTTGCTCGATGCGCGTGCGGTGGCGAGATCGCCCCGCCCACTGCGATCGGACCAGGTGCGGCGACATCGAGCAGATCCCGTTCGGCGCGGGTCCCGATGACCGCCCGGATCGCCTCGCGGAGGGTCCCTCCCGCGGTGCGCAGCACCATGCGGCCGTCGTTGGCGCAGGTGAACGCGACGCTCGGGTGGGTGATGGCCAGATCGGCGACGACCCGGACCGCCGCGCTCCCCTCGGTCGCGACCGAGCGCAGAAATCGGAGCCGCGCGGGCGACGCGGCGAACAGCTCGCAGACTTCGATACGGGTTCCTGGAGCGCTCGCTGCGGCGGCGCGGGAGAGCACCTCACCGTTGCGCACATGCAGGGTGGCCCCACCGCCCGCGCCGCGCGCCCGAGTGGTGATCCGCAACTCAGACACCGCGGCGATGCTGGCGAGCGCCTCACCCCGAAAGCCGAGCGTCCGCACTCGCGCGATGTCGCCGGCGACGGCGATCTTGGACGTTGCGTGACGCTCGACGGCGAGCTCCAGATCGTCGGCCGCGATGCCGGTGCCGTCATCGACCACGAGGATGCGCACGAGGCCGCCACCCTCGATGGCGACGTCGATGCGGGTCGCGTCGGCGTCAAGGGCGTTCTCGATCAGCTCCTTGAGCACCGACGCGGGCCGCTCGATGACCTCGCCGGCTGCAATCGCATCGGCAACGACCTGCGGGAGCCGCAGGATCGGGGCGGATGCGATCACGTCGACGCTCGCTCGCGCAGCTCGGCGAGCTTGTTGAGCGCCGCAATCGGCGTCATTCCGTCGAGGTCGAGGGAGGCGAGCTCGCTCATGACCGGGTGTGGTCCAGGATCGCTGATCGAGAGCGTCAACTGGTCGGCGGCGAGCTCACCGCTGCCGCCGAGCGGCCGCTCACGCTCCTGTGCGGCGAGCAGCTGCCGGGCTCGTGCCAGGACACCGCCGGGGATGCCCGCCAGCTTGGCGACGTGGACGCCGTACGAGCGGTCGGCGCCGCCCGGAACGATGCGGTGCAGAAACGTGATGTCGCTGCCGTCGTCGACCACCTCGACGCGTGCGTTTCGCACCCTCGCGAGGTGTGTCGCGAGCACAGTGAGCTCATGGAAGTGGGTTGCGAAGAGCGTGCGGCAGTTGAGTTGGGGTGCGTCGTGCAGGTATTCCACCACCGCCTGGGCGATGCTCACACCATCGTACGTGGAGGTTCCACGACCGATCTCGTCGAGGATCACCAGGCTGCGCCCAGTCGCCTGACGGAGGATCGCGGCAGTTTCTGCCATCTCCACCATGAACGTGGAGAGCCCGCCGCTCAGGTCGTCGTGCGCGCCGATGCGGGTGAAGATGCGATCGCATACCCCGATCGCAGCCTCCTCTGCCGGGACGTACGAACCGACCTGAGCGAGCAGCACGATGCTCGCGATCTGACGCAGATAGGTGGACTTGCCGGCCATGTTCGGTCCGGTCAGGACGACGATGCGCGCGCTCTCGTCGAGGCTCACATCGTTGGGGACGAATCTCCCTGGGCCGAGCGTGCGCTCCACGAGCGGATGGCGTCCACCCCTGATGCGCAGGGTCGATGAATCGTCGACGGCCGGGCGCACCCAGTGCTCTTCCTCAGCCACTGTGGCGAGCGATTGGGCAACGTCCAGGGTCGCGACAGCGGCCGCGGCGTCGGCGAGCGCACGCGCCTCGGTCGCCACTCGAGCCGCAGCGCCGGCGAGCAAATCGTGCTCGCGCGCGATGGCGCGTTCGCGGGCGTGGAGCACGATGGTCTCGTGCTCCTTCAGGTCGGGGGTCACGAAGCGCTCGGCGCCGGCAAGCGTCTGCTTGCGTGAGTACTCGTCCGGGACGCGATCGCGTTGCGCGTTCGGGATTTCGATGAAGTACCCGAAGACACGGTTGTAGCCGACGCGCAGCGACCGAATCCCCGTGCGCTCGCGCTCGGTTGCCTCGAGTGCCGCGAGATACGTCCGCGCATTACTTCCGGCCGCGCGGAGCTCGTCGAGCTCGGCATCTGCACCTGGACGGATGGCACCCCCATCACCGGCGCTCCCGGGGAGGTCGTCGGAGAGCAGCGCATCGAGGCTCTCGGCGAGCCCCTCCGGCGCCCGGCAGTGCGTGGCGGCCGCAGCGAGCTCTGCGACGGGAGCCATCGTCGCGACCGCGGCTCGCGTCGCCACGAGCGCGGCGCATGCGTCGCGAATGGCGCCGAGGTCCCTGGGTGTCGCCATCCGCTGCACGCAGCGGGCAACGAGTCGCTCGAGGTCGCGCATCCCGCCCAGCGCCTCGCGCAGGTGGCGCCGGGAATCGCGGTCCGCGACCAGCGCTTCGACCGCGTCGAGGCGCTGGGAGATCTGGCCGACGTCGATGAGGGGCTCCTGCAGCCGGGTCCGAAGCAGGCGCACCCCCATCGGCGTGCGGGTCGCGTCGAGGACCTGGAGCAGCGAGGCGCCGCGCTCGCCCAGACGCGCGAAGAGCTCGAGGTTGGTGCGCGTGTGTGCGTCGAGGCGCATCGCGGTGCCCGCCGGGCGGATCACGATCGTGAGGAGGTCCTGGCTGATCACGATGTGCGCGCGTTCGCAATACGCGAGAATGGCGCCTGCAGCGCGGAGCGCCGCCGGCAGCGCCGCGACCCCCAGGCCCTCGAGCGAGACCGCGCCGGTGGCGCGGCGTACCCGCTCCTCCGCACGGGTCCGGTCGAAGACCGCGCCGGCAAGTGGCGTCACCTGCAGGAGCCCGGCGAGCGTGGAGGGCACCGGGATGGTGTCCTCCACCAGTAGCTCGCTGGCGTCCAGTCGGGTCAGCTCATCGGCAACCGCGGCGCTGTTGAGGTCTCCATCGACCTCGGAGAGCTCGAGGTGCTGGGTGTTCGGGTCGAATGCAGCGATCCCGACACGGCCGTTCACTGCACACAGCGCGATGCAGCGGGACACTGCCGACGGGTCGAGCAACTCGGCCTCGACCACCATCCCCGGGCTCAACACCCTGGTGACCTCGCGCCGGACCAGGCGACCGGAGACGACCTCCCCCACCTGATCCCAGATTGCCACTCGCTGCCCGGCGTCGAGCAGCTTGCGAATGTGCTGGACGATCGCCTGATGGGGCACACCGCACATCGGGAGCCGGCCCGCGGCGCCGAATCCCCGACCTGTCAGCTGCACTCCGAGAATCGGTGCCGCGATCAGCGCGTCCTCGCCGAACATCTCGAAGAAGTCGCCGAGGCGCGCGAGGACGATCGCGTCCGCGTGGTCCGCCTTGACGGCGCGGTATTCGCGCAGGATCGGTGTGTCGCCGGCCGACTCGAGGTCGAGCGTGGTGCGAGGTACCTCTGGCACCGCCGCGACGAGGTGCGGAGCCCGAACTTTCGAGCTCGTGCTCACGCCACCTTGCCGGCCGGCTGCGCGTGCAACTGCCATGCGCTCGACGCGACCACCTGCGCGGTGTGCAACTCACCTGGAAGCGCCGCCCCCGCCGGTAGCCACGCCACCTTGTTCTCCCTCGTCCTGCCGTACGGCCTGCCGTCCTCGGCGACGCCGTCGACCAGGACCTCCACGCTGGATCCGACGTACTCCGCGTTGCGAGCTGCCGCGATCTCCCGCTGGACGCCGAGGAGATGGTTCAGCCGGGCTTTCTTCTCGTGCAGCGGCACATCGTCCTCCCGGCGTGCGGCTGCTGTGCCCGGACGAACCGAGTAGGCGGCGAGATGAACGGTGTCGAAACGCAGCTCACGCATCAGCGCTTCCGTGCCCGCGAACTCCGCCTCACTCTCGCCGCAGAACCCGACGATGATGTCGGTGCTGAGGGCTAGGCGCGGACCGACCGTCCGGACCGCGGCCTCGATCTTGGCCCGGTACTCCTCGACGCTGTAGAGCCGGCGCATGCGCCGGAGCAGGTTGTCGTCGCCCGCCTGCACCGGGAGGTGGAGCTGCTCGCACACCGTCGAGAGGTCGCGCATCGCCGCGAAGAGGTCGGGGACCGCGTTGCGCGGATGCGACGTCAGGAAGCGGAGCCGCCACAAGCCCGGGACGGCGTCGACGGCGGCGAGGAGTTCGGGCAGACGGGCTCGGCGTTGCTGGTCGTGGTACGAATTCACGTTCTGACCGAGCAGGGTGACCTCGCGCACCCCCTGGGCGACGAGGCGCTCCACGTGGTCGACAACCTCCGGAAGGGGACGGCTCAGCTCGCGGCCGCGCACGAAGGGAACGATGCAGTACGTGCACATCTCGTTGCAGCCACCCATGACGGCAACGTAAGCGCTGAGCCGGTCGGAGGCGGGCACGATGACGGGTCCGTCGAGATTCGGGGCGTGGAGGGCCTGGAGCTTGGCGAGGAACCCGTCAGGCTCGCGGACGTCGAAGACGTAATCGAGCTCAGGGAGCCGGTTGAGGAGCGTCTCCCCATGCTCCACGGCCATGCACCCGGTGAGGGCGATCGCCCGGCCCGGCCGGGCGCGCTTCCACGGAATCAGTTCGCGGAACTTCCCGAAGACCTTCTGCTCGGCGTTGGCGCGCACCGTGCAGGTGATGAGCACCGCGATGTCAGAGTCGTCGAGTCCCGTTTCCGGGATGCACCCGATGTCGGCGATCTGCGCGCCCAGCTCCTCGCGGTCGGCGTCGTTCATCTGGCAACCGATGTGCCAGAGATGCACGCGCGGCGCCCTCCCGAGCACCGGCACCTGGGGCTCCCGGCGCGGCGCTCGCGCGATCAGCGGGAGCGGGCGGAAACCTCGCGCCGAGTCGCTGAGGATCGGTACCGGGGTGGGCATCGTCGAAGCCTAGCAGTGTGCTCCCGCGGCCATGGGACGCGAGGGACGAAGCTAGCGGACTTCGACGACCAGACGGATGCCGGTGCGCTCCTCGCCGTCGATGGAAATATCGATGAATGACGGGATGCAGACCAGATCGAGACCGCCCGGCGCGACGTAGCCGCGGGAGATGGCGATCGCCTTGATCGCCTGGTTGATCGCCCCGGCGCCGATCGCCTGGACCTCGACCCTCTTCTGTGTGCGCACCACACCGGCGATCGCGCCGGCGACGGCGACCGGCTTGCTCGTTGCTGAGACTTTGAGAATTTCCAAAGGGGATGTCACCCCGGGGGCGTCATGTGAGGGCGGTGAGTAGGACGTCGTCATTATCGGCCGCGATTGTCGCCCCCCGCACCGCGGAGCACCGGCCAGCGCGATGCAATCGTTACTTCGCGTACTCGACGCTGCGCGTTTCGCGCAGGACGACCACTTTGACGCGGCCGCTGTAGCTTCCCTCGCCGTGCAGACGCTTGGCGATCTGTCGGGCCATGATCTGCGCCTCGTCATCGCTGATCTCGTCTGGTTTGACGAGAACCCGCAGCTCCTTCCCGGCGAGGACCGCGAAGCTCCGCTCGACGCCGCGGAACTCGTTGGAGATTGCCTCGATGCGTTCGAGGCGCTTGATCGTCGAGGCGAGTGATTCTCTGCGCGCACCCGGGCGGGCGGCGCTGATCGCATCCGCGGTCATGAGGATCGCCGCGGCAGGCGATCGCGGCTCCTCGTCGTAGTGATGGGACCGGACGGCCTGCACCACCGCGGCTGGACGCCCGAGCCGTGCGAGGATTTCGCCTCCCACGATGGCGTGGGGACCGTCGACATCGTGTTCGACCGCCTTCCCGATGTCGTGGAAGAGGGCTGCCTCCTTGGCGGTCTGCTCGTCGAACCCGATCTCTGCGGCGATCATCCCGGCGATCGCGGCGGTGTCCTTACTGTGGGAGAGCACGTTGTGGCCATAAGAGTTGCGGTAGCGCAGCGTGCCCAGCAAGCGCGCCAGCTCGGGATGCACGTTGGTGAGGCCGATGTCCTGGCAGGCCTGCTCGCCCTCGTGCTTGATCTGTTGGGCCAGCTCGTTGCGGGCTTTGACCACCATCTCCTCGATCCGCGCCGGATGGATGCGCCCGTCGCTGAAGAGCCGTTCAAGCGTGGCTCTGGCGATCTCGCGGCGCACCGGGTCGAAGGAGCTGAGCACGATTGCCTCGGGCGTGTCGTCGACGATGACATCGACGCCCGTGGCCGCCTCGAGCGCACGGATGTTGCGCCCCTCCCGTCCGATGATCCTGCCCTTGAGCTCGTCCGATGGGAGATGCACGACCGTGACCGACGCCTCGCCGCTCTGCTCGGACGCCTGGCGCTGCATGGCGGCGATGAGGATCTCGCGGCTGCGTTCGGCGGCCTCCTCGCGAACCTGTGTCTCGGCCTGACGGATCCGCTCGGCGATCTCCGGAACCAGTTCGCCTTCGACGCTGCGGACGACCTCGACGCGGGCCTCTTGCTCGGAGAGCGCAGCCACGCGTTCGAGCTCCCTGGTGATGAGCCCCCGCTCGTCCTCGACGGTCTGGCGCAGGGTCTCCAGTTCGGATTCGCGACGGGTCAGGCGTTGTTCGTTCGAATCCAGCTCGCGGAGCCGGCGCTCGAGCCCCTCCTCGCGTTGATTGGTCCGCTGTTCGAGGCGTGCGATCTCCGCTCTGCGCTCACGTACCTCCGCCTCAGCCTCGTCGCGCCGCCGTGCCGCTTCCTCCTTGGCAGCGAGCAGCACCGACTTTGCTTCCTGCTCGGTTGCGCGGACCTGATCGAGACGGCGCTCGGCATCGGCGTCGTGCGTGATGCGGCTTTGCGCCACCGTTCTGCGCGCGTAGATGAGGGCTGCAGCCGCAAACGCGGCCGCAACAATCACTAGCCCTACCAGGGCGAGGATCTCGATGCCGATTGGATGGAACCTCGGAGGTCGGGCGCGATGCGCCCTGCTTGGAACGCCTCACGCCGGGAAAGGGACCGGGGCGAGACCCACAGCATCTCGACGATCCGGTCGGGGCCGGCCCGCTGCTGGCCGGTCGTTCACGACGGAAGACCGTCTCATTGTACGAGCCAAAGGGGTTACCCGCATGTTTCGATCAATGCGTCGTGGCGGGCTACCCTAGGAGCGTGACGGACCGCGAAGTTGCCACAGTGCTCGATGCACCCGGCGATGATGAGCTGAGCAACACAGGCCCGCGAGCGATTGGTGCGTTGCTCGTTGCAAGCGGTCTGCTCCGCGTCGGGGCGGTGGGTGCCGGCGTGGCCGTCCAGTTCAGGATCAGCGACCTGGCAGGCGGCAGGCCCAGCGGCGTCGCCATCGGTTTGGTGGGTGCATCTCAAGCGCTGACCGAGATGATCTTCGCTCCCATCCTGGCTCGCTATGCCGATCGTTTCGGCCGCCGGAAGTTCCTGGTTGCCGGCCCGATGGTGTGCGTCGTCGCGGTGTTGCTCCTCTATTTCGGAGTGCGACCGGCACAACTTGGCGGCGCGCGCATGCTCGAAGGTCTCGGTGCCGCCGCATTCGTTCCGGTTGCGCTGGGGACCGTGGCAGCAGCGACGTCGGGCGATCGTCGGCGCCGTGCCGGCGCGAGCGGCGCATTCGAGGCCTCGACGCTGATCGGCTACGCGGGTGGGTTCGGGCTGGGCTCAGTCTCGTACTACGGGTTGCATCGAGGGGCGTTCATCCTGCTCGCGAGCTTGTACGCCCTCGCGGCGATTGTCTGCCTGGTGTTGGTTCCGCGCATTCCTCCGCTGCCGGTGCATCCCCTTCGGGTCGTGTTTCAAGCCGCCATCGGGCCCGGTCCGATGCGTACCTTCCTCCCTGCCTGGATCATGTCGTTCGCGCTCATCGGCGCGTTCGTCGGCAACCTACCAGCGCTGCTACGTCGCCACGCAATGCTGTCGCAGTCGTTGATCCACCATTTCGACGTGCGAGTCATCGGCCTGTTCCTGATCGGCTGGATCGCCGTCTTTCTGATCGGCATCATCCTGTGGACACCCTTCGTCGCCCGCCTCGGTCCCGCCGTTGTGATGCGCCGAGCCGTCCCCGGGGCCTGGCTGACCATGGCCGCCCTCTTCGCCATCAACCACCTGCCGATCGTCGGCATGCTGCTGATCGTGCCCTTCCTGGTGCTCGGCATCCTCTGGCTGGCGGGTTTCGGCCCCGCCGCAGTGACCTACCTGGCGGACTGCTCGGAGAGCTTGAGTGCGGATCGATCAGCGCTCATGTCGTTCTATACCGTCGCGCTCGCCGGGGGCGGCGCCCTCGGGGCGGTCATCGGGGGGGTTGCGGCGCACCTGCTCTACATCGACGGGCTGGTGATCCTCGGGCTCCTGCTGTCAATCGCCACGTTCATCATCCTTGGCCCGGTGGTGCGCTACGAGCGCACCACCGCCGCATCCGCCGCCGGCACCTGATCCTGGCTGCTACCAGGCCCAGACCTCGGGCGCCGGTCCTGGACCCGGGAAGATCGCGTCGAGCTCCTCGAGCGCCGCGTCGTCGAGGTGGACGTCGAGCGCATGGAGATTGCTCTGGAACTGGTCGGTGGTCCGGGGCCCGACGATCGGCCCGGTGACGCCAGGCTGACGCAGTAGCCATGCCAGCCCGACGGCTGCGGGATGCTCGCCAAGCCGCGTGCAAAACGCCTCGTAGCGCTCGACTTTGTCGCGGTGCTTGGTGAGCAGATTCTGGGTGGTCTCCGACGCCGACCGGCCGGTGTCACGCTGCTTGGCGAGGATGCCCCCGAGCAGTCCACGCATCAACGGACTCCAGGCGATGATGCCGACGCCGTAGTGGAGCGCGGCCGGGACGACCTCCTCCTCCACGTGACGCTCGACGAGGTTGTAAAGGCATTGCTCGCTGACCAGCCCGAGGAAGTGCCGAGCTCGCGCTGCCTCCTGGGCCTGCGCGATCGTCCAGCCGGCGAAGTTTGACGAGCCGACGTACAGCACCTTGCCCTGCTGGACGAGCACCTCCATCGCCTCCCAGATCTCGTCGAACGGTGTGCTCCGGTCGACGTGGTGCATCTGATAGAGGTCGATGTGATCGGTCTGCAGGCGCCGGAGGGATCCCTCGCATGCGTTGCGGATGTTGCGCGCCGAGAGGAACGTGTCATTGGGCCAGTCGCTCATCGAGCCGTAGAGCTTGGTCGCGATCACCACCTTCTCGCGACGCCCTCCACCCTGAGCGAACCAGCGGCCGATGATCTGTTCGGTGATGCCCTCGCCCTTCTTCCAGCCGTAGACGTTGGCGGTGTCGAAGAAGTTGAGGCCCGCGTCCAGCGCAGCGTCCATGATCTGGTGGGATGTCGGTTCGTCGGTCTCGGGGCCGAAGTTCATGGTGCCGAGGCAGAGGCGACTGACGGAGAGTCCGGAACGGCCGAGGTGTGTGTACTCCATCCTCTGAGTTTGACGGTCAGGTCAATCCGCGCAGCACCCGGGCGATCAGGGACGACGAGAAGCCCCGCCGCTGCAGCGCTCCAGCAATGCGCATTCGCGATCGCTGGTCGCGAGATCCGCGTGCCTCCGTGCGCTCCCAGAGTTGCAGTGCCACCGCCATTGCGGCGGCTTCCTCGGTGTCGGTCTGACCGTCGAGCGCCTCGGTGATGAGCTCTGGTGCGACGCCTTTCGCCTTGAGGTCCGCCGCCACCCGGGCGCGTCCGTGCCCGGCTCGGCGATGCCGGGCTGCGACCGATGCGGCCATCGCCGCATCGTTGACATACCCGGTGGCAACACAGCGGCGAACTGCCTCATTCGAAGCGTCCGCTGTGTAGCCGCGCCGTTCGAGCTTGCGCTGCAGTGAGGCCGCTGCCTGTCCGGCGCCACGGAGGATGCGCAAGGCTGCATCCTCCGCGGCGTCCGCACTGTCAGGCATCGCGGGCGGAGCGAGGTCCCTCACGGTCGCAGAGCCCCGCGTCAGGAGATCGGCGTGGGCAGTGGCGGCACTTCGCCGTTCAACTCGACGACGGCGTCGCGGAGGACTGGTTCCGGCAGCGCCGCGATACGAACCTTCGCCGCCACCTCCTCGAGGAGGTCGGGATTCTGGCGCAGGAAATCCCGAACGTTCTCGCGACCCTGACCGAGGCGCATGTCGCCGTAGGAGAACCACGCCCCGCTCTTGTCGATGATGTGCGTATCGATCCCCATGTCAAGCACACTCCCGGCGTACGAGATGCCCTCGTTGTAGAGGATGTCGAACTCAGCAGACCGGAATGGGGGCGCCACCTTGTTCTTGACAACCTTGACCTTGACGCGGCTGCCGACCACGTCGAGGCCCTGCTTGATGGAGTCGATCTTGCGGATGTCCATGCGCACCGAGGCGTAGAACTTCAGCGCCCGGCCGCCGGTCGTGACCTCGGGGTTGCCGAACATCACTCCGATCTTCTCGCGGAGCTGGTTGATGAAGATGACCGAGGTATTGGAGCGGCTGATCGCGGCCGTCAGCTTGCGCATCGCCTGGGACATCAGCCTGGCCTGGAGGCCGACGTGGCTGTCCCCCATCTCACCGTCGATTTCGGCTTTGGGGACCAGGGCGGCGACCGAGTCGATCACGACCACGTCCACAGCGCCGCTGCGCACCAGCACCTCGACGATCTCGAGCGCCTGCTCACCGGTGTCCGGTTGCGAGATCAGCAGTTCCTCGGTGTTCACCCCGATGCGCGACGCGTACTGCGGATCGAGCGCGTGCTCCGCGTCGATGAATGCGGCGACGCCGCCGCGACGCTGAGCCTCCGCGATGATGTGCAGGGTGAGAGTCGTCTTTCCGGACGACTCAGGCCCGTACACCTCGACGATGCGGCCGCGCGGGATCCCGCCCACGCCGAGTGCGATGTCCAGGGTCAGAGCACCGGTCGGAATGATGTCAATGTGCTGAGCGTGTACGTCGCCGAGACGCATGATCGCTCCCTTTCCGTGGGCTCGCTCGATCTGTCCGAGCGCTGTCTGCAGCGCTCGCTCCCGCTCCGTCGTCACCGGCTCACTCCTGTCTTCACGGGGCGCTCGAGCACGCCGCCCGTTCACTTCTACGACCGGCTCGACAGTGTCGATGGTACGACTTGTTAGTATGTTCGTCAAAGCTGTACTCCAAGGGGTGGTGGAATTGATTGGAGGTGCGGCCGAGGATGCCGTTGGGGCGTCGCGACGGGCGGCGCGTCCGGGCTCACCGGGTGGGGCGAACATTTGTACTGTACATCCTTGGCGAGGACGTGACAAGCCCGAAGTTGCCCGTTCAGGAACAGACGGCGCGGAGCGGGGATCACCGGCCTCAACGCTCCGCCGGACGGGACCCGCGGATCTCTTCAACGGCATCCTCAGCGAGGCGGAGGGCTGCCCGGACCGCACCGGCGCGGTTCGGCTCGCGGCCCCGATCCTCGTCGAGGCGGATGACCCGCACGGTCGTGGCATCGGCGACGGCGACGAACACCAGTCCGGCCGGCTTGTGCTCGCTCGCGTCCGGACCGGCGACGCCGGTGATCCCCACGCCGACGCTGGCCTGGAATCGAGTGCGGACGCCTGACGCCATCGCGCCGGCGACCTCGGGACTCACGGCGCCGTGGGTCGCGAGCAGGTGGCGGCCGACGCCAAGGTGCTCCGCTTTCACGTCATCCGCATAAGCGATCACGCCACCGCGGACGTACATCGACGAGCCCGCGACCGATGTCAGGGTCGCGCCGAGCAGCCCCCCGGTGCACGACTCCGCGACCGCGATGGTCAGGCCGGCGCCGGCCAGAGCGCGCCCGAGCGATACCGCTTCGGGAAACGCCGTCGCGAGCATCGGGAGGAGATCGCCGGAGCCGAGATCCGGGGACGGCTCCAAGTCAGCCATCGAAGCCGGGCGGGAGCGAGGCGCAGTCCAGGCGGCGCCGGGTCACCGGTAGTTGGTGAACTGCAACGGCACGTCAAGATCGAGGTCGCGGAGCTGCTGGATGACCGCCTGGAGCTCGTCCTTGTCCTTGCTCGAGACCCGCAGCTGGTCGCCCTGCGTCCGAACCTGGGCTTTCGGATGCTGGCCGCGAATCCGCTTGGTGAGATCGCGCGCCAGCTCCTCGCCGATCCCCTTGCGAAGCTTGACCAGCTGGCGGACGTTGCCCTTGGCGGCAGGCTCCGGCTTCTGAGGATCGAGCACCTTCAGGTCGATCCCTCGCCGGTGCGCCTTGCTCTGGAGGACGTCGATGATCGACTTGAGCTGCGTGTCGGTCCCGGTGAGCAGCGTGATCGTCTCGTCCTCGAGGGTGATCTCCACCGTGATCCCCTTGAAGTCGTACCGGGTCGTGATCTCGCGCCGGGCCTGGTCCACGGCGTTGACAAGCTCCTGGCGGTCGAACTCGCTGACGACGTCGAAGCTGTGGTCCTGCGCCATGGGTGATGAGGATAACGACCTGCGCCGCCGGGCAGCGCCGACGGCGGGGCGCTCCCTGGCGGCCCGAGCGACTGGTGGCTACTCGTCGCCCAGGTCGGCGAGCAGCTCGTCCACCTGGAACACGTCCATGAGGACGGCGCGCGACTTGCTGCCCTCGAAGGGACCAACCACGCCGTGCTCGGCGAGCTGGTCGATGAGCCGGGCCGCGCGCGTGTACCCGACGCTGAGCTTGCGCTGGAGAAGCGACGCGGCCGCACGGCCTTCGGCGGCAACGGTGTGCGCAGCCTTGGCGAAGAGCGGATCACGCTTCGACGCATCGCGTGCCCACGACACCGTGGCCTCGACCGTGAAGATCTCCTCCTGGTAGTCCGGTTTCCCCTGGAGCTTCCAGTGGCCGATCAGCGTGTCGAGCTCGCGATCGCTGACGAAGGCACCCTGCAGGCGGCGCGGCTTGCCCTCGTCGATGGGCAGATACAGCATGTCGCCACGCCCGAGCAGCTTCTCCGCCCCCATCTCGTCGAGGATGACCCGCGAATCGACGCCGCTCGAGACCGCGAACGCGACGCGACTCGGGATATTCGCCTTGATGAGCCCGGTGATGATGTCCGCCGAGGGGCGCTGCGTCGCCACGATCAGGTGGAGCCCTACCGCACGCGCGAGCTGCGCGATCCGGCAGATCAGATCCTCGATCTCCCCCGCCGCGACCATCATCAGGTCGGCCAGTTCGTCGATGACGATCACGATGTACGGCAGGGGCGCGACGCCGAGGCCGGGTGCCTTCTCGTTGAACGCGACGATATTTCGCGCGGCGTGGGATGCGAAGAGCTTGTACCGCTCCTCCATCTCCTTCACCGCCCAGCGCAACGACGCGACGGCCGCCTCGGGTTCGACGACCACCGGGACCAGCAGGTGGGGCAGGTCGCCGAAGTTGGACAGCTCGACGCGCTTGGGGTCGATGAGGATCATCTTGAGTTGCGCGGGAGTGGCCTGGAGCAGGAAGCCACCAAGCACCGCGTTGATGCAGACCGACTTGCCGCTGCCTGTGGCGCCCGCGATGAGCAGGTGTGGCATGCGCGTGAGATCACCGATCACCGGATGGCCGCTGACGTCGGCGCCGAGTGCGACGCTCAGCTTGTTGCGCCGGTCGGTGAACGCCGGCGACTCGATCGTCTCCTTCAGGCTCACCAGCTGGGCGGCTTTGTTGGGCACCTCGACGCCGATCGCCGATTTCCCCGGGATGAACGGCTGGATGCGGATCGGCGCTGCCAGAGCAAGCGCGAGGTCGGTCTGGTAGCCGAGGATCCGGCGCACCGGGACACCCACCGCCGGTTGCAGCTCGAACTGCGTGACGGTCGGGCCACTGTTGGCTCCGACGATGCGTGTTTCGATGCCGAACGACTGCAGGGTGCTCACGATCTTGTCACCTGTGGCACGAACTTCAGCGGCGAGTCGTTCGCGCTTGCCGGTGATGGTGTCAAGGAGCTCCGGTGTGGGCAGGACCCAGACCTTCTCCGGCTCATCGCTGAGGATCACCGCATGACCGAGGCCCACCTCGGGGACCGGGCCGATGACCGGCACCGGCGTACCGCCCGGGACCGCCGGGACGCCTTCGAACTCGCGTGTGAAGCCGTGCTCGCCGAGGTCCTCGCCGGTCGCCTGGGGCTCCTCAGGGTCGAGGAACGCGGTCGGCGGCGGTGGCAGCGTCCTCGGCGGAGCGAAGGGCAGCACCATGGGCACGCCGGTCAACTCGGCCGCGGGCTCAGGCGAGACCCCCGGGAACGGTCGCACCTGCGCGCCTGCATGCGTCCGCTCGCGACGCAGCCCCTCTCCCTCAGCCGCGAACCACCGGGCGAGGGCCCGGATCACCGTACCGGTCCGGAGGTCGGTGGCGAGGATGACCCCGAGGAAGGCCACAACCACAAGCGCCGCCGCGGAGCCGGCCCCACCCAGGACGCGCTCGACGCCGGAGCCGGTCCAGCGTCCCAGGGCACCAGCGTCGGCGGGGCCGACCATCCCGGTCAACCCCAGCAGGGCGACCATCGCGACGGCGCTGCCCAGGGCCGCGAGCGTCCCAGCGCGCCACTCGGGGGTCACGCACAGCCGGACGCCGGTGAGCACCAGGCCGGCGACGCCGATCCAGGCCCCGACGCCGAAGGCCCCGAAGAGCCCATCGTGCACCGGTCCGGCCAGAGCGCCGCCGCCCGGAAGAATCAGGACCGCCGCCAGGATGACGCCGGCGCCGATCGCGCCGATCCCCGTCAGCTCACGGCGGAGATCGCGATGGAAGAGCGGGGAGCGCGACGACGTCGAGGCGCGTGACCGTGGGCGCGGCGCCGGCCGCTTCGACGGCGCGCGCTTGCGCGTGGGACGGGTTGGGGCGGAGCGAGCCATGTCGTGAACTCGATGTGGAACGCGTGGAGGACGGGCTACCGGGGCCCCTGGGTCGGGCCCGATGCTATCAGCAAATCGACCGCCGCAAATGCGACGAGCCCGGACGGGTCAACGAGGAAACGCGCGGCGAACATCCGTGCCCATACTACACGACTGTGTTGTCGCGGAGACTCTCTTTCGAGTCTCAGACCTCGGTGACCAGCGGCAGGATGAGCGGCCTCCGCTTGGTCTTCTTGTAGAGGAAGCGCGACAGCCCCTCGTGAATCGCGCCCTGCCAGGCGGTGTAGCCGGCGTCGGGGGTCAGCCGGGACACCAGCGACAGGACGTGTTCGCGGGCCTCCTCAAACAGCACCTCGGCGTCGTCGGCGACGAACCCCCGGGAGACCAGGTCGGGTCCGGCAACCACGACTCCGCTGGAGCGCTCGACGGTGACGACCACCAGGATCACACCGTCCTGAGCGAGCTGCTGGCGGTCGCGAAACACCACGTCACCAGCCTCTTCGATGCTGAGTCCGTCGACGTAGACGTAGCCCGTGCGCACCCGCTCGCCGGTGACGCGAACCCCGTGCTCATCGACCGCGATCACGGTCCCGTTGTCGATGGCGAGGACCCGCTCAGCGGGGATGCCCACCGACCGAGCGAGGGCTGCGTGGAGCGCCAGGTGACGGTACTCGCCGTGCACCGGGATGAAGTACCGCGGCCGCGTGAGCGTGAGCAGGAGCTTGAGCTCCTCGCGACTTGCGTGACCCGAGGCGTGCACCCCGTGACGCGAGGAGTTGAAGACACGTGCGCCGCGCCGGTACAGGTTGTTGATGGTGCGGTGCACCGATTCCTCGTTGCCAGGTATGGGGTTGGCGCTGATGATCACCGTGTCCGCCTCGCGCAGGCTGACCATCCGATGCTCGCCTGCAGCGATGCGCACCAGCGCCGAGAGTGGCTCTCCCTGCGCGCCGGTGCAAAGGATCGCAAGCTCGTTGTCAGGGATGCGCTCGTGCTCCTTGGGCGTGACGAACGTGCCCGGCGGCACGTGCAGGTAGCCCAGTTCCTCGGCAACCTTGATGTTCTTGAGCATCGAGCGTCCCACGATGAAGCAGCGCCGCCCGCATGCCTGCGCGGCGTTGATCGCCTGCTGCAGACGCGAGATGTTGGACGCAAACGTCGCCATCAGGATGCGCCCCTGCGCGGCCGCGAAGATGGGCGCGAGGCCTTCGCCGACGGTGCGCTCGCTCGGCGTCGTCCCCTCCTGCTCGGCGTTGGTGCTGTCACTGAGCAGGAGGAGCACGCCGTCGTCACCGACGCGCGCAAGCCGCGCCAGATCGGGCGGCTCTCCCTGCACGGGCGTGCTGTCGATCTTGAAGTCACCGGAGTGGACGATGACGCCGGCGGGCGTGCGGACCACCAGGGCGCATGCATCCGGGATGGAATGGGTCGCGTGCACCCACTCGACCTCGAAACACCCGAGCGTGCGCGAATCGCCGGGACGCACGGTGTGCAGTTCGGTGGTCTCGATGAGTCCGTGCTCGCGCAGCTTGTTGCGCAGGAATCCCAGGGTCAACGCCGTGCCGTAGACCGGCACCGGGAGGCGCGGCAGCACGTAGGGAAGCGCACCGATGTGGTCCTCGTGGCCGTGTGTCAGCACGATGCCGCGAATGTTCGCGACACGCTCCTGCAGCCATGCGATGTCGGGGATGACCAGGTCGACGCCGAGCATCTCCTGCTCCGGGAACATCAGCCCGGTGTCGATGACGACGATGTCGTTGCCGCAGCTGAGTGCCAGCATGTTGCGGCCGATCTCGCCGAGCCCGCCGAGCGGAATCAGCGTGAGTTGAGCCGAGCTGGGCGCCTCGATCAAAAGAGATCCATCTGGTCACCGCCTGCGCTGGCTGCAACTCTGCGCAGCTCCGACGCGGACGCGCCACCTGCCCGCCGTGCCCGCGCCGCCTCGGCATCCGCGAGGTATCCACGGACACGCCGCATGTCGGCTTCGAGGGTCTCCTTGAGGCCCCCGTTGTAGAGCGCCGCAGCCGGGTGGTACAGGGGAACGAAAACGCGGTCGTTGAGACGCACCCGTTCCCCGTGCAGGCGTGAGATCCCGCCGGCGCCCGGGAGCAATCGTGTCAGCGCGTGACGTCCGAGCAGGAGGATCACGTCGGGCTGGAGCAGGTCGATCTGCTCATCGAGGAAATGGCTGCAGGCTTCGACTTCGAGGGGTTCGGGATCGCGGTTGCGCGGTGGGCGGCACTTCACGATATTGGTGATGTAGATGTCGCGTCGGTCGAGCCCTGCCGACTCGAGCAGGCTCGTGAGCAGACGACCCGCCGCGCCGACGAAGGGCTTGCCCTCACGGTCCTCGTTCTCGCCCGGCGCTTCACCGACTGCCATCACGCGGGCGGTCACCGGGCCGTACCCGGGCACCGCCTGGGTGCGGGTGAGGTGCAGCGGGCAGGCGGTGCACTCGCGAACCCGTCCGTGGAGCTCGAGCACCTCCTCGGTCGTCGCCACCATTGGCGGAGTTTAGTGCACCACGCGGGGCTTGCCCGGGCGGTCCATCCAGCGCGCGCTCACGTTTCCCGCAGGAGCAGCTCCGCGACCTGCACGGCATTGGTTGCGGCGCCCTTGCGAAGGTTGTCGGCACTGAAGAACAGCGCGATGCCGTGCTCGCGACCGGGATCACGCCGGATTCGTCCCACCTGGACGTCGTCACTGCCGGCGACCGACCGCGGCATCGGGTAACGCTGCGCCGCCGGATCGTCGACAACCGCGATGCCGGGCGAGGCGCGCAGCAGCACGCGTACCGCATCCGGGTCTGCCGGGCCTTCGAGCTCGATCCAGACCGCCGCACTGTGGCCGATCGCCACGGGGACCCGCACGGTGGTCACGCTCATCGCGAGCTCGGGCGCGTCGAGGACGCGCCGGGTCTCGGCGATGACCTTGACCTCCTCCTCGGTGTCGTCCCCTTGCATGGTCCAGCCACCGGGCACGACGTTGCCGTGGAGCACGTGCGGGTACACATGCGCGGTCGGCGCGAGGCCCGCAGCATCATCGCGTGCCTGGGCTTCGAGCTCGCCTGCCAGGCCGAGACCGGCGCCGGTGGCGGCCTGGTACGTCGCCGCGGTCACATGGCGGAGACCGTAGGCGCGTTGCAGCGGCGCGAGCACGATGGTGAGCGGGATCGCGACGCAGTTGGGGTTGGCCACGATGCCCCGATGCCGCCCCAGCGCGGCCGGGTTCACCTCGGGAACGACCAGCGGCACGCTCGCGTCCATGCGATACGCGCTCGATTTATCGACGGCGACGCCGCCGGCATCGGCAACTCCCGGCGCATGACGGCGCGAGGTATCCGCCCCGGCCGCGAAGAAAACGATGTCCGCGCCGCGCAGCGCATCGCCGCTGAGCTCACGCACCTCGATGTCGCCGAGGTGTGTGCTCACCCGCCGGCCCGCGCTGCGAGCGCTCGCGTAGAGCGACAGCGCCGACGCCGGGAAGGCGCGTTCGCCGAGGATGCGCACCAGCGTGCCCCCGGCGGCACCGGTCGCACCCACGACAGCGACGGCCGGTCGCTGAGACGCCAAAACCGGTGGCTCGCTACGCGGGCCCGCCGGCGCCGTTGCCCGCGGCTTCCTGCTGCTTGGACAGCTCGCGGATCGCCTCGCGACGGGAGAGGTTGACGCGACCCCGGTCATCGACCTCGATCACCTTGACCATGATCTCGTCGCCGATGTTGACGACGTCCTCGACCTTGTCGACATGGTGCTCGGCGAGCTGGCCGATCCGGACCAGACCCTCCTTCTTGGGCATGATCTCGACGAAGGCACCGAAGCCCATCAGGCGCGACACCTTGCCTTTGTAGATCCTGCCGATCTCGATGTCGTCGGTGAGGTCGTGGATCATGGCAACCGCCTGCTCGCGCGACGCTGCGTTTGCCGACGCGATGAACACGCGACCGTCGTCCTCCACGTCGATCTGGGCACCCGTCTCCTCGACGATCTTGCGGATCATCTTGCCGCCCGGTCCGATCACGTCGCGAATCTTGTCGGGGTTGATATTGATGACCTCGATGCGTGGGGCCCACAGGCTCAGCTCGGTGCGCGGGGCGGCGAGTGCCTCGGACATCTTTCCGAGAATGTGGAGCCTGCCGACGCGGGCCTGCTCGAGCGCGCGCTCCATCAAGTCCCAGCTGAGGCCGCTGATCTTGCAGTCCATCTGCATGGCGGTGATCCCAGTGGCCGAGCCGGCGACCTTGAAGTCCATGTCGCCGAGCGCGTCCTCCATCCCCTGGATGTCGCTGAGGATCGCCGTGTGCTCGGCACCCTCGTCGGTGATCAGCCCCATCGCGATGCCCGCGACAGGCGCCACCAGCGGAACGCCGGCGTCCATGAGGGCGAGGCAGGAGCCGCACACCGATGCCATCGAGGTCGAGCCGTTGCTCGACAGGATCTCGGTGACGATGCGCACGACGTACGGGAATTTCTCGTCATCGGGCATCACGTTGTGGACCGCCCGCTCGGCGAGAGCGCCGTGGCCGATCTCGCGACGGCCCGGGGAACGCAGCGGCCTCGCCTCCCCGACCGAAAACGGCGGGAAGTTGTAATGGTGCATGAACCGCTTGAAGTTCTCGAGGCCGAGGCCGTCGATCTTCTGCTGATCCTGACCGGAACCGATGGTGACGACGGAGAGGGCCTGCGTCTGTCCGCGGGTGAACAGCGCCGAGCCGTGGGTGCGTGGCAGGACGCCGACCTCGCACCAGATGGGACGGATCTCGTCCGTACGGCGTCCGTCCGGACGGATGCCTTCATGGAGGATCGCGGCGCGCACCGCCTTCTTGACCTCCGACTCATACGCCTTGCCGATGTCGGAGCGGGCGTCGGGGAAGCGCTCCTCGAGTGCTGACACGGTCTCCTGCTGGAGCGCATCGAGCGCCGCTTCGCGCGAAGCCTTGTCGGAGTTGCGCGCGGCGCCGGCGATCCGGGAGGCCACGTGCTCGTGCACGGCGGCAGTGATGTCCGGGGACACCTTCTGCGACGGGTAGCTCATGGCCGGCTTGCCGATCGAATCGTGCATCCCGCGTTGGAACTCGACGAGCTTGCGGATCTCGTCGTGCGCCATGCGCAGGGCGTCGAGCATCGTGTGCTCGGAGATCTGATGCGCCCCCGCCTCCACCATGACGATGGCGTCCCACGTGCCCGCGACGATCAGGTCGAGCGCGGACTCATTGATCTGCGTGAGAGTCGGGTTGAGCATCAGCTGCCCGTCGAGCATGCCGACGCGAACGCACGCCACCGGTCCGCCGTGCGGGATGCCGCTGATCTGCAGGGCGCAGGAGGCACCGGTGACGGCAAGCGTCGCGGGATCCTGTTCCTGGTCCGTGCTCAGCACGGTCGCGACGATCTGGACGTCGTTGCGGAAGTCCTTGGGGAAGAGCGGCCGCATCGGGCGGTCGATCATCCGGCTCGTGATGGTCGCAGCCTCGCTGGGCCTCCCCTCACGTCGAGGAAACGATCCCGGAATCCGACCCGCGGCGTAGAGCTTCTCTTCGTAGTCGCAGGTCAGCGGGAAGAAGTCGATGCCTTCGCGCGGCGCCTTGGAAGCGACCGCTGTGACCAGCAGCGCGGTGTCACCGAGGCGCAGCATCACCGCGCCGTTCGCCTGCTCGGCGATGTAGCCGGTTTCGACGATCAGTCGCTTGCCGCAGAAGTCCGTTTCAAATGTTTTCTTGAGATTGTCGGGGATGGCCACGCGTGTCTCCT
Organism: Candidatus Dormiibacterota bacterium; assembly: GCA_003153505.1. GTDB lineage: Bacteria > Chloroflexota > Dormibacteria > Aeolococcales > Aeolococcaceae > Palsa-851. The sequence goes on from PLZA01000031.1 coordinate 179,448, forward strand.
GGTGGTGACCCGCGCCGGAGCAACTCCGCTTCGCCGCGCTCGACAGCGGTGAGGTGTTGGGGACTGGGCATCAGGGCTTGCGGCTCGCGCTGGAGCTGCGGCACCGCTTCCTGATACACGGACCCCAACGTCTCACCTGTGAGTGCGACGTCGCCGGAATGTGCCGGCACCGGGTCGGTTGATGGTGTGTGTTTCTTGGGTCTGATTCGTGGCCGCGACTGACACTATCGGCGCAGACCGAGGCGCCCGATCAGTGCGCGGTAGCGCTCGACGTCAGTTCCCGACAGGTAGTCGAGCAACCGGCGGCGCTGGCCGACAAGCTTGAGCAACCCGCGGCGCGACGCATGGTCTTTGGGGTGATCGCGAAGGTGTTCGGTGAGCGAGCTGATACGTTCAGACAGCACTGCCACCTGGACCTCGGTGGAGCCGGTGTCCGTTTCGTGGCGCCGATGCTCCGCGATTATCTCGGATTTGGATCTGACGATTGGCACGATTGTTCGCCGCAAGTCTAACAGGAGATCAACCATCAGCGGCCTGCGCCAGGCGCGGGCACACAAGGGTGAGCGCCCCGGGGATGCACGTGACCGTGGCCGGAGTCGTCCCAACCTGCTCTCCCTCGACATCGAAGAGCATCGGCGCACCGTCGCACGACACCCGCACCACTCGAGCGCGATGGACCTCGACCTCGTGGCGTGCGACATGCCGGCCCCGGTACAGCGAGGGGATTCCGGTGAGCGCGCGAAGCCGCCCCGTCTCACCGATGATGACCACGTCGAACCGGCCATCATCGAGCTTGGCACCGGGCGCGACGCGCATCCCGCCGCCGAAATACTGGCCGTTGGCAACCACGACGCTTCGAACGTCGCGCTCGATGCGTATTCCATCGACATCGATGCGTGCGATGCGTGAAACGTACCCGAGCAGCGTGGTGAGGGAGGTGCCCAGAAATATCGCGCTCCCGCGGATGCCTCCCCCCTTGTGAACACTCCTGTTGACGCGCGCCACCACCTCGCCGCCCATGCCGCAGTCGGCGATGTTGATGAAGAAGCGCGAGCGGCCATCCGCGAAATCAATGCGTCCGGCGTCGATCCGGCGGCTCGACCTCGAGGCGATGAGACGCGCTGCGCCGTCCAGGTCGGCGGGAATCCCGACGGCCCTCCGGAAGTCGCCGCCGGTGCCGCTCGGGAGCAGGGCGAGCACGGCGTCGGAGCCGATCGGCGTCCCCTCAGCATCGAAGAAGCCGTTGACGACCTCGTTGAGGGTGCCGTCGCCGCCCACGACGACGATGGTGCGGTACCCGCCGGCCAGAGCGGCGCGAACAGCCCCGGTGGCCTCGCCCGCCGCTTCGGTGATATGCAGATCGAAGGTCACCCCCGCGCCACGCAGCGCCGCGGCGGTCGCCGGCCAGTCGCGATGCGTGCGGCCACCGGCGCTCGCCGGGTTCATGACCAGGAATGCGGCCGCGGTCACGAGGGAGGCGAGGATCGCCGCGCGATGTCCCGAGTGTGCTCGATGTCGCGAGCCATTGCCGCCTTGAGCGCGGCAATCGAGCTGAACGCACGCTCGGAGCGCAGCCGTCGGACCAGTGCGAGTCGCACCGAACGCCCGTACAGGTCGCCGGCGAAGTCAAGCACATGTGCCTCGACGGTCACCGACCCGCCGCCGAATGTCGGCCGAGTGCCGATCCCGGTCGCAGCCGTGCGCCATCCTTCGCCGAAGTTCAACCAGCCTGTGTAGACGCCCGCCAGGGGAATGCATCGCGTGGGGTCGACGCTCAGGTTGGCCGTGGGCACACCCATGCCGGCGCCGCGACCCTCGCCCCGTTCGACGATCCCCTCCAGCACGTAGGGGCGCCCGAGCATCGAGATCGCATCAGAGAAGGTCCCCCCGGCAACGGCCTCCCTGACCCGCCCCGACGATACCGGCAGGCCGTCTCGTTTCGCCGGCGCGACCGTGCTCACCGTGAAGCCCCTGTCCCGGCCGAGACGTGCCAGCACCGCCAGGTTGCCCTCACGCCCGCGCCCCAGGGCAAAGCCGGGCCCCACCATGAGCAGGCGCATGCCCAGGCGTTCGACGAGGGTGGTCGCGAATCGATCGGCACTCCAGCCACTCAACTCGCGCGTGAAGGGGATGACCACCACTCGATCGATACCGGATTGACGGAGCAGGTCGAGTCGGTTGTCAAGGCTGCAGAGCAGGGGCGGGCACCCCGACGGGTCGACGACGCACCGCGGATGCGGATCGAAGGTCACCGCGACCGCGCGCCGGCGACCGCGTTCTGCGGCGCTCCGGACTCGCCCGAGCAGGCGTTGGTGCCCGATGTGGACGCCGTCGAAGCTGCCGATCGTCACCACCGACCCTGGGCCGCCCGCCTCTCCCGCGGGGAACTCATGGAGCAGTTCCATCGCGTCTCAGCCGGCCAGCACCTTGGTCGGACGGAGCAGGCCGCCGTTCAGCTCTCCGATGCCGATCAGCTCGCCGGTGGGGTCGTGCATCCGGCATTCCCCCGCGACGTCGGGGAGGACTGCCCGCGGGAGCCACACCGACTGGCCGCGCCGAAGCTGCTGCACCTGCGCCGGTCCGAGATTGACCACGGGAAGGTGCGCCACCGCGACGTCCGGCGGCAGGAGCGCGAGCCAGGGGTCGTCGAGCGCGCCGAGCTGGTCGAGCGTGATCGAATCGGCGAGCCGGAGGGGCCCGTAGCTCGTCCGGGAGAGCCAGCCGAGGAGCCCACCCGTGCCGAGCACGTCGCCGAGGTCGGCGGCGAGGACGCGCATGTACGCTCCCTTGCCGCTGACGACCACGATCTCGGCTTCCGCGACTGCGCCCGGCCGGAAATCGACCAGCTCCGCTGAGTAGATGGTGACTCGACGTGGCTCGCGGACCACCTCCTCGCCCGCACGGGCAAGCTCGTACAGGTGCCTGCCCTCGTGCCTCACCGCAGAGTGCATCGGTGGGATCTGGTCGATCTCGCCGACGAAGGGCGTGAGCGCAGCACGAACCTGGTCTGCCGACAGCGTCCCGGCGTCGGCGCCCGCAACCACCACCCCCTCGGTGTCGCAGGTGTCGCTCCGCTCGCCCAGACGGACGATGCAGTGATAGGTCTTGGGCTGGGCGTGGAAGTAGTCGACGAATCGAGTGGTGCGTCCCACGCAGATCGGCAGCAACCCGGTCGCGGTGGGATCGAGCGTCCCGGCGTGACCGACGCGTCGCTCGCCCAGGATGCGCCGGACCTGGCGGACGGCATCGAATGACGTGATCCCAGCGGGTTTGTCGAGGGGGAGCACGCCTCCTCTGCGCGCGACCGCCGACCCGGGGCGAGGGCCGGCGCCCGGCGCGGCGACTCCGGTCACCCTGCTGAGTCGATCAACCGGCGAGCCACCTCGAGCACCTTCCGCTCCGCGATGGGGAGCGGGTCTCCGAACTCGGCACCCGCGGCGCGACGGTGACCTCCACCTCCGAATGGCGTGCAGACCTCGGTGGCATCGATCGGGTCACGGCTGCGCACGCTGATCTTGGTTCGGTCGGCTGAATGCTCCTTGAAGAGAATTGCAATCTGCATCGAGGCAATGCTCTGGAGCGCGTCGATGATGCCCTCTGCATCCTGCAGGTCGGCTCCGGTCTCCTCGAGCATGGGCGCGGTGACCTCGGACCAGAGCAGGCGGCCGTCCATCTCGGAGTGCATGCGTGCGATCGCCAGGCCTTCAAGACGTACCTGGGCGAGGGAGCGCGACTTGTAGCTCTTGAGCGCGACCCAACCCGGGTCGGCCCCGGCGGCGACGAGTGCGGCTCCGAGGCGGAGGGACGCCTCAGTCGTGTTCTCGTGCCGGAATCCGCCGGTGTCGGTGAACAGTGCGGCGTAGAGGTTGGTCGCGACCGCGGGGTTCAACGGGATGCCGAGCTCGCGAAGCAGCCCGTAGATCACCTGGCCGGTCGCGCTCGCCGATGCGTCGACGAGGTTGATCGTGCCGAATGCGGTGTTGCTCCAGTGGTGGTCGATGTTGACGACCGTGCTCGCGTTTTCGACTTCGCGGCGGCGCTCACCGAAGCGACCCAGCGTGGCGCAGTCGAAGGTGAAGACCGTTTCACCGAGGGGCGCTCCACCGGTCTCAACCGTCTCGAAGCCCGCCAGGTGCTCGAGTAGCCGGGGCAGGGGCTCGGGAACGACGACTCGAACATCGCGTCCCCTCGTGCGCAGTGCGATGGCGAAACCCAGGGCGGAGCCGAGGCTGTCGGCGTCGGCGTCCTTGTGCGCAAGACACGTGATCTGTGCCGTGCCGTCGATGATCTGGCGGATCGGGTCGACGACGTCCTCGAGGCGCGGCCACGCGGCGGGGGCGGCGACGGTCATTCGGGAACCTCCACGGCAGCCTCGGCGGGGCGGTCACCGGCGAGTTCTCTGAGGAGCGTGCTCACCCTCACGCTGTACGCGATCGACTCATCGAGCTCGAAGTGGAGTCGGGGGATACTCCGCAGATTCTCGAGCCGCCTGCCCAGTTGAGCACGAAGGAACCCCTCGGCGTGTCCGAGTGCCTCGACGACGTTCTGGCGGTCGGCATCATCGCCGAGTGCGCTCACGGCGAGCCACGCCTCGCGGAGGTCCGGGCTCACCCGGACACGTGAGATCGACGCCAGTCGGACCCTCGGATCCTTGATGCCGCTGAGCATCATGGCCGAGATCTCCTCACGGAGCTGCTCGCCCACCCGCTCGCGACGCGGGCTGCGAGCCCCGGGGCGAAGCGTCATGCGTTCTGCTGCTCCATCGTGAAGGCTTCCAGGATGTCTCCCTCGTGGAAATCGCTGAAGTCGGCGAGCGTGATGCCGCAGTCGTATCCGTGGGTGACCTCGCGGACGTCGTCCTTGAAGCGCTTGAGCGCGTCGATGCGGCTCTGGGCGATCTCCTTCGAATCACGCAGGACGCGGCACGTCGCATTTCTCGTGATCCTGCCGTCGAGGACGTGGGAGCCCGCGATCGCCGGCTTGCCATCGACCTGATAGACGCGCCGAACCTCGGCACGGCCCTGGGTGACTTCGATCATGGTGGGCTGATAGAGGCCCTTGACGGCCTTCTCGATGTCATCGGTCACCTGGTAGACGACGTCGTAGAAGCGGACGTCGACTCCCTGCTCCTCTGCGGCCGCGCGAGCATGGTCGTCGGGACGCACGTTGAAGCCGATCACGATCGCGTCGGTGACGGCCGCGAGGTTGACGTCGGATTCGCTCACGGCGCCGACGCCTTCACCGACCACCTTGATCTTCACGGTCGGGTCTTCGATCTGGGTGACCTGGCTACGGAGCGCTTCGAGCGAGCCGTTCGCCTCGGCCTTGAGGACGAGGTTGAGGCTCTTCATCTCCCCATCGGAGATGTTCTGCGCCAGGTCCGCGAGCGTGATGCGACGAACCGGTTGCGCCAAGCGCTGCTTCTCGGCGAACCCGCGCTGCTCAGCCTTCGAGCGTGCGCCGCGCTCGGTCTCGACCACCTCGAAGATTTCCCCGGCCATCAAGACGTCGGAGAGCCCGGTGACCACGACCGGTGTGCTCGGCCCGGCTTCCTTGACGCGCTTGCCGGTGTCGTCGATGAGCGCGCGCACCTTGCCGAATGCGGAGCCTGCGACGAGGTTGTCGCCCACACGGAGTGTGCCGTTCTGCACCACCAGGGTTGCGATAGCGCCACGACCACGTTCGAGGTGGGAATCGATCACGGTGCCGACGGCGCGCCCGTTGGGATCTGCCTTCGGCTCGACCAAGATATCGGAGACGGTGAGCACGCTCTCGAGAAGTTCATCGATACCTTCCCCGGTCCTGGCGCTGGTCCTCACCACCGGCACATCGCCGCCGTAGGGCTGCTCGGCAACGACGCCGCGCTCAGCTAGCTGCTGGAGCGCGCGATCGGGGTTCACTCCGTCCTTGTCGATCTTGTTCATCGCCACGACGATCGGTACACCCGCGGCGTGGATGTGCTGGATGGCCTCCTCGGTTTGCGGCATGACCCCGTCATCGGCGGCCACGACCAGGATCGCCACGTCGGTCACGTCCGCTCCGCGGGCGCGCATCGCCGTGAAAGCCGCATGGCCCGGGGTGTCGATAAACGTGATCAGGCGGCCGTTGCGCTCGACCTGGTATGCGCTGATCACCTGGGTGATCCCGCCGGCCTCGCCTGCGGCAACCTTGGTCTTGCGGACCGCGTCCAGGAGCGATGTCTTGCCATGATCGACATGGCCGAGCACGGCCACGATTGGCGGCCGGGGGACCAGCGTCCCCGGAGCGGCGTTGGAGAGATCGATCAAGGGGTGTTTGCGCCGCCCTGCGGCAGGCGAGTTGTCCTTGTCCTGCTCCGCGACCGCATCCTCGGACTCAGCTTCGAAGCCGAAGTGGTCGGCGGCCAGGGCCGCGGTGTCGAAGTCGACCGTCTGGTTGAGCGCGGCCATGACGCCATTGCTCATCAGGTACTTGATCAGCTGGGGGCCCGACACTTCGAGGCGCTCGGCGAGCTCAGCGACCGTGAGACCTGCCGGAAGGGTGACTTTCTTGACCGTGGCTATGTCGATTCCTCCGTGACGAGCTCCCGCAACGCTGCGGCGAGGGTGGGCTCGTCGATTACATCATCCCCGACCCGCAGCGAGCGCGCCAGAGATCGGTGGCGCCGTGACTGGCGCAGACAGGTGATACCCGTTTCCCGGCAGAGATACGCGCCGCGGCCGGGAAAGCGTCCAGACAGGTCAAGGGTAACCCGCCCGGAGGCAGCGATGACCGCCAGTCTTACCAACTCGGCCTTCGGCCGGACCAACCGGCAGCCGGCGCACGTCCGCAGCGGCGTGGCGCCACTCATGGGTGACTGTTTCCGGCGCCGTCGTGATCGACGCGGCCGTCTGCCTCGGGGTCGTCGCCGCGGATATCGATGCGCCAGCCGGTCAGCCGCGCGGCGAGGCGCGCATTCTCGCCGCCACGCCCGATCGCAAGGGAAAGCTGGTCGGCGGCCACCGAGATGTGCGCCGTTCGGGACTCGGGGTCCAGCTCGACGGCGCGGGCGACCGCGGGGATCAGCGAGTTCATCACCAAGGTGGCCGGGTCGGCTGACCAGGCCACGATCTGCACTTGCTCGTCGCCGAGCTCGGAGGTGACCGCCCGCTGGCGTACCCCGTTTCTCCCGATGCACGCTCCCTGCGGGTCGACATCGCCCTCGGGCGCATCCACTGCGACCTTGGTCCTGCGTCCGGGGTCGCGGGCGATCGCCCGGATCACGACCTGGCCGCTCTGCAACTCGGGGACCTCCTGTTCCATGAGGCGCTGCACGAGCTGCGGATGCGAGCGGGATACCACGACAACGGCGTCCGGTCCCTTGCGCCGGCCCTCGACGATCACCACCTTGATGTGGTCGCGTATGGCGAGGCGCTCGCCGGGGATCTGTTCCTCGGGAGGCAGCATGCCGGGGACGCCGGCCGCATCGACGTACCAGATCGATCCCATCCGCCGCTCGACGATCGCGTCGCGCAGCACACCCCGCTGGGTCGTGCCCTCGCCGAGGATTCTGCGTTGCTCGAGGCTCGCGAGGCGCTCGGCGACGGCGGTTCGCGCCGCGGCGGCGGCCTGCCGCGGGAAGTCTGGGACCTCGACATCCAGCGGGTGCTCGCCGCCATCGTCGTCGATACGGTAGACGGCAAACGTGCCCGACTCGAGGTCCACTCGAGCCCTCACCTGGGGATCGTCGACGACGAGACGCCGGTACGCGGTCGCCACCCCCTGCTCCACCGCACTCGTGATGTCGGCCTCACTCAGCGGAGTCGCCGCTGCGAGGTCGCGAAGTGCGCTCAGGGTCACGGCGGGCGCGGCCATCAGATGTCGACAACGATCCGGGCAGCCACCACCGCTCCGATCGAGAAGCCGACGGCCCGTGTTGCCCTGCGATCGCGAACCTCGATCTCCGCGGCGTCGCCGGCCACGGAGTGCAGCTTCCCCTCGAGCACCAGCTCCGAATCGCCGTCGCGGAGCCGGACGTTGACGCGACGGCCGACCGCCGCGAGCCATTCGTCCGGCCGCCGGATCGGGCGCTCAGCTCCGGGTGAGCTGACCTCGAGCCGGTAGGGGTGGTCGATCGGGTCGTTCACGTCGAGCACAGCCGACGCGGAGTTGGACGCGCGCTCACAGTCGTCGAGCGTGACTCCGCCGTCGGCGCGATCGATGACGAGGCGGAGCACGGCGCCCCGCCCGTGCCCCGACCACTGGACGTCGACGAGCTCGATCCCCAGGTGTGCGAACGAGGGGCGCAGCAGCGAGGCGATGCCGGTGACGTCGTCAGTGTTCATATGTGGGGGATGCCCTGGGGGCGCGCGGGCTACGCCGTCCGGGGAGTGACCCGTCTCCTGCCGGCAGGTGGTGGTGCCACCGCGCGCGAGCCCCGGGCCTTCTCCCAGGCGACCAGCAGCGTGCTGGCATTGAAGATCGAGCTGTAGGTTCCGCTCACGATGCCGATGAGCAACGCCAGGACGAACCCTCGGATCGAGTCGCCTCCGAAGATGACCAGGGACAGGAGCACGAACACGACCGTGAGCGATGTGTTCAAGGACCGCGTCATGGTCTGCACCGTCGAGAGGTTGATGACTTGATCGAACGTCAGTCTCGGGCCGACGCGGAGGTTCTCGCGCACTCGGTCGAACACAACGATCGTGTCGTGGATCGAGAAGGCCACCGAGGTGAGGACCGCGGTGACGAAGAGCGAGTCGACCTGCCCTAAGTTGGAGAAGTGTCCGAGGATCGCCCAGATCCCGGCGAGGACGAAGACGTCATGCAGGAGCTTGAAGAACGCGCATGCGCTGAAACGCCACGGCGAGATCGCTCGCTGCCGCCGGAACGCGAATGCGAGATACACGGCGATGGCACCGGCCGAGACGAAGATCATGATGATCGCGCCGGTGACCAGGCTCGCGGCGATCGTGGGCCCGACCTGCTGGACACTGATGTCCGGTTGGCTGGCTTTCGTCGCGATCGTGAAGTTGCTGTTCAACGTGTTCTGGATCTGTACGAGTTGCCCGCTGTCCGACGGAAGCGTGGAGACGGCGAAGCGGCTGGCTTCGCTGCCGGTCGTGCTCTCCTGCTGCACCTGCGGTCGCAGGGTCGCGTAGTTCTGGTCCATGACCGAGGCGACCTGCGCCTGGCTCACGGCCTTGGAGAAGCCGACGTCGATGACGTTGCCGCCCTTGAAGTCGATGCCGAGGTTGAATCCCCAGAACAGGATCGCGAGGATGCCCGGGATGATGACCGCGAGTGATCCAGCGAAGAACCAGTTGCGATTCTTGACGATGTCGAAGCGGCCGCGTGGCGGGTGCTCCGCGAACTCCTCGTGGATCTCGGTGTAGAGCCGCGGGTCGCGGCCGATCTTCCAGTTCAGCACCCAGGCGAACAGCGATCGGGTGATCGTGATCGCGGTGAAGAACGAGACGATGACGCCGATCGCCAGCGTGATCGCGAATCCGCGGACGACATTGGTACCGAAGAAGGCAAGGATGGCGCACGTGATCAGGGTGGAGATGTTGCTGTCACGAATGGCAGGAAATGCTCGCCGAAAGCCTGTCTCCACGGCGAGCGGCACGGTTCTGCCATGGCGTAATTCGTCACGGGTGCGTTCGAAGATCAGGACGTTGGCGTCGACTGCCATGCCGACGCTGAGGACGAAGCCGGCCAGCCCCGCCAGCGACAGCGTCACCGGGATGAGCTTGAAGAGCGCCAGCACGATCGCGGCATAGATGAACAGGGCGGCGGTGGCGAGCAGGCCCGGGAACCGGTAGTAGCCGATCATGAAGATGACGACGATCAGCAAACCGATGCCGCCTGCGATCAGGCTCAGGGTCACCGATTGCTGCCCCAGCGTGGCGCTGACCGTGGTGCTGGCGACCGTGGTGATCTCGGCGGGCAGCGCGCCGGCGCTGATCAGGTTGGCGAGCTGGGTCGCCGAGTCCGAGGTGAAACTGCCGCTGATCTGAGTCTGGTTGCTCTGGCCGCCACCCTGGACGACTGGGGCGGTCAGGATGTCGTTGTCCAGGAAGATCGCGATCTGCGCGAGCGGGCTCGAGGGATTCGTCGAGTACACGCTGAAGGCGGCATTGGTGATCTTGGCCCACTCCTGCGCCCCGGCGGCGTTGAAGTTGACGTTGACGGTGATCTGACCGGTCGAGTCAGTGCCCACCGTCGCCGAGTTCACGTCGACCGCGTCGATGCCGCTGTCGATCTTCCAGTGGTAGCCGGCCGGGTAGAAGGCCGGGTTGGCGAACTGCGCTGTGTCGTAGTGACCCCCCTGGTCGCTGATCAGCGCCGCGCTGGGAGGGACCGTTGCGCCACCCGGGACCGGCGTCGCGAAATAGAGGCGCTGCGTCGTTCCAACCGTGTTGACCGCCTCCGCGAGGCTGACGCCCGGCAATTGCACCAGGATCTGGTCGTTGCCCTGCGCCTGGACGCTTGCCTCGGAGACGCCGAGCGCGTTGACCCGCAGGTCGAGGATGGGGATGGTGGCCTGCTGTGCCTGCTCGAGCGTTGCCCCCCGCGGGGGGCCGCTGCGGCAGTCGGCGTTGGGGCTGTTGAGCCCATGACAGATCTCGATGGTCAGCTCGGTGCCGCCCTGGAGGTCCAGTCCCCGGTGGATGTACAGCTGCCGCCCCAAGAACGAGGGCGCGGACGTGAGAGTCGTTCCCAGGGGCTGATGGACCACCAGGTAGCGGTAGATGAGGCTGTAGCCGTCGATGAAGAATGCGCCGACCACCACCAGGAGGACGACGGCCAGTCGGAAACGGGTAATCCTGAACACCGGTCGACCAGTCTACCGGGGCGCCGAGCGGAGCCGGCCATCACGGTCCGCTCGGAAGCTCGCAAACGTGCCCTCGCGGATCGCGGCGCGGGCTGAATCCATCAACCGGGCGAGGTGGGTGATGTTGTGCAGGCTCACCAGGCGGTGGGCGAGGATCTCGCCGGCCTGAAAGAGGTGGCGGAGGTACGCGCGCGTGAACCCGACGCATGCGGCACAGGGGCAGTCGGGGTCGATCGGGCCGAAATCGTCCCGAGCCGCGGCGTTGCGGAGCGAAAGGCGTCCCTCCGGCGTCAGGGCGCTGCCATTGCGCGCCAGACGCGTCGGCACCACGCAGTCGAACATGTCGATCCCAAGCGCAATCGCGCCGAGCAGTTCGGAATCGGTCCCCAACCCCATGAAGTAGCGGGCGCGCTCGGCGCTGAGCTCGCTCACGCTCGCCTCGGTCATCGCGAGCATGGTGTCGACGGGCTCCCCCACCGAGAGCCCACCGATGGCGACGCCGTCGAAGTCGAGTCCAGAGATGAACCGTGCCGAGTCGCGCCGCGCACCCGGATCGAACCCGCCCTGGGCGATGCCGAACAGCAACCGGCCGTCGCCGGGGTGGGCGACCCGGCAGCGCTCGGCCCACCGGTGGGTGCGCTCCGTCGCCTCGCGCGCGATGGCGTCCGAGGTGCCGTGCGTCACCGGGTGGTCGAGGCACATGAGCACATCGGCGCCGAGCCGGGCCTGGTTGCCCACCGCCTCCTCGGGGGTCACTCGGAGCCGGGACCCGTCGTAGGGTGAGACGAAGGTAGCGCCGTCATCGTCCACCACCGCGACCTCAGCCAGGCTCACCAGCTGGTAGCCGCCGCTGTCGGTGAGGATCGGATGGTTCCAGCCCATGAAGGCGTGCAGTCCGCCCGCCCGCTCGATCAGCTCGACCCCAGGTCGGAGCGCGAGGTGATATGCGTTGCAGAGCAGGATGTCGATGCCGGTCGCGCGCACCTCGTCGGGGTGCAGCGCCTTGACGGTCGCATGAGTCCCGACCGGCATGAATGCAGGCGTGCGAACCGGGCCGTGGGCGGTCGTCAGGGACCCCGTACGCGCATCACCGTCCATGGCCTCGGTCGCGAACGCCGGCGTCATTGTTCGCGCCAGCAGAGCATGCAGTCTCCCAGCGACAGGAAGCGATATCGCTCCTCGAGCGCATGTGCGTACGCGCTCCGCCATCGCTCATCGCCGATGAACGCTGCGAGCAGGACCAGCAGTGACGAGCGTGGCTGGTGAAAGTTCGTCAGCAACGCGTCGACAGCGCGAAAGCGGAATCCAGGGTGGATGAGCAGGCTGGTCGTGCCGGACTGGGCGAGCAGCCCCTGACCACCCTGCGCGCATGTCTCGAGCACGCGCACCACCGTGGTCCCGACCGCAACGATCCGTCCGCCGTCCCGGCGAGTCTGCTCGATCGCGGCAGCGGTCGCTTCTGGAAGCGCATACCGCTCCCGGTGCATCGGGTGATCCTCGACCTGCTCGGAGCGAATGGGAGCGAATGTGCCGAGCCCGACGTCAAGACGAAGAGACGCCCAGCCGACGCCTCCGTCGCGCAGCCGCTCCATCACCGGCGCCGTGAAGTGCAGGCCAGCCGTCGGGGCGGCGGCCGATTCCGGGTCTCCACTGGCATATGTGGTCTGGTACCGCTCCGGGTCGCGGAGGTCGGCGTGGATGTAGGGCGGGAGCGGAGCAACCCCCGCTTGCTCGATAGCCGCGTCCGGGTCGTCGGCGTCGAAGGAGATCGTGCGGCCACCGCGATGCGTCGCGGAGACGCCGAGGACGGTGGCGCGCAGATCCGCGCCGATCTGGACCACGGCCCCTGGGGCTGCCAGACGTGCCGGGCGAGCAAGACATTGATACTCGCCGTTTGCCTCGCGCGCGAGCACGAGGAGCTCGACGTTGCGGCCGGCGCCGTCGAACCCGTGGAGCCGCGCCCGCCGCACCCTCGTGTCGTTCACCACGAGGAGATCGCCGCGACGGAGCAGGTTCGGCAGCTCGCGAAACTCGCGATCCTCGAGTCCGTCGCCGGGCAGCAGGTGAAGCAGCCGTGAGGCGTCGCGCTCGGCAAGGGGCTCCTGGGCGATCCGCTCCGCCGGGAGACGGTAATCGAAGTCGGCCGACCTCAACGCTCGAAGAGCGCGGTCTGCGCCTCCGCCGCCCCAGGGGCACCGGCCGGCACCGCCAGCCCGAGATGCTGGTACGCGGCGGCGGTGGCGAGGCGTCCGCGTAGCGTCCGAGCGAGCAGTCCGCGGCGGATGAGGAAGGGTTCGACGATGTCCTCGATCGTGTCCGGATCCTCCTGGACACTCACGGCGATCGTCTGCACTCCCACGGGGTGGCCACCCAGCGTTCCGCAGAGGACGCCGAGCACGCGGCGGTCGAGCTCGTCGAGCCCAATGGAGTCGATGCCGAGGACGTCGAGCGCAGCAGCCGCGACCTCGACGTCGATCCGGCCCGCGGCTCGCACCTGCGCGTAGTCACGGGCGCGCCGGAGCAACCGGTTGACGATGCGCGGCGTTCCGCGGGATCGTCTCGCAATCATTGCGGCCCCCTCCGGGTCGAGAGCGATCCCGAGCAGACGAGCCGACCGGTTGGCGATGGCGATGAGGTCGTCGGTGTCGTAGAAGTCGAGCCGGAAGGTGACGCCGAAGCGATCGCGCAGCGGCGCGCCGAGCGCGCCCGCCCTGGTGGTCGCGCCGATCACCGTGAAGCGATTGAGGGTCAGCCGGAGCGTCTGCGCCCCCGCTCCCTTGCCGGCGACGAAGTCGAAGGCGAGGTCCTCCATTGCCGGGTACAGCGCCTCCTCCACCGCGCGGTTGAGGCGATGGACCTCGTCGATGAAGAAGACGTCGCGCTCCTCGAGACTCGTGAGGATCGACGCCAGCATCCCCTGGTGTTCGAGTGCCGGCCCGCTGGTCAGGCGGATGTTGACCCCCATCTCGACGGCGATGATCTGCGCCAGCGTCGTCTTGCCGAGCCCGGGCGGCCCGTAGAGCAGGACGTGATCGAGTGCGTCGCCGCGATGGCGGGCCGCCTCAACGAGGATGCGAACCTGGTTCTTGATCGCTGCCTGGCCGACGAAGTCGTCGAGTGTGCGCGGACGGAGCGCGGTGTCGGCGACCCGCTCGGCCTCGAGCTCCTCGGGGCTCACGATGCGCTCGTCGGTCACCGCGCGGCTCCGGCGGTGTCGAGTCGTCGCAATGCGGCGCTCACCAGATCCGCGACATCGTGACCATCGCCGTTGGCGGCGATCGCCGCGACTGCGCTGCGGGCTTCATGCTCGCGGAACCCGAGGCCGACGAGACCGGCGATCGCAGCGGCGACGGCCTCGTTCTCGCCACTCTCGGCGGGGTGATGGGTGCCATGTGGCTCAAGAGATCCGACCTTGTCGCGAAGCTCCAGGATCACGCGTTCCGCGGTCTTGCGCCCGATGCCCGGCACCGTCGCGACGAGCGCGACGTCCCCCTCCGCGATGGCGCGTACCAGCGCTGGCAGCTCGGCTCTCCCGAGGATCCCGAGCGCGGCCTTGGGTCCGATGCGCTCGACCCCGATGAGGAGGCGGAAGAGGCGGAGCTCGTCGTGGGTGGCGAATCCATAGAGGCGGATCGCGTCTGCGCTCACGCTCGTGTGCACGTGCAGTGTCACCTCGGCTTCACGCGACGTGTGCAGCGTCGCGATGGTGCGCAGGTGGCAGAACACCTCGTAACCGACGCCGCCTGTGTCGACGACGACGTGGTCGTCACCGAGTTCGACGAGTGCGCCTCGAATGAGCGCGATCATGGCGTGCTGCGCACCACCGCCGCCCGCGCCCGGCTCACCGCCACGTCGAGGGCGCTTTCGCCGTGGTTGCGCGCACGTGACGTCAGCGCGCCGAGACGTCCGCGATGATGGTGGCAGACCGCGACAGCGCACGCGTCAGCGACGTCGTCGTGGCCCGGAATGTCCGCCACCCCAAGGAGATTGGCGACCATGCGCGCCACCTGTGGCTTGCGCGCCGCGCCGTAACCACAGACCGCTTCCTTCACCTGTGTCGGCGTGTACTCGGCGATCGCGACACCCTCGCGCGCCAGCGCGCACAGCACCACACCACGGGCCTCGCTGACGCGCATCGCGGTGCGCCGGTTGGTCGAGAAGAACAATTCCTCCACAGCGGCGACCTCCGGTCGGAGTGACGTGCACGCGTCGACAACCAGGTCGAAAAGGATCGCGAGTCGGGCCGCTTCACTGGTCTGCGGCACGGTCTCGATGCACGCGGCGTGAAGCAGCACCAGATGCCCAGGCGTGCCGTCGACGATGGCCACGCCGGTGCGCGCCAGCCCCGGGTCGACCCCGAGGACTCTCATCCGACTCGAACGGCAGGGCGATCAGCTGACAGCGTCAAGGACGTCGTCCGGTATCTCGGCGTTGGCGTAGACCTGCTGGACGTCGTCGTGCTCCTCGAGGCCGTCGAGCAGGCGTAGCACCTGACGCGCCTGTGGTACGTCGAGCGGCACCGAGGTGGTCGGGTTCATGGTCACCTCGGCCGAGTCGACCGAGTAATTGCGCTCCTCGAGCGTGCGCCGGACCTCTTCGAACCGTGATGGAGCGACGGTGACGACCACCTCGTCCCCGTCGACGCTGACGTCTCCGTCCGCGCCGACGTCAACGGCGTCGAGCAGCTCGAGGGCGAGCTCCTCGGGATCGCGCTTCCCTGCTTCGACGCTGATCACGCCCTGCTGATTGAACATCCAGGCGACGCTGTTCGCCTCCCCGAGCGCGCCGCCGGAGCGAGTGAAGGCGTTGCGGATTCCGGCTACCGTGCGGTTGCGGTTGTCGGTGAGGGTGTCGACCATCACGGCGACACCATGCGGCCCGTAGCCCTCGTAGCGGACCTCCTCGAGCTGAACGCCATCCTTGCCGCCGGCTCCACGCTGGATTGCCCGCTCGATGTTCTCGGCGGGCATGTTCACCTCGCGTGCCTTCTGCATAGCAAGGCGCAACCGGAAGTTGCCCTCGACATCGGGGCCACCCTCGCGCGCGGCAACGGTCAGCTCGCGCGTGACCTTGGTGAACACCTGGCCGCGGCGAGCGTCGACGATTGCTTTTTTGTGCTTGATTCCAGCCCACTTGCTGTGACCGGACATGAATCCTCCGAGACGAACAGGCGTTCCGATTCTAGCGCAGCTCTGAACCCAGTCTAGGCTTCACGCTCCTTGCCGTCAGTGGGAAACAGGTCTATGGTTATGGGTAGCATCGGCAATCAGACGGAGGTAGCCATTCCAATGTTGCGAGCCGTCTGGCAGCGTTTCCGGCACGGCCGAGCGGAGGGTTGAGGCCCGGCTGACGGGCCCCTGACCGCACGAACAGAGCGCCCCCGTCGAGGTCGCCGGGCAATCGGCGTCCCCCGGGATGGCCCCGGAACATGGGCAAGTGCGCCTTGTGCGGACCGGGAGTTTCGTACCGGGCGTTTCTCCGAAAAGGGCACCGGTTTCGGTGCCACCAAGAGCCCGGGAATTTCTACCGGGCTTGCCGTATCAAGAAACGGTGCATTCACGAGGGGCCGGCTCAGTCCGGCCCCTTTTCTTGTTCCGGCCTGATCCATCCTCACGCACGTGCAAGCTCATCTCGGAGCCTTGCCGGGTGCGCGTGGACCGGGACGCGACACCGCCGGATCGCCGAGCCAGCTGAAGCGCAGCAGCCGGTCGGCCGCCTGCCGCAGCCCGATGCGCGTTCCGATGCCAATGTCCGGGGTCTCGACGCGAGGGTTGATGTGCACGCGCGCCCCCGGGTCGATGAGATCGATGCCATCCTCGGTGCGCGAGATCCCCAGGCCACGACAGAGGTTTCCGGGTCCTCGCAGGAGCGCGGTCACTGCGACGCCGGTGCCGCGTCGAGCCGCCACCGCCGCCACACCCTCCTCCACCGCGGCGGCTCGCAGGAGCACCGCACCCGCGACACCGTCGGCATCGGTGACCAGATTGGCGCAGTGGTGCATGCCGTAGGTGAAGTACACGTACAGGTGCGCCGCCGGGCCGAACATCACCCGCGATCGGGGCGTCGGACCGCGGTAGGCGTGTGATGCCGGGTCGCCGGTTCCCAGATACGCCTCAGTCTCGACGATCCGCGCCACCACCGCGCTCGACGTCCCGGCGTCGACGACGAGCCGGCAGCCGATCAGATCGCGCGCGACGTCCGCCGTCGGGCGCGAGAACCACTCGCGGGAGAGCTCGTCTACCGGCGGATCTCCGCGTCGCACCGCTGCGCGAGCGCGGTTGCCACCGCGTCCTGGGCGCGCTGCGCCTCCTCGCCGGTGAGAGTCCGGTCGGTTGCTCGGAAGGTGAGCCGGAACGTCCACCCCTTGCGCCCAGCGCCCAGGCTGCCGCCCCGGTACTCGTCGTACAGCTCGGCACGCTCGAGCAGCGGCTCCTGCGCAGCGCGAATTGCGTCGATGGCGTCCCCGGCGCGCCGGTCGGCGGCCACAGTCACCGCGAGGTCCTGGACGATGGCCGGGAAGCGAGGCGGCTGCGCATAGCGGAGTGGCCGTGGTGGCGACGGTGCGATGGCATCGATGCGCAATTCCCCCACCGCGACGCGCCCTTTGACCTCGAATGCGGCAGTGGATTCGAACGAGAGCTCCCCGAGGAGGCCCACCGACTGGCCTGCGAACTCGAGCGCCGAGCTCCGCCCGGCGTGCAGGCCGGCTTCAGCGGACGGCTCGCTGCGCAGCGGCACTCCGGAGAGGTCGTCGCTGATTCGCTGGAAGACGGACTGAACCTGCCGGAGGGCGGCGGCCGCGTCATCGGCGGTGCCGCTGGACACGTGCACCGCGAGGCTGAGCAACAGCGGCTCGAGTGGCAACGCCGGGAGGTCGGCGTCGGCACCGTCCGGGGTTGCCCCGGGCACCGGTCCCGTACGCTCGCCTTCCCAGAATGCCTTGCCGAGCTCGAAGAGCATCACATCGGCGGTGCCGCGATTCACATTGGCAGCGAGTGCGGCACAGAGCCGGGGAAGCTGCGACGTGCGCATCACACTCCACTCGTCGCTGAGCGGATTGCGCAGTGGGATGGGCGTGCGCCCGCGCCCGAGCCCCGGCAGCAGCGTGGAGTCGAGCGGGCCGACAAATGAGAAGGTGATTGCCTCGTCGAAGCCGGCTCCGACGCACACGTCACGGACGGCGTCCTCGACTGGTGGTGGCGCGGCGGTGGTCGTGACCTCGACGCGGCGTCCGGGGAGCGTGCTCGGAACACGCGAGTAGCCGATCATCCTGCCCACCTCCTCGACGAGGTCCTCGGGCAGGGACACGTCCCGCCGGAAGTACGGTGGCACGACCGTGAGGGCGGCGGCGTCCTGCTCCACGGCGAACCCGAGCCGCGCGAGGGTGGTCGCGATCTCGGTTGCGTCGATCGGGATGCCGAGCAGGTCGCCGGTGACTCGCGCGGTGAGGGCGATCGGTCCCAGCTCGGGGAGCGGACGCGGCCACTGGTCGATCGCACCCGCAAGCACATGGCCGCTCGAGAGCTCGGCGATCAGCGCAGCAGCTCGATCGAGCGCGACCATCGGGAGCCGGTCGCTCAGGCCTTTCTCGAACAGGGTCGACGCATCGGTGCGGAGCCCGAGCCGCTTCGATGTCGCGCGGATGGTCGGGCCGTCCCAGGTTGCGGCCTCCAGCAGCACCGTTCTGGTCGCGTCGGTCACGGCCGTTGAGCTGCCGCCGATGACCCCGGCGATGCTGGCGGGCGTGCCGCCGGCACACACCACCAGATCCTCAGAGGAGAGCTCGCGGTCGGTGCCGAGCAGATCGACGACGTGTTCGCCAACCACCGCTCGGCGGACGACCACCTCCGCGGTCCTGCCGCCACCGGCCTCCACGAAGCGATCCAGGTCGAAGGCGTGGAGGGGCTGGCCGAGCTCGTGGAGCACGAAGTTGGTCACGTCGACCACGTTGTTGATCGGGCGCAGCCCGACCGCACGCAGCCGCTGGTGGAGCCACCCCGGGGACGGCCCGACTTGGACCCCTTCGATCACACGAGCGACGAAGCGTGGGCAGCCGGCGGGATCCTCGATCCGGACCTGCGCGCGGAGTTCGGCCGACGTCGCCGACTGGAACTCCTCGGGCACGGACGCCGGCGGCTCGTTGAGTCCCTCGCCGAGTGCGGCCGCGATCTCACGCGCGATGCCGACGTGACAGAGGCAGTCGGGGCGGTTGGTGGTGATGTCGAGATCGAGAATCGTATCCAGGGTCAGAATCTCGCGGAGCCCCTGTCCCGGCTTTCCCTCATCGAGGATCAGGATGCCGTCGGCGTCATCCCCCACCCCGAGCTCGATCGCCGAGCAGAGCATGCCCGGGGATTTCTGGCCGCGGATAGTCTTCACGCCAAGACGCTCGTCCATGGCCGGCGGGCGAGTGCCAGGGGGCGCGTAGGGAACGAGATCACCGGCCTTGACGTTCGGCGCCCCGGTCAGGACCCGCACCGTCCCAGGGATGGCGCTGAATGCCGCAAGGGAAGCCGGAACCTCGCCACCGAGATCGAGATCGGCAAACTGGAGATGCGACGATCCCGGAACCGGCCCGACCGACTCGATTCGCGCAACCACCAATCCCTCGCCCCCCAGGTCAACCGCTCCAACCTCGGTGCCGGTGTCCACCAGGGCCCGGACGATCGTCGCCACCGGTGCGTCGAGGGTCGCGTAGTCGCGCAGCCAGCGCAGAGAGAACTTCACGTCCCCGAGGCCTCCGCGAGGCCGGCGGGCATGCCCTGGGGTGCGAGGAAACGGACGTCATTGTCATAGAGGAGGCGCATGTCGGGGATACCCCACGCGAGCATCGCCGCACGTTCGATGCCCATGCCGAAGGCGAAACCCGAATAGCGCTCGGGGTCGACGCCACCGTTACGGAGCACCTGAGGGTGGACCATGCCGCTGCCCAGGAGCTCGAGCCAGCCGCTGTATTTGCAGACGCTGCAGCCGGAGCCGCCACACACGACACACGCAAGCTCGAGCTCCAGCGACGGCTCGGTGAACGGGAAGTGGTGCGGACGCCACTGCAGGACCGAACCGGCGCCGAAGAAGGACCGAGCGAAGTACTCGAGCGTCCCTTTGAGGTCGCTCACGGCGATGCCCTCGTCGATGCAGAGCGCCTCGACCTGATGAAACATTGGCATGTGCGTGGCGTCGTGGTCGCGGCGGTACGTCTTGCCGGGCACGATCACACGCTGCGGCGCCCCGCGGATGAGCATGCTGCGAATCTGCACCGGCGACGTGTGCGTCCGGAGCAGCCGCGAATCGTCGATGTAGAACGTATCCTGGGAATCGCGGGCCGGATGCCCGGGTGGCTGGTTGACCAGGGTGAAGTTGTACCGATCGTACTCGACCTCCGGGCCGTCGACGGCCTCGAAGCCGAGCTGGCCGAAGATCCGGCGGATCTCGCGAGCCGCGATCGTCACCGGGCTCAGGCGGCCCCGGCGCAGCGGCGGCGCAGGCCGGGTGAGATCGAGTGCTTCGGTCTCGAGGCTGCGTGCCCGGGCCGCGCGTTCGATGGTGCGCTGGCGCTCGTCGAGGGCATCGCCAACTCGCCCGACAAGCTCGTTGACCATCTGGCCCATCTGACGCCGGCCGTCAGGGTCGGGGATCTTGCCGAGCCCTCGCCGGAACGAGGTCAACTCGCCGTCGCCGCGTCCGAGGAACCTGGTCCGCACCGCGTCGAGCGCGGCCAGGTCCGCCGCGGCGGCGACTGCCTCGAGGGCCTCCGCCGCCACGCTGTGGAGGTCGGCGGTCACGCCTTGGTCAGGGCGCCCCGGGCGACTTCGACAAGCTGCTGAAACGAGCCGGAGTCCTTGACAGCGATGTCGGCGAGCATCTTGCGATTCACCTCGACGCCCGCCTCCTTGAGGCCGTGCATGAACTGGTTGTACGCCAGGCCGTTCTGACGCGCCGCGGCATTGATGCGCGCGATCCACAGACCGCGCATATCGCCCTTCCGCTGCTTGCGGTCGCGGTATGCATACGCGAGCGAATGCATGACCGCCTCGTTGGCGTTCTTGTAGAGGCGGTGACGAGCCCCCTGCATCCCCTCCGCCATCTCGAGGATCTTGCGGTGGCGAGCCTTGGCCGTCACCCCACGCTTCACTCTGGCCATGTCGCTCTCCTAAAGATAGGGTGCAAGCCTGATCACCTTGCGGCGATCTGACGCGGACACCTCGTGTTGCATGCGGTATGCCCGCTTGCGCTTGGCGCTCTTGTGTTCGAGCAGATGCGAGCGAAACGCCTTGCGCCGCATCACCTTCCCGGTCGAGGTGACGCGCAGCCGCTTGGCGGTTCCCTTATGGGTTCGTATCTTCGGCATTGTTGTTGTTGCTCCCTGATTCGGCGCCGGGATCTTCGGCGGATTCTTGCGGCGGAACGGTGACGCTCATCTCCACCTCCTCAGTCGGGCGCCGGTCGTTGCTGTGCTGGTCGCCTTTGGCGTGCTTCTTGTTGAGCGGGCTCATGATCATGATCATGTTGCGGCCCTCGACGAGCGGGGTCCGTTCGATGATCGCCACCTCTTTCAACTCCTCGGCCATGCGGTCGAGCAGCTTGCGCCCGTACTCCTGGTGCACCATCTCGCGTCCGCGAAACATGATCGTCAGCTTCACCTTGTCGCCGTCATGGAGAAAGTGACGTACCGACCCGAACTTGGTCTGGAAGTCGTGCTCCGAGATCTTCGGACGGAGCTTCATCTCTTTGACGTTGATCGTGTTGTGCTCTTTGCGGCTTTCCTTCTCTTTCTTCAGGGCTTCGAACTTGAAGCGCCCGTAGTCCATGAGACGGCACACCGGCGGTTGGGCCTGGGGGGCTACCTCGACCAGGTCCAGTTCGCGTTGGGCGGCAAGCTCTCGTGCTCGCTCGATGGTGACGATTCCCAATTGCTCGCCTGTGGTGTCGTCGAACAGGCGAACGGAGGGGATGCGGATCTGGTCGTTGACCCTGAGCTCTCGGAATGCGATCGGCGCGGCCTCCTTGTAGATATAGAAAACTGGACAGCGGTTCCGCTATCCAGGGTTCGGGTGCTGGACCTTCAAGGCAAGCCCGGAAGGTGAGGGCCGTACCTGGCGGTCCTGCTTTGCGGCGCCCGTGATGGGCGTCGGCCGCTGAATATAGCACGCGCGCGGGACGCCCAAACCTGCGGCGATCTCAGGATGCATGACGGGCATGGATCAGTGCTTCAACGGCTCCTCGCCCACCGAGCACGGGCGAGGGCATTGAGCCGATGACCCGCCAGCCCGCCGCCTCGATCCCGGCCGCGGCGCGCTGGGTCGCAGTCTCGACCGTCGCGGAGTCTGAGGGGGCGGTGGCCAGGCGCAGCTCGAACATCGGCTTGACGAGGCCGATCAGGTCGGCAGCCCGGGCCATCTCGATTCGGTCCAGCTGGGCGACCGCGGCGGCCAGCGCGAGGTAGGAGACATCGATGGTCACCAACTCGATCGCGTCGGGCACGAGGGCTGTGTCGAGGGCGGCGACGTTGGTGGCTTCGAGGTTGACGACGCGCGGATCCTGGCGGAGCGAGCCGAGGAGCTGGCCGAACCCGGCATCAACGGCATACACGCGGGCCGCACCCGCCTCCAGCAGGACCCGCGTGAACCCGCCCGCCGCGGCGCCGAGGTCGAGGCAGACGCGGCCTGTCACTCCCACACCGAATCCGGAGAGTGCGGCGCGCAGCTTGGCCTCGCCGCGGAGCGGCGCGTGGGTCGTGAGCATGTCCGGCGCCTTCTGCCGGGGTCGTCTCACTCCGGGCGCCGCTCGCGCACCTCGGCGACCAGGCGATCGATGAGCGCTCCGGTCGAGAGGTCCTCCTGCACGTTGCGGCGGACGTCGCGAACGCGGACCACGCCGTCACCGCGCTCCACGTCGCGCTTGCCGATCACCACCACATATGGAATGCGCTTGAGCTCCGCGTCGCGTACCCGTGCCTGCATGCGCTCGCCGTGACGCTCGTCCACCGAAACACGCAACCCGCGCTCGCGCATGTCCGCGGCGAGGCCCCGGATCGATGCCATGACCTCCTCACTGTCGTCCTGCACTGGGACGATCGCGCACTGCACGGGTGCGAGCCAGACCGGGAAATGACCGGCGTAGTGCTCGAGCAGAATCCCGAAGAACCGCTCGATGGAACCGAAGAGCGCCCGGTGGATCATGATCGGCTGCTGCTCGGCGCCGGTGTCGTCGATGAAGTGCAGACCGAAACGTTGCGGGAACTGGAAGTCGACCTGAATTGTGGACATCTGCCAGGTGCGTCCGATGGCGTCGCGCGCCTGCACCGAGATCTTGGGTCCGTAGAACGCACCACCGCCCTCGTCAAGCACGAGTTCCAGGTTTCGGCCCTCCGCGGCGAGCCGGAGCGCGCTGGTTGCAGCGTCCCACTCATCGATCGTGCCAACGGCCTTGTGCTCAGGTCGGGTGGAAAGCTCGAGGTAGAAGTCGGTCAAGCCGAAATCGCGCAGCAGGCCCAGGGTGAAGTCGAGGAGCGAGATGAGCTCCCCCATCATCTGCTCGCGTGCGCAGAAGATGTGCGCGTCGTCCATGGTGAGGCCGCGGACACGGGTCAGCCCGTGGATGACGCCCGACTTCTCATAGCGGTACACACTGCCGAACTCGAAGAGGCGCAACGGCAACTCGCGATACGAGCGCATCCGGCTCCGATAGATGAGGATGTGCATCGGGCAGTTCATCGGCTTGAGGTAGTACTTGGTCCCTTCGTCGAGCTCCATCGGGGGGAACATGCCCTCCGCGAACCACTCGAGGTGGCCGGAGACCTTGAAGAGGTCCTCCTTGGTGATGTGCGGGGTGTTGACGAACGAGTAGCCGGCTTCCTCGTGGCGTTGGCGCGAGTAGTCCTCCATGAGCTTGCGCACCAGCCCACCATTGGGATGGAACACGGGGAGCCCCGAGCCGATCTCGTCGGGGAACGAGAACAGGTCGAGCTCGGCACCGAGACGGCGGTGATCGCGTTTGCGTGCCTCTTCGAGGCGTTCCATGTACGCGTCGAGCTCGTCCCGCGTGAACCATGCGGTGCCGTACACGCGTTGGAGCTGCTCGTTGCGCGCGTCACCTCGCCAGTACACGCCGGCGATACGCAGCACACGAACCGCCTTGAGCCATCCGGTATCAGGGACGTGTGGGCCGCGACACAGGTCGACGAAATCCCCAGTCCGATAGATGCTCACGGTGGTCACGTCATCAGCCAGCCGGTTGATGATGTCGACCTTGAAATCCTGGTGCATGGCCGTGAACATCTCGACCGCCCGTCCGCGGGGGACGGCCTCTTGCACGAACGGCACGCTCTTCGCGGCCAGCTCGCCCATGCGCGACTCGATGCGCGCCAGGTCATCGTCGACGAAATGCAGGCCGCCAGGGAGGCGGAAGTTGTAGAAGAAGCCGTCTTCGATCGCCGGCCCCACGTCGTATTGCGCGCCCGGGAAGAGGTCGACGACCGCGGCCGCCATCAGGTGAGCGGCGCTGTGCCGCAGGATCTCGAGCGTCGGCTCTGGCGGTGCGGGGAGCTGCGCGCCCGCTTCGGCGGCGTCGTCGACGATCTCGTCTGGCATGGGACGCCGATTCTACGCAGTCCGCCCTTCGGCGCTCTTCGACCGCCGTTGTGCGAGCGTCAGCCGGTGAGGCGAGACATACCGGCAGGCACGTCTTCTCGCGCCAGGCACAACTCGTTCAGTTGCGCTTCGGGGTCGAAGCCCGTGGGTTGGAAGTCGAAGCGCAGCTGACGCAGCATGGGGATCGGGCGCGCCGACGCACGGCGTGCTTGGTTGCGCAGTCGCTCGTGGCGCGCGGGATCGATCGAGCAGCACTTGATGCTGCAGTACTTCGCCGTGGGCTTGTGCACCGGTTCGCCACATCCCACCCGTGCGCAGATCCGGCGCGGCATGGTGCTTCGCTGTGAATGCCTCGACATGCCCGCCTCCGATGTCACCGTGGGAGTGTACGCCGCGGCCATGACCCCCTGTCAACCACTACTGCGCGCGCTCAATGCATGTCAACCACGACGCGTTTGACACGCGCTAGCCTGTGCACAATGTGGACAACCGCGCACCTCGTTGGTGCAGTAAGGCACATGCCTGTGCGCAACTTTTCGCGGTGCGGTTTGTGCGTGTGGCGCACCCGGCTCGGTTGAGATCACGAGCCGGGTGACGCCACTCCGAAACCGCTCATGTGACAGCCGTGTCACCAGCACTGCGGCGATCTCAATCGCGGTTGGGCGCCGTCGGTGCTACCACCGAGTAAGGGCTAGCGAGCGGCTCCCTGCGTGGCGCCGGCCGTTGATCCGGTCAGCTCCCGATCGGCGGCCTCGACCTCGTTGAGGCGGCCGGTGGACACGTCGTACACGAATCCGCGGACGCTGTTGCGATGCGGGATGAATGGGCTCGCCTTGATGCGGGCGATGGATTGACGCACATCGTCGGCAGCGTCAGGGAACGCCTCCAGCGAGAACTGCGGGCGGATCCCGGTGTCCTCCTTGATCTGCGCCTTCACCGCGTCATCCGAGAAGGTGACCATGCCGCAGTCACTGTGATGGATGAGGATGATCTCCCTTGTCCCGAGCAAGCGCTGCGAGATCACCAGGGAACGGATCGCATCGTCGGTGACCACGCCACCGGCGTTGCGGATGATGTGGGCGTCGCCGATCTCGAGACCGAGAATCGCGCTGACGTGCAGACGCGCATCCATGCATGCGATCACCGCCACGCCACGGGCAGGCGGAAGCGGCGTGGCGCCCTTGTCGAAACTTGCTGCGTAGCGCTCGTTGTTCTCGAGCAGCTCATCGGTGACAGACATGACACATACCTCGTGAAGAAAGACTGATGTCGGTTGGTGCTCTACACGGCGTCGCCGCACCCGGTTGAGCGGGGCGACGCAAAGTCGTTGCTAGCGACGACAGATGGCGGAGCCGCAACAGCCGTGGTCGAGCCAGCGGCGGCGCGTCAGTCCGAGAGCCTTGGTGCCCATCGCAGGCGATGGTACCGAATCCCGACTGGAACGGTCAAGTTTACTCAGGACCCGAGGCCGGTACGCACCGGTGACGGAGCGGTCGCTTGGCGGTTGCGTCACGCTCGCCGGCGCGATCTGTCCGTACCGTGACGCTGTGAATTGGCGCGGCGGAAGGGTTTTCCGCTTCGTCAGCGTCGCGCTCTACGCCGCGATTGCGCTCGGGTTCATTGCTCGGAGCGCCGATGGGGCGCTGACGATGCCGTCGAACAGCGACTGGGTCGCCTTCGCCGTCGGGGCGCATCTCCTCAGGTCAGGTGGTTGCCTGTACTGCGTCGGGTCGCAGATCGCCGCGACGCACGCGATGGGACTTGCGCCTGGGGATGGCATCAATCCATTCGTCAGCCTCCCCCCGGTCGGGTTCGTGTTCCAGCCACTCGGATTGCTCGCGCCCGAGCAAGGAATCGCGGCCACGCTGGCCGTGTGCGCGGCGCTCTTCGCCGCCGCAGTCGCGCTGACGTGGCGACTTCTCCCGTCCGATTGGAACGCGCTGCATCGCGTCGGAGGCGCGCTCGTCTCCGCCGGATCCGTGGTGGGGCTGGTCGCCTTCCTCCAATGGCAGTGGGTCATGCTGCTGGCGTTGCTGATGGTGCTCATCTTGCTGCGCACCCAGCGCCTCCTCGCAGCAGGCGTCGCACTGTCCTTGCTGCTCGTTGAACCGCAGGTGGTGTGGCTCGCCGTGCCGATGCTGCTTGCCGCGCGACAGTGGCGTGTCCTCGGTGGGTTCGCGCTCGGCGCTGCCGGGTGGCTTGTCGCGAGCCTCGCCCTCGTGGGGCCGGCTCAACTTGCACGCTGGCCCGGGTTCCTGCTCCAAACCCATGTGGGCGACGCATTCCGCAGCGTCGGCATCCCTGCGTTCGTCGCATCGGTTGGGGGCGGTGGTGCTGCGGCATTCGTGACGAGCGTGGTACTCGGCGCGTCGGCCTGCATGCTCGCGTATGCGCTGCGCCGGACATTGCTCGAGCATCCTGCACACGCCCTGGCACTCGGCATCGTGCTCTCTGTGGTTGCGGCGCCGCACATCTACGCGCAGGACCTCACCGTACTCGTGGTGCCCTGCGTCGTCGTGGCGAGGCGGCGAGGTGATGTCGCGTTGCTGATCATGCTTGCCCTGGGCGCGATCAGCGCGATCGGGTTCCTCGTGGCACCGGAGATCCTGCGCCTGCTCCCCGAAGCGGCCTTGCTCATGGGCGCAGTGGTTCTGGAGGATCTGCGCGCGCCCTTCGACAGTCGCGGCCGTGAGCCCGCGGCGTTGCCGGTGGCTCTCCGCGCTTCGTCACTGCGCCTCCCGCCGGGCTAGATCGAACCGGCGTCGCGTCGACGCCCCGAGGCAGCCAGGCCCCAGAGTGGCACGGTGCCCGAGGAGATACCGCCGCACACGCGCGCCACACCCGACCCGCCCATCGAGTCGCCGCAGGCGAGCAGCGCCGGGGCGCAGGGCTCTGAATTGCGACGGCATCTGAGGTCGCTCGCCGTCGACGTCGCGCCCCTTCGGGAGTCACGCGAATTCCGGCTGCTGTTCATCGGCCAGGGCGTGTCATTCGCCGGGAGCATGATCACGTACGTCGCCATCCCCTTCCAGGCATATCAACTCACGCGCTCGTCGCTGGTGGTTGGCTTGGTCAGTCTCGCCGAGCTGGTGCCGATACTGCTCATGTCCTTCGTCGGCGGCGCGCTGGCCGACGCGGTCGATCGGCGCCGCATGGTGCGGATCACCCAGATCAGCGCGTGCGGCATCGTCGCCATCCTTATCGTCAATGCGGCATCGCCACACCCCCAGCTCTGGGTCCTGTTTCTGGTCGTCGTCGCCGCAGCCGGCGTCGACGCCCTGGAACGCCCGTCGCTGGATGCACTGGTGCCCCGAATCGTGCCGCGTGAGCAGCTGACGGCCGCGGCTGCGCTCGAATCCCTCCGCGGCAACCTCGGTCAGGTGGTCGGGCCGCCGATCGCAGGCATCCTGATCGCGACCGTGGGACTCCCCGTGACCTATGGGGTCGATGTGGCCACGTTTCTCGTGGCGACGGTGGTGCTGACGCTCATGCGCGCCGTCCCGCCCGCTCCAGACGCGGAGGGAGTGAACCTTCGTGCGGCACTGGCCGGTTTGCGATATGCGGCAGGGCGTCAGGATCTGCTCGGCTCGTACCTGGTTGACATCAATGCGATGTTCTTCGGGATGCCGATCGCACTGTTCCCGCAGATCGCATCGGGACTCGGCGGACCCGCGGTGCTCGGACTGCTGTACACAGCGCCGTCGGTCGGCTCGCTCATCGCGACGGTGACCAGCGGTTGGACACACGCGGTGCGACATCACGGACGCGCCATCGCTTTCGCCGCGGCAAGCTGGGGTGTCGCGATCGTCGCATTCGGCTTTGCGCCATCACTCTGGGTGGCGCTGCTGGCGCTTGCCGTGGCGGGCGCGGCGGACATGATCAGCGGGCTCTTCCGGATGACCCTCTGGAATCAGACGATCCCCGACGCGATGCGCGGCCGTCTCGCCGGAATCGAGATGATCAGCTACTCATCGGGACCGGCGATGGGCAATCTCGAGGCCGGAATTGTGGGATCGCTCGCCGGCGTACGCGCGTCGGTCGTCAGTGGTGGCGTGCTCTGCGTGGTCGGCACAGTTGTGCTGAGCGCTGTGCTCCCTCGTTTCTGGAGTTATCGCGCTACGCCGTGAGCACCGCGTACGCCACAAAGCCGGCGTAGGCGACGAGGAGGATCGCGGCGCCGCGACGGGTGAGGCGCCCGGCGAGCAGGATGAGGGCGAGACAGCTCATGCCCACCAGCCACACGAGGTAGGTCGGGGGAACGGCGCCGCGGAGCGCGGGGTACAGGACGATCGGCACCGCGATCCCGGCGATCAGGTTCAGGGTGTTGCTGTTGAAGGTCGCACTGACCACCGCGGCGCCGTGGCCGTCGAGTCCAAGTCGAATCGCCGCATATGCATTGGGAAGACTCGTCGCTGCGGCAAGTGCGAGCACGCCGACCAGCACGCTGGCGACGTCCCACCGCTCTCCCAACGTGACCGCGCCCTGGACCATGAGAATCGACCCGGCCACGATCACCAGCAGCGCCGGGAGCATGAGCCCGACCGGCCACCAGTGCCGCGACTCCGCAGCCGGGTTGTAGGCCTCGAGCTCGGCTTCGAGCTCCAGCCCCTCGACACCCGACTCGCGCGAGGCGTTGACCAGCAGCACGCGAAGTCGAGCAGGCAATGGGAGACGCGCGATGGTCGATGTTCGCAGGACGAGGAAGACGACATACGGAGCGAAGACGACCACCATGAGCGCCAGCCCGAGCGGAATCGGGAGCGCCCCGAGGACGACCAGCCCGATTGCCAGCGTCACCATGATCGCCACGCCACCGTCGACCACGAGTGCGGCGTGTGGGATCCGCACCGTCCCCGCGGCGAGAGCCGCACCACCCAGCAGCACAGCGATGTTGAAGATGTTGGAGCCGAACACGACGCCCGCCGCGGTGGCGGCGGAGCCGCTGGCCACCGCTGACACCGAGGATGCGATCTCGGGCGAATCGGCGCACAACGCGACGATCAACCCGACGAGGCCCCCGAGCAGACCGAGATTGCGGGCGAGCCGGCCTACTCCTCGCACCAGGACTTCACTCGCCGCTAACGTGGCGACGAGTGCGATGAGCGAAACACCGATGACCGCACCCGTGGGCAATCCGTTCATCGCGCACAGTGGAGCACGCGTACGGCCGCGCGTGACGACCTTGCGGTGACCAAGGTCCTGTTCCAGCGTGCCCGCCTCACGCCACGGAGACCGCTGCAGAGCGTCCTGATCGACACCGATCGCGTTGCCGAGATCGGCGCCACCATGGGGCCGGTCGACGTGTCCGAGGTGATCGACCTGGGCGGACGGTATCTGTTGCGCGGGCTCTGGGATCGCCACGTGCATTTCGACCAGTGGGCGCAGGTCGCCGCCCGGCTCGATCTCTCGGTCGCGGCCTCTGCACTCGCGGCTGCAGGCCTGGTTGCTGCACACGCTCGCGCTCGTCAGCCGAACCTCCGAGCGCCCATCGTCGGGTACGGATTTCGCGACGCGCTCTGGCCGGATGCGCCCGACCGTGGGCTGCTCGACTCGGTAGCGGAGGCAGTCCCGGTCGTGCTCATCAGCGCCGACCTGCACAGCGCGTGGCTCAACAGCGCTGCGCTGCGCCGGTTCGGCCACGCCGAGCTGACGGCAGGCCTGCTCCGCGAGGACGCCGCGATGCAGGTCATCAGCGAGGTCGGCAAGGTCTCCGACGACACGGCAGATGCCTGGTGTCGGTCCGCCTCGCGAACCGCGGCATCACGGGGAGTCGTCGGTGTCGTGGACATGGAGAAGCCCGGGCCGCTCGAGGCGTGGCGGCGCAGGATGGCTGGCGGAGATCGCTTGCTTCGCGTCGCCGCCAGCGTCTGGCCCGAGCGGCTCGACGCCGCCATCGCGGGGCGGCTGCACACCGGGGACGTCATCGCGGGAACGAGCGGTCTGCTCACGGTCGGTCCAATGAAAGTGATCATCGACGGCTCGTTGAACACGCGCACCGCGTGGTGCCACGACGCGTACGCTCCGCCTGCGGAGGGTGTCGACGAGCACGGCATGCTGCTGGTTCCCGCGGACGAGCTCGCCGCCCTGATGCTCCGCGCCAGGGATGCCGGCTTCGAATGTGCCGTCCACGCGATCGGCGATCGTGCCAACGCCATCGCGCTGGACGCGTTTGCCGGCACCGGCGCCCGGGGCAGCATCGAGCACGCGCAACTGCTGGATGACGCGGACGTCATTCGCTTCGCCCAGACCAGCGTGGGGGCGAGCGTGCAGCCAGAGCACGCGCTTGACGACCGCGACATTGCGGACCGGTTCTGGGGCGGTCGCACCCGGCGCGCATTCGCGTTTCGCGCACTGCTTGATGCGGGCGCTCGCCTCAGCTTTGGATCAGATGCCCCGGTGGCGCCGCTCGATCCCTGGCTGGGGATCGCGGCGGCCGTTCATCGCAGCCGAGATGCGCGCCCGCCCTGGCACCCCGAACAGGAGATCACCGTCGCCGAGGCGCTGGCAGCGTCGATGGTGCCGACTCGACGTGACCCGGCGCTGCGTTCGGGGGATGCCGCCGATCTCATTGTCGTGGACGGCGACCCGTTCGCCGACGCGCCGAGTGCGCTGCGCTCCATGCCGGTCGCCGCCACCATGGTCGGAGGAAGCTGGACGCACCGTGCCGGCATCTGACCCTCGCGAGCGGCGTCTCCCCTACCCCAGACGTATCCCGTCCATGCCGCCGTCCACCGCGAGCATCGTTCCGGTCGTCGAGCCGGACAGCGGGCTCGCCAGGTACGCGATGGCGAATGCGACCTCGTCTGCGCTGACGAGTCGACCCATCGGCTGGCGAGCACGGAGAGCTGCCGCGGCTGCCTCCGCGTCGGGCGCCTGGTCGAGGAGCCGCCGCACCCACGGGGTGTCCGCGGTTCCGGGAGTCACACCATTGACTCGGATGCCCTGCTTGACAAAGTCGGCTGCCATGGCAAGCGTCAGCGCCTGCACGGCGCCCTTGCTGGCCGAGTACAGCGCGCGTTGGGGCACGCCGAGATTGGCGAGCACCGAGCAGGTATTGACGATCGCCGCGTGGCTCGACTTGAGCAGGGATGGCAGCGCCGCTCGAGTCATCCGCGCGATGCCGACGACGTTGACGCTCAAAACCCGATGCCATTCCTCGTCGTCATTGTCAGTCACGGTGCCGGATGCGCCGATGCCGGCATTGTTGATCAGGATATCGACGGATCCGAGTGCTCCAACCACGCTGTCAATGGCCGCTCGGGTCGACGCCGAATCCGCGACGTCGCACGGGACTTCCGTCGTCGCCGCCTGCGTGACGACCGAGTACGAGCGATCGAGGACCGCGACTCGCGCACCTCGGTCCCGTAATTGCGTTGCAGTTGCGGCGCCGATGCCGCTGGCGCCGCCGGTGATCACCGCGACCAGTCCGTCGAAATCCTTCACTGTGTGCACTCTCCTCTCCCGGTACCGTTGCTACAGGCGTGGGTCGATGTGCATCTTCGGCCCCGCCGAGGCCGTGGCGGGTCGCCAGCCCGCGAGCACATCACCGGCCCGGCCGAGGCCGACCGTGGCGGCGATCAGCGGGCGGGGGTCGACGTATCCAGCCGCGTAGTGCTCGATGGTCCCGGTAAGGCCCTGGGACGCCGCAAGGATCCCGACCGCGGTGACGTCCTTGAGCGCCATCGTGCGCGTGTCGATGAGGCTGGGCTGTCCGGCAAGCCCCACGTAGACCACCCGTCTGCCAGGCTCGACGAGGTCGAGGGCGACGGCTGGGAGCTCGGCCGCATTCGACGCGTCGATGACCGCGTCCCAGGCCAGTTGCGGCAACGCCTCGCGCTCCCACACGCCGGCGAAGCCGAGGGTGGCGGCGAAGTCGAGTGTCGCTCGCGATCGGCCCATGAGATGGACCTCCGCGCCGTCCGCCCGGGCGAATGCCGCGACGAGGAGACCGAGGGTCCCGTTGCCGAGCACGAGGACCCGATCCCTCACTGCGAGCGCGGCGGCGCGCACCGAGCGGAGTGCGTTGCCGCCGGGTTCGACCATGGCGCCCGCGGCGTCGTCGACGCTGTCAGGGAGCGCGAAGAGCGCGGTGGCGGGGACCGCGAGTCGTTCTGCCAGCGCCCCCGCCGCGCCACCGCGGATGCCGATCTCGACGCGGTCCTCGCAGACGTTGTGGCGTCCGGATCGGCAGCGATCGCAATGCCCGCAGCCGATCATGGTGTCGCCGGTCACCCGGCGACCGAGCCACCCTGCATCCACGCCGGCGCCGACTGCCGAGACCACGCCACACCACTCATGTCCGAGGCGCATCGGATAGGTCGCGTGGCCCTGGTGCAGGTACGCCATGTCCCCGGTCCAGAACTCGACGTCGGTGCCGCAGATGCCCGTCCGGTGCACGTCGACGATCACCGTGCCCTCGCTCGCCACCGGGTCGGGCACGTCGCGGATCGCGCCCTCGTGGGGAGCCGTGACCACGAACGCTTTCAAGGACGGGTCGCCATGCGAGCGTCGTCGAATCGCTCAGGCCATGCGCCCGATCCGGCCCACGCGGCGACGGGACACCCGCGGGCATCGACCCGTGCGGTGAACAGACGGCCCGAATCCGGAAAACCGGCACGCTGCGCGTCGGTGAGCTGCTCTGCGGCGGTGGTGATGAGCAGCGTGTCCAGCGCCGGCCCGATGAACGCGACGCTCGTGGTGTTCGGCGCCGGCACCTCGATCGCGCCACGGTGCGCCGCCGACGGCGAGTAGCAGCGCACCTCACCGGCTCCCCACATGGCGATCCAGAGGTTTCCCTGGTCGTCCACGCACATCCCATCCGGAGGCACGTCGAGACGCAGGAACGCCTCGCGCCGGCCGACGGCCCCGGTGGCGGGGCTGTAGGCGCGAGTCCAGACGATCTTGGCAATCGTGTCGATGCTGTAGAGCACGTCCCCGCCGGGAGCGAACGCGAGGCCGTTGGACATCCCCAGGTCATCATCGATGACCACCACGCTGCCGTCGTGACCGATCCGGACCAGCACCTCGTGACCGGCACGCTCGCCGAGCCCAAGGCTGCCCACCAGGAACCGCCCCGCCGGATCGCACACGCCGTCGTTGAGCCGGCTCGCAGCAGCGCCGGCGATCACGCTCGGCCCGGGGCTGACGATGCCGCCCGGTGAGATCCGGTACAGGCGGCGAGCTCCGGCGACGAGGAGCTCCCCGTCGCGAGCGCAG
Source organism: Candidatus Dormiibacterota bacterium (assembly GCA_003153505.1). Taxonomy (GTDB): domain Bacteria; phylum Chloroflexota; class Dormibacteria; order Aeolococcales; family Aeolococcaceae; genus Palsa-851. Next base: position 213,048 of record PLZA01000031.1, read on the forward strand.
ACCACGGCACCGACGGTTTCCCCGAGGTGGATGACGCTGGTCTCGTTCACCCGCTGCCCGGCCAATTGCCCGCTGTGGACCGCGCCGGCGTTGATGTCGACCCAGAGCAGCCGATCGCGGTCGCCGTCCCACACCGGGCCCTCCCCGAGGCCATAACACCGATCGGAGGCGGGAGCGGCGAGAAACCGCTTCACGAGGTGACGGCGGAGCGGCCGCAACGCACTGCCATCAGGGCTCGACAATATAGGGCCTCATCGTCGAGCCCGGTTCGACTCATTGGAAAGGTGGTCAAGTGTGGCGGAGCAGCGCAGCAGGCAGTGGTATGCCGGCACGGATCGCAACGCCTACATCCACCGAGCCTGGATGCGGCGCGGCCTGCCGGCCCACGCGTTTGACGGCCGGCCGCACATCGCCATCGCCAACACCGCCTCCGACCTGACTCCCTGCAACGCCCATCTCGACGAGGTCGCCGAGAGCGTCAAACAGGGGGTCTTCGAAGCGGGTGGGATCCCCCTGAATCTGCCGGTGGTCTCGCTCGGCGAGACCCTGGTCAGGCCGACGGCCATGCTCTGGAGAAACATGGCGGCGATGGCCGCCGAGGAGATGCTGCGCGCCAACCCGATCGACGGCGTGGTCCTGCTCGGGGGGTGCGACAAGACGATCCCGGCGCTGCTCATGGCCGCCGCATCGGTCGACCTTCCCGCGGTGGTCGTCCCGGGAGGCCCGATGCTGACGGGCACCTTCCGCGGTCAGGCGCTCGGCTGTGGCACCGACGTCTGGCGGCTTTCCGAGGAGGTCCGCGCAGGCACGCTCTCGGAAGCCGAGTTCATCAAATCCGAGTCCTCGATGATTCGCAGCCGCGGCCACTGCAACACCATGGGCACGGCGTCGACCATGGGATTGCTCGCCGAAGCACTGGGCATGGTGCTGCCGGGTCTGGCCGGAACCCCGGCCGCCGACAGCCGTCTGCTCGAGGGTGCCCACGACTCGGGACGGCTGGCGGTTGAGATGGTCGCTGCGCGCCGAACGCCGTCGGCGCTCCTGTCCCGCGGGTCGTTCCTCAACGCCATCGTCGCGCTGGCCGTGATCGGCGGTTCGACCAATGCGGTCGTCCACCTGCTTGCCATCGCCGGCCGCCTGGGCATTGCCCTGACTCAGGACGACTTCGACCGCACCGGCTCGCAGGTCCCACTGCTCGTCAACCTCCAGCCCGCCGGCCGCTATCTGATGGAGGACTTCTTCCGCGCGGGCGGTCTGCTCGCCGTCCTGCGCGAGGTCGCTGATCTGCTCGACCCGACGGCGCTCACCGTGACGGGTCGGCCGCTTGTCGAGTACCTCGACCCGGCGAGGATCTGGGATCCCGACGTCATCCGCCCACGCGCAGAGCCGCTGCAGCCGCACGCCGGCATCGCGGTCCTCCACGGCAACCTGGCCCCGGACGGCGCGCTGATCAAGCCTGCGGCGGCTTCCGAACACCTCCTCAAGCATCGCGGTCGGGCGATGGTGTTCGACTCGATCGAGGATCTGCACGCACGCATCGACGACCCGGACCTGGACGTCGACGCCGACTCGGTGCTCATCATGCGAGGCTGCGGCCCCAAGGGCTATCCGGGGATGCCCGAGGTGGCGAACATGCCCTTGCCCGCCAAGCTCCTCCACCAGGGCGTGCGCGATATGGTTCGCATCTGTGACGGCCGGATGAGTGGCACCGCGTACGGCACGGTGGTGCTGCACGTCTCCCCTGAGTCCGCCGCGGGCGGTCCGCTCGGCCTGGTGCGCACCGGTGATTTCGTTATCCTCGATGTCGCCGCAAGGCGACTTGACGTCGATGTTCCCGATCAGGATCTGGCTGCCCGCTCCCCGGACAACGCCACCCTCCGCGCTTACGCACACCCCATCCGTGGCTGGGAGCGGCTTTACGTGCAGACCGTCCAGCAGGCAAACACGGGAGCGGACCTCGACTTCCTGCTCGGTTCCACCGGCAGCACCGTCTCTCGCGAATCCCACTAGACAGGAACGGATCACATGCCCATACCGATCACCGACGGCCGTCCGATTCGCTGGGGAATCCTTGGCGCCGGCGGCATCGCCAACACCGTCAGCAATGACATCAACCTGACCGACGGCAATGTCGTCACCGCGGTCGCCGCGCGCGACGCGGAGCGCGCCGAGCAGTTCGCCGCACGTCACGGCGCCGCCCGCAGCTACGGGGATTACACGTCGCTCGTGGACGACGATGACGTCGACGTGGTGTACGTCTCGACCACCCATCCCCACCACCGTGCTCACGCGCTGATGGCGATCGAGGCGGGCAAGGCGGTGCTCATCGAGAAGCCCGTCTGTCTCAACGCCGCCGACGCTCGCGAGGTCTTCGCCGCCGCTACCCAGGCCGGGGTGTTCGCCATGGAGGCGATGTGGACCCGCACCAACCCGCTGATTCGCAAGGCCCAGCAACTCATTGCCGACGGCGCGATCGGTGATGTGCGCGGTGTGCGCAACGAATTCGGGCTCGGACTGCCCTTCGATCCGACCCATCGCCTCTACGAACTCGCCAACGGGGGCGGTGCGCTGCTGGACCTCGGCGTGTACCCGGTGACGTTCGCGTACCTGTTCATGGGCCCTCCGGATGAGGTGCGCACCGTCGGCACGCTCTCGCCGACGGGATCCGATGAGACCGTCGCGATGCAGTGGATGTACGGTGGCCACCCAGGAGCGCAACTGTGGACGTCCGCACCGATCCACGCTCCCAATGAAGCGGCCATCCTTGGCACCAAGGGTTGGATTTCCTTGCTTCCCGAGGCGTACCGGCCGACCGGGCTCATCCTGCACACGCCGTCCCGGGAGGAGCACACCGGTGACCCGCTCGCGGGGCACGGGAACGGCTATGGACCGGAGATCGAGGAGGTCGAACGCTGCCTGCGCGCCGGACTGCTGCAGAGCCCGTTGATCCCCCACGCTGACACGATCGCGATTCTCGAAATACTCGACGACGCCCGAGCCGCGGTCGGCGTCGTCTATCCGGGTGAACGGTGACCGGTGCCGGCGCTGGTCCGTCAGTGCGGCAAGCAAAGGGGTGGGCATGACTCCAGTACGTTTCGGTCTGGTCGGCTACGGATTCGGCGGCCGGTATTTCCACGCGCCCCTGCTCAGCGCGGCGCCGGAGTGTGACCTCGTCGGGGTCATGACGTCGTCGCCGGAGCGCCAGGCGCTCGTGGCTCGCGAGATCCCCGGCACGCCGACCTTCGCGTCGCTGACCGCGCTCGTGGACGCCGGCGCTGAGGCAGTTGCCATATCGACGCCGGCGGACACCCATTCCAGCCTGACCGAACAGGCGCTGCAACTCGGCCTCGCGGTGGTCTGCGACAAGCCGTTCGCGCTCGATCCTGAGGCTGCCAAACACACCGTGGCCATCGCCGATGAACGCGGACTGCTCCTGAGTCCGTATCAGAACCGGCGGTGGGACTCGGATTTCCGCACTGTGCGGAAGCTCGTCGCCGACGGCGAGCTCGGCACCGTGACCCGCTTCGAGTCTCGCTTCGAGCGCTTCGCGCCGCAACGGGGGCCCGGCCAATCCGGTGGCGGCACCCTCCGCGACTTCGGCAGCCACCTGGTGGACCAGGCGCTGGTCCTGCTCGGCCCCGCGGTGACCGTCTACGCTGAGTTGCGGGTGCGCGAATCGGGTCTCGACGACGATGTGTTCGTCGCGCTCACGCACGCAAACGGTGCTCGCTCCCACCTGTGGGGAAGCTGGAGCCAGTCTGCCCCCGGGCCGCGATATCGCGTGACCGGGAGCGAGGCGACCTATGTGCTCGGCTCGGGCGACACCCAGGAGAACGCGCTGCTCGCCGGCGAGACCCCCGCGTCGCTCGCCGACCGCTGGGGTGTCGAGCCACCGGACAGCTACGGCACAGTGCACACGGGAGCCGCGGGCTCGAGGTCATACCCCACCGAGCGCGGGCGCTGGGATCTGTTCTACTCGACGTTCGCGGGAGCCGTTCGCGGCACCAATGCGGCGCCCGTCAATCCACACGATGCCGTCGCAACGGCAACGGTCCTGGAGGCGGCGAGATCCAGCGCCGAGACCGGTTCCATCGTGGCGGTGCCGCAGCCATGAGCGAAGCGGCCTCGAACCTGCTCGCGACGCTGCTGGCTGAAGAGGAGCGTCTGGTGTTCTCGCACTTCGACCATGGGACCGCTTGGGAGCTCGGGTCGAGCATGCGCGTGACGGCACTCGAATCGCTTCTCCCCGTTGCGGTCTCGATTCGCCGCAACGGGCAGTGCCTGTTCCACGCTGCCCTGCCCGGCTCGTCGGCCGACAACGACGGATGGCTGCTGCGCAAGGCTGCCGTGGTGGAACGCTACGGTCACTCGTCGTACTTCGTCGGCTGCAAGTTTCGCGCCGACGGGCGCGACTTCGACACCGACTCTCGCCTGGACGTCGGGATGTTTGCCGCCCACGGCGGTGCATTCCCGATCATGCTCGGGTCGAGCGGGTGCATCGGCACCGTTGCGGTATCAGGGCTGCCGCAGGTCGAGGATCACCGCTTCGTCGTCACGCACCTCGAACGGTTCCTGATCGAAACCGGTCAGATTCCCGACAGCAGTCTCTAGGCGGCTGCGCTACTGGCGCTGACCCTCGCGCTCGCCGATCAGGTGACGATGGCGTTCTTGATGGCGCACGCGCCCTTGCTCTTGTTGGCAAGGTTGGACCACGTGCCCTGCACAGCGAATCTGCCGGTCGTCAGCGTGATGTCCTGAACCCTGCCCGCGCCCGACGTCTTCCATGCGCAGAGGTCGCCGTTCTCCTCGCCGTCACTGGCGGTCCACCCGCCTGCGGGGAACTGATCGGTGATGGTTTCGGCGTACTCGTGGCCGCCGACGATGGTGACGCCGTCGAGTGGATTGCTCACGAAGTTCGCACCACAACTCGCGCCGACATCGGGGACATACGGCATGTTGGTGAACGCAAGCGGCGTGCCCGCGCCGGTGGCACCGCCACCGCCGGTCAGCGTCGCGTCGCCCGTGTAGTCGTGCCAGGCGCAGAAGCCGCTCTGCTGGTAGTCGTCGGGATCCGTCCCCGTGGGCGAGATGATGAAGTACTGGTTGTTGCGGTTGGCCGCACTCGTCTTGTTGCCGAAGTGCGCGGACGCAACGACGGCTTCCTGAGCGATCTGGTGCCCGGTCGCGTTGGCAGGTGCGGCCGCCGACTTGTCCTCCCAGACCCCCGCGAGGGCGCCGCCGGTCGGATATGCGACGTGCTGTCCACCTGTCCCGCAGAGGGTCGTCCCGGTTGCGACGCCCTGGCAGTACTGGGTCATGACGCCGCTCCAGAGCTCGCCGCCGGTACCGAGGCCCTTGAAGAACGCCTGCAGGTCAGGAGCGACGCCCTGGGGATCGCCGGCGAAGGTCGCGTTGCCGGCCGAGTTGGTGCCCTGGGTGCCCCACTGGGTTCCCCAGAACACGAGGTAGACCTTGGGCGCGCCCGTGGTGACCCCGACGCTGTTGATACCGCCCCCGAAGTGCAGATCCTTGGCTGAGACGGCCGGAGCGGCCGGGGCCGAACCGTTCCTGGAGAGCATCGGCAGTAGCCCGTGCCGGTAGGCGGCCTGGCCGGTAGATTGCCGGCTCGAGGTGGACGCCGAGGCCGCGCTGGCGGCGTGGGCGGTCGTGCCCAGCGCGAACGTCGCCACCACGGCGGCACCGAGGGCGGCGGTCTTCCGATGCGGGCGGCTCGGTGCGCGGGACGCGTTATTGGGTTGCATGCCTCTCCCTCGGGTGCGCGATGATTGCTGCGACGACCCCCCTTCCTCTCGTTGGCACTTGGGGCCGTTATCGATGACGTCGATCGTTTGGTGCGAACGACCGCTGCACCGGTGGCCGCCAACGATAGCGGAGCGCTGCCTGGTGCGCAATCACGAGCGCGTCTGCCGGGGCGCCCGCGGCTGGAACCGGGGGGCGATTCAGGCGTACAAGTACCCGCGTGAGAAGTTCAGGGCAGTTGACGGTGCTGCCCGTACTGGTTGCCTTCGCCATGGCGACAGGGTGCGGCTCGAGTGGGTCGCCTGCGGTCGAGTCGCTGCAGCCCGGGGTGCCCCACTGCGCGGCCGCTGAGGCGGCTGCGGCGCGGGCGCGGCAGCAGAGTCCCGCGTCGCCTGGAGTCCCGCAACCCAAGGGCGCAGCGCCGGCGCCCATTCCGTCGGTCGGTTCACCGCCACCGGCTCCGACACCCACGCCGACAGCCCTACCCATCGTCGTGACGGCGCCGACCTTGCGACTCGGTCCGATTGAGCTTTCCCGTTCTCCGTCGGCGCAATACGTGATGCCGGTAGGCACGATGGTGGTCGTCACGCTCCCCGACGAACTGGCGCCGTTCTGCTGGTCGACTCCCACGTCAACTGCCCCAACGGTGCTGGAGCCCATGACGCACGGCGACGAACTGGGTGGCGGCGCGCAAGCAACATTCCGTGCAGTCGCCCCGGGAGAGGCCACAGTCGAGACGACCAACGCCTGCTACACGTTTCCGAGTTGCGGCGCGGCCTCGGAACTCACCGAGGCCATCGTCACGGTACGAGCGTAGCGACGCATCGTCCGTCTCGACGCCGGGCGGTAACGCGCAGATTTCCCCCCACCTTGGAACCGGTCGCGATGACTACATCCAGGGCGGCAGAACGACACCGTCGATGTTCGGCGCTCGCCCCGTGAGCCAGCCGAGCAGTCGGTGCGCGTCTTTCGCGTTCACAAGTCGCTCGGGGAGGCGAGCGAGCGTCGCCAGCAATTCCCATGCCACGTACTCGTCCGGCCAATCCGTCACGACATAACCGAGCCCGAGGTCGACGTGATGCACCTCCACCTCGCGAAGGCGACGCAGCGGACTGCCGCTGGTCGCAAAGCGATCGGTGGCAAGCAGTTCGGCATTCGGCCACCCGGCCGCCGCGGACCTGGCCCATGTCGCCTCGAGTCGCTTCGCCGACTCGTCGACGTCCTCGTACAGCGCATGCGCGCTCCGTGTCGAACCCGCCTCGATCTCGCCGTCGCGCTGTTCGGAGCCGCCGGGATATCGCGGAACTTCCACCCCGATCAGCGCGCCTTCAAGCCGGCGGGCGTGCCCATCGGCATTACGGCTGAGGTGCGTGAGCACGTGACCAACAGTCCACCCAGGTAACCGGCTCTGCCGGCGCACTGTGTCGTCGTCGATCTTCAGTACTGTGACTCGGAGTCGCTCGTGCGCCTCGTGGCAAAGGGCGATGGCGGCATCTGGTTGTAGCTCCATGCCGCAATCATGCGTGGCCGGTACCGTCGATCTCCTGGATAGTGCGCAATACCACGTATCACCTTCGTCAGGGCGGCGGCTCGACCACGGCAATTCCGTCAGCACTGTGGATGCGCCAACCCTGCTCGTGCACTGCGCGATGGTGCGGGCGGCACAGCGAGACCAGGTTCGCGAGCTCGGTGGGACCGCCGTCCGACCAGTGGATGATGTGGTGGCCATCGGTCCACGCGGGCGGTCGGTCGCACCCCGGGAAGCGGCAGCCCTGGTCGCGGATGTGCAGCGCTGTGCGGATGTGTGCCGGGATGGTTCGCGTGGCGCGTCCGACCGAGAGTGGCATCACTCGCGTGCCGGCCATCGCGACCGAATCATCAGCAGGCGGCGCAATCGTCACGACGGTCCGGACCGCGTCGCAGG
>PLZA01000020.1 GCA_003153505.1 Candidatus Dormiibacterota bacterium
AGCGTCAGCAAGGTCGGCGAGGATCAGATCTTCTACCTGACGTCGCGCGGCATCCCCGAGCAGGACGCGACAGCCCTGATCGTCAACGGATTCTTCGAGCCCTTCGTCAAGGAGCTGCCGATGGAGTACGCGGTCGAGCTCAACCGGCTGCTCGCGCGCTCCATGGAGGGAGCGATCGGGCGACGACCCCGCTGGCCGATTCGCCCGCAGCGGCGCTCGGGCAGGAGGTCGCGGCAGCGCGGGCTGAGGTATCGCCGGCCTGGCTCGCGGCACGCCGGCGCATTGCGTGGGACGCCTACGAGGCGATCCCCATGCCCTCGTCGCAACGCGATGAGGACTGGCGGCGCACCGATATCTCGTCGCTCCACCCCGATCGTTTCACGCCGATCGAGGTGGCTGATCCGGCTGTCGTCGACGCCATGCGCGCCCAGCGCGACAGCGCTGACCCGAAGGCGGCGTTCGTGATCGACTCGCCGACGCCGACCCCCGTCGAGGGCGCCGACACGCTGCTCGCGCAGGGGATCATCCTCACCACCCTCGAAGAGGCCGCGATGGTGCACCCCGAGCTGGTGCAGCGCGCGTTGTCCTCGGTGCGTGTCGACGAGTCGAAGTTCACGGCCCTCTGGAACGCGTTGTGGCGCGGCGGCGTCTTCGTGTATGTCCCGCGCGGGGTCGAGGCCTTGGTCCCGGTGTGGGTCGCGCACCCCGCCGGCGGTGAGGATCGTGCGACCTTTCCGTCCACGGTCGTCGTCCTCGACGAGGGCGCGGCGCTGACCGTCATCGACGCGTACGCATCGCCTTCGGGCCCGGCGGCGCTGTTCAGCGACGCCATGGTGATCCTCTCGGCCGGGCGTGACGCGCGGCTCGACTACAACACCGTGCAGCAGTGGGGCGAGGGCGTGTGGCACGTCGCCCTGCAGCGCGCCGTGCTCGACGCGAACGCGAAGCTCCGCTTCATGGGCGTCACGCTCGGTGCCCGCCTCCAGAAAGTGTGGTGGGAGGTGTTGCTCGACGGCATCGGCAGTGAGGCCGACATCCTGGGCATCTGCTTCGGCGACGGTACCCAGCATTTCGACCATCAGTCGCTGCAGGCACATGTCGGCGCCGAGACCCGCAGCAACCTGCTGCTCAAGGTTGCCGTCCGCGACCACGCTCGATCCGTCTACGGCGGCATGATCGACGTCGCGCCCACCGCAGTCCACGCCGACGGGTATGTCGCAAACCGGAACCTCCTGCTCAGTCAGGGCGCCAAGGCGGATTCGATCCCGCGACTGGAGATCCGCGCCAACGACGTGAAGTGCGGACACGGCGCCACGGCCGGCCATATCGACTCCGACCAGCGCTTCTATCTCATGACGCGAGGCGTGCCCCCCGAAGAGGCGAGCTCGCTGATCGTGCGCGGCTTCATGGACGACGTCCTCGACCGCGTCCCCCATCGGGGCTTTGCGGAGCTCGCCGGAGCGCTGCTCGAGGCTGAGATCGCCGGCGGGTCCGTGGCCGGGGTCACGGCGGGCGCGCAGTGAGCGACTGGGTCGCCGTGGCCCGGACCAGCGACATCCCGCCCGGATGCGCCGCGCGAGTCGAGATCGATGAGACGCCGGTGGCGATCTTCAACGTCGGTGGAACGTTCTATGCGCTTGATGACACGTGCAGCCACGCGCAGGCCTCGCTGAGCGACGGCGACCTCGACCTGGACCGCTGCGTCATCGAATGTCCCCTGCACGGGTCGAGCTTCGATCTGCGCTCGGGAGACCCGCTGTCGCTCCCCGCGGTCGAGCCCGTCCGCGTCCATCGCATCGAGACCACGGACGACGGAGTGCTCCGGGTTGCGCTTGCCGACGAGGTCACCGCGCAATGAGCACGCCGGTCGCCACCGACCCTGGGCTCGACGTCGCGCGCATTCGCGCCGACTTTCCGATTCTCGAGCGGGAGATCGGGACCAATCCGCTCGTGTACCTGGACTCGGCCGCCACCTCGCAGAAGCCGCGCGCGGTGGTGGACGCCGTCGACGCGTACTACGCGACCAGCAACGCCAACGTCCACCGCGGCGTCCACACCCTCGGCAACGAGGCGACCGACTCGTTCGAACGTGCCCGGCTTCGTGTCGCAGCGTTTCTCGACGCGCCGCCCGAGGGACTCGTCTTCGTGCGCAACACCACTGAGGCGATCAACCTGGTGGCATCGTCCTACGCGATGCAGCTGCTCGCGCCGGGCGACCGCATTGTGGTCACCGTCATGGAGCACCACAGCAACCTCGTTCCCTGGCAGCTGGCTGCGCAACGGCGGGGTCTGCAGCTGGCGGCGATCGACATCGACGAGGATGGCCGGCTCGACCTGAGCACGCTCGATGCGCTGCTCGCCGCGCCGACCCGGCTGCTGGCCATCGGGCATCAGTCCAACGTCCTCGGCACGGTCAACGACATCCGCGCCATCACGGAACGCGCGCACGCGGCGGGCGCGCTCGTCTGCCTCGACGCCGCGCAATCGGTGCCGCACATGAGCGTGTCGGCACGCGATCTCGACTGCGACTTCATCGCTTTCAGCGGCCACAAGATGTGCGGCCCCATGGGGATCGGCGTCCTCTGGGCGCGGCCGGAGCTCCTCGAGTTGATGCCGCCGTTTCTCGGCGGCGGGAGCATGATCAGCCGGGTCACCCTCGAGCGCAGCACGTGGAACACGGTGCCCCACAAGTTCGAGGCGGGAACGCCGGACGTCGCCGGTGCCGTCGGGCTCGCCGCGGCCTGCGACTACATCGACGCCATCGGTCGCGACCGCATCCACGCCCACGAGATGTCCCTGACCCGCCATCTCCTCGATGTTTTGGACGAGGTTGGCGATATCACGATCTTCGGTCCGCGCGATCTCGAAGCCCGCGGCGGCGTCGTGAGCTTCAACCTCGCCGACGTGCACGCCCATGATGTCGGCACCATCCTGGATCGACGCGGCATCGCCGTCCGTGCCGGGCACCACTGCGCCCAGCCGCTGATGGCCCGCTACGACGTGCCTTCGATGGCGCGCGCGTCGGTGTACCTGTACACGACGCACGAGGAGATCGACGCCCTCGGCGAGGGGCTCGGTGAGGTGCGCCGGGTCTTTCGGGTCTAGGCTCGGCTGAGCAGGAACGCAGCGATGCGCGCGGCGGCGTCCGCGCGAACCGGCAGCACTCCGTGACCGAGGCCTGGATAGACGACGAGTTCCGCGTCGCGAAGTGAGCCGAGCTCGCGGCGCAGCAGGTCCACCTTCGCGAAGGGGTCGCGGTCGCCCGACAGCAGGAGCACTGGACACTCGATGCTCGGCCAGTGCTCGGTGCGCAACTCGTCGGGATGCCCCGGTCGGTGCAGCGGATAGCTGAGAAGGACGAGCGCGCTCACGGGCTCCTCCGCGGCGAGCAGGCTGGCCATGCGTCCGCCGTACGAGTGCCCGCCGACGGCCGCGCCCGACCACTCCTCCAGCGCGCTGCGGAAAACGCCCACAGCCCGCTGGTTGTTCGACTTCGGGAGATCGAGTGCATGTGCCCGGACGCCGTGGAGCGCGAGCTCGGTGACCCAGGGACGCATCGACGCCGCGGTGCCGGATGCGCCGTGACCGAGCAACAGGGACGGGCCGCCCTCCGCCGGCACCTTATGCCTGCTCACGTTCGAGGATCTGGAACGCCGTCGGCTGGGGCTGGTGCGAGGGCACGGGTGGACGTCCCGGAAGCCACGAGGCGCAGACCAGTGCGCCGGCCAGGAGGATTCCGCTGCCGCACCAGAACGGCAACCCGGCGTTCACCCCGTAGAGCGAACCCAGCACCGCCGCGCCGAAGGCCATCCCGCTGAACTGATACAGGCCGCCGATGCCCATGGCGCGGCCGCGCACCGCTTCAGGCGTGCTGTCGCCGATAACCGCGAACAGGCTTGGCTCGAGGATCACGGTCGCAACCGCTTCGATCGCGCCGACGGTCAGGATCACGGCGAGGATCTGGAGGAATGGGTATGTGGCGGCGCATGCGGCCACCACCACCAAACCCGCGGTTACGAGCTTGCGCCGGTCCGCCCGGTCTGCCAGCCGGCCTCCGGATCGCGCGAGGAGCAGGATCGGGAGTGCGAACAGGCTCACGGAGAGGCCGATGATCAGCGGACCGTAGCCACGGGCCGCCAGGTACTGCGGCCAGACCACGTCGTACATCGACCAGATGGTGCCGACCGTGAAAAGTGCGGCGATCGGCACGATGATGCCTCGGATCCGCCACCAGCGGAAACGCTCCTTCCTCTCGATGGTGCCGGTCGCCTCGGCACGCGTCTCCGGGACCCGAAGCATCGACCCGAGACCGATGAACATCGACAACCCGGTGATCCCGAAGACCGCCGAATCGCGCCAGAGCGCCGCGGCGCCGCCGATCAGCGGGCCGACCAGGAGCCCCACCATCTCGTACGCCTGGAGCTGCGAGAACCGCTGCGCTCGTTGCTCCGGCGCGCTCAGGTCGGTGAGCGCGGCGCGCAGCGCCGGAACGTAGGCGCCGGCGCAGGCCCCCATGACGATCCGGATCGCGGTGAGGATCGGGAGGCTCCCGAGGTTGAAGAACAGGAACAGGGACAGGAAGGCGTAGACGAGGCGCGGGCCGATCAGGAACGGCTTACGCCCCCATCGATCGCAGAGGCGCCCGGCGGGCACCTGAATCAGGGTGTTGGCGACCAGGGGCCCGGCGATGAAGATCGCCACCGCGATGGAGTTGCCGCCTCGATGAGCGACGTACAGGGGAGCGATCGGAAAGACGGCGGCGACCCCGGTGAACATGATCAACTGCCCGATCAGCAGCCAGAACGCGGGGTCGGCTCTCCGCTTGCCGGTGCGCGCGAGGACGTCGATGCGAGCCATGTCCCCATTCTCAGGTTTTGGGCGCGAACCGTTGGACTACGATGGTGCTATGGCACTCGGCTATACGCCGGTCGACGATGACCTCTATCGCGAGATCATCCTCGACCACTACCGCAACCCCCGCCACCATCAGGCCGTGGACCCCGCCGACCGTGTGATCGAGGCGAACAATCCGCTCTGCGGTGACGAGATCGATCTGAGCTACCGGCTCGACAACGGCACTGTCGCTGCGATCGGATTCATGGGACGCGGCTGCTCGATCAGCCAGGCCTCTGCGAGCATGCTCTGCGAGGCCGTCACGGGGATGAGTGTCGAAGGTGCGACGTCCCTCGCCGAGCGATTCCGGGCGATGTTGACCGGTGACGGCGCGACGCCGCCGGACGGTGACGATATCGGTGACCTCGAGGCGCTCCGCGGCGTGCGCGCGTACCCGGTTCGTGTGAAGTGCGCCACCCTGGTGTGGAATGCGCTCCTGGAGGGTCTGGCCGCAACCCCGGCGAGCCCCGCGCCTGCAACGAGGATCGAGAAATGAGCACTGCTGAACCCGCATCGCCCACCGGACCCGCCGTGCAAAAAGAGGCGAAGGCGTCGGATGAGTTGATCCGTGCCGCGCTGAGCGAGGTGTATGACCCTGAGATCGGCATCGACATCGTGTCCCTCGGGCTGATCTACGCCACCAACATCGACGACGAGGGTCTGCTCAGCATCGACATGACGCTCACGACCCCGTACTGCCCGATGGGGCCGATCATCGAGACGCAGGCGCATGCGGTCTGCGCGCCGCTGCCCGGTGTCCGCGACGTGCACATCAACCTGGTGTGGACGCCGCCCTGGGATCCGCGCACGATGGCCTCGGACGAGGCCCAGCTCGAACTCGGCATCTACTGACCTCGACGCCGGGACGGCCGGCCGGTCTGGCATGGTTGCTCCATGGAGCGCGTCTTCACCCACGCCGAGGCGACGGCGCTGCTGCCGGGGCTCACCGAGTTGCTGACGGCGCTGCGCGACGCGCACCGCGCATCGCTGGACCAGGCCGCAGACCTCGACGACCGCGCTGTGTCCTCGAACGGGTCTGCCGCCGCCGCGATGCTCGCTTCGGGGCCGTTCCACGAGGCCCAGCGCCTGACAGCCGAGATCGATCAGCTCGGGGTGATCCTGCGCGACCCGGACACAGGCTTGGTGGACTTCGCCGCGATGCGTGAGGCCGAGCCCGTCTACCTGTGCTGGCGGCTCGGGGAGCCGCGGATCGGCTTCTGGCACCCCCGCGACACGGGCTTCATGGGTCGTCTGCCGCTCTGATCGGAGTTCAGACGCGCAGGGCGACCCGACCCGTCACGCCAAACGCCCGAACCGGGATACACTTTGCGGGCGTCTCTCGGCCCGGACCCGCCCCGCCTCACATACGACGCATGCGGACGCGGTGCCGTGGCACTCAGGCAAAAGGAGGAACCTAGCCCATGACAGATTCTTCGAGTACCACCTCCTTCCCGACCAGCGCAGTGGTGGAGAGCTGACCGCAGGGAGCCAGGTCACCACTCCGAGAGAGGCGCAAACCGTCGCACTCGGCGGTCTCTCCACGCATGTGCGCTAACCGCGGCCCAGCCGCGGCCTGAGCCATTCACCGGCTTGATTAGGTGAAGCGCGCCGTCTCGACCTGTGCCGCACGGGTCGAGACGGCCGGCGACGGGACGATCTGATCGCTCTCGACCCATCCCTCGTCGGCGCCGGCGACGCGTACCTTCACGAACTGACCGCTGCGCTCGGCCAGCGCCTCAACCTCAGTGGCGGTGAGGATCTCGCGACCGCGAGGGGCGTCGTGGCGGGGCTCCACGAAGAGCCGGTACGGGGTGCCGGCCCATGACGCGACCAGGGTCACCGGACCAGGGGGGATGCGTCGGTCGCGGTACACGGTCCGCGAGTCGGCAGCCCCGGCAGTCAGCAGCCGGATCACCTGCAGAGCCCTCGTCGTCGGTCCGCGGTCGGCCTTGCCCAGCGCCTTGGAGATCAGCCCACCTCCGGAGCTCGCTTCGATCTCGACCCACGTGCCTTCCGTGACAGCCACGGCGCGGCAGCGCACCCAGCGGGTGCGAACTTTGGGTCGCCCCCATTGCCCGAACAGGCCGCGACGCCGGTGCTCGACGATTCGAGCCTCGCTCTCGCCAACCACCTCGAAGCGGTAGGGAGTGGTGCCGATCATCTGCTCCATCACCGCAAAGACCTCGCGCGGAGGCGCGGCGGAGAGCAGGCGCCAGGTCTGGGCGGAGGGGGCCAGCATCGCCCTCGGATTGTAGCGGGGAGCGCTCAGGCCTCCGACGAGGCGCCGACGCCCTCCCGGGCGATCGCGTAGCGCTCGCACATGGTGTCGAAGCGTGCCGCCGTGTAGGCGTCGAGCAACGAGCGGTGACGCTGCACGAGCGGCACGAGGTACTCCCGGAGATATCTGCCCCGAGCCGACCACTGGAAGTAGGAACGGCCGCCGTGGTGGTAGGGACCGTACAGCGCACTGCCTGGGTAGGTCCGGCGCAGCCATTCGAAGGTCTCCTCGTGGCGCACGTGCATGCGGAGGGTCACCTGCGGCTGGCGGCCGTCGCCACCGAAATGGCCCTCGCCCACCAGGAGTCCGAGCAGAAAGCCGACCGAGAGATCCCCACCATCCGGCGAAGGGGTCGGAAATGCCGCGACGGGGCTGTCCTGCGCGTCACCGGCCACGAGGACACGGTAACCGGGGTGTTGTTTCACCGTCAAGTTCTGTGCGAAACAACCGTTTGAAGGCTGACTTCGCCCTCATGGAGTTTTCCACAGCTGGACGGAGCCGCCTTGGCATCTCCAACTCGCCGCACGGCCGACGGCGGCTGCGTTGCCTGGGGAAACACGGGATAACTCGGCGTCCCGCTGATGGGCGCGGCGATGCGGCCATAATCAGCCGCTAACCGTGCCTCCTAGCATTCTCGCGGTCGCCAATCAGAAGGGCGGTGTCGGAAAGACCACCACGGCTGTCAGCGTGGGCGCGTCGCTCGCCGAGATGGGCCGGAAGGTGCTCTTGATCGACATCGACCCTCAGGCCAACGCCACGTCCGGGCTCGGCGTCGATCGAAGCAGCGTGCAGACCAGCATTTACGACGTCATCGTCATGGGGAGGTCGCTCGAGGAGGCGCGCCTGCACACCGCGGTTCCAGGACTTGATGTGGTGCCCTCTGACATCGCGCTTGCCGGCTCGGAGATCGAGCTGGTCGACCTTGCCCGCCGCGAACGCCGCCTCCAGTACGCACTCGAAGCCCTGGAGTCGGATGACGACTACGTGCTGATCGACTCGCCTCCGAGTCTCGGTTTGCTCGCCATCAATGCGGTGGTCGCCGCTGACGCGCTCCTGATTCCCATCCAGTGCGAGTTCTACGCGCTGGAGGGGTTGGGGCTCCTCATGCACACGCTCGCGCTCCTCCGCAAAGACCTCAATCCCACGCTCGGAATTGCCGGCATCGTGATGACGCTCTTCGATGCGCGTCTGGCGCTCGCACACCAGGTTGTCGATGAGGTTCGGGCTCGTTTCGGCGACCAGCTGCTGACTCCCCTCATTCCTCGAAACGTTCGCCTGAGCGAGGCACCGAGCCACGGCGTGCCGATCACCCTCTACGACCCCACGTGCCGTGGGGCGATCGCCTACCGCGAGCTCAGCGCCAACCTCGATGCACGCATCAGGGGCGGCGCCGTCCTCACCGCAACCGGTAT
The DNA here is from genome assembly GCA_003153505.1 of Candidatus Dormiibacterota bacterium. Classification (GTDB taxonomy): domain Bacteria; phylum Chloroflexota; class Dormibacteria; order Aeolococcales; family Aeolococcaceae; genus Palsa-851. Next base: position 8,584 of record PLZA01000020.1, read on the forward strand.
CCCGGACCGGGCGTGAGCGACTCCGCACCGCCCCGCTCGTTCCGCCGCCGCGGTCTCGGCCGCGGCCTCGACGCACTGCTGACCAACGAGGCCGAAGCGGAGGAGGGGTCGCCGCTGATCAGCGTCGACCCCGCGACTGTCGCGCCCAACCCAGAGCAGCCCCGCAGGGCGTTCGCACCCGACGCGCTCGCGGCGCTCGGAGAGTCGATCCGACTGCACGGGCTGCTCCATCCCATCGTGGTCCAGCGCGAGGGCGACACCTACAGCCTGGTCGCGGGCGAGCGTCGCCTCCGAGCTGCTCAACTCGCCGGGGTCTCCAGCATTCCGGCGATCGTCCGGCCGGCCGCGGAGTCCAGCCGCCACCAGCTCGAGATGGCGCTCACCGAGAACCTGCTCCGAACCGACCTGAACCCGATGGAGGAAGCGGCGGCATACGCCCGCCTGTCGGACGCGTTCGGCCTGACTCACGAGGCGATTGCGCTCCGCCTCGGGCGCAGCCGTTCGGGGATCTCCAATGCCATCCGCCTGCTCGATTTGCCCGCCCCGGTCCAGGAGGCGGTCGCCGACTCCCGGCTCACCGCGAGCCACGCGCGGGCCCTGCTCGTGCTCCCCATGGCGGCGGATCAGGAGGCGCTGGCGGCCCTTGTGATCGCAGATAGCCTCAATGTGCGCGATACCGAGCGTGCCGTCCAGGAGCGCCTGACACGGGCGGCGCCAGGGCCACAGCGCGCGGCGAGCGCCGCCCAGGTGGAGGCCGCGCCTGACGATGTCGCCTTGCGCCGTGGCCTCGAGCACGCGCTCGGCGTGCCGGTGCGCCTCCAGCGCCGCAAGGGGGGTGGCGGCAGAATCGTCATCGACTGGGCCGACGAATCGGACCTCGACGCTCTCTATAGCAAGCTCGGAGGGCCGCCGCTCTAGGACACGCGCCCCGGCTCAGCTCGAAGTTCTGGGGTCGCCGGCGCCGTGACCGCCCCGCGTGTACCGCTCGACCGCGCGGTCATACGCCTCCCGCACCAGCGGTTGCAGCGCCTCGAGCGTTTCCTCGCTGGGATTGAGGACGCACACCCAGTGGTATTCCGCGTAGACCGGGTGTGGCATGAGCCGGTTGAGCGCGGCGAAGTCGTGCACAGCGCTCGCGTCGATGAGCGACTCGTACGTCTCCCCGCTCAGTCCGATGTTCAGACGGAAGACGTCCTCCCGGTCCAGGTTCGAGAGATTGTCGAAATCGGCGTAGTTCTTCGTGACGATGGTGGCGAAGGGAAAGCGCTTGGCGCCCTCCAGAGCCCTGTCCGGGTCGTAGATGAAGAACGTGTCGCCCCAGGCGATCTCCGGCGCGCCGGATTCCATTGACGCGACGTCCGCGTCGACGCCCGCAAACGTGGTCGTGATCGACTCCACGATCGCGCGTTGGTCCATCTGCGACGGATACCTGGCGCCCGGCCGCCAGGATCAGCCGACGGGTCGGTCAGCTGCTCCCGTGAGGCGAGCCTCGGCTGCGTCGGCGTCGAAGTTTGCGAGGAAGGCCTCGATGTACTTCGGGCGGTCGGCCGGCTTGTAGTCGAGGAGAAAGGCGTGCTCCCACACGTCCATGACGACGATGGGCTTGAAGCCCGCGATGTTGCCGTCCTCGTGGAGCGTGATCCAGTGGTTGCTCAGCCGGCCGGTGGCGGTGTCCAGGAAGGTCACCGCCCAGCCGACGCCGCGCATCCCGCCAATCGCTGTGAAGTCCTTGCGCCAGGTGTCGATGTCACCGAACGACTCGCCGAGCGCGCGTCCGAGCGCGGACGACGACGAGATGCCACCACCGCTCGCCTTGGTGAGGTTGCCGAAATACCACTCGTGGAGGACCATTCCGTTGTACTCGAAGCCGAGCCGTCTGGTGATCTCCGCGTAGGACGGGTTCGTCGACAGGCCCTGGCCCGCCTGCTGCAAGGTGACCAGCTGCTCGTTGAGCAGGTTCGTGTTTTTGACATAACCTGCATAAAGTCCGAAGTGGACCTCGAGGGTGTTGTCCGAGATTCCGGTGAGTCCGGACAGGTCGAAGGTCTTCGCCTTGTACGGCGTCTGGGTCAGGAGGGCCATCTTCTGCCTCGTGTTGCAAGCGGGTCAACGATCGTGGTTCGCTCACATTCTGGCAGCGTGGGACCGCATCGCGCAGGGCGGAATCACCCAGCCGGAGCGGAGATGTCCACCGGTTTGTTGTAGCTCGTGTAGGTGTCGGTCATGAAGTGCCCAGGCGCGTCCATCGCCACCTGGCGGACGCGGCCCGCGGCGTCGATCCAGAACATGAACCATATCGGTGTGGACTGAGAATTCCCGAAGCTCGCGACCATGGTGGTGGGGATGCCGTCGAGCACCTGCTGGCCGATCACATGGGCGTTGGTCAGCGGCCGGAAGAAATCCCAGACGAACGACGGGACCGTGTTGGGGGACGCCGATGGCTGTTGCTGCCAGGGCTGCCCCGGGGCCTCCTGGGTGTAGAGCGTGCTGCCGATCCAGATGGTCCGGCCGCTGCTGTTGATGGTCCACGTGGTCCGGTCGGGCGCGTCCGACGCGAACTGACTGTGAACGGTGACCGAGCCTGAGTTGAGAACCTCGCTGACCTGGTACGCGGTGAGCGCGTTCATGGCCGCATCGAGCCTGGTGAGCAGCGCGTCGCCGGACGGCGCCGGCAGCGCCGGGAGCGTGAACTGGGCTTCACCACTCTGTGCGCCGTTGAGCACGTCGACCCAGATCCGGTCCCCCTGCTTGATATCGATCGACGCCCGCCGGCACGTATCGCCGCACGGCAGCAGTGGCTTGAACACGCCATTGACCGCGATGTTGGCGGCGATGCCCCTCGCCTGCGCCGACCCCGTGACCGGGAGCACATAGACGGTCGCCTGGTTCCGACCAGGAGTTCCCGGCGAAAGGCTCAGTCCTACCAGCACGCTTCCCGCCGGCCCGGCCATGGTCAGCTCGCCTGCCGTCGGAAGTCCGGCGGTCGGGGTCGCCGCCGCATCTTCCGCCGCCCGCTGCGCCGCAGCGCTCGGCGGGGTGGGGAAGGATGCCAGGAGGGCGGCCGCCGCGATCACGCCGGCGGCGAGCCCCGCCTCGACGCGCACATGCGGCCGTTTGAGCCGCCAGGCCATCGCCGACAGCGGCAGCATCACGGCCACGAGCGCCATCTTGACCAGCAGAACCCGGCCGTACGCCGTGCCGAACAGCGACTGGATCGAGCCGAGTTGCGTGACCGCTTCGAGCCCCCCGGCCACCACGGTGACTCCGAAGGCCGCAAGCGCCACCGGCGTGAACCGGCCAAGCAGGATGCGAGCTTCGAGCGATCGCCAACCACCCGGCGGGCGAAGTGCCGCAAGCGCCGCGATCCCACCCGCCCACAGTCCCGCGGCGAGGAGATGCACGGCATCCAGCCCGATCCCGAACCAGGCGGGGTTCACGCCGGCGGCGTGCCCACCCGCTGCGAGCATCACCAGCGCCCCCGCAACCCAGATCGGTAGCGTGCGCCACCCCTGGATCACGGCGATCAGCGCCAGAGCCTCCAAGGCGAGCCTGGCGATCAGAGCGGCGCCCGAGAGGCCGCCGAAGTAGGCGATGTAGCTGGAGATGCTGTGCCCGCCGGATCCGACCGTGGCCTCGGCCCACACGACCACCAGGCCGGCGGACAAGGCGATGCTCGACGCGCGGTAGCCGGGCTTGATCCATTCCAGCAGCGGCGGCCGCCTGGCGAGCCTGCTGATCAGGAGTTGACCGGCCAGGAACAGCAGGGCGAGCGCCTCGATCCATTTGACGGCGCCGATCGCGATGTCCGATGGCTGGGGGCCTGGCACGGCGTTGGCGGCGACCTCCGGCGCAGCCGGTCCCGAGACGCCCACGTCGAAGGTGAAGCTGCCGCTGACGTGGTGGCCGTCGTCGGCACTCACCGAGGTCCAGTTCACCCGGTAGGCCCCCGGTGCATTGGTGGCCATGGGGATACGGATCTCCTGGGGGCTGTCGACCTGACCGCTCCAGACGTGCCCGGTGGGATCGAGGACGGTGGCGGATGACAGCGTCGCGTTGAGCTGCTGATCGAACTCCAGCGACACCACCCCGGGGGCGGTGCCGAGACGCGCGCCCGCCGGCGGCGACGATGCGCTCAGCAGCGCGTGAGCGGACGCTGCGACGGGTACGGCGAGCACGACGAACGTCGCGATCACCGCCGCGGCCAGGCGGCGCACCCCCGTTGTCACGTTCCCATGATGGAGCAGCGCGTCCAGGCCACAGACGTGGCGGCACTGGCGGTTCCCTGCATAATCGGCCCGAGTGGCTCAGGTACTCCCGCCCCCGGAAGCGACGAGCGCGCCAAGTCCCTGGTGGCGAGGATCATGGGTCCGAGACACCATCGAGGTGCTGCTGATCGCCGTGATCCTCTACGTCGCCATCGCCTTCGCGCTGCAGACTGTGCGGGTCGACGGCGAGAGCATGGTGGGCACGTTGCAGAACCAGGATCTGCTGCTCGCCAGCAAGATCTCGTACGACTTCGGCGGTAATCCCCAACGCGGCGACATCGTGATCCTGATCCCGCCCGCGGATCCGTCGCAGGACTTCATCAAGCGGGTGATCGGCGTGCCTGGCGACGTCATCGAGATCGACGGCGACCATACGCCCACCCAGGTGCTCATTAAGCCTGGTGGCAAGGGCGCGTTCCAGGTGCTGAACGAGCCCTACCTTCCGCAGCCGTGGGTCACCCTCAAGTACTGCTGCACCCCGTCCGGGATGGCCACCACGTCGAGCCCGCAACCCCTGACCATCCCCGCCGGCGACTACTTCGTCATGGGTGACAACCGCAACTTCTCGAGCGACTCGCGCGTCTTCGGCCTCGTTCCGCGCAAGAACATCCTCGCCAAGGCCATCCTGCGCATCTGGCCGCTCGACCACTTCGGCGGCCTGGGCGCGGGACCGATCCTCGAGCCGGTCAGCACCACTGCGCTGGCGATTCCTGCGCTCGGTATCGCAGCTTTCGAGGCCTGGCGGTGGCGGCGCAGGCGGATGCGGCGATCAGCGGCGGCCCGGACGGCGCCGCCCGGCCCGGACCCGCTGAGCTAGCGAGCAGCTCAGCCGTTCACCCACGAGGCGTCGGCACCGCTCCACTCGACGAGCTCCGCCGGTTGGAAGAAGAGCGCAACCTCCTCCGCACCGCGCCCCGGCGAGTCGCTGCCGTGCACCACGTTATTGCCAATGCTGACCGCAAGATCGCCGCGGATGCTTCCCGGCGCGGCCGCTGACGGATTGGTGGCACCCATCATCGAGCGCACCTGCGCGACCGCGTCGTCGCCCTCCCACACCATGGCGACGACGGGCGCCGACGTGATGAAGTCGACGAGCCCGGCGAAGAAGGGTTTGCCGCGATGTTCCGCGTAGTGGCGTTCCGCCAGCTCACGGTCGATACGCAGCAACTTCAGGGCGAGGAGGTGCAGGCCCCGCCGCTCGAAACGGGTGATCACCTCGCCGATGAGGCGGCGCTGCACGCCGTCGGGCTTGACCAGGACGAGGGTTCGTTCGAGGGTCACGGCGCGCAAGTCTGACATGCGGGCATCAGACCGCGATCGCCTTCTGGAACCGTGTCTCGCTGCGGAACGGCCCCACCACCGCCGCTCGGAGCCCGCCCGCAAGCACCCGCGCCGCGAGCTCGCTGACCTCGCCCGCTTCGACCGAGTCGAGGCGCGCCACGAGCTCCTCGGGCTCGACGATCGCGCCCTGGAGCAGGAGCTGCTGACCCGCGTACTCGCACAGGGCCGATGTGCTCTCCAGCTGCAGCAGGAGGCGTCCCTTTGCATACTCGCGTGCCTTGGTGAGCTCCGCGTCTCCCACCGGCCGCTCCGCGAGCTTGCGGAGCTCGCACACCGCCGCCTCGAGCGCGGTGGCAGCCTGCCTCGGCTCGCACGCGAGACCGATCCCGAGCACGCCCGTGTCCGACATCCGGCTCATGAACGAGTGCACGTCGTAGACCAGGCCGCGGCGCTCGCGGAGCTCGAGGAAGAGCCTGCTGGACATGCCCTCGCCGAGGATGACGTTGAGGATCTCGGCCACGTGGCGGTCCGGGTCGTTGTATGACGGCGCCCGAGCGCCGACCAGGATGTTGGCCTGCTCGGCGCTGCGCCGGATCACCTTGAGCGGCGGACCCGATGGTGGAGTCGCCGGCACCGCGGCGGTGGCCGGAGCCCGGCGCCTTTCGGCCCAGGGGCCGATCGCGTCGTCGATCATGCGGGTGGCCTGGGCGGTCTCGAAACCGCCGGCGATGCTGACGACAAGGGTCGACGGCAGCATGTGGCGTTCGAGATGACGCCGGCAGTCTTCCGCTGTGAACGAGAGGACCGTCTCCTCGCGTCCGGCGACATCCCAGCCGAGCGGATGGTCGGGCCACATCAGCGCGTCGAATGCGATCTGCACGTAGTCCTGGGGGTTGTCCTGGTACATGCGGAGCTCTTCGATCACCACCTGGCGCTCCTTGACGACCTCCGCGTGTTCGAGAGCCGGGCTCAGCAGCATGTCCCCGAGCACCGACACGGCCAGGCCGAACTTTGCGACCGGAACTCGCGTCCAGAAGATCGTCGCCTCGCGATCGGTGGCGGCGTTGAGCACCCCGCCGACTCCCTCGATTGCCTCGCTGATGTCGCGCGCGGTCGGATACGTCCTGCCGCCCTTGAACACCATGTGCTCGACGAAGTGGCTGATGCCGCTCTCTGACTCGCTCTCATGGCGGGATCCGACCCCGACCATGAACGCGATCGCAACCGAGGCGCGACCCGGCAGCGGCACCGCCGTCAGCCTGGTCCCCCCGGCCAGGGATTCGACGCCGAATTCGGTCAGTACGACCGCCCGGATGACCGGCCCTGGCGGGCTCCTTCGAAGCGCTCTGGCGGGCCCCCCTGCGCCGGTCCGGTGGGATTGATGACCACTCGGCGCGCGGGCTCTCTGCCAGTGCTCTCGGTGGTCACGTCGGGATCCTCGGCGAGGGTCATGTGGATGACGCGCCGCTCGTAGGCGTGCATCGGGTCGAGCGTGTACGGCTCGCCGGTTCGCTTGACCCGCAGCGCAAGGCGCTCTGCCAGCTCGCGGACCTGATCCTCGCGGCGGGCGCGGTAGCGCTCCACGTCGAGGATGACCCGGCGGGTTTCGACACCCTCTTCACCCAGCATGAGGTTCACCGCGGTCTGCAGCGAGCGCAGGGTCTCACCCCGCCACCCGATGAGCAGGCCCAGATCGTCACCCGCGATGTCGAGGATGATCGGGCCTCCGGCAGAAGAGCCCGCGGTCCCCGTCCCGCGACGCACGCTGACCCGGCACGGCACCTCCATGCGCGTCAGCAGCTCCTCGAGGAGCGCGCGTGCGCCGGCAGCGTGCTCGTCGATCCTGTAGACGCGCACACGGCGCTCACCGGTCGACAAGCGCTCGCCGGGGAGGGCCCGGCTCTCCGGTGACAGCACCTGCACTTCCACCTGCTCACGGTTCGCGCCGAGCTGGCTGAGCGCATTGCTCACAGCCTCCTCGATGGTCGCTCCGCGCGCCTCGACCCCATCCTCGGTCTCTGCTTCGGCCGACGTCACCCTGCTCTCGCTCACCACTTCTCCCTCGACGCCGCGCTCAGCGGCGCCGCCTCCGTCTGTTCGGTCTGTTGGGTCGCGCCAGCGAGCGCGCGGTTGCGCTCTGTGATCGAGCCGGTGGCTCTTCCTCGGCTGCGTCGGGCTTGGTGCCGTTGGCGCTTGCCGGCTTGCTGCCGTTGGCGCTCGCAGCCTTGGTGCCGTTGCGCGTCCCGTTCTTGCCAGGTTTGACCACAATAGTGGTGCCTTTCCCCGATCCTGCACCGGTCTTGACGGGCGTGCGCGGAATCGTCAGCGCCGTCACGCGGTTGGCGCCCGGAAACCAGGAGGGAACCACCAGCCCGTTCCAGCCGAGCAGGTGGTACTGCTGCGCCACCATGAAGATCGTGCCCGTCGCCCAGTAGATGGCCAGTCCCTGCGGGAACAGGAAGCTGAACACGAAGATCATCACCGGGAAGATGAACGACATCTGCTTGGTGACGCCCTGCATCGAGCGCTCCTGGTCGGACATGTCCGGACGCGAGGGCGGCATCATCATGCGCGACTGCGCGAACGTGAACAGACCCGCGATGAGTGGGAGGATGAGCAGGGCCGGGTGCAGGAGGACGCTCGCGACCGTCGCTCCCTTGGCAGAGCAGCACGCCTGCTGAGCGGACTGGGTCAGGTCGCTGATCCAGAGGAATCCCTTATCGCCGCCATGCAAGGTCGACGTGACCGACCGGATCGACTGGTAGAGGCCGATGAGCACCGGCATCTGCACCAGCGCCGGAATGCATCCGGTCAGGCTCGAAAACGGGCTGATGCCGTGCTCCTTGTAGAGCGCGTTCATCTCCTGGCTCAGCCGCTGCGGCTCCTTCTTGTACTTCTTGCGCAGCTCCTGGAGTTGCGGCGCGACGAGCCGCTGCTCCGCCTGGATGCGCCGCGATGTACGCAACTGCCAGCCGAAGACCGGGAAGAGCACGGCGCGGATGCCGATCGTGAGCACGACGACCGCAAGGCCGAAGGCTCCGATCGCCTTGAGCGGTGGGACCTGCGTGAATATCTTGACCAGTTCCTGCAATACCCACGCGAACGGGTATTGCAGGATCGAGAAGATCGACAGCGGGTTGAAGCCGCTCGAGGTGGTGGTCGTTGCGGCAGCGATCACGCGGCTCTCCCGGCTTGCGTCGTCTCGTGGTGAACCCGTCGCGCCGCTCGCCAGCTGATGTAGGTCTCCGGCACCAGGTCGATGCCGCCCTCGTGGAACGGGTGGCATCGGGCGATGCGGCGCACCGCGAGCCACCAGCCGCGGCGGGCGCCGAAGCGTTGAATCGCCTCATAGCCGTAGTGCGAGCAGGTCGGCTCGTAGCGGCAGGAGCTCATCATTCCGAAGAGCGGGCCGATGGTGACCTGGTAGATCCGGATGAAGACCAGGCTGGCGCGTCTCACGTCCGGGCTCGGAGTTGGACCGATCGCGACGCCGTGCTCATCGCCGATGACAGAGCGGCACGAAGGCTCACGAAGGGCATCTCGGTGGCCCGTCCGGGCAGGCTCACGACCATGTCGAGCCCGGGGTGGTCGACCAGAACCGGTGCGATCGCAGCCCGGAGCCGGCGTCGCGCGCGATTCCGGCTCACCGCGCCGGTGGCGCCGGGCACAGCGAACGCCACCCGCGCAACCGCCGATTCACCAGGAAGGGCGCGGATGCGAACAGCACCCGAGCGAGCCTCGCTCCCGGACTCCCGCACCGCCGCAATCCGGCGTCGCCCGGGAAGGCGATGCCGCGGGTTCATCGCGTGGGAGCCGGAGTCAGGCGCTTGCGGCCCTTGCGACGGCGTGCCTTGAGCACCTGGCGCCCGCCCGGCGTCGCCATACGTATGCGAAAGCCGTGCGTCTTGCGCCGGTAGCGCTTCTTGGGTTGGTACGTCCGCTTGATGGCCGTCTCTCCGAGACCTGATCGCGTCGGGGGCGCTCGAGGCGCCGCTGAGCCCGACGGGGTTGCGTCGCGAGTATACCAAGGCAGCGGTCGACCGCCCTTCCTCTGGCTGGTGTTGCCGGCGCGAGATCACAGGACCGTGGTGCGCTCGCTCCGCTTGTGACCGGGGCCGCGCATTGTTAGACTCCCCAGGCTGCAGCGGGAGCGGGAAGCCCTTCCATTCGTCCTACCAAGCCCCCCGGCCACCAGCGGCCATGCGTTTATCCACTGATGTGCAGAAGCTGTGGATAACTGCGCTGTGTTAGGTAGGCCAAGGCGAGGAACGAGTGGATCGAACAGTCGGAGTCGGAGTCGTCGGTGATCAGGCGCCACGCGTCGAACCCCTCATGGAAAGTGGGAACTCGACCGCGAGCATGGACCCTCAGCAGCTGTGGCAGGTCGCCCAGGAGGAACTCCGGTTCCAGGTGGTTCGCCCGGGGTACGAGGCGTGGCTCGCCAACGCGGTGCTCGTGGACTCCGACGGGCACACCTTCACCGTGGGCGTGCCGACCATTTTCGCCCGTGACTGGGTCAGCGAGCGCTACGTCCCGCTGATCCGCGAAACCCTCTCCGGGGTGCTGGGGCGCGATTGCGAGGTCATCATCACCGTCGACCCGGAGCGATCCCCACCCCCTGAGGCGCCGCCGCACATCCCGGATCCGACGTACACGCATGTCAGCGAACCCGAGGACGGCGCCAACGACTCCCGGCTGAACCCGGCGTTCACCTTCAGCACCTTCGTGGTCGGGAACGCCAGCCGCTTCGCCCACGCCGCCTGTCGGGCCGTCGCCGAGGCGCCGGGCAAGGCCTACAACCCGCTGTTCCTCTACGGGGGCGTCGGTCTGGGCAAGACCCACCTCATGCATGCGATCGGTCACGCGGTCCGCGAGACGCACCCGAACGCGAAGGTGGCGTACGTGACCTCCGAGAAGTTCATGAACGAGATGGTGGCTTCGATCGTCGAGAACCGCCCGGCAGAATTCCGGATGCGCTACCGCGGGGTCGATGTCCTGCTCATCGACGACATCCAGTTCCTGGCCGGCAAGGATCACACCCGAGAGGAGTTCTTCCACACGTTCAACGCGTTGCAGGAATTCCAGAAGCAGATCGTGGTGAGCAGCGACCGGCCGCCCAAGGACATCCCCACCCTCGAGGATCGCCTGCGGAGCCGGTTCGAGGGAGGGCTGATGGCGGACATCCAGCCCCCCGATTTCGAGACCCGCCTGGCGATCCTGACCACCAAGCTCGGGCCCTACAGCAAGCTCGTGCCCGACGAGGTCTGCTCGTTCATCGCTCATCGCATCCAGAAGAACATCCGCGAGCTCGAGGGTGCCCTCATCCGGGTGCTCGCCCACGCTTCGATCAACGGCCAGCAGATCACGCTCGAGACCGCGCAGCAGATCCTGCGCGACGTCATCCCCGTGCAGGACTCCACCCCGGTGAGCATCGAGACCATCCAGTTCACTGTCGCCGCGCATTACGCCATCTCGGTCGAGGAGATGAAGGGCAAGCGTCGCGACAAGAACATCGTCTTTCCGCGTCAGGTCGCGATGTACATCATTCGCGAGGCGACGGAGTCATCGCTCCCGGTCATCGGCAGCGCCTTCGGCGGTCGGGACCACACCACAGCGCTGCACGCGATCGAAAAGATCACCGAGCTCATGCGTGAGGACGTGCGCCTCCAGGGCGAGGTGCGAGCGATCCGCGAACAGCTGCACAACCGTTGACAACCCTGTTCCCGGAGCCCGGGACGGCATGTGGACAAAGTGCGCAACCGCGCGTCCGGTGGACAACCGGTGCGCAACCCATGCCACTTGCGCACAGGCCGGCGACGGCTGCGGGGCGGCGATGAGATCGCTTTTCGGGTTGTCCCCCATGTCCCCACCACTACATCGTCTACTGATCTCTAGACTCTGCAGGTCATACTCATTGAGTCTGGTGATAACGCAGCCTCCAGAGAGGAATCGTCCATGAAAGCGACCGTCTCGTCCTCGACACTCAGTGGTGCTCTCGGGCTTGTGTCCCGTGCGGTCTCACCCAGGTCAACGCTGCCCGTGCTGAGCAATGTGTTGCTCGAGACCGGAGTGGATGGTCTTCGGGTGACGGCTACCAATCTCGATCTGACGATCTCGGTCGCGGTCCCGGCGACAGTGCTCGAGGAGGGGCGGATCACCGTGCCGGCGCGGCTCCTCGGCGAATTCGTCGCATCACTGGGTGACGCTCCGTGCACGATGGAGCTGGAGCCGACGACGCAGGTGTTGAAACTCGCCGGAGGCGTCCACCGCGCAAACGTCCACGGTATCGACGCCGTCGAATTCCCACCGCTCCCGACACGGGACACCGAGACGGCGATCGAGGTCGACGCGATCACGTTGCAGAACGCGATCACGCAAACGGTGATGGCGGCGAGCTCCGACGAGGCGTCGCCGGTGCTCACCGGCGTGCTACTCCAGATGGAGGGCAACCGGCTCACGCTCGCGGCGACGGACCGCCACCGTCTCGCTGTCAAGACCATCGATGTGACCGTCCATGGCGCACCGCCGGTGACGTCGGTGATCGTTCCGTCCCGGCATCTCTCCGAGGTCGCACGCGCGGTCAATCCCAACCGTCCGACGGTCGGCATCGCCTTCGCCCACGCGCGCAACCAGGTGTTCTTCACGCTCAAGGATGTCGAGATCTCATCGCGCCTCATCGAAGGGACATATCCAAATTACAACCAGGTGATTCCCGGTGAGTCGACGACAACGGTGAGCCTTTCGACGGCTTCATTGCTGCGCGAGGCGAAGACGGCGGCGGTGCTCGCGCGTGACGCCGCAAACCCGGTTCGCCTGCGCATCGGTGATGGCACGCTGACGTTGCTCGCGCAGACAGCGGAGGTCGGTGACGACGAAGCGCCGCTCACCGCCAACGTCCAGGGCGACGACGTGCAGATCGCCTTCAATGCGCGCTATATGCTGGACGCGTTGTCGGCGCTCGACTCTGACGAGGTGCAGCTTTCCTTCAACGGCTCGCTGCAGCCGGGAGTCATCCGTCCCGTGGGCAAGGACGACTACCTCTGCATCATCATGCCGGTGCGGGTCGCCTGACGTTCACATCGCCTTGAAACGGATGCGGCGCACGAGGTCCTGGCCGACCCGCTGATTCAGTGCCTCGATGACCCGGGGCGCGTCCATCTGGAGTTGATGCGCAAGTGCGCTGTTGGTAGTGGCGATCACCAGCACGCCGCGATCCAGCCGCTCCGCGCGGCACAGGGCGGCGAGTCCATCACCGACGACTTCGGCCAGCGCGAGACGCAGCCGCTCCTCGCGCACCTGAACGCGGACGCCCAACCCGCGCAGCGCTGGGTCGATGATGTCGGAGAGGCGCTGCTCGGTCATCAGCGTTCGTCCTGGGTGACCACGCCGCCGTGCACGGTGAAGTGGAGCACCTCCTTGAAACCGGCTACCTCGGTGAGCGGTTCGGTGGTGGTCACCAGCACCTGGTGTGCTCCGGCTGCAAGGAGGGCGAGCAGGCGCCCGCGTCGCTCGGGATCGAGCTCGCTGAGCACATCATCGAGAAGGATGACCGGCGCGACGCCGGCGCGGTCCTGCAGGTACCGGACCTCGGCGAGCTTGCACGCCAGCACGATGCTTCGCTGCTGTCCCTGTGATGCGGTTCCCCGCGCGGCGCGGCCATCGAGGTCGAACGCGACATCGTCGCGGTGAGGACCCGCGAGCGTCATACCCCGAGCGACCTCCTCGGTGCCCCGCTCGCGAAGGGTGTCGAGAAGGACCCGCTCGGCGGCATCCACGGAATCCGGAATCGAGTCGACGTGGACGGGCGCGTAGCGCAGCGTGATGCGTTCACGCTGGCCGCTCAGATCGTGCAGCGACTGCGCTGCAAGCGGAGCCAGCGCATCGACGAGTCGCGAGCGAGCCACACTGAGCCAGGCGCCGTGGTGGGCGAGCTCGGTCGTGAAACTGTTCAGGGAGTCGGGTGCCCCGCCACCCACGCGGAGCTGATGGAGCAGCGCATTGCGTTGCTCGAGCACACGGCGATATCGCGACATGTGCGCCACCGCCTGCTGGTCAGTCTGGGCGAGGATCACATCGAGGAAGCGCCGGCGTCCGTCGGGCCCACCGCGCACGAGGGCGAGGTCCTCGGGCCAGAAGAGCACGACGGGGCACACCCCGAGCATCGCGCGCGCCGGACGCGGCTTGGCGTCCACCGCGGTGACCCGTGAGACCCGAGCGGTCGACGGGTCTCGTTGAAACCTGACCGAGAGCGTCACACCCGCAGGAGGGCGTGACACATCCGCCTCGGCCAGCGCCGCGTCCTCGCTCCAGCGGAGGAGATCGCCGCTGCTCGTCGTCCGCGGCGACCGCGTCAGTGCGAGGGTTGCGATCGCCTCGAGCAGGTTCGTCTTGCCTTGTGCGTTTTGGCCATGAATGACATTGAGTCCCGGACCGAAGTGGACGGTCGCCTCGGCATAGTTTCGAAAGCAGTGGACGCGCAGGCGGGTGATCGTGCATCGCGGTGCGGGCGTCGCAGCGGGCTCCGCCACGACGTCGACAGATGGAGCGTCGACGCTCATCGCGTGGCTCCGGCCGACGACCGCGAGGCCGCCGACTCGGCGGCCATCGCTGCGATCAACTCGGCAATGCGCCGGGTTGCGTCAGGCCGTGCTGCCGCCACCACCGCCGCCCGCATCGTCGCGAGCGCCGCCGACCCAGGCTCGGCGAGCTCGGCAACAGCGTCGACGAGCTGTTCATCGCGCGGGACGTACCTGCCTGCGCCGATGTCCACGACCCATTCCACGTTGCCGCGCTCCTGGCCGGGGAGATACCACACCAGCAGGAGCGGCAGCCCGCAGCAGAGCGCCTCGGCGATGGTTCCTGGCCCCGCCTTCGAGACGACAACATCACTCGCGCGCATCCACTCGGCCATGTTGTTCACGTAGCCGAGCACCGTGACCGGGCGTCCCGCTGCCGTGCGCAAGCCGGTCAGGGCCGCGCGGGCGCGCTCATTGCGTCCGCAGATGACCACCACGTCCACGTCGAGCGACCCCGCCGCGATCGCCCGCGCATGCTTGACCAGACCTCCCGATCCGTCGGCACCGCCGCAGACCAGCACAACGAAGCCGCCGGCGCGCACGCCGAGGCGCTCACGGATGGCGGCGATGCCGGCGGGGTCGCTCGGGAGTTCCGTGAAACGCCGGTCGACTGCCAGGCCGAAATCGTGACACCGCGACGCGGGAATGCCGGCGCGGCGGCAGTGATCCAGCCCGCCGGGAGACGGCACGACCACGGCATCGACGTCCCGGCATGCCCATGCGACGTGGATATCGACGAGGTCGGTGATCACCGTGACCACGGGAATTGTGGGAGACCGGGTGCGTACGGCGCGCACGCTGATGTGATTCAGCAGGGGATGGAAGGAGACGACGCAATCTGGCGCGATCCGTTCGACCGCCCCGGCCACCGCCGCGGTCACCGATCGGAGGACGGTCCTCTCGAGGAGGGCGACAGCAGAACGGCTGTTGGTGGAGTGATACAGACCTCCCCACAGCCATCGCGCGTGCCGCGTGATCGGACCGTAGAGCCCCGCCGTGCCGCCGATGACCCGTGGCTTGGCACTCGTGAAGGGGTCGAGCGTCGTGATCTCGAATTGATCCGGCGATGTCGCCAGCAACTGGCGTTCGACGGCGGCTGCCGCAGCGCGATGGCCGCCGCCGGTGTCGGCGATGAGAAAGAGCAGACGCTTCATGCGCTCACGGCCACGGACTCCGCAACCAGCGTTCTCGGCGCGAATCCGGTGATGGCCAGGACGTTGCTCCCGTCGGCGTTCTCGACATACGCCTGGACGATGCCGTTCGCGTCCGCATTGAGATACACGAGCTGGCGCCCGGACGGGGCGACCACCGCCGTCGCGAGTGTGCCGGGCCCGGGCCCTGCGGCGACCGGGATCTGTTCATCACCCGCAACACTGACGAGCACGAGGGTGGGGGTGCCGGCGGCCGGCCGGTTGATGCCGAGCAGCGTGCCGGTCGCGGTGAATCCCACCGGCTGGAGGAACGGATCGAGCAATCGCGGAGCAGACGACGACGGGCCGATTCCGGCGATCCATGTCCCCTGCGCAGCGGGCGCCGAACGCAGGAATGCGAGCTGAGCGCCGTCCGGTGAGATCGCCGGGAGGCTCGACGCCCCGGTGACACCGGGCACCGGGTAGCGGGCGAGCACCACTGCATCCGCGAGCTCGAGGTGCTCGATGTCCGAGGTGCCGACGACATCAAGGACGAGCTGCTCGCCGAGCGGGCTCCAGACGGCCGGCGCAACCAGCTGGTCACCCGCCGGCAGAGAGGTCAGAGTGCTCGTCTCAGGATTGAAGAAGGAGACCTTCCCAGCCCTCGAGAACGCCAGGGTCGACCCGTCCGGCGACCAGGACGGCAGTGAGGAGTCGGCGAAGCTGGTGATCACGGTCCCGGTTGCTGGATCGAGCACGAGCAGCACGGGTCCCGAGGCGGGCACCGTGGTGTCGCGCTCGACGACGGCGAGCCATCCGCCCCCGGGCGCCAGTGCGGCTGCGCCGTAGGTGTAGAGCGGGGCGCCCGACGCGGCGGCTCCGCATCCCGACGCGCGCGGACAGCGAGGCGCGACGAGCACAGCCTCGGTCGAGATCGGCTCACCTGCCTCGGCGGGAGCCAGCGGCGACACGAGCACCGTGCTCGCCCCTTCGCCGGGGACCCCTGCCAGCACCACGACATGGGCCCCCGGCGACATGCCGCCGGTCGTGAACGTCGACGTCGCTCCGGTCACCAGCGGCTGATCGTCGACGTCGGTTGCGTTCGCGGCCACCGTGAGGCTGTAGGTGACGCCCGCCTGCAGGGTGGTGCCCGGGAGCACGACAAAGCGGGTGGGGTCGCGACGGTTGCGAACCACCACGGTACCCGGCACGGGCGGATTCAAGCTGATCGCGCCCTCGGTCGTCTCCGCAGCCATGGCGGTCGAGAAGCTCACCGAGATCGGAGTGTCGACGGGCACACCGTGAGAGCCGTCGCCCGGTTGCAGAGCACGGATCACCGGCGCCGGTCCTGTGGTGATCGTCCAGTGGTGGTCGACGGAGTTGACGACTCCGCCGGGATCGCGAATGCCGCCGGCGAGCGTGAACGTGTACGAGGTGCTGGGCGCGAAGATCGCTCGCGGGTGGAGGAGCGTGAAGGCGGTGTCCCCCGAGAGCCAGACGATCCGGCAGGGTGCCAGGGGACCGGCATCAAAGGCCGCCTCGAGATCGCAGCCGTGAATCGGGTGGCTCACCGAGAACCGTCCCTTGACGGATCCGATGACGACCGCCCGGTCGAACTCCACAGTGACTGCAGCGTCGGCGGGGACGCCGACGGCTCCGCGATTGGGGGTCAGTTGGATGATCTGTGGCGGGCTGCTGAAGCACCCCGACAGGGAGGCGCACAGCACCCCCGCGGCAGCCCAGAGTGCGGTCCGGCGCGCGCCGCCGGCGAGACGGGGGCGCCCGGCCGGGCTAGTACGCGCGGTTGAGCGCGGCGTCGACGTCGATGGCCGCGATGGCGCCGTCGCCGCCCTTGACCTCGATGACCGACTGCCGATCGGTGGCCAGGGATGCCACCGCCGCGGTCGCCTTGTCGAGGGATCGCTGGGATTCGGTGTACGTGCCGAGGATGTCGCCATCGCGAAGCAGGATGATCCCTGCCTCACTCGGCGTCTGCACCACGACCGAGCCGCTCACGTGCTCCTCGGCGAGGTATTCGAGCAGCGCCTCGAGGTTGACGAAGCGGCCGAGCAACCCGCTGTACAGATACGGCGACGTGAACAGCTGCGCGAGCGCGGTCACGGTGTCACTCTCCAGCTCGATGACGTCGATCACGCCATCGCCGGCGTCCATGTGCCGGCGGATCTGCAGGAATGCCGCCTCACCCTGAACGGCCGTGCCGTTGGTGGAAAGCGCCTGGAGCGCCTGTCCGTCGTTGAGCAGGATGACCCCGCTGTAGCCGCTGCCGCTGAGGTTCACGTACCCCGTGTGGCGGTCCGAGCGCAGGGTGCGAAGCAGCCGCGGAAAGTCGACGAAGGCGCTCTTGAGGCCTTCGTAGTGGGCCCGTCCCGAGGGAAGCGGGTAGACGCGCACGTTCGGCGTCCCCGAGTTGGCACCGCCGGGGGACACCGTGAGCGGGCGATCCGGTGCGGCTGCGGGCGCCGTCGCGGCCGGCGCGGGCTGATACGAGACCGGTTCTGGCGCCGGCTGGTAGGCGACGGGTTCTGGCGCCGGGGTCGCCGGCGCCGGCTGGAATTCGGGCATCGGTGCGGGCTCCGGCTCAGCGAGGGCGGGAGAGGAGGTCTCCACAACCGGCTCTGCAGCCGGCGTGGGGGCAGCGATTGCGTATGCGGGCTCCTCGATCGGCTCGGGGAGGCTCGCTGCGGGCGCAGGCGCGTAGGTGTCGGCATTCGAATAGGCCGGGGCCTCGGGCCACGTCGACGCACCGCCCGACGGCGCTGCCGCAGGCGTTTCTCGGCTCTCGGCTGCGGCAATCAACTCAGCCGGCGAGGCCTTGATCGTCTCCTCGGCAGGAAGCTTGGCGCGAGGATCGAACTGGTAGGAGCCATCGTCCCAGCCGAGTGCGTCGATGACCACCTCCTCGCCCTGTCCGCCCGGGCCGTTCGCATGGAACAGGTGTCCGAACAGGAAGTACAGCGAGCAGTTGTCGCCACCGTTGTCGATGGTCAGGGTGCCGGTGGCTCGCTCTGCCTGCATCGATTGGAGCAGCGTCGCGAGCCCGCCGTCACGAAGGGAACCCTGGGTCTGCACGGGTGCGGGTCTCCAGTTTTTGTGTATGAGGACCGTCCCGAACGAGGCGGTCCGAATTGGAGTCGGCCCGTATAGTAGCAACCCTTCACCGTTCCGAACGAGGTTGGATACTCCAGAATGACGCGAGCTCACTTCGAGGAATTGGTGTGGATGGACAGCAGGTAAGGGTGCTCGTGGTCGATGACGACCCGCTCGTGCGGCGAGCTGTGCGCCTCACCTGCGAGAGCGAGGGGTATACGGTCCAGGAGGCTGAGCGCGCCGGCGAGGCCCTAGCCCGACTCGAGGTCTTCCACCCGGACGTGGTGGTGCTCGACATCGTGCTTCCCGACCTCTCGGGTTTCGACGTCTGCCGCGAGATCCGGCGCGCGGGTCACAGGATGCCGGTGATCATCCTGAGCGCCAAACATGACGAGATCGACGTCGTCCTTGGGCTCGAGATCGGCGCCGACGACTACATCGCCAAGCCCTTCCGCCCGCGCGAGTTGCTCGCCCGGATCGGCGCTCACCTGCGCAGAGCCAGGGAGCAACGCGGTGACGACAAACCCTCGGACGGCCGCCTGATCTTCCGCGACCTGGTCATCGATACCGCCGAACGCCGAGTGACCCGCGCCGATCGCGACATCGTCCTGACCCACACCGAGTTCGACCTCCTCTCGTACCTGGCCTCGAACGCCGGGAAGGTGCTCTCCCGGGAGCGGATCCTCAGCGCCGTGTGGGGATACGAGCATCCGATCGAAACCAGGGTGATCGACGTGCATGTGCGCAACCTCCGGCGCAAGATCGAGCCCGACCCGGCCCAACCCCGCCACATCCTCGCCGTCCCGGGAATCGGCTATCGCTTCGCCGGGGTCCGGCGCTGACGATCCTCGCTGATGTGAGGTGGCCGCAAAGTACACTCGGCATGGTGCGCACTCCTCCGATGCTCGACCCCCGCGAGGCCGCCGTCCAGAGCCGGCAGAAGGATCCCGTCTCGGCGATCACGGTCGGCGCGCTCTCGGTGATCGCCGTGGCCCTGTTCGCGGCTGCGGTGCTGGCGACGTACACCTACGCGACCCCCAACGTTGAGCTGCCCCTGGTCATCGCCATCGCGCTGTTCTTCGTGGTCGTGCTCGGCGCCAATCTCCTCCGGTTCGCGGTGCGCCACCTGCGTCCGGGGCGCTGAGCGATGAGCGAGCATCCCGGCGCCGGCCAGGCGGGGTCCGAGCCGGCAGGAGCCGACCGGCCGACGTTTCCGTCCTACGAGGAGTTCGCATCGGATCTGCTCGAGGCGGTGGATGCGGCGGGCCTCAGCATCGAGGACGTCCGCCATCATCTCGAGCCAGGGCTTGGCGAGCGTCGCTTCGAGTGCACCGTCCGGCTCACCGGCGACCCGCCGCCGCGCTATCACGTGCATGTGAGCTATACGTGGGACGCGCTGCTCACGTTCATCTCGGCCTACGGGCCGGGTGCGGACTGCGAGCTGTATCACGACGACGACGAGGCGCAGGACTGTCCGCACCAGCAGATCACCCCGCAGGCATTCGTCGACGTCGAGGCCGAGTTCGTGCTCGGAGACGGCGGTTACGAGCTGCACGATCTCGACGAGGTCGGCGGCTGGGTCGAGACGGTGCAGTCGTTGCTGGGCAAGGCTTTTCCAGAGGACGACCGGCCGAGCGTGCACGTCGGCATCGCCGTGCTCGGGACCACCACACTGGTCGAGAAGTTCACCGCCGAGCACTCCTGGTTCCTCGACTTCGAGAAGCAACCGGACCTGGCGACGCTCGCCAAGCAGATCGATGCCGCGCTCAAGCTGGTGCCGCAGCTGGCCGACCGCCTGCCGATCTAGGGTGGTGTCGCGCCGGGCTGAAAGCCCGCCGCGATCAGGAGCTGCCGCTCGAAGGGGCGGTTGTCGAGCTCAGGGTGCGGAACGGTGAGGCCGGCTTCGTGGACGTGGATCTCGCCGTGTGCGCCCAGCAGCAGGATGTCGGCATCGGCGACCCGCGGACCCCAGCGGTAGGTCGGCCGCCTGCCGGCCACCACCTCCGCCCGCTTGCAGTGCTCAAGCCAGCGATCGGGTGCCCATGGGTCTGGGCTGCGCAGCCGGACCACCTGGTTGTGGAAGTCGGGTTGCGCCGTCACGCCGACCGGACGGGTGAGGACCTCGGGCGAGGCGGCCGCGATCGAGACACCGCCGGCGGTGAGCGCCTCGCGAACCCGTGCGAGATTGATGCCCCGGCGACCCAGGTTGCTCCCCAGCGACACCCAGGCCGTATCGGTCGAAATGGCGCCGGTTGCGGTCACCCGGTCGGGGCGGGAATCGGCAGGCCACGGAGCGCCTCGGGTGTCCCGCGCACCACCGCGTCCGCCGCGCGCAGGGCGCGCACCGTCTCGGCGACGTCGTGGACGCGAACCATGTGGGCCCCCGCCTGAACCGAGAGCACGGCGAGGGCGAGGCTCGGCTCGAGCCGGTGAGTCTGATCGGTCTCACCGATCAGCACGCCGATCGTCGACTTCCGCGAGGGGCCGATGAGCACGGCGTGACCCATGCCGAGGAGTTCGCCGAGCCGCCGCAGCAGCTCCAGGTTGTGTGCAGGCGTCTTGGCAAAGCCGAAGCCGGGGTCGATGATCACCTGCTCTGGGGCGATGCCGGCTTTCTCGGCCACAGCGAGGCTCGTGCGGAGGCCGAAGCACACGTCCTCGAGCAGGTCGCCGTACTCCGTGCCGTGCTGGTTGTGCATGGCGATGACGCCGGTTCCCGGGTGTGCGGCGATCGCTGCAGCCATGTCCGGGTCGCCGCGCAACCCCCAGACGTCGTTGACGATCGATGCCCCTGCCTGCAGCGCAGCCGACGCCACCGCCGCCTTGCGCGTGTCGATGCTCATCGGGACAGGGAGACGACCCGCAAGCTCGCGAATCACGGGGAGCACTCGCGACATCTCGACCGCCGCTGAGACCTCTTCCCGGGTCCGGGACGGCCGGGTGCTCTCGCCCCCGATGTCGACCACGTCGGCGCCCGCGTCGACCAGCGCCAGCGCCCGGGTCACAGCCGCCGCGACGTCGTCCCCCACACCGTCCCCGGAGAACGAGTCCGGGGTGACGTTGAGGATCCCCATGACGAGCGTCCGCTTGCCAAACTCCAGGCGGTGTCCCGCGGCGACCAGCGGCGGCGGCGGTCCGCCGCGCGCCATGAGCACCGATCCGATCGCCGCGCCGACCTCACCGGCGTTGTCGCTCCAGGCGGCGAGCTCCATCGGCAGCGAGCCCGCGGTCATGAGCGGCATCAGCAGCACTGCCCGGTCTCCGTTCGCGTTGCTCAGAACCTCACCGCCGCCTTCGGCGATGAAGCGCTCGAGAACCCGGATCTGATCCGAGCTCAGACCCTGGAGCGCGAGTGCCTCCACCGCACCGCGCTCCGCGAGGACGGTGAGCCTCTCCGGAGGCAGGCCGAGCCGGAGCACGGCGTCGCGCAGCGCCTCGGCGGGGCCGGGCAGCAGCGGCCGCACGCTGTACCGAGCCGCGGTCTCAGCGCTCCCGGCGCCCATGTCAGCTTCCGCCGGCAGGGATGTCCGCCGGCTGCAATTCGCCGGCCTCGCGCTTGGGCACCAGGACGTGGCGCTTGAAGATGCACACGCGCTCGCCTCGCTGGTTGAACGCTCGCGTCTCGACGGTGATGATCCCTCGGTCGGGCTTGCTCGTCGATTCCCGCTTGCCGAGCACCGTCGTCTCCGCGTAGATCGTGTCGCCGTGAAAGGTCGGGTTCTCGTGCTTGAGCGATTCGACCTCGAGATTGGCGATCGCCTTGCCGCTGATGTCCGCCACGCTCATCCCGAGGGCGAGGCTGTAGACCAGGTTGCCGACCACCACATTGCGCTTGAACTCCGTTCTTGTCTCGGCGTAGTGCGCGTCGCTATGGAGAGGATGGTGGTTCATCGTCAGCAGGCAGAAGAGATGGTCGTCGGACTCGGTGATGGTCTTGCCCGGCCAGTGTTTGTACGTGGCGCCGACGTCGAACTCCTCGTAATAGCGGCCGAACTGCATCCGCGTCAAGCCCCGATGGGGAGCGCCGCCGCCTCGAGCGCGTTGAGAACCGCGGAGATCGGCGCGTGGTCCCCGGCTGCGCTGCTGATGTGCTGGTAGAGCACCTTGTTGCGGGGAGCCATGATCACGAGACCGCCCTGCTGATAGGGGTGGCCTTTGGTGGTGGACTGACGGGAGCCGGATCGGAACGCTCGGATGCCGGCGCCCCAGGCCTGCGGGCCGAGCGTGGTCAGCAGCCCGGAGCGTGCCCCGATCGCTTTGTAGGAGAGGAGATCGGGGTCCGTGAGCACCGTCGAATCTGCGGCGAAACGCTTCTGGAACCATGCGGCAGCGCGGGGGGTCCCGTTGCCGACAAACGCGATCCCGGCGCCGAGCGCCTCGATATCGGCGCGACGAGCGCGGACCTCGGCGACCTGCTCGCGGCAGAACACGCAACCGAAATGGCGTAGCCAGACGATCACGGCGGGCTGATCGTGCCACTGATCAGCAAGCCGAACCGGAGTGCCGTCGGTGTCGAGGACGCTCACGGTGGCAAGCGCGCGTGTGTCCATGGTGCAACCTACTCTACGTGGCTGCGCAGCGATTCCGCCCCGACGCGTCGATCGTCACAGCGGCGATCGTTCAAGGGGAGGCGCTCGAGGTGTTGCGCACGCTGCCTGATGGGTGCGCGGGACTCGTCTACGTCGATCCGCCTTTCAACACCGGGGGTGCGCGAAGCGGGGTGCGAACCACCGCGACCGCCGATGCAACCGCGACGCGCCTGGGGTTTGCCGGACGCCGCTATCGCGTTGAACGCGAGCAGGGAGCTCGCTACGACGACCGCTTCGACGACTACATCGGCTGGCTTCGTCCTCGCCTCGAGGAGACCCGAAGAGTCCTCACCCCCCAGGGCACCCTGTACTTCCACATCGATCCGCGGGAGTCGCATTACTGCAAGGTGCTGCTCGACGAGATCTTCGGGCGCGCGTGCTTCCTCAACGAGGTGGTGTGGGCGTATGACTACGGCGCGCGGTCCACGCGGCGATGGCCCGCGAAGCACGACGTGATCCTCGTCTACGTGAAGGATCCCCGCCGCTATCACTTCGACGCTTCGGAGGTGGCGCGCGAGCCGTACATGGCACCCCGCCTGCAGACGCCTGAGCGTGCGGCACGCGGCAAGCTGCCCACCGATGTGTGGTGGCACACGATCGTGCCGACAACGTCGCGGGAGCGGACCGGGTACCCGACCCAGAAACCGCTCGGCATCGTGCGCCGGATCCTGGCCGCGTCGTCGCGTCCAGGAGATCTCGTCGTTGACTGGTGCGCCGGAAGCGGCACCACGGGAGCTGCGGCGGCGGAGCTGGGTCGTCGATTCCTGCTCGTCGATGATCAGCCGGCCGCGATCGAGGTGATGCAACGCCGTCTCGCCGGCGTCCCCGGGCTGGAGGTGTTCAGCCGCTGACGCGGTAGCGCTCGAGCAACCCCTTCGCGATGATCACACGCTGAATCTCATTGGTTCCCTCGCCGATGATCAGCAACGGTGCGTCCCGGTAGAGCCGCTCGACTTCGTACTCCTTGGAGAAGCCGTACCCCCCATGGACGCGAAGTGCTTCGCTGACCACCTCGAAGCAGGTTTCGCTGGCGAAGAGCTTGGCCATGCCGCATTCCACGTCGGCGCGCTCACCCGCGTCCTTCTTGCGAGCCGCAGAGTTGGTGAGCAGCCGCGCGGCCTGAATCTTGGTGGCCATGTCCGCGAGCTTGAACTGGATCGCCTGGTGCTGCGCGATGGGCACCCCGAATGCGTGTCGCTGCTGCGCGTAGGCGATCGAGAGCTCGAATGCGCGCTGCGCGACTCCGACGCCTCGAGCAGCGACGTTGACTCGGCCGACCTCGATCGCAGCCATCATCTGTTTGAACCCCTGCCCCTCGACCCCGCCGAGGAGGTTCGCAGCCGGCTGGCGGTTGTCCTCGAAGACGAGCTCTGTCGTCTCGACACCCTTGTACCCGAGCTTCTCGATCCGGCGCGATGACGTGAACCCTGGGTACTGCTTCTCGGCGAGGATGCATGACATGCCGCGGTGTGGCGGCACGGCGTCCGGGTCGGTCTTGACGAGCGTTGCCACGACCGTCGAATGCTCGCCGTTGGTGGCCCACATCTTGGTGCCATTGATGACGTACTCGTCGTTGTCGCGGACGGCGCGAGTCTGGATCGCCTGCACGTCCGAGCCGCAGTTGGGCTCGCTCATCGAGAACCCGCCGTGGAACTCGCCCGTGGCCATGCGGGGCAGGAAGCGCTGCTTCTGCTCCGTCGTTCCGAAGTTCTCGATCAGGAAGCTCACGATGAAATGGGTGTTGATGATGCCGGTGATCGACATCCATCCCCGGGCGATCTCTTCGCAGACCATCGCGTAGGTCGCGTAGTCGAGGCCGGCGCCGCCGTACTCCTCTGGGATGGCGAAGCCGAAGAATCCGAGCTGCTTCATCTGCGCCACGATCTTGTCGGGGTAGACGTCGTCGTGGTCCAGGTCGTGCGCCACCGGGATGATCTCGCGCTCCACAAAATCGCGGACCATGCCGACGATCTCGCGCTGCTCGGTAGTCATGTCGATCGACACGAGCGGACAGTCTACCGTCGGGGGTTGCGCGTCAGGCTCGGGCGACTCCCAGGATGTGGACCTGCGCGCGCTGGAGTGCCGGCGTGGTGAGGACCCGCTCGATGCCGAACGACGCTTCGAGCAGCGGTCGGTTGAAGGCGATGTACGACGGGTCGCCGTTGTAGGTCAGCGCGGTGCTCGCAAACCCCGCGGCGCTGGTGAGCCGGTGCAGGCGGGCGCCGGTGTTGGCGCGATAGCGGACCGGGTAGGCGTCACCCGCGCCGCGTCCGTAGAGGCGCCTTGTCAGAGGCGCGTGCCCGCGATGCGGGATCGCGCGGATCATCCAGGCGTTGTAATTCCAGGCATTCGGTGTCAGGAACACGAAATGCCCGCCGGTCACGAGCACCCGGCGAACCTCGGAGAACACGAGGCCGGGATGCTCGAGATGTTCGAGCACCCACGCCGAGGCGACGACGTCGAACGTCCCGGCGTCGAAGGGCAGCTCCTCGCCGGACGCCACGACACGGGACTCGATCACGGCGTTGCGCGCCAGTGGCTCCGGATCTGGATCGACACCGAACACCGTCGCCCCGGGCGCGCACGAGAGGTCCTCGCCGTGCAGTCCGTTGCGCCCGCAGCCGAGGTCGAGGACTCGTGCTCCCCGCGACGAGACACTTTCGATCAATGCGCGATACTGGCTCACGCTGTCCACCCAGGAAGGGTTGCGACGTTGATACTCCGCGCGGGCGCGCACCTGCCGCTCGAAGCCTCCAGCCATGCGGGCGGCAGTGTAATCGGCGGTCATGCCGGCGGTTGCGCTGTTAGAGTTGCCGCAATGAGCGAACGGCCGTTCGAGCGATGATCGCCCGCACCGCCGGCAACGACTCCGCGCCGGCGGCATCCGTCCGTGCGCTCGGCACCTTCGACATCCGGACTCAGGACTGCATCGACTTCCTTCGCGGCCTCCCCGACGCCTCAGTCGATCTGATCGTCACGGACCCGGCGTACTCGGGCATGAACCGTCACCTCCGTTTCGGGCACGGGCGCATCGTCGGCCACTACGGGAAACCCGACAACGACCGCTGGTTTCACGAGTTTTCGGACGACCCGGAGTCCTACGCGGTCTTTCTCGGAGAGTGCCATCGCGTGCTCCGCCAGGATCGCCACGTCTACATCATGTTCGACACCTTCTCGATGCTCTCGCTGGGCGCGTTGGTCCGCGACTTCTTCGATGTCAAAGGTGTCGTGGTCTGGGACAAGATGCACCTCGGCATGGGCCACTACTTCCGGCGGCGCCACGAGCAGATCGTGTTCGCCAGCAAGGGACGCCGGAAGCTCTCGCGCCGCGATCTGCCGGACGTGTGGGCGGTCCCTCGCATCCACCGCGCGGCGTATCCGACTCAGAAACCTGTGAAGCTCTTCGAGCTCATGGTGCAGGCAAGCGCCGAGCCGGGCTTCCTAGTCTGCGACCCATTCTGCGGCAGCGGGTCGTCCGGGGTCGCGGCGCTGCTCACGGGTTGCGATTTCATCGGCGCGGATGTCGACGCCCGTGCGGTGGACATCGCAGAGGATCGGCTGACCCGTTTCGTCGCTACGGGCCAGGATCCTCTCGAACCTGCGCGCTGACGGGGTCGAGGACCGCCGCCGATCTACCGGGGCGCCGACGGCCTGACCCACCGCCCGAACGGGCAAGCGGCCAACGGCGCCTCAGTGCGCGAACTGCGTCAGCGAGAGCAGGTTCCCGTCGAGATCCTCGAACCAAGCAACGCGATCGCCACCGGGCGACGTCCAGATGCCCGCGTCGTCGACCTCCATCCCGCGGTAGCGCACGAACCCGATTCCCGAGGTCGCGAGCGCCGCAACCGCAGACGTGATGTCATCGACACCCCAGCCGAGCACGGTGTAACGAACGCGCTGCAGCTTCCGCACCGGCGTCAGACGCAGCATCGTTCCGTTGGCGTCGAAGACGCACGCGTACGGGCTCTCCTCGACGACTCGTAAGCCCAGTGTCTCCGCATAGAACGCACGAGCACGCACCAGGTCGGTCGTCGGAACAAACGCGATCACGCGTCCGTGATCGAGGGCGCCCATCTCAGCCGGCAGCGGATTCCTCGCCGGGCGCCGGCGACGGCGTCAACCCGGCGGCGACACCGCGTGCATAGAACTGCAGCGCGATCTTTCGCGACGCCTCGTCGATCATCTCGTCGCCGAGCATGACAGCCCCCTTGTGGTCGACCTCGGTGGCCTGGCGGTATGCCTCGAGCATGCGCGCGGCCTTGTCGAAGTCGGCCTGCGCGGGGGTGAACGTTTGGTTGGCAGGCTCGATCTGGACTGGATGGAGCACCCATTTCCCGTCGTAGCCGAGGGCGGCCGCGCGTGACGCCGCAGCCCGATAGCCCTCCACGTCGTGAATCGCGAGGTACGGCCCGTCGATGACCTGGATTCCGGCGGCACGCGCCGCGACGGCCAGCTTGAAGAGCACGTAGTGAAAGATGTCGCCGGGGTAGTTGTATTCGTTGCGAACCGAGAGCGACGGCAAATGCATCGACGCGGAGAAATCCGCCGGACCATACGTCAGCGTCTCGAGGCGATTGCTGGAAAAGGCAATCTCATCAGCCCGCATCAAGCCTTCGGCGTCCTCGATCTGCGCCTCGATGCCGATACGCCCGACCTCGTAGCCCAGCGACTGCTCGAGCTGCATCAACGCCCGGTCGACGAACGCGATGTCGCCCGAGTTGCGCACCTTGGGGACCATGATGCAGTCGAGGGCATCGCCGGCCCCGGTCACGACCTCGCGCAGATCGTCGAAGGCGAACTGGCTGGTCACCTGGTTGATGCGCACCACCCGCGTCTTGCCGTGCCAGTCGTGGGTCCGCAGCGCCTCGACCACCTTGGCACGCGCGGCGGGCTTCTCGAGCGGCGCGCATGCATCCTCGAGATCCAGGAAGACCTCGTCCGCGACGCTCGCCGCTGCCTTCTCCATCATTCGCGGGTTGCTGCCAGGAACGGCGAGAACCGAACGCCGGAGTCGGGCTGTGGCCACAGCTCCTGCTAGTCCTTCGAAGGGGTGGGCCGGTCGCTGGGCGGGGTCGGATTGTCCTTCGGCGGAGCCGTGCGGTCGTCAGGAGGGATCGTGCGGTCGTCAGGAGGGATCGGACGGTCGTCGGGTGGGATGTCGGTCCCCTCCGGCGCCATGCCCCCGAAACCTCCCATGCCGCCGAAGAGCCCGCCGAGCATCTGCTGGAACTGCTCGGGCCCGCCGAGGTCGTCCTGGACGCGTTCGAACATGCGGGCCATCAACTCCTGGAGCTGGGGATCCTCGGAGAGCTTCTCCTGGAGGCCGCCGAGCTGCCCCATGAGCTGCTCCATCTGCACCTCCTGCGCCACCTGCATGAGCACCGGCTGCGATGCCGCAGCCGCAACCACCTGCACCTGCTGGCGGATGACCTCGAATCCCTTGCAGGCCATGCAGGTGCCCTGGTGCTGGCACCGGCAGAGCCGGGACTTGAGTTTGTCGAGCTCCGAGTGGATACCGCTCAGGTCCACCCCAGGTTGAGAAGCGTCGCCCATGGTGTGATCGTAGTGGACATACGGGTTCGCACCGCACGTTGCATCCTCGCCGGGATCGGGTATAGTCATTCGCAGACGGGAGGCCTCGCGCATCCCCGCGGTTGACGTCGATTGATCGTCGCCCCGCGTCAAAGAGCACCGCCCGAGGCCGTCCCGAAGTCCAGTAATTGCGCCGGTGCACAGGGTCACCGCGCATCCGAGGTTGACAGTCCGCTGATAGCCCCAGACCTCGCGCTCGATCGTCTGCACCTCATCGTGCCCGACGGCAGCGATGCCATGGTCGTCCTGGAAGCATGGGCGAATGGCGCGCAGCCCGGTGCCGATCCACGCACCGTGTTTGCGGAGCGCATCGGCGAGGTCGGTCACGTCTCCGTGTCGTTCGGCGACGAGGACCCGATCCAGCTGCGCCTTGATCTTCCCGACCTGGTCCTGCAGTGCGTCGCGCAGGCAGGCGATGACGGCTCTCGCGACCACCTCGGTCTGCGCGTGCTCTCCATCCGACCCACCGGCGGCCAGCCGGAGGGCGCGAAGCTGCTGACCATCACCACCCGCGAGCCGGTCGTGACCGCCGCCAACGGCGTGGTGAGCGACACTTTCCGCCTGCTCGACTGGCGGATC
The DNA here is from genome assembly GCA_003153505.1 of Candidatus Dormiibacterota bacterium. Taxonomy (GTDB): domain Bacteria; phylum Chloroflexota; class Dormibacteria; order Aeolococcales; family Aeolococcaceae; genus Palsa-851. The sequence goes on from PLZA01000020.1 coordinate 37,704, forward strand.
TCCACGCAGCACGCGGCGCGCTCCGAGCAGCTCTACGCCACGCTGAAGCTGGTCGACAGCCTCGAGCGAGCAGAGAAGCAGCGCGCGCAGTCCCAGCGCACCCGTTTCAACGGCGCCCGTGAGTTCTGGCGCTGCCGAACCTGCCGGGCGCTGTGGCGCCCCGAGAGCCAGGAGCGCTGCCCGTCGTGCGGTCGCGAGTTCACCGATTCGGATCGGAAGTCTCCCGAGGTCGGCAAGGTCGAATTCCAGATCCCGGCCGGCGAGCCCATCAATCTGACCCCCGACGCGGCGGTGCTGATCGAGCCGGACGACGAGACCAACTTCGTCGGCCGGGTTGCCCGCATCGACCACCTGCGGCACGTGGTCGAGATCGTCACGCGCACCTTCGAGCACTCGGGAAGCGAAGGCTACATCGCGCCCTCCTTCAACAAGGCGCTCTATCAAGCGAAACGATCGGTGCTCGCAGCCATCGCCACCAAGGACTTCGGCGTCGGACTGCTCGCCCAGGTGCTGGTGAGCCCGGAGACGATCGTTGCGCCCAAGGACGAATCGGACGCCGAATCCTCATGGCTGACCAGCGGGATGCGCCCGAACAAACCGCAGAACCGGGCCGTCGGACTGCTCAGCCGGCTGAGCGCGGGACAGGCCGTCTTCATTCAGGGACCTCCCGGTACCGGCAAGACGACGGTCATCGTCGAGGCGGTCAAACGCCGCCTCGCCGCGAATCCCGATGAGCGGATCCTGGTCACGTCACACAGCAACCTCGCGGTCGACAACGCGCTCGAGCGGCTCGCCGGCACACCCGGCATGCGCGCCGTCCGCGTTGCCCGCGCCGAGCGAGTGCACGCCGCCGTCGACAAGTTCCGGTGCGACGACGAGGACGACCCGCGTCTGCTCGAGGCCAACTGCTACTTCGCGACCTGCGCGACGGCCGCGACGTCGGGCATCACCGACATGAACTTCGACATCGTCATCCTCGATGAGGCCAACAAGGCCCGCGCCGACGAGGCGCTCCCCGCGCTGCGACTCGGCAGAAGCCTCGCGCTCGTGGGGGATCACAAGCAGCTGCCGCCGGTCGAGGACGACGCGCTCTACGGCATCGTCGAGATCGACCCGGCGCTGGAGGATCTGGTCAACCGGAGCCTGTTCGAGCAGTGCTGGGACGGGGGGCTGCCGGCAGAGGCGCAGTGCCTGCTCACCATCCAGCACCGCATGCACCCCGACATCGCGGCCTACGTGTCGGCGGCGTCGTACGACAGCCAGCTCGAGAACGCGCCGGAGGTCGAGGCGTACGAGTACGTCACCCGGAAGCCGTTCCCGGTCGCATTGCACTTCGTCGATACCGAGGGGATGCGCGGCGGCCGCGAGCGCCGCGGCCCAGGTGGCGCGCTGCGCAACGAGGCTGAGGTGCGGGTCGCGGCACAGGTCGTCCGCCTGCTCGATGAGCGCGCGCCGCGCGAGCTGAGCATGGCGGTCATCGCGATGTACGCCGAGCAGGTGGAACGCCTCCGCCAGGCGCTCGGACGCCGGCGTTTCAAGCGCACGGTGAAGATCGACACCGTCGACTCGTTCGAGGGCCGCGAGGAGGACATCGTGGTCATCTCGCTGGTCCGCTCCAACGAACGCGGGCGCATCGGCTTCCTCAGGGTCCCCAACCGCCTCAACGTCGCAATTTCCCGGGCGAAACGCCTGGTTGCCTGCATCGGTGACAGCGCGACCCTGCGCAGCGGTGACGAGTCGATGTACGGGATGCTCGTCGAGGCGTCGCGCTCGACCGGTGGGTGGCTCAGCGCCCTCGAACTCGTCTCGCAGCCCAAGCCGCGCCGTGGCGAGCAACGCCCTGGTGGGCAGCCGTCTGGAGGCGAGGGCGGCGATGAGACCGATCCCGAGCGGGCGGCGAAGCGCCGCCGCCGCCGCCGCCGCGGTCGCCGGGGTGCGCCTGCGCCCGTGACCGCCTCCACGGAAGCTGGTTCCGAGCCGGCGGCTGCCGCGCCGGCCGCCGAGGGTCAGCCGCAGGAAGGTGCTCAGCGGCGCCGCCGTCGCCGTCGCCGGCGTGGACGTGGCCGCGGAGCCGGCGCCGCACAGCCCGCCGCCGAGACGGGAGATACCCCCGACACGATCACGGAAGGCCAGCCTGCTATCGCACCCCCCGCCGAGCAGGCGCCCGCCGAACAGCCGACCGTCGCTCCGGCCGCGATCGGTGACGCCCCCGAGGTCTGATTGACGTGAGCGATGCCGTCACGGTCTTTGTCCGCGCCGGAGATCCCGCCTCCGACGCAACGCTTCGCTACCTCGACCAGCGCGGCATCACCTATACGAAGCGCGACGTCCTCAGCGATCCCTCGGCGACCGCGATCCTCTTCGGCAGGCTCGGCAGAGTGGTCGTTCCCGTGGTCCAGGTGGGAGAGCGGCTGCTGGTCGGCCATGACCCGGTGCAGCTGGCGCGCTTTCTGCCCCGGGTGGACACTGAGGATCAGCACGTCTCATTCGGAGCCTCGGTGCGGACGGTGACCAGCGAGATCGCCACTGCGAAGCAGCTCCCGGCGACCTATGGCGTCGAGGTCGGCCAGGTCAAGCCGGAGTCCCCTGCGGAGGCGGCCGGGATCCTGCCCGGCGACGTGATCACCGGCATCGGTCCGTACACGGTGAACGGCGGTGCCGACCAGTTCCGGCGCGCCGTGTCGCTCCGCCAGCCCGGCGACACCATGCTGCTCACGATCTGGCGCGAGGGCGATATCTCGGAGCTCGCCGTGGTCTTCCCGGCCGAAGCACCCGCCGACGTGCCCGCCCCGGAACCGCCGCCCGACTGAGCTGGGGCGACGGCTCACAGCCGCACCGGCACCGGCGTTTGGTATGCAGTGAGCACGATGAGACCGACAGCGCTGCCTCCGTTCCAATTGGTGTTCGACGACCACGCGCAGGCAGTGCTGAACTTCCTCACCGGTGCCGTTGGCGCGTCGGAGGCCGAGGACTGTTTCCAGGAGACGATGCTCAGCGCCCTGCGCGCCTACCCGCGGCTCGGGGATTCCTCCAACCTGCGCGGCTGGCTGTTCACGATCGCGCGGCGCAAGGCGATCGACGCGTATCGGGCTCGGGTACGCCGGCCGGTACCGGTCGCCGATCCCGACCCCGGATCCGCGCTCGACACGCACCCCGACAGCGACGACGGGCTCTGGGATCAGGTTCGGAGCCTTCCGAGCAAGCAGCGCAAGGCTGTGGTCCTCCGCTACGCCGGCGACAGGAGCTATCCGGAGATCGCGGCGGCGATGTCGACCACGCAGGACTCGGCGCGCCAGAGCGTGCACGAGGGTCTGAAAAAGCTCAGAAGGGAACTCCGATGACGATTGACGCGGCGCTGACCGACCGATTCCTGGAGCGCGCAGAGGCCAGCCGGCTCGTCGACGTGGCGGTGACGACCATGGACACGCCGATCGGCACGCTGCTGCTGATGGCGACCACGAAGGGCCTCGTTCGCATCGCCTTCGAGGACGAGAACCGCGACGACGTGCTCGGCGAGGTCGCTGCGGGGGTGTCGCCGCGCATCCTCGACTCACCGCGCAGGCTCGACGCCGTCCGACGCGAGCTCGAGAGGTACTTCGCGGGCACGCTTCGCGACTTCGAGGTCCCCATCGACTGGTCGCTCACCGGGGCATTCGCACGCAAGGTGCTCCACCGCACGGCGCGGATCCCGTACGGCTCGGTGGCGAGCTATGGGGAAGTCGCCTTCGGCGTCGGCACCCCACGGGGTGCCCGAGCGGTCGGCAACGCGCTCGGCTCCAATCCGATCCCGGTCGTGGTCCCCTGCCATCGCGTGGTCCGCACGGGCGGAGCGATCGGCGGGTACGGGGGTGGCCTGCCCCGTAAGCGGTGGCTGCTCGCCCTGGAAGCCGGCTGAACGCTACCAGCCGGGGGGTGGCTCGGACCGGTTGAGCAGCCGGACGAAATCCTCGGCGCGCGCGACCGCTTCCCAGCGTCGCGAGAAGAAGTCCTGGGTGATCATCCGGTTGTCGGCGAGCGAGGTCACCGTGACGGCCCACTGGTTGAGCGCCCGGGACACCTCGACCTCGTGAGTGGCGGCTTCGTTGCGCATGACAACACCGCTCGCCGCCGGACGGCGGCCACGGTCGTTGCGTCGAGAGGACGCCATAGCCATCGCAAAGACCTCCAATACAATCCCGGCAGGCATACGCCTCGCCGCCCAAGCCATTGTCCCCCAAATGGGTGCCTCAGAGCGAGAGGGTCAACTGGCTCCCGCTTTCCCGTTCGACGTGCTCGTCAGCGGGCTCCTGCCCCGGGTGGGCCACCGGGGCCGACGCCTCCACCCATTCGGGGAGGCGACCATCGCGTTGCCGGAGGGTCTCGATCACCGGCTCCGGCGGGCGGGGCAGCCCCAACCCGAGCAGCGCTCCGAAATCGAAGGCGTTGACCACCGCGTAGTTGCTCCGGTTGTTGTTCAGAAGGATATGGAGCGGCACCCCGCTCTCACTGGCGGCGCGCATCGCAGGGACCCATTCAGCGAACTCGGCCGGTGTGTACAGGTAATTGAATCGATCCCCACTCGTCGGTCCACCCGAATACCACGTGTCCCGGTTGCGACCGTGAAACCTCGCAATGCACAGGCGAGGTGAGGTGATTGCGAGCAGTGGCGGGGCCGTGCCGCTGCCGATCTGCGGCGCATCGACGCCGACGTAGACGCATTCGAGCTCCCGGAGCAGGTCCTCGGTGGCAGGCCAGGCATCGTGGTCGAACCACGATCGATGCCGGAACTCGATGGCGAGCAGGTCATCGGGATGGCGATCTCGCGCCGCGAGCAGCCACTCGCGAGCCTCCGGTCGATTGGTCATCCATGGCGGGAACTGGTAGTGCACCGCGACGAGCTTGCCGCTGGAACGCAGCGGCACCAGCGCGGCCATGAAATCGCGCTCCTCGTCGGCGGTGGGTTTGCGCGGAATCCGGTCCTCACGCTCGTGTCCCGTCAGGCTCCGATAGGCCTTGATGTTGAAGCGAAAGTGCTCCGGTGTGCGCTCGACCCAAGCCTCGACAACGGGCGGTCGCGGGATACCGTAAAAGGTCGTGTCGATCTCGACGAGCGGGAAGTACTCGGCGTAGAAGGACAGCTTCTCCTTCTGCCGGCCGCCGCGTTCCAGCTCGGGGGGATAGAAGTCCGTGTGGTCGGCCCAATTGCAGGTCCCGACAGCAATCGGCGCGCCCATATGTGCAAACAGTAACGAAGCTGTCACCGAAGCTGACGAGACGCACGGCGCAACTCGCCATACGATCCCGGCGGTGGAGAGTACGGCGGAGTTTTCCGAGCCACGATGACGCCTGTCGTGCGTCGTCTCAGGGCCGGTTGGACCCGGCGGTCGCGCATCGACACGCGACTCTGGGTTCTGGGCGCCGTCATGCTCGCCGCGGCCGTGGCGCTCTGGGTGGGGTATGCAGCGTCGCTGCCGGCGTTCGCGCCGCCCAACCTGCCCTGGTGGGTCTACGCCATCGGATTCTTTGCTGCCTCCCGCCTCGCGTCGATCGACAGTCCGCGCCGCGGCACCCAGGCGATCACGCTCGCGGCTGCTCCTTTCGTGATCGGGCTCTTCCACGCGACGCCACTCGAGCTGCTCGCCGGCTATGCGGCCGGCACCGCGGCGGCCGCCGCGACCCGACGGCCGCTGGCCGTGCTCCAGACCGGTTTCGACATCCTCCGGTTCGCGGTCGTCGGCGCGATCGGGATCTGGGCCTTTCGAACGATCGCGGGAAGCCCGAACCTTCCCGTCTGGCACAGCGCGATCGCGGCCATCATCGCCACTGCAATCACCGTGCTCAGACGCGGAGTCTCCGAGAGCATCGTGCTCCGGCCGCGCGACCGAGACTCGTGGATCAACGTCGCCAACCACCTCCGGGCCGCGTATGTGGCAGCTGCCGCGTCGACATGCATCGGGCTGATCGCCGTCCGGCTGATTCCCGTCGATCGTCTCGCGTTGGTGCCGCTCACGATCGTCACCTTCGCCGTCCTCCTGACCCATCGGGCGTGGGTGCGCGAGCGATACGACCACGAGGCAGCGGAATTCCTGATCGGCGCGGTCGATGCCCTGGCCGGACGCGAGCTCGAGCCGTCGATCGTTCTGCTCCTCAACCGCGCCCGCGCCATCTTCCACGCGGATATGGCGCAGCTCACCGTGTTCCCGTCGCAGCCGGCCGAGAAGGCGTTTCGCACCACCGTCCGTCACGGCCAGCCCAACGAGGTGATGGTGGCGCTCGGCCTCGGCGAGCTCGACGACGTGCTCGAAGCGGAAACCGCCGGGGTCATCGTGCGCGCGGGCAACGCGGACGACCCGAGCTCGCAGATGCTGGCGCATCGCGGCGTGGGTGAAGCGATGGTCGCACTGCTGCGCGGTGAAGCGCGGATGATCGGCAGCCTGATGGTGGGGGGCCATCTCGACGCGCGCTCCTTCGACCTGCGCGACCTGCGTCTGTTCCGCACACTTGCCACCCGGACGACGGCCATCCTCGAGAACAGCCGCATGGAACGGTCGATCGCCCGGCTCACCGAGCTGCAGGAGCAGCTGACGCATCAGGCGTATCACGACTCGCTCACCGATCTCGCCAACCGCTCGCTGTTCGGTCAGCAGATCGACCATGCGCTGCGGCGCAGCGCGGAAGGCACCGCGAGTGTGGCGGTGATCTTCCTCGACATCGACGATTTCAAGGGAGTCAACGACACGCTCGGCCACGCCGCCGGCGATGCGCTCCTCGTCGAGGTGGCGTCGCGGATTCGCGGGTGCCTGCGCCGTCCGGACACCGCCGCCCGCCTCGGCGGGGACGAGTTCGCGCTGCTGATCGAGGGAGTCGACAGCGCGATCGAGGCCGAGCACGTCGCGCGGCGCGTGCTCGACGTGCTCCGGGAGCCGTTCACGGTTTCGGGGACCTCGGTGATCGTGCGCGCGTCACTCGGCATCGCTGTTGCAGACAAGAATGACGCTAACGCGACGATCCTGATGCGCCAGGCCGACGTCGCCATGTACGTCGCCAAGGGCGCCGGCAGGAACCGTTACGTCCTCTTCGCGCCGGGGATGGAAAGCGACGTCGTGCAGCGGCGCAAGCTTCGTGGCGAGCTCGAGCGCGCGATGGAGCTGAACCAGTTCATCCTGCACTACCAGCCGGTCGTCAACCTGATCACCGGTGAGATCACCGCGGTCGAGGCCCTGGTGCGCTGGCATCATCCGCTCCGCGGGATCGTCGCTCCGGGAGAGTTCATCGGCGTCGCCGAGGAGAGCGGCCTGATCATGCAGCTCGGAGAATTCGTGCTGCGCACCGCCTGCGCGACGACGCTCCAGTTCCAGCGCCTGCAGTCGACGCCGCTCGCCGTGTGCGTCAACGTCTCGGTGGTACAGCTCAACACGCCGACATTCGTCGAGGACGTGCTCGCCATCGTCCAGGAGACCGGGCTCGCCCCCGATACCCTGATCCTCGAGCTCACCGAGTCGATGTTCGTCGAGGACACCGCGATCGTGACCGCGAAGCTCGAGGCGCTCCGCAAGGCCGGGATCCGCGTCGCCATCGACGATTTCGGCACCGGCTACTCGTCGCTGAGCTATTTGCGCCGGCTCCCCGTCGACATCCTGAAGATCGCCAAGCCGTTCGTGGACGATCTCGCCGACGGCGCGGAGGAGGACTTCACCCGCGCCATCGTCACCATCGCGGATGCGCTCCAGCTGCACGTCATCGCCGAAGGCATCGAGGCGGCGTCGCAGGTGGGCAGGCTGCTCAGCCTCGGCTGCCTGGCCGGGCAGGGATACCACCTCTGCCACCCGTTGCCCCCGGTGGGGATCGAGCAGCTGTTGCGCCATGGCGGGATCGACCGGGCCAGGCTCGAATCCTTGCCCGACCCGTCGGAGCAGCTCGTGCCGCTGCGCTTGCTGGGGTAGCGGGCAGATGTCCTCGTGGCTCGCCGCCCTGGTGCTCTCGGTGGTCGCCGTCGCCATCGCCGGCATCTCGTGGGCCGCGGTTCGCCGCGAGAAGGCCCGGCTCGGGTTCCTCCACTCGACGTCGCTGGGGCTTCTCGAATCCCGCGACCTCGAGGCCGCATCTGTCGACGTGCTCCGGCGCGCGAGCATGCGCTTTACGGCGGAGTGCGCCGAATTGACCCTGATCCCCGAGACCGGCACGGCTGCGGCCTTCCGCACCACGGTTCGTGGGGGTGAGCCCGTCGACGTCATGCGCTCGACCGACCTGGAGGACGACGAGGACGGCGCGCTCACGCCGCCGATCTACGGCGTCGTCCACATCGCCGAGGCGGCCGCCGACCCGTGGGTCGCGCGCCTCTGTTCGCGGCTCGGAGTTTCCCGCGGGCTCGCGGTCACCCTGCGCTACCGGACCCGCACCGTCGGCTACCTGGGGCTCGGCATGCGGGCGTCTGAAGCGCGCGAGCCTCGCGCCGACGACCAGCGGCTCCAGGAGTTCGCGGATCTGGTGGCCCTGACCATCGAGCGGAGCCGCCTTCAGGAAGGGCTGCTCAGGCTTGCCGCCCTCCAGAGCGAGCTCGCCGACCGCGCGTTTCACGACCCGCTGACCCAGCTTGCGAACCGCGTGCTCTTCATCGATCGCATCGAGCGGGCGCTCCTCGAGCGCGACCCGGAGCGGCACGTGGTCAGCGTCATCTCGGTCGATCTCGAGGACTTCCGACGGATCAATGCAGAGCACGGACACGCGACCGGCGACTCGGTGCTCGTCGAGGTTGCCCGGCGCCTCCACGAGTGCCTTCGCCGCACCGACACCGCCGCTCGACTCGGTGGAGACGAATTCGCGCTCCTGCTTCCCGAGGTGTCGCATCCTCGTGAGGCGGAGCTCATCGCCCAGCGTGTGGTCGAGGCACTCGCCACGCCGATTGCGACCGAGGGTGCCACCGTGTCGGTCCGGGCATCGGTGGGTCTCGTCTGCGCGAGCGCCTCGGACGTCTCGGCCGCGGTGCTGCTCCGCCACGCAACGGCGGCTGCTCAAGAGGCGCGCGAGGCCGGGTCCGGCACGTATCGCATCCACGGCGGTACGGGGGCGGGCTCTGCAGACCCTGACCTGGCGAAGGAGCTCGAGTCGGCGCTGAACAAGGGCGAGCTGGTCCTCCATTACCAGCCGATCGTGGAGTTGCGCACCGGCAAGATCCTCGGCGCTGAGGCATTGGTGCGCTGGCAGCACCCTGAGCGTGGCCTGATCGCGCCGCTGCACTTCCTGCCCGTGGCAGTGGAGTGCGGGCTCATTGATCGCATCCAGGAATACGTGATGCGCACCGCCTGCGAGCAACTCCGGCGCTGGCAGCACGCATATCCCGCCACACCGGAGCTGGCCATGTCCGTCAACGTCGCCGCGGGCGAGCTCCGCGGCGGCACGCTTGTCGACCGCGTGACCCGGTGCCTCGCCCGGGTCGACGTCGACCCGGGGTGCCTCATTCTCGAGGTCACCGAGAACGCCGTGCTCGAGAATCTCCACGGTGCCATCGCCACGTTCGACGCCCTGCAACGAGCCGGCGTCCATGTGGCGGTCGACGACGTCGGCACCGGGTACACATCGCTCGCCTACCTCCGGCGTCTGCCCATCGACATCCTCAAGATCGCGCGTCCCCTGGTCGCGGAGCTCGGCGATCCGAACTCGAGCGGGGAGCTGGCACGGACGGTCGTTCGCCACGGCGAGGCACTGCGCCTCGCGCTGGTTGCGGAAGGCGTCGAGCTGCCGCTGCAGGTCAAGCGTCTCAACGAGCTCGGCTGCGGCATGGCGCAGGGTTTCCTGCTCGCGCGCCCCTGCGAGGCCGAGGTGATGGAGGGACTGCTCGGCAAGGGCGGGCTCGACCCGCGTCTCTTCGCCCGCCCGGCTGCCGCACCTCGTCCGGCGGCAAAGCGCAAGCCGCCGCGGCCTCGGCGCGTACCCTCGTCGGGTGCCCCAGCGCGAAACTCTGCGTGAGCTCGCCGTCGCGGCCGCCTCGGCGGCGGGAGAGCTGGTCGCCAGGGCGCACGCCCGTCCGGGGACGCTGACCGCCGAGGTCAAAAGCCCCGGCGATTACGTCACCGAGGTCGATCGGGCCGCCGAGCAGGCGGCGATCCGGGTGCTCCGGGAAGGGGCGCCCGACATCGCGATCCTCGCTGAGGAATCGGGCGGCACTCGCCACGAGCGCATGTGGGTGATCGATCCGGTGGATGGGACCACCAACTTCGTCCGCGGGTTTCCGGTCGTCGGCGTCAGCGTCGCCCTCGTGGAGGAGGGGCGGCCGGTCGTCGGTGCCGTGATCGCGCCACTTCTCGGCAGGGCGTGGAGCGCGGCCGAGGGCGAGGGGGCGATGGACCGCGAGGGACGGCGCCTGTCCGTCTCCACGCACCCGGGTTCGGGAGTCGTGGCCACCGGGTTCCCGTTTCGACGCAAGGAGCGATTGCCGCGCTACCTGGCGGTGATGAGCGCGGCGCTGCAGCGCTTCGAGGACCTTCGACGCGCCGGCGCCGCAAGTCTCGACCTCGCCTACGTGGGCGCCGGTTCGTTCGACGGGTTCTTCGAGCTCGGCCTCGGCATCTGGGACATCGCGGCCGGCGCTCTGCTGGTTCGCGAGGCGGGCGGGGTGGTGACCGACTGGGCCGGCGATCCCGATGCCGTGTTCGTCAGCGGCGACATCCTGGCGGGCACGCCGGCATGGCACGAGGCCATGCTGGAGATCGTTGCTGCGTAACTGCGCAGCCCCGCTCGAGCCTTATAAGGTACGTCGCCTGTGAGTACCCAGAATCCGTCGAACCCGGCACGAGGCCTGCTCGCTGGCAAGCGCGTCGTGGTCACCGGTGTCCTGACCCCGAAGAGCATCGCGTATGCCATCGCTGCCGCCGCGCAGGGCGCGGGCGCTGAGGTCATGCTCACGTCATTCGGACGGGCGATGAGCCTGACTCGCAAGAGCGCCCAGCGCCTCAGCCCGGAACCCGAAGTCCTCGAGATGGATGTCACCGACGTGGCTCAGGTGCGTGCGGTCGCAGAGCACGCGCGGGCCACCTGGGGCGGCGTCGACGGGGTCGTGCATGCCGTCGGCTTCGCCCCCGCGGACTGCCTGGGCGGGGGCTTCCTCGACGCTCCCTGGAGCTCGGTGAGCACCGCGTTCCAGGTGAGCAGCTACTCGCTGCAGACGCTCGCCGCGGCATTCGCGCCACTCATGCCAGAGGGCGGCTCGATCGTCACCCTCACATTCGACGCACGGGTCGCGTGGCCGGTCTACGACTGGATGGGCCCCGCGAAGGCGGCGCTCGAGGCGATCGCGCGGTATCTCGCCCGCGACCTGGGCCCGCGCGGCATCCGCGTGAACACCATCTCCGCCGGCCCGCTCGAGACCATCGCGGCGCGCTCGATCCCGGGGTTCGAAACCCTCAAGGCATCGTGGGGGCTGCACTCGCCGCTCGGGTGGGACAGCTCGGACAGCGGACCGGTCGCCGACACGACCGCATTTCTGCTCAGCGACCTCTCCCGAGCGATCACGGGCGAGATGATTCACGTCGACGGTGGCTACCACTCACAGGGAGCACCGACAATCGAGACCGCGGAGGCGACAACATGAGCGGCAGCAACGGCAGCCCGCGTGTGGCGATCACTGGCATCGGCGCCGTGACCCCTCTGGGACTGGACGCCGAGACGACGTGGCAGTCGTGCCGGCGTGGCCAGGGTGGCATCGGGCCGATCACTGCCTTTGATGCGTCCCACCTGACGACGCAGATCGCCGGCCAGGTCAAGGGTTTCGACCCCGACGCGGTGCTGGGCAAGAAGGAAGCGCGTCGCACCAGTCGATGCACGCAGCTCGCGCTCTTCGCGGCACGCCAGGCGATCGACGACTCCGGCCTGGACATCCGGCCGATCGCCGAGGACGTGGGGGTGCTCGTGGCGTCCGGGGTCGGTGGTATCGAGGTTATCGAGCGCAACGTCCTCGCGCTGTACAACCAGGGCCCGCGGCGCGTCTCGCCGTTCACCGTGCCCTCGATGATCATCGACATGCCGGCAGGCGCAATCGCCATCGACTGCGGCGCCAAAGGGGTGAACTACGCGATCGTCAGCGCGTGCTCGTCGTCCGGCCACGCGATCGGCGAGGCCGCGGAATGGATCCGACGCGGGGAGGCGACGGCGATCATCACCGGCGGCACCGAGGCATCGATCACCAACATCAGCGTCGCTGCCTTCGACGCCATGCAGGCGCTGTCGACCCGAAATGACGAGCCCGAACGCGCGTCGCGCCCGTTCGACAAGGATCGGGACGGTTTCGTGATGGGCGAAGGCGCCGGCATGTTCGTGGTCGAGGACTGGGGCCACGCGGTGGCTCGCGGTGCGCACATCTACGGCGAGGTCGCCGGGTACGGCGCGACCGCCGACGCCTTTCACATCACTCAGCCCGACGCGCAAGGTGACGGCGCACGCCGTTGCATCCTGCGGTCACTCAAACGGGCGGGCCGCGAGCCCGACGAGGTGGACTACATCAACGCTCACGGGACGTCCACGCAGATGAACGACGCTGCCGAGACCCGTGCCGTGAAGGCGGCCTTCGGCCCGCAGGCGAGCACGATCCCGATGTCGTCGACAAAGTCGATGCATGGACACCTGCTCGGCGCGGCCGGCGCCGTCGAGGCGGTCATCACGATCTTGGCCATTCGCGACCAGTTCGTGCCGCCGACGATCAACCTCGATGAGCCCGATCCCGAGTGCGATTTGGATTACGTGCCCAACCACGGCCGCGCCGCCCGGATTGACTTCGCGCTCAGCACGTCGTACGGGTTTGGCGGACACAACGTGTGCCTCGCCCTCGCCCGTTCGGATGGAGCCTGAGCCCCTCACCCGGGCGGTCGCCGGCGGCAGCATCGTGCTCCGCCGCGCCGACATCACGACCCTGAACGTGGATGCGCTGATCAACGCGGCGAACGCTTCGCTCGCCGGCGGCGGCGGGGTCGACGGGGCGATGCACCGCGCGGCGGGCCCCGATCTGATGCGCGAGCTGTCGGAACGCCACCGCGGCTGTCCGACTGGGTCTGCTGTGATCACCGGCGGCGGTCGCCTGGCAGCGCGCCACGTCATCCACGCGGTCGGGCCGCGGTGGCGCGATGGGCATCACGGTGAGCCAGAGCTGCTGGCGTCCGCGTACAGGAGCGCATTCGCGCTGGCGGCGGACCACGGCTGCGCGACGGTCGCAGCGCCGGCCATCAGCACCGGGATCTATGGATTCCCCATCGAGCTCGCGGCGCCGATCGCCGTCGGTGAGGCGAAGCGGGCGCTCGAGACCACAGGGACCTCCCTTCGCGAGATCACGTTCGCGCTGTTCTCCGATCCCGATCTGGAGGTGTTCGCGAGGGCCCTGTGACGGCGGCTTGACGGTGGCGTGGGCGGCGTGGCCATACAGTGGGCAGCGCCGTGATCGATCGCTCCCGCTGGTTCGCCGCCGCCCTCATCGCCATCGCCGCGATCGTCCTCGCCCACTACGTGCAGGTGTGGACGGTGGTGCCCGCGTCGCTTGCGCCCACCAGCGACTTCGCGGGAACGTATGTCGCGTCGACGCTGATCCGCGCCGGTCAGGCCGCGCAGATCTACGACCCCGCAACCGAGCGCCGGACGCTCGTCGCGAGCGGCGCTCCGATCGGCCACGACAACATCCCGTTCGAAAACCCCCCGGCCGCGGCGGTGGTCGCCGTTCCCTTCTCGCTGCTCGGCGCGGGTGCGGCCTGGCGGGCATGGTCGCTGCTGCAGCTTGCGCTCATGGCGCTGGCGCTCCTCCTGGTCACAGGAACGGCTCCATGGCCGACCGCGTTCCCAAGGCTGCCTCGTGCGGCGGTCCTGCTGGTGGCACTCGCCGGTTTCGGCACGGGCCTGCTCTTCGTCGAAGGCCAGTGGGATGGTGTCCCCGCGCTCGGGATCGCGGTGGCGTACGCCCTGTGGCGGCGGGATCGGCCGGCGCTCGCCGGCTTCGCGCTGGGGTTCACGGCTGCGATCGCCAAACCACAGCTGGTCATCGGTGTCGCCGCCTACATGATCGGGCGTCACGACTGGCGTGCGGTCGGGGGCGCGCTGGCCGGCGCGGGGGTCACGATCGTGATCGGATTGATCGGGGCCGGACCCCGGGCGCTGGCGTCCTTTATCGCGGCAATCGCGACGCCGAGCAACTCACCGACGGCTCAGATGCAGGGGACCAGCGGGCTGTTCGGCTCCCTGCTCGGCCATGCCCCGGGCGTGTTCCTCTTCGCCGTGGGCGCCGGGGTTGCCGCAGCGGCTGTCGCCGGATGGCTCGGAACCGTCGCCCACCGCCGCCCTGATCTCTTCGAGCCGTCGCTCTGCGGGGCAGTGGCGCTCTCCCTCTTCGCCTCGCCGCACCTGCTCGGACATGATCTGACGCTCATGGCCCCCATGGTGGTCGCCGGAGCAGCCTGGCTGGCCGGCCGACCAAGCAAATTCCACTGGCCGGGCCCGGCAACCCTCAGCGTGCTCGGGTTGTGGGTGCTGCTCTCGCTCGCCAGTCTGGGCGACCTCTCCAAGAACACTGTCGGCTTCCCGGGGCGAGCGACTCCGTGGGTGCTCCTGCTCACCGCAGGCGGTTGGTGCGCCGTCGTGGCGCGAGCGTCCCGGCCCGAATACGCCGGCCGCCGGCGAGCGTCGCGCTCGGCCGTCGCGTAGCGCGCGGCGTTGAATCGACGGCCTCATGGGTACGGTCATGCACATGAAAGGCGTCCAGAGCACCATAGGGACGACACCATGAACAGAGGCGGCGTCCCGATCGCTCGTATCGCCGGGATCAGGATCTCGGCGGACTGGAGCGTGCTGCTGATCGGCGCGCTCCTCGCATGGGGCGTGGCCGGCGGCGCGGTGCCAGGTCAGGTTCCCGGGACACCGGTCTGGCTCGCCTGGATCGTCGGGGTCATCGCCGCGGCCCTCCTGATCGCCTCCCTGGTCGCCCACGAGCTGGGGCACGCGCTGCTCGCCCGCCGTCGCGGCGTCCCCGTCGACGGCATCAGGCTCTGGCTGTTCGGTGGCATCGCACAGATGAACGGTGACCAGATGACCGGCAGAACCGAGATGCTTGTCGCCGCCGTCGGACCGGCCGTCACCCTGCTGCTTGCCGGTGCATTCATCGGGTTCTCATGGCTCCTCGTGCAGGCCGGCGCGCCGCCGCTCGTGATCGTCGTCACCGAGTGGCTCGCCGCCGTGAACCTTGCACTGCTCGTCTTCAACCTGGTGCCCGCGTTCCCGCTCGATGGCGGGCGGATCCTGCGCGGCTTCCTCTGGACCCGGACCAAGAACCGGATGACCGCGACTGTCGCGGCGGCCCGGGCCGGACGCTTCTTCGCGGTCCTCCTGATCGGAGCCGGCGTGCTCGATCTGTTCTTCTTCGATCCTGTCGCCGGCCTGTGGCTGATGCTCACCGGCTGGTTCCTCGACACCGCCGCGCGAGGCGAGGCCACCGGCGAGCAGGCTCGCCACGCACTCGAAGGCGTCCTGGTTGGTGAGGTCATGTCGAAGAACCCGGTGATCGTCCCCTCTTGGATCACCGTCGAATTGCTCGTCGACCAATACGTCATGGGCCACGAGTTCACGTCGTTCCCCACCCACAGCATCGACGGGCGCATCGACGGCCTGGTGACCATGCGCGGCATCAAGCAGGTGCCCCCGCAGCAGCGGGGCAACCGCCGCGCCATCGACATCGCGATCCCAGTTGAGCGGGTGCCCATCGCCCGCCAGGACGAACCCGTCACCGACCTGCTCAAGCGCATCGGCACGGCGTCCGACGGCCGGGCGATGGTCTACGACGGCGGGACGCTGGTCGGGATCGTCTCCCCGAGCGACATCGCGCGCCTCTTCCAGGGCGGCCCAGGCAGGCGGTCCGCGACCGTGGCGGCCTAGCCGGCGTCCCCGGCCACGCTCAGGATCAGCTTTCCGAAGTTCGCGCCGCTGTAGAGCCGGAGCAACGTCGCGGGGAATTGCTCCATCCCAGTGACCATGTCCTCCACCGATTTGAGCCGTCCCTCGGCCATCCAGCCGGCCATCTCCTTGGCGGCTTCGGGATAGCGCTTCGCGTAATCGAAGACCAGGAAGCCCTCCATGCGCGCGCGGTCGACGAGCAGCGCCATGTAATTGGCCGGACCACGGGCGGGGCCCTCGTTGTTGTACTGCGAGATCGAGCCACAGATGACGATCCGCGCGTGGCGAGCCAGCCTGGTGAGCACGGTGTCGAGGATCTCGCCGCCCACATTGTCGAAGTAGACATTCACCCGGTCCGGACAGCGCTCTCGGAGCGCCGCGCGAACGTCCTCGTTCTTGTAGTCGACCGCTGCGTCGAAGCCCAGATCGTCGACGATGAAGCGGCATTTCTCCTCGCCACCGGCGATCCCCACCACCCGGCAGCCCCTGATCTTGGCGATCTGACCGACGACCTGGCCCACCGCGCCGGCGGCGGCTGAGACGACGACGGTCTCGCCCTCGACTGGGCGGCCGATGTCGAGCAGGCCAAAATACGCTGTCATTCCGGGCATGCCCAGCATGCTCAGGTACTTCGGGAGGGGCGCCGTCTCGGCTGACACGCGGACGACCCCCCGGCCGTCGCTGAGCGCGTAGTCCTGCACGCCGAAGACGCCGCTGACGTGGTTGCCGACGGCGAAGTCGGGATGCCGCGACGCGACCACGCGTCCCACACCGCCCGCCCGCATGACCTCGCCGATGCCGACTGGTGGTACGTACGAGCGAGCATCGTTCATCCAGCCGCGCATTGCGGGATCGAGCGAGATGTACATGACTCGGACGAGGAACTGTCCCTCGCCCGGCTCGGGCACCGGCTCGGTGCGGAACGCCCAGTCGGTCGCCACCGGGAGCCCCTTCGGGCGCGCCGCAAGGCGCCATTGGCGGTTGGCAGAGGGGCCGGCGGAGAGGGCTGCGGAACTCATCGCATCAGACTACGCGCAGGGGGCTGGTAGGCTCTGGCCAATGTTGAGCGCCGGATTGATCCTCTTCCTGGCAGCGCTCCAGGGAGTCACCGAACTCTTTCCCGTGTCGTCGCTCGGCCATGCGGTGGTCGTCCCGCCGCTCATCGGGCTCAACTTTCGCGAGACCAGCCCGGCCTTCGTCCCGGTGCTCGCCGTGCTGCACCTCGGCACCGCCTCGGCACTGCTCTTCCTCTACCGTCGCGATTGGGCACGAATCATCCTCGGGTTCTTCCGCGCCGCCGCGAAGGGTCGCATCAGCGACCCGGACGAGCGCCTCGCGGTCATGTTGATCGTTGGAACGATCCCCGCCGGGATCATCGGCTTTCTCCTCCAGGATCCGCTCAAGTCACTCTTCGGCGATCCCCGCGCCGCGTCGGCGTTCCTCATCGTCAACGGGGCGATCCTCTTCGCCGCTGAGATGTTCCGGCGTCGCGACGAACGTCGCCGCGCCGTTGGGAGCGCACCGGTGCTCGCGCACGAGGAGGACGACCCCGCGTACGCGCGCATCGAGGGGCTCAGCCTTCGCACCACGGTGATCGTCGGCATCTTTCAGGCCGGGGCGCTCCTGCCCGGGATCTCTCGCTCCGGCATCACCATGGCGGCAGGCTTGGTGGCCGGCCTGCGTCACGAGGAGGCAGCGCGATTCTCGTTCCTGCTCGCCACGCCGATCATCGCCGCCGCCGGGCTGCTCGAGCTGCCCTCGCTCGGGTCCGATGCGCCGACGCTCGGAGTGGCAATTGGCGCTGCGGTCCTCGCCGGGGTGGTGGCGTACGCCAGCGCCCGCTTCCTACTCAGGTATCTTCGACTCGGACGCCTGGACCCCTTCGCGTATTACTGTGCCGCTCTCGGGGCTGCAGGCCTCGTCTTCATCCACTGAAGGTCGTCGACCGATTGTTGAACTCAGGAACGTGTTCGCAGCGGGCGAACGGCCGGACTCACCGGGGGATCTCTCATGCGGGGTAGCCGCCCACTAGCGCTTGTGCTGCTCGTTCTGGCCGTAGTGTTCGCCCTCGCGGCGATCTTCTATTTCACGCAGAAGACCAGCTTCCTGGCGTCCGGACGGCCGGCGCTGCACTGGAAGCACGCGATCGTCTTCACCGTGCTCACGCTACTCGCCGTCATCGCGGCAAACTTCGCGCGCCCGAAGTCGATCAAGGCCTGAGTCCGGGCCGCCGTTGACCCCCGACCGCGCTGCGGAGATCTATCGCCAGGAATTCAGCGATACACGCCGGGAGCGGTTGTTTCTGTCGTCAGTGTCATTTTTCACGACGTTCGCGGCAACCCGTGCGATCACGCATGCGATCCGCGCCAACGTGGGGCCGTTCCACAACCTCACCGTGGGCGGCCGCCACTTCCATCATCTGGTCCTCGGCATCGCCGGTCTGCTGGGCACCGGCTATCTCTGGTTGATCGAGGTCGACACCGCGATCACGACCAAAGGCACCGACGACATGCTCGCGAAGTTCACGTCGGTGCTCTATGGCGGGGCGTCGGCGCTCACGCTCGATGAGTTCGCGCTCTGGCTCGACCTCGAGGACGTGTACTGGACCAAACAGGGGCGCGCGAGCGTCGATGCGGTGGTGCTGTTCGGCGGAGTCCTCTCGATCGGACTCTGGGGTGGTCCCTTCTTCCGGCGGCTCTTTCGCGAGCTCTCACATATCTGAGGCTCACCAGGAGTCGACATAGCGACGCGTCCGCGGTGCCGCCGGTAGCTCCGGCGGACCCAACAGGACAGCGGCGACGAGCGCTCGTGTTGCAGCGGGGTCGACGACGTCGTCGACCTCGAAATACGTTGCGGTGTTGAGGGCCGTGCCTCGTTCGTACGCGTGCGCCACCATCTCGTCGAACCGCGCCTTGCGCGCCTCGGCGTCCCCGATCGCCTCCAGTTCCTTGCGATAGGCGAGTTTCACCGCACCCTCGAGGCCCATGCCGCCGAATTCGCCGGTCGGCCATGCGACGGTCATCAGTGTGGCGCGGAAGCTGCCACCCGCCATCGCCTGCGCTCCGAGCCCGTATCCCTTGCGCAGGACCACGGTCATGAACGGCACCGTGAGCGCAGCGCCGGCGAGAAACAGACGGCTTGCGTGGCGTACCAGCGCGGTCTTCTCGGCGTCGGGTCCGACCATGATCCCTGGGGTGTCGCAGAGGAAGAGCACGGGCAGCCGGAAGGCCTCGCACAGCTGCAGGAAGCGGGCCGCCTTGTCGGCGCCGTCGCTCGTGATCGCGCCGGCGAGATGCATGGGATTGTTGGCGACAATCCCGACTGGACGGCCTTCGATACGCGCCAGGGTGGTGACCATGCCGCGCCCGAACCTGGGGCGCAACTCGAGCGACGACCCGGAATCGACGAGGATTCCGATGGCGCGATGCACGTCATACGCACGCCGGCGATTCTCCGGGACCACGTCGCGGAGCGCGTCCTGATCCGGAGACTCCCATTCGGCGATGGGACCCTGGAAGAACGACAGTGCGTGGCGTGCGAGGCGCACCGCATCGGCCTCGTCGGTGGCGGCGATATCGATGACGCCGTTCTGCACCTGCACGTCAAACGGGCCGACCTGGTCGGCGTCCACGATGCCCAGCCCGCCGCCTTCGATCATCGCCGGGCCGCCCATGCCGATGCTCGCCTCTGGCGTGGCGATGATCAGGTCGGAGCACCCGAGCAGCGCCGCGTTGCCGGCGAAACAGCGACCCGATGCGATCCCGATGCGCGGCACCACGCCCGAGAGGCGCGCCCAGAGTGCGAACGCCATGACGTCGAGACCGGCCACCATCGCATGGTCGGTGTCACCCGGCCTCCCACCGCCGCCCTCCGCGAAGAGCACGACCGGCAAGCGGCGGCGCTCGATGACGTCGAAGAGCCGGTCCTTCTTTCGGTGCCCCATGACGCCCTGGGTCCCCGCCAGCACCGTGTAGTCATACGAGAGGACAGCGCAGTGGGCATGCTCCTCACCGACCAGGGCGCTGTTGACCGTGGCGGTACCGGCGATCAGGCCGTCAGCGGGGGTGCGCTGGACGAGATCGTCGACGGTGCGACGTCCGCGCTGTGCCGCGATGGCGAGACCACCGTACTCGACGAAGCTGCCGTCGTCGCACAGCGCGGCGAGATTCTCTCGCGCAGTTCGGCGGGCGCCCGAATGGCGAGCCGCAACCACTTCGCCACGGCTCTCGTCCTGGATCAGCTTTCTGCGCCGAAGGGTTTCGGCGAGATCGGCACGCATGCTCTCGGGTTCCTGCTCGGGCATTCGCTGAGCTTAGGGGCGTCGGTAAGCTGTCGGCAGTGTTCACTCAAGGCAGCTGCTGACGGAGGATCGGCACAGTTGCAACCGGCGCGTCGCATCAGCGATCAGCACTGACCGGCCGGGCAACGCCCTCCTCGACGAACCTACAATTTTGCCGGGCGAATCGCGGAGCAGGGCCGGGTGATCATCGACTGGGACGCCGCGGTGGCAGCGGCGACCCACCAGCCGGCCACCTGACCGAAGGGCGACTGGCGCCCGATCGTCACCTCAACGACTCAGCACCAGCACGCCAGGGTCGTCTCCAGCGCGAACACTCAGTGTATCCATGGGCCGGCGATCCTTTCTTCTGCTCGTCTTGGCGGTGGCTGTGGTGGGCGTGGTCAACGCAGTCCTGCTCGTCCAGACACCGGTGCGTCAGCAAACGATCGTCATCGATGACATCTCCGAGACCATGTCGGCTTTGCTGGCAGCCGCGGCCTGCCTCTTCACCGCTGCCCGAGGCTCGGGCCGGACCCGGCAGGCGTGGGGGCTCATCGGGATCGGCGCGGCTCTGTGGGGGCTCGGCCAGGCCGCGTGGACCGTTCAGGAGGTATTCCTCGGCCTCTCACCGGCCAGCCTCTTTCCGTCATATCCGGACCTCGGCTATCTCCTGTCAGTCCCGTTCGCGATCGCCGGGCTGTTGCGGCTCCCTGGAGCGTCGACAAACAACGAAGCGCGCATTCGATCGGTGCTCGACGGCCTGCTGATCGCCGGGTCGCTGCTGTTCATCAGCTGGGATGTCGTCCTGGGTCCGGTCTACGCAGCGTCCTCGACCGACGCCTTTGCGCAGATCGTCGGCCTTGCCTATCCGGTCAGTGACATCGCGATGGTCACCATCCTGGTGCTGACGCTCTCCCGACTACGGGTCGGTCAACGACTGCCCCTGATGCTGCTCGCGGGTGGCGTTCTCCTCAACGCGGTGGCCGACAGTTCATTCGCGTTCCTGACCACCTTGCAGAGCTACACATCGGTGAACTTTCCCGACCTCGGCTGGACCATGGGCTACGCGTTGATCGGCCTCGCCGCGGTGCGCACCCTGGGGTCGGCGGCGCACCGCGAGGGCGGCGAGGTGCGCCAGCCTAGGTGGACGTCGCTGCTGCCCTATTTCACGGTTGCCGCGGCAGGCGTTGCGGCAGTGGTGACCGAATTCGTTGCCGGGTCGCTCAGTCGCGTGCTGGAGTGGGACCTCATCGTCACCACTTCGGTGGTGCTGGTCAGACAGTTCCTGTTCGTCCGCGAGACACGCTCGTTGAATGAGCAGGTTGCGCGCGAGAACGACGACCTTGATGTGAAGGTGCGCGAGCGCACCCAGGCACTCGTGGAGAGCCTCGAGGATCTCTATCGGTCCAACGACGAACGGACGAGGCTGCTGCTGCGGCTCGTCACCGTGCAGGAGCAGGAGCGTCAGAACATCGCCGGCATCATCCACGACGACATGCTGCAATCCATGATCGCGGCGAAGATGCGCATGTTCCTGCTGCAAGGGGACGACGAAACCAATGATGCGACCGCGGCCTCGATCGAATCATCGATAGAGGGGGCCATCGTGCGCATGCGGACAATGCTGAGCGACCTGCATCCGCACATCCTCGAACTCGGCCTGATCGCCGCGGTGCAGCAGTCGATCTCGGAGTTCAATGACGAAGGCACTCTCGTCGTCGTCATGGAGAACGAACTCTTCGGCGAGCCGTCGCCGATCGTCGCCACAACTCTGTATCGCATCGTCCGCGAGAGCCTTAACAATGCGAACAAGCACGCGCGTGGAGCCGCGGTCGCGGTGCTCCTGAGCGGCAACCAGGACAGCGGCTTCGGCGCCCGCGTGAGCGACAACGGGCCTGGATTCGCTCCCCGAGGCGACGGCAGATCGCCCCAGGGCCATCTGGGTCTGAGTTCCATGCATGAACGTGCCGAGGCGCTCGGTGGATGGGTTCGCATAGACAGCGCCGTTGGAACGGGCACGATCGTTGAGGTCTGGCTGCCCCAGAGACCGGCAGCCATCGCCGAGGTGCCAGCGGCATGACGTTCGCGTGACGAATCGTCCCTGGATGAAGGAACGCCGCGCAAGCGTCCACAGTGAGGGCTGATGAACGGGACGCCACTGCGTGTGATCATCGTCGACGACAGCGGAGAGGTTCTCTCCGCGCTCGGTCGGATCATCGACAAGCAGGTCGACATGGAGTTGATCGGCGTGGCATCGGGCGTTGACGACGGCGTCATGCTGGTGCGCCAGTACCAGCCGGATGTTGTCGTCCTCGACGTCAACATGCCCGATGGCGGCGGCCTTCGAGCCGCGCGGGAGATGGTTGTTGCTGCTCCTGGCGCCCGTCTGGTTGCGTTCTCGGCCTTCGACAAGATGTTGATTCGCAAGGCGATGACTGCGGCCGGGGTTTCCGCGTACGTCTCGAAGTCAGGCGACATTCGTGAGCTCCTCACCGAAATACGCGCTGGGCGAGACGTCGACGCGATGACGATCCGATAGAGGTCAGCCGGCTCAGCGCCGCGACGGACGCTCCTGCGCCGGGAGGAACCTGAAGAGCTGCACGTCCGGATCGAATGCATGCGGGTCACTCGTGAGCTGGTTGGCGCCGACACCCACCGTCGTCTTCGGGATCGCCACGAACCCGACCTCGAAGAAGCCCGACTCCGTGAACCACGCACGAATAGTCGGTGTCAGATCTGGCGCGAACGTCCCACGCGTCCAGATCACGGTCGCACTGGGTGCGCAGAGCGACGGCAGGTGAGAGACGGTGTTGTGAATGTCGTCATCGCTGACGTTGCCGAAGATGCCGCACGCCAGCACCAGATTGGCAGGCAGCGCTCCTGCGAAGTTGGCGGTGAGAGACGCGTCGCCTGTGACCACATCGATCGCCGGCGCGACCTCGGCGGCCTGATCGCGAGCACGTTGGGCGAGCTCAGGGTCGAGCTCCACCAACCGCCCGCGGACGTCTGGCCCTCGAGGGTGACCGGGGAGCGCGCCGAGGATGTCGCGCCCATCTCCCGCGCAGAGGCTGATCAGGTCGATCGGGCCTGGCGCGCATTGATCCAGGGCGGTGCGGATGAAGCGCTGCACGACGGTGAGGCGGAGCGTGAGAGGCGTGCCGGGGCCATAGCCCTCGTGCCACGCAACCCACTCGCTCACCAGTGCCGGAGAACGTTATGCGAACTCATCAACAAAATCGAAACCACAACGAGATGGTGCCCGCTCAGGGATTCGAACCCTGGACCTTGGGATTAAGAGTCCCCTGCTCTACCAACTGAGCTAAACGGGCCGGGTCCCGATTCTAACCGGGGGTTACCGCCCCTCCGGACGGACCGGCGCCGCCGCCGACACGCCCCGCGCGACGTTCACCGCCAAGCCACACCATCGACCGGTACTGTTGGGAGAGCCGCATTCGGAGCGGCGGAGGCGAGGGCTCGACGGCGCCGGACAGCGGTGACGTGGTCCGATCCTCGATCGCGCGGCGGAGGTCTGCCGACCCCTTTCCGGGGAACACGGTCAGCACCCGGCCGAGGTCGTGGGCGCCGAAGTGGCTGTCCCCGGCTCCGAGCGCCGCCCCCACCTTGTCGCGATGCTCGGCGTAGAACGTGTCGAGGAGGCCCCAGGTCCTCGGCAGCACCGGCGCCGTGTGGCGGATTTCGATGCCGTCGACCCTGCGGCTCTCGAGCAGGCTCCGGGCCTTCCCAGGGGTCATCGAAGCGAACCAGGTCGGCATGAACGGATGGGCGATCACCGCCAGGCCGCCGGCGTCGTGGATCGCGTCAACCGTGTCCTCAACGGACATGTGCATGCGGATCTGGCGTTCCAGGAACAGGCCGACGATGTGGATGCCGGGCGGGAAGGACGCAGTGACCTCCTCGCCCCGGACCACATCGACTCCGAGCGCGGCGCCGGCATCGCTCGCCGGGCCGAGGTCCGAGACCGTGTCGTGATCGGTGATGCAGAGCACGTTCAGGCCGATCGCGGCAGCAGCCTGGACAAGTTCGACGGCGCTCACCATCCCGTCGCTGGCCAGCGTGTGGGCGTGCACCTCGGCCACGCCGAGCCCATCGGCGACGCGCACGCGAGCAGCGGAACTCTGGCCCATCGATCTCAGTCTAGTGGGCGGCTGAGAGTGCGCTGAGAAGAACCCGGTTGCGATCATCTTGTGGCGGAGCCGTCGCGAGTCGACTCATATACTCGAAGCAATGAGTGGGCCGACTCGCATCCTCGTCGTCGACGACGAGCAGAGCATCACCGACTTCATCGCGCTCGGTTTGCGCCATGAGGGTTTCGAGGTCCGCACCGCCCCCGACGGCCACGTGGCGCTGCGAGTCGTCGATGAGTTCAAGCCACACCTGGTCGTGCTCGACCTGATGATGCCTCGTGTCGACGGATGGCAGCTCTGCCGCGCGCTGTCGGGTGACCGATCGCGCGGGATCATCATCCTGAGCGCACGCGACGAGACGAGCGATCGCATCCAGGGCCTCGAGCTCGGCGCCGACGACTATCTCGTCAAGCCCTTCGATTTCGCTGAGCTGCTCGCCCGCATCCGCGCGGTGCTTCGCCGCCGCAACCCGGATCTGACGCGCGTGATCCACGCCGGGGACCTGAGCATTGACACGGCGACCCGTGAAGTCCGCGCCGGGAAACGCACCGTCGACCTCTCGGTTCGGGAATACGATCTGCTCCTCTATCTCGCGAGCAACGTGGACCAGGTCCTGCCGCGCCAGCGCATCCTCGACGAAGTGTGGGGCTACAACTTCTTCGGCGACGAGAACAACATCGAGGTCTACATCCGCTACCTGCGCACCAAGCTCGGCGACAGCGCGCACGAGCGGATTCAGACGGTTCGCGGCGTCGGCTACCGGCTGCGCAGCACGATCAGTGGGAACGACGCCGCGGCGCGGTAGGACGTGCGTCGCATCGGACACGCTCTCGCATCGCTGCGCTGGCGGCTGACACTCACCTTCATCGCGCTGCTCCTGCCGCTGCTCGTTCTGCTGGCCGGCTACCAGTACTTCACGCTGCGGGCGAGTTTGATCAGCAATCGCGTCGGTGAGTTGCAGGGCGACTTCAACTCATCAAAG
Source organism: Candidatus Dormiibacterota bacterium (assembly GCA_003153505.1). GTDB lineage: Bacteria > Chloroflexota > Dormibacteria > Aeolococcales > Aeolococcaceae > Palsa-851. The sequence goes on from PLZA01000020.1 coordinate 63,004, forward strand.
CGCCTGATCGCAGCCAGGGAAAAGCAGTTGGGCGCCACGACGACGGGGACCCTGCGCCTGTGTGCCACGCATCCCGCGCTGGTCGGAGCCGCGGTGGCCAGCGCCGTGTCGACGGTCACCGGTCAGACGGTGCAGGTGGTCGTCTACGACAGCAGTCTCACCCAGGAAGCGATCATGCCCGTGGGCGCGAGCCCGCCAACCCTCGATGCAGCGGTGCTGCAGGGGGTGCTGGACCGAGGCACGCGGTCGGGCGCGCAGCAGATCGCCACCAGCAGCGGCGACCAGCTCGTTGTCGGCTTTCCGGTCGTCGCCGGAACGGGCGCGTGTGGCGTCGTCCAGCTCTCGGTGTCGATGGCGCCGATCACCAGTGTCCTGCACGACGAGATTCTGCTGATCACGGCCGGCGGCCTCGTCATCCTGCTGCTCGCGCTGGTGCTCGGCGTCCTGCTCACCGGGCGCACGCTCCGCCCGATGCGCCGTCTGACCGCCACCGCCGAGCAGCTGGCGGCGGGTGACCTCACCGCGCGAAGCCGGCTGAGTCCGAGCAATGACGAGGTGGGTCAGCTTGCGAGCAGCTTCGACCACATGGCCGATCGCATCCAGGAAGCCTTTGCTGCACAACAGGATTCCGAGGCGCAGGTCCGGCGTTTCATCGCCGATGCGTCCCACGAGCTGCGCACCCCGCTGACCGCGCTCAAGGGCTACATCGACGTGTTGCGCCGGGGGGCGGGCCGTGAGCCAGCGGCGCTCGACGCCGCGCTCGAGGCGATGAGCACCGAGTCAGAGCGCATGCGCGTGCTGGTGCTCGATCTCCTGACCCTGGCCCGCCTCGACGCACGACGCGAGTCGCATAGGGAGGACTTCGACCTCAACGCCACAGTGAACGGACTGCTCGACGAAGGTGTGCCGGGTATGCCCGCTGCACTGGAGCGCACCTTCACCCCGATGCCGCTCATCGTGCGCGCCGACCGAAGCGCGGTGAGCACCGTCGTGCGCAACCTGCTCGTCAACGCGTGCAAGTACGCGCACGGCGCCGCCCAGCATTGGAGCACCGCCGCCGACGGTGGCTGGGCGAAGCTCGAGGTGCGCGATGAGGGCCCGGGCATCGCGGCTGCCGACCTCCCGCACGTGTTCGAGCGCTTCTACCGGGGCGAGAAGACACGGGCGCGAGAGGAGGGAGGCAGCGGGCTGGGACTCAGCATCGTTCAGGGACTCGCGCGCGCGCAGGGGGGCGATGTCGCGATCCGAAGCAGCGAGGGTGCGGGAACGCTCGTCAGCGTGTGGCTCCCCCTCGCGCCCGTCCCGGCGCCGCCGCCACCTACAGGTTGAACGGCGACTGAAACGAGAGCCCGCTCAGCACGGTCAACTGCCCGGTGGCCATCAGGAGTCCGAACCCGAAAAGGATCACGCCGGCGACGATGCTGATCACGCGAAGGTGGCGGTTGATGCTCCGCAGCACGCCCTGGAGCCGGTCGGCCAGGAGGGCGACGAGCAGGAAGGGGATCGCCAGCCCGAGGCAGTACAGCACCATGAATGGAAGGCCGCCGAACTCGCGATTCTGGGCAAGCGTGAGAATGGCGCCGAGCTGGGGCCCGAGGCAGGGAAGCCAGCCGGCGGCAAAGGTCAGCCCGAGGAGCAGGCCTCCCGCCGCGCCGCTCGAGACCCGGAGGTGGAACCGCCGCTCGCGCTCCAGCCAGCCGAAGCGCAGCACCCCCATGGTCTGGAGCGCGAGCACCATGATGATCGCGCCGGCGACCCGGTTGACGAGATCGAGGTTGCGCTGAAAGACCGTGATCGCGAGCACCCCCTCGAGCAGGTAGTACTCGGCGATGAACACCACGCTGAAGCCGACGACAAACGCGATGCCCGTCGTCATCGCGGAACTGCGGGCCGAGGTCGTCACCGTTGCTCCCGACGCCCCGGCGAGCGCCGGCTGACCCGCGCGCCCACTCAGGTAGGCCGCGTAGGCGGGCATGAGCGGGAACACGCATGGCGACAGGAACGACACCAGGCCGGCGAGAAACGCAAGCGGAATCGACGGACCCGCTGACACCCCAATCACCGCGCTAGCGTAGGGCGGCGACTGCTAGGGCGGCCCTTCGACGTAGTAGCGCTGCCGCCACCTGATGTAGACGTAGAGCGCCAGGAGGACGAAGAAGACCTCATAGACGAGCGGGGTCGGCCAGTGGAACGCGGCCTGCGCGAACCGCTGAATACCGCTCGCCGGGGGTGACGTCGCGGCGGGCTTGGCCGCCTGCGGCACGGGTGTGGCCGTGGGTATCGGGGTGGGGACCGACGAGGGCACCGGCGCCCCCAAAGCCTCGGGAACGAGTGTCGGCGGCGCGGGGGCCGTGGTGTCGCTCTCGACGTAGACCTGGCTGCCGCCCGTCGGCGGGTTCAACGCAACCACGACCTCCGGCGGCGTCGTGTTGGCGATGGCGATGGCGTCGACATTGCGGCTCGAGGTCGGGAGCCCGGTGTCCGTCTTGTGGTACGTGAGACCGCCATCGATGGACCGATAGAGGTCGCCGCCTGTGCTCCCGCCCGCGTCCGCTCCGGCGTAGGCGAGGTTGGGATCGAGCGGCCCGAATTCCGCGACGGTCAGCGTCAGCCCCGGCGCCGCGCCGGTTGCGGCGGTCCAGGTAAGGCCTCCATCGCCGCTTCGGAAGCTCCCGTCCGAGGTCGCGACGATGAGCGGCCGCTTGGGAACGGCGGCGTCGATCTGACCCGCAGTGATCGAGGAGACGACCGCGCTGGCCGGCAACCCGGATTGCAGCACCTCCCAAGCACCGCCGCCGCTGCTGCTGAACAGGTATCCGGAGGCGAGCGTGCCACTGATCGCCCCGTCGGCACCCGCGATCACGGTGAACTGCGGATAGTTCGCGGCAACCGCCACGGCAGCGATCGCGTACCGATCGAGGCCACCGTCGTGCCAGACGTGGCCGTTCGGGCTCAACGAGACCCCCGCATTCGTGCCGGCCGCGATACCGTCGAGGCCGAAGGCGAGCGCACGCACGTGCAAGTTGACGAGCCCGTTCGACGAGTCGGCCCAGGTGGCCCCCGCGTCGGCACTGGCATAGATGCCCTTGCCGTCGGTCCCGGCGAGTGCCTCGGCGGGGTTGCGGGCGTCGAAGCCCACCGTCCAGGCACGGACGCCGGCGAGTGCCAGGGTCCAGGTGGCGCCCGTGTCGTGGGAGACGTAGACTCCGGCATCGGTGCCCGCGAGGATGGTGCTGGGCAGCGAGGGCTCGACCGCGAGGCTCCAGATCCTTCCGGAGCCCAGGCCGGACATCACCCCAGCCGTCGAGAACCCGGGCGAAGCTGCCGAGACGGGGCGGCTGAGCGCCCCCCATCCGAGCAGCGCCGAAAGGGCGAGCACGATGACGCCGAGCGACCGCCTGCGCCGGCGTCCGGGCAGGGTGGCGGACGGAGAGAAGGGGGTGGGGTGAATGCTCACTGCAGGGCGCTTGAAGTGGGTCGATGGAGTGTGACGGCGCCGCGAGGTCTCGCGCCGCGATCCGGGGAGACGGCCACAGAATAGCGCGCGTTCCGGGTTTCGCGGTCGCCTCGGCGCGGTATCTGCGATGCAGATGCCAACGACTTTCAAGGATTACTACGCGATCCTGGGCGTGCCCCGGACGGCCACCGAGAAGGAGATCCGGACCGCCTTTCGCAAGCTTGCCCGCAAGCATCACCCGGACGTGAACCAGGGTGACAAAGCGGCCGAGGATCGATTCAAGGAGGTCAACGAGGCCAACGAGGTCCTCAGCGATCCAGAGAAGCGCAAGAAGTACGACGAACTCGGGCCCCGCTGGCAGGAGTACGAGCAGTGGGAGCGCGCCGGCCGTCCGGGACCGAACCCGTTCGAGAGCAAGAACGATCAGTTCGGGTACCGCACGGTCTCGCCGGACGAGTTCGAGGGCATGTTCGGAACCAACGCGCCATTCAGCGACTTCTTCCAGCAGTTCTTTGGCGGTGCGGGCACGGCGCCGCCGGACGGTTTCAGCACCGGCCGGACCCGGCGAAGGGTTGCTCGGCGGGGCCAGGACATTGAAGGCGATGCCGAGATCAGACTCGAAGACGCCTATTCCGGCTCCGCCTTGACCGTCGACCTCAGCTCAACCGACGGTCCTCGCCGGGTCGAGGTGAGGATCCCGCCCGGGATCCACGACGGAGCCCGGGTCCGCGCCTCCGGCCAGGGTGGCGCGGGTCGAGGCGGTGGGCCGTCCGGCGACCTCTTCATCCGCGTCCACATCCGCCCGCATCCGGTCTTCACCCGCTCCGGCAGCGACCTCGGCGTTCGCGTGCCGACGCCGGTCGCGACGGCGCTCGCCGGCGGGACCGTGGCGGTGCCGACCCTTCGCGGCACGACCGCGCAGCTGTCGATTCCGCCCGGCACGCAGAACGGTGCGCGCCTCCGGCTTCGCGGGCTCGGGATGCCCCATCTCAAGGGGGATGCCGCCGGCGATCTCCTCGCGACGGTCGACGTGCGCCTGCCGCACCCCGTTCCTGACGACCTCCTCGCCTGGGCGCGGTCCGAGCAAGAGCCCCCGGCCTGAGGGCTCGGATCTAGGAGACCGTGAGCGCGTGCTCGCGGGTGGTCCGGCGGATCGTACAGACGTCGCCTTCGCACGTTGACGCGATCACGTCCACCGTGAGGACGCCCCGGCCCCGGCTCCCGAGGCGCACCTCGATGGTGACCGGCAATGCGTCGAGCGCCCATGACCGTGGCCCCGTGCCGAGCAGCGTCTGCGGATCGGCGCTCACACTGATATGCACGGGCGGTCCCTGCTGGACGTCGAGATCGGAGCCGCCGAGGTCGACGTCCGCAGCGAGGACCAGCGGGGCTCCGGTCACTCCCGCCAGAGCCAGTCCCTGCGACGGCGCCCCAGACTGCCCGCCGCCGATTGGGATCTCGGCAACCGCGCCCGAACGGACGTCAACGGTGACTACGCGATGGTGGTTCGTGTCCGCCACAACGAGGCGACCGTCAGGCAGCCCGTCGAGCCCGCCGGGCTCGTCCAGCGGCTCGCTGAGCAGCACCGTCCTGAGGGCGCCGTTCTCCCAGACTCGGAGGAGCGAGTTGAAGGTGTCCGCCACGCCGATCGACCCGCCCGGCATCGCCGCGACGCCCAGCGGATGCTGCAGCCGGGCGGTGTCGCGATCGCCATTCGCCGTCCCCCATTCGAAGAGGCCGGTGCCGACCAGGGTCTCCACCCGACCGTCGCGCAGCACCCGAAGCGCGGAGACCTCGGAGTCGGCAAACGCGATGGCCCCGCCGGCGAGGGCGGTGAGCCCGCTCGGCTGCGCCAGGTGCGCGCCGAGCGCAGGACCGTCGCGCAATCCTTCGGCGCGGCTCCCGGCCAGGGTGTCGACGGCGCCTCCCGGCTCAACCGCAACGATCCTGTGCAGCCCTGCTTCGGCGACCGCGATCCTCCCGTCGGCGAGGACGAGCGCGTCCCACGGGGATCGAAGGCCCGAGGCGAGCACGCTGCGGGCGCCATCCGTCAGGGAGATGGCCACCAGCTCGCCGGCCACCGTGTTGCAGACGAGCAGGCGACCCGAGTCGAAGCGCACCCCCTGCGGCTGCTGGAAGCCGCCGAATTCCTGCAGGATGGCCCCGTCCAGGTCGCAGACCAGCACCCGATCGTCGCCGGTGTCGGCGACGGCCAGCCTGCTCCCGCCATCCGACGCGACCTTGCCTGGAAACGCGAGGGTGGTTTCGCTGCTGAGGGCGACCGGGGTGAACGCCGGGCCGACCGCGAGATCGCTCCGACCGTCGAGGAGTTGCTCGATCACGCCGGCAAGCGCGGGACCGTTGCCCTCGCCGGAGGCCATCGCGACGACGTAGCCGTCGGGGTCGATGACCACCAAAGTCGGCCACGCGCGCACGCCGTACTGCTGCCATGTCTCCAGCTCCGGGTCGTCCAGCACGGGATGGGTGATGCGATGGCGGGCGACCGCGCGACCAACGGCAGCGTGGTCCGACTCGTGGGGGAACTTCGGAGAGTGCACGCCGATCACCACGAGGCGCTCGCCGAACCGCTCCTCGAGCGGGCGCAGCTCCTCGATGACGCGAAGGCAGTTGATGCAGCAGAACGTCCAGAAATCGAGCACCACCACGCGTCCCCGAAGGTCACGAAGCGCGAGCGGGTGGTCGGTGTTGAGCCACCCCCCGGCACCACGGAGCTCCGGCGCGCGGACCCGCCCGACTGCGGTCGTCATGACGAGTCCATCATCTCGCGCAGGGGTGTGCGGCCGCGAACCAGGGGCGTCATTTCAAGGCCGCTGATATAATCGCGGGAGAGGTGGGTTGGTGCACCGACCCAATGGCGCTCGGTTGGCGCCGCTGGATGTCGACACTCTTTTGAAACTCTCCCTATCCCTTCCTGACCGGCAGGGGGTGGCCCTCCGCCCCCTGCCACTTTTCTGAGCTTCGCGGGGCCGTCAGCCTGCCCTCAGTCGAGCAGCGGGGTGCGCACCAGGGTGTGCTCGCGGTCCGGGCCGACCGACACGACGTTGACGCTCGCCCCGCAGAGCTCCCCGATCCGCTCGATGTAGGCGCGGCACGCCTGGGGCAGGTCCTCGTAGCGCCGGCATTCCCGCGTTGGGGACATCCATCCGGGGAACTCCTCGTAGATCGGCTCGACGTGCTTCAGGTGCGAGATGTTGGCCATCGGGTGGTCCCAGTACTCGCCTTTGCTCATGTACCCGGTACAGATCTTCAGGGTGTGGAACTCGTCGAGCACATCCACCTTGGTGAGCACCATGGCGTCGATGCCGTTGGTGGCGACCGCATACCGCGAGACCGCAGCGTCGAACCATCCCACCCTGCGGGCGCGACCGGTGGTGGTGCCGTACTCCGCTCCGACCTCGCGCAACTGGTCGCCGAGCGGGTCGGTCAGCTCGGTGGGGAAGGGACCGTAGCCGACTCGCGTGGTGTACGCCTTGAACACGCCCACCGTACGGGTGATGCGCGACGGTGGAATGCCACTCCCCGTGCAGGCTCCCCCCGCAGTTGGTGACGACGATGTCACATACGGATAGGTGCCGAGGTCGATGTCCAGCATCACACCCTGGGCGCCCTCGAGGAGGATCCGCCGGTTGGCGTTGAGCGCGTCCTGGATGAGGGGGTAGATGTCGCGAATGTACGGGTCGATTCGCTCCGCGTAGCCGAGATACTCGTCGAGGATCTCGCGCTCATTGAATGGGTCCGCGCCGTACAGCCGGGTGAGACTCTCGTTCTTCAGACGAAGCACGAAGCGCAGCTTCTTCTCGAGGAACGCAGGCTTCTGCAGGTCGCCGATTCGGAACCCGATGCGTCGCACCTTGTCCTCATACGCGGGGCCGATGCCGCGCCACGTGGTTCCCAGACGGTCGTCGCCGCGCATCTCCTCGCCGAGCTGATCGAGCACGGGGTGATACGGCATCACCATGTGGGCGCGTTCGCTGATCACGAGGTTCTCGGCCGGGATGCCGCCGTTTTGGAGCTCGTCGAGCTCCTGGAGGAACGCCTTGGGATCGACGACGACGCCATGGCCGATGATGCAGGTGGTCTGCGGGTACAGGATGCCGCTCGGGATGAGGTGAAAGCGGTGCTCCTTGCCGCCCGTGACCACGGTGTGGCCGGCGTTGTTGCCGCCCTGGGAGCGAATGACCATGTCCACGGTGTCGGCGAGCAGGTCGATGACCTTGCCCTTGCCTTCATCACCCCATTGGCCGCCGACCAGAATCGTGACGCTCATCGCGGCGCGAAGCGTACTGGACGGAGCGGGTAGGGGCGGCTTGTTGGGCTCAGCGGGCCGACCGCGCCGCCCAGTTCGATCGCGCGGCTCAGCCCGCGAGGATGCGGACCCCATACGCTCTCTGCCAGGAAAGTCTTCGTCCCCAACACCAGACAAGGCGATGATGCCCGCGCCGGTACGATGCTTGGACGATGCCAACGTCCGATTTGCAGGCGGCGCAATGCATCTTCTGCGCCATCGTCCGCGGCGATGCCCCGGCGACCTTCTTGCACCGGGACGAGCTGGTCGTGGCATTCATGGACATCCGGCCCGTGCAGCCGGGCCATCTGCTGGTCGTGCCGCGTGCACACGCCACGCTCATCCACGAGCTCGACGCCGGCGGCCTGGCCCGGCTTTGGTCGGTCGCGACCGACCTCAATCGCGCGCTGCGGGCGAGCTCACTCCCGGTTGAAGCGGTGAGCGTGTACGTCGCCGACGGCGATGCCGCCGGCCAGGAGGTGGCTCACGTGCACATTCACCTGATCCCTCGCCGGGATGATGATGGGTTCGGCTTCCGCTTCCCGGCCGGCTACGGCACTCTGCCCGGTCGCGCGGCGCTCGAGACAATCGCGGACCGAATTCGACCCGCGAGCCCGTCACCTGACACGCCGGAGCGCAGTGGTCGCTGACACCCACGGCGCACGATTGGCTCGCTACCGCGCCGCGCCGTGGTGGCCGGCGGCGTCGACCCTCGTCATCGCCGAACTGGGGCTGGGCGCGGCGCTGCTCCTCCCCATCACCTTCAGCGATCCGAACGGCGTGGATCCCTACCTGGCGCGCCTCAGCATCGCGTCGGTGCTCATCGCGGTGCCATCGCTGCTCGTCCGGCGCCTCGCGCCGGCACGGCCGATCCTCCTGGCGCTCGCGGCGGTCGCCACCACCTACACGCTGCTCTCGGCCGGACCGCAGATCCTCTTCGACCTGCTCGGCTCCCACTCCGGGAGTTTCGACGCGCAGGTTTTCTGGGCATCGGTGGCGCAGGCTGCGGGGACACTGCTCATCGCGTTCGCCGCGGTGCGGACGGTCGCTCCGGAGTGGCGGCCGTCGGTCCGCATGCGCCATATCGGGCTCGGCGGCCTGGCGATCGGTGTGCTCGGGAGCGCCGTGCTGATCGGGCTCGGCCTCGCGCTCCCGGCAGGGCTCCTCGGCAGGGTCGCGCTGCAGCCTGTGGCGTTCGGTCGCGACTTTCCGTGGCTCGGGCCCGCCAACGCGCTCCAGGCCTTCTCGCAGGAGGTGCAATTCCGTGGCCTGCTCCTCGGCGCGCTCGAGCGCACCATGAGCCCGCGCTGGGCCAACGTCAGCCAGGCCGCGGTCTTCGCACTCGCCCACCTCGCGATCAGCTACGGGGGTCCCGAGGCGCCGTTCGTGCCGATCACCTTCCTCGTCGGCCTCGCATTCGGCTGGCTGGTGCGCCGCACCAACTCCCTGTGGCCGGCGGTGATCATCCACGCGGTCGCGGACATCGCGCTGCAGTTCGGCATCGTCCAGGGGCTCTATGGGTTCTGATCGGCGGAGTCGACGGATCGTGCTGGCTGCCGCAGCAGCCGGCATCACGCTGGCCGCGCTCATGAGCGGGAGCGCATCGGCACGAGCAGCTGATCCGTGGTGGGGCCGGGTTGCGCTGCCCGGTGTCTCCCTCACCAACGTTTCCGCCATCGGTGACACGATCCTGGTGCGCACCGGATCGGGGAGGATTCTGCGGTCCGGCGACGGTGGCAGGACCTTCTCGGCCGCGCCGGTCGATGCGCTGTTCCCTCCGACCGCCGTCGTCGTGAGCGGGGAGCAGCGCTGGGCGATCGGCTCCACCGGGCGTGTGCTCCACGCGGCCAGCACGTCGTCCCAGGGTGCCGGAACCCTCGACCCTGGCTCACCCGATCTCGGGAGCGCCGCCACCTCGATCGCCGCGCCGGCGGCGCTGCCCGGGGTCGTGGTGGCCGTGAGCACCGACGGCACGGTGTGGCGCCGCGGCCAGGACGGCGACTGGAAGCAGGCGCTGCTGCTGCTGCCAGCGAGCATTGTCCAGGGCGTTCCGCGGGTCACGTCGGTCACCGCATTCACGCAGCCGCTCAGCCAGGCGATCTACCTCGGCACCGATGGCTATGCGGTCCTGATCAGCACCGACGGGGGCGACGACTGGATCCGCGCGGGTCCCGGACTTCCCGACTCGGTTGCCTCCCTTTCCGCGGACTCGGCTCGCCACGCCGTCTACGCGGCGACGCCGGACGGGCTCTGGGAGCACGTGCTCCAGTCGCTGCCCGCTCCACCCGCCTACCAGGACGCGGCGCTCGTCTGGCGCTGGCTCGGGATTGGCGCGATCACGCTGGTCGCGGCGGCAGCCGCGCTGCTCGGCATGACCCGCTTGGTGCCGCGCCGCCAATCCGGCTGAGGCGCCGCGCGCGCAAGATCGCTTCGAGTAGCGTGGCCGCAATGGCCAACCGCCTCATCACCGAGTCGAGCCCGTACCTGCTCCAGCACGCTGAGAACCCTGTCGACTGGTATCCGTGGGGCGACGCGGCGTTTGAGCGGGCGCGCAGCGACGACCGTCCGGTCATGCTCTCGGTCGGCTACAGCGCGTGTCATTGGTGCCACGTGATGGCCCATGAGTCCTTCGAGAACGCCGACATCGCCTCCCTGATGAATGAGCTCTTCGTGAGCATCAAGGTGGACCGGGAGGAGCGCCCGGACGTCGACTCGGTGTACATGAGCGCTGCTCAGGCCATGGGCGTCCCGGGGGGCTGGCCGCTGACGGTCTTCCTGACGCCCATGGGACTGCCCTTCTACGCGGGCACGTATTTTCCGCCGGAGGACCGCCCGGGCTTGCGGGGGTTTCCGGCGGTGCTTCGGGCCGCGGCCACTGCGTATCACGACCAGCGCGATGAGATCGACGCCATGGGTGAGAAGGTGCGCGACGCCGTCGCGCCGCGCGAGCTCCCCGCGCCCGGCGAGGCGACCACAGCACTCCTCGACGCCGCCGCGAAGAAGCTCTCGAGCGATACCGATCGGACCCACGGCGGATTCGGTGCGGCGCCGAAGTTCCCACACCCTCAGGCGCTCGATCTGTTGCTGCGCAGGTCGCTCGCCACCGGCGACGCCGTCCTCCGCGATGCCGCCGTGCTCAGCCTCGATGCGATGGCGCGGGGCGGGATCCACGATCAGGTTGGTGGTGGCTTTCACCGGTACAGCGTCGATGCGCGCTGGTCGGTGCCGCACTTCGAGAAGATGCTCTACGACAACGCGCTCCTTGCTCCGGTGTATCTGCACGCGTACCAGTTGAGCGGTCGCGAGGACATGCTCGACGTCTGCACACGCACGCTCGACTACATCGCACGGGAGCTGCGCCTTCCCGGAGGCGCGCTTGCCGCGTCGCAGGATGCGGACAGTCCTGGTGGCGAGGGGGCATTCTTCGTCTGGACGCCGGCGCAGCTGCGCGACGTGCTGGGTGCAGAGGACGGCGCCTTGGCCGCTCGCATCTTCGGGGTCGTGGATGGCGGCAACTTCGAGCACGGGACGACGGTGCTGTCCATGCCATACCCGCTCACGCAGATCGCCAGGTCGATGTCGATCGGCGAGCACGAGTTGCGTTCGCGACTCGAGGATATCCGCGTACGACTCCGGATCGCCCGGGCGGCGCGACCCGCACCGGATCGCGACGGCAAGGTCATCACCGCATGGAACGCGCTCGCGATCCGCGCCTTCGCCGAGGCCGGCCCCGCGCTCGATCGGCCGGACTATGTCGCGGTCGCGGCGACGTGCGCCGATTTCGTGCTCGAGCACCTGGTGCGCGACGGGGTCGTCATGCGCATCTGGAACGGGGGCGAGGGAAGGATCATCGGCTTTCTCGATGACGCCGCCAACCTCGGCGACGCGCTGCTCACGCTGTACGAGGCGACCGGCGAGCCGCGGTACTTCACAGCGGCTCTCGCGCTCTGTGAACGGATCGTCGAGCAGCATCGCGACGCTGACGCCAACTACTTCGACACCGCCGCCGACTCCGAGCCGTTGATCGTGCGCCCGCGAACCATCGATGACAACCCGGTGAGCGCCGGTCAGTCGGTCGCCGCGACGCTCTTCTGCCGAATGCACGCGTTCACCGGTGAGGAGCGCTGGCACGCCCGCGCGATGGAGATCATCGCACCGCTTGGGACCGTGGTCGCGCGAGCGCCGCTTGCCGTTGCTGGCCTGGCAGCCGCGATGGAGCTGGCGGTCGGACCGATGCGCGAGATCGCGATCGCCGGAGATCCTGGCGACGCACGCACCCGCGCGCTCCTCGACATCGCGCAGCGGCGCTTCGACCCACTGACCGTGCTCGCCTGGGGACCGGCGGAATCAGTCCCACTCCTCGAAGGCAGGACTCCGGTCGATGGTGCCCCGGCCGCCTATGTCTGCCGCGGCTTTGTCTGCCGGGCCCCCGTAACTTCGGTGTCCGACCTGATGGGCGAGCTCGCGGCCCGGGCTTGACCGGTCAGAACTGACCGCAGCCCGAGGGCGTCGCCATCGCTTCCAGCGGCGGCAGGAAGTCGAAGACCGGGAGCTGACGCCGGTCGTCGACCGGAAGGTAATCGCCGGTGTGCGGATCCTCGACATAGTCCAGCTGCGGCCCGCGGCTCGTGATCTCGCGCAGCGCCGCGACCAGTCGGTCGATGTGCTCGACAGTCGTGCCGATGCCGAACGATGCCCGGATCGCGCCCGGGATCGCATGATGCTCGCCACGGCGGAGGCGCTCCCGGATGGTGTGGGCGTCCGCGATGCTCACGCCGAGCAGATGGGTGATGTACGGGTGCGCGCAGAAGCAGCCGTGGCGAACCCCGATTGCATACTCCGCGCTGAGGATCGACGCCACGAGGGCGTGATGCATGCCGTCGACGGTGAACGTGCTCACGCCGAGCCGGTCGACGTCGAGTCCATCCCAGAGGCGGAGCCGGTGCAGCTTCGGGAGATCGTCGATCTGACCGTCGAGGTACGCGAGCAGTCGCTTCTCGTGCGCTCCGATGTGCGCCATGCCAGTGCGCTCGAGGATCGTGCACGCAGCGCCAAGGGCGATCGCGCCCACGACGTTCGGGCTGCCCGCCTCATGGCGATCCGGGAGCGGCGCCCACTGGACGTCGTCGGTGGTCACGTAGCTGACGGCGCCGCCGCCGGCAAGCATCGGCTCGGCGTCGGCGAGCACCGCCGACGGCCCGATCAAAACGCCGCCGCCGAACGGCGCGTACATCTTGTGCCCCGAGAGCGCGAGGAAGTCGATGCCCATCGCCACCATGTCGATGGATCGGTGCGGCGCCAGCTGGGCGGCGTCGACCGCGAGCAGCGCTCCGTGCTCATGCGCGAGCAGTCCGATCTCGGCGATGGGAAAGACCTCCCCGGTGACGTTGCTCGCGCCCGTGATCGCGACGATCCCGATGGGGCGGTGGCGATCCTCGAGGGCGCGGCGAAGATCGGCGAACAGCTGCTCCGGCGACTCCGGCGCGTCGAGCAGGTCGACCCGGGCCAGGCGCCGCCACGGCAGCATGTTCGCGTGGTGCTCGACGATCGTGCTCAGCACCGCGTGCCCGGGTCGCAACACCAGGCAGTGGGTCAGCAGGTTGATGGCCTCGGTGGTGTTTCTGACAAAGATGACAGCGTCTGTCGAGCGGGCGCCCGTGAACGTCGCCACCGCCGATCGCGCTGCCTCGTAGGCGCGGGTCGACACCTGGGAGGCGAATCCCGCCCCGCGATGCACGCTCGAGTACCAGGGGAGGAACTCGATCACGGCGTCCGCGACCGCCTCCATCGCCGGTGTGCTCGCCGCCATGTCGAGGTTCACGTAGCTGCGCGTCTCGCCGCCGGCCAGCTGTACCTCCAGGTCCTGGCCGACGAGGCGGGGGAGGACGACACCCGCCGCGCGGCGCCCGGGCCGGCTCCGACGGCTGGATTCGGTGAGCATCAGGCCTTCGAGGGTACTGCCACGCGGCCCTCGAGCACCACGCTGGCCACGACGTCGCCACCCAGGTGATATGCGACGTCGACCCAGGAGGGAGTGTTCAGGATCACCGCGTCGCAGCGAAGCCCGGGTCGGAGCATGCCCCGATCGGCAAGCCCGAGGGCGGCCGCCCCACCGGTCGTGGCCGCAACCAGTGCCTGAGCAGGCGTCAGGCCGCCGAGCGCGACAGCCAGAGAGATCATCAGGGGCATCGACTCGCTGTAGCAGGTTCCCGGGTTGCAGTCCGTCGCCACGGCGACGGTGCAGCCGGCGTCGAGGAGCCGCCGCCCCGGCGGCGGGGGCCCGCCGAGCACCACTGAAGCACCCGGCAGGATCACGCCAACAACCCCAGCAGCGTTCAGCGCCTCGAGGTCGGTATTCGACGCATGCTCGAGATGGTCGGCGCTGACGGCGCCGGCACGAGCCGCAAGCAGTGCTCCGCCGCTGCGCGAGCGCTGCTCCGCGTGGATCTTGGGGCGCAATCCGTGCGCTCGGGCGGCGGTGAAGAGCCGCTCGCATTCGGCCACCGTGTATGCGCCCGTGTCGCAGAAGGCATCGACGAAGGTCGCACGTTTCGCGGCTGCGGCGACGCCGCGCGTGCACACGTCGTCGATGTACTCGTCGCGAGAACCGTCCGGAACCGCATGCAGCGGCAGATACGTCGCCACGACGTCGGGGAGGTCCACCCACCGGCCGATGCGATCCGCCGCATCGAGCTGGCGCATCTCGGCCTCGTGCTCCAGCCCGTAGCCGCTCTTGACCTCGACGGTCGTCGTGCCGCCGGCGAGCATGCGTCGCGCTCGTTCGCGGCCCGCTGACGCGAGCTCCTCCACGCTGCCCGCGGCGGTGGCACGCACGGTCGCCCGGATGCCCCCGCCCGACGCGGCGATCTCCTCATAGGTCGCTCCCGCCGCGCGCCGTGCGTACTCGTCGCCGCGGTCGCCGAGCCAGACGATGTGCGTGTGCGCGTCGACGAATCCCGGGAGGACGGCGGCGCCACGGGCATGTACCTCGAGCGCCCCCCGCGGGACATCGGCTCGGTCCAGCCCCGACTCGGGGCCCGCATACACGATGCGGCCGTCCCGAGCGACCAGCGCGGCATCCCGCACGACGCCGGGGGCGTCGCCGACCAGCGGGTCACACGTGCACAGCGCGCCGATGCCGTGGATGACGATCGCGCTCATCCCTCGCGCCTGCTCCCCGCCCGCGACGCGATGCCACTGGAGAAGGTGAGAAACGTCGCAGCCATGAGGCGGACGGTCATCCCGTTGATGTCGGTATTGGCATCAACCTCGCAGAGATCGGCCGCGGCCACATGGGGATCGGCACCAAGCAGATACGCGGCGCGCAGGAGCTGATCTGGATGCATCCCGCCGGGCAGGCTCGCCGGGCAGGCGGGTGCGAACGCGCGATCGATGACGTCGATGTCGAAATCGACGTAGATGTGCTCGGCGCCCCGCCCGACGAGCAGTGAGAGGGCGGCCGCGACGACGGCGTCGATGCCATCCCGGCGAACGGCGTGCAGCGGCACGATGTGCACGCCCTGCGCGCGCGCCCAGTCTGCGTGCTCCTGCGCATTGCCCAGCGGGTGGATGCCGATCTGGGCCACACGCTCACCGGGCAGGCCGGCCTCGATCAACTCGCGCACCGGTGTGCCGTTGCGCGACCCCGAGGTCGCCGGGCGGCAGTCATGGTGGGCGTCGAGGGTCAGCAGCGACCATGCCGCCGGGACCGCGCTCATGAGCCCGCGCAGGGCCGGGCGGGTGAGCGAGTTGTCGCCACCCACGACCACAACGTGGGTCGCAGCGCGTGCCGCCGTCTCGACGGCCGCCTGGATGCGATCGTGGGCCGCAGCCGCATCCGGGTCGTGTTGGTCGCCCTGGACGTCGCCCGCGTCGCGCACATGCAGGGCGGCGACGTCGATGGAGTGCTCCGCGTCCCAGGTCGGGAAGCGCCGCAATGCATCGCGGAATGCCGGAGGTGTCGACCAGGACTCCACCGGCGTGATCGAGGCCTTCGAGATCGGAGCGCCGAGCAGCACGAGGTCGGGTGCGTCAGCTTCTTCGGCGAGCCACTCGCGCGCGTTCATGCGCCGCCGGCGGTTTCCGCGTCGAGCATGGGAACGCGGACACCGCGTTCACGGGCCGCGTCGCGCGCCAGCGGATAGCCGGCGTCCGCATGGCGCATCACGCCCGTGGACGGGTCGTTGGTGAGCACGAGCTCGCAGCGCCGGGCCGAGAGCTCGCTGCCGTCCGCGCACACTTGGGCTCCGGCGTGGATCGACAGCCCCATCCCGACACCGCCACCGTGGTGGACGGCGACCCATGTCGCACCGCTCGCGGTGTTGAGCAGCGCGTTGAGTACCGGCCAGTCGGCGATCGCGTCGCTGCCGTCGCGCATCGCCTCGGTTTCGCGCATCGGTGATGCGACCGAGCCGCTGTCGAGGTGATCCCGCCCGATGACCACCGGCGCGGACAGCTCACCGCTGCGCACCATGTCGTTGAATCGCACTCCGGCGAGGTGGCGCTCGCCGGCGCCGAGCCAGCAGATCCGCGCCGGAAGACCCTGAAATTGCACGCGCTCCTGGGCGAGGCGCAGCCAGCGGTGCAGCCCGTCGTGATCCGGGAACAGCTCGAGCATCGCCGCGTCGGTGCGTGCGATGTCGGCGGGGTCGCCGCTCAACGCCACCCAGCGGAACGGCCCGCGACCCTCGCAGAACTGGTCGCGGATGTAGGCGGGAACGAATCCCGGGTACGCAAACGCATCGGCGAAGCCGCCGGTGCGCGCCTGGTCGCGGAGCGAGTTGCCGTAGTCGAACACTTCCGATCCGCGGCGCTGATACTCGACCATCGCCTCGCAGTGGCGCGCCATCGACTCGCGCGAGCGGCGAATGTACCCCTCGGGATCGCTCGCTCGCAGCGTCGCCGCGGCCTCCAGGCTCAGCCCGGCGGGAACGTAGCCGTTGAGCGGGTCGTGGGCACTGGTCTGATCGGTGACAACGTCGATCGCCAGCGATGACTCAAGCAGCGCGGGCAGCGCCTCGGCTGCGTTGGCGCACACCGCCACCGAGAGCGCGCGTCCTTCCTCGCGCGCCACATCGCAGCGACGCACCGCGGCGTCCAGCGTGTCGGCAACCTCGTCGACGTACCCGGTGTCCAGGCGGCGCTGGATGCGAGCGGGATCGACCTCGATGCAGAGCGCGACCCCGCCACTCATCGTGACGGCGAGCGGCTGGGCGCCCCCCATGCCGCCGAGCCCCGAGGTCACCACGAGTCGGCCGGTCAGGGTCCCGCCGAACCGCTTCCGCGCCACCGCCTCGAAGGTCTCGAACGTTCCCTGGAGGATGCCCTGGGTGCCGATGTAGATCCACGACCCCGCGGTCATCTGCCCGTACATGGTCAGCCCCAGCGCCTCGAGACGCCAGAACTCCTCCCAGGTCGCCCAGCGGGGCACGAGGAGGGAATTGGCGATCAGCACCCGTGGGGCGAGCTCGTGGGTCCTGGCAACGCCCACGGGCTTGCCCGACTGGACCAGCAGGGTCTCGTCGTCGCGCAGCGAGCGGAGCGTTGCGACGATGGCGTCGAAGCACTCCCATGAGCGCGCCGCGCGACCCGTGCCGCCGTAGACGACCAGCGAGTCAGGGTCCTCGGCCACCGCCGGGTCGAGGTTGTTCATGAGGCAGCGAAGCGGCGCCTCGGTCTGCCAGCTGCCGCACGTCAGCGCGGTGCCGTGGGGCGCGCGGACCGGGCGGGCGCCGGCGGTCATAGGAGGGTCACCCCGGCGGCGGCCAGTGCGGCCCGCCAGGCGGCATCGCGCACCCAGGTCTCGGCCGCCTCGAGATCACCGCTGAGAATGCGGTCGGCCGCGAGCGAGGGCGTCTCCCGGCGCAGGCTGGCGATGACCGCGCCGGTCGCCGGACCCGGCCGCAGCGGATGGCGCATCTCGATCGCCTGGGACGCGCTCAACACCTCGATGGCGAGCACGGCGCGGAGCAGCGGCACCGAACGCCGGGTGCGCAGCGCCGCCTCGTATCCCATCGAGACGTGGTCCTCCTGACCGGCGCTGGTCGCTGCGCTCTGCACCGCGAAGGGCGTGGCTGCGTGACGGAGCGCTGCGACCATGGCCGCCGCCGTGTACTGGGTGATCATCAGACCGCTGTTCAGTCCCGGCTCGGGGCTCAGGAATGCGGGCAGACCTCGCGAGCGCGCGGGGTCGAGCAGCCGGTCGACGCGGCGCTCGCTGATCGCGGCCACATCCGCGCATACCGACGCCAGCATGTCGGCGGCGTACGCGAGCGCCTGGCCGTGGAAGTTGCCTGCGCTCACAACCGTCTCCCCGAGGACTACCGGGTTGTCGACAACACTGGCCAATTCGTGGTCGATGGTCTGGCGGCAGAAGGCGACCACGTCGCGTGCGGCGCCGTGCACCTGGGGCGCGCAGCGCAGCGAGTAGGCATCCTGGACCGCATGGCGCGAGGGTCGGTGCGACGCGACGATCGGGCTGCCGGCGAGCAGCGCACGCAGGTTGGCGGCCGAGGCGGCCTGTCCAGGGGCGGGACGGAGGGCGACCACCCGCTCGTCGTACGCCACGGTGGTGCCGAGCAACGCCTCGACACTCAAGGCGCAGGCAAGGTCGGCGAGGCGGAGCAGGTCCTCGATGTCATGCACCGCCAGCGCGAGCAGGCTGGTCATCGCATCGGTGCCGTTGATGAGCGCGAGGCCCTCCTTCGGCTCGACGTCGACCGGGACCAGGCCGTGGTCGCGCAGCGCCGCTCCGCCCTCGACTCGAACGCCACCCGCGCCGGCCGCCCAGCCCAGCCCGAGCAGCACCGTGGCAATCGAGGCGAGCGGCGCGAGATCACCCGACGCGCCGAGGGAGCCGTGCTCCGGCACCCAGGGAATGATTCCCGCATCGAGCAACCCGAGCAGCGCTTCGACCAGCTCGACGCGCACGCCGGAGAGCCCGGCGGCGAGGGTGCGCGCGCGGAGCAGGATCATCCCGCGAACCACCTCGTCGTCCAGGCGGGGTCCGGAGCCCGCGGCGTGGCTGAGGACGACCGACCGCTGCAGCAGCGCTCGGTCGGCCGGATCGACGGCGAGGTCCGCCAGCGCACCGAAGCCGGTCGTGACCCCATAGACCACCGCGCCCTCGCGATCGAGGCGGTCGACGACCTCGCGCGCCGGGAGCATCCGCGCCCGCACCCCGGGATCGAGGGCCACGGCCTCGTGCCCCCGGGCCGCGCGCACCACGGCGTCGATGGTGAGCGAGCCGCCGTCGACTGTGATCATTCGGCGAGCAGCCTACTCGACCACGGAGGCGTCCTTCGCGAATCGTGGCCCGCGAACCCTTGGCGCGCGCACGTACGTTATGTCTCTGTGGAATCGCTGCCGGCGCCCCCGCTGCCGCCTTCGACCGATGCGTGGCCACCACCACCGCCCGCGCCTCCGGCGTGGCCCCAGGCGGCCGGCTACCCCCCTCGGGGCTGGCCGGTGGTGCTGCTCGCCATCAGCTGCGTTCTCGTTGCCGCGGCCGGGGTCACGGTGGGCGCCGCTACCGGCACCTCGTCGTCGTCATCAACCGCGGCCCGGCTCGCGGCGGCCGGCCGGTATGCCAGTGCCGTCGCCATCGACGAGGCGATCGCGGCGCGAGGCGGACCCCTCTACGCGCTGACCACGGGAGCCTCGGGCGCCGCCGAAACGGCCGCCGAGGAGACGGTCCTGGGGTGGGCCGGCGCGCTCGGCAGGAGGGGAAACGTGGATGAGGCGGTCTCGCTGTACCGGTCGGTGAACGACCCGTCGCTGCGGGGGCAGGCCCTTGAAGCGCTGGCGACGCTGCTGCTCAAGACGGCGACAGCGAACGCGCTCGTGGCGCAGTACCCGAGCGCGATCCAGCGGCTCGCCGAGATCAGCACCCTGGCGCCAGCCACCCGTGCCGGCCTCCAGGCTGCGCGCGAGCTTCCTGTCGATCAGGCCGGCGAGGCGGGCGTGCTGATCACCTCCGGCCGCGCCGCCGACGCGGTCGTGCTCCTGGACGCCGTGCTCAAGGAGAGCTCGACCCTGGCGTCAGCAACCGCGATCAGCCTGCTCCCGACGGCGCTGCTGGATGCGGGAGAGCAGGCGCTCGCGAACGGGTCCTACCACGAGGCTCTCACCGCCCTTGACCGCCTTTCGACGAGCTTTCCGAGGACCCCCGAGGCTGCGCAGGCGGCGGCGATGCTCGGCGCTCCTCAGATCGTGTCGGGCACCCTCGTGACGCACGCCGGCGCCGCCGTCTCCGGACGGGTCCGCCTCAGCTCCAACTACAAGGCCGAGCCCGGCGGCATGTACCAGACGAGCGCGCCTTTCTACTACGCCACTGCTGACGCTGCGGGTGACTTCACCTTCAGCAGCGTGCCGATCGGCGGACCGTACGTGCTCGAGGTCTTCTCGGCGGGGAACTGGACGACGCTCATCAACCCCAGCACGAATCAGCCGGCCAACCCCGTGGCGGTGTCGGCACTCATTCCCGTGAACCTCACGTTTGTGGTGCTTCCCTCGTAGCGACTGCCCGCACGGCTACGATAGCCAGGCGATGGGAGGGGAATTCAAGGGAGCGGTGCGTCCTCGACGCATGCCGCACGCTCGAGGGGGCCAGGCGCTCATCGAGTTCGCCGTGGTGCTGCCGCTCTTCCTGTTGTGTCTGATCGGGGCGCTTGACGCCGGACTGTGGGCGGTGCAGACGTCGGCCGAGGTGTCGGCAGTCGAGCAGGGGGCGATGATCGCGTCGTCGGCAGGATCGAGCCCCACCTCCCAGACGGCCCCTGATGCGCGCGCGGTCACAGCCGCGATCTCCGGCCGGCTGCGCACCGCGCTGTTCGGCACCAACGTGGAAAGCTGGTGCGCACCCGATGCGGGCGGGGGTTGTGCACCAGACGCCGCTCAGCGTTGCCCGTCCACGCCAGTCGAGGTGCAGAACGCCGACGGCCCGCGAGTCGTCGTGGTCTGCGTCAGCGAGGCCGACCCGCCCGCGTGCACCCCGCCCCCGCGGGGACGCGTTGCACCCTTCCCGCCCGGGTGCGAGGACTCTCCGCTCATCACCGTGCGCGTGGTCGGCTTTGTCGCGTCGTTCGTGCCGCCCGGCTTCGGGCCCGGTGCGGGAGCGTTCGAGCTCCCCACCAACATCTCGGCCACGACTCACACGCTCCGATTCGCGCCGTGAGGCGCAGCAGACGGCCGGGTGACGATGCTCAGGCCGTCCTCGAGACTGCGCTGGTCATTCCGATCCTGCTCTTCCTCATCTGTAACTTCATCGCCGTGATGGTGCAGGTCACTGTTCAGGAGCAGCTCAATGCGGCCACCGCGCTCGCTGCGCAGTCACGGTTCCAGGCTCCGGACAATGCCATCGACCCGCCGGGAATGGAGTGCTGTGGCACGGGGCATGGGGCACTGGTGACGGCCGGCCTGCCGACCGGGTGCCGGTACGCGGCAGCGAGCTTCTACGGAACCATGACCACGTACACGGGCTTGCTGCACTGGCAGCTGGCGACACTCTGCACGTCGGGTGGCGGCAGCGGGAACGCCGGCAATCCGCCGGCGCAGCCGGTGGCGTATGCGGGTTCGCCGTCGAGCGCAGACGTCTCGTGCGACATCGGTTCCATCACAGCAGGCGGTGGCGTCGTTCCCGGGTACACCGACCGGGCGCTCAACCCACCTTCGGGCCTCGACGTGGTGGAGTGCAGTGCGTCCGCATCGCTCGACTTCGCCAACACGCCACTGGCATGGGGAGTCTTCTGGACGCCGACGTTGCACGCGCGGGCGGAGGCACTCCCGCCTCCTTTCCGGCAGTGACGTTCCTGCCACCTCGAGCGGCATTGTCCCGCCATCAGCGCGGGCAGACGCTCGTCGTCTTTGCGCTCGGATTCGCCTTATTCCTGTTCAGTCTCACCTGCCTGGTCGCGGACGCCGCCGCGATCTACGTATGGTCTGGCCGCGTCCAAACCGCGGCGCAGCTCGGCGCCCAATCAGGGTCGGATGCGGTGGATCCCCGATACCTGTACAACGCGACCGCCGCCTGCCCCGCGGGTACCGCAGGCACGTGCCCAGTGCCGATCGTCGACGTCAGCGCACAGGATCGCGAGGGCGCGCTGTACGCGTTTCAGCGTGCATGCATCGAGGCTGCCGACCAGTCAGCGCAGGTTCCTGTTGACGCTGGCAACCCGCTCGTGTTGAAGACACCCGACGACCCGCAGATGCCTGACGGCACCTGGTGTGCCAGCGACGGGTGCCATGTGCACGCGGAGATATCGAAGGTGGTGCAGCTGCCGATTCCCTTTCCAGGATTTCCGAGCACGGTCACGGTGCGTGGCACCGGCGACGCAGCGCCGGTCGTTGGCACCGACGTCGCGACGTCCACGTGCACGCCGATCGCGTGGGTGCCGGCGCCACCGCCGCGATGAGCGGCTCGACGTTGCCCCGCCGCTAAGCTCGGCTCGATGCTGGTTCGTGAGCCCGCCCTGTGGCGTGATGTGCCGGTTCGCGGCGAGATCCTCGACGCGTCAGCCCGCGAGCTCAGTGGCCTCGCCGCCTTGCGACTGGTTCGCGGACACCCGCCGATGGGACGGCTGACTGGACTCACGTTCGATGGTGCCGATACGGGCACCGCTGCCTTCAGCATGCCGGTGTCGCCCTGGTTCGAGTGGTCGCACGGCGGTGTTCCCGGTGGGGTGCTCGCGCTGGCGGCTGACGCGGCACTCGGCTGCGCGGTGCAGTCGTTGCTCCCGGCTCGCACCCAGTACACGACGGCGGAGATGTCGCTGACGTACGTGCGCCCGACGCGCATCGGTTCGAGGATCACGGTGCACGGACGCGCGATCCACTCCGGGCGAACCCTGGGGCTCTCGACGGGCGAGGTGATCGATGACGAGGGAAGGCTCGTCGCGTACTCCACGTCACGGATGCGCGTTTTCGGCGACTCGGCAGCGGGCGCACCGTCGCGGGGCGGGACAGCCGCGCCGCCGGCGGCGTCTCACGGGTCGCGGGGCGCTGACGAGGGGCCGGACCCGTATCTCCGGCCGGTGTCCGGCGAACGCATCGCCCCGGGCGAATTCCTCGCTCGCAGCGGGGTCGAGATCATCCACGCACAGCTTCGAGGCGAACTCCCGCTTCCACCGATACATCACCTGCTCGGTATCACGCCGACCGAGGCCACCCTCGGCGCCGCGTCCTGTGCCATGCCACTCAGCGGATGGCTTGCGACGCCGTTCGGATGGCCGCAGGGCGGCTTCATCGTCCTGCTCGCCGACCTCGCACTGGCGCTCGCGACGCAGACGACTCTCGCCAAGGGTGAGGGCATGGCGTCGGTCGACATCAAGGTCAACTTCCTCCGGCCCGTCGCCGGCGACGGCAGCACTCTCGAGGCGCGAGCCAAGGTGGTGCACCGAGGGCGCAGCCTCACCGTCGGGACCGCCGAGGTGATCGGCGCGGACGGGCGGCCCGTGGCGCTGGCCACGGGCTCGACCGCCCTGTTCGGCCCCTGACGTCAGGCGATCTCTCGCTCGCCACGCTCGATGCGTGGCCGGCGGGCCTCCGGCCCGGGCAGGTGGACGCCGAGGTCGCGAGCGATCTGCTTGCCGTCGGGGCTGCCCCATCCGCTCGCCAGGTCCCAGCCGCGCCCGGCGCGGTATGGGCCGCCCGTGTCGCCGGCGGTGATGTCGTTGAAGCCGCGCCCACGCCGGGAGTACAGGACCGGATGGGGGAGCCCGATCCGGTGTCCCAGCTGGGACGAGACCAGCGTCCAGAGCGCCGTGTACATGGGGGCGACGGCGCTCGTGCCCCCGGTCGATCTGAGGCGGCGGAGCGCGACGACGTTCCAGCCGGTCAACGGGTCGGCGTTGCCGGCGCCGTCGGGAAGCCCCCGGCCGAGCGCACCGCCGTCGGCCGAACGTGGACGGATGCCGAGCGCGGCCTGATACGCGGGCACTGGGAACACGCCGCTGACACCGCTTCCGGCTGCGCCTGCGCCTCGCGCCAGCTCGTTCCACACGGTTTCGGTGCGGATGCGTCCGCGCGCCGCAAGCAACGTCGTCCCCCCGCACGCCCAGGCGTGCGGGCTCGACGCCGGGAACTCGGGGTGCTGGTAGCCGTCGACCTCGTCGTTGGTCGACCCGGCGTCGCCGGCAGCGGCGCTGAACGTCACGCCGTGGAGCGCGCCCGTAGCGAACGCCGCATCCAGCCCGCGCATTCCCTGTCGCGACCAGTGATCTTCAGGTGCGCCCCAGCTGATCGACACTGCAGCCGGGTGGCGGACGGCGTCACTGGCGGCGGTCGCCGCCGCATCAATGAAGCCACGCTCGCTGTTGGGCGCGTTGTAGCTGACGATGGTGAGGTGCGCCTTGGGCGCCATTGCGGCGACCATCCCCCCAATCACCTGATAGTCGAGCGCGACCTCGACGTCCGCACCGTTCGGGTCGGCGGTCGGGGTAGCACCGTCCAGCCAGACGTTGGTGATGTCCGGCGCTGGCAAACCAAGCCTCGCGAACGAGGCCGCGAGGTCGAACGGGTGCACGACCCCGCCGAGCTCGATCATCGCGGCCACCAGCTCGACGCCCTCGCCAAGGTTGGGGAGACGGGGAAAGTCATAGAGCGCGGCAAGCTGCGGTGGGTCGTAGGCGAGCATCGCGGAGCGCCCGTCATCGAGTCCGCGAACGTGCGACCGTGCGAGCGGCCGATCGTCGAGGCCGTAGGCGCCCTCAAGGATGCGGTCGAGGTGCGCGGGGATCCGAACGGGCCCGCTGTGCCCGCGGTATTCGACGCTTCGGCCGTCGGGCAGCTGCCAGCCGAATCGCTCCAGCTCGACGTCGAAGGCGCGCCCGAGCTGCTCGGCGGTCCCACGCAGCATCACCCGCCGGGTCGCCGCGTCCTCACCGGTGACCTGGAGGCCGGCCGCGGTCGCCCAGCGCACGACGCGGTCCCTGTCGTCGGTGTCGAACCCGTGACGCGCGGTCAACTGGTGGATGTCGAGATGGCGTGCGTTCGGGTCCGGAAGCGACTGGAGCCACGCAAGGCTCTGCGCGGTTGTCGGACCACCCATGCGCTCGCGCAGCAGGAGCGTGACACCCGCATCGACGTGCATCTCCGCTTCGCTGAGCTTGCGCAGACGGCGGTGGCCGGAACGGGTGCCTCCGGCGGGGTGGTAGGCGCTGCCGCGCAGTGGAACCGAGTCGGGCATGGTGGCCCCCCTCTCGAGGACATCGGGCGGGCACCGCCATGGCGACGGCACTGCATCCCGACGTGGAGCCGCCCATCATCGAACCAGGTTCCGGACAACCCCGGGACGAACCCCGCGCCGGCAAGACGGGTTCAGGCGGGAGAGCGCGTCCGCCCGATCGCGTCGATGGCGCTGCGGTTCTCGAGCGATGAGAGGTCGCCGGGATCCGTGCCCAGGTAGACGGAGCGGACGACCCGGCGGAGGACCTTCGCGTTTCGCGTTTTAGGCAGTTCCGACACGATCTCGACGACGTGCGGCGCCAGCGCCTTGCCGAGATCCTCGGCGACGCGGTGAGCGAGCGCCACGCGCAACTCGGGTGAGTCGGTGACGCCGGGCCTGAGCACCACGAACACCACCAGCGCCTCGCCCTTGAGCGCGTCGGGGACGCCGATCGCCGCCGCCTCCGCGACCGCCGGATGCGCGACCAGCGCGGACTCCACCTCCGCCGGCCCGAGGCGTTTGCCCGCCACCTTGATGGTGTCGTCGCTGCGTCCGCGGACGTACCAGAGGCCGTCCGCGTCCACCTCGACCCAGTCGCCGTGGACCCACACGTCGGGCCATCGCGACCAGTAGGTATCGAGGTAGCGCTCGCGGTCGCGCCAGAATCCGCGGGTCATCCCCGGCCAGGGTGCGCGGATCACCAACTCTCCGACCCGCCCGCGAATGCTCTCGCCGTGCTCGTCGACCACGTCAGCCGCAATGCCGGGGCAGGGTCCGGCGAATGCGCAGGGTTGCAGCGGCGTGAGCATGTTGCCGGCGAGGATGCCGCCGGAGATCTCCGTGCCGCCCGAATAGTTGATCACCGGGAGCTTGCCGCCCCCGATCTTCTGCTGGTACCAGAGCCAGGGATCGGTGTTCCAGGGCTCTCCGGTGGAGCCGAGCACGCGCAGCGAGGAGAGATCGTGAGCGGCCACGGGCTCGTCGCCGTGACGCATCAGCGCTCGAATCACCGTCGGTGCGATGCCCAGCACGGTGACGCGATGCCGTTCCACGACAGACCAGAGACGATCCGGTCCCGGGTGGTCGGGGACACCGTCGAACAGCACCAGGGTTGCGCCGATGCTCAACGCGCCGCAGATGGCCCAGGGCCCCATCATCCAGCCGATGTCGGTGAACCAGAGGAGGCGATCGTGCTCGCCGATGTCGAAGCAGTGCGCCATGTCCTGCATCGCCTTCACGGGGAACCCGCCGTGCACGTGCACCGTGCCCTTCGGCCGGCCCGTTGTGCCACTGGTGTAGATGATCATGAACGTCGAATCGGCGTCGGTGTCCGCCACCGGGGGGCCGGCGTTCCAGCCATCGGGCATGGCGCGGAACAGCACGTCGCGACCCGGCTGCATGGGAATGGTCGCGTCGCCGAGCTGCGCCACCACCAGGATGTGCTCGAGCGAGGGCAGCTGGGCAGCGGCATCGTCCGCGACGGCCTTCATGGGGACGACACCGCCACGCCGCGTGAATCCGTCAACAACCACCAGAACCTTGGCGTCGCAGTCGAGGAGCCGGGAGACGATCGCGCCCGCGCCGTAGCCGCTGAAGAGTGGCACCACGACCGCTCCCAGCCACGCGCAGGCGAGGAAGAGCGAGACGGTCTCGGGAATCATCGGCAGGCACAGGCCGACGCTGTCTCCCGCCGTGACGCCGAGATCTGCGAGCGTTCGCGCCGCGTACGCGGTCTGACGTTCGAGGTCGGCATAGCTCCACTCGCGCGTACCGCCGCCGTCACCCTCCCAGACCACCGCTGCGCGCGCGGGCACGCGCCGCGCCCAGCGCGTCACCGCGTTGTGCGCAAGGTTGAGCCTGCCACCGCGCCAGAACTGCGTCCACGGCACGCCGAGCGACGTGTCCATGGCGACATCGAAGCGGCGCGTCCACTCGACGCCGATGTCATCGACCATCGCCGTCCAGAAGCGCTGCGGGTCGTCATGCGCCAGCCGAGCGACGCCGTCGAGGTCAACGGCACCGATGCCGTCGATGAAGTGCCTGAGGCGCGAAGCGCCGGCCTGCTCAGGCGTCGGCATCCACGCGAAGCGCGAATCGCTGGTGCTCATCCTGCGCTGACCATAGCGCGTGGTCAGCGGTCGATCGCCGCCATGTCCCAGTGCCGGTCCCCGCGCACGTTCTCGGGGCTGGCCGCAGCCTCCAGCAGAGCGATGTCGGCTGGGTCGAGCACGATGCCGGCAGCCTTGGCGTTCTCCTCGAGTCGGTCGGGCCGCTTGGTGCCGGGGATCGGGACGATGTCATGCCCGCGCTGGAGCAGCCAGGCGAGCGCGAGTTGCGCCGCGGTCACGCCCTTTTCGGCGGCGATGTCGCCGATGCGAGCCGTGATGGCGAGGTTGGCATCCAGGTTGCCCTCGGCAAAGCGAGGGAATCGTGCTCGGCGGACGTCGCCTGAGGCCAGCGTGCCGGCGCTGATTGCTCCGGTCAGGATGCCGCGGCCCAGCGGGCTGAACGCGACGAATCCGACGCCCAACTCACGCACCGCCGGCAGCACAGTCTCCTCGGCATCGCGCGAGAACAGCGAGTACTCCGATTGCACCGCCGTCAATGGGTGAACCGCGTTGGCGCGCCGGATCGTTGCCGGCCCCACCTCGCACAGCCCGAGGAAGCGGACCTTGCCGGCGTCGACGAGCTGCGCCATCGCTCCGACGGTCTCCTCGATCGGCACTGAGCGATCGAGACGGTGCTGGTAGTAGAGGTCGATGACGTCGATGTCGAGACGCTGGAGCGATGCGTCGCAGGCTCGGTGCACGTACTCGGGGCGGCCGTTGATGCCCTGCGATCCGTCGGCCAGGCGCTCGATGCCGAACTTGGTCGCGACGATGAACTGATCACGGCGTCCGGTCAGGGCTTTCCCGATCAACTGCTCGTTGGTGAACGGCCCGTACATGTCGGCCGTGTCGAGCATGGTCACGCCGAGCTCCGCGGCACGGTCGATGGTCGCGATCGCCTCACACTCGTCGCGCTCCTCGGCAGTGCCGTAGAAGTCCGACATGCCCATGCAACCGAGCCCGAGCGCGGAGACCTCCAACCCCTGGGTCCCCAGCTTGCGATGCTCCACGTCACGTACCTCCTGATCGGCGATCACCGATGTCGGGAAGGATGCGCGAAGGCGCTTCGCCTACGCCACCTGAGCGATCGGCGGGATCGAGCTGCGAGCGGCGCGGCGGGTGTCGGCCCACCCGTAGATGGTCGCGGCGCCGCCGATGAGCCCCGCGACCAGGAACGCCAGCTCGGTGCCGCCGACCTCGGCCAGCCACCCTGCGAGCAGTCCGCCGAGCGGCGCGGTGCCGAAGAACACGTATCCATAGATGCCCAGCACCCGTCCGCGCATCTGGTCGGTGACCGCGAGCTGCAAGGTCGCGTTGGCCTGCGACGAGTAGAGGGTGAACGCGATGCCGGTCACGACCAGCGCGAGTCCCGCCGCCCACGCGACGGCGAGTGGCGCCAGTGCGATCTCCGACACCGAGAACAATGCCGCGCCGATGACCATCGTGTGCCGGCTCGCGCGTCCGAGGGATGCGGAGAACAGCGCCCCGATGAGCGCTCCAAAGCCGAAGAGCGCGGAGAGGATGCCGAAGATCTCCGGTCCGCTGTTGAGGGTTCGCGAGGCCAGAACCGGGAGCAGCACGTTGAAGTTGATGCTGACCGTCGCAATCACGAGCATCATCACCAGCACCGAACGGATCACCGGCTTGCGCCACGCGAACCGCAGACCCTCGAGCGAACCACGCAGGAGGTTCTGGTGGCGCTGATCCTTGCGAACGGGGAACAGATCCTGGACGCGCATCAACCAGAGCGCGGCGAGCACGGCCAGGTAGCTGAGCGCATTGATAAGGAAGCAGATGCCGACGCCCGCAACCGCGATGAGGCCGCCCGCGATGGCCGGACCGACGATGCGCGACGCGTTGAAGAGGCTGGAGTTGAGCGCGACCGCATTGGGCAGCTCGTCGCGTCCGACCATCTGGATCGTGAACGCCTGACGCACCGGGGTGTCGAGCACCGTGATCATGCCGGTGATGCCCGCGATGACGTACACCTCCCAGACGGTCGCGTGGCCCGTGAGCGTGAGCCCCGCGAGCAGTGCCGCGGTGACCATGAACGCCGCCTGGGTGCCGAGCAGCACCTTGCGCTGATCGACCCGGTCGGCGATGGCGCCGCCGAACAGCCCGAACAACCCGTAGGGGCCGAACTGGCATACGGCGAGGATGCCGACTGCGAGCGGCGAATGCGTGTTCTGCACGACGAACCACGCCTGCGCGACGCCCTGCATCCAGGTGCCGCTGATGGAGACCACCTGTCCGAAGAAGTACAGCCGGTAGTTGTAGTGCCGGCGCAGGCTCATGAAGGTCCGCGCGGTGGCGTTGCCGATGCCGAGGCTCATTCCGACTGTGCCAGCAGCGCCTCGAGGGGCGCGATCGCGGCGGCGACGGTGGCACGGTCCGTATCGGTGAGCCTGCCGAGCCGGGCCGACAGCCATGCCGTGCGCTTGGAGCGGATGGCCTTGAGCACGCGCTGGCCCTCCGGCGTGACCTCGAGGTCCACTCTGCGCCGGTCTCGCTCCGCCTGCCGGCGGGACACCAGCCCGGACGCCTCGAGACGATCGATGTGACTGCACACCGACGGCATCGACGTGCCCTCGCGCGTTGCGAGCTCGGCGACCCCGATCCCGGGAGTGCCCTCGATGAGGCCGAGGAGCGAGAGCTGACCGGGTGATACGCCTGAGGTGTGCACCTCGCGGCGCAGGTAGCGGTTCAGGTGGAGGAGCACCGGTCGCAGCCGGTTGGCGATGTCGACTGGTGTGCTGGCTGCTGCGGTCATCTGAATTGATTATATAGCCTAACTAATTTCCTGGCAACCCCTTTGGCGCTGCTTCCGGGAACCGATCGATCGCTCCGCGCGTCTCCGTCTCCGCACGATGTGAACCCGCTTGGAGGACCCTGAGATGCGCAAGTTCCTGTTCGCCGGCATGGGTGTTGCCGCCGCGGTCGTCGCCCAGGCGGGGCAGGTCTTCGCATGCGGCGGACTGGTCGCGCCCGACGGAGACGTCCGGCTCGCGAAGGCGACGACGTTCATCGCCTGGTCGGGGGGTGTCGAGCATTACGTCACGAGCTTCGCCTACACCGGAGCCGTGACCGATGTCGGGTGGATCGTTCCCCTCCCCGCAGTCCCGACCTCGATCAAGGAGGCGGGTGCGTGGACGCTGCAGCGACTCGAGCGTGAATTCACGCCGATCTTCCCCGGATTCGCGTTGGCGACGGACGCTCGGACCGTTGGCGCTCCGGCGGTCGTGATCGAGCAGGTGCAGATCGAGGCACTTGACGTCACCGTCATCAAGGGCAGCGGCCAGGCAGTCATCGACTGGTGCACCCACAACGGATTTCTCGTTTCGCCGGAGATCGAGAACCACCTGCTCCGCTACGCGTCGTCCAGCCCCGTGTTCATGGCCGCGAAATACAACACGTCGCTGGCTTTGCAACGCCATCAGCAGGCAGGCGATGGCGTGCCCCTGCTGATCACCATGCCCACGCCACACCTCTGGGTCCCGCTCGAGATTCTCGCGGCCGCGGGAGCCCCGGTCAACGCGGACCTCTTTCTGCTCACCGACCAGCCGCTGCGCACCGCGAACGGCCTTCGCGTCACCTCGGCACTGACCGACGGGACCACCCTGGACAGCGCACCGGGGTTCACGGTGGCGGGCGCCGAGCCGATGAATGCGAGCCTGCATCACGACCTCTCCATCGACCGGAACATGTCATGGGTGCCGGCTCACGGGTACTTGACGTATCTCACCCTCAACGCGCCCGGCGCACGGGTCACGTACGACCTCGGCGTGGGGACCGACAACGTCATCCGGCTCACGTCGTTCGGCGCGTCCGTTGCCGGTCTCCCCACCGGTGCGATCCCAACGCGGTCCGATCCTTCCGACCTGCTCTTCCCAGCGCTGCTCATCGCCGGCACCATGGTCCTCGTGATCCCGATGATGGTATGGCAGCTTCGGCCGCGACGGGTCAGAGGTTGATGATGTCGACCGGCTCGATGCGCTCCGCGAGAGTCATGCCGGTCACGGTCGCGAAGAAGTAGAGCTCCGCCTCGAGCGTCCGCGCGATGTTCGCCGCGTCGCGGAATCCGTGCTGTTCTCCGGGGTATCCGATATACGCGCATGGGACCCCCGCCGTCTCGAGGGCGGCGAACATCATCTCGGCCTGGTTGGCGGGGACCACCAGATCATCGAGGCCCTGCAACAGCAGCACCGCTCCGCGCACCCGATCGATGAAGTGGACCGGTGATCGGTCGTACATGCCGCGGCCCTTCGGCAGCGGCGCGTCGTAATGCGACTCGAACTTGTGCCCCGACTGCGCCATGAGGACCTCGAGGTCGGCGATGCCGAAGAGGCTCGCGCCTGCCTGAAAGACATCGTGGAAGGTCATAGCGCAGAGCACCACGTATCCCCCGGCGCTCCCGCCGTGGATGAACAGACGGTCGGGATCCACCGCCCCGGTATCAACGAGATGCTTCGCGCCGGCAACGCAATCGCCGACATCGACGAGACCCCATTGTTCGTTGAGCCGGTCCCGGTATGCGCGCCCGTACCCCGTGCTTCCACCGTAATCGACGTCCAGGTACGCGAAGCCGCGGCTGGTCCAGAACTGCACGGAGGGATCGAGCGAGAAGCTCGCCGAGGATGTCGGTCCACCATGTGCGCGCAGCAGCAAGGGCGGTCGGCGCGCCGCATCGTTCTCGACGGCGTCATTGCGCGGTGCGTAGTACCAGGCGTGCGCAATCGCGCCGCCGTATCCCGGAAAGGTCAGGTGCCGCGGTCTCGAGAGCACCGATTCCTCGATGGCCGTGGCTTCACTCTCGAGTCGCACGGTGAGGTGAACGCATGTGGCGACGTTGTAGCGCACGACACCGGCGGGTGTGCCGGGACCTCCGGCGTCGAAGAGGACGTCGTTGCCACGCGCGCTCACGTACAGGCCGAAATCCGTGAAGGGAAGATCGAGGCCGGTGAGCTCGCCGGACGCGTGGCGGGCGAAGCACTCCCATGCGCCGTCTCGGCACGCCCAGAGCACGATCAGACCTTCGTCACAGAACGCGTAGGTGGAGAGCCCGAAGGCCCATTGCGCCGCGCCACATTCCGCCTGCATCGGCGCGAGGGCCTCGGCCTGCTCGCCGTCCCATCGGTACAGGTTCCACCAGCCGGTCCTGTCCGATGTGAAATGCGCCACCGATTGCGGTGACCAAGATGGCTGGAAGATCGACTCCGCCGGGCCGCCGGCGATGAGCCGTGGGTCGCGAGGCACACCCGACTCATCGAAGGTGACGATCCAGAGCTCGCAACCATCCCAGGGCATGTTGGGGTGATTCCAGGTGAGCCACAGCACGCTCTCGCCGTCCGGGCTGACGCGTGGCGTCGAGTAGAAATCGTTGCCGGAAACCAGGGTGACTGCTTCGCCACCCGCAAGCGGCACCGCGCGAATATCGTTCACCACCGATGCGCCGCGATGATCCTCGACGATGCAGATGAGCCGCTCTCGTGCTGTGTCGACCTCGAAATCGGCGTAGCGGAGTCCGGGGTCGGCGGGCGTCAATGGCTGCGGAGCCGCGCCTGGCACCAGCGAATGAATCCGCCCATCGGCGGCGTTGGAGAAATACACCACTCCGCCATGGGCGAGCATCGCACCGCCGCCGTACTCGTGCACCCAGGAGCGGGCGGAGTACGGCGCGTCGATCAGGTCGCTGATGACGCCATCGTGCTCGCGCACGATGACGCAGCGGCCGCCCTCCAGCGGACGGCCCTCGATCCAGTAGGCATCGCCGTCGCTGAGCTGTACGTCGAGGAGCCGCGTCCGGCTTGCCGCCGCCCGCCGGGCTGTGATCGGCGATGGCCAGACGGCTGACGGAGCCCTGTTCTCCCTGACACGCAGCGTCATGCGGTGGGAACGACGACGAACTGCTCCGCGAGGCGTCCTGCCTCCAGCCCGTTCATCTTTGCGGTGGCTTCGAGCCACCCGCGCACACGCTGCTCGAGCGCGTCCCAGTCGCTGTACTGGCTGCGATGGCAGCGCAGCGCGGCGAGCTTGCGGTCCGCGGTGTCGGTGACATCGACGACCCGGACATCCAAACCCGCACCGGGCGCGGCGCTCATCCAGACCTCGGCCACCGAGTAGGGCTCGAGCCCTTCGACATCCAGCAGCTCGCGGTGAGCGAACGGATTCCTGGCGTCAGGGTACACCGCGCATAGGGTTGCCTCGCCGGCGGCAAGATGATCGGGATGGCTCGCGAAGATGCGCGTGAAGTTGCGCACCGGCGATTGCGTGATCACCCGCTGCGGCTGCTGCTTGCGGATCACGCGCGAAATGTCGCGTCGCAGTTCGATGCTCGCGGTGAGGCGTCCGTCCGGGTATCCCAGGAACGTGAGGTCGGCGACGCCGACCTCGGCGGCGGCCGCGGTCTGCTCGATTCGCCGCATACCGGCCATCTGCTCGCGCGTGATCGTCCGATCGGAGCCGCCCGCGTCGCCGTCGGTGATGATGCAGTAGGTGACCTTCACGCCTGCGTCGGTCCACTTTGCCGTGGTGCCCGCATTGCCGAAGTCGCAGTCATCGGGATGGGCGACGACCACCAGGACGCGTTCGATTCCGTCGATCTCTGACACGCCACGATGGTAGCCAAAGCGGACGCCGGAGCCCCTTCGACGCGTGCGACACTCGGTGCATGCGTCCCGATCAGCCCAGGCATCCGGACCTGGGGCGGCTTGCCGAACTCCTCGGTGAATGGCAAGGCGAAGGCGAGGGCCGCTGGCTGGAGGGCGAGTCCTTCCGCTATCGGGAGTGGGTCAGCTTCGGCCACAACGGGAAGCCCTTCGTCTCCTACGCGCAGCGAACCGCCGCTCGAGATGATGGACGCCCGATGCACGCCGAGGCGGGCTACTGGCGGGCACTCCCTGATGGCGCCGTCGAGGTGGCGATGACCCATCCGATCGGCGTCGTCGAGATCGAGACCGGGCGTTGGGAGGGCAATCGCCTGAGCCTGCGCACCACGAGTGTGGACTGCTCGCCGACCGCCAAGACGGTCACGGGGCTCCGGCGGGATTTGGAGATCGACGGCGACGTGCTCAGGTACACATTGCAGATGGCGACCGACGGCGGTGACCCCCGGCCGCACCTCACCGCCGAACTCCACCGCACACCCTCGGGCCCCGAGAACACGGAGGGCTGACCGTGCTCGGGATCCCGGACCCACGATCGCTGCACCGCCTCCTCCGGCGGCCCTCGTCGTCGGCGTCCCGCCCGTTTCCGTTGCGCGACCCCAGGCCGGACCCGGGGCTCTTCGGCCCGGACTCGGTGACCTGGGTCGTCATGCGCGAGCCGCGGCTGCTGCTGGCGGCCGGCAGGGCGCTGCTCCTGCAGGCGGCGCACCCGCTGGTGGCCCAGGGCGCGATCGAGCACAGCACGTACAGGACCGATCCGTACGGTCGCCTGGAGCGGACGGTCCGCTGGGTGACGATCGTCTGCTTCGGCACAACCGACGAGGCGGAGCGAGTCTCCGGCCGCGTGAGCGGACTCCACCGCCCCGTCTCGGGCACCTTGCCGGAGGCCAACGCCACCCCGAGGGTCCCGCCCGGGACCCCGTACACCGCGAGCGACCCGGCGCTGCTGCGCTGGGTCCACGCGTCGTTCGTGGACACCATGCTGGTGGCACACGACTCGCTCATCGGCGGCCTGAGCAGTGCGGAGCGCGACGCATTCGTTCGCGAATGGGACGCTGTGGCGAAGCTCATGGGGCTGCCCCGGCGCCAGTGCTGGCCGGATCATGCGGCGTTGCGCCGGTATGTCGACCACGAGGTGCGGCGAGGGCCGGCGCTGCCCGGCGCAGGATCGCGGGAGGTTGCCGAAACGGTCCTGCACCCGCCGGTCCGATCCCGCCTGCTCCGGCCGGGCACCGACGCGCTCGCCTTCATCGCAGCCGGGCTCCTGCCCTCCGAGCTGCGCCGGGGCTACGGGCTCACCTGGACGCCGGCTCATGTTGCTGCGTTCAGCGCACTCACTCGCTCGCTGCGGCTCGCAACCCCCGCGCTGCCTCGCCGGCTCCGGATCTCGCCCGTGTACGACCTTGCGCTGGCTCGATCGGAAGGACGCTGGCCAGAATCGCGCGCAGCGTGAACGTGGGAAGGTCACGCACGCGGACCACCTCCGTGGCCGCGCTGCTCCTCAGCGGGGCGGTGCTGCTCGCGGCCTGCGGCAACAGCTCAACTGTCGTGACGCATGTGACCAAGACGTCGGCGACGTTCGCCGAGCAACCGAACGCCGTTCCCAATTACATCTTCCCCCTCGCACCAGGCCAGTTCTACAGCGCCGCCAACGTCTTCCAATTCCAGTACCTGATGTACCGGCCGCTCTACTCGTTTGGCAGCGATGGACAGGTGAGATTGAACGACAGCCTGAGCCTCGCCGAGGAGCCCGTCTACTCGAACGCTGGAAAGTCGGTGACCATCACTCTCAAGGGTTGGAAGTGGTCTGACGGAGTCCCGATCACCGCTCGCGACATCCAGTTCTGGCAGAACCTGGTCATGGCCAACAAGACGTACTGGCCGGCATACGTGCCGGGGGAGTACCCGGACAACGTCCTCACCGTGTCGGTGAGCGCCGCCAACCCCCTCCAGATCACCTTCAATCTCGATCAGGCATACGGTTCCTACTTCTTCACCTACAACGAGCTCAGCCAGATCACGCCGCTCCCCCAGCACATCTGGGACCGGGAATCGGCAACCGGACCGGTCGGAAACTACGACGAGAATCCGGCAGGGGCCCACGCGGTGTATGCCTTCCTCGATTCGCAGTCGCGAAACGTCGCCACCTACAACGCCAATCCCCTCTGGAAGGTGGTATCCGGACCCTGGATGCTGAAGTCGATGGACCGCGCGGGCAACCTGAAGATGGTGCCGAACCCGGACTACGGGGGACCCGTCAAACCGACGTTGCGAGAGTTCGACGAAGTGCCCTTCAGCCAGGAGACCGAGGAGTTCAACCGGCTCAGGGCCGCCGGTTCTGTCGCTGCCACCAGCGTGGACGTCGGCTACTTACCCGCCGACGAGGCTTCGCTGAAAGCATCCGTCGAGGGCGTGTACAACCTGCGGCCCTGGCGCACGTGGTCGATCAACTACGTGGCCGTGAACTTCACCAATCCCGTGAGCGGACCGATCTTCGCCCGGCCCTACTTTCGGCAGGCGATGCAGGACCTGGTCGACCAGCACGTGCTCATCGCGAAGGACTTCCTCGGCTACGCGTCCCCCACCTACGGCCCGGTGCCGGTGACGCCGTCCTCGCAGTTCGTGAACGCCGACGAGCAGTCCAATCCATATCCCTTCAGCACGGCCTCCGCGCAACACCTGTTGCAGGCCAACGGCTGGACCGTGAACCCGGGCGGCGTGAGCACCTGCTCGAAGCCCGGCACGGGCGCGGGGGCATGCGGCGCGGGCGTCAAACAGGGTCAGCAGGCGTCCTTCAGCCTGGAGTACGTGAGTGGCTCCCCGCGCGTGACTGCCGAGATGAACCAGTTGGCAGCCGACTTCGCGCTCGCCGGGATCCAGCTCAAGCTGACCCAGGCCTCCTACGATCAGGTCCTCGGCTCGGCGTCGCCGTGCTCACCCGGCACGGCATGCGGATGGGAACTCGCGTACTGGGACAGCCCGTGGATCTATTCCCCTGACTACTACCCCACCGGCGACCAGCTCTGGGCGTGCACCGGCGCCGGGACCAGCCCTGTGTACGCGGGCTCGAACGTCGGCGGCTACTGCGACAGCCAGGCCGAGGCGGACATCGCGGCCACCGAGTCGAGTGACTCGATCCAGGCGATGAGCGCCTACGAGTCGTACGTCGCTCGCAGCCTTCCGGTGCTCTGGGTTCCCGTACCCGACTACGCGCTCGCGGAGGTCAACAAGGCGCTGCAGGGGACTGGCCCGCTCGACCCGTTGCTGGAGATCTACCCGGAAAACTGGCGCTGGTCGTAAGCAAAAGATCACCCCTGAGGGGGAGGCAACTCTTCGTACAAGGCGAATATGATTCGAACGTGCCAGCCCCTACCCGGGCCTCAGGCGCGTTCATGGCTGCCCGAGGAGCAGGGGCCACAAGGAGGTTTTGATGACTCTGGGAAGCGTATTGGCTCGAGGCATGGGCAGATCGCCCCGCGGCCTCACAAAGCGGATCGGCTTCGTCGGCGTCGCCGCCGTGGCGGTCGTCGCCTGCGGGAGCACGAGCTCCTCACCCACCGCCTCCGGCTCGGGGCCCGCCGACCTCTTCAACCCGACGAACTTCAATACCTCGACTGTCTCCTGGTTGAGTGCGAACCAGAACGCGTCGGGGACACCGGTCATGGGCGGCACGTTGAAGATCGAGGGAAGCACCGACCTGTCGGCGGCCGCGGATCCCCAGGCCGAGTACGAGACGATCGCATTCGGGCTCGAGCGCACCTACACGCGCCAGCTGGTCTCGTATGCCGCCTCCAGCGACTTCAACAAGGCGGTCACGCTGGTTCCTGATGCGGCCGCGATGCCCAACGTCAGCTCCGACAGCCTCACCTACACGTTCAAGCTGAATTCCGGCCTCATGTGGAACACCGTGCCCCCGCGGCCGGTGACGTCCGAGGACTTCGCGCGTGGCATCCTGCGCAACTGCGATCCGACGCTTGCGCCGAACGGCAACCCCGCGTACTACTCCTCGACGATCGCTGGCTTCAAGGCCTGGTGCACGGCCTTCGAGGGTCAGGACCCGTCGGAGAGCCCGGCAGCGCGCGCGGCAACCATCAACGCCGGCATGACCAGCGTCTCGGGCATCAAGACCCCGGACGCCAACACCATCGTGTTCACGCTCACGCAGCCGGCAACCGACTTCACCAGCATCCTGGCGCTCCCGTTCGCGTCGGCAGCACCGGTGGAGTACCTCAAGTACACGCCGCTCGCTCCCGGCAACACCATCTACTCGGACGGCCCGTACGCCATCACCACGTACAACGTCGGCCACGAGATCGTGCTCACCCGGAACGCCGCGTGGACGCCGGCCTCTGACACGATCCGGCACCAGTACGTGAACGAGATCGACGTCAAGCTCGACCTCGCCGGCTCTGCGGCCGCAACCGAGGTCCAGCAGGACATGGCGGCGGGCACCGCCGACCTCTCGTGGAATACCGATGTTCCCCCGGCGGACGTCCAGGGCCTCGAGACTCCGAGCTGGAACGCGGGTCTCGGAACGTTCCCGGCTCCAGGCACGACCAACCCGTACCTCGTCTTCAACGTCCAGAGCCCGAACAACAGTGGGGCGCTGGGCAACGTCAAGGTCCGGCAGGCACTCGAGTACGCGGTTGACAAGGTTGCACTCGGGAAGATCTACGGGGGCGCGAGCCTCAACCAGCCGCTCAACCAAGTGATCGGACCAGGCGCTGAAGGCTATGTGCAGTTCAACGACTACCCGACGAAGAACAACCAGGGCGACCCCGGCAAGTGCAAGTCGCTGCTGGCTGCGGCGGGGTTCCCGAACGGCATCACGCTCAAGGACTACTACCGCAACAGCGGTAACCACCCGGCCGTCTTCCAGGAAATCCAGTCGGACTTCCAGAAGTGCGGCGTGACGGTGGTCGGCACCCCGATCGCGACCGGCTACTACGGCTCCTCGGGCATCGGCGTGACCTCGCCCGACGGCCTCAAGGCCGGCCACTGGGACATCACCGAGCCCGGCTGGGTTCCTGACTGGTTTGGACCCACCAACGGCCGTGCGACCCTCCCGGACATCTTCGGAGCGGCGAACTTCCCGGGCAGCAACTGGGGCGGTTTCAACGATCCGGCGGTCGAAGCGCTGATCACCCAGGCGGAATCCGCGACCTCGATCTCCGCGGCGGCGAGCCTCTGGC
Organism: Candidatus Dormiibacterota bacterium; assembly: GCA_003153505.1. Lineage (GTDB taxonomy): Bacteria > Chloroflexota > Dormibacteria > Aeolococcales > Aeolococcaceae > Palsa-851. The sequence continues at coordinate 101,890 of PLZA01000020.1, forward strand.
ATCAGGCCGACCAGCAGGTGATGAAGGACGCCCCCTTCGTCCCCTTCCAGACCCAGCTCACCCCGCTCTTCCACTCGACGAAGGTCCACAACGCCATCTACCAGCCCTTCAGCGAGGGCTACGACTACACCCAGATCTGGCTCTCGTCGTAGGCGTCGACGAGTAGAGACGTTTTAGGAGATGCCCGCCGCGTATGCGGCGGGCATCTTCATTCATTACCATCAGGCCGCAGATGACACTGCTAGCTGTTGACAACCTGACGGTCTCCTTTCCCACCGCCGATGGGACGGTCCAGGCGGTTCGCGGGCTCTCCTTCTCGGTCGAGGCCGGGAAGACCCTTGGGGTGGTGGGCGAGTCCGGCTCAGGCAAGAGCGTGAGTGCGCTCACGATGCTCGGGCTCAACCCCGGCGCGGACATCACCGGCTCCGCCGTCTTCAACGGCAAGGAGCTGCTCACGATGAACCAGCAGCAGCTTCGGCAGATCCGTGGGGCCGATATCGCGATGATCTTCCAGGATCCGCTGTCGAGCCTCCACCCCCACTTCCGGGTCGGATGGCAGATCGCCGAGGCGATCCGGGCGCACACCTCGGTGAACAAGCGCGATGCCAAGACCCAGGCGGTGGAGTTGCTCCGTCTCGTGAACATCCCCCAGCCGGAGCGCCGCGTCGAGGCGTATCCCCATGAGATGTCGGGAGGGATGCGCCAGCGCGTGATGATCGCGATGGCGCTCGCCTTGAAGCCCAAGCTGCTCATCGCCGACGAGCCGACCACCGCACTGGACGCGACGGTGCAGGCGCAGCTGATGGAACTCCTCGTTCAGATGCAGAACGAGGTGGGGATGGCGATGATCATCATCACGCACGACCTCGGCGTCATCGCCTCGGTCGCCGACGAGGTGCTCGTGATGTACGCCGGCCGAGCGTCCGAGCGCGCCGATGCGCGCACGACGTTCTTCTCGCCGCACCACCCCTACACCCGAGGACTGCTCGGGTCGGTTCCTTCGGCCACGGGTGTGGTCGGGAGCCGGCTCACGCCGATCATCGGCTCGCCCCCCAGCCTCATCAGCGTCCCCACCGGGTGCGGCTTCCATCCCCGCTGTCCCTTCGCGATGGAGATGTGCATCGACGACCAGCCCGACCTGGTGGAGATCCCGGCGGGGGGACACCATGTCTCAGCCTGCTGGCTCCCGCCCGAGATGACCGGCGTCGGCGTCGCCATGGACACGGCGCGTCAGCGCTACGCGAGCGCGCATCGAGGCGTGCGGTCGTCGAAGCTCCCGGGCGTCGTCGCCGCCGTCGAAGGAGCCACGGTCTATGCCTGACACGGCGGTGGACGGAGACGTCCTCCTCAACGCCGACGAGATCGTCAAGCACTTCCCGATCAAGGAAGGGATCTTCTTCAAGCACCAGGTGGGCAGCGTCAAAGCTGTCGACGGGGTCAGCCTCAAGGTGCGTCGCGGGGAGACCCTCGGTCTCGTCGGCGAGACCGGATGCGGAAAGTCGACCCTGGCGCGCTGCATCACGCGGCTCTTTCCGCTGACCTCAGGGCATCTGACCTTCGACGGAGCAGATCTGAGCAAGCTGTCGAGGTCGCAGATGCGGCCCTACCGCCGCGGTATGCAGATGATCTTCCAGGACCCCTACGGGTCGCTCAACTCCCGCCGTCGCGTCGGGTCGATCATCGGCGACCCGCTCGCCATCCACAACATCGCCAGCGGCGATGAGCGCAAGAAACGTGTGCAGGGGCTGATGGAGGTCGTCGGACTCAACCCGGAGCACTACAACCGGTTTCCCGCCGAGTTCTCTGGAGGCCAGCGCCAGCGCATCGGCGTCGCCCGAGCCCTCGCGCTGCACCCAAAGCTCATCGTCTGCGACGAGCCCGTATCTGCGCTCGACGTCTCGATCCAGGCGCAGATCATCAACCTCCTCGAGGACCTGCAGGGGGAGTTCGGGCTCACCTACGTGTTCATCGCCCACGACCTTGCCGTGGTCCAGCACGTCAGCGATCGCGTTGCCGTGATGTATCTGGGGAAGATCGTGGAGGTGGCAGATGTCAAGGATCTCTACAGCACCCCGCGCCACCCGTACACCAACGCGCTGCTGTCCGCATCGGTCGTGGCCGATCCGGACAAGGCACGCGTCCGCGACCGGATCATCCTCACGGGGGACGTTCCCTCGCCGATCAACCCCCCGTCGGGATGCCGATTCCACACGCGCTGCCCCAAGGCGCAGGCCATCTGCTCGACCGAGGAGCCGTTGTTGCAGACCGCCGCGGGTGACCCGGCGGGCCATATGACGGCCTGCCACTTCCCCGTGGCCGAGGGGGAGAAGCTCGCCAGTGGGAAGGCAACCATCCTGCATGCGGTTGAGGGATTTCTAGCGGAGGCGCCGTCATGAGCCTGTCCACTGTCGACGCCGCGGCGACCGCGGTTCCGCCTGAAGAGCCGGCGGTCAAGGGAATCGAGGGGCGCACGCCGCTGCAGCTCGTCGTGCAACGCCTTCGCACGGATCGAGTGGCGATCATCTCGGTCGTGGTGATCGTGCTCATCATCGCGCTCGCAATCGGCGCACCGCTGATCGCCGCGATCACCGGGCACGGTCCAACCGACACCAACGTCGACAACGGCACCGACGCCAACGGCCAGCCGCTTCCGCCGGGGAGTGCCGGGTACCTGCTGGGGACGGACAACCTGGGCCGCGACATCCTGGTGCGCATCGCGTACGGCGCGCGAGTGTCGCTGATCGTCGGCGTCGTCGCGACCGCCATCGCTACGATCGTCGGGGTCGTCGTCGGGCTCTTCGCCGGGTATTACGGCGGATGGCTCGACAGCATCCTCGCCAGGATCATGGACGTCGTGCTCTCGTTTCCCTACGTGCTCTTCGCGATCGTCCTGGTGTCCGTCTTCGGGTCCAGCCTGCCCTTGACGATCTTGGTGATCGCCTTCTTCTCATTCGCCGCCATCGGCAGGATCGTGCGCGGGCAGGCGTTATCCCAACGCGAGAAGGAGTACGTGGAGGCTGCGCACTCGCTGGGTGCGGGGAACATGCGAATCATGTTCGTCGACATCCTTCCCAACCTCGTGGCTCCGGTCATCGTGCTCGCCACGCTGCTCATTCCCACGGCGATCATCTTCGAGGCCACGCTCTCCTTCCTCGGTCTCGGCATCGCACTGCCCACACCCTCATGGGGCAACATGCTCTCGGACGCGGAAGGCGTCGGCTTCCAGGCGTGGTGGTTCTACATCTTCCCGATGATCTTTCTGCTCTTGACGACGCTCGCGTTCAACCTGCTCGGTGACGCGGTGCGTGATGCCCTCGACCCCCGAACAGAGCGCATCTTCGCCGCGCGCAGAAAGAAGAAGCCGGCGTGACCCGCTTCCTGATCCGGCGCATCATCCTGGGCCTCGTCACGCTCTGGGTCATCATCACCCTCGTCTTCATCCTCTACTACGCGCGACCAGGGGTCGACCCGGCGCGAGAGCTTGCTGGACGGGCGGTGACGCCGGCACTGCTTGCCAATATCAACAAGGCATACGGGTTCAACCTGCCGGTCTACGTGCAGTACTGGAACTATCTGAAGCGTCTGGTTCCAATCCCCGGACAGTTCAACCTCGGCATCTCCAACAACAACCACCTTCCTGTCACCACGATCATCGCGCAGGCCGTTCCCATCGACATCTCGCTGGCGGTCGGATCGGCGGTCATCTGGATGGTCCTTGGCATCAGCGTCGGCGTCCTCGCGGCGCGACGGCCGCGCAGCCTGTGGGATCGCGGCGCCACCGTGTTCGTGCTCACCGGGGTTTCGATGCCGACGTTCATCCTCGGCCTGCTGCTCCTCTACGTCCTCTACTACCTCCTGACCATCCACGGCATCGCAATCTTCCCCAAACCCGGGAGCTACACGCCGATCACGACGAACCCACTGGAGTGGGCGCACGACCTGATACTGCCGTGGATCACGCTTGCCCTGATCACCGCTGCGACGTACTCGAGGCTGACCCGAAGTTCACTCCTCGAGGTGCTTGGCGAGGACTACATCAGGACCGCTCGCGCCAAGGGACTGAGCGAGCGGCGCGTCGTCTATCGCCACGCGCTGCGCAGCTCGTTGACTCCGATCGTCACGCAGTTCGGCATCGACCTGGCCACCGTGCTCGGCGGGGCGATCATCACCGAGTCCATCTTCGGGTTACCGGGCCTCGGACTCGCCGTCGTCCAGGCGATCGAGGTGCAGAACCTCCCCGTCGTGATTGGTATCGTGCTGGTCGCATCCTTCTTCGTCGTGGCGGCGAACATCGTCGTCGACGCTCTCTATGCGGTGCTCGATCCGCGGGTTCGGGTGAGTTAACCGCGGGAGCGGTGACCGGCGCGCCCGAGGTTCGGGCCGAAGAAGACACCTTCACCGGCGTTCGCGGGCTCCGGATTCACGCGCGAACCTGGCTGCCCGAGGGCCCACCCAGCGGCGTCGTGGTGATCGCGCATGGATTCGCTGAGCACACCGGCAGATACGCGGCGGTGGCCGCGAGGCTCGTCGCCGACGGCATCGCCGTCCGTGCGGCCGACCACCGCGGCCACGGGCTCAGCGAGGGCAAGCGCACCAGCCTGGTGAGCTTCGACGACTACGTGGCCGACCTGACGACCGTCATCGCCCAGTCCCGCGCGCGCTGGCCGTCAAGGCGCGTGGTGCTCCTCGGGCACAGCATGGGTGGATTGATCGCTCTCGACCTCGCCATCCGGCCCGGCGGCCCGCTCGACGGCCTGGTGCTGTCGGCGCCCGCTGCGTGTCCCCGCGACGTGTCGAAGCTGACGCTGGCCGTCGGCCGTGCGCTGTCGCGCGTCGCCCCGAACGCCGGTGTGCTCCGCCTCCCCCTCAACCGCATCAGTCGCGACCCGGCGGTCCTTGACGCATACAACAACGACCCGCTCGTCTTTCGCACACCGATCCGCGCGCGCCTCGGGGCGGAGATGCTCGGCGCGATGGAGCGCGTCGAAGCCGGACTTCCCACGCTGCGCACGCCCCTCCTCGTGATGCAGGGGACGGCCGACGCCCTCGTCGATCCGGGATGCGGACCGCACGTCTACGACCGCGCCGGATCGGCGGACAAGACGCTGAAGATGTACGCCGGTCTCTGGCACGAGATCTTCAACGAACCCGAACGTGATCATGTGCTCGCCGACCTGGCCGCCTGGCTGCGGTCGCGGTTCACCAATCCGGTGCGGGAACTCGAGGTCTAGAGTTCACCAGCGATGCGTGAGGTGTGGTCGGTCAAGCCCGGGTCGAAGTTCGACATCGCCGGCGTCGACTCTGGGGACACGAGCGCCCTGAAGGGCGGCCGCCGAGCCGCCACGGCCGCCCTCGCCGGTGATGTGCCGGCGCTCGTCGAATTGCAGACACGTCTCTGGGCGGAGAGCCGGCGCTCGCTGTTGCTCGTGCTCCAGGGCACCGACGCGTCCGGAAAGGACGGCACCATCGCCCATGTTTTCAGCGGGGTCAATCCGCAGGGCACGCGGGTCACGTCCTTCAAACCGCCGACCCTGGAAGAGCTCGCGCACGACTTCCTCTGGCGCGTGCACCGCGCGATGCCGCGCGCTGGAGAGATCGGCATCTTCAACCGCTCCCACTACGAAGATGTGCTGGTTGCGCGCGTGCGCAAGCTCGTGCCGAAGCAGGTGTGGAAGAAGCGCTACGGCGACATCAACGCCTTCGAGTCGCTGCTCACCCAGGGTGGCACGACGATCATCAAATGCTGCCTGCTGATCTCCAAGGATGAACAGCGCCGGCGCTTCGAAGAACGCCTCAAAGACCCCCAGAAACGCTGGAAGTTTCAGCGTGGCGACATCGAGGATCGCGCCCTCTGGAAGGACTACCAGGCCGCGTACTCAGAGGCGATCGAGCGCACGTCCACGCGAGAGGCGCCCTGGTACGTGATCCCTGCAGATCACAAGTGGTACCGCAATTGGGCGGTGAGCCGCCTGCTCATCGAGACGCTCGCCGAGATGGATCCGAAATATCCGGATCCGCCAGACCTTGCCGGGATCACGATCACCTGACGCACGGCGTCAGACGGGGCGTTCGCTGATCCACACCATCATGCGGCCGGTCTTTGCCCGCGTGTCGAGAGCTTCCGGGACCACTCGCTCGAGCCGGAATCCCAGCCGTCGCGCGACACTCGCGCTCGCGATATTGCCTGCGTCGCAATGGATTTCGACGCTGCGAATGCCGGGAATCGCGAGTCCGGCATTGGCGAGGAGGCGCGCCGCCTCGGTGGCGATGCCCCGCCGGTGGTGTCCGGAGTGCACCCAGTAGCCAATCTCCAGCGCGGCCGGTCCCACCCGCGGCATCAACCCGCATCCGCCGACGAACTGTCCTGTGTCGCGCAATGTGATCGCGCAATTCGCGGCCGCGTCCCCGCCAAAGTGCTCGATGGCGGGCTCGAGAAAGCCCTTGACCGAGGCGTTGGTCGGGGCTGATTGCGCCCACGGCATCCAGTCCTGAAGACTGTCCAGGCTCGCGGCGATCGCGTCCTTCACGTGGCCGCTGTCCGCGGGCCGATAGCGTCGCAATGTCACCGTCGCGCCGCGCAACGCTTCAGGAGGATGGAAGTCCATATGCGGACCCATTCTCGCGTGCCGCGGTCGAGTGGCGACCCCGATCGGATTTGAACCGACGATCTCCACCTTGACAGGGTGGCGTGTTAGACCAGGCTACACCACGGGGCCGCGAAGCACCCGATCATAGCAACCGGGCTCACAGCGAACCGGACCAACGTGCACGACTGTGCTCCAGGCGGACCGGAGTACGGTGCAGTCATGCCCCGCAGGCCCATGCGCCCCAACGAGATTTCGTCGGGGGGTGTGGTGGTGCGGCGTTCTCCGGACGGCTACGAGGTCTGCCTGGTCTGCGACGGCCGGTACTGGGGATTCCCCAAGGGTCACGTCGAAGCGGGCGAGACGCCCGAGTCGGCCGCGCTGCGCGAGATCTCCGAGGAGACGGGTATCCCTGTCGAATCACTGGTGCTCCGCGTCCCGCTGCCGCCGTCCGACTACGTTTTCCGGAGGCCCAACCACGGCCCCCTGGTGTTCAAGCGGGTCTATCACTTCATCGTGGAGGCGCCCGAGGGTGTGGCGCTGCACCCGGATGCCGCCGAGATCGCCGAGGCCGCATGGGTCAGCTTCGACGATGCGAGCACGAAACTCAGCTTCAAGGACAGCATCGCGGTCCTCCAGGCTGCCGGCGACGTCCTCGCGCACGAGCCGCCTCGAGGAACGTCATCGAGCGCGCCGTAGAATCGGGCGGCATGCAACTGTTCGACACCGCCCGCCAGGAGGTGGTGCCCTTCGAGCCGCGGGGTGGACGGGTCGGCATCTACGTGTGCGGCATCACGCCGTACGACTCGGCGCACCTCGGTCACGCCTTCGTCTACCACGTGTTCGACGTGCTCCATCGCCGCTTCCGCGACGCCGGGCTCGGCGTCCGCAGCGTGCGCAACGTCACCGATGTCGACGACGACATCCTGCGCGTCGCGCGCGAGCGCGGTGTCGATTTCCGAGCGCTGGCCACCGAGCAGATCCGCATGTTCGACCACGACATGGCGGAGATCGGGCTCCTCCCCGTTGATGCGGCGCCGCGGGCGACCGAGCACGTGGAGGAGATGGTGGGCTGGATCGTCCGGCTCGTCGACGACGCTTACGCGTACGCCGTCGGCGGCTGGGTCTTCTTCGACTCCGGCATGTACCCGGACTACGGACGGCTGAGCCGTCTCGACCACCCGACCATGATCGAGCTCAGCCGCGAGCGTGGAGCCAACCCTGACGACCCCCGGAAACGTCATCCCCTGGACTTCGTGCTCTGGCAGGCGTCCGCCCCCGGCGAGCCGAGCTGGCCCAGCCCGTGGGGTCAGGGCCGGCCCGGCTGGCACATCGAATGCACGGTCATGTCGACCGGAGCGCTCGGTCATCCCATCGACATCCACGGTGGTGGCGACGACCTGATCTTCCCCCACCACGAATCCGAGATCGCCCAGGCCGAGGCCGCCGGCGTCGCGCCTTACGTCAGGCACTGGTCGCACGTGGCGATGGTCAACCACGAGGGCGAGAAGATGAGCAAGTCACTCGGTAATCTCGTCTTCGTCCGCGATCTGGTCCGGCGCGTGCCGGGCGCCGCCGTCCGTCTGCTCCTCGCGTCCCATCACTACCGCACATCCTGGACGTACGACGACCACGAGGTCGACGCGGCCGCGGCTCGCCACCGCCGCTATGTGGCGGCGATGCAGGGTGGCGGCACGCTCAGCCATGAGGCTGCCCACGCGCACGAACAGCGATTCTTCGAGCGTCTCGACGATGACCTCGACACGCCGGGCGCACTCGACGAGCTCGACGCCATCGCCGCCGAGCTCTCGAGTGGCAGCACCGGCGTCGCACCGGGCACCGAGGGTCAGCAGTTGCTCGGCAGGCTGCTGGGCGTTCTCGGGGCGGAGACCGAGGCTGTGCCGGCTTGAGCGGTCAGCGGCCCCAGGGCGCGCGGTCGCCGCGGGCGCGGAAACGGAGCACTGCTCCGGAGATGTTCTCCTCGAGGAAGCGGTAGAACAGCTGCCGCTGCGACACGTCGATGGCGGCCTCGACCTCCTGGCCCTCGCGACGGCGCGCGATCCACGGGGGAACGCCGTCGGCGACCATCTCGGTGCCGACGCGGACGTGCACCAGCGAGTCGTTGTCCTCGCTCACGTGCACGGTCACCTTGAGGATCAGGCCGGTGTGCTCGACGATCCGCCAGCTCCGTTCCCAGCGAGCCTTGCGAGCCGGGTCGTGAGCCAGACGGACGGATTCGTCGACGATGACGCTCTCACCGCTCCGGGCCGTGCGGCCCAGGAGGCGGCGGATGCTCTGATCGAGATCACGAGCGATCCAGTTGACGAGCGACGGGGCGCGATCGTTGAGGTCGGGGAATCCGTTGGGGTCCTTGGCCAGCTCGCCGATTGCCTGCACGGTCCCGGCATGGCGGCGGCAGTAGCTGATGCCCGCGAAACTCACGCTGTGGGCCACGCAGAACGCCGCATGGCACTGGCGCCCGCGGCGGTCCCGATAGGCGCAGAGCTGCGCGCTGGTGCTCGTGCAGCCTCGGAGGGAGCAGTGCAGCGCAGTGCCCACGACAACGCCGTTGCCGGTGTTCTGCGGGCTCGGTTGGAACAAGGTGGTCATCGGCGGAACTCCACGGGGACGATCCTACCCCGGGGTTGCCGCCCGCATCGGTGACGGAGCTGTTGCGACCTGTCGATCCAGTGCGACGGCCAGGCGGCGCAGTGATCCCATCAGCTCGGCGAACGCGGCCGGCGTCAGGGACTGCGCACCGTCACTCAGCGCGTTCTCGGGATCGGGATGCACCTCGATCATGAGGCCGTCGGCGCCCGCGGCGAGGGCGGCGCGCGCCATCGGCGGCACCAGCGGACGGTGGCCCGTGGCGTGGGAGGGGTCGACGATCACCGGCAGGTGCGACAGCGACTTGACGACCGGAACGGCGCTCAGGTCGAGCGTGTTGCGGGTGGCCGCCTCGAAGGTGCGGATACCGCGCTCGCAGAGGACCACGTTCGGGTTGCCGTGCGCCACGACGTACTCGGCGGCGAGCAGCCACTCCTCGATCGTATTGCTGAGGCCGCGCTTCAGCAATACCGGCCGGCGCGCCCCCCCGACCGCCTCGAGCAGCGCGAAGTTCTGTGCGTTGCGGGTCCCGACCTGGAGCATGTCGGCGAACTCCGACACGAGCTCGACGTCTGCCGGGGTGAGCACCTCGGTGACCACCGGCAAGCCGGTCACCTCGCGTGCTTCGGCGAGGTGGCGCAGCCCGTCGAGGCCGAGACCTCGAAACGAGTACGGCGATGAGCGAGGCTTGAACGCGCCGCCGCGGAACATGGTCGCGCCGGCGTCGGCGACGTCGCGGGCCGTCGCGAGCACCTGCTCGCGGCTCTCGACTGCGCAGGGACCGGCGATGACCACGAACGACCCGTCACCGACGTTCACGCCCGACACATCGACCACCGTGGGTTCAGGATGCCACTCACGGGTGACCTGCTTGTACGGCTTGCTCACCGGAATCGCGTCGACGACGCCCGGAAGGTCGCAGATCGCGTCGCGAATCGACCCCGGATTGCTGCCCAGGACGCCGATCGCCAGGCGGTCTGCGCCGGGGAGCTCGATCGGCTCGAAACCGCGCTCGCGCACGTGCTTGATGACGTTGGCGACCTGGGCGGGAGTCGCCTGCACGTTCATGAGGACCAGCATCGCCTGATCCTACGAGAAGCAGGGGTCAAGTCCACGTCCAGCTGTTCAGGATCTCCTGCAACCCCGTCGCGTCCTGCGCGAAGTCGGCCTGCGCGGTGGTGAGCACGATCGTGTAGCTGTTGCCGGCCTGGTTGAGCACCATCTCCTCGGTCTCCTGGCCGGCGCCGGCCGTGGGGGTGACCACAAACGTCATCACGACGCCGGAGACGGCGCCGACGTTGACCGGCTCTGCCTGGCTCACGCCGGTCGCGCCCGGCGGGACGTTGCTCGTCAGGTACTGGCCCAACTGGTCGTCGGCGACGGGCTGCGGCGTGGTTCTCGCGACGACGACGCCATGGTCCGGAGCGGCAAGCAGCATGAGGACCGGGCCGCTGCCGTTCAGCGCGGCGATCGCGCTTTGATTGGTCGTCTGGTTCTGCCAGCCGGCGGGAATGTCGGTGCGAAATCCGGCAGCGGCGAATGGTTGTGCCGACGCAGTCGGCGCCGGTGCCGACGACGTGCTCGAGCTCGGGGTCACCGTCGTCCTCGGGGCCCCGCACGCCGTGATCGTCAGGGTCGCGATGCATGCGGTTGCCGCCAGGGCGCGCGCGCAGGGGGATGGCAGATGCACGGTACCGAGGATAGCCGAGCGATCCCGCCTGAGCCGGTGCCGATGCGAGGACAATCCCACGCATGGCAACGCGCTCCGCCCTTCGTGTCACGCGCCTGGCGCCGGTACATGCCGGGCAACTCACCGCCCTCGTCGACCGTGAGCCCGTGACCAATGTGTATCTGCGCAGCGAGCTGCGCCTCGGCTTCGAGGCGGGCGACTGGTGGGGCGCGTTCGAGGAGGACGAGCTGACCTCTGTTGCGCTCGGATGGTCGCTGGTGGTGCCGTACATCCCTGACCTCGAGGCCGCACCACCGCTCGCGCAGGCGCTGAGCGCGGGCGCCCAACCGCGCATGCTCGTCGGCCACAGGGCGTCGGTGATGGCGCTGCACAACGCGTTTCGCCCGCCGCGGACGGCGCGGGAGTTGCGCGATCCTCAGCCGCTGATGGTCCTCGATCGTGGCGATCTGCGCGGGACGCCGTCCGACGAGGTCCGGCTCTCGAGGCGGAGCGACCTCGACTCGCTGATCGTCGCCGCGGCGCGGATGCATCGCGAGGAAATGGGCGTCGACCCACTCGCGGTCGACGCACCCGCGTGGCGGATGCGCATGTTGAGCCTCATCGAGCGGCACTGGAGCTGGGTCTGGATGCGCGGCCACGAGGTGCTCTTCAAAGCAGAGCTCTCCGCGTGGACACCTGAAGTCGTGCAGATCCAGGGCGTGTACACCGCACCCCCGTATCGTGGCCAGGGAGTCGCGCGCGCGGGCCTGGCCGCTGTGTGCAGCGACGTCTTCCGGGAGGTGCCGCGCTGCAGCCTCTACGTCAACCAGTACAACGTGATTGCGCAGCGGGTGTACGAGCGCCTCGGCTTCACCACGGCGGACGAGTTCGCCACAGTGATGTACTAGGCAGCAGCGCATGATCCAGACACGAGCCGACGTCACCCTGCCGGTCCCTCCCGAGGAGGCGTTTGCCGTCGTCGCGGACATCGAGCACGCGGACTGGCTGCCTGCCATCCGCCGGCTGCGCCACATCGGCGGGCCGTCCAGCGGCGTCGGCGCCCGCTACGAGGTCGAGGCGGGGCTGGTCGGCCGCCATCTTCGCGGGGTGCTGGTCTGTACGGAGCTGACCCCGCCGAAGCACGTCGTTCTGACGCTCGAGGAAGGTTTGGAATTGACCCTCGAGGTCACCATTCGCAAGGTGGTCGGCGGTTGCATGGTCGTGATGTCTGCGCGGTATTCGGTGAGCGGCCGTGCCTTCGCCGGCGCGGTGGAGCTGGCGTCGCAGGGCCACGCGCGCCGCGAGACCGCCCGCGCCTGCGAGCAGCTCGCCGCGCGCTTCGGCCGCAAGGACGATCTGGAGAGTGCTGCACGATGACCCGGAGCGAGCTGAGCGACCGCGAGATACTGGATGCGAAGGTCCAGTCGTTGCCGCCACTCGACGAGCCCGCGATCGCGCGGCTGCTTGCTGAGGTACGCGTTCACGGCAGAGGGCCCGCCCTCGACGAGCTGGTCGAGCATCAGCTTGCAGGGATCATCGAACTCGCCGAGGCCCGGCATGGGAAGGGCGTCGAAGTCGGCGATCTCACCCAGGAGGGGACGATCGCGGGCGTGGTCGCCGTGATCGAATATGCCGGCCAGGGAGGCCCGGCGGGCAGTCTCGAGCGGTTCGTCAGCCGGCTCGTGGCCTCGCACATGGACGACACCATCGAGCTTGCCGCGATCGAGCGCGCCGGCGATGAGGCGTTCGTCCGCGACACCGAGATCTACGAGGCCGCAGAGGTCCGGACCCGTCACGAGCTCGGCAGGAACCCCACCGTGGTCGAGCTGGCCGCGGAGCTGGGCTGGCCCGAGGAGCGCGTGTCGATCGTGGGCGCCATGCTCAACGAGGCCCGCGCTCGATACGACAGCGAGATCGTCGAGTTCCTCGACGACATCGACGAGGAATAGGCCGCCGGTTCTCGAGGGTGGTCATGGCCGACTCTGACTCACCGGCGCAGGTCGTCGCCACGCCAGTCGAGGTCGTGCAGCCCGTCGCCGGTGCCCCGCCGGATGGCGGACTGTCCGAAGCGCTGACGCAAGCGGTCGAGGGTGTGGTCGATCCGGTCGTTCACCGGCTGGTCGAACAGGTCCAGCTGAGGCGCTTCGGCGAGGCCGGTCACGCCCACCCCGAGCAGGCGCACCGCGTCGCCCGTCCACGCGGCGTCGAGCAGTGCCAGCGCGGCGTCGCGAACGGCCGTGTCGGTCGCCGTGGAGGACGCCAGCGTCTCCTGGCGCGTGATCGTGGTGAAGTCCGAGTAGCGGAGTTTCAGGGTGATGGTCCTGGCCGTCCACCCACCGGTGCGCAGGCGGGCGCCGACGTCGCCGGCGAGTTCGGCAATGCGCGCGCGGAGGGCCTCACGCTGGGCGACGTCACGCGCGAAGGTCTCCTCGCGAGAAACGCTTCGGGGCGCACCGGGGATGGTGACCGGCGCCGTATCGATCCCCCGGGCGCGTTCCCACAAAGACACGCCGGAGGCGCGGCCGACCCGTCGTTGCACGGTGTCGAGGGGCAGGGCGGCGAGCTGTCCGAGCGTCGAGATGCCGAGCCCGCTCAGCGCGCGTTCCGCAGCCGGCCCCAGGCCGGGCAGGCGGCGCAAGGGGAGCGGTGCCAGGAACGACGCCTCGTCGCCGGGTTCCACAACCACGAAGCCCCTGGGTTTGCGCAGATCCGACGCGATCTTGGCGACGGTCTTGCAGGTCGACACGCCGAATGACGCGTGCAGACCGGCAGTGGCGAGGATACGGTCGCGAATCTCGCCTGCAATGTGCTCCGACGTGCCGAAAAGGCGGGTCGAGCCGGTGACCTCGAGAAAGGCCTCGTCGAGCGAGAGAGGCTCGATCAGTGGTGTGTAGTCGCGAGCGATGTCGAAGACGGTCTTCGACGCGTCCCGATAGGCCCGAAAGTCCACCGGCACCACGATCGCCCGTGGACACAAACGGAGCGCCGTGCGCAGTGGCATCGCCGAATGGACGCCGAAGGCGCGAGCCTCGTACGAGGCGGCGCTGACCACGCCACGGTTCAGCAGCGCGGTGCCGTCACCCGCCGGCGCCCCGCCGACGATCACCGGGAGTCCGCGCAACTCCGGCCGGCGCAACTGCTCGACGGATGCATAGAACGCGTCGAGGTCGAGATGAATGATCGCCCGGTGCGTCACGACCGCACCCTCCGGGCCGCGGCTTCAGCTGCCGGTGTGCTGCCTCCACTCATCGATGTCCGCCTCACGCACGTAGCCTGCGCGAATCATCAGTTCCATGTATGGAACTGCCAGATGCGGCGCGGCGCGACGCAACACCCACGGCGGTGGATTGTCCTTGTTCTTGTTCACGCTCTGATAGAAGTAGATCTGATTCAGATCGCACAGAAGGGCAAGCCGGTGCAAGGAAATCCCCCTCTCCGCGCACCGTTCTTTGACGTACTCCTTGAACTCCACGCTTAGCCCCAGTATATGCCCATGTTCCGGAGCGCACCGGGCAATTCTCGAAGCACCGCAATCACCGCGTCAGCCTCGCCGGAACCCTGCTGTCCGCCCCTGCTGAGGAGCACCGCGCGCATTCCCGCCGCGTGCGCGCCGGCGATGTCGGCAGCTTCGCTATCGCCCACCATGACCGTGCGATCGGCGGCCGTCCCCAGGTTCCGCCTTGCCGCCTCGAAGATTCGGGGCGAGGGCTTGCGCCACCCGATGGCTGCGGAGAACGTGACGGCGTCGAGGTGGGTGTCGAGCCCGAGAAACGCGAGCTGTCCATGCAGCGATTCAAGGCGATATGGCGCATTCGAGCACAGGCCCACGCGGATGCCCTTCTGGCGGAAGGCGTCGAGCACGGGCAGGGTGTCAGGGTCGACGTGCGCCCCGCGCCACCACGCCTCCTGCTCGATGCGCAACACCTCGTCGAGCAGCGCGACATCAAGTGCAACACCCGCGTCCGAATAGGCGCGGAGGGATACGGCGACGGGGTCGATCTCGTCAAGGGCGCCGCTCGCCTGGTGGTCGAGGATCTCCCGCTCGACGCGGCCCTGGACGGTGCGAACGATTTGCCGCGAAGGGACCACGAGTCCTGACGCCGCGAGGACCGCGAGAATGCGCGCCTCCGCCTCCGCGAGCGCCGTAACCGGCCGGCTGAATTCGACCAGGGTCTCGCCGTAGTCGAAGAGGACGCCATCGATCCCTCGCGTCCGCCCTTCCTCGACGCTGGTCACGCGGGCGCGCCACCTCCACCACCGCCGCCACCCCCACGACCGCCTCGTCCGCCGCGCCGCTTGCGGCCGCCCTGCCAGCGACGCTTCGGTCGTTTGCCGGCGGTCCGCGGTGCGGGCGACAGCGTCTCGAGGTAGGCCTCGCCGGGGTGGGGTTCGTTGGGATGACCCGCACGAGCCCCGGGCGAAGCCGCAACCCGCGCCTCGAACTCGGCAAGGACCGCTTCCAGGGGCCGCTTGTCGCTCGACGACGGCGGCGCCGCCGTCTCCGCCCATGGCTGAGACTTCGGGCTCGCCTCGGCGGCGAGGATGTCGCTGCCCGGAATCTCCGGCACCGCGTCGAGGACCGACTCGATGGCGCGAGCGATCAGCCGGTCCGCCTCGATGGGATCCTGGAGCGGCCGATCAGCCATCCGACGGCGTGCTCCATCCGGCAAGTCCCAGACCGGCGATGGTCTTGACATCGACCTCGCCCAGGCGCACCAGGGTGGCGATGCCGTCACGGTCGAAGCGCCCCACATCCATCCGCTCGTCGGCGTCGCGGTCGGTCGGCCCCTGGGTGAGGCCGGTGGCCACGAAGAAGTGCATCACCTCAGTCGAGTAGCCCGGCGTGAGTGGGGCGGCGGCCAGCGGAGCGATGCGCAGTGCACGCATCCCAGTCTCTTCGGCGAGCTCTCGCTCGGCCGTTCGCGCTGGATCCTCGTCCTTGTCCCGGGTCCCCGCGGGCAGCTCCCAGAGCGCGCGGCCGACGGCGTGGCGCCACTGCCGCACCAGGATCACCCGGCCCTCCCCGTCGATGGGAACGATTGCGACAGCGCCCGGGTGGGCCACCACCTCGCGCTGCGCGCGGGTCCCGTCCGCGAGGACGACGTCGTCCTCGTAGAACGTCAGCAGCCGACCCGTGTAGATGTCGCGCCGTGAGGTCCGGGTCTCACGGAGATGCTCCGTCGCGCTCGGGTCGCCGGTACCCGCCTGGGTGGTCACCCGCTGAGTGTGACGCCCCTACGAGCGCTTCAGGCGCAGGACCACTCGTGGGACTGGCCGTGGGCGAACATCTTCGCCGCGATATTGGCCTGCGCCGCAGGGTCCCAGATGGTGGCAGCGGTCCCGCCGTTGGCGATGAAGGTCGACATCAGGAACTGGAAGACCCCGATGTACGGCCCGCTCGGGTTGACGGAATTCCAGTGGTAGTGCGACTCGCAGTTGGCGGTCTGGAGCATCCAGGAGACGCTGACCCCCCAGTGCTCGGCCGCAGCGGTGATATCGGCGACCACCTGGGCCTGGCTCACCGAGAGCCCGCTTGGGACGACAAACGCCGGGCGGACGACCCGGGCCCGGTGCGGCGCGACCGGCTTGGCTGCGACGACGACTTTGAAGAGCATCGCCGAGCGGACCCGAAGCATCATCGGATGGGTGGTCACGTTGGTCAGGCGGTCGATCTCGCCGACCGACGAACGCACGAGGGAGGCGGATGCCGCGGCCCCCTGGGCAGGCGTCGTGATGAGCACCGCGGTCGCCGGTCCAGCCACCAACATGAGGAAGCCGAGAACCAGTCCGCGTGCCCGCTTGGGTAAATGCAAGGCGGATGACTCCTATATTGGGTCGGGCTCCGGTCATCGCTCCCCTGACCGGGCTTGGAAAGCGGCTCGCCGCTGCGCTGCCCCTCTGGAGACTCTCGTCTCGACGACAGCGTGGCGACCTGGGCCGTCGGCGACCGTACCACAACGGGTACTTGCGCCTGCAACTCGCTCAAACGGAGCGAGCGCTTCCTACCAGCCGATGGAAGCGCCGAGCGCGCAGGACGCCGGAGCCGCGTTGAGCACGACGGGCACGTTCGCGTCGAGACTGGTCCCGGCCTGCCAGATGAACTCCTCGAAGCCACCGCCCAGGATCACCCCGGCGCCATTCTCACAGACCGCGAAGCCCACCACAGCCATCCCGGCCGACACTGGCGACGAAGGTGTCAGCGTGCCCTTGACGTTGCCGTAGCCGTGGGCCATGTGGCACGGCTGGCAGGCATAGGTGGCAGACGCGCTGATGAAGACCGGCCCGATGCTGGTCGGCCACGAGCCGACGGTCACGGTCGCGCCGACGCTGGTGGCTCCGTTGCAGGCATCCGTGCAGTCGGCGGAGACCGCGAGCGTCTCGCCCGGAGCGAGATTGACGGCCACTGAGTCGAGCGAACCGAGCGTCTTGCCGGCGCGATGGGTCACGAAATGCACCATGACCGACGCGGCGCCGTGGTACTTCGCCTCGTTCTTGAGGCGGGCGACCGGAAACGCCGCCAGGTCGAAGGTGCCGACGCCGACGCCGAGGACACCAACCGCCATCGTGTCCGGTGGAAGCGGAGTCGGCGACGCGGTGGGTGTCGGCGCCGGCGTACGCGATGGGGCCGCGGGTGTGGTCGTCGGGGCCCCGGAGCACGCCGAAAGCAGAAGCATCGACGCCACGGCCAGCCACAGGCGTGGAGAACTGAGCGGAGCCATCGTCACCATCCTAGGGTCAGTTTCCATTGCAATCGGCGCGTGACAGAATTGACATGTACGTCAATCGCTCAGCCATGGAGGCTTCGCCCGTGCCTTTCTCGGCTGAGCACGACGCCCTCCGCGAGACCGTGCGCGATTTCGTCGCCCGGGAGCTGCGTCCGCATGCCGATGAGTGGGAGGCTGCCGAGGGATTCCCGGACAGCGTCTTCACCCGAATGGGCGAGCTCGGCCTGCTCGGATTGCGATACCCGGAGCGATACGGTGGCCAGGGCGGAGACTACTTCAGCGCGATCGTCCTCGCCGAGGAGATGGCCCGCTGCGGATCGGGCGGTGTGGGCATGGCCATCAGCGTCCACACCGAGATGGCCACCCCCCCCATCCTCAGGTGGGGAACCGAGGATCAGAAGCAGCGGTATCTGGTACCCGCGATCCGGGGCGAGAAGATCGCGGCGCTCGGCATCACCGAGCCCGATGCCGGCAGCGACGTCGCCAACATCCGCACGCGGGCGGAGCGGGTCGACGGGCACTGGCGAATCAACGGCAGCAAGCTCTACATCACCAACGGGGTGCGCTGCGACTTCATCCTGTTGGTCGCGCGCACCGGCTCGCAGGAGGACGGCGCTCACGGGATCACGCTCTTCCTCGTCGACAAGAAGCTTCCCGGTTTCAGTGTCTCGAGGAAGTTGAAGAAGCTGGGGATGCATTCGAGTGACACCGCTGAGCTGTCGTTCAACGACGTCGAAGTCGGGGACGATGCGGTGCTCGGCGAGGTCGGGCAGGGCTTCTACAACCTCATGTGGGAGCTCCAGGGCGAGCGTCTGATCGGCTCGGCAGGCTCGATCGCTGCCGCCGAGGTCGCGTTCGAGGAGACCCTGAAGTGGTGTAAGGAGCGCGAGGCGTTCGGCCGTCCGATCGGAAAGTTCCAGGTGAACCGCCACAAGCTCGTCGACCTGTACACCGAGATCACCGTCGCCAAGAACTTCGTCTACAGCATCGCCGAGCGCTGGGACCGTGACGAATATCCGGTGACCGAGATCTCGATGGCCAAGCTCCTGGTCGGTCGCGTGACCACACAGGTCGCGGATACGTGCCTCCAACTCCACGGGGGCATGGGCTACATGGCCGAGAGCGGGATCTCTCGATACTTCCGCGACTCGCGACTCATCCGAATCGGCGGCGGGACGGACGAGGTGATGAAGGAGATCATCGCCAAGACCGCGCTCGGGCTCTAGCGGCTCAGGGGTTCCGCATTCCAGTCGCTAGTCGTTGGCCAACGCCGCGAAGACTGGTCCCAGCTGCTCGACGGTGTCGATCGATGGCGGCCAGGGAATCACTTCCACTCGCGTGACGCCCACCGCTGAGAAGCGGCCGATCGTTTCGGTGATCTGATCGATCGAGCCCGTTATCGCCACGCCGAACCCGGTCGCCTCAGCCGACCTCGCATCACCCGGCTCGACGAACGCGCCGACTGACCGACCGATGGTCGTCGGGTCGCGGCCGATGCCCTCGCAGATCCGATCCAGCTCGCCGGTCATGGTCGCGAAGGCTTCAGGCAAGCTGCTCGACGTTGCGTATGCACTCCAGATGTCGGCATGCGTGGCTGCCGCCGTCATCGTGCGCGTCGAGTGTCCGCCCATCATCAGTGGGATTCGCCCCGGTCGAGGTCCACGCGGACGCACGTCAGCGTTCTTGACATGATGGAACTCGCCGTCGAAGGTCGAGCTCGACGCACCGCGCAGCAACGGCACGATGATCTCCAACGCCTCGAGGTAGCGCGTCACCGGCTTGTCGACCGGATACCCGAAGGACTCGGCGCCACCCCCGTGGCCGGCACCCAATCCGAGCACGAAGCGTCCCTCCGAAATCTCGTCGAGCGCCTCAGCGGCCCGGACGATCATCCCCGGCCTGTGCTGGAGCGCCGACATCACCCAGGTTCCGACACGAACCTTCGACGTGCTGGCCGCAACCGCGCCGGTCATGGCGAGGCAATCCCACCAGCCTCGGGGACCGGGCCACTCGTCAACCCGCCACAGAATCTCGTCCGCCAACCAGACCGTGTCGGCGCCAAGTTCCTCACCACGGCGAGCCCACGTGCTGATGTCCGCCCACGTCGGCTTGCCGCCGTCGTCGGGCCGCTCGTGCATCGGCAGCACCAACCCGAGGTCGACGCCCTTATCCATCGCTCACACTTG
Organism: Candidatus Dormiibacterota bacterium; assembly: GCA_003153505.1. Lineage (GTDB taxonomy): Bacteria > Chloroflexota > Dormibacteria > Aeolococcales > Aeolococcaceae > Palsa-851. The sequence goes on from PLZA01000020.1 coordinate 121,661, forward strand.
CCACTCCGTGTTGTGGTGATCTCCACAGATCGGCGAAGACCATCGCGACCACTGCGGCGATCAACACCGAGGACATGATGCCCTCGGCGATGAGCCAATCGGTCGAGAGCGACTCACTCACCTTCGAGAGCAACGCGTCGGCGGTGAGCAGCACCGGCACCAGGATGCGCCAGTTGAGCGCGCTGCCCGGCCGTGCCAGCCACCAGACGACTCCGAAGATGTACGGCTCCACCAGGTAGTAGTCAAAGACTGTCTTGGCAACCATCGGGAAGCAGGCAGAGGTCACGGTGAGGAGGCCGAAAAGTCCGGCCGGCGTGAACGCCACGGTGACGTGCCTCCGGAGCGTGATCGCCGTGAGCACGGTCGCCACGACCGCAGCGATTGCGACGTCACCATATTGGGCGACACCGGCCCACCCTGTGTGACGCGCAACGAGCCAGAAGGAGCCACCCCCTATGGGCAGGGTGCCGCGGTAGGTGAGCAACGAGTGGGTCACCGCCGGCCCATCGGCAAACAGCAAGGGCGCTACGCCGGCCGCCACCGTGACCACGCAGGCGGTGATTGTCGCCGCGGAACGGCCTACCGATCGTCGTGCAAGGGGCACCACGGCCAAGGGGATCAAGGCGAACGCTGCGATCGTCCGCGTGAGGACCGCAGCGCCGACGGCGACGCCGGCAGCTGCCGATCGGCCGCGGAGCGCCCAGGCGGCTCCCAGCAGGACGAAGCAGAGTTCGATGGGTTGCTCGATGTGCCCGTAGTCGATAACGCCGATCCAGAGTGCCGGAGCAAGGAGGACGGTGCATGCGGTGGCCAGCCGCCGCTCGACCACACCGCGACCCAGGCCGACCAGGCGAACGACCTGCCATCCGAGCAGCATGATGAACAGGGACACCACGGCTCCCGCGAGGGCTGACCGGGCGCCGATGTTGCCTGCCCATCCCAACGCGTTGGCGAGGGCCACCGCGGGGATGAGCGGGACCAGGCCGAGCGGGCCGTTTGCGTTCGGAGAGACATCGTGCCCGTACGCGCTGTAGATGAGCAGCGGATGACCGCCGACGACGGTCTCGGCAGACGGCCAGAAGTAGAGATCCAGGTCCGTCGGTCTGATCTTGAACACCAGAGAGGCAAGGACCCATGCGGCGGTGTACAGCACAACCAGGGTCGCGATGGCGGCTCGCCTGCCGCGGGGGATCGCTACGTGACGGATACGCGCGGAGCCTAGCCGATCACGACCCACGCGGCGAACACCGCACGGGGCAACCGGGTGTTCCGCCGGACTACTGCATCCACGGTGCTTCCAACCCCACTCCGCCTCGATAGACTCAGCGCGACACCGACAGCTCGGAGGACAAACCTGATGCAGGACCGGATCATCGGCACCACCATGCCCGTTCTCGAGATCACGCTCGACCCGGGCGAGGCAATCTTCTCCGAGTCCGGAGAGCTCTCCTGGATGACCCAGTCGATCGTCATGCAGACCTCGACCCAGATGGGCGGCGGCGGAGGCGTCGGTGGCGTCTTCAAGCGCGCGCTCGGGGGCAGCTCGATCTTCATGAGCGAGTACTCGGCGCAGGGCGCGCCCGGCATGGTTGCCTTCGCGGCCCGCCTTCCCGGCATGATCTTCCCGCTGGAGGTCGCGCCACAACCGGGGATGGGGTTCCTCGGCCACCGGCACTCATTCGTGTGCGGCGTTCACGGTGTGCAGCTCTCGGTCGGATTCCAGCAATCGCTCGGGGCCGGATTGTTCGGCGGTGACGGCTTCCGGCTCGAGAAGATCAGCGGCCAGGGCAAGGCGTGGTGCGAGCTCAGCGGCGAGGTCCTCACCTACGATCTGAAGCCCGGCGAGAGCCTGCGCGTCCATCCAGCCCACGTCGGCCTGTTCCAGGACACCGTGCAGTTCACCATCACGACCGTCAAGGGCATCAAGAACAAGATCTTCGGTGGCGACGGGATCTTCCTCGCGCTGCTCACGGGACCGGGTCGCGTCTGGCTCCAGTCGCTCCCCCTGCAGAAGCTCGCGCAATCGCTGTCGGAGTTCTCGCCGGGTCAGGCGGTCGAAGCGGGCGCGGCGGGTGCGGTCACCGGTGGCGTCATGCGGGGGATTTTCGGGGGCTGAACTCGCTGCGCTGAAACAGCGCATGCAGCGGGATGCCCGCAGCCTCGAGGGCTTCGCGTCCGCCCTCTTCGCGGTCGACCACGCACAGCGCGCCGGCGATCGTCGCTCCGGTGGCGACCACCGCCTCCTGCGCCTGCAGGAACGTTCCGCCGGTCGTCATGGTGTCGTCGACGAGCAGCACTCGCATCCCTGGTTGAAGGTTCGGCCCTTCGATCGCCCGCGCCGTGCCATGCGCCTTGACCTCCTTGCGCACGATGAATGCGGTGATCGGGTGATCGGTGTCGCCGCTCAGTGCCGCCGTCGCCGCGGCCATCGGATCCGCGCCGAGGGTGAGGCCGCCGACCGCGTCGATGGCCTGCTCGCGGCAGTACTCGAGGGTGAATCGCGCGACCAGATACAGCCCCCGTCCGTCGAGGGTCACCTGCTTGCCGTCGACGTAGTAGTCGCTCGTCCGACCGCTGGTGAGCGTGAACGTGCCATACGTGAACGCCCGCACCGCGACCAGCTCGCGCAGCTCGTCACGCAGGTCCGTCTCTGTCACGGTGGTCATGGCGTCCAGCGCAGGATGGGATGGCGCGCCGCGCGCACCTCGTCGACACGACTCACCGGTGTCTCGTGCGGTGCGTTCTGGACAAAGGCCAGGTCGCGTTCCGCCTCATCGACGATGGCCGCGCAGATGCCGGCAAGTTCGTCGAGGCTCTGCTTCGACTCCGTCTCCGTGGGCTCGAACATCAGGGCTTCCGGCACGGTCAGCGGGAAGTACACGGTCGGCGCGTAGACGCCGTAGTCGAGGAGCCGCTTGGCGACATCCATCGCGCGCAACCCATCGACACGTCCACCCTTGGTGCTGGCAACGAACTCGTGCATACAGGGCGTCTCGACAGCCATGGCGAACAGACCGGCGAGCTGCGACTGCAGGTAGCGTGCGTTGAGCACGGCGTCGCGGGCGACCCACGGGAGATGATCGCCATATGCGCGGATGTATGCGTATGCCCGTACCAGCATGCCGAAGTTGCCGTAGTACGACCGCACTTTGCCGACACTCTTGGGTCGTTGGTGGTCGAGGAAGAAACGGTCGCCGTCGCGCTCGACAGTCGGTGTCGGCAGGAAATCGATGAGGCGCTCACCCACGCCCACCGGACCTGCCCCCGGGCCGCCACCGCCGTGCGGGGTCGAGAACGTCTTGTGGAGGTTGAGGTGGACGACATCGAACCCCATGTCGCCGGGACGCGCCATCCCGACCAGCGCGTTGAGGTTGGCGCCGTCGTAGTACACGAGCGCACCGGCGTCGTGCGCGAGCCGGGCGATCTCCACGATGTCCTGCTCGAACACACCGAGCGTGTTCGGATTGGTGAGCATCACCGCGGCGACGGTGGCGTCGAGATGACTCGAGAAGTCCTCGACGTCGACCGTGCCGTCGTGATTGCTCTTCACGGTCACGACGTCGAGGCCGCAGGCCGCTGCGGACGCTGGGTTGGTACCGTGCGCGGAGTCGGGGATGAGCACGCGCGTGCGAGCGGTGTCTCCGCGATCGGCGTGGTAGGCCTGGATCATTCGCAGTCCGGTCCACTCGCCGTGCGCGCCCGCCGCAGGCTGCAACGACATGCGCGCCATGCCGGTGATCGATGCGAGCAGGCGATCGAGCTCCCACATCAGCTGCAGCGCGCCCTGCGTGTCCTCCTCGTCCTGATACGGATGCAACTGCGCGAATCCGTCAAGCCAGGCGAGCTGCTCGTCAACCGCCGGGTTGTACTTCATCGTGCACGAGCCGAGCGGGTACATCCCCTCGTGGAGGTTGTGATTGCGCCGGGCGAGACGTCCGAAGTGACGCGCCAGGACGGCCTCCGGCACGGCCGGCACGGTCGGAGGTGTGCTGCGCAACAGTGACGCGGGAATCGAGGTGGCGCCATGGGTCGATGGAACGCCGGCGGCCGTGACCGCCGGTCCGCTCGAATAGTTGGCGCTCAGCTCGAAGACGAGCGGTTCATCGACCGCCCAGCCGGCCTCGCGGGTCGCGCCTGGAATCGATTCGTTCATGCGTGCGCCAGCGCGACGTGGCGCTCCGACGCGACGATGTCGGCAGCCGCCGCTGCGTAGCGGTCGATCGCCTGTGGCGTCGTCAGCTCGGTGCAGCAGACCAGCAGTTCGCCGTCTCGCTGCGGGTCGATGCGGCCGAGCGGCAGCCCCGCGACGATGCCCCGCTCGCGGAGTGCCTTCGCGAACGCGTCAGCGCTCCCCGGTACGCGCAGCACGAACTCCCAGAGAAACGGCGTCGACGGGTGGGCAAGCGAGAGTCCGTCGATGGCGGTGAGGAGATTCGCGAGGTGATGAGACCGCTGCGCGCTCACCTCGGTGACGGCGCGCATACCGCCCGCGCCCATGTGTGCCATGTACACGGTGGCGGCGAGCGCGATCAGCGCGTGGTTGGTGCAGATGTTGGAGGTCGCGTGCTCGCGGCGGATGTGCTGCTCGCGCGCCTGCAGCGTCAGCGTGTATGCGCGCCGATCTTCGTGATCGAGGGTCATGCCGACCAGTCGGCCCGGGATGCGTCGCATCTGCGCCTGCGCAACTGCCATGAACCCGACGTGCGGCCCCCCGAACGACGCCGGGATGCCCAGCGGCTGCCCGTCACCAACGGCGACGTCGAAGCCATGCTCGCCCGGGGGCGTCAGCAACGAGCAGGCGTGCAGGTCGGTGGCGCAGATGGCGAGCGCCCCGGCGTCATGCGCCGCCTGCGCCAGCGGTGCGAGATCTTGCACCGTCCCCACGAAACTCGGGTACTGCACGAGCAGAGCCGCATGGTCTGTCGTGAGCGTCGCGCGGACGGCCTCCAGCGCCAGCAGGCCGTCGGCGGTTGCGATGACGTCGATCCCGATGCGGCGTCCCTCACCGAAGGTCCGCAGGACGGCGATGGTCTCGGGGTGGACCGAGCCGGCGACCGCGATGCGAGTGCGACCCGTCGCCTGGACGGCGATCACCATCGCTTCAGCGGCCGCGGTCGCGCCGTCGTAGAGCGACGCGTTGGCGACGTCGAGCCCGGTCAGCGCGCAGATCATCGACTGGAACTCGAAGATGGTCTGCAGCGTGCCCTGCGACGCTTCCGCCTGGTATGGCGTGTAGGCGGTGTAGAACTCGGGACGGGAGATGGTCCCCCGGACGATCGCGGGGCTGAACCGCTGGTAGACACCGGCCCCGAGGAAGCTGTCGTAAACGCTCAGCGATCGATTCCTCGCGGCGAGCCGTTCGAGCTCGGCGACCAGGTCCTGCTCGGCGAGTGGTGGCGGGAGATCGATGTGCGGGTTGCGCAGGGCGGCCGGGATGGTGGTGAACAGATCCGCCTCCGACGCCGCCCCCACCGCATCGAGCATCTCGCGACGTTCGACATCGGAGTTGGGGAGATACGCCATGCTCAAAGTATGCCGGGCAGCGGGAGCCGCCCGGGAGGCTGGGATCCCGCGGCGACCCGATGCCGCTCAGAAGGTTTGTGAAGCCGAACCGTTGGTAGACTGCAAGAGATGTCCAAGCGCGCTTCCACAGTTTCCATCGAGGATCTCGTCGCGTCGATCGAGACCGCCCGCGACAAGGTGATGGCCGACGAGGTCAAGAGCCTCGTCAAGCTGGGCCTCCCCAAGACTGTCGCGTACAAGATGGTTGCCGACCGCTACCGCCAGCGGGCCGAGGGTGACGACGGAGAAGCAGACTCCGCGAGCCCCTGGCCGGATATGTCCTGACCCGGCCCTAGGCGCCCGAGCTCGACGCCGGCGAGTCCCGTCCTCGTCCGCGCAGGTACCACGCGACCAGCGCGATGACGAGCAGGACCGCGATCACGATCGCCGCAGTCCCGATCGGGCCCGACACCTTCGTGTAGTTGGCCCCGACCTCGTAGCCGAGGACTGCCAGGAAGGTCACCCAGACCGTCGAGCCGACGAGCGAGAGCCCGGCGAACCAGACAGGCTGCATCTTCGCCAGCCCGGCTGGGAACGAGATGTACGTGTGGATCACGGGAAGCATCCGGCCGAAGAAGACCGCAGCCAGCCCGTAGCGATCGATCCAGTGGTCGGCGAGGTCGAGATGTCTCGGTGAGATCCCGATGCGCCTGCCAGGGCCCAGGAGGAGCGGGCGTCCGAACCGCCGTGCGACCGCGTACGCGAGCAGGGCGCCGAGCCAGTTGCCCGCGATGCCGATGACGATGACCACGACGATGTTGAAGTGCCCCGCGGCGGCGAGGACGCCCGCCACCGGCATGATGACCTCGCTCGGGAAGGGCACCCCGCAGCTGTTGATCAGCATCAGCACGAGCACGATGAAGAGGCCCCCGCTCGTCACCCATTGGCCGATCACGCCGCCCATCGCCCGGGATTGTGGCCTACGCTGCCGCGAACATGCGCCGATCGCTTCGTCCGGCCGCGATCCCGCCCTGGCCGGTGCCCTTCGACCAGGCAGCTGAGCTCGACTGGGGCCGCCCCGAATACGCGCGCCGTCTGCTCCGCGAGCATCTCGACCAAACCCATGACGGCGCGAGCAGGAGGCGGTCGGTGATTGCCGGTCAAGTGCGCCGCCTGCGCCGCGTCCTCCCGAGCCCGCCGGCGCGGATTCTCGACGCCGGGTGCGGCCCGGGTCTCTATGCCGTGCCCCTCGCGGCCCTCGGCTACGACGTGACCGGGATCGACGTCAGCGCCCCGGCGCTCCGCCACGCTCGGGGACTCGTGCGGGCGGCCGGCCTCACGGGGAAAGCGCGATTCGTCAACGGGGATCTGCGCAGCGTGGCCCTGCCGGACGGACGCTTCGACGCGGGGCTGCTCGTCTACTTCGTCCTCGAGGCGTTCCCGCGGCGGGAGCAGCCGAAGGTGCTGGCGCGCATGGCGAGCTCCCTCGCGGCGGAGGGGACGCTGATCGTGGAGATGCGGCTGCGGCCGGATCAGCCGCCCGGCCGCATCGACTGGTGGGACGTGGTGCCCAACTCGCTCCTCTCCGACCGGCGCCACGTGCTCCTCGGCGACGCCGTGTACGACCAGCGCCGGCACACCTATGTGCTGCGCGAGGTGGCGATCTTTGACGACGGCTCCGTTTCCGTGCGGCAGACGAGCGGCTGGCTCTGCCCCTTCGCCTCGATCCCACGCCTCTTCGCCCGCGCCGGGCTCGCCGACGTCACGATGTTCGACGGCTGGACCGGCTCGCCCGCACACGCGCTCTCGGATTCCGTCCTGGTGGTGGCGCGCCGAGCACGACGTTGACACGACCATGGACGGGTCGTGCGAGCGGCTACCATTCGTTCCCTCGGTCCGGGAGTCCTGTCTGGAGTTGATTCACCATGCCGACGCCCACACCTGATCGCATCCGCACAGTCGCCGTCGTCGGGCACAGCCATGACGGAAAGACGACTCTCTGCGAGGCGTTGCTGCACACGGCCGGCGCAACGCAACGCATGGGGTCGACCGAACAGGCGACCTCGCTCTTCGACCACGAGCCCGAGGAGCAGCGCCACTCGATGAGCATCGGGTTGTCCGTCGCCCACTGCGACTGGGATGGCTACCGCGTGAACCTGATCGACGCGCCTGGATTCCAGGACTTCGCCGGGGAGGTGGTCGAGGCACTTGCCGTGGCCGACGCGGCCGTGCTGGTGGTCGCAGCCCACGGGATCGTCCCCGTTGGTGCCGAGATGGCCTGGGAGATGATCCAGGCTGCGGGGGTTCCTGCGCTGATCGTGGTCAACCGCATGGACAAAGAGAACGCCGCGTACGAGGCGACGGTGGATGCGCTCCGTGAGGCGTTCTCGCGCAAGCCGATCGCGGTTGCGGTCCCGATCGGAGCAGCGGAGGGGTTCAGCGGCTACGTCGATCTGGTAGATGACCGTGCGCACGCTTTCGACGACCGTGGCCGAGCCACGGACACCACGGCACCCGACGAGATGAACACCGAGATCGAGCGCGCTCATGCCGCCCTCGTGGATGCTGCGGCCGAGAGCGACGACGCCCTTCTCGAGAAGTACCTCGAGGGCACCGAGCTCACCGACGCAGAAGTGCGCGCCGCTCTCCATGCCGCCACGGCGCGAGGGTCGCTGGTGCCGATCGTGTGCGCGTCGGCGGCGACCGAAAAGGGCGCGGGCATGGTCCTCGACAGCATCGTGCGATACCTCCCCGCCCCGTCAGAGCGCACCCACACCGCCCTGGACGCGAAGGGCAATGAGGTCACCATCGCCTGCGACCCCGACGGCAAGTTGTGCGCGCATGTCTTCAAGACCACGGTGGACACCTTCGGCAAGGTCTCGTTCTTCAAGGTGCTGCGCGGAACCATGCGCGGAGATAGCCACCCGGTCACCGCGCGGCTGGCCCAGGAGGAGCGGTTCGCCCAACTCGGTCAACCCAACGGCAAGGCCATCCTCACTGCGACCGAGGTCGTCGCCGGGGACATCGGCGTGGTCACCAAGCTGGCCCACACCCAGACCGGGGACACGCTGTGCGTCAAGGACGCCGCGGTGCTCATGCCGCCGCTCCTCTGGCCGTCCGCGAGTGCCTCCGCCGCGATCGTCGCGCTGACCAAGGGCGACGAGGACAAGATCATGAGCGGCCTGGCGCGTCTCTCCGAGGAGGACATGACCTTCACGACGGATCGCGACCCGGTCACCAACGAGGTGCTCGTCCACGGTCTCGGCGACATCCATCTCGGCGTCGCCCTCGAACGCATGAAGCGAAAGTTCGGGGTGGACGCGGAATTGCACCCGCCCAAGATCCCGTATCGCGAGACCATCACCGGTACCGCTCGCGTGGGCCACAAGTACAAGAAGCAATCGGGTGGCTCCGGGCTGTACGGCGACGCCACCATCGAGATCGAACCGCTGCCGCGCGGCGGTGGCTTCATATGGGAGGACAAGATCTTCGGTGGATCAATCCCGCACCAGTTCCGTCCATCGGTGGAGAAGGGTGTCCGGCAGACGATGGAGCAGGGAGCCGTCACCGGCAATCCCATCGTCGACATCAAGGTGCGCCTGGTCGACGGCTCGACGCACAGCGTCGATGGCAAGGACATCGCGTTTCAGATCGCCGGGGCGATGGCCATGCGGGAGGCGGTCCAGAAGGCGTCCCCGGTCATCCTCGAACCGATCATGAACGTCAACGTGATCGTTCCCGAACGCTTCACCGGCGACATCATGGGGCTGCTCAACTCGAAGCGCGGTCACGTCGGCGGCGTCAACCCGATCGGCGACGGGCGGGCCGAGGTGACCGCGCACGTGCCGCAGGCGGAGATGTACACCTTCCCGGTCGAGCTGCGCGCCATGACCCAGGGACGCGGACGGTATTCGATGGCGTTCTCGAGCTATGAGGAGGTGCCGGCGCACGTCGCGCAGAAGCTCATTGAGTCACACAGCAACGAGCATCCGGCAGCATCATGAAGAGCGCGCGCACTCGCGGCCGGCGCGCGAACGCAGAGCGATTGAATCGGTGAAGGAGTGAGCATGGGCGAGACGGTTGAATTCCCGAGCAACGGGCATACGTGCGGCGGGTATCTCGCGACGCCACCGAGCGGCCGGGGGCCGGGCGTGGTCGTGATCCAGGAGTGGTGGGGGCTGAACGCGCATATCCGCGATCTCTGCGACCGCTTTGCCGCCGAAGGGTTCGTCGCCCTCGCCCCCGACCTGTATCACGGCAAGGAGACCAAGGAACCGGATGAGGCGGGCAAGTTGCTGATGGAGCTCGACCTTGCCGAGGCTGCGCGCGACATGCTCGGTGCCGGGACATGGCTGGCGCAGAGCGAGCGCACCGCCGGAGACCGCGTGGGCATCGTGGGCTTCTGCATGGGCGGCGCACTCGCGATCTTCGCCGCCACGTTGAGCGACGTCTTCGCCGCGGTGGTGCCGTTCTATCCGTACATGGGTGTGACCGCAGCCGCTCGCCCTGACGTCACCAACATCAAGGGCGCCGTGCTCGGCCATTTCGCCGAGAAGGACGAGGCGTATACGCACCAGCAGGTCGATGCACTCGAGGCCGAACTTCGCGGTGCGGCTGTCAGCGTCGAGTTCTTCTGGTACTCGGGCGCCGACCATGCGTTCTTTAACGACACCCGCCCGGAGGTCTACGACCCCGACGCGGCGCGGCTGTCCTGGGATCGCACCCGAGCGTTCTTCAGGACGCACCTCGCCACCACCGTCGCTCCGGTCTGAGCCCCCGTCCTGCGGGGGCGCCCGAACCGCCCCGGCAGGCCCCCGGGCTGAATTCGGCTCCAATACGGGCCCGATGTGGCTAGAATGCCCGCAACCTGCCTCCGAGCAGTCGCAGAACCACCCCCACCCCCCGGAGGAGCACATGGCCACTGGCTATTGCCTCAAATGCAAGGAACAGCGCGAGATCAAGGGCGCTGAGGCGATCACGATGAAGAACGGCAAACCGGCCACCACCGGCACCTGCCCAGTCTGCGGTACCAAGATCTTCAAGATCGGCAAGGCCGCCTAGCGCTCGTCCGCCGGCTGCGGGACGCGGGGCGTCCGGGCCGGCGCATACGGGTTGGTGACGGGGTGCAGGTGCGCCCCCACACCACCAACCACCACCACGGTTCATCCCACCGCACACGCGCGGGGATCGCGGGTCAGGCGGCTCCGAGCAACTCCTGCTCGAGCAGATCGAGCGGCAGCGACCCGAGGTTGAGCGCTTCCATGTGGAATCGCTTCAGGTCGAACGCCGCGCCGAGCTGCGATCGCAGCTGAGCGCGGATGTCGAGCCAGGCTCGCTCGCCAATCTTGTAGCTGATCGCCTGGGCGGGCATCCCGCAATAGCGATCGAGCTCGCTGCGCGCGAATCCGGGGCCTGCGAACCCGCAGTACCGGCTGACGAAGGGGAGGGCTGTCTCCCAGTCCCAGACGTGCCCGGGGCGGTAGGTCTCCGCCGCCGGGATGGCGAGCTGGAGGTGCAGCCCGATGTCCACGATGACGCGCATGGCGCGGAATGCCTGTGACGCGAGCATGCCGAGCAGGTAATCCGCGTTCTCGAGGTACCCGAGCTCCTGCATCAGCCGCTCGGCGTAGAGCGCCCAGCCCTCGCAATGGCCGGAGTAGGTCCCCAGCTGCCGCTGGAACGTCGTCAGGCGATCCTGGAACGTCATGCAGAGCCCGATCTGAAGGTGGTGACCAGGCACTCCCTCGTGGTATGCGGTCGTGACCTCGGTCCAGAGCGGGAATCGGGTCTGGCCTTTGGTCGGGTACCAGGTCCGGCCGGGGCGGCTGAAGTCCGCCGATGGCGGCGTGTAGTACATCGCCGCAGCGGTTCCCGGAGGAGCTTCGCGGCACTCGACCCGGTGGATCTGATCGGGAATGTCGAAGTGCGTGCCGTCGAGGTCCGCGATGGTGCGATCGGTGAGCTCCTGGAGGTAGGCCAGCAGCCGGTCGACGCCCTCGATGCTGCGGGCGGGGTCGTCTCTGAGCACTGCCATCGCGCCGTCGAGCCCCTCGCCCGGAGCGATTCGCTCGGCGGTCGTCGCCATCTCCGCCTCGATCCGGTGGAGCTCGTCCCAGCCCCACGCGTAGAGCTCCTCGGGATCGCGGTTCATCCCGAGCCACCGTCGAACGCCGATGGCATACAGCTCGCGGCCGACGGCGTCCGCTTCTGACGCCTTCGGGGCGTACTCGTCGCGCAGGAAGCGCGAGATGGCCGCATAGGCGTCTGTCGCCGCTTGGGCGCCCTCCCTGAGCCGTGTGGTGAGGCCGTCGTCGTGTGCGGCCTGCGCCGCGAGGCGCACGAAGTAGGGCGCTCCGTTCCCCTCGAGGCCGCCCAGGGTTGCCGCCTGCTCGACGCAGACCAGGGCCTGACGCCGGGCGGCGATCCGGCCGGTGGCGAGCCCGTGGCGGAGCGACGCGGCGAAACCTTCCAGTGCCCTGGGCACCCGGCTCATGCGGGTCGCGATGTGCTCCCAGTCGTCGGGGGTCTCGCGAGGGCAGAGGTCGAACGCCATCCGGACGAACGACAGCGGGCAGTCGAAGTTGGAGAGTTGGCGCCATGGTGCGCCGGCCGCATACCCCTCGGCCTCGGCGTCCAGGCGGTCGCGCATGACGGCCACGGCGATCCGGTCGGCGTCGCTCTCGATGACCGTCTGCTCGAGGGCGTGGAGCGTCCTGCGGTCGAGGTCGACTCGCGCGTCGACCCCGTCCGGCGAGTAATCGGTCACCGCATCGTCGTGTCCCGGGACCCCGAGGCCGGTTGCCGTAAAAGGATCGAGGCTGCAGACCTCGTCGACGTACGCGTCCGCGAGGCGGAAGACCTCGGTCATGCCTCGAGTGCGACCACCGCGCCCACGCCGGCGATGGAAGCGATCCGGTCGCCGTCATCGAGCCGCATGATGATCACGCCCCGGGTCTGACGTCCCGAGATGCGCACCTGCTCGAGCGGGATGCGAATGACCTGCCCCGACGTCGAGATGACCATCAGCTCCTCGGACAGATCCTCGACGACGCGCATCCCAACGATCTCGCCGATCTTCGGAATCGCGTTCTGATCGACGGTATAGACGCCCTGGATGTTCCGGCTCTTGACCGGGTAGTCGCTCATCGGCGTGAGCTTGCCGAAGCCGTTCTCGGTGATCACCAGCACGTGACCCTGGGGATTGACGATGTCGAAGCCGGCAACCTCATCGCCCTTGCGGAGCCGGATGGCGCCGACGCCCATGGTGTCGCGGCCCATCGGGCGCACTTCCTTCTCGGTGAACCGCGAGCCCTTGCCCCTGCGCGTCACCACGAGCACCTCGTTGCCGCCGGAAGATCGGCGCACCCAGTTGAGCTCGTCATCGTCCTGAAGGTTGATGGCGATCAGCCCGTTGCGACGCACCGCCGCGTAGGCCGCTGCCGGTGTCTTCTTGATCTGACCCAGCTTGGTCACCATCACCAGGTACTGCTCGTCGCTGAAGACCTCCATGTCGATGAGCGCAGTGACCTTCTCGCCCTGGTCGACCTCGATGAGGTTGATGATCGGAATGCCCTTGGCCTGGCGCTTGACGTCGGGAATCTCATGGGTCCGCAACCGGAAGACGCGGCCGCGGTTGGTGAAGAACAGCATGTCGCTGTGCGTGTTCGCCGTCGTCGAGTGCTCGATGTAGTCCTCATCGGTCGAGCGGCGCGCGCCGACCACACCCTTGCCGCCGCGATGCTGCGCCCGGTAGATGTCGAGCGACATGCGCTTGACGTAGCCGCGATGCGTCAGGGTCACGAAGACCTGCTCCTGGGGGATCAGGTCTTCCTCGTTCATCTCGAGCTCGTCGTGACGGATCTCGCTGCGACGTGGGTCGGCGAACCGCCTGCGCAGGTTGGTCACCTCGTCCTTGATGACGCCGTCGATGAGTCGCGGGTTGGCGAGCAGGTCCTCGAGCTGGGCGATCTTCTTGATCAGATCTTCGTACTCCTCGCGGAGCTTGCCGCTCTCGAGCCGGGTCAGCCGTCCGAGGCGGAGGTCGACGATCGCCTTGGACTGCCGTTCGGTGAGGCTGAATCGCTGCTCGAGGGCGGTCTGCGCGGACTTCTCGTCCTGCGCGCCCCGGATGATCGCGATCGTCTCGTCGAGGTTGTCGAGGACGATGGTCAGGCCTTCGAGGATGTGCGCCCGTTCACGTGCGGTAGTGAGCTCGTGCCGCGTACGTCGCGTCACCACGTTGCGGCGGTGCCCGATGTAATGCTGGAGCATCGCCTTGAGGCTCAACACCTGCGGGCGGCCGTCGACGATCGCGAGCATCAATGCGCCGAAGGTCATCTGCAGCTGGGTGTGCTTGTAGAGATTGTTGAGCACGGTGTGTGGCCGCGCATTCGACTTCAGCTCGATGACGATGCGCACCTTCTCCTCGCGCCCGGACTCGTCGTGCAGGTCGGCGATGCCGTCGATCTTGCGGTCGTTGACGAGCTCCGCGATCGTCTGCATCAACCGTGATTTGTTCACCTGGTACGGCAGCTCGCGGACGATGATCTGCTCGCGTCCCGACTTCGACTCCTCGAAGTCCACCTGGGCGCGCATCACGATCCGGCCGCGGCCGGTGCCGTAGACGTTGGCGATGTCCCGCGTGTAGACAATGCCGCCGGTCGGGAAGTCGGGGCCCTTGACGATGCGGATCAGATCCTCGGTGGTGGTGTCCGCGTCATCGATCAGACGCACCACCGCGTCGCAGATCTCGCCCAGGTTGTGCGGAGGGATGTTGGTGGCCATGCCGACCGCGATGCCGCTGGCGCCGTTGACCAGGAGGTTCGGGAGCAGCGACGGCATCACCGAGGGCTCCCGCACTCCCGGCACGTTTGCGAAGTTCGGGCCGAAGTCGACAGTATCCTTCTCGATGTCGTCGACGAGGCTCATGGCCACCGCGGTCATGCGCGCCTCTGTATACCGGTAGGCTGCGGGCGGATCTCCGTCCACGGAACCGAAGTTGCCCTGCCCGTCGATGAGCGGATAGCGCATCACCCACGGCTGCGCCAGGCGGACGAGTGTGTCGTAGACCGCTGAGTCGCCGTGGGGGTGGTACTTGCCGAGGACCTCACCGACCACCGCGGCGCACTTCTGGTAGCGCGCCCCGGCGGTCATCCCGGTGTCGAGCATTGCCCAGAGGATGCGGCGCTGCGCCGGCTTGAGACCGTCGCGAATGTCCGGGAGCGCGCGGCTGATGATCACGCTCATCGCGTAGTCCATGTAGGACGCGCGCATCTCGGCCTCGAGTTCGATGGGATGGATCTGGCCGGGCTCGAACACCGCCATTACGCAGGCACCTCCGCCGGGCTTCTCACCGCGCCCGCGATCACGTTGCTGACACCCTGTTCGGCCGCCCGGGCCGCCACTCGAATCGCGTTCATCGTTGCCTCCGCGTCGGACCGCCCGTGCGCGATGACCACTTCGCCGGCGACCCCGAGCAGGAGCGCGCCGCCCGTCTTCCGGTAGTCGACGCGGTCACGCAAGGGTCGCAGCTTCGGCTTCAGGAGCGCACCGCCCAGCTTGCCTCCGAGGCTCTTGCGGGCTTCACGAGCGATGCTGGCAAAGAGAAAATCGCCGATACCTTCTGCGATCTTGAGCACCACGTTCCCTGTGAAGCCGTCGGTGACGACCACGTCGCAGGTGCCGCGGAAGACATCCTTGCCTTCGACGTTGCCGACGAAGTCGATCGGCAGTGCAGCGATGAGTGGATGCGCGGCCTGCACAAGCTCCGATCCCTTCTCGGATTCCTCGCCGTTGCTGAGCAGTGCCACCCGGGGCCTGGCGATGCCGAGCATTGTCCGGGCATACACGTCGCCCATCAGCGCGAACTGCGCAAGCCATTCCGGTTTGCAGTCAGTGTTGGCACCGACGTCAAGGATGAAGGTCTGTCCGGCGTCACTGGGAAACGACGCACCGATCGCCGGCCTCGAGATGCCGGGGATGCGCTTGATCGTGAAGAGCGCGGCGGCAAGCATCGCGCCGCTGTTGCCGGCGCTGACCACGGCGCAGGCTTTGCCACCCGCCACCAGCGCACACGCGCTGACCAGTGAGGAGTCGCGCTTGGATCGCACAGCATTCGCAGGGTGCTCGTTCATCTCGATGACCTCGCGCGCATCGACGATGCTGATCCCATCCGGTGTCGGGACCCCGCCAGCGCGGAGTTCCTGCTCGACAACCTCGCGGCGACCGACCAGGGTCACCAGGATTCCGTGCTCGTTGACGGCGCGGAGCGCACCACGAACGATTTCTCCTGGGGCGTGATCGCCGCCCATCGCGTCAACCGCGATCGGGAGCGGCATCAGATGTCGAGGTTGCGCACGCTCGTGGCGTGGGTTTGGATGAACCGCTTCCGGGGCTCGACGTCGGAACCCATCAAGCGATCGAAGATGTCGTCGGCCTTGAGTGCGTCCGCAACGCCGACCTGGAGGAGGACACGGCGATCCGGATCCATGGTGGTCGCCCACAGCTCCTCGGACATCATCTCGCCAAGTCCCTTGTAGCGAGACACCTCGGTGTCGCGTCCCATGGACTTGACCTTGTCATCCCGCTGATCGTCACTGAAAGCGTACTCAGTCTGCTTGTTGCGGCCCTTGCCCTTCTCGAGCTTGTACAGCGGGGGCTGGGCCAGGTAGAGGAAGCCGCCGTCCACCAGCGGGCGCAGGTGCCGCCAAAAGAACGTGAGCAGCAGCGTGCGGATGTGCGAGCCGTCGACATCGGCGTCCGCCATGAGGACGATGCGGTGATAGCGCAGCTTGTCCACGCTGAATGTCTCGCCGAACCCTCCGCCGAGCGCCATGATCAGATCCTTGATCTGCTCGTTGCCGAGGATCTTGTCGGCACGCGCCTTTTCGACGTTGAGGATCTTGCCTCGCAGGGGCAGGATCGCCTGGTTGCGCCGCTCGCGCGCCTCTTTCGCAGTGCCACCCGCCGACAGGCCCTCGACGATGAAGATCTCGCAGTGCGCGGGATCGCGCTCGCTGCAGTCCACGAGCTTCCCGGGCAGCGTCGCCGACTCGAGGAGTGACTTGCGCTGGACCAGGTCTCTCGCCTTCGCGGCGGCCTGGCGCGCACGGGCGGCGGTCAATGACTGATCGATGATCTTGCGCCCGTCGGTGGGGTTCTCTTCCAGGTATTGCATGAGCGCTTCGCTCAGCACCGTGGAGACCTGGCCGGCAACCTCGCTGTTCCCCAGCTTGGTCTTGGTCTGACCCTCGAACTGGGGCTCACGCAGCTTGACGCTGATCACCGCGGTCAACCCGTCGCGCACGTCGTCGCCGCTGAGATTGGGGTCCTGTTCCTTGAGAATGCTCGCCTTGCGTGCGTACTTGTTCAGGGTCGCCGTCAGCGCGCTGCGGAAACCGGTGACGTGTGCGCCGCCCTCCTCGGTGTGCACGTTGTTGGCAAATGCGAGGACGTGCTCGGTGAACACGGTGTTCTGATACTGGAGCGCGATCTCGACGACGTTGCCGTCGATCTCCCGCTCCACGTACATCGGCTTCTGGTTGATGACGTTGCGGTTGGCGTTGAGATACCTGACGAAGGACTGAATGCCGCCTTCGAAGTGGAATGTGTACGCCTGGGCGTCGCGCTCGTCGGTGAGCTGGATCGTGATGCCCTTGTTGAGAAAGGCATAGCTGCGCAACGACGTGCAGACGGTGTCCCAGGAGAACTCGATCTCCTGGAAGATCTCGGGGTCGGGCCAGAAGCGGACGTAGGTGCCGCGGCGATCGGATTTTCCGATCACGGTCACGGGACCGTTGGGCACGCCTCGTGTGTACTCCTGGTGATGGGTCTCGCCGTCGCCGTACACCTCGACAACGAGACGCTCGCTGAGTGCGTTGACGACCGAGAGGCCGACACCGTGCAGCCCACCCGAGACTTTGTAGCCTCCACCGCCGAACTTGCCTCCGGCGTGGAGCGTGGTGAGCACGACCTCGAGCGCGGATTTCCTCGCGGTCGGATGCATGCCGACCGGGATACCGCGACCGTTGTCCAGAACCGAGACCGACTTGTCCGCGTGGAGGACGATCCTGATCGTGTCGCACCACCCGGCGAGCGCCTCGTCGATGCTGTTGTCGACGAGCTCGACCACGAGGTGATGCAGACCACGGAGATCCGTGGATCCGATGTACATCCCCGGGCGCCTGCGAACGGGTTCCAGACCCTCGAGGATCTGGATCTGGTCCGCCGAGTAGCTGTCCTTGCCCACCCGTCCCGCGCCGGCAGGACGGGGATCTGGACTGCCGGCGGATTGGCTCGTTCCGGGGTTCGTCTGGGGCTCGATTNNGGGACCGCCTAAATCGGCCGTTCCAAGTACCTCTATTCTACCAGCCGGCGGCATCACTTCGCTCTTTCTGAGAGGTGCGCTGCACTAGCATCAGCGGCGTGAACGACGCCGTCCGTTCCCTCCTGCACCGCCTGCCCCGCGAGGGTCGGTGAAGTTGGCGCTGCCCACCCTTGAAGAGTACCGCCGCAAGCGTGACTTCAAGCAGACCCCGGAGCCCAGCGGCGACCCAATAACGCATGCCGAGACGGAGCGCTCGGCGTGGGAGCAGCTGCCCCACGGCAGGCGGTTCTGCGTCCAGAAACATCGAGCCACGCGAATGCATTTCGACTTCCGCCTCGAGCACGAGGGAGTGCTGCTCTCGTGGGCGGTCCCGAGGGGTCCAAGCCTGGATCCCGCCAAGAAACGCCTGGCCGTGCAGACCGAGGACCACCCGATCGACTACGGGGAGTTCGAGGGCGTCATCCCCTCCGGATACGGCGCGGGCACCGTGATGCTCTGGGACATCGGCACCTTCGAATGGGTGAAGGAGTCAGCGGAGGACTTCGAGCGTTCGCGGCTGAAGGGCGACGTCAAGTTCCGCCTGCAGGGAACCAAGCTCTCGGGCGAGTTCGCGCTCGTGCACATCGGCGAACGCGGCCGGCAGTACGGGGGCAGCAGCGATGGCGACAAGAACTGGCTGATGATCAAGAAGCGCGACGAATCGGTGATCGATGGCTTCGAAGCCATCGACCTCGATGTTTCGGTCAAGACCGGCAGAAGCCTCGCGGAGATCGCCAGCGAGAGTGGGGGCGACCCTCGGGAGATGCGCCGGGCGGTCCGGGCTCGAAACGCTCCGGCGGCAGCCGCGCCCGCGGCCGCGTCCACAGGGCTCGCGCAGGCACCCCCTCCGATGCTTGCGACGCCGATGGACCACGCCTTCACCAGGGAGGGATGGCTCTTCGAGCTGAAGTACGACGGCATTCGGGCGATGGTCAGCGTCGCCGGGGACCAGGTGCGCATCACCGGGCGGCGCGGTGGCGATGAGACAGCTCGCTACCCGGAGGCACACGCCATCCGCGCGGGAATCCGTGCCCGCCAGGCAATCGTCGACGGCGAGCTGGTGGTGCTCGACGCCGGCGGACGGCCGTCCTTCGAGCGGATGCAGCAGCGAATCAACGTCAGTCGCGAAGCCGACGTGCGCCGCGTCGCAGCGGAACACCCGGTGACCTTCGTCGCTTTTGACCTTCTCGAGCTGGAGGGACGCGACCTCCTGAGCACGGAGCTGCGCATTCGCAAGAAGACGCTGCGCGAGACCATCGTCGACTCACCGAACATCCTCTTCGCGGCGCACGTCGAAGGTGACGGGACCTCGCTGTTCGATGTGGCTCGCGGCTCCGGCATCGAGGGCATCGTCGGCAAGCGCGCCGATTCCCTCTACCGCCCGGGCATCCGAACCCCGGACTGGGTGAAGATCAAGTCCTGGCTGAGCCAGTCCTGCGTCATCGCCGGTTACACCGCCGGTCGCGGTCGCCGGTCAAACCAGCTCGGGGCACTGATCCTCGCCGTCCTCGACGGCACCCGCCTCGTCCACTGCGGGCAGGTGGGCACCGGCTTCGACGACAAGACGCTGCGCGACCTCAGAGAGCGCCTTCGCCCCCTCGAGGTGCCGCGCTGCCCGCTCGAGGTCACGCCGAAAACGTCTGAGCCCGCGACCTGGGTCAACCCTGAGCTCGTCTGCGAAGTCCGCTTTGCCGGATGGACCCGCGACGGTATCCTCCGCCACCCCGCCTACCGGACCCTCCGCCCCGACCAGCGACCCGAAGACTGCACCCGCGAGCTGCCGATCGACCCGAATCGTCTCCCTCTCGTCGCTGC
Organism: Candidatus Dormiibacterota bacterium; assembly: GCA_003153505.1. Lineage (GTDB taxonomy): Bacteria > Chloroflexota > Dormibacteria > Aeolococcales > Aeolococcaceae > Palsa-851. The sequence goes on from PLZA01000020.1 coordinate 141,342, forward strand.
GCGGACCAACGGCGCCCCCCCGCTCCCAAGCGACGAGGCTGCGAAAGGCTCCCGCCCACGAGGCGTTCCCAAGAGCGTTCTCAAACCCGCTACGGAAACAGGCCGTCCGGGTGGCGCCGCGGGGAGGCGCGCCACCGAAGGGGGCGAGGGGCCCCCGCAGCGCCAGGACCCGGACGAGAGTGCGGCTCTCAGCGAACTGAGAACGCTCAAGGCCAACGCGCACTGGGAGATCGCCGGCCGCAGGCTCCCGCTGACCAACTTGGACAAGGTCCTCTGGCCTGCTGATGGAATCACCAAGCGGGACATGATCGAGTACTACGTGCGCATGGCTCCGTTCATGCTCCCATACCTCCGAGAACGCCCCCTCTCGATGCAGGTCTTCCCCGACGGGATCGACGGGAAATCGTTCTGGCGCAAGGACAAACCGGCTCACGCGCCGGGATGGATCGAGTCCTGGACCTACCACGGTGAGAAGACCAAGACGTACATCGTGGTCAACGAGGTGGCAACGCTCGCGTGGGTCGCCAACGCGGGGGTGATCGATCTGCACCCATGGCATTCGCGCATCGATGCGCCCAACGACCCCGACTGGGCAGTCTTCGACCTCGACCCGTTCGAGCCGGCGACCTTTCAGGATGTCGTCGACATCGCCAAGCTCGTGAAGGCGGCGCTCGATCACTACGGCATGCACGGGGTCGTCAAGACCAGCGGGCAGACCGGGCTGCAGATCTACGTGCCGGTGCGTCGGGGCCCCGACTACAGCGCCGTCCGCCACTGGGTGGAGGAGGTGGGGAGAGCCATCGACCAGGCCGCGCCGGGACGGGTCAGCTGGGAGTGGTCGGTGGCAAAGCGCACCGGCAGGATCCGCATCGACTACACGCAGAACATCATCAACAAGACCCTGGCGGCGCCGTACTCGTTGCGTCCCGCGCCCGGGGCGCCGGTCTCGACTCCGATCACCTGGGAGGAACTGGACGATCCGGAGCTTCGTCCGGATCGCTGGAACATCACGAGCATCGCCGCGCGCGTCGCCGAACGAGGCGATCTCTTCGCCCCGGTCCTGCACGCCGACCAGGGAATCCCGGCCATTCCGTGACGCGCGCGACGCGCGGATTGCGGGTACCCTGCGTCGCGATGCGACGGGTGCAGGTTCCGATCGGTTTGCTCGCGGCCGCCGGCCTGCTCGGGGCATGCGGCGCCGCGTCTCCCACCGCCACGAGCACTGAGCCGACCACGTTGCCGGTGACGCCGACTGCGGTGGTAACGGCCACGCCTGGCGCGACACTCACCCCCACCCCACCCGCGACGCCACCGGTGCCGTGCGTGCCCGGGCAGTTCGAGATCGGCATCCTCAACACCCAGGGTGCCGCCGGAACCATCTACGCGACCTTCGAGATACGCAACACCGCGACCGCTGATTGCACCGAGGACGGCTACGCGAAGCTGCAGATGCTGGCGTCCGGAGGGGAACCTGCTGAACACCTCGTGGACGAACGACAACTCGATGGCATCGCCGGGGCCCGTGGATCTTCCTGCGGGCACCGAGCCGCTTGGGGCCGCGGGCGCGCCGGGCCATGGCTATTTCCTCGTCTCCTGGACCGATGCGACGTGCTCTGCGGCACAGGCTGAGAAGCCCAAGTTCTGGCAGGTAACGCTGCCGACGTCACACTTCCGGACTGACGTGACCGACATCGGCTCGAGCATGGCCTGCAGTGGTGCGATCAAGGTCGGCCCGATCAAGCCGGCCCCCTACACATGATCGACGCGAAGACCCTCGATTCCCAATAGAATTCGGCCATGGCAGTGCTGCTGCTCAACGCCTCGCTGCAGCCGCTCAACGTGATCAGTCACCGGCGGCTGGTGGTGCTCCTGACCAAGGAGCGCGTTGCCTTCGTGGACGAAGCGGCAGAACGCGCGGCGGCAGAGGCGCTCGCCGGGAGGAGGCTGCCGCAAGGTGTCGTCATCGTCCGCCTCCTCCGCACCATTCTCGTCCCGCGCCGCCTGCTGCGTCCGAACCGGCGCAACCTCTTGCTGCGCGACGATCACACGTGCCAGTACTGCGGCCGTCTCGGCAGCGCCACCGAGCTCACCGTCGACCACGTCATCCCGGTGTCCCGCGGGGGCGCGCCGGACCGCTGGGAAAACGTGGTGATCGCCTGCCGGAAGTGCAACTGGCGCAAGGCGAACCACCGGCCCGAGGAGGTCGGGCTCACGCTCCGGCGCAAGCCCGTGCCGCTGACCCAGGAGTACGCGCACATCATCTTCCTGCGCTATCCGGAGCTCAAAGCCGCGTACGACGCGCTGCTCGCCGCGGCCTGACACCGGTCGCATCCACACCGTTCCCGCGCCTCTATACTCGAAGAGCCATGCCTCGATCCATGTGGCGCGGCGCCATCAGCTTCGGCATGGTGGCGATTCCCGTGCGGCTCTACCTGGCGACCGAATCGAAGAGCGTCTCGTTCCGGCTGCTCTGTCCGAACGACCAGACGCCGGTGCGCAACAAGCGCTGGTGCCCAGAGGAAGATCGCGAGATCGGCTGGAGCGAGGCGCTCCGCGGCTATGAGGTCGGCAAGGACGAGTACGTGATCGTCACCGACTCGGATCTCGACAACCTGCCGCTGACGACGACGCACACGATCGACATCGTGGAGTTCTGTCCGGACTCCGAGATCGAAGCGGGCGTCTACCTGAAGAGCGCCTACTACCTCGAACCCGAGGCTGTCGGCGTCAAGCCGTACGCGCTCCTCCGGCAGGCCCTCGAGAAGACGGGCACGGTCGCCATCGGGAAGATCGCACTGCGCGACCGCGAGCACCTCTGCCGTCTTGCGCTCCACGAGCAGGGCCTCCTGCTCAACACCCTGCACTGGCCAGACGAGATCCGAGCCACCGGGGAGCTGGCGATCCCGGAGGAGAGTCCCGCGGTCGCGAAGAAGGAGCTGGACATGGCGGTCATGCTCGTCGAGAACATGAGCGCCCATTTCGATCCCTCTCGCTACCACGACGATTACCGCGAGGCCCTCATCCAGGTGGTCGAGTCCAAGCTGAGCAACCAGCCGATCGAACGTCCGGAGGCTCGCGAGACCGGCAAGGTCACCGATCTCATGGCCGCGCTCAAGGCGTCGGTCGAGGCGGCCAAGTCGCGCCGCGCCGACGGCGGCGACGCCGAGGAATCGTCGGCAGAAGATGCCGAGTCGCTGGAACCGGTTCGCCGGCGCCGGGCGTCCTGAGGCTTCGCGAACAACCCGTGGCTGGGAGAGCGACCCTGTCTCGTGCCGCCCTGGCGGCGTTTGGCGAACCACTGCCGTTCCGGTCTCCCACTCCGCCCCAGCTGCCCGGCTACATACCGATCGAGACGTCCGTCCCGTGCGCTGGGCCCTTCGATGACCATGAGTGGCTCTTCAGCGTCGATTGGGACGGGGCGCGGGCGCTGCTCTTCCTGGACCCTGGCGGCGCGGTCCGCATCCAGGGCGAGATGCACGGCGACCTCGCACGCCGCTTCCCCGACGTCGCCGGCCCTGCCGCGATCCGCGATGGCAGGGGTGCCGTGCTCGACGGGGTCATCGCGGTCCTCGACCGCGAGGGGCGTCCCGATCTTGCGGGATTCGGCCGGCGGCTTGCCGCCGGACCGGTGATCGCCGGCGAGCTCCCTGCGGTGTACCTCTGCAGCGACGTCCTCCACCTCGACGGACGATCAACCCTCCGCTGGCCGCTGGATCGGCGCCTGGATGCGCTGAGCGACCTGATCGCACGGAGCGATGTCATCCAGGCGCCTGACCATGTGCGCGGGCGCGGCGAGGCACTCGCAGCCGCGGCGGCGGGCCGGGGGCTTGCCGCGCTGCTTGCCCGCCGCGCAGATGCCCCGTACCGAACGGGGGTTGCTTCGCCCGACCGGCTGCGCATTGCCCTGTCGAACCAGACGACATGCGTGATCGCCGGCATCGTCTCGCGGCGCCGTGGTGGCGCCAGGCTCATCCTCGCCGAGCATGTCGCGGGCCGGCTGACGTTCGCTGGACACGTGGACGGTCCTGGCGACCGCCTGGTGGACGGCTGGCTGGCGCAGCGTGCGAGCGACCTCACGATCGATGAGGCGCCGCTCGACGGCGTCCAGCCGGTCAACGCGACGTGGCTGCGGCCGGCCCTCACCGCCACCGTTCGCCACCATGGCCGGAGCGCCGGTGGGGCACTCCTGCGACCGACCCTTCTCGCCGTCCGCGACGACGTCGATCCCCGCTGGTGCGTCCAGCGAGCCGCCGTGGCTGGACCCATGGAGCTGCGTGCCGGGACGCGCTTCTCACCGACTCTCCTCATGCCGCTGCCGTTCGGCGAGGCGGGCGCGCTCCCACAGGCGAGTCGATGACGCAGTCCGTCCTGATGTGCCGCCCGGATCACTTCGGCATCGAGTACGAGATCAATCCGTGGATGCACGTCGCGGTGGAGGTCGACCACGCGCTGGCTGCGGCGCAGTGGCAGGCGCTGTATCAGGCGTATGTCGATCTCGGCGTCAGCATCGAGCTCGCCACGCCCGTCAACCACCTGCCCGACATGGTGTTCACGGCCAACGCGGCTGTTCTGTGGGACGACCGCGCCGTGTTGAGCAACTTCCACCACGCCGAGCGGCAGGGCGAGGAGACGCACTGGCGTCAGGAACTCGAGCGGCTCGGTTTCGACGTCCATGAACTGCCCAGGTCGCTGTCGTTCGAGGGCGCCGGGGATGCCCTCTTCCTCGGCGATCGGCTGTTCTGCGGCTACGGCTTCCGGACGGACCGCGCGTCGCACCGTCCCGTGGCCCGGATCCTCGAGGTCGAGGTCGTGTCCCTGGAGCTTGTCGACCCGCGCTTCTACCACCTGGATACGTGTTTCTGCCCGCTCGATGCCACCAACGTCCTGGCGGCTCCCGACGCCTTCGCTCCCGACTCGTTGCGTCTGATTCGTGAGCTGGTGCCGAACCTGATCGAGGTCCCAACCGAGGTTGCGACGGGATTCGCGTGCAACGCGATGCCCCTGGGGGGCAACGTCCTCTCATCGCTCACCGTCTCCCAGATCGAGGGGCCGCTTCGGGCCGCCGGTTATACCCCGATTGCCTTTCCGATGGGAGAGTTTCTCAAGGCTGGTGGCGGAGTTCGCTGCCTCTCCCTGCCACTCGGCAACCGCGAGCGAGGGCGCCCGCTGGACGTGGCGCAACCCCAGGAGAGATCCAACAACCTCTGAGCCTTTTCCCAGACTTCCGCGCGAAGATGGTCCGGTGACCACAGTGAACGGCGCAGAACCGAACCGAGTCCTCGTTGTCGACGACGAACGTGCCATCACCGACCTCGTCGCGATGGCGCTCAAGTACGAAGGCTTCTCGGTGCAGACCGCGGCAACGGCAAAGCAGGCCAGGCACGCAGTCATGGACTTCCGCCCGGACCTGATGATCCTCGACGTCGGCCTCCCGGATGACGACGGCTTCACCTTGGTGCAGCGGTTGATCAGCGACGGGATCAAGGTCCCGGTGATCTTTCTCACCGCTCGGGATGCAACCGAGGAGAAGGTGCACGGCCTGACCATCGGCGGGGACGACTACGTGACCAAGCCCTTCAGCATCGAGGAGCTCGTCGCGAGGATCCGCGTCGTGCTTCGCCGCCACAATCCGGAAGGCGCGGCTGCGAGCGGCAAGCTCGTGCTCCACGACCTCGAGCTCGATGACGAGACCCACGAGGTGTTTCGTGCCGGGGAGCCCGTCGAGCTGACGCGCACTGAGTTCCGTCTGCTCCGCTATCTGATGATGAACACGGGCCGCGTGCTCTCACGCTCGCAAATCCTCGATCACGTCTGGGATTACGACTTCGGCGGTGACGCGAGCGTGCTCGAGACATACATCAGCTACCTTCGGCGCAAGGTCGATCAGGTCGAGCCGCCGCTCATCCACACGGTTCGCGGAGTCGGCTACGTGATGCGCGTGCCGCGAACCACCTCAGCCTCGGCGCACGCGTGAGCGCGTGGCCGACGATGTCCTCAGGACCGTAGATGTCCCTGCGACTCCGACTCCTGCTGACCCTGGCCCCGCTCTTCATACTCGGACTCGCCGCCGCTGACGTCGGAACGTACGCTGCGCTGCAGAGTTCGCTGCTGCAGGGCATCGACCAGCAGCTGGTAAGCATCCAGCCGGGTGTCCAGCACGTGCTCATGAACAAGCAGTTCCCCGGGGACGGCGGACCTCAGGACAACGGCGGCGGCTTCAACCAGGCGTTTGCCTTTCCCGCTGGAACATACGGCGAACTCCTCGATGCATCGGGACACGTGACCCAAGGGGGCCAGCTGTTTGGCAGCACGTCGTATGCCTCGTCATCCGAGCCAGCGTTTCCCGTAGACCTCACGGCTGACTCCGGCAAGGAGCTGACGGTCGACGGCACGGGCACGTACCACTCCTACCGCGTCTATGTGACGGCGGCCGGCAACGGCCCCGCGACCGTGACCGCCATCCCTCTCGACGGCGTGAACAGCACGCTGAGCACCCTGCTCCTCTTCGAGATCTCCATCAGCAGCGGCATCACGATCATCGTTCTGGTGGTCACGTGGCTGCTCGTACGCCGCGGCATGCGCCCACTCGAGCGCATGGGCGCGACGGCTCGGACGATCGCCGCCGGCGGTCTCGGCCGGCGTGTCTCCCCCTCCAACGAACGAACCGAGGTCGGTCGTCTCGGTCTCGCGCTCAACTCGATGCTCGGTCAGATCGAGCGCGCATTCGCAGAGCGCGACGTGACCGAACAGAAGCTGCGTCACTTCGTCTCCGATGCTTCGCACGAGCTGCGCACCCCGCTCACGTCGATGCGCGGGTACGCGGAATTGCTGCAGCGCAATCCCGACATGACACGCGACGACGTCCTGCTCGCCGTCCGGCGCATTGAGGACGAGACCAGGCGCATGGGGCTGCTCGTCGACGATCTGCTCCTCCTCGCGCGACTCGATCAAGGACGTCCGCTGGACAGGGCGCCGGTCGATCTGACATCAATGGTCAACGACGCGGTCAGCGATGCTCGCGCGGCGGACCCCGGACGCGCCGTGATCGCCCGCATCGCTGCACCGATCGTGGTGACCGGCGACGACCTCCGACTCCGTCAGGCAGTCGCGAACCTGGTTCGCAACGCACTCGTGCACACGCCGGCGGGAAGCCCTGTCGAGGTTGCACTGCAGGCGCAGAACGGACACGCCGAGATCGACATCATCGACCACGGCCCAGGAGTCCCCGCAGCTCAGCGCGATCGGATCTTCGAGCGCTTCCATCGCGCGGACCCGCTGCGCAGCCGGGACCAGGGCGGCAGTGGGTTGGGCTTGAGCATCGCCACCGCGGTCGTGACCGCGCACGGCGGGCGCATCAGCGTCACCGACACCCCCGGGGGAGGCGCGACCTTCCGGATCGAGCTCCCGGCTGGGTCAGGAGGCGCCACGAATGTCTAGTCAATTGCTCTGGTACACCACTCGCGGCGCGGGCGCGGTCAGCCTCGTGCTCCTGAGTGCGGTCGCCGTCCTGGGTCTGCTCGCGCGGCTGCGTTTTGAATCACGCGGCTGGCCGCGCTTTCTCAGCGCCGCCGTCCACGGGGACCTCGCGCTGATGACGGTTGTCTTCCTGGTGCTCCACATCGTCACCGCGGTGGTCGACCCCTTCACCCATCTCGGGCTTGCCGCGTTGGTGCCGTTCGGATCCTATTACCGGACGTTGTGGCTCGGCTTAGGCGCCATCGCGTTCGAGCTGCTCCTTGCGATCGTCGCGACCAGCCTGCTGCGCCGCTACATCGGCGCGCGCGTCTGGCGGGCGATCCACTGGCTCGCGTATGTGAGCTGGCCCGTGGCGGTGTTGCATGGGATCGGGACCGGCACCGACCGGACAGCGCTCTGGATGGTCGCGATCGACGTGGTCTGCGTTGCGGCAGTCGCCGTCGCACTCATCTGGCGCGTGCTCGTAGCGCCGCCGGATCCGCTTGCTGATGAACGCCGTCTCGCCGCCGAGCGCGCCTCGTTTGGGACCGGACGATGAGCATCGCATTGCTCGCCGGACCGCCGGGTGGTCAGGGGATGGAGAGTCTTTCCTCGCACCAGCAGCGCCTCGGCGCACTGCCCGCGGTTCCGCCCGCCCTCATCGACTCCATCGAGCGCAGTAACCTTCGCGGCAAGGGCGGGGCCGGGTTTCCCGTTGCCATCAAATGGCGATCGGTCGCGTCGCAGCCCGGGGGAGCGCCCGTCGTGCTCGCCAACGGCGGTGAGGGAGAACCCCTGAGCCGCAAGGACCGCATGCTGATGGAGCAGCGTCCGCATCTCGTGATCGACGGCGCGATGCTTGCCGCCGGGGCCGTCGGCGCCGATGAGATCGTCCTCTACGTCGGCGCCGACCACGTCGGCGCGATCCAGGCGATGCATCGGGCGATGACCGAACGCACCGCGTCCGAGCGGGCACGACTCCGGCTGGTGAGCGCGCCTGTTCGCTATGTGTCTGGAGAAGAGACCGCGGCAGTGCACTTCATCAATGACGGGATCGCGCTGCCGACGTCGATTCCACCGCGTCCGTTCGAACATGGCATCGACGGTCGCCCGACACTGGTGCAGAACGTCGAAACGCTCGCCGCCGTGGCGCTGATCGCGCGCTTCGGCGACGATTGGTATCGCTCGCTCGGTACCGGCAACGCTTCAGGGACAACGCTCGTCACCGTGGGCGGAGCGGTTCCGCAGACGGTGCTGATCGAGATCCCGCAGGGCATGGCACTCGCAGACGCGGTGAACGCCGCAGGTGGCATCACCTCAGACTGCGACGCCGTGCTGCTCGGCGGGTACTTCGGAGGCTGGGTCGAGTCCAGCACCGCGTGGGGGCTGCCGCTTGACGCGGACGCGCTGCGTCAACTCGGCTATTCGCTCGGCTGCGGCGTTGTCGCCGTGCTGCCGGCGGGTCGATGCGGGGTCGTCGAAACCGCGAGGATCCTTGCGTACCTCGCGCATGAGAGTGCTCGCCAGTGCGGACCGTGCACCTTCGGCTTGCGTGCAATCTCGGCAGCGGCGGGCCGCGTGGCGGCGCTGACGCCAACCCCCGGCGATCTCGAGCATATTCAGCGATGGGCAGGAGTGCTCGCCGGACGCGGCGCGTGCCGCCACCCCGACGGTGCCGCAGGTCTGGTCGCCTCCGCGCTGCGGGTGTTTGCGGCAGAGTTCCAGTTGCACGAGCACGACCGGCGGTGCAGTGTCGCCAGCCTCGCGGTCGCTGCGTCATGAGTGATCGCCTCGCGATCGGGATCGATCGCATCAAGTGCGACGGCCACGGTGTGTGTGCCGACCTCGTGCCCGAGATGATCGAGCTCGACGACTGGGGGTACCCGATCATCCGCGCGGGCGCCATCCCGCCGTCGGTGCTTCCTCACGCCAGGCGGGCGGTCTCCGGCTGCCCCACGCTGGCACTCCGGCTTCAGCGCGTGGCCGCCCGGCGCTGACACCACGGGGCAGGTCTCGGCGGCCGGCGTCTCGACGCCAGGGCGCTCCTTCTCCTCTGGATGTTGTGGGGTCAGCGCAGAGCCAGGCCCGCGTTTCCTGTGAGCCGGCTCCGAGAATGCCGTGACCTCACAGGCGCCTCCCAGCTTGCTCGCGGGATGCGCCAAGGGGCGCAGCTCACGCTTGTCTCATGAACGAGATGCGGGCCACGACGAGCCCTCCCGTCCTGGACATCGCGATTCCCGTCTTCAACGAGGAGCGGATCCTGGAGCAGAGCGTTCGCGCACTCCACACGCATGTCCGCGAGCACATTCCGTTCGCGACGAGGATCACCATTGTCGACAACGCGAGCGAGGATGCGACCCGGTTGATCGGCATGCGCCTCGCAGGGGTGCTGGACGGAGTGCGCTTCGTCCACCTTCCCGAGAAGGGCCGCGGCCGAGCACTCCGGAGCGTCTGGTTGGCGAGCGATGCTCGCGTCGTCGCATACATGGATGTCGACCTCTCGACGCGCCTCGAATCGTTGACGGCACTGCTCGCTCCGATCCTTTCCGGCCACGCCGACATCGCCATCGGCAGCCGCCTCGCACCTGGTGCGCGAGTCAGCAGAAGTGCGGGTCGTGAGTTCATCTCGCGCGGTTACAACCTGCTGCTTCGGAGTGTGCTGCACGCGAGCTTCCGCGATGCGCAATGCGGTTTCAAGGCGTTGCGCGCAGACGTTGCGCGTGACCTGGTCCCGGCCGTTCGCGACCAGGAATGGTTCTTCGACACCGAGTTGCTCATCCTCGCGCAGCGAGCCGGCGTGCGCATCCAGGAACTCCCCGTGGAGTGGGTCGAGGACCGTGACTCGCGCGTCAACGTTCCGCGCACGGCACTGGCCGATCTACGCGGCGTGCTTCGCCTGGTCAGCGCACCACGGAGCGCGCGCGCCCGGTCGCTTCCCCGGTCCGCGCGTCCCCAGGAGGTCCGGTGATGCCCGCGCCGAAACGACGTATCACCGTCGAAGAGCGTGATCAGGCGCTCCGCCTGCGCCGGAAGCTCACGGTGTCGCTCGGTGTCGCCGGTAGCGTTGCGGTGGCGGCGCTTGGGATCGCGGCAGCAGAGACGCACGCCGGGGCGTCGACGGCGAGCAGCGTGTCCACGTCCTCGGTGACATCGTCCACGGGAACCACCACGACGGCGACGCCATCCGCGTCGTCTGCTTCGTCGAACTCCTCATCGAGCACCGGGTCGTCGTCGCTCTCCACCGGGTCCGCGAGCACCGGGAACTCCTCCTCGGCGAGTACCGTCAGCGGTGGCTCATGACCCTCGCCGCACACCGGGGGACCGCCCTCGGAACATCGATGCACGTGGTCGTCACCGACCCCACGACGCTGGCTGACGCAACCGCTGCGGTCCAGGCTGTGGTCGATGCGATCGACGAGGCGTGCAGCCGCTTTCGCGACGACAGTGAGTTGAGCCGTTTCCAGACGGGCGCGGGCCGCCACGAGGGCATGGTGTCTCCGCTGCTGGCGCAGGCACTCGCCACCGCGCTGCGCGCTGCGGAAATCACTGATGGCGCCGTCGATCCGACCGTGGGCGAGGCGGTCCGTAACGCCGGGTACACGGTGGACTTCGCCTCCGTCCCCGCTGACGGTGAGGCATTGACGCTCACCGTGCTCCCGGCGCCCGGATGGCGTCGCATCCATCTCTTCCCCGCGACCCGGCGCCTTGAGATCGATGCGGGCGTCGAGATCGACCTCGGGGCAACCGCGAAAGCGCTCGCGTCCGATCTCGGCGCTGCCGCCGCACTCGAGACGATGCGCGGCGGTGGGGTGCTGGTGAGCCTCGGCGGCGACGTCTCGGTGGCGGGCGAGCCTCCCGAGGAGGGCTGGCACATTCAGATCGCCGAGAACAGCCAGGACGAAATCACGCCGGACGGCGAGACGATCGCGATCCGCGCGGGGGGCGTCGCGACCTCGAGCACGACCGTCCGCCGCTGGCGGCGCGGGGGAGTCGAGTTGCACCACATCATCGACCCGGTAACCGGCCTCCCGGCCGCGGGACCCTGGCGGACCGTCAGCGTGGTGGCGGGGAACTGCGTCGACGCCAACATCGCTGCCACCGCGGCAATCGTCCGGGGCGCCGGCGCGGCATCATGGCTCGACAGCGCCGGGCTGCCGGCACGCCTCGTCGATCGAAGCGGGGCGATGACGCGGGTGGGCGGCTGGCCGTCGCCGGGCGCTCAGACGTCCTGAGCGATCAGGTCCTGGACCTCGCGCTGGTAGCGCCGGGTGTCGTCGTACATCCCGTGGGTCGCGACGCTCGCGTCGCCCTGGTAGTAGCCGGCGAGCGTCGCGGGGATGTCGGCCTCGTGCTTGGCCATCAGATGGCGGAGCAGCATCGCGCCCGCCACGACGTTGTCCTGCGCGCGCCAGATATCGAGATGCGTCCCGGCCAGGTGGCGCGAGACCCACTCCCCGGTGAAAGGCTCGATCTGCATGATGCCGACCGCCCCGGTCGGCGAGACGCGTTCCTGCCGCCACTCCGACTCCGCCCAGGCGACGCCGCGCAGGAGCCGAGCGTCGACCCCGATGTCAGCGGCGACGAAGCTGACCAGCGCGTTCATCCGCGCGAGGCGCCCAGGGACGACAAGCTCGTCGCCCTCGGCGATCGGCGCATTGACGCCGATGCCGTTGGTCCGCGCCAGCGCGGTCGGGTCGACACCGAATCGCCGGGCGGTCTCGAACACGCCCTCGCCCCGGCCGACGCGGTACGTCTCGGAGCCGTTGGCCACGCGTGCGTACGCGGGCAGGGTGAGTGAGGCATCGGGGATCTGGAGCATCTGACCGACGCGGATGAGCTCTGGCGTCGCCATCCGGTTGGCGTCGAGGAGTGCGGCCACGGTCGTGCCGTGACGGACGGCGATGTCTGATGCGGTGTCCCCGGGGCGCACGACGTACGACGTCGCGAAGACCGCGGAGGGGATGGTTGCCACGGCGGTGGCGCCGAGCGCGGCGGCAGCAAGACGAGACCTTGTCGGCATCGGGTTCCTCGTGTGGTGGGACGTTGGGAGAGAAGTGGGAACCTGCCGCCCGCTGGCGACCAAAGCAGCGTAGGCACAGTAGATCGCGCGCGTCAAGCGTTGCCGGCCGCCGTAACGGTTTCGTCACAACCGAGCCGCCCTGGTGTGAACTGTCACCGAGTCGGCCCGAGTGCTACGCTGCGATCGAAAGCAAATGCGACTCCCGAGCATGCCGCGCACCTCGCTGCCGACCACTTTCCTGGCCGCGTCGTGTGGCGCGGGTCTCGGCATCGTCACGTTCATCCTCTGCGCCTGGTTGCACGCCGCGGGCGCGACTGGAACGGCCGCGCTCTTGGCCGAAACCGCGCTGCTGATCGCTCTGGCGTGCGTCGCCGGCTTCGTACTCTTCGACGGGAACACCCGCCTCCGCGGTGCGCGGGTGCCAATCAACCGGGCGCTGCCCCCCGCATGGTGGCCGCGTGACCCGGATTCCGTGTCGCTGCTGGCGGCGTGCGTCGGTGGACCGCTGGTCATCGGCGCCGGAGCGGCGGTCCTGCTCTTCCGCTGATCGCGGGGGCTGCGCTCAGCCGGTGAGCTGCGCGATTCCCCACAGAGCAGCCTCGCGAACCACCTCGTCCGGGTCGTGTTCCGAGCTGCGGCGCAAGGCCGGCAAAGCTGTTCGATCGCCGGCATTCCCCAGCGCGATCGCGCAGTTGCGGGCCAGGCCGGCACGCCCGGTTCGCAGGACGGCGGTGCCCTGGAAGCGTTCCGCGAACTCGGTCTCGGTGAGCTCGAGGCACTCGACCAGGTCGGGGTGCGGCACCGGACCGCGCCCGGTCGTCGCGGTGTCGACGTCCAGCGGGTCCGGCGCGAGACGGTGGTTGATGGGGCACGCTTCCTGGCAGAGGTCGCAGCCGAACGCCCACGTTCCCATCAGAGGCCGCAACTCGTGAGCGATCGAGCCCCGATGTTCGATGGTGAGGTAGGAAATGCAGCGCCGGGCGTCGATGACACCGGGCGCGATGATCGCCCCGGTCGGGCATGAGGGCAGGCAGGCGGTGCAACGCCCGCAGCCGCGTCGCGACGGTACGTCGACCGGCAGCGCGACCGACACGGCGACGCTTGCCAGCAGGACGTAGGAACCGGCCTCGAGGGTGATGACCGACGCGTGTTTGCCGGCGAATCCGATGCCCGCCCGCTCGGCGATCGCCCGATCGAGGGCCCAGCCGTGGTCGATGAAACGCTTGGCGCGGACATCGCCGACCTCACCACGAAGCCAGGCCACAAGGGTGTCGCACCGCCGCCCGAGCAGGTCGTGATAGTCCACCGCGCCATTGCCATCGCCCTCACCGGTGCACGCGTAGGCGGAGAAGCGCCCGCGCACCACGCCGGACGCTCCGGGGCCCGCCCTCTGCGAACGCGCCGGGCGGTACGGCCAGGCCAGGGCGATGAGCGAGCGCGCCCAGGGATACCGGCCCCCGATGTCCGCCGAGGCAGTGACCCGCTCTCGTGTGTACCACGGCATTCCGTCCATGCGCCCCGCGTCGACGGCCGCGAGCGCTCGACCCCGCGCCTCGCTGAACGGGCGGGTCGATGTGACGCCACAGGCCGAGAATCCGATGCGGCGCGCCTCTTCGCCCAACGCCGCCTTGAGAGCCGCCATGTCCATGGGCCGCGCCACCTCCGTCAGCTGATGGTCGCACGGGCCGCAACCCGTAGGATCGAGCCATGAACGCCGCCGCGGGAGCTGCGCCACTGCCACGGCTGCTCTGCATCATGGGCTCGGGTGAGACCACCCCGACGATGGTGTCGGTGCACGCGGATCTGCTCGCGCGGCTCGGGACTCGGCCCGTGGCCGCAGTGCTGCTCGATACCCCGTTCGGCTTCCAGGAGAACGCGGGCGATATCAGCGAGAAGACCGTTGCGTACTTTCGCGATCGAGTCGGGTTCCCGATCAGCGTTGCGTCGTTTCGGAACCGCGAGCTGGCGTCGGCGCTCGAGTACGAGACCATGCTTGCTCGAGTCGCCGAAGCGCGCTACGTCTTCGCCGGTCCGGGGAGCCCGAGCTACGCGCTGCGTCAGTGGCTCGGCACTGCCGTCCCCGACCTGCTGGCGACCAAGCTCCGCGAGGGCGGCTGCGTGACCCTCGCGAGCGCCGCCGCCGTCGGGCTCGGCGTGTGCTCCCTCGCGGTGTACGAGGTGTACAAGGTGGGGGAGGAGCCACGCTGGCTGGACGGTCTCGACCTCCTCGGCGCCACCGGCCTCCGGGCAGCGGTGGTGCCGCACTACAACAATGCCGAGGGCGGAACCCACGACACCCGCTACTGCTACATGGGCGAGCGCCGCTTGCGGATGCTCGAGGAACTCCTTCCGGACGGCGTCGACATCCTTGGTGTCGATGAGCACACGGCTGCCATCTTCGATCTGGACGCGATGACGGTCACGATCCGGGGTCGAGGCGGGGTGACGTGGCGCCACAAGGGGGCGTCGCAGCGATTCGAGAGCGGGATCACGATCCCGATCGGCGAGCTCGCCGCGGCATCGGCACCGGCCGGCGATGCTCCCCGGCCGAATGGCGGCGCGCCAGTCTTCATGGACGGCGACGGCGCCCTTCCGGCGTCCGGCGCGTCGCCGTTCCTCGAGGAGGTGACCCGCCAGTCCGATGTCGCCGATGCGGCACTGGCGTCACGCGACGTCGACGGCGCTGTCGGGGCGGTCCTGGCGATCGACACGCAGATCCATGACTGGGCCGCCGACACGCTGGACTCCGACGAGCAGGACCGGGCTCGGGAAACCCTGAGGCGCTATGTCGTGCGCCTCGGCGACCTCGCCCGCAGTGGCGCCGCGGACCCGCGCGATCTGATCGGCCCGGTGGTCGACCGGATTCTCGATCTGCGCGTCCAGATGCGAGGCGCCGGCGAATACGCGCTCGCCGACAAGCTGCGCGATGCGCTCGTCGAGGCGGGCGTTGCGGTGCACGACACGCCGGCCGGGTCCAGCTGGGATCTCGCCGCGACGATCGCTGACTGATCGCCGGCGCGCGTCAGGCGGTCGCCTCGCCTCGGGCTTCGGGTGGGAGCTTCATCTCGCGGGGTCGCCCGAGCCAGTATCCCTGCCCCGCGGTGACGCCGAGCGCGGCCAGCCGATCGGCGGTCGCCTCGTCCTCGATGCCCTCGGCGATTACCGTGGAGCCGGAGCTGCGCGCGTATGCGACCGTCGCCTCGATCACCGCCCGGGCACCGCGTTCGACGCAGCCTTGCGCGATGCTCTTCGCAACCTTGACGAACTCGGGGACAGCTGCGGCGAGCAGTTCGAGCGTGGAGTGGCCCTCGCCGATGTCGTCGAGTGCGAACTGGAACCCGTGCTCGCGGTAGCTGGCAAGCACCAGACGAAGCCGCTGCTGGTCGGCGATCGACTCGCGCTCGGTGATCTCGAGCACGATGGTGTCGGGTTCACGCTCGGCCCACCGGGCGAGCAGGAGCATGTGATCGACGGGGTGGATCGGATCGAGGAGCATCGCCGCCGAGACGTTGAGGAACAGCGGGTCCGACGGGGGCAGTCCCGCCGCCGCCGACATGGCGATCCGCCGGCAGATCCAGTCGACCTCCTTGGTGACGCCCCGGCGGTGCGCCAAAGCGAACACGTCTTCGACCCCGTCGTCAGGGTCGCGGAGGCCGGGAACGCGCGCGAGCGCCTCCCAGCCGATCGCCGTGTGATCGCTCAGGAGCACGATCGGCTGGAACACCGCCTGAAGCACGCGTCGTTTGCTCAGGATCGCGTCCAGCATCGCGCCGGTGTCACCACCGCCGCGCACCAGGCTCGGGAGTGAACGCTCGCCTGCGACGACCACCCGGTCGCGGCCGTCCTTCTTGGCCTTGGACAGGGCTTCGTCGGCGGCGAGCCAGAGTGCATGGACGCCCCCGCCCCCGGCGGCAACGCCGGCACTGATCCGGGCCCTGCCGTGGGGCAGGGCGACCCCGTGGAGCGACACCCGCATCCGCTCGGCGATCGCCACCGCCTCGGCTTCTGTTGTTGCATCCATAATTGACACAAACTCATCGCCGCCGATGCGGAGCAGCTGATCGCCGGCGCGGAGCAGCGTGCGCAGCGTGCGCGCGACCTCGATGAGCAGCATGTCGCCGGCCTCGTGACCGAACTCGTCATTGATCGGCTTCAGGTGGTCGACGTCGATGGCGATCACCGCCGTCGCGCCGGTCACCTCACCGAGGCGCTCCTCGAAGGCCCGCCGGTTGCCGACCTTGGTGAGTGGATCGGTGGTGGCGTGGAGCGCCTTCTCCTCGAAGAGCCCGGCGCGGGCAACGGCCACCGCGGCCTCGTCGGCGATCGCCTGCACGACGGTGAGGTCGTCGAGGTCCCACGCCCCGCGGCGCGCGTGCGAGATCAGCACGAGCACGCCGATGACCCGCCCGCCGGCGGCGCGCAGCGGTGCTGCGACGACGCTCCTCGCGCGCCGACCACCACCGAGATTCTCGAGCTCGCCAACATGTGATCCCGGCATCGATGCGTAGGCCTGCTTGATGTCGCGCGGGGTCCGGAGCATGCAAGCATCGCCTGTCGAATACACGCGTCCGATCACGCCGTCGCCGGGTGCCATGACCACGACCGGGCCTGACGCCGGAGAGACGCCTGCAGGCCCCAGGATGAGCGGGAGGGTCGCCAGGCCACCCGACGTCGCATCGAAGAGCAGCACACGGCCCCATGTCGCGTCCGGATATGTCTCATGACACCCCCCGAGCACGGCGGCCGCGACCTCGCCGGAGTCAGTGGTGAGCCCGAGCCTCCGGGCGACATCGGCAACCGCCCGCAGGCGCCGTGTCTGGGCCTGGTAATGGCGATCGGTCAGCGACCAGTTCGAATAGGCAAGGACAACGACACCCACCATCAATGCGGTGATCTGGATCAGCTGGTTCACGCCATAGGTCGGGGTGAGGTCTGCCCACCACCACACCAGCGAAAGCCCTCCGCAGGACGCCACCAGGATGGCCCAGAGGGCCGGCGCGCGTGCCGATGGGTCGACCGTCAGGAGCACGGCGACGAACCCGAGCACGATCAGCGGCACGGGATGGGTGAGCCGCGGCGCGGAGAGACCGAGAATCATGGTGCACAGCCCGACGCTGGTGAGCCCCTGCACGAGAGTCGCGACCGACGGGCCGACCCGAGCGGCGCGACGCAACCGGATGGTGATCTCGAGCATCACTGCCGCGACGACCACGGCCTCGATTTCCACGAAAATCATCCGCGGGGGAAGTGAGGAATCGACCAGCTGCCAGCTGGTGATACCAAGCAAAACCCCCGTCGCAAAGATCGGTAGCCAGCGCCGCGCGGCGCTCTCGTTGTGCATGAACCCTCTCGACAGAGAGCGTAGATGGAGCCGGGCTGCCGGAGATGGGCGTGACAGCCTTGTGTCGGCTTCCTCAGAGGTCAGGCGGTCTTCACGGACAGTGATCCGGTCAGCGCCTGGCCGATGACCTGCTTCCCGTTCATCGGGGAGAGGACGAGCTGCACGGGACCGGGCGATCCCGCATCGAAGAACAGCTGCACCGGGGCACTCGACTGGCTGGTCAACTCGCCGCCGCACGCCCTGCCGTTGATGAACGGCTCCTTGTCGATGTTCTGAAAGATGGCATCGACCGGTGTCAGCGGCCCTTGCACGAGTGCGCCGACACAGACCTGAGCGATGACCGGGTCGCCGACGTTGTCGACCGAAACGTCGATCTCCAGGCGCGTCCCGGCAGTGGCGGTGCTCGGGATCACACCGCTGAGATCCGCCATCGGCGGCCCTGCTGTCGCGAAGAGCGGCGTGATGACTCCAAGGAAGAGGCCGAGGATCACCGTGCCCACCACGATCAGGAAGACCGTCCTCGGGTTGTCCTTGAACCAGCGCTTGACCGCCGCGAGCACGCGCGCCTCAGATCGTGGCCGGCGGTTGGTACTCGCCGAACACGCTCCGCAGCGCGCCACAGATCTCACCGAGCGTGGCCTCGGCACGCACCGCGTCGAGGACGCGTGGCATGAGCGACTCGTTGGACGCCGCCGCCTGTTTGACGGCAGCGATCGCGCGCTGCACGACTGCGCCATCACGCCCGGCGCGGTGCCGCGCGAGCCGCTCCGCCTGCGCGGCCATCGCTCGCTCGTCGGGCCGGAAGAGCAGCGGCGCGCCGCCTTCCTCGGTCTCGGTGTACCGGTTGACACCGACGATGACCTTGTCGCCGACCGCGATCGCGCGCTCGGTCCGGTACGCCTCGTCCTGGATGTGCTGCTGCATCCAGCCGGTTTCGATGCAGGCCACCGCGCCGCCCAGCGAGTCGACCTCGTCAAGGAGCTGCAGGGCTTCACGTTCGAGCTCGTCGGTCAGCCACTCGATGTAATACGACCCACCCAGCGGGTCGACTGTGTTCGTCACCCCCGTCTCCTCGGCGATGATCTGCTGGGTGCGCACCGCGATGCGTTGCGCTTTCTCGGTGGGAATGGAGAGCGCCTCGTCGTAGCACGAGAGCGCAAGTGACTGGACCCCGCCCAGCACTGCGGCGAGCGCTTCGATTGCGGCACGTACGATGTTGTTCTCAGGCTGCTGGGCCGTGAGGGTCGAACCGCCCGTCTGGGTATGGGTGCGGAGCATGAGTGAACGCTGATCACGGGCGCCGAAGCGTCTCGCCATGAGCCGCGACCACATCCGGCGAAGCGCTCGGTACTTGGCGATCTCCTCGAAGAAGTCGATGTGCGTGTTGAAGATCCACGAGAGCTTTGGGGCGAAGTCGTCGACACCGACACCGAGATCGATCGATGCCTGCACGTAGGCGCACGCATTGGCGAGCGCGAAAGCCATCTCCTGGGCGGCGGTGCTCCCCGCTTCACGGATGTGGTATCCGGAAAGCGAGATTGGGTTGAACTTTGGTGAGTTGACCGTGCACCATGCGATCAGATCGGCCGCGAGACGCAATGACGGTCGTGGCGGATAGATGAATGTGCCTCGTGCGATGTACTCCTTGAGCACATCGTTCTGCACGGTTCCCATGATCGACGCCGCGTCGAGACCCTGGCGCTCGGCGGCGACCACGTACATCGCGACCAGCACGGGCGCCGGTGCGTTGATGGTCATCGAAGTGCTCACCGCGCTGAGCGGGATGCCCTCGAACAGGTCCTCCATGTCGCGCACCGAGTCGATCGCGACCCCCACCTGGCCCACCTCGCCGGCGCTTCGTGGGTCGTCGCTGTCCAGTCCCATCTGGGTGGGGAGGTCGAAGGCCACAGACAGGCCGGGCTGACCCTGAGCGAGCAGGTAGCGGAAGCGCGCGTTGGCGTCGCCGGCGGTGCCGTAGCCCGCGTACTGACGGATGCTCCAGAGGCGGCCCCGATACATCGTTGGCTGAATACCGCGGGTGAATGGCGGCACCCCCGGAAATCCCTCATCGCGAAGCGGGTCGTGGCGGATGAGGTCGGCCGGGGTGTAGAGCGGCGCTACGGGGATGCCGCTCCCGGTCACGAAGGGATCCTTGCGCTCGCCGCGCGTTCGGGCGGGCTCCAGAGTCGAGTCCTGCCAGTCGAGGAGCGCCTCGACGAAGTCCGGCTCCCCCGCTTCCACCGTGACGGTCGAATGCTCATCCCGCTCGGTGACCATCGCCGCAGCATATCGCTGTGTCACGAGCGCGCGAACTCGTCGAACCTTGCTCGGAACCTGTGCGACACTCCCCACGATGGCACTCCCCGTGACCACGTTGCTCGTGGAGGATGTGGCGGCCGGCCTTGCGAGCGGCGGTTGGCGTTACACGCAGCGGCAGCTGTACTACGCCACCTGCGCGCGCGCGGAAACCACGCCTTCGGACGCCGCCTCGAATGGCGAGATCGGTCTCGGAGTGCTGATGATCCTTGTCGGGTTGATCTTCATCGGGATCAAGGTCGTCTTCGCGTTGTTCGTCACCCTCGGGGTGGCGCTGTTGCTTGCCGGCATCGTGGGGCGCATGCGCCGTCCACAATTGTCCGGGCGCCTGCTCGCACTCTCATTCGACGAATTTCGCGATCGATTTGGATCGCTGCAACCCGAGGGCCTGATTCCTCCCGACGCGCCCGCTGCCACGCAGCGCGCTGCGGCGCCGATGACCATCGTCACCGACACACGCGACACCGCCGCGATGATCGCCACCAACGCCGAGCGCGCGGAGCTCGGCGCAGTCAACGTCGTCGTCGCGAGTGATGGGGAAACACCCGCGCCGGGCTCGCGCGTGGTCGTGGTGCACGATGCGTCACCGCGCGGGTGCGCACTCGTGCAGGATCTCCGCGACTCGGGCATCGACGCCCTCGACGGCGGACTGCGTCCCCGCGACGTTGAGGGCCCAGCCCATCAGGTCATCGAGGGTGCCCCGGCGCGTCTGCCCCGCGACCTCGGTGCGCTGCTCGCGCGCGACGAGATCGACTGGCTCCTCAGTGGCCGGCGAGTCGAGGTGAGCACGCTTGCGCCGGAGGTGGCGATGGACCGGGTGCGCGCGGCGCTCAGTCAGACCGCGCCCCTTCCCGACGATGCTCCGCAGCCAGCTCGCTGAGCATCTCGGAAGACACCTCGTCACCTGATGCGGCCGCGACCTTGCAGGGCGTGAGCGCACGGAGCGTTGCGGTTCGCCGGCCCCCCTCGAGCAGCGCGCGCTCGCCCACCACGGCACCGGGTCCGACGTGCGCCACCGCAGCGCCATCGACTTCGACGGAGAACACGCCGTCGAGGAGCACGTACATGTCGGTCCCGAGGTCACCCTGCTCCACCAGGGTCCTCCCCTTGTCGAGGGCTTCGATTCGCGGCTTCACGCCGCCGCGCATGATGCGCAACGAGAGTTCGCGCTCCAGCGCCGACTCGACCTGCGTGACGAGCCATCGCCGCGTCAAAGCGGCCCTGGTCTACCTCGCCGCGCAGCGATAGATCAGTCGCGCTGCTCGGCGTCGCGCGCGCCGACCAGGATCGACATGTTCCCCATGGGGTGCTTGTTCTCACGCATCAGTTGATGCGCAAGACCGACCTCGGTGAAGGCGAAGGTCCTGGAGAGACACGGATCCACCGCGCCGCTCGCCACCATCGCGTTGTACGCGGCGCATTCCTCGTCGTTCGCGAAATGCGAGCCCTGGAGGCGTTTCTGGCGCATCCAGAGATAGCGCAGGTCCACCGCTGCGTGATACCCGGTGGTCCCCGCGCAGATGACCACCATGCCGCCGTTGTCGCAGACGAAGATGGACGTCGGGATCGTGTCCTCACCAGGATGCTCGAAGACGATCCTGGGGTTGCGGCGCTCCCCAAGAACGTCCCAGAGAGCCTTGCCGAAGGAGCGGGCACCCGCAGTCCACGTGGCGAACGCCGCGTCGTCGCGCCAGTCCGGGATCACGCCCCAGTGGGAGAAGTCGCGCCTGTCGATGTAGCCGTGGGCGCCGAGGTCGATGCAGTACTGACCGCGCTCTGGACCTGAGGTCACCGCGATCGGCACCGCTCCCTTCGCCCGAGCGATCTGGATCGCCTGCGAGCCCAGGCCGCCCGAGCCGCCCCAGATCAGGACGACATCATTCTCGCGAACGGTGTGCGGGTGCCATGAGCAGAGCATCCGGTACGCGGTCGCACCCACCAGAGTGCAGGCGGATGCCGCAGCCCAGCTCAGACGCGACGACTTGGGAAGCAGCTGGTGGGCCTGGACGAGTGTGTACTGCGCGAAACTTCCCCAGTTGGTCTCGTACCCCCAGATCCGCGCGCTCGGCGCGACGATCGGGTCGCCGCCCTGGGTGATCCAGGGGTCCGCCGGGTCCCAGACACCGCAATGCGCCACCACGTGGTCGCCGACCCGTACTCCTTCGACCCCGTCGCCCACCGCCCAGACGATTCCCGACGCGTCGCTGCCCCCGATGTGGAAATCCTCGGCCTCGCCCGCCTTCCTCCGGGCCGCGACGACGTCAACCGGCCGGCCGAGTGCTGCCCAGACGTTGTTGTAGTTGACGCCCGCTGCCATGACGTAGACGAGCACCTGTCCCGGGCCCGGCCTCGGCGTCGACACCGTCTCAACAGCGAACGCTGTGTGCGGATCCCCGTAGCGATCGGGCCGGATCACCTGGGCATGCATGCGTGCGGGCACGTCGCCAAGGCGCGGCATCGAGCCGACGTCGGTCA
>PLZA01000029.1 GCA_003153505.1 Candidatus Dormiibacterota bacterium
TCCTCGCTGAGCTCAGTGACCTTCCCGGTAAGAGTGGTGCGCACCACCTCGGCGCTTGGTGAGTACCCGGGGATTGCACCACACAGCATCGCTCCGCCCTCGACGGCGATCCGGCTGTAGAGGTTGCCGTCGGCGCCAACCTGGATGCCTTCTGGTCGCCCTGACCCCGGGAGGGCAAACAACGTGATGACCCCGGTCGGGGTGATGCGTCCGATCTGACCATCGGTCGCAGGCGCATTAGCCGCGACCTGACTGACGTCGAACCAGATGTTGCCGTCAGGGCCGGCGACCATGTCGGTGGTCTCTGTGCGGACGGGTTTCGCCGAGGCCGACACGGGGGGTACGTGTACGGGGAACAGATCGATGTGGCCCGTGGCGGGCGCCAGCCGGCCGATCGTGTCGCCGGTACTCACCGAGAACCACACATCCCCTCCGGGGCCCGCGGCGATTCCGTCGAAGCTCTCCCCAGGATTGCCGGGGATGGAGTAGATCGTGATCTTCCCCGCCGGCGTGACCCTTCCGACCACTTCGCGGGCTCCGTTTTCGCCGTTCGACGCGCCGCCGATGAACCAGACATTGCCGTCCGATCCGGTCACCGCCGGCCCCATGTTGTCAAGCCCGGGCACTGGGTATTCGGCGATTCCGGTCGTCGGCGTCGGACGGGGCCATACGCCGCACACTGAAGTTGAGAAGGTCGGCAGACTCAGCGGGCGTTGAGGTGCCTGCGTGTGCGCCGGGCTCGTCGCAGCGAGATTGCGAGTGACGAGGATGACGATCGTCAACGCCGCGCTTATGGCAACGAACACGGCAACAGCGGCGAGACCGCGATCCAGGCGGAAGCCGCGCCGAGCAGTGTCGAACGAGGGTGCGGCGAGTGTCAAGCTCCGCGGCAGAGGCCGGTTTTCGACGCGATCGAAGTATTGGGCAGCGACCGCGCGCATGGTGGGGTCGATCGTGATGTCGTCATTCATGACTCATCTCCTTTCTCAGCCTCGCGACCGCACGTCCGAGGTGGCTGCGCGCCGTCCCGGGTCTGCAGCCCATGAGCCCCGCCGACTCGGCGACGGTGTATCCGTGGCGAACATGGAGCGTGAAGACGGCTCGCTGCTTCGCCGTGAGCAGCCCGAATGCCCGGTCGAAATCGAGCAGCTCTCCTCCAAACGCGGTCTCACCCTGCGCGCGTGCGCTGACCGATGGGTCAGCAAAACGGCTGGGGGCATCGAATTGCCGGCGGCGGAGGCACTGGCGCACGCAGATCCGGGTCAGCCATCCGCCCGGGTGCTGCGGGTCGCGAACCTTTGACCAGGATCTCCAGGCGGAGAACAGCGTCTCCTGAACGGCATCCTCGGCGGCAGATGGATCCCGAGTGATGATCAGCGCCAGTCCATACAATCGCCGCCGCTCGGGCAGCACCGCTTGCTCGAAAGTCCGATCCGACTCGACCCTGTTCAAGTTGCTGACGGCGGCACCCTCCCGGTACATGTCATCTCTATAGAGCCGGCGTGGTGGGGATTTTCTTACGCTTCGGTCTCATCGGCCGGTGCGTGCCTGGCCGCCTCTATCGC
Organism: Candidatus Dormiibacterota bacterium; assembly: GCA_003153505.1. Classification (GTDB taxonomy): domain Bacteria; phylum Chloroflexota; class Dormibacteria; order Aeolococcales; family Aeolococcaceae; genus Palsa-851. The sequence goes on from PLZA01000029.1 coordinate 1,566, forward strand.
CTTTCCGGCCCCGCATCGCGTGAGAGCTCCAGTGGGCGAGGTTGCTCTTCCTCGTGCCGGCGAGGTACCCCCGTCCCCCCGACGCCTGATCTCGCTCGACGGCTCTGGATGGGGTCGTATTAGCGATGGACGAGGTTGTCGGGGCTCGTCCCCTGCTGCTCGCCCGACGGAGCGATTCTCGAATTCATCCGGTCACGACGCGGCAGCAATCCGGCGGGTGCTGAGCTCCAGGACGAGTCTCGGCGATGCGATGACAGACGGCCTTGAGGAGAGCCAGAAGGCAGCGTGCCTCAGTCGCGACCCTTTACGCGTCTGCGGCCGACCGCGAGGATGAGACCACCGATGAGCACAAGGCCAATGCCAAGGCCAGGAAGCATGGACGCGGCGCCGGTGCCGGGAACCGTGACTGACGAAACCGTGCACGTGCCGGCCGGGGGGGTGATGCGGTTGGTGTCCAACGTGAGTGCGCCGTTTCGAGCCAGGGCGCGCCCTTTGAGGATGTTGGCGCCGGTCACCATGGTGATACTCGTCAGTGCCATCAGGTTACCTTGAAACTGAGTAGCCGATCCGAGCGTGGCCGAGCTGCCAACCTGCCAGTACACCGCGCACGCCTGGGCGCCATTCCTGAGCAGAACGACCGAGTTGCTCGCGGTGGTGAGGGTGCTGCCGATCCGGAAGATGAACACGCCGTTTCCACTCAGGGTAAGTGAGCCGGTCAACTGTGCCGAAGAGCTGAACGTGTAGACGCCGGGGGACAAATTCTTTCCGCCGAGGTTCTTCCCGGTCAGGTTGGAGGTCGTCGGCGCCGTCGCGGCGTCGGTGTATGCGGTGATCAGATCGTGCTTCGCCTGCAACGCCACGGCGTCGGTGATGTGTTTGACACCAGTGACGCTGCCGGGGGGGAATCCGGTCACGGCGGAGCCCGGGGACAATCCCAGATTGCCGGTGAGCACAGTGGGACCGGTGTTCGTGATCGTGGATCCTGCCAGGACCGTGAAGTTGAGGGCTGTTCCCAGCCTCGGTTGAGTGGCCGCAAACGCCGTTGCCGGCCAAGCACCCGCGATCACAGCCGCAATCAGGACCAGCAGCGAGGCTCGCCGCTTTGAGGTTCTGTCAAGCATGGTGTACCTCACTTTTGGCGTAGGAGATTGCAGCCATCCTCGCACGAATCGGGCCCGCGTATGGGGGCGCTTCACGTTGGGCAGCCGGTTCCTCGCAGGCTCCCCTTTCCACTTAGGGGATGCATTAGGAATGGACCAGGTTTCCGAAATTGGTGTCGCCGCCGTCACAGCGGCGCTGGATGTAGTGCCGGTCCCACAACTGGGCGGCACACCAAAGGGAATCCCTTCGCCCCCGGCGGTGGGTACCATTCCGGAGCGTCGGGCTCTGGTAGGAGGCGCGGGTGGTCTGTTCCAACTGCGGTGGAAGCAATGCTCCCGAGCGCAAGTTCTGCGGCGAATGCGGGGCAGCGCTGGCTCGGCTCTGCGCAGCATGCGGTGCAGCGAATGCAGTCGCCGTCAAGTTCTGCGGTGAGTGCGGAGCGCCCATGGGAGCCCTCGTCGACGTCGACCAAACCGCACCACCGAGACCTGCCGCGCCTGGTCATCCGGCCGCCGTCGTCGTGGCTGAGATCCGCTTGGTCTCGGTGCTGTTCGCGGACCTCGTCGGGTTCACGGCGCTTTCGGAGTCTCGGGATCCTGAGGAGGTACGTGAGCTGCTGTCCCGCTACTTCGACGTTTGCCGTGAGCTGATCGAGCGCTACGGGGGCACGGTCGAGAAGTTCATCGGGGATGCGGTCATGGCGGTGTGGGGCGCACCGGCGGCCACCGAGGATGACGCCGAGCGAGCGGTGCGGACCGCGTTGGAACTGGTTGCGGCGGTGGCGTCGCTCGGCGCCGAGGTCGGCGCCCCCACCCTGCGCGCCCGCGCGGGAGTGCTCACCGGCGAGGCAGCGGTGACGCTGGGCGCAACCGGCCAGGGAATGGTCGCCGGGGACCTGGTGAACACCGCGTCCCGTTTGCAGGCGGCTGCCGAGCCGGGCAGTGTGCTGGTGGGCGAGGCGACCATGCGCGCCGCCGGCCAGGCGATCGCCTTCACCGACCTCGACCCGATCACCCTGAAGGGCAAGGAGGAGCCGGTACCGGTCTGGCGGGCCCAGCGAGTGGTGGCCCAGCGCCGAGGGGTGGGTCGATCGGAGCGAGCCGAGCCACCCTTTGTCGGCCGGGAGGAGGAGCTCCGTCTTCTCAAGGAGTTGCTCCACGCCACCATTCGGGAGCAGCGCGTCCGATTGGTGTCGGCGACCGGCATCGCCGGGATCGGCAAGAGCCGGCTTTCGTGGGAGTTCCTCAAATACGTGGATGGTCTTTCGGCGACCGTCTACTGGCAGCAGGGCCGCTCCCCCTCCTACGGTGAGGGGATCACCTTCTGGGCGCTCGGGGAGATGGTGCGCATGCGGGCGGGGATCACCGAGGGTGAGGATCCCTCCCAGGCGCGCGCCAAATTGGCCGCCTCGGTGGGCGAGTTCGTCTCGGAGCCGGAGCAACGCCGCTGGGTGGAGGAGGCGCTCGCCTCCCTGCTGGGGCTCGCCGGCGCGCCCGGCGGCGACCGCGAGGAGCTCTTCTCCGCCTGGCGCACCTTCTTCGAGCGGATCGCCGAACGCGGTCCGACGGTGCTGGTGTTCGAGGATCTGCAATGGGCAGACCCCGGATTGATCGACTTCATCGAGTCGATCGTGGAGTGGTCGCGGACCCGGGCCATCTTCGTGCTCACCCTGTCGCGACCGGAGCTGCTCCAACGGCGCCCCACCTGGGGGGCGGGGCAACGCTCGTTCACCGCCCTGCACCTCGAGCCGCTGGCGCCAGAGGCAATGGCCGCGTTGCTGCGTGGCTTCGTCGCGGGGCTCCCGGATGCCGTCGTGGAGCAGGTGCTGCAGCGCGCCGAAGGAGTGCCCCTCTATGCCGTGGAAACGATCCGGATGCTGGTCGACAGAGGGCAACTGGCGGATCGCGACGGGGTGCTGACCGTCACGGGAACGCTGGGGGCGCTCGAGATTCCCGACACGCTGCATGCGCTCATCGCCTCTCGCCTCGACGGGGTGTCTCCCGTCGAGCGCTCACTGCTGCAGGACGCCGCCGTGCTCGGCCAGAGCTTCTCGATCTCCGCGCTGGCGGCGGTGTCGGGCCGGGACCCGGCCGCCCTGGCGACGCCCCTCCGGGACCTCGTGCGCAAGGAGTTGCTGGCGTTCGACACCGACCCCCGCTCGCCGGAACGAGGCCAGTACGGCTTCGTCCAAGGGCTGATCCGGGAGGTCGCCTATGGCACGCTGGCGAAGCCCGAGCGCCGGGCCAAGCACGTCGCCGCAGCCGGGTACTTCGAGGGCTTGGACGACGAGGAGCTGGTCGGCGTGGTGGCGACTCACTTCGCCGAAGCGCAGCGCGCCACCGCCGAGGGCCCGGAGCGGGACTCGCTGGCCGCCCGGGCCCGTGAGTGGCTCACCCGCGCGGGGCGACGAGCATTGGCGCTCGGCTCGCCGGAGCAGGCCCTCACCTACCTGGAGCAGGCGCTGGCGCTGACCCAGGACCCGGCGGAGCGGGCGGCGCTCTTGGACACTGCTGGGGACGCCGCCTTCCGAACCGACGCATTCGAGCGGGCTGTGGCTCACCTCGAGGCTGCGATCACGGCACACCGGAGCGCAGGCGATGCTGACGCCGTCGGGCGCAGCACAGCCCGGCTCGCCGAGGTTCTCGGCGACGGGATGGAGCGCGTCGCCGACGCCATCGCGCGGGCACAGCCGGTACTGACGGAGCTCGGAGAAACGGGCAATGAGCGGGCCCGGGCCGACCTGGCTGCCACCCTCGCGTCACTGCGGGGCAGCTCAGGGACATCTGACCAGCCCCTCGCCTGGGCGGAGACAGCCTGCACGCTGGCCGAACGTCTCGACGACACCGATCTGCTTGGGCGCGCCATCGGAGCGAAGTCCGCGGTGCTGTTCCGTGTCGGGCGCCACCGGGAGGCCGTGATGCTGGCTCGCGGCCGAATGGCACTCGCCGCAACCGCCGGATCCCTCGTCGAGCAGGCGTGGGCGAGCATGTACGTGTCCCTCTTCGTGGGCGATGAGGATCCCCACGAGGCGATCAGACTGCAGCTCGAGTCTGCCGAGCTGGCGCGACGCGCCGGCGCCCGCACCCTTGAGAGCGTGAACCTGCTCAACGCCGCGGAGGGAGCGACCAACCTTGGACAGTGGGACGACGCCAGAGCGGCGCTGAGCGCACTTCGTCAGCGGGATCTGCCCAGTCCCCGGCTGACTCAGCTCGAGCTCTGCGAAGCAGTGCTGGCGGCGTTCAGCGGAGACACTTCCCTCGCCATGGAGCGGCTCGCGGCGACGGCAGACGCCGAAGGAAGCGAGGACATGACCGCGCGGGCCAACAACCATCGTGCTCGAGCCGCTGTGCATATGGCCGCCGACGACCTCGAAGCGGCCTACCGGCACGCATCCGCCGCGCTGGCGGCCGAAACATCGGGGATCAACAGCGCAGCGGCACTGGCGATCCAACAGCGCGCCGCGCTGTGGCTCGGTGACGCCGGGCGCGCTCGCGAGGCGCTCGCCGGCATGCAGGGCTTTCGCGGGCGTTGGATGGCGGCAGTACGGCTGACCGCGGAGGCAGGGCTCGCGGCCATGGAGGGGCGGCGCGATGAGGCGGCGACGGCCTACAGTCGCGCCCTCGACGCCTGGAGGGCGATCGACTCGCCTCTCGATCTCGCCCTCTGCGCCCTCGACCGGGCAATACTCTGCGGGCTCGACGCCGCCCCGGCAGGCGAGGAGGACGAGGCTCGAGAGATCTTCACCAGGATCGGGGCCACCCCGTTTCTCGCGCGCCTCGACCGGGCCGCCGCCGCCGCACGGAAGGCTGGCTGATCCGCTCGATGGCCAGGGGGGCGAAGGCATGCCGAGGGCGGTTCTCGCGACTCGGATGGGGTCGTATTAGCGATGGACGACGTTGTCCAGGTTGGTGTCCGCGCCAAGTGGCCCCTGTGGTGCCCGTCGAATCCACGAATGTATGTTGAGCCGACCTGACGGGGTGATCCGACGGGTGAGTTCCCCGCTGGCTGCGGCATCTCGGGAACCACATCACGACCTTGAGGGGCTGATTGTGAATCTGGTGAACGGGGGCGGACGATCTCGCCGACCACATGTTGCCCGGGCAGCTCGAGAACATCGTCATCAGATGCTTCTCCTGCGGGACGCTCAACGAGATCACGAGCACCCGCGAGCGGCCCGGCTCGATACAACCCGATTCAAACTGAGGCACTACCCGGACTTACCGCTGGTTGTGATAGACGCTCTGCTTTCTCTAAGCTCACGCGTCAAGGCTGGGCAGGGCGTCTCCACAAGAGTCCGCTCCTGCCCAGTCCCATTCAAACTGACCCACTACCCGGCCTTCCCGTTAGAGCCGAAGGTCACATCTCACCTAGAGCCGAAGGGCACATCTCTCGCCCTTAGGCAGGGTGGTGTAACCGGAGGATGGTCTTGCCTGGCGCTTCCCGGTCAATATGTGTGCTGCCGCACTTCGAGTGGGCTGACGGAGGTGATATTCGTGGCGCTCAACCCCTGTTCTCGCCCGCCGGTACCAGGGGTTGTATTAGCGAAGTACGAGGTTGTCCAGTTTGGTGGCGCCAGCGTAAGGGAGCCGGCCCGTGGCGGAGATCACCTCCACGATCGCCGTGAGTGTCAATCGACCGACTGTTCGATGACGTACACGCGTCCATCCGGGGCACGCAGAAAGAACCAGCCGACCCCTTCCATCGCCGGCGCCCCAAACGCCTCGGCAGCCCACACGACGTCGCCGATGACCTCGAGGCCCGCGTCCTTCACCTCCCTGAGAGCCAGCTCGAGATTTTCGACGACAAACGCGACGACCGGTCCCTCCACACCGTCCGGAATCATCCGCTGATCGTGGTGCCTAGGGGAGTAGACCTCCGCGAAGTCGAAGGCTCCGGTCGGCAGGTTGAGGATCGAGAAAGTCTCCCCGACCGTGGCCGCGCGCAGGCCCATGACATCGCGGAAGAACCAAGTCATCCGCTCGAGGTGCTCTGTCCGCATACCGACGTAGCCGATCCGCTTCACGATCATCGTGCGGAGCCTACGGGACCAGATGCGAGATGCTCAAGCGCTGCATGCTGTACGGAGCGACGCGGCGTTGTGATCCGCTTCTACCTCGCCCTGGTGAACACCATCATCATCGTGCGCCATCGTGCCCCGCCTGCTCCGGGATGCCTGGAAACGGTATCGCTGGGACACTCGGCCGAGGCGCTGCCCGTGAATGCGTCAATCACCTATTGGCGCAAGCCCTAAGCATCACCGGGGGCGTCCGCGAGTCGCACGAGGGGCGTCGTACGCTCTCCGGCTATGAGTATCTGTCCGGCCTGTGGACATGAGGACCGGGCGGGGGCCAAGTTCTGTCCCGTGACCGCACTGGAAGGCCACTACGACGCTCCGCCGCCAGCTGACCACCGGCGCGCGCGGCGCCATACAGGTCTTTCGGCCCTAGCGCCAGCCCAGGGCATTCGCGCAAGGTTCAGCATCGAGCCATGGCACCTGAGGCGACCGACCAGGCGACCGCGCTGCCCGCACCCCTTGCCCGCCGCCGCGGCCACGTCGTGTTCCGCGCCCGGCGGCCGACCGCTCTGG
>PLZA01000056.1 GCA_003153505.1 Candidatus Dormiibacterota bacterium
TTTTCCATTATAGGAAGCGTTTGTCGGTCACGCTGTAGTGGGGCGTAGGCTGCTCGGTTCATCATCGTTGAGATCGTGACTTGCAACGGTGCCCGGCTCGTTATTCACGGGCACACGACACCGAGCGTTCGTTAGTCCCGAAATGGCCGAAGGCTTCTTCATCGCAACCCGCACGGCGTCGAGTGGCGCCATGGGTGTCAATGGTGGTGCTCCGCCCCGGATAGCGCGCGGGCGCACGTGCCCGTCTTCGCGTCATATCAGCAGGCGGTAAGCGGGTGCGCGAGGGCAATTGCACTAAGCCGCTTCGTACCATCGGTTCGAGGAAGTAGCCAATCTGTGGCTGCGCAAGTGATCAGGTAGGCTGCGCAACGGTTGGTCTCGATCTAACGAACGCATTCGCGAGTGACACCGAACCGCTCGCCGACTTGCGGGGTCGTACTGGTCACGAACTGAAGTCGACGAGGCCGTTCATCCCTGGTGTGAAAGTTGTACGCCAGGGTGAGCAACCGTCACCTCCCTCGGCCCTCTCACTGTTGGGCGGCGCATGTATGGCGCTCTCGCCAAACGCCCGCCGGGGTAGGGCTATACCGGAACTGACCGGACCAAGCTGCTACCCGATGCTCGCGTGGACCAACTACACTGCGCGCAAATCGCTGGTCGAATCAAAGGAGGAATGATGGCTGTAGGAATCCGCCTCAAGCTCACTGGCGTCACCGCCGAGCAGATGGACAAACTCAATGCGGCGATCGACCCGGACGGCAATCCCCCAGATGGAATCATCTTCCACTCGTCCGGTCCGGTAGACGGCGGCTGGGGCGTGATCGACTTCTGGAAGTCGCGCGAGCACTTCGACCGGTTCTCGGCAGAACGCATCGGACCTGCGATGGCCGCCCCATCGGGGCTACGGGGCCTGCACCGGACGTTCACGAGTTCCCCGTGCACGAGCACTTTCCCCGCTAGCAAGCGACTGCCCTCGAGGGACACCATGGTGGCCTGAGCGAGGAATCCCTCACACGACGGCCGAGCGACGACCCTGAACCTGGGCTTCCGCCGCGTCAACGTCCGCGCCCGGGTCAAGCCGTATGCCAGGCATCAAGCACGAACCGACGATTCCGACTCGTGGCATGATTGCTAAGGATTGAATTAGGCGACCCGTGAGATCCAGGAGTGAACGTCATGCACTTCAACCGACGACTGTGGCTTGTCAGTGCAGCGATGGGTGGCCTGGTGATGCTTGCGGGCTGCAGCCCGTCTGCTAAGCCTTCGGCGGCTCCGACCACTCGGAACCACGGCAGCGCTCCGATCGCCGTGCCGACGGACGAGTCGGCGTCCCTTGCTCAGGGTTTCACGACCCAACTGACCAGCGTGGCCGCCATCAACCCTGCTACTGCGGGCGACACCACGACTGTCACCAACATGACCTGCCATAGGACAGGCGATACCTCGTCGTATGCGTGTACCGGCTACGTCACGCGCATCTCCCCGGGCGGGGCCAGCACGAAGAGTCAGGTCTTTATCACCGCGACCGCTAGCGGGTCGGGAGGCTGGTTCATCCACACGTATTACGCCAACACCTCATTCTTAAGCTAGTCCGTTTGATACGCGACGCTACGTTCGGGGACGGGGATCACTCGGGCGTCAGCTATCACTTCCATGCCCGCAGGGCGACTGCAGAGGCGGCCACCGGCCGGGACGAGCTTTATCACTCGATAGCACACTCTCGCTCATAGGGGGCATCTAGCGACCCTGCAGAGAATCCCGGCTTGCCTGCCCTCATCGTCGGCCTGGCTGCTGGCCGGCTGACCAGCTTTCGCCCGGTCACGCGTGTAGGATTCGGGTCGTGAACCGCCCGCGACTGTCGCTGCTACTGCCCCTGATTTGGATCGTCATCGGACTAATCGTCGCCGGCACACATCACTTCTTCGAACATGTTGGGACCATCGGCGCCCTCCTGTCCGCCATTCTCGCGGTGCTGCTTTGGCCGCTGATTCTGCTCGGCGTCAAGATCGCGATCGCCATCTGACGAAAGCGTCCAGCAGCGGCATTAGGGCGAAGCGCCACCACGCTCGTTCTTCCCGTGGCCGTGGCAGCGTTAGGAATCTGCGGATGGCGCGCGACCTGCCGCCGGCTCCACAGCGGAGTGGGCGGCCAAGTCTCGCTACCGGTTGCTAGGAAGCCCCCTTCCACCCATATCGCAGCCGAGCCATCGGTCTGGGTCCCCCTCATCGCGTCGGCCCCTCACGTCCGGTGCCAAAACTCTACCTCAGCGCACTAAAGGCGTCAAACGTGGTCATACGCCCTTGCTGGAGTTTCGTGGCCGTTAGCTGACCCGAGTTCTTACCGCCGCGCCCAGGTTCTGGTGTGAAAGTTGTACGCCATGGTGCGCGACGGCGCTTGCACTCGGACCCTCCCCGGGAAGAACTGGCTGATCCGTCCGATAGAAGCCGCGAGCGATTTCGCGACCGAAGGCTGTAACGGCGCGACGACGGTTAGTACCCTTCCCATCAATAACGCGGCCGCGGGAAGCGGAGTCCTGCGAACCTCTTCACGAGTGTAGGAAGTGACCGAGAAGAATTCGACGATCGAGATCGTCCGGCTTCGTGAGGAGCTGGCCGCCTGCCACGAGCTGCTGGCCGAGCAGCGACGCCAGATGACGATCCTCGAGTTCGCAACCCAGGCGCTGACTTACAGCCTGGACCCCGCGCAGGTGGTCCAGACCGCAACCGGGCTGGCCGCCACATTGGCGTCGCCCCCAGGCACCAGCGCTCGCCGCGGCGTCTACTACGAGATATCGGCCGAAACCATGAGGATCATCGCGGACAGCGACGACACCGGTGCGAGCGCTGTCGGCGCGTGGATGCCGATCTCCGAGCACCCGATGATCCCGCGAGCGCTCGCAGCCGGCCAGGCGGTGGCCGGTGCGCTCGACCCCGAGCACGCGGGACCTCGGGCGCGGCAGATCATCGCTCGCTTCGGTCTGAAGTTCGCCGCGTACGTCCCGGTCCGAGTCAAGGGTGCCGCAGTCCACGGGATCCTCGTGGTCTCGTCGCGGGACAAGCCGATCACTGGAGAGCTCGTCGAACGCCTGGGAGGACTCGGCGCGCTGACCTCGCTCGCGCTGACGAACGCGCTCAGGCACCGCGAGGCCGAAGCCGATGCGATCACCGATTCCCTGACGGGGCTGACGAATCGGCGTGGCTTCGAGCACGCCGTGGATCGACTTCCCACTCGACGCCCCTTCGCGCTCCTCGCCATCGACGTCGACAACCTCAAGGCCATCAACGACGGGTACGGTCACGCGGCGGGCGATGCGCTCCTCGTGGCGATCGGGCATGTGCTCGCGAGCGTGGCGCGCAAGGGTGAGACGCTCGCCCGCATCGGCGGCGACGAATTCGTCCTGCTGATCCCCGATGCTTCGGAAGAGACGCCTGCGGTGGTCGCGCGACGCGCAGAGGGCGCCGTCGCGGGATTGAACCTACCTACCGGTCCTGCGAGCGTGAGTGTCGGCTGGGCATCTGGCGCCGTCGGCGACGATCCGTGTCTGGTGCTCCAGCGGGCTGACGCCCGGCTGTATGTCGCAAAGACCGGCGAAGGAACCTCGCGCGACCCTGTTACCAGGCCTCTTACCCTCAGAAGAAGGACGGGGCCGTCGCCTCGATGAGTGCGGGCCGGGATCACGGAAGGCACAAGTTCCAGTTCGGCAAATGGCATCGAGTCGACGTGGGTCCCGGGCTCGCAGTACCGGGTGACCAACCTGCGTGCCGCCACTCCCCTCATTGAAGGGGAAAACATCGAAGTCGATCCGCCCCGCCGGACCTCGGCCGAGGTTGATGTAGGCGCGTCCACGAAGTAGGGCCGCGCTGTTGATACCAGCCGGCCCCGCGTCCAAACCTCAGTAAGGAGGTTTGACGTGGTGAGTCTATGTGAGACCCCATCAACAGGTGGTCGACACACCCCATCACATGGGTGAACACATCCCGGGTCCACGCGGTGCATTGCCCGCTCAGGTCGTGGAGTACATCGAGTGGCTGACAAGTGGTCCGCAAGCGTCCAGCGACCACAGTTCGAGCGTATCGGCGGGCCTTCGCCAAGCTCGTTGCGTTCCTGGGCGTCGACCCCAGAAGCCCTGACCCGGTCGAGGCGGGTCGACCGCACGCTGCTCCGGCGGGCATCGTGGCTCGCTCCCTGCACAGGACTGCTGTTGGGTTGTCTAGCCGCTAATGCCTTGATTGGCATCGGCGTTGGCATCATGCGAGTCAGTCACTCGTCGCCCTCGACGCGACATTCGCGATATTTGTGGTCCAAGTGCCTTGCGTCATAAGCGAAATCCGGAGCGAGAGGGATTCGAACCCTCGTGGCGGGTTACCCCACCAACCGAATTTCCAGAAAGCTCACTCAGCCTGACCGGCGCCGTCTGGAACCGTCTCCTGAATACGCGCCGGCCCATCGGACCGACAGCAACCGACCGGCTCCGACTCCCAATTGGCATCCGCGTTGGCATCACCCGAAGGCTCAGGATGGACGCTGCTCCGCCGCACCGTTTACCTGAACCCGTGGTGACGTCGCTGATTGCACGCGAGGCAGGCGAAGGCACCGCCGTCGGGTCTCCGTTGGGGTACGGGACGACAGTGGAGTTCCCACGCGAACGGCACTTTCGAGACTACGCTCGCCAAACATCCAGCGTCAGGTGACAGGACGCACGTGTGAGCGACGCGGCTCTGCCTCGAGGGCACAGCGGCCGACAACGGAAAGGCGCTCCGCCGTACGATACGTCGGAGCGCCCGAGAGGGGGGCTCAGGTTGCGACTACAGTCTGTCGCGACGGCGAAACCACCCGGCATCGAGGCGGTTTCGTCAACCTCGGTTGCCAACCGTACTGGCAGTATCGGGCAGTATGGTGCAGGATCGCAAGTCGCCCACGAGATCAGGGCAAAGCAAGATTCTGGAGCTTCGCTCTCAACGGCAAGCGGACGCAACGAATCCGAGCGAGTGGACTCAGGCTGGGCTGGCTCAAAAGGTGGGAGCCTCGGTTGAGGTCGAGGAAGAACTTGAAGAGCAGGTCGTAGCGGAGCCGTTCGCAAACTGGCGCTCGCTGCGCATCGAGTACAGGGCCATCAGCACCCTCGCCTTGAGCAAATGCTCCGGGGGGACGCTCTTGCCGGCCGGTGCGCGCGTACATGGCGTCGAACTCGGGCGCCAGCTCGGCCAGCGCCACCTCCACCACCGGCTTGATGCGCCGGATCGGGTGGTCCAACGGGATCAGGCTGTCCGAGGTCAGGGTGGACAGCATCGTCGCCTGGCCGATGATGGTGCCACGCATGCTGAATCTCCGCAAGCTGAATGAGCTTCCGGTAGTGCCTCAGTTTGAATCCGAAGGCGGCTTAGGGCTTGAGGTGCCTCTCTGGGATGGCAAGCGGGCCGAGCCTCCGGGCGAAGCGCGGAATATCGGGACCAGTTAGCCGAGAGTGCAGCAGACGTTCGATGCCCTCGCGTACGAGGTCAGCTTCGCTCGTGCGCTCGTCGTGCGCGACCTGCGCAAGTTCGGCCATCAGGTCATCGTCCAGGGAGATCGTGATCTCCGCCATGGCCACATCATGCCTCAGATCGAGGTCCGGTTCACTGGTCCGGGCAACCTAAAGGAGCGCGACGATCTCCTCGACCTTCCAGACGTGATCCCTCACGCCAGCGGCCAGCCAGGGGGGGCCAAGAAAGGCGATGCGCGCCCAGAGCCGCACCCGTAGGCGGCCGAGACCTCCGCGAGTCTCGTTCTATATTCAAGTAAAAAGGGGCGCCTGGCCACTCACTGACCCGGCACCTATTCGCAGCGAACTGGCGAGTCATCGATGAGCCTCAGCCAGTCCTCCATGACCTCTTGCGCCTCAATCATCAATGTCAGGGCGCGCCGCAATGTTCGCAGTCGAGGCCGTAGATCTCTCGACAGCCGTTCCATCGGCACGAGCTGATCGATCATCGTCTTCAGCGGCGCCATCGCGCCACGCGCCGACTCCGCAACATTGCGCACACTTCCGAAGAACTCACATGCCTGGCCGCGTGATTCCGGACTTGCTTCAACTGAGGCAGGCATGCTCTCGATGATCGCGCGAGTGCCTGAGTCGACGGAGTGCAATTGCGACGTGTATCTATTACTCAGATCCATAAGCTTGACCACGGGCTCATCCAACCGCTGCGCCATCCGCCGCGTCGCGGCAAGTCGTCCAGGGAATCCAGCCCCTCGCTTGTCCGCCTCTTCGAATTCCTTGACCGCCACGGTCATAACCTCGCCAATTCGCTGGATCTGCTCACCAAACTGCTGGATCGTTTCCGCGAAGGGGGCCATCACCTCTTGCCCTTCTGCCATCCGATCCAGCACCCCTGGTCCTTCATCCGGGCTCGGCTCTTCTCCTGCGGCCGCTTCAAGCTCACCCGTGATTTCCGCTCGCTCCGCCGTACGATTCGCCTCAACCAGCCGGGCTGCAAGCCTGTTGACAGCCATTCGATACTCGCGTGACGTCGGCTCTGCGAATCGGAGTTCTCTCCAGTCCTCCCAATGGAAATCCTTAAGAAGAACCATCAGCTCGTCCGAAGGGTTATCGTCATGAATGCCAGGAACCTCGACGTAAAGTAGGGACATCACGAGTTCCCGTACACCCAAGTTCGTGGCCTGTCGAGCGAAATACTGCAGTTCCCGCCGACATTCAGCGCTAAGGAAATAGCGCGGGGTCAGCACGGGGATGAAGAACGCTACTGACGCCAGACTTGTGTCGACTCTCTTACGCCACTCGTCCCCCCATCTAATGGCGTCACAGTCCAAGAACAGACCATCTCTGGTAAGGGTGCCGCTGCGCTCGTACCAGTCGATCACGATGATCGCCAGGAAGGGGGCGAGACACCTCTTCTGACACCTACACGCGACGGTCGTTGTCCGTCGAGGAACAGCGTGCTCGCGTGCACGATGCTGCTGCTCTTCGAGCGCGCCGTCAGCCGAACTAAAGTGCCGGAACAAGGCGCAGTCGATGTCGACAGTGACCGCGCCTCACGGTGAGGGGCCACATCCGCCGTGTTGGTCCGCAGAGCTCTCGTCACGGTCGGGTGCAAACGTTTCCTCCTCCATGATCCGGTGGTCACGGATCCGACGTTCGTCGACCTAGGGAGAGATGCGTGGAAGCTAGTCCACGCTGGCGCGGTGGAGCAGTTGCGCGAAATCAAGGAGCGAACGGGACAGCCGATCAACCTTCGCGACCACGAGCACGTCTGCCGCGCGGCAGGAGCCGCCGATTCATTCGTAGGCACGACGCACTAGACGGGGTGGGTGACTGCGTCGGTCGCCTTCCTGATGGCTTGCGGTTCCAGACTGTCGTTGGCGCATGCCTCCTCCCCCTCAGTGTTCCCCGTGGCTCCCATGACCAAATACCGGGCGTGGGAGGGTGACGTCACCAGCCACCTCGACAATCTTCGTCCGGGCGAAACGGCCGGAGCGTATCGTCACCTCACCTCGTGGGACGCCGAGCCACCGCGCGATCGCGCCGATCACCGCTGCGTTGGCCCGACCGCCCACCGCCGGTTCCACGACCCACAGCGCCAGCGTTGTCCCGTCCCAGTCTTGTCGAGCACGCGACGCTCGGGCCCGCACGCGTACTGCAACCGTTGTCATGTGCGACGGGACTCAAGCGGAGGCGACGTGCTGGATATGAGAATGATCAAGCCGGGCGCGGGCGCGCTGGAGCGTTAGCCCGAGACCACGATCTCCCCGTCGTGCCATTCTGGATCGGACTCCAGGAGGGCCCGCAGGCGCCCAAAGCGCGCATTCTGCTCGGGCGTCGAACTGTTCGACGTGTACGCCTCGCGGCTCTCCCAGACGCCGGCGACCCAGTACTCACGTGGGTCCCCGTCGGCCCGGTACATGTACACCGCCCGCGACCCGGGGCCCGCTGCTAAGACGGTGGCGGAGGCGGCGGGACAAAGCGTCCGGACTCCAGCGAAACGGGGAAGGCCGGCGGCGATCCGGCATCTGTTTCTCCGGGTGGTGCGACAGGGGTCTGAGGAGCCGGCTCCGGGACGCCAGAGGATGAGCTCGCGACTGGCGGCTGCGGTGGAGCAACTGCCGGTGATCCCTCGAGGGGGGGCGGCTCAGGAGGTGCGGGCGGCGATGTCTTCTGCAGGTTGTCCACCTGACGCTGCACCGCCTGGCCCGCGCTGTCCGCCGCCTTCTTCAAGTCGTCGAGGAAACCCATATCCATGCCCCTCCTGGACGCGTCCTGTTTCGGACAGCATATGAGGTGGCGCCAACCGATGGGGCGGCCAGTCAGTCGTCACAAAGGGGGATCGAGGGCGATCGCCGGATTGTGCGGTGACCGAGCCTGCAGGAGGCTGCGCAGCTTGGGTGACTGCGCCGACGGCAGCACTAGGGTCTTCGCGACGAGTTCCCGTCGGCTTCGGAGGCCGATCTCGAGGGCGGGAGGGTAGTCCGCGTCGCGCTCTGGTTGACGAGCGTTTTCCTGAGCTTCGGCTTCGACCTGCTCGCCACCTGGCTGTTGAGCACCTGTTTCCAACTTATCCTGCTACGAAGGACGTGCTCGACGCTGTCGAACGTGTCGAGGTGCTGGTAAAGCGATGAGAACGCCCATCCGGACACTCCCTTTTCGCGTGGGCGGTTAGGGATTCAGGCTCGACGCGAGGTTGAGTGGCCCGCGTACGCAACCCTCGCAATACCAGATTGCCTGAGCCGACCCATGGCGCTCACGCACGTCGCCACCGGATATTCCCGTGTAGGCAAAGTGCTCGAGCCCAGCATCGCATCTGGCGCATCTCGCATGCCCGCCAGCCCATTGGTACATGAAGGGTTGTCCTCCGACAAAGATCGTAAGTTGGGGCCACGGACGAAAGTCGGCGGCGGGGACTATGCGACACACCGCGTTCGCGGGAATGTCACCGAGTGCAAGGCTGTCGTCATGAATATCGGCAACTTCAAGCTGGCCCGTCGCGGCATCGCCGCGGAGCCCGATCACGGCAACCGTAGAACCGTCAACACGCCCACGGACGGGAGTGTCGAGGGGCTTCAAGGTCATGGAACGAGGTCCCTTGAGGGTTTCGCCGGTCAGCAGCCTTCGTTCCGGCGGTCTGGACCCTAAGACGTGGATTGAGCCGACGGCTCACACCATAGCAAGCCACACGCCGCGGGGCGGCTGAGCCCGCCTGCCGCCAGGGCTCGATCCGAGTCGACCCGAGGTCCTCAAGCTGATCGCCGCCGGGTTGGCGAACACCGAGATTGCGGGGGTGCTGTTCCTGAGCAACGCCACCGTCAAGACGCACATCAACCGCATCTTCTCGAAGACCGGGGCACGCGACCGCGCGCAAGCCGTCCGCTACGCGTATCAGCAAGGGATCGTCTGACTGAACCCGCCTCTTTGACCTGGTGAGCCACCTAACGAGACGATTGGCGGTATATCCGCTGGGCATTGAGGGCGCTCCGCAGTTCAGGTACACCAAACCTAGGGCGAACCTTGGGCTGAACTGCCCTGGTCGAATACCGTCGACGGCTCAGAATGTCGTCAATGGTCGGCTCATGACACCTCGGCTGACACCTACGCGCAAGCCTTCGATTCGTCTTTCGACGAGCTCCTGACGGAAAGAGGTCGCAACCGGGACTATGGAGTCTCGTGCTCCTCGGCGGCGCGCATGACTCCTTTGCAGTACAGGTCCGTTCGACCTGTCAGAGGATGGTGCACTGGGTACGGAGGCGGCCAGTCGTCACCAGTGGTCCTGCTCGGATCGTGGCCAACGAGGGGCACGTTCGGGGACCTGAGCACGTCGTCGTAGACGCCGACCACGAATTGGTTGTCACGACAGGCTAGGTCCGACCAGACCAACGCGCGCCTCGAGAAGGCATACCTCGGCGTCGCGACAGAGGCATGACGAGCGCCGCTGAACGTCAGTAGATGAAGCCCTCGACGTCGGTGAGCGATGAGATCAATCGCTGGTCGACGATCCCCAGGCCGTCGGCGTTGGCCTCGTCGACGATGAAGCTGGTCGGGTTCACCACCGACTCCACGTAGGCGACGTGCCCGAGCGGGCTGTAGCCGTTGCCGGGGCCGAAGACGACGATCGCGCCCACCCTCGGGATGATGCCCTCCTGCTTTCCCCGGGCCGCCGCCGCGATGAGCCACTCCCAAGCGTCACCGCCCCAGGTGACGTCGCGCAGCGATGCGACATACCACGTGCACTGGCCCCACGGGAAGTCATCGACGCGCGGGCCGTAGGCGAAAGGTGGCAGCGCTCCATCGATCGAGCCGGCTTCGCTTCCCGCCGCTCCCAATGTCGCTGCCTGCACCCCCTGGGCCGTCGCGAGATGCGTGAGGACGTCCTCCAGTTGGTGCATCAGGGTCGCTGCCTGGCCGGTGAGCCGCGATGCCTGCTGCTGGTAGCGAGCCTGATCCTGCAGCGCCTGCGCCTGGAGGGTCTGCACCGCGGCGGCCTGAGCGGCGATCTGCTGCTCCTCATGCTGCTGCTGCGACTGCAGGTCCGTAAGTCGGTCCACGTTGGCGCGCACATCGAGCACCAGGGTGTTCATATTGTCGGTCACCTGCTCAAAAATCACCATCGTGTCGAATGCGTCCAAGAGTGTCTTGCTCTGAAGCAGGATGGTGAGTGCGGTGCCGTTGGTAGTGACTAGGTACCTCGCGACGATCAGCGCGGCCAGGCGGCTGCGGTCCGATTGCAGCGTTGCCTGCGCCGCCTGCGTGAGCCCGGTTGTTTTCGCGAGCTGCGAGTTGGCAGCGGCCAGCTCCACTTGCTCGGTGTCCAGCTGTGTTTGCGCGGCGGCGGCCTGCTGCCCAGCCTGCACGGTCTGCGCCTCGAGCGGCGCGGCCTGCATCTGCAGCGCCATGATCTGCTGCTCCAGTGCTTGCACCTTCGACTGCAACTGCACGACCTCAGGACTTGGCGGGGAGGTCGGGCTCGGGCTCGAACTGCCGCCGGGAGTCGGTGTGGCATCGGCCCGTGCCGACATGCCGGATAGCGCGGCCAGGGCGCAAAGGCACAAGAGGGCCAAGGTCGGCCGGATGGGAATCAATGGGCAGGCGTGGCGTTCATGAGCGGCAGCGCAGCCAGTGCAACACGGTCGCCACGAGCATTTGGCCCACCGCAGTGTCACAACCCGGTGACGTAGGGGCAGAGCGTGTCATGCGACGGCCCAGGAAAGGCTGGTCGGCGAGATCTGGATGGTTCCGCAGAAGGAGGCCGGACCGGCTCTCTGCACTGCCACGATCACCGGCAGCAGCGCCACCGGGAAGCCGAACTCGACCACGGTGTGGGCCGGAGCCGCCGCCACGAACCTCGCCACCGTCTCGGTGAGGGCGTCCAACCTGATGCCCTGCTAGAGGCGCTCCAGGTCGTCGTCGACCGGGCGTCCACCCGCCGAGTCGTCATGGTTGATCCAGCGCCAGCACTGGCCGGCGAGGTGCT
The DNA here is from genome assembly GCA_003153505.1 of Candidatus Dormiibacterota bacterium. Lineage (GTDB taxonomy): Bacteria > Chloroflexota > Dormibacteria > Aeolococcales > Aeolococcaceae > Palsa-851. Next base: position 11,460 of record PLZA01000056.1, read on the forward strand.
GCGCGTAGTGCACCTTGCCGGAGCCGGGGACGCCAGACAGCACGAGCATGGCGTCCCTATGACCCAGTACTTTCGGGCTAGAGTCCGCTCCCGTGGGCATCCTCGCACTGGATGTGTCTCGCTTCGGCGTCGTCATGAGTGCCGACAGCCAGCCGGTCGAACTTCTCGACCGCCGCGACCGAGTCACACCTACGCGTGCCCGGATCCGGAGCGAGAGGTGTGTGGTTTCACCACATAGTGCC
>PLZA01000036.1 GCA_003153505.1 Candidatus Dormiibacterota bacterium
GGTCGGGTGAGAGTCCGCTGCCGCATGCCAGCGTTATCTGCCTCGAGGTGGTTGGGACGGTCGATTGCTGCTCCCGCGCAACCGATTTCCGAAGTGGACAGGTCAGCCGCCACGAATCCCTGGCAGCATTGCGAAGCACACGGTGGCGATGATGTCTCCATGGGCTGCGGAATGATCTTGCGAGGCGCGAAACTCGATGCTCCAGCGTAGACTCAGGAGCGTGCACGTTAGTCGCGGAACACGTCAGAGAACGTGAATAAATTCTTGGAAAATGGTCGATATCGGCGCGAGAGTTCGGATGCGCCGACGTTAATTTGGGAGCAGGGGGTCGCTGGTTCGAGTCCAGTCGCCCCGACCATCGACCAAGCATCACGACATGTTCGTGGAGCGCACTGCGGTGAACACCCTCACGGTCACCGCAGTGAACGCGCTGCCTAGCTGGACTGGCCAGCAGCAGACGCCACCAGTGAGGGTCGAGTTCATCCCCGCCAGCGAGAAGACGACGAGTGCCAAGTTGTGCGCGACCTGCTCTATCGAGCAGCGTGTCTACAAGGACCAGCCGCCGTTTGAGTACCCGGACGAGGCCGTGCGAGCGAACGCTGGCTCGGCGCTGAGGGCTGGAGCACGATGGGTGTTGCAGGCATCGATGGGTACTGCTGCATGCGCAACACCGGCGACGGTGGCCAGGTCGATGAGGCGGTGGTGGCTTGCGGGCGACTGGTGCGGCAGTCGCCGCCGGGAAGCGGGTTCGTGGCGCATACGACTGCCCTGAGCCGCCGGGAGGACGCGGCCGGTCCCGATGGTGCGGTGCGGATGGGACTGGCACTTGATCCCGGAGCCGATCTGTCGCCGCTCGCCAGCGAGGGCGCGGTCAGCTGGCGCACGGACGAGTTCTGAATCGAGATGGCCATGCGGGCCTGAGCGGCGGCAGTCCTTCGTGGAATAGAGGACCCGCTCACCCCAGCGTGCAGGTAACACACCTAAGGATCCCGGCGGTCGCTGCAGGCCAAATCGTCTCATCGACCGAGCGTAGAGCAGCGCTCCACAAGGTCAAACGCGCCGTTCCCACAGACGGCAATACCGATGGGTAGACTGCGAACTCATGGACTGGACTCTCATCGTCCAGACGGCTACGGCATCCGCTGTCGTGCTGGTGCTCATCGCGGTGGCGGTGGCGATCGTCCTGTGGATACGGCACACCAGACGACTGGATGCCACGATGCGACACCTCCTGGAGGGCACCGTAGCGATGCTCGAGGCGTCCGCTCAGCAAGCTGACGGGGCACGAGCGCTGGCGGACAAGGCGCAAGAGGATCGCGCGTTCGCCACCAGGCCTCTGCTCATCCTGCTCGACGAGCCCCCACTGGGTATCCGTGACCAGCCGTGGGCCGCGGTTCGGGTCCGCAACGTTGGCAATGGGCCGGCGCTCAACTTCGTTGTGTGGATGCTTTCCGGCGGCGGCCTCTACCGTTCGGCCGGCGCTGAGGCGAATGGCTTCTCAGGAGCGCTTCATCTGGCGCCGGGCGACATCTTCGAGCCCGGACCGTTCCAGAACATGCTCTTCGTCGGTAAGTCGCACGGATATCTCGACCCTGGCTCGGCGGTCGTGGGTGATCATCCCGCTGCCAACCTCACCGCATACTGCGGTGACCACTTCGGCAACCGCTACCGATTCAACCTGCGCACCGCCGATCCGCCGGACGTCTGGGAGCGGGGCGCTGACGCACCGCCGTGGGCCGGAGCGTGGGACCCTCGGCTCTCGTCAGAGGAGCCATCGCAGCGTTCGGCGGACACCCGACTGACCTCCGTGCCGGAGCGCGACGTTAGCCAGCTCATTACGGCACTGCGCGACATCCTGGATCGGGTCCAAGAGGCTTTCGCCGAGGAGACCGACGTCCGCCTCACCGGCCGCGGGTCGCGGCGGCCGCATGACACTGAGCGACGAAGCAACTTCGACGCCCGATCGTAAGACGCGCATGCGCAGCCCGCCAAACGCTCGCACCGCCCCGGTCCTGAATACGGAACCGCCGTGCCGAGGAAGGTATGCAACTGCATGGCCTCGGGCAAAGAGCGCGAGCTCAGGGTGGTGAGCTGCGCCACCGAGACCTGCAGCTTCCACAACAGCGGAACGACTCCTGGAACGACGTACTTCTACGAGGTAGCAGCGATCAATGCTGCGGGCACCGGACCGCTCTCGAACCAGGCGTCGGCCGTCGCTCGGTAACGGCCCACGATCACCTACATGCGGACCGGGCGGCTGCACCACGGGACGGCGGCCGGCGGGACTGCATCTTTCCGTCCCACCGCCGCCCTTCCCTCGACAACGGAAGGCCACCCATTCGCGCTCCGGCACGAGACTTCGGCAGCACCAGAGGGGGCGACAAAAGAGATGGGGCCCCCGCCGGTGCGGGGACCCCATCTGAGCTCCTCCTTGCTCAGCTGGGCTGAGCGCAGATCTCTCTGATATCAGTTGCTAGCTAGCCCTCCCTGTCGGCGCGCCGGGGCAACCGTTCGAATTGCACGCCTCGTTGTCGTACGTGAGCGCGTTCGTCCCCTGGCCGATCGTGAAGCTCGAGGCGCCGGTGTAGGTGTCGTGAGACGTGAGCAACCCGGGGCCGTTGAAGCTGATCGAGCTGATGTAGTACAGGCCGTTCAGCACCCAAATACCGCCGGTTGTGTCGGTGTCGCCACTGACGGAGACGCTCACCGGGCTGCCGCTATTGTCCACGACCGGGATCGCGGGGCTGGTCCCTGACAGCGAGCCGTTCAGGTACCCGCACTGTCCGGGTGCCAGGGTGATCGCTCCAATGGTCGCCGGGCCGTTGAGGGTGTAGCTCCAGTTGAACGTGAAGCTCTCATCCAACAGCGTCGAGCTGGACGACTGCTTGCAGATCTTGAACACACCGGTGTTCACCGCGTTGGTGTACGTCACCAGTGTCTCGTTTCCGTTGATGCTCGTGCCGCTGAAGGGCACGCTGATCGTGATCGGGTTGAGGTCCGGCGAGACGCCCGTTCCGGAGAGGATCCGGTTGCTCCCGTCGGGTCCGGTGGCGGTCACCGACACCTCGTGGAAGTTGGTTGTCGCCAACTCGTCAACCGTTGCCGTGCCTGCCGGCACCGCGATCGCATTCGAGCACTGCCCGGCGTTGACCGTGACGTTGATCGACCCATTGACCACGAACTTGAACGCGTTCTTGCCGTTGCCCAGGGTCTCCGTGTCGGCAGCGACCTTGCAGATCTCGATGGTGCCTTCAGCCTGGTTGGTGAAGATCACCTCGCTCGTGCCTGTCGTGACGGTCACGGTCTGGCTGGCGCTGGAGACAACAACATTCGGTGTCGACTCTTCCGAGAAGGTCACGATGCTACCGAGCGGAAGCCCTTGGCCGAAGTCGATGAACACGCAGGCGGGTCCGTTCGCAAAGGTGTTCGCCACCACATAGGCAGTCCCAGAGAAACTGGCCTGGCCAGTGCTCGGCGTTACCGTCCAGTCGAACGCGAACGTTGTGCCGGCAAGGGCATTGCTGTTGGCACTGCTCAGCGCCTTGCAGACCTTGACGTACCCCAGGTGCGTGTCGTTGACGAAGAAGACTGTGTCAGCCTGCACGCCCACATCCACGCTCGCCGTCCCGTTGGAGTCGTTCTGCGAGATGAGGTACCCATTGGTGTCGGACACGGAGTCCAGGTAGAAGGGAGCCTGGGCCGCCTCGGTGATGGTCGCCGGCCCCTGGGCCATGGTGATATCCGAAGTGCACTGGCCATCCAGGACGCTGAACGGACCATAGCTGGCTCCGGCTGCATCCATGATCGTAAACGAGAAGGAGTTGCCCGAGACCCAGGGATCGGAGTCGGACTTGCAGATCTCGATCGATCCCTTCTGTGCACTCACGTCAATGTGGTTGGTGTAGGTGACGACCTGCACGCCAGAATTCACGGTCAGCGAAACCGTGCGTGCGCTCAGATTGGTGGAGATGTTGGTCGCCGGAGGGGTGACGGTGATCGAATTCACCGAAACATGAGCCGCCGGCTGCAGCTCGGCCACCGTGACGTTGGTGCCCGAGGCGTAGGTGGTCAGACCACTGCAGTTCGGCGATCCGAACGGCCCCGCGTTGACCGTGAACGTGGTTCCGCCGTTGATCGTGAAGCTGAACGGCTGCCCGATCAGCTGAGTGCTGTCCGCCGCCGCCTGCTTGCAGACCTTCAGCTGCGCCTTGGGGACGTAGTTAGCGTAGGTGATGACGGTCTCGGTCCCACCTGCAGGGGCCTTGGCGACCACGGTGCCGCTAGCTAGGTTGTCCGAAACGAGCCGGGATATCGGCGATACACGGATCGCCTTCACCGCAGTAGTGCCACCCTGCGTCTCAGTGACCGTGACATTCCCGCCGGCGACGCTCTCGGGTGCGCTGCATCCGCCGCCGAGGACGCTGACCGCGCCGGTGGCTGCGACGCTGTCGACCCACGTGAACGAGAACGATTTCCCGAGCATGCCGTTATTGGACGACTTGCAGATCTCGATCGTGCCCCGCCCCACCGCCGCCTGGGCCGGAAGGGTAAAGGCGCCGGCGGCTACTGAGCCGACGGTCAAAATGGGGAGTAGCAACAGAGCCCGCAGGCCCCGTGGCTTGATCCTTGGTCGCATCGATTGCCCTCCTCTGGCTGACGAGATAACCCTTTGAGCCCTGAATAACGGGGCTGATTGGCGTGATCCTAGGTAGCCGGAGAGCACGCTCACAACCGTATCGGTACTGAATTTCGTACTGAATTCCTGCGTGCCTAGTACTGAATCCTTGCGTCACCTGTACTGACCGGGTCAAAATTCGGGCCGGTCTGCCTGGATCGTTAGAGAGCGTTAACAATTGGTGGTATTGCTACGGTCCAGGTCGTATCGAAAGGTAAGGACCAGCGTACCTAGGTACCGGCATCTACCGTCGCCGGAGTCCTTGATCGCCGAGGAGGGCCGATCGGTGACCTGATGTGAGTGAACGCGTCAGCGCCGACGCGACCGCCGACTTGGATGGGCGTCTCCGGCGGCGCGCGGCTTGCCGTTGAGCGGCTTGCGGTTGAGGAGGCTGTCGACGAGTTCGCTACGGGAGTGGACGTCGAACTTGTCGAAGATGTTCGCGAGATGGGTCTCGACAGTTCGCTCGCTGATGAAGAGCCGGTTGGCGATCTCGCGAGTGGGAAGGCCGTCGAGCACGAGGCGCGCCACATCCTGTTCACGGCGGCTCAGGCCGGCCAACCGCAGCGTCAACGCAGCGTCTGGTTGCTCAGCGTGTGGCGATTGTTGGAGCCGCCCGGTGAGCATGACGTCTCCCTTGAGCCTCGGCCCAACATGGTCAGGAGGAGCAGCACGAGCAGGTGCGACCGAGTGGCGGCGCAACCAGACCCCAACCCCGGCTGCAGCGACAGCGATCACGCCAATAATGAGAATTTCAACCCGCGACGCAGACGAACGCTCCAGTCCGTAGAGGAGCACGAGGTCTGCCAGCGACAGCGTCACCATGACGGCGAGTGGGCGACCCCGAAGCAGCGTGCCGGCGAAAACAAGCATCGGCGGAATCAGTGCTGCCGTCACTCCGTCGTCGAAGCGCACGGAAACATCGGCCAACGCGAGCACCGCAATGCAACCCGCGCAGATTCCGAGGGTGCGCCATCGCCACCCACCGTTAATGTCGTCCCCTCCGATCTCCATTCCCCCTACCGAATGGTCGGTGTCGCACCGATGGTCCCCACCCCGCCGGAAGGCCGACGATAGCACGCGCGATGTTGCCTTGTCTGAAGACCTCCGGTCGAAGACAGGTCCGTGGCCTCCCCGGCGGCGCCGTCCGGTTGATGAGACTCCCCTTGCTCAGTCCGGCTGAGCGCAGGCCACCATCCTTTAGAACGGCGTGACCTCGTTGTCGTAGGTGATCGAGTTCACGCCGATGCCGATGCCAAAGCTGCTCCACCCACTCGCGGCGTCGGACGAGACGAGCGAGCCGTTGCCCGCGTAGACGATCGTGTTCACGTACACGCCCGCCCTTGGCGCCTCGCCAACCGTCACCGTCACTGGATTTCCGGACGAGTCGACCACCGGGATGGTGGCCAGGAGCCCTGAGCACTCCCCCGGTGTCAGGCCCACCGTCCCGCTGGTGGTGGCGCCGTCGACGGTGTATGACCACGCGAACGTGAAGGTCACGCCGCCGATGATCTGGGGCTCGCTGCTCGTCTTGCAGATCTTGAACTGCCCGGTGTTGACTGCATTGGTGTCGATGACCAGGGTCTCGTTGCCGACTCCGCCGAAGGGAACACTCAAGGTCACCGGGTTGGATCCGGAGAGCAGCCGGCTGTCGCCCGCCGGCCCGACCGCGGTGACCGACACCAGGTGGAAGTTGGCCGACGGCAACTCGTCAACCGTGGCCGTGCCTGCCGGCACCGCGATCGCAAACGAGCACTGGCCGGCGTTCACCTTGATGTCGATCGAGCCGTTGATCACAAAGTTGAACGGGTTGCTGCCGTGGCCCAGGGTCTGTGGGTCTGCGGCGTCTTTGCAGATTTCGAGAGTGCCCTCGGCCTGGTTGGTGAAGGTTGCCGTGGTCGTGCCCGATTGGACGAGCAGGTTGGCCGTGGTGGTAGTGCTGCCGTTGTCGGCCCCGCTGGGTGAGACGCCCATGGTGAGCAGAGCAACATTCGGCTGTGCGACCTCGGTGATCGACACCGCACTGCCGAGCGGGAGTCCCGCGTTGCCGGGGGTCGGGACGTACACGCAGGCGGGGCCGTTGGCGAAGGTGTTTGCCACGATGCTCGTCGTGCCTTGACCTGCCGCATCCGCGTACGAGAAGGAGAAGACGCTGCCGGCGAGGGCATCACTATTGGCGCTGTCGAGAGCCTTGCAGATCATGACCTGGCCCAGCAGGGTGCTGTTGAGGAAGTAGGCGATTGTCTCGGTGCTCTGGTCCCCGGCCACCACCTCCACGGTCGCGGTCTGGTTGATCAGATTGTCCGAGATCCAACGGTTGGGAGGCGACACGCTGAATTCCCCCAGGTAGTACGGGAACTCGGGGGCCTCGGTGATCGTCGCGGGGCCGGAGGTCACCTGGATGGCAGTCGTGCACTGGTTCAGCAAGACGCTGTACGGGCCGTAGGTGAGCCCGGCGGCATCGGTGATCGAGAACGAGAAGTAGCCTGAGACGAATTGGTCCGTGGCGTACTTGCAGATCTCGACGTAGCCGTTCTGTGCACTCACGTTGATTTGGTTCGTAAAGGTGACGATGTTGACGCCGGATCCCAGGGTTAACGAGGCGGTGCGGGCGCTCAGACTGGTCGTGACGTTGGTCGCCGGCGGCTGGCTGACATCGATCTCGCTGACCGACACGTTCGACGCCGGCTGCAGCTCCTCCACGCTGAGGTTCGTACCCGCTGGGTATGCGGTCAAGGCACTGCAGTGCGGTTGGCCGAAGGCCCCCGCGTCGATGGTCAAGGCAGGTCCGCCGTTTACCGAGAAGCTGAACGGCTGCCCGATCAGCTGGGTGCTGTTCGACGCGGCTTGCTTGCAGATCTTCAACTGTGCGGCCGGCATCTTGTTGACGTAGGTGATGACCGTCTTAGCCACCCCGGCTGGGGCTCTGACTATCGCGGTTCTCGTGGCCGGGGTCAGCGAAACCTTCCTGCCCGTCGGCGACAAGCTGATCTTCTGGACCACGGTCCCGGGGGTGGCCGCCTCGGTGACCGTGACCTGGCCGCCGGCGACGCTGATCGCGGCACTACAGCCGCCGCCGACGACGCTGACCGTGCCACCCGCCCCGGTGTGGTCGGCCCATGTGAAGTTGAACGAGCGTCCGGTCATGCCGTTGGCGGCCGACTTGCAGATCTCGATCGTGCCGCTCGCCGCCGCGCGCGCCGGAAGCTGGCTGGCAAGGCCGCCGGCCGCGGTGCCGACGACTATGGGAAGTATCCAGATCGCCCGAAGCCTGCGTTTCGCCCCCCGCAGTCTCATGGATCGCCCCCTCCGATTGGCTATCCAACCCTGGTTATGTGGGCTGATTGCTGCGATTCTATGCGGCTCAGGGGCAGGGTCGCATCGGTGTCCAGTACTGAATTAGCCGCGAGTCGTACTGAATCCTGACCCCCACCTGTACTGACTTGGCCGTTGTGGCGCGCCACAAAGCTCGAAGTCGTGGTGCCCGGGCGAGCCATCGAGCATCAGATCCCGACGAGCGCCGGGATGACGATCCCTGACTTCGTCGGTACGGAGGCTGGTACGTACTCGGCGATCAAAGTCACAGCACAAAGAACTGACCGTGCTTTCGGCGGGTGCTTTCAGTGGCGCGTTGCTACTCAAGTCGAGAACACGTGCGACTCGTTGGCACCACGCGAACGGCGGGTTCTACAGCTCCACTTCGGCCTCGTCGGCGGCTAAGAAGCTGCAAAGGCGACGACACCATCGCCGCGTCGGCGGCATCGAGGACGAATGGGAGAGCGCCGTGAGCCATATTTCGTCCTCTGGCGAGCTCAGCCGGTCAACATTTCTGAACCGCAAATACGCTACGATGCGAGCCGATTTGCCCTCAGTCGCTTGAGGGTCAGGGGGGTCACGTGTCTAGCCACGAGAGGGGCCGGGTCATCGCTTCAAGATCGTCTCGAGGCGCCCGTTCGACGCTGCGAAACGCGGGGAGGGCGCTTTCTTTCAGCGTCCTGGCTGTCGCCGCAACAACTGCGTTGGCTGGCGTCCCCACGCTGAGTGGTCTTTTCAGCCCAATCTCGACGGCGGTGCGGGCCTGCACGAGCCCCTGCCGTGGTCCAAGCGGGCCGACTGGTCCAACCGGGCCGACTGGTCCCGCCGGTCCAAGCGGGCCAAAAGGTCCCAGTGGTCCGAAGGGGCCCAGCGGGCCATCCGGTCCGACGGGGCCCACCGGTTTCACCGGCCCGCTCGGTCCCATCGGCCCCAGCGGTCCTATTGGGCCCAGCGGTCCAAGTGGGCCGAGCGGCTCTTCGGGCGCGACCGGGTTAAGCGGCCCTAGTGGCCCGATGGGGCCAAGCGGGCCGACAGGCTCGAACGGCGCAAGTGGGCCCAGTGGACCGAGCGGTGTATCGGGTGCCGTCGGTCCTATGGGTCCCCTGGGGCCGTCGGGTCCCGTCGGATCAACGGGGCCCAGCGGACCAGAGGGTCCGGCGGGCGCGAGTGGTTCGAGTGGTCCGACCGGTCCCGCAGGGCTGAGTGGTTCTAGCGGACCAAGCGGTCCCACCGGAAGTACCGGCGCGACAGGCGCATCTGGTCCTACCGGTGACACTGGCGCCACCGGTTCGAGCGGGCCCACCGGACCATCTGGCGCAATCGGCCAGTCCGGTCCCATCGGGGACACGGGCGCGAGTGGCCCGAGCGGACCTGAGGGTGTCACGGGTGCGACTGGACCATCAGGCCCCACCGGTGCCAGCGGTGCAACGGGTCCTGTCGGGCCGAGCGGTGCTATCGGACCCAGTGGGCCGAGCGGAGCGGCCGGAGCGGCCGGCGCGACCGGCGCATCGGGTGCCACAGGCGCGACCGGCGCCAGTGGTGCCATTGGGGACACTGGCTCGACGGGTGCCGCTGGCCCATCCGGTCCATCCGGTCCTCTGGGTCCCAGCGGCCTGACCGGCGCAACGGGTGACTCAGGAGCCACCGGCCTATCAGGTCCATCCGGCCCTATGGGCCCCAGCGGCCCGACCGGCGCGATGGGCCCGAGCGGTCCTCAGGGCTCTGGCGGTGCTATCGGCCCATCGGGTGTTACGGGTGACTCAGGTGCGACCGGAGCCACCGGGCCATCTGGTCCTATGGGTGACTCAGGAGCCATCGGAGCCACGGGCCTATCAGGCGATTCCGGTCCCATGGGCCCCAGCGGCCCGACCGGCGCGATGGGCCCGAGCGGTCCTCAGGGCCCTAGCGGCGCCACCGGCGCCGCCGGCAGCGTCCCGATCACCGACAGCGGTGGCACGACTGCGGCTGGAGCGCACATCGTCTACGGAACCGCCTTGTTGTTGTCGGTGAGTGGCAGCCCGGACTCTGTGACGGTGACCCTGAGTGTCACGGCGAAGTTCAGCAGTGCATCAAGTTATAACTGCACGGCCAATGACACCCAGAACGTTGAAGCCATTCAGGTCGAAAACCTTGACGGCGCCAATTTCACGCTGATCGGCTCGGGTGACCTCGACATCGTCAGCTACATCTGTGTCGGGAACTGACCGGGTCAAAGGCCACTGAGCGCGTCCGCACTGCTCCTGGGGTGCGGAGCGGTCGTGTGGAGAGGCCGTGACAAGCATTTGAAAGTTGTCGAGAATGCGGCGCACGCGTGCAAGGCTTTGCCGCGCCTGATGGACGCCATGACCCGCTTCGGCTCCTCATCGCAGCTCGAGCGTCGCCGACGTCAAGCCATTGCGGCCGGGCTGGTCTCTGGCATGGGAATCCTCGCGGCTTGCGGTGGAGGATCGCCATCGCCCCAATCGAACGTACAGATCGCCGCCAACGATCTGAACGCAGGTCTTGCAGCTCAGGCCGCCGGCAATCTGACACAGGCCGCGAGCGACTACAAGGGCGCGATCGCCGATGACGGGCAGAACAAATACGCGTACTACGATCTTGGCTTGGTCGAGGAACTGATGGGGCAACCCGCCGCGTCGGAAGTGAACTACCGCGCGACCATCCAGCTTGACCCCACCTTCGTTCCCGCGCTCTTCAATCTCGCGATACTGCGCACCGGTCCATCGCCGTTCGAGGCCGAGGAACTCTACCGCCAGGTCATCGGCCTGGCACCGAAGGACGCCACGGCCTACCTCAACCTCGGGTTCCTGCTGCGCTCGCAGGGCGACGTCACTGAGGGGGACATGGATCTGCACACCGCGGTGTTGCTCGACCCTTCGCTCGCCAGCCGGATTCCGCCGGGAACGCTCGCCACCCCCAAGCCAGCCGCTTCCAGCCCCCGCCCCTGACCGTCCGGATTGTTCGACGGATTTGTCGACGCCGTGACCGCCCGAATCTCTGCCCGAGCACGCATGGCTGAGGGCCACCCGGGAACGGTTTTGCGTCGTTTTGCACCAGGGAGTCTCGTGGCCGGGGCTGTCGTCTTCAACCTCGTGGTCCTGCGCGCCGCGACCACACAGGTGCCGAATCTGAATGACGGCTCACTGCACATGGCGATGATGCAGGTGGCGCTCCGCGATATCAACGAGGGAAGGCTGCCGCTTGGAGGATGGTTTCCTGACCTCGGCCTGGGCTCGGCCCAGTTCCTCCATTACCAGAGCCTCCCTCACGTCATCGGAGCGCTTGTCGCGACGATCTTCGGGACCGCGAACGTCTATTACTGGAGTCTCTATCTCCTGCTCTCGCTGTGGCCGCTCAGCGTGTACGCGGGTGCCCGCCTGCTCGGCTGGGATCGCTGGATCGCCGCCACTGCCGCCCTGCTCGCGCCGCTCCTTGTCAGCGTCGCTGGATACGGCTACCAGGACAGCAGCTACACATGGAGTGGCTTCGGCTTGTGGACGCAACTCTGGGGCATGTTCCTCCTCCCGCTGGCGTGGGGGCTGGGCTGGCGAGCGGTGAGCCAGGGCCGCCACTACGCCCTTGCAGCGCTGGTGATTGCCCTCACCATCGCGTGCCATTTCCTCACGGGTTATCTGGCGTTGCTGGTTCTCGTGGCATGGGTTTTTGTCGCTCCGTCGCAGTTGCGACGGCGCCTCATGCGCGCCGTGATCGTGGGAGGTGGTGCGCTGCTCATGGCCTCCTGGGTGCTGGTCCCACTGATCTCGCAGACGGCGTGGTCAGGCAACCTCGAGTACTACCAGGGCACCTTCTACTTCGACTCGTACGGGGCGCCACAGGTGCTCGGCTGGCTCGTCACCGGCCAGCTGTACGACAGCGGTCGGTTCCCAATCGTGACCCTGCTCGTGGGAGTCGGCGTTGTGGTCTGCATCTCGCGGGTGCGCCGCGACGTCCGGGCGCGCGCGGTCCTCGCGGCCTGGGCAGTCAGCCTCCTGCTGTACTTCGGTCGGCCCACCCTCGGTGCCCTGCTGACGATTCTTCCCGGGAGCAGCGATTTGCCGTTGCACCGCTACATCATCGGCGTGCAGCTGGCAGGTCTCGCGCTCGCCGGCATCGGGGCAATATGGCTGGTTCGCCTGCTGCTCGCGGGTTTCATGCGCGTGGTTCCGCGCGTTCGCGTGGCTGCGGCCGCGGCTGCCATCGCGGTTGCCGGCGTGGCGCTTCTTTTTCCTGCATGGAGTCAGGTTGCGGCCTACAACGCGAATGGTGCACAGCTGATGTCCGTGCAGGAGCAGGCAGATCGGACCGATGGCGCCGACCTCGACGTGTTGATCGCCATGGTCGAGGCCGCCGGTGATGGACGCGCATACGCCGGTACCAAGGCTAACTGGGGACGCGACTATACGATCGGGAGTAGACCCGTCTACCTCGAACTCGAGAACGCGGACGTCGACGCCGTCGGCTCATGGCTCAATACGGAATCGCTGTCGTCGGACGTGGAAGCCCACTTCGACGAGCGCAATCTCGCGGACTACGACCTCTTCAACATCAAGTATCTGATCCTGCCGTCGGATCATCCTCCACCGGTACCGGCGTATCTCCTTGCGCGAAGCGGCCGACACACACTGTGGGAAGTCGCCACCAGCGGTTACCTCGAGGTCGTCGACACCGTCGGTCCACCGATCGTCGCGAACCGCGACGATATCGGCCCGCAGACGGCCAGCTTCATCGAGTCCGACGCTCTGCGCGAGCTTCGCTTTCCGACGGTTGCCTTCAACGGCGCGCAAGCCGCGGCCCCGACCCTCGCCGCCGCCGCCGGCACCCCGTCAGAGCCGGCCGGTACGGTCACCGAACAGTCCGCAGCGCTCGACGACGGCATGTTCAGCGGTGAGGTGACCGCAAATCGCGCTGCGGTCGTCTTGCTCAAGACCACCTACGACCCCGGCTGGCAGGTCACCGTCGATGGTGTGAGCGTTCAACCGATCATGGTTGCACCTTCTTTCGTCGGCGTCAGCGTGACGGCCGGAAGGCACTCAATCGTATTCCGCTTTGTGTCCTACCCCTACTATCCGCTGCTGTTGGCGCTGGGTTTGATCGCACTTCTCGCGCTCATACTGGTGCCACGCCGCCTCGCGACGCGCACCGTCGCTGTCACGGGGGAGACCGTGGGACCCGAAGAGGCGACGGGACTGGTCGGAGCCTTGCGGCTGACCTCCGGCTGGCGCAGGCCGCGAAACACCCGATATGCCATCGGATTGCTGGCTGTCGTGACGGTCTTGGCGCTGGCGGCCGCCGGCATCGTTAATCTCACCACCTCACAGCCGGATGCCGAACAGGCAGCTGCCTACGTCAGCGCGGGACTCACCGCCCAGAGCCAGGGACACCTTGACGATGCGATCGAGGACTATCGGCAAGCGCTGGCGCACGAACCTCGGGACACGGTTGCGTACTACGACCTGGGCACGGTCCAGTCAACGCAGGGCGACCTTAGCCTCGCCGTGCAGGACTATGACGCGGCCCTGCAGTTCAACGGAAACTACGCGCCCGCGCTCTACAACCTTGCGCTGCTGCTCACTCCTTCTGATCCGACCGAGGCGGTGAGCCTGTATCAACGCGTCACCCAAGTCTCCCCGGAGGATGCAACGGCGTACCTCAATCTGGGATTCGTGTTGCACACTCTTGGCCGCGACGGGGACGCCAGGACAGCGTTCGCCGCTGCGGTGCGCATCGATCCCACGCTCGCCTCGCGTATCCCAGCCGCCTTGAGGCCGCTCCCGTGATAAGGCGGAAGCTCGCTCTTGTGCTGTTCGCTGCGACAGCCCTCGTCTACATGCTGACGGCGCCCGGCCATCTCGGGACGGTTGATATGCGCGCAGAGCTGGCTGTGGCACAGTCGATGGTGAGCAAGGCCGACTTCACCGTCTCCCAGGACCTGCCGTTCGTCACGGTTCCGTACGTCGTGGCGCCGAACGGTGAGCATTACTCCGACCATGAGATCGGACAGTCGCTCCTCCTTCTGCCCGCCGCGCTCGTGGGGCGGATCGCCGGCTGCACCAACCCGTCGTCGTGTCCGGCAACGGCGCAACACGACGCGGAATTCGCGGCATCCTTACTTGACGGTCTTGCGGCCGCAGTCGCGGTGATGCTGATGTTCCTCCTCGCGTCTGAGTTGGGGGCGGAGATCGGGCCGTCCCTTGTACTCGCTCTCCTATTCGGTTTCACAACGATCGAATGGGCGTACGCGCATGACGCATTCGACGTCGGTCCCACCACCACCGCGCTACTGCTCATGCTCTTCGCGGTGGTTCGCGGTCTTCGGCGCGACTCGATGCGGTGGTTGCTTATTGGTGGTGTCGCCGCCGGGGCAGCCGTCGCCCTGAGGTTACCGAGCCTTGTCTGCCTGCCCTTCATTGCTGCGTATGTCATGACGAGCAGGTCGCGCCAAGGCATCATGGCGTCCCTTCGCCGACTTGCGGTGCTCGGCGGCCCGGTGGCTGCTGCGCTCATCCTTGTGGCCTGGTACAACTGGGTTCGCTTTGGCGATCCCTTGCAGGCCGGATACAGCCTCGCATCCGACTACTACGGCTTCGGCTCGCCACTGAGCGGGATTGCCGGGGAGCTTTTCAGCCCAGGTCGGAGTGTTTTCCTGTACTCACCCATACTCGTCGCCGCGCTCGCGGGCTTGCCTTTGCTGTGGCGGCGGTTTCGCGCGCTGACGGTAACAATTGTCGCCATCGTCGTCGCCAACGTGGTGTTTTACGGGGCCTATGTCGCGTGGTGGGGGGGATGGGACTGGGGTCCGCGCTACCTCGTGCCGATGACACCGTTCCTCATCCTTCCACTGCTGCCGCTCCTGCAGCGCTGGGGGGATCTGTCGCGTATTGCACGCGGAGCGATCTACGGACTAGCCGCGGTTGGCGTGCTGGTTCAGTTGCTCGACATCAGCGTCGACTTCCAGCACCAGCTGCAACTTTTGCGAGAGGCAGGCGCCGCAGCACCCGATGCGCAATGGTGGACTGTGCAGTACTCGGGCATCTGGCGACACGGTCAGGCTGCGGCGGGACTTCTGAACGGGTCAGCCGCCTACCCCTCCAGTTTCCAGTTCACCGACCTGTCCACCGCGATGCCCTTGAAGACCGTGCTTGACGTGTGGTGGGTCTATGCATGGATTGATGGAGTGAGTCCGCTGGTACTCATCACGGTGGTGGTCGGCGCGGTTGCAGTGGTGGTGGGGCTCGCGCGGTGGGTATGGCGGACGAGCGTCGTCAGCCCTTCTGCGGATCTTGACCAGCAGGAGGAGAGGGTGAGCGCGACGCCCGCGCACTCGGGCAGAGCTCAGCGAAGCGCAGACCTCGCCCTACGTCTTGACGAGGCGCTTCAGGGATTAGGTGGCAATGACGTCAGCGACAAGTGACGACAAGCAGCCTGTGAAAGCTTGGTGCGACTCCGCGCACACATAGATCGCGGCCGTCTCCGCGGGCTCACAGTTGGGTGCCTAAGGCAGAGGAGCCCGCGGCCTTTTGTCGCGACCTCGAAAAAAAGGGGGGCGTATTGGGCCTTTACTCACGGGAGCCCGCGCCCGGGCGAGATCGATGAGGAGAGGGTGACCTCACCATAACCCCATGGCTCTCGAATTGCGATGCCCAAGAAGAACGAGCCGACCGTCTGGGGACCCCCAAGGCGCGGAGTCCGTCTGAGTAGGTCCTCGTCGCGGTCCTGACCGACGTCGGACTCCCGGCCCCTTCGCCCGGACGGTTATGGAAGATCATCAGTCGTGATCGGCGCCAGTTCACCGTCTGGCTCGAGGCCGAGGAGCGTGCCGGTTTGGGTGACGACCAGAGGCTGATGCCATTTAACCGACCCGCCGAGGTCGTCGAGGTACGTCAGATAGAGGACCGGCCGGTCGCCGGGTGATAGGTCCGATGCTCGAACACTGAAACTCGCATGACTGCCAACGTGAATCACCGGCCATAGATCAGGGACGCAGGCGCCCATCAGTTCCCGGCCCTCGACTCTCAGAGAGACGGTCACATACCGAACCGCCTCGCCATCTCGGAAGTCGATGAACGCCTCGATGTCATGGGAACGGAGGAATCGGGCTCGCAGCCGAAAGGTCAGTGCCGGTCGCACCGCGTCGTGTTCGCGGCGCTGCACACGGCGCCGATCGGCCTCCCAATGCTCTTGCTGAGCGGTCATCTGCTCGCGCGTCGCCGTGAGGGATTTCGCCATCGCATCGGCCTGGCGCCTGAAGTAAAGGAGCGCGACCGCAGCGACGACAGCAGCGCCGATGGCGCCGAGAGCCGTGCCGGCCTCGAAGATCGTCTGCCACACGTCAGCGGCCGCCTCCCGCGGACGCCGGACAGCCGATCACGCTGCTGAGCAGCGTACCCAACCGGGCGTGCCGTTTCGAGTACCGGACCTCGTGTCGCCGCGTTGCCTTGACAACCTTAGCGATTGCGATGAGCGATTGCCGCGTGCACTGCGGGCGGTGCCGGATCGTACCCAACGCGCCATACGATTCGCGCAGTCAGCAAGCTGGACACAGCCGTGCTGAACAATCGTTACACTGGCGCCCGATTGCGTTAGATGGAGGGGAACCGGCCATGAAGAAAGTCGCGATCTGCCTTTCTATGGCAGCACTCCTCCTCGCCGGTTTCACGCTCTCTGGTGCCGCGGCTCAAGGCTTCAAGCCGGCCATCCACGGGCTATTGAACCGCGACGGCGCCACCATCCCAGCGGGTTATCGGCCGAGCCTGGCCGGATACGTCGTATCCAGTGCCGCGTCTGGGTCGGTTGGATGGAACCAGCTGCAGCCCACACCAGGTGGGCCGATCACAAGCAACAACCCGATCGATGCCGCGATCGCTGATGTTGACGCCTGGAACGCCGCCAATCCGACCTCTCAAGAGGTCCTCAAGCTGCGAGTAACCGCTGGAGCGCAGACGCCCGCCTGGGCGGAGAACCTCGGCGGCAGTTGCGTTGAGCTGATCAACCCACAAACCACGACTCAGCAGGCCTGTATCCCGCGTTTCTGGACGGCCGCGTTCCAGAAGGCCTGGTACTCTTTCGTCGCCGAGTTGGGGGCAAAGTACGACCCAGCGCCAGAGATCGCTGAGGTGACCATGACGCCCAACATGACCTTCTCTGCTGAGCCGATGATTCGTGACACGTCCAGCGCGCCGGACGTTGCCGTGTTGCTGGCTGCTGGATACAGCACGAGTGTCGACGAGCAGAATCAGCTCTGTGATATTGGACCCGTCACCTCTGGATGCGCGGGGGGCGCGATAGGCAGCTACTGGCCGCACACCACCGTCGACTACACCGTTAATCCTTATCAGGTCATCAACTCGAACGGGACATCCAGCGTCGATATGGCGTTTACCGAAAGGGCGATGAGCGCCGCACGTCTCTCAGGGCTCTCGCTGGAAAACAACAGCTTGCGTCAGAGCTATCAGACCGGGACCGGCAACTATCAGACGATGTACGCTGCCATCAGCGGCACGGGTCCGCCGATCAGCTACCAGACTGCCGTCATTTCGTTAGTCGGGGCCCTTGCCGGCGTCATCCAAACCGCGGGGCAGGGGGTTGCAAGCTCCGTCGAATTGCCGGATATGTACGCTTGTCCCAACACATACAACAATTGCTTGATGCCCGCAGTAGTCTCGTCATTGGGCGCAGCATTGCCGGTGCCCCCGTCGAATGGCGGGACGCCGACACCGTCACCGTCACCGTCACCAACACCAACACCGACACCGACACCGACACCGACACCGACCCCGACCCCAACGCCAACCCCGACCCCGACCCCGACACCGACCCCGTCGGGGCCACCTCAGATAGTGCAAATCGTGTCGGCTGCCCGAAACGCCCCCACTCTCGCCGTGACGCTAACGCGCAGGAATGCCGGCGACGCCTTTCTTGTCTTCGCCACGTTTGGAGGGGGCGCCAACACCCGAGACGGAGCTTTTTCGATCACTGACACGCTAGCGACCGGCTTCGATCAACTCGCAAGTCAGTCCAGCGTTATTTCGCATGGTGACACTGAGATCGGCGATGTATATATCGGACTTCCGGGCGCAGCGACCAGTGACACTGTCACGGCCAACGAGCCCGGTGGCACCGGCTCCGGCGTTCTGGAAGTGGTGGAAATCGTCGGCCAAAGTGCTGCGATTCCGGTTGACGCCGTGGCCTCTGCAACGGGCGGGATGGCGAACATCTCGGGTGGGACCAACGTGTCTGTCAGCACGCGTTCTGCGCTCACGTCACTCAGCGATTTGGTGTTTGCCGTTTCTGCGTTTTACGGCAATGGAGGGATCACCCGTCAATCGTTCGCGCCTGCCGG